>NZ_JAILYH010000099.1 GCF_019793435.1 Rhizobium redzepovicii | reverse complement strand
CGGGCCTCAACTCGACCAGAGCCTTCGACGCCATGACCGCGGCAAAAGCATTCTGGAAGGTCTGCGGATCGTCGTTGATATAACGATGCAGAGCCCTGGCAATGTCATAGCGGTTGAAGACGCTCTTCTCGTTGGTAATCAGCTTCAGGATCTCATCCGGGCGCCTGCGGATGGTCTCGGCATTTCGCTCGGCCGATTGCGGTGAGATGCGCGCGCGAGAGACTGCCCCACCCTGCCGATTGATCTCGCTCGCATGCACACCGACATGTTCGGTCGGCTCGATCGTGATCCCGGCTTCCAGATGCGAACGGTTGTCGATACGGATATCGAGGCCGGCCCTCTCAAGGTGAGAGTTGGCCAGATGCTCCCAAGCCTG
>NZ_JAILYH010000098.1 GCF_019793435.1 Rhizobium redzepovicii | reverse complement strand
GACATAGGCCTGCTTCCAGCTGAGGCCGAGATGGCGCCTGGCGCCTTCGGCAACCTGCTCGCCGACCGTCAGGACGGGATTGAGGCTGGAGCCTGGATCCTGGAAAACCAAGCCGAAGTCGCGGCCTGGGCGCGGCGGACGACCAAGTCCGGGCCAGAGCATCTCGCCGCCGACCTTCGCTCCCTCCGGCAGCAGGCCGGCAAGCGCGCGGGCAAGCGTGCTCTTGCCGGAGCCGCTTTCGCCGATGATCGCCAGCCTTTCGCCGGCGACGATATCGAGATCGACGCCATCGAGCGCGGCCGCGCTATTCCTGTCGCGCCCATAGGTGACCGAAAGCTGTCGCAGGCTGCAGAAAATGCCGCTCATGTCGCCCTCACAC
>NZ_JAILYH010000097.1 GCF_019793435.1 Rhizobium redzepovicii | reverse complement strand
ATGTAGAGACGATAGGGCTGAACTGTCATGCGGGCAGAATCGCAAAGACCAGATGCCCGCGTCCAACGACATTTGTGAATCGATCCGGCTGGATCGATTCACGTTGGTGATGTCGCCTCGTCAGATCTGTGATGCAGTGAACAATCCGACGAATTCCGGATCGGAATAATAGCGCAGCTTTGTCGCGACGATGGGCCGCTGGCCGGCGATGAACAGCAGCTCGGTCTTGGCATGCATGTTGCGGACTTCGTCTGGCGTCAGAAGTGGTCGGGCGACATGCTGCTCGGCGAAGGAGAGGCCGGTCCTTTCCGCATCGAGGGCGCGCGCCGCGGTGTTGAACACTACGGTCTCCTGGCCAAGCAGATCGGATACCAGACGGG
>NZ_JAILYH010000096.1 GCF_019793435.1 Rhizobium redzepovicii | reverse complement strand
CGAGAGCTCGGGGCAAAATACATCCACCGGCCGTTCGAGGCGCCGAGGAGCATGCTCGACGAGGCCGGCATCGCGCTTGGACAGACCTATCCTAAACCGATCGTCGATCACGCACTCGCCCGCAACCGGGAGCTCGCCGCCTACAATGCCACGAGGGATGCCGCATGAACGCGCACTTCCGTCCAGCTCCACGCCGGCTGAAGATCGCCGTCATCGGCTCCGGCATCTCGGGCGCCTCCGCGACCTGGGCGCTGTGTCAGGTGCACGACGTCACGCTTTATGAAAGCCAAGCACGGGCCGGAGGCCATACGGCGACGGTCGACGCCGATTACGCCGGGGTTCAAATTGCGGTCGATACCGGCTTCATCGTCTATAACGAACAGAATTACCC
>NZ_JAILYH010000095.1 GCF_019793435.1 Rhizobium redzepovicii | reverse complement strand
GATGCGCACGCCGCGGAAATTCACCGGCCCCGGCATGGCGCCCTGGTCGAAGACCCGCTTCTCGTCGAACTCACCGTAATTCGGCAGGTCGATCTTGTCGCGCACCGCAATCACCTTGCCGCCGTCGAGCACGGCGACGGAATTGTAGCGCCCGGTCGCGTCCCGCCTGGGAAAACCGATGATGACGCCCGGTCCGCCATCGGCAGTGTCCGCAGCCAGGCTCTCGACTGCTTTCCAGCAGGCGCGGATGAAGGCGGGCTTCAATACCAGATCTTCAGGCGGATAGCCGGAGATGAAAAGCTCGGTCAGGACGAGCAGATGCGCGCCCTCCCGGCCCGCGTCAATACGCGCCTCGCGCGCCTTGGCGAGATTGCCGGCGACATCGCCGACCGTCGGGTTGAGC
>NZ_JAILYH010000094.1 GCF_019793435.1 Rhizobium redzepovicii | reverse complement strand
ATATCGCGGCACTCGGCCTGGGGCTGCCGATGCTCGGCGAGCACCAGCGGATCGACATCAAGGAACCGGCCAATCCCGATCCGCTGCCGAAATACATCGAGCACGCGGCCGCCGCGACGAAGCGGCAGGTCGTCCGCGATCTCTCGGCCGCCCGAACGGAGTATCACATCCACGAGGATACCGGGCTCACCGAACACCCTGAGACCGGCCTCTCGACCCGGCAATTGCGGGAGGAAGTCTGGTCGATTGCGCCCGATAATCCGTTGTCGATGACCGGGACGTCGACCTGGACCTGCGACATGCGCCGCCCCGGCTGGTTCGTCCGCACAGTCGCGACCGCGCGCATTGCCTGCACCCGGACCGACTGGATCATCAGCGCTGTCGTCACCGCTTTCGAGGACGATGTGCAG
>NZ_JAILYH010000093.1 GCF_019793435.1 Rhizobium redzepovicii | reverse complement strand
AGCCCGGCCCGAACTATACCCGCGGCATGGAACTGCTCGGCAAATATGTGCTGATCGGCGAGGGTGTGCGCGGCTCGCTCGCCAAGCAGCTGATCGCCAAGTTCGATCTGCAGAAAGACCGTGAACCGCAAAAGTTCGGTATCGGCATCAAGGAGCTCTGGCAGGTGAAGTCCGAGAACCATCGGCCGGGCCTGGTGCAGCACTCCTTCGGCTGGCCGCTCGGCATGAAGACCGGCGGCGGCTCTTTCCTCTATCACCTGGAAGACAATCTGGTGGCGGTCGGCTTCGTCGTCCACCTCAATTACAAGAACCCCTATCTCTATCCCTTCGAGGAATTCCAGCGCTTCAAGACCCATCCGGCGATCCGCACCACCTTCGAGGGCGGCAAGCGGCTGTCTTATGGCGCTCGTG
>NZ_JAILYH010000092.1 GCF_019793435.1 Rhizobium redzepovicii | reverse complement strand
ATCCAGCCGCGGATCGGCGAGGGTAAGGTCGCGGACTATATTCCCGAGCTCGCCAAGGTCGACCCGAAGCAGTTCGGCATGGCGATCGTCACTGTCGACGGCAAAGTCTATCGCGTCGGCGATGCCGACACTGCCTTCTCGATCCAGAGCATATCGAAGGTCTTCATGCTGACGCTGGCGCTCGGCAAGGTCGGCGAGGGGCTGTGGAAGCGGGTCGGGCGCGAACCCTCCGGATCGGCTTTCAACTCGATCGTCCAGCTCGAGCATGAGAGCGGCATCCCCCGCAACCCCTTCATCAATGCCGGCGCGATCGCCGTCAGCGACGTCGTCATGGCCGGCCATGCGCCGCGCGAGGCAATCGGGGAGCTGCTGCGCTTCGTGCGTTATCTGGCCGATGACGAGTCGATTACCAT
>NZ_JAILYH010000091.1 GCF_019793435.1 Rhizobium redzepovicii | reverse complement strand
CGACATCACCAACGTGAATCGATCCAGCCGGATCGATTCACAAATGTCGTTGGACGCGGGCATCTGGTCTTTGCGATTCTGCCCGCATGACAGTTCAGCCCTATCGTCTCTACATCGAACGCATCGATCCATCGAAGAACATGGCCCGCTTTTATGCGCTGTCGATCGAGCCGAACCTCTTCGGCGGGACATCGCTGGTGCGCAGCTGGGGACGCATCGGCAGCCGCGGGGAGCAGAAGATCCATGTCTTCGACAACGAGGCAAAAGCCGTCGATCTCCTGCTCACCCTTTTGCGCAGGAAGCGGTCGCGAGGCTATCGGGTCCTACGGTGATCCGCATCCGCGTCTCTTATGCCTGAGTGAAGGAAGAGACAGTTGAGTGAAGGAAGAGACGGCTCACGCCGCCTCCTCCTCGTCG
>NZ_JAILYH010000090.1 GCF_019793435.1 Rhizobium redzepovicii | reverse complement strand
GGGCAGCCGCCAGCATCGTGCTCTTGCCGGCACCGGCAAAGCCGATCACCACGGCGATCTGAGCTGGACCCGTGACATGCTCGATCGCCTGGCGTTGTTCCGCCGACAGCCCCTGCCCCGGTGAAGGGTTCCCCGCCTGGATCGATCTGTCCTGAGCGGCGATCGCAGCATCGACATTGCGCTTCGCCACACCGTGGTTTTGGCGCGCCTTCATCGCCATGACATTGCTGGCGATCACGCCCTCGATCGCCACCATCTCGACCGTCGAATAGCGTGCCTCCCCGTCACGGCCGCAAAGGCTTGAACTGTCGGGCCTCAACTCGACCAGAGCCTTCGACGCCATGACCGCGGCAAAAGCATTCTGGAAGGTCTGCGGATCGTCGTTGATATAACGATGCAGAGCCCTGGCAATGTCATAGCGG
>NZ_JAILYH010000009.1 GCF_019793435.1 Rhizobium redzepovicii | reverse complement strand
GGGCAGCCGCCAGCATCGTGCTCTTGCCGGCACCGGCAAAGCCGATCACCACGGCGATCTGAGCTGGACCCGTGACATGCTCGATCGCCTGGCGTTGTTCCGCCGACAGCCCCTGCCCCGGTGAAGGATTCCCCGCCTGGATCGATCTGTCCTGAGCGGCGATCGCAGCATCGACATTGCGCTTCGCCACACCGTGGTTTTGGCGCGCCTTCATCGCCACGGCGGCTGTTGCGATCGCGCCCTCGATTGCCACCATCTCGACCGTCGAATAGCGCGCCTCCCCGTCACGGCCGCGAAGGCTTGAACTGTCGGGCCTCAACTCGACCAGAGCCTTCGACGCCATGACCGCGGCAAAAGCATTCTGGAAGGTCTGCGGATCGTCGTTGATATAACGATGCAGAGCCCTGGCAATGTCATAGCGGTTGAAGACGCTCTTTTCGTTGGTAATCAGCTTCAGGATCTCATCCGGGCGCCTGCGGATGGTCTCGGCATTTCGCTCGGCCGATTGCGGTGAGATGCGCGCGCGAGAGACTGCCCCACCCTGACGATTGATCTCGGTCGCATGCACACCGACATGTTCGGTCGGCTCGATCGTGATCCCGGCTTCCAGATGCGAACGGTTGTCGATACGGATATCGAGGCCGGCCCTCTCAAGGTGAGAGTTGGCCAGATGCTCCCAAGCCTGGCGCAGTTCCTTCAGCTGCAGCTGCGATGGCGGCAGGTGGTTGGCGAGAAGCCACCTGTTCTCCCGCTCAAGCAAGGTCTTGTCGCCAAGACCGGCTTCTGTCAGCTGGCGCGTCGTCATCATCAGATGCGCATGGCTGTTTCTGATGTCGCTTCCCTCGCCTGGTCGATGGATCGCGAAGTCGACGGCAGCGCCATAGCGATTGGCGAGATAGAGCGCGAACGCACGCGTCAGCACCAGGCGTTGATCCGGCGTCAGTTCGTGCGGCAGGGCGACTTCGAATTCCCGGGCAATCCGGGCGTCACTTCGCTTCTCGGCACGCTCGGCGGCATTCCACAAGGCGGATCGCTTCATCGCCCAATAGCCAGAAGAACGAGCCGGCAAGACGATCTCGGCATGCTCGACACCTGTCCTGTTGCTAAAATCATGCGTCAGCCCATCGCGCTCGTTGGTCAGTCTCACGGCGGCGCGATAGGCGGCGGACGCGACAGCACTGCGCCCGCCACTACGGGCGATCGGCTTCATGCTGAAGTGATAGATCGCCATCACATGTCCCCTTGGTTAGCGGTCCGCCGGCCCGCGCTTTGAGTTGCGCCAGCAACTCGTAAGTGCGCCCTTGTGCCTTCGTCGCTTGGCTCCTTCGGGCACTGGTGGGAGCACGCGGCAATCTCCCGATGACCTCGTAAGCCGTTCACCCGGTCGCTTCCACGCGCAGATTTGCGGGTAGCCGACATGCACCCGTCGCTGCAGCATCCGGGCATGCGATCGTGTGCGGTCATTGTCCTGATGGCGCCGGGCCGATCGCTTATCGACGAGAAGGGAGACAACGACAGTGGCACGCAAAACCATTGGGGAACGGCTGGCGCAGCTGGAAGCGCAGCGAAAGACATTGCAGATCCGGCTCAGCAAGCAGGAGCGCGCCATCGACACTCGCCGCAAGGTGTTGATCGGCGCACTTGTGCTGCATCGGCTGGAGAATGATCGCGATGTGCAGATCGGCGGCGGACTGGCAGCCTGGCTCAGATCCGAATTGCCAAAATTTCTCACCCGCGATGGCGATCGGGATCTGTTCGACGATCTGCTCGAACCACGGCCGCACGACCCGTCTATTAGCAATATCGGCAACGGGAGCGCGGCATCATGATCCATGCCAACGAGATCAAGACCGCCTTCGCAAACATGATGCGCCTGGCGTCCCGCGATCCGCTCTGGGCGATCGTCGCCCTGATCACGTTTCCGCTGCGATATGCCAAGTCGTTTGTCATGGGTGCGGTCGGCTATTTGCTTGTCGTGTTCACCGTCTACTTCGGGATCGACTACCTCAGACGCGTGATCCTCGGCGGCAGCAGAGGTGACATCGTCTGGCATGTCGGCGACTGGGTGGTGATGGCCTTTGCCATCGTGCTGTTCATTCGATTGTTGTCGGTTCCGTTGATCACGCATTTTGGGACTGTCAGCGACGACACGCACGGGTCTGCGCGCTTTGCCGGCCGAAGAGAGATTGCGCCACTCACCAAGGCGGGCAGTGGCCTGCTGATCGGCCGCGCGCAAGGTTCCGGTCGCTTGCTGCGATATGACGGGCCGGCTCATCTTCTGACCATGGCGCCGACGCGCAGCGGCAAGGGTGTCGGCACCATCATCCCGAACCTTCTGACCGCCGACCGCTCGATCATCTGCATCGATCCGAAAGGCGAGAACGCGATCATCGCCGGTGATGCGCGCGAGACGTTCGGGCCGGTTCATATCCTCGATCCATTCGGCATCACCGGCAGACCTTCGGCTGCCTTCAATCCGATCGACGGCGTTGATCCAGACAGCGTCGATGTCGCCGAGGATGCGACGACACTTGCCGACGCACTCGTGTTCGACGAACCGGGCTTGTCAGGTGATGCGCATTGGAACGAGGAAGCCAAAGCGCTGATTGCTGGATTGCTGCTGCATGTGATCGCCAGCCAGCCAGACGACAGGCGCACGCTGACCACACTCAGGCATTTGCTGACGCTGGCGCCGGAAGCGTTCCGTGCCGTGCTGGACGAGATGCAGGCAAGTGACGCGGTCAACGGACTGATTGCGCGGGCTGCCAATCGCCACCTCGGCAAGTCGGACCGTGAGGCCAGCGGAGTGCTTTCGGCGGCCCAACGACACACGCATTTCCTCGACAGTCCGCGCATGACCGGGGTGTTGGGGCGATCGGACTTTCGGTTCGCTGACCTCAAGGCAGACAAGGCGACCGTGTTCCTGGTCTTGCCGCCAGACAGGCTTGCGGTCTACTCGCGTTGGCTGCGTTTGCTGGTGGCCCAAAGCCTGACCGAGATTGCGCGAACCCTACCCTCGCCGCATCCATCTGCGCCACCTGTTCTCTATCTGCTCGACGAGTTTACCGCCCTTGGTCATCTGGCGCCGATCGAACGGGCCATGGGATTGATGGCAGGTTACGGTGTGCAACTCTGGCCGATCATCCAGGACATTCATCAACTGCGCGCCACCTATGGCCAGCGTGCCGGCACGTTTCTGTCCAACGCCGGCGTGCTGCAAGTGTTCGGCGTCAATGATCACGACAGCGCCCGTCTGGTATCCGATCTGCTTGGCCAGGAGACCGTAGTGTTCAACACCGCGGCGCGCGCCCTCGATGCGGAAAGGACCGGCCTCTCCTTCGCCGAGCAGCATGTCGCCCGACCACTTCTGACGCCAGACGAAGTCCGCAACATGCATGCCAAGACCGAGCTGCTGTTCATCGCCGGCCAGCGGCCCATCGTCGCGACAAAGCTGCGCTATTATTCCGATCCGGAATTCGTCGGATTGTTCACTGCATCACAGATCTGACGAGGCGACATCACCAACGTGAATCGATCCAGCCGGATCGATTCACAAATGTCGTTGGACGCGGGCATCTGGTCTTTGCGATTCTGCCCGCATGACAGTTCAGCCCTATCGTCTCTACATCGAACGCATCGACCCATCGAAGAACATGGCCCGCTTTTATGCGCTGTCGATCGAGCCGAACCTCTTCGGCGGGACATCGCTGGTGCGCAGCTGGGGACGCATCGGCAGCCGCGGGCAGCAGAAGATCAATATCTTCGACAGCGAGGCAAAAGCCGTCGATCTCCTGCTCACCCTATTGCGCAGGAAGCGGTCGCGAGGCTATCGGGTCCTACGGTGATCCGCATCCGCGTCTCTTATGCCTGAGTGAAGGAAGAGACAGTTGAGTGAAGGAAGAGACGGCTCACGCCGCCTCCTCCTCGTCGCACTCCGGCTGCAGGGAATGCAGGTAGTCGAGCGCGCGCTGGGCATGTGCTGCCGCCGAGAAGATGGCACGCTTGTCGTTGCCCAGAACCTTGAGCCAGCCATCGAGATAGCATGCGTGGTCGGGGCGTGGTTCGAGCTCCGGGACAATGCCGAGATCGGCGCAGAGAAACGCGCTGCCGAGTTCGGCGATGAGCTCCTCGCGGGCACGATCGCTCCTATCTTTGGCGTAGCGGCTGAGATCGCGATCAAGCCTTTGCGGCGCGCCGGTCCAGTGCGTGATCTCGTGGCTGAGGACGGCGACATAGGAAGCATCGTCCCGGAAGGCATCTGGGCATGGCATCTGGATGTAATCACGCTGAGCGGCGTAATAGGCAGCCGATCCTCCGTGGCGGATCAGCGCCCCGGTATTGGCAAGGAAGCGGCCGGCATCGCCGATGCGGCTCATCGGATCCTGGTGAGGTGCGCCGTCGTCAAAGCGGCCATCAAGACCGGCGATCTGATCGGTATTGAACACCATGTAGGCTTTGAGGAATGGAATGTCCTGTTCGATCTCGGTCCCCGTCTCGGTCGTCTCGGTGCGGATGAACGAGCTGGCGAAGACCACGGTCGTGCCGGTTTCGCCCTTGCGAACGGCGCCGCCGAGTTCGATTGCCTGGCGAAACGTCATCCAGCGGGATGAGGCAAAGCCGCGGGCGATGGCTTCCGACCACAGCAGCAGGACGTTGATCCCGGTGTAAGGTTGGCCGTTGTGGCGCAGTGGCCGGCCGACCTCGACTGTCGCATGTCCCGTCGTCCAGGGTCTGGTCCATGGCCGCACGCCCTGTTTGAGATCGGCGATGATCGTGTTGGTGATGCGGCTGTAGATATCGGATCGTTGATTGGATTGCTGGCTGCTCATGTTGGAACCTCCGTTTCGAGGTCGCGGCCATCGCGACCTGCTACGGCGGTCCGAAAGCCGGGCTGCAAGCGCTGCCTGCACCCGCAGGGCCGCAACGAAGTGGAGGACGGCAAAGCCGTTGCCGGCGGCGCGAGCCTGGCAGGACCAAAAGCCGGGGCAGGACGCGATGGCCGCAATCAAAGGGGAGGTTCAGACGGAGGCGGACATGGCAGAATCGCGAGGCGGCGTCACATCGCCCGCATCCCAGATGAGCTGCGGCGAAGATGGCTTACCTGCCCGGCCGCGCCAGTGAGCGGGCGATAGGACGATGTCGTCGCGCGAGGCGGTTGGATCCTCTTTATTCCAGGCAACGCCAAGCCCGATCCTGAAGTCGATGCCCCTGACCGCCTTCAGCTCGAAGGTCCGGTTCGGCAGACCCTCGGTCCATTCCGGCGCAAAGCCGATGCCAAGGCCTGCCGAGACCAATGACACCAGCGAATAGGTGTCGTCGCAGCTATAGGCGATGTTGCCGGTCAGATCGTATTCCTCGAACTTCTCGTTGAAGTACCGTTCGGTATAGGAGAGGTTCTTACGATTGAAGGCGATGATCCTTTCCGAACGCAGATCGTCGATGGCGATCTCTCCCTGCCCGGCCAGTGGGTTGGTCCTGGCCACCGCCAACAGATACCGTTCATGGGCGATCGAGGAAAAGCGCAACGAGCCGATGTTTTCCACCGGCCGGATGAAGCCGAGATTGATCTGGCCGCTTTCCAGCCCGCGGATGATGTCGCCGGTATTGCCGCTTGATATATGGATGCGGATATCCGGGTACTTGCGGGCGATCTTTGAAAGAAACGCCGGCAGCACGCCGGTGGTCGCCGGATAGACGGTGCCGATCCTGATCTGCCTTATCGTCTTGCCGGCCACCGCCCTGGTGATCTCGGCGGACAGATCGACCTCGCTCAGGATCCCGACGCAGCGCTCGTGGAAGATCTCCCCTGCCCTTGTGAGTTCCACCCGCCTGGTCGAGCGGATGAACAGCGCGCAGCCAAGTTCGCGCTCCAGCGCCTGCACATGATTGCTGAGCGCCGGCTGGGCGATGCGCACCTTGGCGGCCGCCCGGCCGAAATGCAGTTCCTCGGCCACCGCGACGAAGTAGGAGAGCTGGCGTAGTTCCATTTGCACGTCTCCTCTTGAAGCCCTTCATCGCATCATTCGACGATCAACTACGACAACAATGGTAATATGTCGGATATATCCGATGGATTAACGCAATGCAAGATGGTGGCCATGAGATATGGACACTCGCGCTCGCATAGCTTGGAACCTGCGAAATCTCAGGGTCTCGCGGAAAGTCACACAGGAGAACCTCGCTGTGGACGCGCAGGTGGACCGAACCGTTATCAGCGATTTGGAGAGAGGCAAGCACAATGCCTCCATTGATCTTATGGATCGACTTGCAATCGCGCTCTCGATTGATATCTCGGAGTTTTTCTCTGAACCGTTACCGTCCGAAGGCAAGCCAGAACCAATGAAGGCGGGGCGAAAGCCAAAGGCTTGATCATCCGTGCAGGAAAAGCCTTGGCTCCGATTTGATCTGAGGGATCGTCACAATGTCAGGCGGCAGGTTCTTTCGCGCTTCAATCGCTATCGGAAATCGCAGTGCAAATGAGCACTCTGATTGGTCTGTGCTGTCCGATATGGTGTTTAAGCTCGACTCTGCTGGGAATAGAACCAAACAGTATGGAGAATCTACACCAAGTGCAACATGGGCGTTTGAAGGGTAGGGGATCAGCCGCATTCACGCAAATGCGCCATGAAGACCTCGGCCGGTGTTTTGTAGCCCAAGCACTTTCTTGGCAGCGAATTCAGGTGATGGGCGAGGTCGACAAGTTGCTTCTGAGCGACGTTGGACAGATCCGTATCGCCAGGCATGAAGCGTCGAATGCGCTTGTTGGTGTTCTCGACAGCGCCTTTCTGCCAAGGCGAATTGGGATCGCAGAACCAGCTCCTGGCGCCGATCCCATCTTCCAAAGCCCTGAAAGCGGAGAACTCCGTGCCGCGATCAAAGGTGAAGCTTCGGCGTGCAAAAGACGGCAATGGTGAGAAGGCATGGATGATCTTGTCCATGATCGGTCGCGAGTGACGGCTGCGGTTCTTGATCATCACCGTATAGCGGCTCTTGCGCTCGACGAGAGAGGTGACGTTGGTCTCTCCGAGTTCACGCCGGAAGATCAGGAGATCGCCCTCCCAATGCCCGAACTGTGATCGATCATCAATAAAATCAGGTCGTTGGGAGATTCTGTAGTCGAGCGGCAAGTCTCAGCGGCGTAAGCAGATTTATGGAACTCGCCTTAGCCCACCCCACGCCCAACCGCCAATCGCGGCTTTGCCATTCAACGTCGCTTGGACTGGCTGGAGAACGCCGCTCAAGAACGCAAACATAGCCGCGAGCAGTGCAGAGCTCATGTCGTCTCCTTCTGACTTAGTAATTGAAGGCGACCGTCGCGCTCTGCAGTTGTCGGCTGCCTTAGGCAGTCCTAGAGAAACCATAGCCAAACGATCTCTCTCCGGGATAACGAAGGAACTGGCGATTAGAGCCCGCATCCTTGGTACACTGCTTGTTTGAGACGTGACGCACCATTCAGCAAAAAGACTTGATCGGACTCCAGCAAATACAGGCTGACCCCGAGCTCATTCCAACGTGGGATTTCGGCCAGGTCGGGAACAAACATTCCGACGGCCTTGCCATGGCGAGCCGCCGCCTCGCAAATCTTCTCGGAAGCCTCGATTACTTGAGAAGCAACGGCTGAAGGCGCGCCCAGAGCAACGGCCAGATCTGCTCTACCAATAAAAAAGCAGTCGATTTCATCGATGGTCATTAGGTCATCAAGACTGGACAGGGCTTCCGCGTCTTCGATCTGCGCCACAATCGTCGTTAGATCGTTTGAAGCCGTAATATGGTCCGCCATCTTGACCCGTGTGTATCCGGCTGCGCGACTGGAGCCCGCATAGCCGCGTCCGCCGGGCGCATAGACGCAAGAAGAGACAAGTTCCCGCGTCCTGGCTGCGTCATAGATATGCGGGATCACCACGCCAGTCGCGCCGAGGTCGAGCGCATTCAGGATTTCCGGAGCAGTAGGCGCTTGAATGCGCACGAGGACCGGCATGTCCTGCGCTCGCGCAGAGAGGATCGCGCCGTCGAGATCCATCCTGTCGAACGGCGCGTGCTCGGAATCCAGGCACAATACGTCGAGGCCCGAGCCAGACAAAACCTCGGTGACGATCCTGGACGGCGTCTTTATCCATGTCCCGACGGTGCGTTCTCGCGCCCGTGTCCGTTGCTTGAAAGTCCGGGTTTTCTCCATGGTCAGGCTCCTGCGAAACGGATGCGTAACGCATCGGGATTGATCACCGTGTCGGGGATTTCTCCCTTCAGCACGCTGAGCACGGATGTCGTAGCGGAGCGGGTCATGCGTGCGATCGACTCCTTGCTGATCCCTCCGATATGGGCCGATGCGATGAGGTTCGGCACGTCAGCCAACGCCTCCGAGCCGGGCGGCTCGACCTCGAAGACATCAAGGGCGGCACCAGCGAGATGGCCGGAGCGAAGTGCGCTAAACAGCGAGGGTTGGTGGACGAGGCCCCCCCGCGACGTGTTGACCAGATAAGATCCCTTTCGCATACGAGCGATACGTTCGGCGTTTATCAGCTCTCGGGTATCCGCCAAAAGCGGCGCGTGTAGCGAGACGATGTCTGAACTCGCCAGCAACTCCTCCAATGAGCCGCATCGCTCCGCGCCATCGACGCGCTCGACCATCGCGTCGAAATAGAGCACGCGCACGCCAAAGCCAAGAAGACGGCGGATGACCGCTTTGCCGATGATGCCGGCGCCGATCAGGCCAACGGTTTTGCGGTAAAGCTCCGTCGGTGTCGCCTCCCCCACCCGATCCCAGCGGCCCGCTTTCACGGCCTGATCCTGCGTTACCACGCGGCGCATCAGGCCGAGGATCATGGCCAGCGCCTGGTCCGCCACCGTCTCGGCATTCATGCCAGGTGTGATGGAGATGCCGACACCGAATTCCCGCGCGGCGTCGTGGTCGATTGAATCGGTACCGACACCGACCCGCGCGATAACCTTCAAATTCCTGTCGCCCGCCAGTACTTCACGTGTGAAGGGATCGGTAGAGACGATCGCCGCGTCACAATCCGCAAGCAGCGCCGCGAGCTCTTCGGCGGTCCGGTTTCCCGTCTTCGGCTGCAGCACAAGTTCGTGGCCCGCCGCGACCAGCCGCGCGCCGGTGTCTTCGTCAGCCGCGCTATAACCCGGCCAGCTTATAAATACCCTTGCCATGTCCGGTCCTTACAGCGTGCGATAGGTAATGTTTGCGCTCGCGCCTTCGGCGGCGGAGCGAACGATGGCGTCGACGATTTCCGCGCAATAATAGCCGTCGCGGAATGTGGCGCCGACCGGCGCGATCTCGCCCAATCCGCCGATGGCGGCGAGCATGTGCATGGCTTCGTGGCTAAATGTGTCGACCCAGCCCAGGGGGTGTCCCGGTGGCAGCCAGTTCTTCTGGTAGGGATCTCCATCACGCAGCACGTTGATCCGACGCCAGGCCTTGTCCGTGCCGGCGAATTCCAGCTCGTTGAGGTTCTGCATCGAGAAACGGATCGAGCCGCGCGATCCGTCGACCTCGATGCGGCTGGTCACCATGTTACCGCCGGCGACACGAGAGGCTTCGAGCACGCCGAGCGCCCCGTTCTCGTAGGACAGAAGGGCCGCGAAGAGATCGTCGGTCTCGATGCGCTGCTCATCGCCGGCCTTCCCGACCGCGATCCCTGTCACGGCCGTAGCTCGGACGGGATCGGAGGACAGCAGGAAGCGGGAGATATCGATATGGTGCGAGCCGAGATCGCCGAGCGCTCCGGAGCCGGCGAGCGACTTGTCGTCGCGCCAGCCCTTCACACGGCTTTCGGAAAGAGAGGAGGAGACGAGGAAATTCGAGCGGAAATGATAGATGTCGCCGAGTTCGCCATCATGAATCATCTGGCGTGCAAGCTGCAAGGCGGGGAAGAAGCGGTAGTTGAAGGCGCACATGTGCTTCACACCCGCCTCGTGGGCGACCTTCCACATCTCGAAGGACTGGCCCGCGTCGGGCGCAAGCGGCTTTTCGCAATAGACATGCTTGCCGGCACGCGCGGCGGCGATGATCGGTTCGACGTGAATGGAGTTCGGACCGACGTTGTCGACCAGTTGGATATCGGGGTCGTCGATGATCTCGCGCCAGTCGGAGACAGCGCGCTCCCAACCGTAGCGCTCGCGGGCTTCCTCGAGCCGGGCGGTGTCGCGCCCATAGATCGCCTTGAGACGCGGGCGCGGCACGTCGAGCGGCGCGATCACGGGAATGTCCCGATAGCCGATGGAATGGGTCTTACCCATGAAGGCGTGACCGATCATACCGATCCCGACTGTGCTTTTCTCCGTCATGCATTCCTCCATAAAATGTATCGATATCCGGCTCAGGTCCTGTCGGCTTCCTGAACCGAGGAAAGGACGAGCTGGACAAGATCATAGGCCCGAAGCCCGTCCTCCAGTGTGCAAAGGGGTGCGACACCCTTCGCGAGTACGTCGCCGAGATGGTCGATCTCGGCCTGGTAAGCGGGCCGGTAACGGTCCCAGAAATGCTCGAAGCGACGTCCGATGCGGGTGTCCTTCGCGCCGTCAAAAATCACCGGGCTGATGCGCGGGTCCTCGCAAATGATCCGGCCCTCGCCGCCGAACACTTCGAGCCGCTGTTCGAAGGCATGCGCCGCACGCCGCGTCGCCGATACATGAGCAACCGCCCCGCCCTCCCACGAGAGCATGATGTTGGCGGTATCGAAAACGCCGATCTCCGCGAGCGTAGGGTCAGCGTTGCGGTCTAGTCGGGTATAGGCGCGCTCCGGAAGACCGCCCATTAGCCAGTTCAATTCGTCGAGGTCATGGACGACCATATCGGCGACGATATTGCCCTGATGTAATAGCTCCGAGCGGGCGGCGAGGCGGGGGTCGCGGCTGAGCTGGAGGATATGCTCCACCTTGCCGACATCTCCTGCCCTGACGCGCGCGTGGACCTCCTGCCGGTAGGCATCGAATCGGCGGTGGAAGCCGAGAACCACGGGGATACCGCTGCTCGCGACGGCCGAAATCGCCTCCAGGATCGGCTCTCGCGAAAAAGCCACCGGCTTTTCGCAGAGCGTCGGCAGGCCGAGGCGGCAGGCCTCCAGCACATAGGACACATGGGTTTCGGTCGGCGAGGCGATCACCAGCGCGTCAGGCTTGCAGGCATCAATGGCGGCAGGGAACGTCTCGTATCGCGGGATAGACCATTTCTCGCCGAAATGGCGTCCGCCGAACGGGTCCACGAAGCCCGCGAGTTGCAAACCGGGATTGCGCGCGACGGACAGCGCGTGAACGTCGGCGATCCGCCCTGACCCGATGATGACGATCTTGTACTGTGCCATGATATGATCTCAGTCGAACGCGGTCGTTTTCTTGATCTTGACCCAGCGGTCCTCTTCCGCCGCTTGGAATGCACCGGCAATGACGCGGTTGATGTGAAGCGCCTGCGCGAAGTTCGGCGCCGCATTCGCATTCGCGTTGATGACCGCCTCGATGGCGCGGCGGGCAGTGACGACGAAGGCTTCACCATAGCCGAGCCCCTGGCCCTGCGCATACCAGAACGGGTCTGCCTCGGGATGAATGCCCCCGAGCATGATCCGGCGAAAGCCGCCGACGCGTTGGGGATCGTCGGCACTGAAGAAGTGCAGTTCGTTGTTGCGCTCCCAGCTAAACGAGAGCGCTCCCTTCGTACCCGTAACAGAGAAGCTCAGGTCGGATTTATGGCCCGTTGCCGCCCATGAAGCATGGACCGAGCCGAGGGCGCCGTTCGAGAACTGGACCAGCGAGGCGGTCAGGTCATCGACGGTGACCTGCTTCGCATCCAGCCCGTTGACGGGACGCTTTTCATAGAGACGCCGCGTCTTGGCGGTGACGGATTCGACGGGTCCCATAAGGGCGCAGGCGATATCCATGATATGGGAGCCGATATCGCCGAAGGCACCGCCACCGGAAACCGGCTTGTTGAAGCGCCAGGAGAACGGAAGGCTCGGATCGGCCGCGTAGTCCTGGAAGAAATGTCCTTCGAAATGCAGCAGGTCGCCGAGTTCGCCCTCCCGGATGAGCTGGCGCGCAAGCTCGATCCCCGGCCAGGTGCGATAGGAGAAATTGACGAGGTTCACCTTGCCGGAAGCCTTGGCTGCTTCAGTCATCCGTTCGGCTTCGGCCACGGTGTTGGAGAGCGGCTTCTCGCAGAAGACGTGCTTGCCATGGGCGAAGGCATCGATGGCGATATCCGCGTGGCTATCGTTGGGCGTGATGATGATGACGACATCGATGTCATCGGCCCGCGTCACCTCTTTCCAGTCGCTAGTATGGCTCTGCCAGCCCCAGCGCTCCGCCCCCTCCTTCGCCGCCTGCGGCACGATATCGGCCATGCGCACCATCTCGATGCGCGGCAGCTTCGGCCAGAGATAAGCGCCGATGTTTCTGAGCGCCAAGCTATGCAGCTTGGCCATGTAGCCGGAGCCGACGATACCGAAACGAATATTCTCCATGGGAATCCTCCTCGAATGTCTTGTTTTCAACGAATGCTTCTGCCGCCATCGACCGGAATGGACATCCCCGTCATGAAGGACGCATCGTCGCTTGCTAAAAAGGCGATAACGCTAGCAACCTCGTCCGGCCGACCGATACGGCCGATCGGGTGTTTCGCGAGGACAACGGCCTCGGCCGCATCGGTATCGTCGGCGGAATCCAACCAGGTCGTGACCATGCGCGTGCGGATCGCCGCCGGGCAGACGGCGTTTACGCGGATGTTATCGCGGGCCAGATCGAGCGCGAGCGAGGAGGTCATCGAGGTCACGCCGCTCTTCGACGCGCTGTAGGCGACCATGTTCTCCGTTCCGCGGATGCCGGTAATGGAGCCGACATTGACGATCGCTCCCCCGCCTGCCTGGCGGATCGCAGGCACGGCAGCCCGGCAGCCGAGAAAGATGCTGGTCAGGTTTGTATCGATGAGACGGTGCCACTGCTCAAGGCTGGTCTCCTCGACGGAGCCGCTTTCACGCACGCCCGCATTGTTCACGAGAATGTCCAGCCGGCCAGCGGTCGCAACGACCTCAGTGATGGCCCGCGCCCAGTTCTCCTCGTCCGTCACATCGAGACTGACGGAGGCGACGCCGTCAATATCGATTTTCCCGCGGCGGTGAGCGGCAAAAACCGTTCCTCCCTCCTCCCGGATTCGCTTGATGGATTCCAGACCGATGCCGGTCGACGCGCCGGTTACCAGCGCGACCTTGTTTGCAAATCTTTGCATAGCTTGCTTTTGCCTTCTCCCTTGGGAATTGTCGCTTCAACTGGCCAATTCCCCGCCATAATCCGGGATATAGCGGAAACTTTTATCTTTGCATAGCTTTGCAAATTCGTTTAAGTGAAAAAACTCGAAATCGCAAGAAGTGCTCAGCCACAGCGGGAGGAACCATGTCCAACACGATCAGACTTACGGCGGCCCAGGCCACCATCCAATATCTTCAGAAGCAATATTCGGTTTTCGATGGCGACCGCGAACGGCTCATCGGCGGCATTTTCGGCATCTTCGGCCATGGCAATGTCGCCTCTATAAGTCAGGCGATCGAGGAATATGGCGCGGATCTGCCCTATTACCAGCCGAAGAATGAGCAGGCGATGGTTCATTCCGCGATGGGCTATGCAAAGATGAAGAACCGCCGCGCGACGCTGGCCTGCACGGCCTCCATCGGCCCGGGCTCGACGAACATGATCACCGGCGCGGCGACCGCGACGGTGAATCGCATTCCCGTCCTGCTCTTCGCCTCAGACACCTTCGCCCACCGCCGCACGGGTAACGTGCTGCAGGAGCTCGAGCATCCCGTCGACGGCGATCTCACGGTCAATGATTGCTTCCGGCCGATCAGCCGCTTTTTCGACCGTATCTCCCGTCCCGAGCAGATCCTGACCGCCCTGCCCGAGGCGATGCGCGTTCTCACCGATCCGGCCGATACCGGCGCCGTCACCATCTCCTTCCCGCAGGATGTCGAAGGCGAAGCTTATGATTATCCGCTAGAATTCTTCCGCGAGCGCAACTGGGTCATCCGCCGCCGCGATCCGTCTCAGGAGGATGTGGGCGAGGCCATCGCCGTGCTCTCGAAGGCAAAAGCGCCGCTGATCATCGCCGGCGGCGGCGTGCGCTATTCCGCCGCGGAGCGTGCGCTGCGCGACTTCGCCGATGAATTTGGGATTCCGGTCGCCGAGACCCATGCCGGTAAGGGCGTCAGCCTCGATACGCCGCTCTGCCTCGGCGGCATGGGCGTGACCGGGACGGGCGCGGCCGGGCGGATCGCCGAACGAGCCGACGTGGTCGTGGCCATCGGCACGCGCCTGCAGGATTTCCAGACAGGTTCCCGCTCAGCGTTCCACGATCCGAACGTCACCTTCGTCTCGATCAACACCAACAGCTACGATGCGCACAAGCTGCGCGGCGTGCAGGTCGTCGGTGATGCGCGGCTCTCCATCGAACGCATCGCCACCGGCCTGCGCGCGGCCGGCTATGCGACCGCGAGCGCCTATCGCGAGGAGATCAGGTCGCGGCAGGCCGAATGGAAGGAAGCCTATCGCAACGACATCGCGGTGCCGCCTGGGGGCGAGCTGAACTACGGCACCATCACACAAATCCTCAACGAGGCGACGCGGGCCGGTGACGTGGTAATCGCCGCCGCCGGCACGCCACCCGGCGAGATCCACAAGGGATGGGACAACTCCAACGGCTCAAAAGCCTTCCTGGAATTCGGCTTCTCCACGATGGGCCACGAAATCCCGGCCGCCATCGGCGCGCGGCTCGCGAATCGCAGCGATGACGAGATTTTCGTTCTCATCGGCGACGGCACCTATCTGATGGGGCCTACCGAGATCGTCACTGCCGTGCAGGAAAACGCCAGGATCACCGTGGTCGTCGTCGAGAATTACGGCTACCAGTGCATCCGCGATCTTCAGGAAAACTCGACCGGCATCGACAATCTCGGCAACGAGTTCCGCGCGCGCGACAACGACGTGCTGCGCCCGAATGGCAGCTATCTCGAAGTCGACTATGCCGCAAATGCCCGCTCGATGGGTGCCTCGGTGCTGTCGGCCGCCGACGAGGAACAGTTCAGGCAAGCATTGGCGAAGGCACGCCCCGTTCGCGGCCCTGTGGTGATCGTCGTCAAGGCGGAGAAGCGCGGCCGCTCCATCGGGTCCGGCGTATGGTGGGATGTCGGCGCGGCAGAGGTGACGAACACCAGCTCCGTTTCCGACGCGACCGCGAAATTCCGCGCCGGCGAAGGCAACCAGCGCTATCTAGGCTGAGGAGCATGCCAATGAACCTCGAACCGAAGCTGTTGCTGGCCGCGCAAACGGAACTTGGGGAGTGCCCGGTCTGGGACCCGGACCGGGGTGTGCTCTTCTTTATGGATATCACCGGTAAGAAGCTCCACGCATATGACTGGAGCATGGGCGAAGACCGGGTGCTGGAGCTTCCGGCACTCGGCGGGGCAATGGCACTGGCGCAGGACGGCCGGCTGATCGCGGGCCTTCAGAACGGAATCCATTGGATAGACCCCGAGTCGGGCACGGTCGAATTCATCATCGACCCGGAACCGGATAAACCCGACCATCGGCTGAACGAAGGCAAATGTGATCCTGAGGGCCGGTTCTGGGTCGGCTCCATCTCGACGCTCGGCCGCTTTCCGACAGGCTGCCTCTACCGGCTGGAAAAGGACGGTTCGGTCAGCGAGGTCCTGACGCAGATCAGCGTGCCGAACACGATAGCCTGGCTGCCGGATGGAAGGCACATGGTCTTTTCAGACAGCGTCACCAAGCAGGTCTGGCGCTTCCGGTACGACGCCGGCACCGGAGCGATCGGCAATCGCGAAGTCTTTATCGACGTCCGTAACTTCACCGGCATTCCCGATGGCGTCGCGGTCGATGCGGAGGGCGGCCTGTGGATCGCCGAGTTCGGCGGCGGAGCCGTGCACCACTTCTCGGCGGAGGGCAAGCGAGTTGGCAAGATCGTCCTGCCGGCGACGCAGGTGACGTCATGCGTCTTCGCAGGCCCTGATCTGCGGCATCTGGTGATCATCACGACGAAGCGGCTTCTGGACGAAGACGGGCGAAAATCCCAGCCCCATTCCGGCGATCTCTTCGTAGTGGAACCGGGCGTGCGAGGACTTCTACCGCATCTCTTCCAATAGACAAAACCCGGGCGGTGCGAACCGCCCGGGTTTTGTCTCTATCGCGTGCCGGCCTTGACGCCCTGCTCGGCTTCATCGATATTCGACAGGTCGACGATGGCGGGGCCGGTATAGATATCGGCGGCAAGGGTGAAGCCCTGGGTTTTGTGCATCCACATATGCTGCACCGCGAGGAAGCCCTGCAGATATTGCTGGCTGTCGATCGTCGCCATGATCCGGCCAGAGCGGATGCCGTCGAGCTGGAGTTGGGCAACATCGAAGGTCAGGTGTTTCCAGGTCCGCCCGGCGCCGACCAGGGCTTCAGCGTCGAGGACCGCCTGCGCCCCGGGAGGACCGAGAGTGAGAACAGCGTCCACGTCCGGATGATTTTCCATGTATTCTGCCACAGCCCTGGCGCACGCCTCGGACTCGCCGCCCGGAACACGCAGCCGCTCCGCCGGCACGCCGGCCTTGTCGAATGCGCTCTTGAAGCCGTGCCAGCGGTCGCTATGGCAGATATGCTCATAGAGATAGTGATCGACACACATCGCCGCACGCGGCTTTACATGCTCCAGTAGATAGCGGCCGGCGAGTTCCCCGGCGTTGAAGTCGTCACCGCCGATGTAGAACAGGTACGGGATACGCTCCCCTTCCGGCCGGCCATCCTTCGCGTTGACGCAGATGACCGGGATGCCATCCGCAATGGTAGCCTTCAAAGCGCCTTCCACGGCGGCTACGTCCGGCACCGTCGAGATGATCCCGTCGGGGCGGGCATGGCGTGCGCCGTCGATCAGGCCGGCCTGTATTTCAGGCGAAAATTTGCCGGGGCGCAGGTGCTCGACATCGACATCGAACCGCGCGGCGGCATCCAGCAAGCCGCGGCGGAACACCTCCCAGAAAACGTCGCCCAGGATATCATGGGTGACTGCATATATTTTCAGTCTCTTGCTCATAGTAGGCCCTATCCTTCAGAAACGAGCGCCAGAGGGCGGCCCGAGGCCGCCCGCAGATTGCTCAGAACCCCACCGACTTAAGATAGGCGAGGCTCTTTCGCGCGTCGCCCAGCGGATCGAAGGAGATCGTCGGATCGATATCCTGTTCGATATTGGCCGCACCGTCATAGCCGTGAGTCTTAAGGGCCTTGGCCAGTTGTTCCCAATCGACCACACCTGCACCCATCGGGCAGAAGATATTGTGCTCGACGGCCGTGAGGAACGGGATCTTTTCCGCCAGAACGCGCTTGTGGACGTCGCAGTCGATATCCTTGAAATGGAAATACTGCACGCGCTTGGCGTGCCGCTCGTAAAAGGCGACGGGATCAATGCCAGCATAGGCCATGTGACCCGTGTCGATGCAGATGCCGACGCGCTCGGGATCGAGCCGCTGCAGGACACCTTCGATCTCGTCCTCAAACTCGATGTAGCAGCCTGCATGTTGATGGATCACCGGTTTGACGCCAGCAGCGAGGGCGATATCGGCGATGCGGTCGATAAGGCCGATCATATGTTCGAACTGGCTCTCGCTCAGCTTCTTGGCGAGGTCGCGCCGACCCGCCGTCGCCATCCGCTCCTCGGAGATATGATCGATGGTGACGAGGTAGCGCCCGCCCACGGCCGACAGCAGCTCGACTGTCCGCGCGGCGTTTTCGAGCACAGCGTCCGTCTTCGCGGGATCATGTAGAACCTGGAAGACGAAGCCGGCGGCGACAGTCAGCCCGCGGCTCTGAAACTCGCTCGCCAGCTTTTTGGGGTCGGTCGGGTAGAAGCCGTAGGGGCCGAGCTCCGTGTGGCTATAGCCAGCCTCGGCGATCTCGTCCATGACCTTCTGCCATGGCGGGTTCTTCGGGTCGTTGGCATAGTCGACGCCCCAGGACACCGGGGCGTTTGCAAGTTTCACATGCATTGTAAATCCTCCGTTTTCCAGCGACTTTGCCGCTGGCTCTCATGGTCAATACCGTTCTTTGCATAGCAATGCAATATTTGTGAATAGCTTTTCAAAGGCCGCTAGGATTTTTCCCGGGCTATGGTATCTTCACAGAAAAGCGCCGATATGTGCGTGCAGATGGGGTGCAGGTTGAAAAAGCGTAATCCGAACGATCCGGACACCACTGCCGTTCGAAAGAAATATGCCTCGTCGATAGACGTTGCCCGTCTTGCCGGAGTTTCCCAGTCAGCGGTTTCTCGTGCCTTCACGGCGGGCGCCAGCGTTTCTGCGAAGACACGAGAAAAGGTCATAAAAGCAGCTGAGGAACTGGGTTACGGACCAAGTATGATCCCTAGGATCATGTTGACGCATAAATCTTCTTTGATCGCGATCGTAAGCGGCGGACTCTACAATCCCTTTTATGCCGGAGTGGTGGAGAAGCTTTCGCATGCAATTCAAAAATCTGGCTCAAACGTGATGCTTTTCTCGGTAAACCACGGAGAGTACATTGATGAAATCGTTCCCGACATTTTGAGCTATCGAGTTGACGGAATTGTCTCAGCGCTGTCGATCGTTTCGCCAGAGGCAGCTGAGCGTTGCGCCAAAATGCATACGCCTGTGGTCTTGTTTAATAACAAGCTCTCCAATGAATGGGTAGCATCCATCTGCAGTGATAATGTCGAGGGCGGACGTCAGATCGCAGCCCTTTTCATCAAGCGTGGAGCACGGCGTTTCGCCTACATCGGAGGTAAGAAAGGTAACCTCGCCAGCGAGGATCGGTTTGCTGGGTATTTGAGTGGCCTTAGGCAAAACGGCATCAACGATGTTGCTGTGGCTTATGGAGATTTCCGACACGACGAGGCCTTCGAAGCAGCTAAGAAACTACTCTCCTCGCGCAAGCCACCTGACGCCATATTCTGCGCCAACGATTTGATGGCTATCGGTGCAATGGAGGCGGTCAAAGCCTTGGGGTTGTCAGTTCCCGACGACGTGATCGTCGCTGGGTTTGATGATATCCCGGCTGCGGCGTGGCCAAGTTTCGACCTGACGACAATCCGACAGGATGGTGATGCAATGATTGGCCGGGCGATGGACCAACTTGCGCGCATGGTTGACGGAGAGCACCTCGCTGGAAATTCGCTTCATCTGATACGAGCTCCGCTTGTCGAGAGAGGATCGACTGCACGCAAGGCAACCGAACCCAATTGAATTAAAACAGAGCGTCTGTGCTCGTTAACGGGGCAGCCGTCTCTTTTGAGATCCGAAGACACGATGGCTGGGCCATTCATTGGACCTTCCTTGTAATGTCAAGCGATGTTGGGTAGCAAGAGATCAACAGTTTTCTTTGCATCGCCGTAGAACATGCGGGTGTTCTCCTTGTAGAACAGCGGGTTCTCGATACCGGAATAGCCGGTGCCCTGGCCGCGCTTGGAGACGAAGACCTGCTTGGCCTTCCACACCTCAAGCACCGGCATGCCGGCGATGGGCGAGTTCGGGTCTTCCTGGGCGGCAGGGTTGACGATGTCGTTGGAGCCGATGACGATGACGACGTCGGTATTGGGGAAATCGTCGTTGATCTCGTCCATTTCGAGCACGATGTCGTAGGGCACCTTGGCTTCGGCGAGCAGCACGTTCATGTGGCCCGGGAGACGACCGGCGACGGGGTGGATGGCGAAACGCACGGTCTTGCCGGTGATACGCAGCTTGCGGGTCAGTTCCGAGACCGACTGCTGCGCCTGTGCCACCGCCATGCCGTAACCCGGCACGATGATGACACTGTCGGCATCGTTGAGGGCTGAGGCAACACCGTGGGCATCGATGGCGATCTGTTCGCCCGATATCTCCATCGCCGGTCCCGTCGTACCGCCGAAGCCGCCGAGGATGACCGAGATGAAGGAGCGGTTCATCGCCTTGCACATGATGTAGGAGAGGATCGCGCCCGACGAGCCGACCAGCGCGCCGGTGACGATCAGGAGATCGTTGCCGAGCGTGAAGCCGATCGCCGCGGCCGCCCAGCCGGAATAGCTGTTCAGCATCGACACGACGACGGGCATGTCGGCGCCGCCAATGCCCATGATCAGGTGATAGCCGATGAAGAAGGCGAGAAGGGTCATGGCGATCAGCGTCCATGCGCCGGCGCCATTGGCATACAGAATGAGCAGGATTAGCGAGCCGACTGCGGCGGCGGCATTGAGGAAATGGCCGCCAGGCAGCTTCTTCGCCTTGCCGTCGACCTTGCCGGCCAGCTTGCCGAAGGCGACGACCGAACCGGTGAAAGTGACGGCACCGATGAACACGCCGAGGAACACCTCGACCTTCATGATGGCAAGCTCAACCGGGGTCTTGTGCGCAAGAATGCCGGCAAAGCCGGACAGCGCCGCGCGCGCCGCCTCGTCCATGCCGGCAATGTTGGCCGCCTCGATATGGGCGTTGAAACCGATGAAGACGGCGGCAAGGCCGACGAAGGAATGCAGCGCCGCGACAAGCTGCGGCATCTCGGTCATCTGCACGCGGCTCGCGACATAATATCCGAGCACCGAACCGCCGGCGATCATCAGGAGAATGATGAACCAGTTGCCGACACCGGGGCCGAAAACAGTGGCAAACACAGCCAGCGCCATGCCGAAAATGCCATACCAGACGGCGCGCTTGGCGCTTTCCTGGCCGGAGAGCCCGCCGAGCGACAGGATGAAGAGGACAGCAGCCGATATATAGGCGGCCGAAACGATACCGATGGTCATGATTGTGGCCTTTACCTCAGGACTTCTGGAACATGGCGAGCATGCGGCGCGTCACGAGGAAGCCGCCGACAAAGTTGATCGTGGCGACCAGCACCGAAAGTGCTGCCAGCGTCACCACGATCCAGTGGTTTGAACCGACCTGCAGGAGCGCACCGAGGATGACGATGCCGCTGATGGCGTTCGTCACCGCCATCAGCGGCGTATGGAGAGAGTGGCTGACATTCCAGATCACCTGGAAGCCGATGAAGCAGGAGAGCACGAAAACCACGAAATGGCTCATGAAGCTTGCCGGTGCCACCGCCCCCACTACCAAGAGCAGCGCGGTCGCCACGAACAGCAGGATGCCCTGGCTCTTCGTCTGCGCCTTGAACGCCTTGACCTCCGCCGCCCGCTTCTCCTCAAGCGTCAGTTCCCTGACCTTCTCCTTCGGCGTCTGTGCCGCGATCGCCTGGATCTTGGGCGGCGGCGGGGGATAGGTGATCGCGCCGTCCTTCGTCACCGTCGCACCGCGAATGACGTCGTCGTCCATGTTGTGGACGATGGCGCCGTCCTTGCCCGGCGTCAGGTCGGAGACCATGTGGCGGACGTTCGTCGCATAGAGCGTCGAGGCCTGCGCCGCCATGCGGCTCGGGAAGTCTGTATAGCCAACGATGGTGACGCCGTTTTGCGAGACGATCTTTTGGTCCGGCACCGTCAGGTCGCAATTGCCGCCGCGTTCAGCCGCAAGGTCGACCACGACCGAGCCCGGCTTCATCGCCGCCACCATGTCTTCCAGCCAGAGTTTCGGTGCATCGCGGCCGGGGATCAGCGCCGTGGTGATGACAATGTCGATCTCAGGCGCCAGTTCGCGGAACTTCGCCAGTTGCTTCTCGCGGAATTTCGGCGAGGACGGCGCGGCATACCCGCCGGTAGCGGCGCCATCCTGCTGGCCGGCCCCCTGACCGTCGGTAAAGTCGAGATAGACGAACTGGGCGCCCATGCTCTCGATCTGCTCGGCCACTTCAGGGCGCACGTCGAACGCATAGGTGATGGCACCCAAGGACGTCGCCGTGCCGATGGCGGCCAGACCTGCGACACCCGCACCGATCACCAGCACCTTGGCCGGCGGCACCTTGCCGGCTGCCGTCACCTGCCCGGTGAAGAACCGCCCGAAATTGCTGCCCGCCTCGATCACCGCGCGATAGCCGGCAATATTGGCCATCGATGACAGCGCATCCATCTTCTGGGCTCGACTGATGCGCGGCACCATGTCCATGGCGATCACGCTCGCGCCGCTTGCCCGCGCCTGCTCCAGCAGATCCTTGTTCTGTGCCGGGTAGAAGAACGAAATCAGCGTCTTGTCCGCCGAGAGCAGCGCCACCTCCTCCGCCTCCGGCGGCCGCACCTTGGCGATCACATCGCCACCCGCGTACACAGCCTCGCGCGTCGCAACCACCGTCACACCCGCCGCTCGGTACGCATCGTCCGAAAACCCGGCGGCCAATCCGGCGTCGGTTTCCACAAGGCATTGGTATCCCAATTTCTGGAGTTGTTTGGCGCTATCTGGTGTCATCGCAACGCGCGCTTCTCCCCCAAACACCTCACGCGGTGTGGCAATCTTCATCGGCTCATTCCTGTTGACGTGTTCAGTCGGCGGTCCAGCCGCCATCGACCATAAGTGCGGACCCCGTGATCATTGCTGCCGCGTCAGAAGCAAGAAACGTCACTGGCCCCATGATGTCCGTGAGTTCGCCTATGCGCCCGAGCTTGATCTTCTCCTCGATCCAGCGCACCCGCTCCGGGTTGGACAACGTCTGCTCCGCCAATGGCGTGCGGATGAATGTAGGGCAGATCGTGTTCACGCGGATGCCGTGCCGGCCCCATTCGATCGCCATAGACTTAGTGAAGCCTTCGACGGCATGTTTCGTCGCGCTGTAAACGGCACGGTCGATGCCGCCGACATGCGCCATCTGCGAAGAAATGTTGATCAGCGAACCGCTGCGCTTTTCCGCAACAAGTTTGCGGGCAACAGAGCGAGTGACAAAATACGCGCCGCGCACATTGATCCACATCACCGTATCGAAGTCCGACAGCGTGGTTTCGAGCGCCGGACCATGGCGAGCCATGCCAGCGCTGTTGACGAGGATATCGAATGCCGGAGCATGTTCGATGGCGTGCTCGGTGGACTCTACGTCTTCAACATCCATCGCCAGTGTGGTCGAATTGAACCCGATCTCCCTCAACGCTTCCACGGTCCACTCGAGTTTATCAATCGAACGAGCTGCAAGCGTGACCTGAGCGCCGGCCTCCGCGAGGGCGATGGCGGCCGCCTGCCCGATGCCTGACGATGCCCCAACGACAAGCGCAGTTCTGCCGTCGAGGCGGAAGGAAGGAGTACGCGGCAGGGCGGACGAGGTCATTCCGCGGCCTGCCCGTAACCGACGTTGCGGCCGCCATAACGGCGGACGCGCACGTTGCACTGTTCGGCGTGGCCAACAAAACCTTCGAGGATGCAGAGACGTGACCCGTATGCACCGATCATCGCAGCCGCTTCGTCTGTCAGCACTTTCTGATAGCTGTGGGTCTTTAGGAACTTGCCGACCCAGAGACCACCGGTGTAACGCCCGGCCTTCTTCGTCGGCAGAGTGTGGTTGGTACCGATGACCTTGTCGCCGTTGGCGACATTGGTGCGAGCGCCGAGGAAAAGCGCGCCGTAGCTGTGCATGTTCTGCAAATACCAGTCGTCGCGGTCCGTCATGACCTGAACATGTTCGCTGGCGATGTCATTAGCGACGTCGAGCATCTCCTCATGCGTGTCGCAGACGATGACCTCGCCGTAATCCTCCCAGCTACGCCGCGCCGTCTCGGCCGTCGGAAGGATGGCGAGCAGGCGCTCGATCTCCACCAGCGTCGCGTCGGCAAGTTTGCGGCTGTTGGTAATCAGCACGGCGGGGGAATTGTAGCCATGCTCGGCCTGGCCGAGCAGGTCTGTCGCGCAGATCTCGGCGTCGACGGTCTCATCGGCGATCACCATGGTCTCGGTCGGGCCGGCGAAGAGGTCGATGCCGACAAGGCCGTAGAGCTGGCGCTTGGCTTCAGCGACGAAAGCATTGCCGGGGCCGACCAGCATGTCGACCGGCTTGATCGTTTCGGTGCCTAGCGCCATAGCGCCAATCGCCTGGATGCCGCCCATCACATAGATCTCGTGCGCGCCGCCGAGCTTAATGGCGGCAATGACGGCCGGGTTTGGCTCCCCCTTGAAGGGCGGCGTGGCGGCGATGATCCGGGGTACGCCGGCAACGGCGGCCGTCGCCACAGACATATGCGCGGAGGCGACCATCGGGAATTTGCCGCCCGGAATATAGCAGCCGACAGACTGGACCGGAATGTTTCGGTGGCCGAGGACGACGCCGGGCAACGTCTCGACTTCGATGTCCAGCATCGAATCCCGCTGGGCCTGCGCGAAATTGCGCACCTGAGCCTGCGCGAACTTGATGTCCTCCATATCGCGCGGCGACACCTTGTTTATCAGTGCCTCGATCTCGCCCTCGCTTAGGCGGAATGAAGGGGGCGAATAATTGTCGAACTTCTCCGACAGCTCGTGCACGGCGGCGTCGCCGCGTGTTTCGATATCCTTGAGGATGCCTTCGACGGTGGTGCGAACCTTCGCGTCGTCTTCGGAGCGGGCCGCCTCGGGCTTGCCGCGCTTGAGATAAATAGTGGCCATGGACGTCTCTCCCTTTCGGCGGCGAGGATATGGCGCTATAGGTCATTTGCAAGTTTTCATTGCGTCAGTGAAAAAATTTCAATGGGTGGGGAATGAAGCCAACGGCAAAGCAGGTCGCGCATGCAGCAGGAGTCTCGGTGGCGGCAGTCTCCCGTGCCTTTTCGCCAGGCGCACCGATCGATGGGGAGAAAAAGAAGCGCATTCTCGCCGCAGCCGAGGCGATCGGCTATGTCAGCCCCGCGCGTCGGACGGCCAATATGATTGCGGCCGGAACCATCACGCTGGTCTCCGGCGATCTCCTGAATCCGTTCTATCCTACGGTCGTGGACACGCTTGCCCAGCGTCTGCAGGAAACTGGCCGCCAGCTTATTGTTTACGCGCTACCGGCGAATGCTGATGTCGATTTGGCAACCGACCAGATCCTGGCGTCGCGTCCATCGGCAATTATCGTCACATCAGCGCAACTAACCTCCAGGATGACGCGAGCCTGCCGACAGCATCAGATCAAAGTTGTTCTCCTAAACCGGATACAGCGCGACATCCGCATCAACGCCGTTGCCTGCGACAACTATCAGGGCGGCCGCGATGCCGGCCGTATCGTTTTGGAGCGCGGCAACCAAAAAATCGGCTTTATGGGCGGCATCGCGAACACGTCTACACACGCTGAGCGCTTGCGCGGACTTCGCGACGTTCTTGCGGAGGCCGGGCTGTCGATTTACGCGCAGGCATCGGGTGAGTTCGACTACCAACGCGGCTACCGTGCCGGCGAGACGCTGTTATCTGCGCAGAATCCACCTGACGCCATTTTCTGCTGCAACGACATCATGGCGCTCGCGCTGATCGACGTCGCGCGAAAGCGTGGCATCCGCGTGCCGGAAGACCTTGCCGTCGTCGGTTTCGACGATATTCCGATGGCCTCCTGGAACGCCTATAACCTGACGACGATCCGCCAACCGGTCGAACGCATGGTGCAAGAAGCGCTCCGCATCATCGACGATCCGGCCGTTGAGCCGGATGGCGTCACCAGAATGCTGTCGGGTGTTATAATGCGTCGTGGCAGCGCATGAGTTTAGGTTTGGGCGACGTTCGTCGCGACTCTCACGGCTTTCCCATATCTCACTTCTCTTCAATATGAGGAGGACGACATGAGGCGATCTGATTGGCTTCGATCGGACCTCCGGCCACGACAGCGCCGCTCTTGACCACAGTTTCAAGTCAAAATCCGCGCCTTAGATGTGCATAGCATTGCACATGGCTTCTCGCTCTGGCGTGGTACGCCGCGCGTGCACGTCGTCTCGCGGAGGCACCCATAAAACCATCTAATCTCGCCTTTAGAACGGCTTTGCGCGGCGGGATGCGACATATCGGCCTCGGCGAGGTGAACGTCACCCGCTCTCCATCCTGCAATTATGTTGTTGCATTGCTATGCATTGTGTGAGAGAACGAGCCGCTCCTTGGGAGAAGGAGCCTCACAGGAGGATCATCAATGAAGAAACTTATGATGGCGCTTATATCGGGTGCCGCTGCTGTTACGCTCGCTGGTTCGGCCCACGCGAACGACGTAAGCGACATCTACCTGGGTGTCGGTAGTGCATCCAGCGAATACTGGGCTGCTTACATCGAAGGGGCAAAGGCTGTAGCAAAATCTCTGGGCAAAGATGTGAAGGTCATTCCAAGCGAATTCGACGGCCAGAAATTGCTGGAGCAGTTCGGTGCGGTATTAGCTGCAGGTTGTGAGGATTGTGTGGTCACTGTCGACCCTGCATCCAACGCCTTCACCAAAGCAATGATCGAGCGTACCGACGCTGCGGGCGCCAAATATGTAAACCTGTGGAACCGACCCGACGAAATCCACCCCTGGGATACCGCGCCCAACACGTGGGTCGCAAATATTTCATTCGACGGCGTGGACTCCGGCTACCAGAATGCCATGGCCCTTTGTAATGCGCTCGGCGGAAAGGGCAATATCGTTGCCCTGAACGGGATCCCCGATAACCCGCCCGCAAAGCAGCGAATTGCCGGACTTCACAAGGCGCTAGAGGAGTGCCCGGGTCTGAAGTTGCTGGACACCCAGGTCGGAAACTGGGATCAAACGCAGGGTCAGTCGATCACACGTGCCTGGCTTGCCAAGTACGGCGATCAACTCAACGGCATTTTCTCCGCCAATGACGGCATGGCATTGGGAGCAGTCGCCGCCCTTCGCGAGAAAGGGTTGGCTGGCAAGATACCGGTGACCGGCTCGGACGGCTCGAGCGACGTGATCAGGCTCATTGAAAAGGGCGACATGCTATCTACGATGTATATCGATGGCTATGTCCAGGGTGCCTACGCTGTTGCGCTTGCCTCGGCTGCCGTCAAGGGCGACATCAAGATCGACGAGTTGAAGCAGGATCAACGCGATTTCTTCCTCTCGCAGACCCTCGTAACAAAGGATAACGCGGCGTCCGTTCTCAACGCGACCAAGGATGCCTCGAAGTTCTCCTATGACGCGCTCAAGGCAAACTTCTGGGCCGCCTCTGTTGGCCAGATTCCTGCTGGGGCCAATAAATAAGAGGTCAGGCTGATGGCACACCTCCCAAGCGCTGCCGCCAGCATCGCCCCTCGTTACGACGAGGGGCGAATAATCTCTGGCACCACGGGACATTCAATGAAGATACAGCTTAAAGAATTTGGACCGGCTTTTACGCTTCTCGTCCTTTGCGTGGTCTTTTCGATCGCATCACCACAGTTCTTTTCGATCGCCAACGCGCAAGCGATACTGGAATCGTCCGCTATTCCCGTCGTACTGGCCGTGGGGATCACTTTCATCATCATTCAAGGTTCGATCGATCTATCGATAGAAGGGGTGATGGCTGCTTCGAGCATGGTCGTCGCGCTCCTCATCGCCAATTCGATCACCGGGCAAGACTATGGGTGGCTTGCCATCCTGGCCGGCCCCGCTGCTGGTATCATGTTCGGTCTCGCCAATGGACTGCTATACACATACCTACGTCTGCCCTCGCTGATCGTCACGCTGGCAACCTGGTTCATTGGCCTTGGCGTTGCAACCCTTCTGTTTCCAGGGCGGCAGCCGGAGATACTCGATACCCGGCTGACAATGCTGGCGATCGATAAGCAGTTTGGCGTCTCATACCTCGTCATTATCGCGCTCCTAGTGTCGTGCCTCGGGATCTTCCTCCAAAACTTCGCACAGTTTGGCCGCATGTCATTCGCGATCGGGATCGATGAGAAAACGACACGCCTTTCCGGCAACTCTGTGCGGCTTCACAAAGTCCTTGCCTTCTCGTTCATGGGGCTTCTCGCCGGAATGGGTGGCGCGATGATCTCCGCACAGCTTGCGGTGGGCAATCCCAGTGCTGGCCAAGGATTTCTGTTCCCGACAATTAGCGCCGCGGTCATCGGCGGCACGCTACTCAGCGGCGGAAAGGGCGGCGTTCTCCACTCGATCATTGGCGTCCTGATCCTGGAAGTTCTCCGTAACGGAATGGTGCAAATCGGCGTCGATCCATATCTGCGTCACGTTGTCGAGGGCATCATCATCATCGCCGCGCTGGTCGTCGGAAATTGGCAGCTTAGGGCCCGAACGAGGGTAGTCAAATGAGTGTTCTTGCTGCAAGGCATATATCAAAGACTTATCCGGGGGTCCGGGCGCTGGCTGATGTCTCGATGGAGCTGCGCGAAAATGAGATCCTCGGCCTGATCGGTCAGAACGGTTCCGGGAAATCGACTCTTCTCAAGATTTTTACGGGGGCCGAGCAGCCGACGGACGGGGCATTGATGCTGCGCGGTGAGCAACGCGTCATCCGGTCTCCACTTGCCGCGGCAGCGCTTGGCATTGGCATGGTGCACCAGGAACAGTCGCTGATCCCGAATTTGACGGTCGCGGAGAATATCTTTTTCGACAAGCAGTCGCTCGGGAAGCGATACGGCTTCTACAACTGGCGAAGCCTCAACAAGGCTGCGGAACAGCAACTGGGCAAGCTCGAATGCGACATCCCGCCGGACGTCAAGGTGGAGACATTGAGCTTTCCCGAGCGCCAGCTCGTCGAATTTGCGAAGGTGCTTGCCGTGGAAGAGATGATCGACGAGCAGTTGGTTATTCTCTTCGATGAACCGACGTCGCTCCTCAGCCCGTCGGAAATCGAGCGGCTTTTCCGCCAGATCCGGCGCCTAAAGGCGCGCGCGTCGATCGTTTTCGTTTCACATCGCATGGATGAGGTCCTCGAAATCTCCGACCGCGTTCATGTTATGAGCAACGGGGAAAATGTCGCTGAGCGAACCCCGGCGGAGACGGACCACAAGGAACTTTACCATCTGATGGTCGGATCGCGACGCTCCGAGGACTATTTCCTCGAGGAGCGGCGCCGCCCCATGGGCTCGGCCGCGCCCCGCCTCCAGACGCACGGCCTGTCCGTGCCTGGCGCCTTCAAGGATGTATCCTTCACCATTCGCCAAGGCGAAATCCTTGCGCTCACCGGTGTTGCCGGCTCCGGTGCGGAAGAATTCTGTCGCGCGCTCTTCGGCCTCGAAGAAGGTGTGGCGGGCAAGATCATTCTTAATGGCGTGGAGCAATCGGTCGGTGCGCGTCCAAGCGATCTCATTGCGGCGGGCATCGGCTATGTTGCGGCCGAGCGGAAGCTGGAAGGCGTCGTCACCGGCCGCACGATCGTGGACAACATCGTGCTCTCCTTCGGCAGCAAACTCGGAAAAGGGTTGTTCGTCGACAGGGAGCGCGAGATCACGTCCGCGCTTCATTGGATGAACCGCTTGAAGGTGAAGACGCCCAATGCTGCCGAATATGTCGAGCGGCTGAGCGGCGGCAATCAGCAGAAAGTGTCACTGGCGAAATGGCTTCTGTGCGAAAATCTGCAGCTGCTAATACTCGATCATCCCACTCGCGGTCTCGACCCAGGCGCAAAAGCTGATCTTTTCGAGGCGATCCGTGACCTTTCGGATCAGGGAATATCGCTTCTCTTCGTGTCGGAAACGCTCGAGGAAACACTGGGAATGGCGGACACGATCGTCGTGATGCGAGATGGGCAGGTCAGTGCAACCTTCGAAGATCTCTTCCTCGCCAAGCCTGCGCCCGAAGCCATCGTGGAGGCAATGGTATGACCGTGACAAAACCAATGGCCGGTTTCGATACGGACCGCAGCAGATCGGACTACGCGCGCGTCGCGCTGCGCAGGCTTGTGCGCATGCTTGTCGTGCCATTCGTCACCTTGCTGCTGATCTGCGCAATCATCGCCTTTTTCCAACCGCGCTTCATATCTTTGCGGGCGCTGACGGCTGTGGCGACCGATGCGGCACCGCTCCTGATGCTTGTCATCGGGTCGGCGGTCGTCATCCTAATTGGCGGCATCGACCTGTCGGTCGCGACGATGGCGTCATTTTCGGCCGTGCTGTTCGTGATCATCTCGCCTGTCACGGGCGATGCGGGCATCCTCTTGGCACTCGGGCTCGCGGCGTTGATAGGCTACGTCCAGGGTGTCATCCATCATCGCGCCCAGATACCATCCTTTGTCGTGAGCTTCGGCACCCTCGGCGTCCTCTACGGGACCGCTCACTACATTACCCAGGCAACCGCCGCGCCTCTCGGCCCATCAGTTATCATTCCCTTTCTCGGCGCCAAGACGGCTGGCGTTCCGCATGGGCTCATCGTCACCGTGCTGTGTGCGATCGCGCTCAGTCTCACGCTGCGGTTTACACGGCTCGGCCGGGATCTCTTTGCCGTCGGCTGCTCCGAGCGTGCGGCGCTGGTCGCAGGCGTAAAGGTCGGCCGGGTCAAGGCCATCGCCTTCGCGCTGTCGTCCTTCTTCGCGGCCGGTGCCGGTCTGATGTTTCTCAGCCAGACCGGATACAGTTCGCCCGCCATGGCAAACAACTACCTCTTGCCGGCAATCGTCGGGGTCGTTGTGGGCGGAAATGCGATCTCGGGTGGGGTTGGCGGGATCGGCTGCGTCCTGATCGGCGGATTGATCGCGGTAATGGTGCGTCTCGGAACAGTAATGCTGGGTTTGAATCCGGCGTTTCAAAATATCTTGTTCGGTATCATGGTCCTAGTTTCCGTCGCGCTCACCATCGATCGTGAAAAGATCGGCATCATAAAATGACGTTACGAGTTACGCATACGAAGCCATCGCAGCTGCGCGTCGCTCTCTTCGGTGCAGGTCGAATGGGCGAAATTCATTCCGCTACACTGACGCGGCACGCCGGTGCCCATCTTGTCGGGATAGTCGATGCGCATCGCCCGAGCGCCGAGCGTCTCGCGGGAGAACACGGGGTTCGAGTTTTGGAAGAAGACTCTGTCTTCGACGATAACGACATCGACGCCGTGATCATCGCCAGTGCTGCCGATTCACATCCGCATCTTATCCTGCGGAGCGCGACAGCTGGCAAGGCAATCTTTTGCGAAAAGCCCCTCGCTCGGGATCTGGAAGCCGTGCTTTCAGTCGCGAAGGTGGTCGAGGCGACGAAAGTGCCCTTTCTTCTGGCATTCAATCGCCGTTTCGATCCAGATTTTAGCGCCCTCGCTCGTCGACTGCATGGAGGCGAGGTCGGGGCTGTGGAGCTTGCAATTATCACCAGTCGCGATCCCGCGCCGCCACCGATTGACTACGTAATGAAGTCTGGCGGGCTTTTCCGGGAAACAACGATCCACGATATCGACGTCGCCCGATGGCTGACGGGCGAAGATCCGGTCTCGGTCCATGCCACAGCCTCCGCCTTAACCACGGTCGGCATGCGGGACGCACAGTTGCCGGATACGGCCGTCCTGACGTTGAAAATGCCGTCCGGAGCCATCGTATCCATCAATAACTCCTGGCGTGCTGCCTATGGCTATGACCAGAGGGTCGAAGTGCTCGGTCAAGATGGGATGCTGAAACTCGCCAACCGCAGGCAGGATGGCGTCACCCGAATGGGTACTTCCGGCACCTTGAATTCGAACCCGGAACCCTTTTTCCTCGAGCGCTACGCAGCCGCCTACATCGTCGAGCTCGACCATTTCGTCACAGCGGTCCGCGAAGGCCAGACGATCTCGCCCGGCGTGGCGGATGGCGTCAAAGCGCTGCGGATTGCGTACGCCGCCGAGGAATCGGCACGCACCGGTCAGACCGTGACGCTGGGCTGACATGGCAAACAAAGGATAGATTTATGAAAGTTGCACTCGTAACAGGCGCATCACGCGGTCTTGGGGCGGTGATGGCGCAGGAACTGGCCAGCGCGGGTTGGGCGGTTGCCGTTAACTATGCCAACGACACAGCCGGCGCCGAGTCCGTCGCCGCCAAGATCTGCGAAGGTGGCGGGCGGGCAAAGGCCGTCAAGTTCAGTGTTATTGATCAGTCGGATATCGCAAGCGGCATTGAGGAGATCAAGAACACTCTTGGCCCCGTCGATCTCATCGTCAACAATGCAACAGGCCCGCAGCCCGAGATGCCGCTCATGGAGCAATCCTGGCGTACTTATCTCGATCAGATCGAGTTCTTCGTCAAAGCGCCGCTTGAACTGCTGCTGGCGGTGCTACCGGACTGGAGGGCGCGTAAGAGCGGTCGCGTCATCAACATCGGCTCGGAGATTGCCGAGCTCGGCAATCCGAACTTCGGAAACTACGCCTCGGCCAAGGGGGCGATGCTGTCTATGACCCGCTCCTGGGCAAAGGAACTGGGGCCGGAAGGGATCACCGTAAACCTGGTCGCGCCGGGTTGGATCCCTGTCGAACGACACGCTGGGTCGCCGCAGGAGCGCATCGACTGGTATCTGGACCGCACCCCCGCTGGCCATTTCGGAACGCCGGAAGACATTGCGCACATGGTCGTCTTCCTCGCGTCAGAGAAAGCAAATTTCATCACTGGCCAGAAATTCGCCGTCAACGGCGGTCGCACGCTCCTCTGAGCGAGCAGAAAACCCGGTTAAGGAGTTCTGATTTTGAAAGCACCATTGAAGTTTGGCGTCGTCGGCTGCGGAACCGTGAGTTTACGTGGGCTGATCCCTCATCTCGCCGAGAAGGATCTGGCTGACCGCGTGCAGTTGACGGCCCTTTGCGATCCGATCGCTGACCGGGTCGAACATGCGGCGCACGCCTATGGCGTGCCGCAGGCCTTCACGTCCTACGAAGAATTCCTGGAAAAAGGCGGTGTCGATGCAATCACGATCGCGTCGCCGATCGGTGTTCATTTTGAACAGGGGATGAAGGCCCTCGAAGCGGGCAAGCACATTCATTTCAACAAGACCATGTCGGTGACCACCGAAGAGTCTGACAAACTGATCGATCTGGCGGCCAAGAAGGGCCTGAAGATTGTCTCTTCGCCGGGTGAAATGCTGCGCCCGCACAATATCGCGGTCAAGAAGATGCTCGCAGACGGCGTCATCGGGGACGTCACATGGGCGCTCGCCGGCGCTGCCTTCGGATCCTACCATGAAGATGAGCCGGAGCGCGATCTTGGCACGGGACTGACGCCGATCGATCCCAGCTGGTATTTCCGAAAACCGGGCGGCGGCCCGCTCTTCGACATGACGGTTTATGCGCTACACGGCATGACAGGGATTCTTGGCCCGGCCCGCGCGGTGACCGCTCTTTCCGGGATCAGAATCCCCGAACGACGCTTCGCCGAACGCGTCATCCCCACGGAGGCCGACGACAACACGCTGATGCTGCTCGATTTCGGTGACGGTCTCTTCGCGATGGTCTATGGAACGGCAGCTGGTGCTGTCAAAAACTCACTGGACTTCAGCGGCACCTACTACGGCACTCGCGGCAAAATTGAAGGGCTCAAACTCAATGGTGAGTATTTTGATTACCCGGGCCGCGACATCGCGGTCACCGCACCTGACGGCGGCACTCAACCTGGCTTTGGCGGAAACGAGTGGATCCTGCCGAACATTGAGGGCGCTCATCGTCAGATCGGTGAGCAGCACGTCTTCGCTGACATTATGCAACTCGTTGACTGGGTTCGCGATGGGAAGCAGAGTGTTGCGACGGCCGAACATGCCCGTCACGTAGTGGAGATTGTTGAGGCAGCTTACAAGTCGGCTGCGACCGGTCAGCGACAAGCGCTCCGAACGATATTCTGACGACTAGATGACGACTAGATGACGACGAGATGACGGCCAGTGAGGCAATTGCATAGCAACGCGCTCTGCCTTCTAGAAATGCCGTTGTTTAACGAGAACTTAGAAACGTTAGATGAATAGCTATTCATTATGGTTCTCCTTTATGCTTGCCGCGAGGAGGAAAAGAAGAATAATATCGTACATGTTTAAATCGCCTTGGAACCCAAGCTTGATTTCCACCGAGACGCTTGTCCAAAACCGCGGCCGGGGGGCGGGTTGGGTGCACCGACGCTTTACCCCCCTGCCGGTGACGGGGCAATCTTCGCCATCGCGGCAGGAAGCCCGACGATCCGGCGCCAGCGGGACCAATCTCGAATTTGAACTCTCCGTTGCTCTTGAAGCCTCGATAATTGATGCCGTTTGAGTTGGGGAGGTTGTACAGTAGCCATCAGCCGGCGCTGCTTTTTTGGTAGGCAATCGCAGAGACTGAAAGTAGTGATGGATGGAACGTGCACTGCTCGCCTTGAAAAGTTCGAACCAACAACCCTTTGATTCTCAGCATCGAGAGCAAAGCCCTAGCTCGTTGGCAAAGAGTCTGGCCATTCCTGCGCGCCATGGAGGACGCGAAGAATGCGGACCGCTGTTTCGGTAATTGCATACGCCGCGACGTACGGCGTGCCGTTAATTACCAGTTCGCGGGTGCCAGCAATTCTGCCAACACGACCGCTCGCGGGAAAATCTACCAACCGACGGACGGCAGCAACGATCCGTTCATCGACCAGAATGGCGGCTGAGGGATTTTCTGCTTCAATGTATGTGAAGATGGCATCGCGATCCGATAGCGCGAACGCCGACCAGGTAAGCTTCACGATTTGCGAGCACCCGCGTTAAGGCGGGCTGCCGCTCGACGTTCAGCAAAATGTGCCTCGACTTCATCATCCGAAACGTCCGGTCGAGTATCGTTCAGGGCTTCAAGTACCTTGGTGCGAAACCAAGCGTCATGGGCCTCACTGCCTGAAAGAAGCTCCAGCGGCAGCGCACCCTCATTGGCCGTCCGGGTGAGTAAGATCCGAACCGCGTCCGATACCGTAAGTCCCATATTTCCAAGCACTGCGGAGGCACGATCCCGAACCTCGGCATCAATACGAGTTTGTACCAGTGCATTTGCAGCCATAGCTATCTCCACATTTCGGTGGAATGATAATGCAAATGAATTACAAATGCCATAGCGCTTTAGACCGCCGTTTCTTTTAGTTGCTCTTAAATGTATCTGAACCGAGGAGCGTAATCTCAATCGTGTGACAACGCTGATTTATGGAACTATTGCGGTGTTCAGGGGCCACAGATTCGGTGGCGGTGCCGGTTCATTGTCCGACATCAGTCGTCCACGTACCTCGACTTTTCCCGATTATTTATTCGTTAACCATATGAATTAACGCTATATTTTGCCATAGAGGAAGGTAAAGCAGCACTAACTTCCGACACAGCTCACTATATTCGGAGCGTTTGATAACCATCGATAAGTACCTCTTATCGATGGTAGATTGATTTCGACCCGCAAATCAGAAAGAATCGCAGCAAATCACGGCCATGGAGGCCGCCGAGACCGTGCTTTTGGAGCGCCTGTGGCCAAACCCAAGAAATCATTGTCCGCGGTCGAGCGGCGCGCCGAAGAACTCGACACGATCGCCGCCGTCCTGCCGATCGAACGCCGCAACGAGCTCGCCGAGCTACTGAGCGACCACGATGTCGAGACGCTGCGCCATCTCGTCAACCAAGGCATGGGCGACAACACGCTGCGGGCGCTCACCTCTGATCTTACCTATCTCGAAGCCTGGGGATTGGCGGCGACCGGAACCCCCTTGCCTTGGCCGGCGCCTGAAGCGCTGTTGTTGAAATTCGTCGCCCACCACCTCTGGGACCCGCAGCGCCGCGAGACGGATGCGGATCACGGCATGCCGGCCGATGTCGACGACAGCCTCCGGAGCCAGGGGTTCCTCAAATCCATCGGTCCGCACGCGCCATCGACGGTGCGCCGGCGGCTGGCGAACTGGTCGACGCTGACCAAATGGCGTGGTCTGGACGGCGCCTTCGCCTCCCCTGCCCTCAAGTCGGCCATCCGTCTCGCCGTGCGCGCCGTCCCTCGGACGCGTCGTCGCAAGAGCGCCAAGGCGGTCACCGGGGACGTGCTGGCAAAGCTGCTGGCAACCTGCACGACCGACAGTCTGCGCGATCTGCGTGACCGGGCGATCCTAATGGTCGCGTTTGCCGCCGGTGGTCGGAGACGAAGCGAGATTGCCGGGCTTCGCGCAGAGCAACTGAGCGTCGAGGCACCGATCGCGATGCCGGACGGCCCTCCCCTCCCTTCTCTCGCCATCCATCTCGGTCGCACCAAGACCAGCAGTGGCGAGCAGGACGACGTGGTCTATCTAGCCGGTCGGCCGGTGGAAGCACTGAATGCCTGGATGGCGGCGTCGAAGATCGACAGCGGCAGCGTGTTTCGGGCGATCGGGCGATGGGGGACTGTTTCGCGACGGGCCATCGATCCGCAGTCGGTCAACGCGATCATCAAGCAGCGGGTGGAACTGGCTGGATTAGACCGTGGGGAGTTCTCGGCACATGGGTTACGGTCAGGGTATCTTACCGAAGCCGCCACCCGCGGCATCCCTCTCCCCGAGGCCATGGAACAGTCGCGCCATCGATCGGTGCAGCAGGCTTCCAGTTATTATAACAGTGCAACTCGGCGAAGTGGTCGGGCCGCTCGCCTGTTGTGAAGCTTGCACCTCTTTGCAGCGGTAGCTACCTGCGAAAGCGAAACCTCGCAATCATACGATCCGCAAAACAAAGATCTCCTTTCGAAGGCTTTCGCGCCAGAGCTTTTCGAAGCACCCTGCAGACTTTTGCCCGAGCTTAGCTCTCGCCGCCGCCCGCACGGAGCCGAAGGCCTATCCAACTTTCCGCCCGGCCGGCGCATTTGCCCGCAGAAGCGCCATCAGCATCGGGCCGATCGCGAATTCGCCCTCTTCGCTTCGCCGCGTCAGGCCACGAAGATAGCCACCGGCCGAATTAATGTGGCCGCCTCGCTCCAGGATGCATGCCATCACGGTCGCGGCGTTTTCCGGACCCATCACATTGGCGGCCTCTTCGTAGGCCGATGGACTGACACCCAGCATCGATCGAACAATGACGGCTGCGGCCATCAGATCGCGCCAGTTGCGGATTGCGCCGTCTGGCCCATAGGCAAGGATTTCCGGGCAGGCCTGTAGAACCAGGCCGAGTGGGAAGGATTTCAGCCCGCCACCATCATTGCGGACCCCCGGCCGTCGACTTTGCTCTTCCTCCTTCTCCCCGATGGAATGGGCTGCCTTACCCCTTCCCTTCTCTGCCGTCACGGCCCCTCGGTCGTTGTCTGGCTCAGCTATCGCGCCCTGCTTCGTTTCGAAGCTTGGTTCAAGTTCAGAGATAGATTCGGTATTTGAATTCTGTATGTGACGCTCGATATAATCGGCATTGCCGCGCTGTTTTGTTGATTTAACCCGCCTTTCCAGCCGGTTAAGAATATCTGAGCGCAGAGCCGTCAATTCATCCAGCAACAGTTCAAGCTGCGCTGTCGTCGGCGATCGTGGCAGGCCTTCGATGAGGTCCCTGAATTTGTGGTACAGGCCTTGCCAATCCCCAGGGATCTCTTCTTCAACGGCCGCTTCGATCAATTTTGCAATGTCACGGCGGCAAAGGGTGATGCGTTCACGCAGACGCTGGACATGCAACCGTTCAGCCATTACCGCGGCGGCGAGCTGTTCGATCTCCTCGGCCCGGGCAAGCAGCGGCGCGAGCGAGAAGCCGAACGCCTCGTCGACCTCACCTGCCCTGTCCCTGCGGACGTAACGCTTGCCGTTGGGGCTATCCTTGCGCACCAGAAGACCTGCCTCGACGAGCGCGGCGAGATGACGCCGCACAGTCTGTTCGGCCATGCCATGCGTTCTGAGCGAAAGCTGGATATTCGACGGGAAGACGATCAAACCGTTTCCCTGCGCCAGCTCGTTCTTCGGATAAAAGCTCAACAGCGCATTGAGCACGGCAAGCGCGCGATCGCTGATGCCGAGCAGCGGCTTTGCTTCGCACAGCAAACGAAACAGCTTCCATTTGTCGACCGACTGATCAGGCTTGATCTCACCTGCCATCACTTGGCTTGCGAGCATGCCAAGCGTCATCGACCGCCGCCCGAAGGGCGTCGTTATACTTCCGGTTTCCATCTCTTCCACCTCGACGAGGCAAAAAAAATCCGCTCGCCAAAACGGCGCCAAAAACTCTTGACAGCGATTCTCGGAAGTGCGATTCTCGGAGGTGTTCAAGACTACGAGGAAAGCTTCCGTGACGGTGACGTTCGGGGGCTTTTTTCTTTTGCGCGTTATCTCCTATCCGAATTGTCAGCTGACAATCGGTCTAACTGCCTCATTTTCCCTCACTTTCCTCTTCGAACTCAGCGGCGAGGCCAACCAACCGCTGAGACAGGAATTCTGAAAACGCCGCCGATTTGACGGTGATGCGAAAGGTCTTCCCGGAGCGGGTCACCGAAGCAAGCTGCGTGCCGCCTTGGGTCCGAAGCGTCTGCTCGTCCCGCTGCGGCGCGCTCTTTTCTTCAAGCGCCTTCCAGATGGCGTCGAAGCGGCCATTGCTCTCCAGGGTTTGGAAAGCTGCAACGCCGATTGCGGCCTGCGCCCTCTTCTGCCCCCCGGCCTCCCTGAATTTCTCGGCAAAGGCCAACCAGCGCGGCCGCCCGACCTTGGGCGCCGGACCGATGGCAAGAATGATCTCGGGGTCGATCGTCTGCGCCACCTGCAGCAGCCTTGACGTTTCCGGCTTATCCGTCGCCAGCGCCTGGGCAATCATGTCGCGGTTGAAGCCATGTTCATCCATGCGTCGGGCAAACAGCGCCCGTTCGATGAAGCTCAAGTCGACCCGCGGACCGTTTTCCTGACCCTGTGCGAGGATCAGTTCTTCATCCGTCAGCTTGCGCACCACAGCTTTGATCGGAACCCCGATTTCCGCCGCCGCACGCAGACGCCTGTGGCCGTAGGCGGCCTGGTAATGCCCGGCCTTGACAGGGTCCGGCCGCACCAGGATCGGAACCTGCTGCCCGCTTTCCTGGATCGACTGCTTCAGCCGCTCGAACTCGGGATCCTGGTCGACCGGGATGCGGTCGCGGATAAAGGACATTTCGACGGCAGCCGGGTCGATCTCCAGCACCTTGTCGCCGGAGGCGAGCGATTCGCGCAGCGCCTTGGCGGCCGCCGCTTCCTCCCCCAATCGTCCAAGCGACAGGTTCATCGCCTTGACCGCGCCCGAGGGCCGGTGCGGCGGCGGCGCGCTCTGCGCATCCGGCCGTGCCGGCTCCACGGCGCCAACCATGCTCTTCAGGATGTCGCGACCTTTTGGGCTCATGTCCTGCTCCATGCACTGCGAATGAGTTGCTCGACCTCGGCATTGACGTTGTCGACAGATTCGACGCCGCGGTCGTAGGTCTGGCGATGCATCGTCTCGCGTCCCGCCTCGTAGATCGTCTGCTTGGACAGACCCGCATCCGAAACCGCCGTCGACTTGACCATCATCGAGGTCAGCACACGCTCACCGAACAGGCTGCGCAGGAAGGCGACAATCTGCGCCTGCGGTCCATCATTGGCCTCATAGCGGGTGACGAGATAGCGCATCCAGTCGTAATCGAGATTGCCGCCGGCCTCCTTGACCACGGACAGAAGGTCGGAGGTCATCGTCAGGAACTGGTTCATCGACGCGACGTCGAGCATCTGCGGATGAACGGTAATAAGCACGGCCGTGGCGGCGCAGAGAGCAGACAGCGTCAGGAAGCCGAGGGTAGGCGGGCAATCGATGATGACGACGTCGTAGCTCTCTTCCAGCGAATGCAGCGCATTGCCGACCCGCATGAAGAACATGTCCTTGTCGTCGCGGTTGGTGTCGGCCAGGGCCTTTGGAGTATCGTGTTCGAACTCGTGCAGTTCGAGATTGCCGGGGATGAGATCGAGACCGGGGAAATAGGTCTGGCGAACAATGTCGGCGACGTCACGGCGTGTCTCGTCATATTTTATGGCGCCATAGAGTGTCTCGTTTTCACCGACGTCGAATTCCGGCTGATAGCCGAGCATTGCCGACATCGACGCCTGCGGATCGAGATCGACGGCAAGCACGCGATAGCCGCGCAGCGCCAGGAACTGCGCCAGATGGATGGATGTCGTCGTCTTGCCGGAGCCGCCCTTGAAATTGGTGACGGCGATCACCTGCAGATGATCACCCTGCCGGCGCATCGGCAGGTAGGAAGGTTTGGTGCGCCCGAGGTGCTGGCGCATCGCATGGATTTCCTCAAGCGAGAACACGCGCCGGCCGGATGCCGTCTTTTCGGGATTGATGGTTTCCACCTGGGCGGCGAGGTGGCGAACATAGCTGTCGGTGACGCCGAGCAGCTTGGCGGCCTCAGTACTGCTGAAGCGCCGCAGCGATTTGCGGGCGTCGGGCGAGAACAACCGCTCGAACAGCACCTGAAGCTGGCTGCTGAGCATTGTCGAGTCTTGCGCAATTGTCTCGTCGATCGAGACCTGACTCGCTCTCCTGGCTTTCTCAACAATCGCGGCCTTGCTCGGCATTCACGCAAATCCTGGTAAATCGGGTAATTTTGCGCAAATGATCGTGAGTCTGGCAGTGGCGTCAAGCGATTTCTTGGTTAGCGAATGGATAACAAACGGGATTCGACAGAAAAATCATGTGCAATTCCGGAATCTTAGCGCTGTTGTCAGCTGACAACAGCGGCTGTCTCCACATCCGCGGAAGCCAGCCTTCAATATATCGCCACATACTCGATGCGAGTCAGCATCGGCGCCGACTCAGCGAAGACGGATTTCTGTCACTGAGCGCAGGCGGATTAGCAATCAGTCTCTCATTTATAGGCGGACGCATGGTACAGGTTTTCGGTTTCCGGCCCGCGCACGGGTCCATTGCCGGAAGACTTGTCGTTTGCATCCTGGGTTTCAGGATCGCGGCGTGACGGGGCAAGGCCGAGCATTTGTTCGAGACGACCGGCGTTGAGCGGAGCGCTTATTCCCTTGAAGTTCATAATCCATCTTTCGTCTGCGCATGGCTTGTTTAACGCTGCAGAGATAAGCGCAATTTGACCCGCCGAAAACAACCCCTCAGCGTTATCACCATCTTTTCCGAAGCGAAGGGGAGGGGTAGGAGCCTTCTTCTCTCTACGGCCGCGCCGCTTGCGGCCTCCGAAGGTGACGCCGACGATCGGGGATCAGTGTCATCCCTCCCATGCCGGCAATAGAGCGTGAGGCGACACGATCACATCAACTGTAAGATCACAACGGCGCATCCTAGGCGAATCAGGTCGCGGTGGGTATGCTCCGCAGCATTGGCATGATTGCGATGTCGCAGAGTTGCGGCTGGCCCATTTGACCTAACTCCAGCTCAAGCCGGCACTTCCTGATTGGCGAATTCGCTTCCGTCTGGGGAATTCCCTCTTGTTTACCTGCTATTTACCATAGATGGTCCGCAGCGGCGGAAGAACCGAATTCGGTGGTCGTAGGCGTAGCGTGAGGCGGTGCTTGAGCCTACCGCGCCTTCGTTGTCTCTCGATTGGTAAAGTGCGCGTTGCCCAAACCCGTACCGATCGTCAGCACGGCCCATCGCGACACGTCGGTCATAAAAGGGATTTGCGACAACCCCTGCACGACAGCGTCGTTGTGCATCATCACGAATGTGCTGTCGTCGCCGATCTCAGGAATGGCCTTCATCAGAGCGGCGGGAAGGTTGAAGCTGTCGCTCTCCCAGTTTCCGCCCGGCAGGTTCTGTCCGCCGCGTTCGATGGAGCCATCGGCTTTGATGATGCCGGGGCATGCGATCCCGATGATGGGCGCCGGCTTGAGTTTGGCCTTCTCAGCCTTGCCGATCAGATCCCGCAACATCGCCGCCAACCTCTCGATGGTCGCAGTGCGGCTTGGCTCGTCGTCGGCATGGCGCCAGATGGCGGATTCCCAGACGCTCGCATCCGCAAAATTCGGCACATCGTCCTTGCCGAATTGAACGACGCCGGCACGAACATTCGTGCCGCCGATATCGACGGCGAGGATCGCTTCGTGGCCTTTGAACATCCAGCGCGGCATCAGGTGGACCGCGCCGATCAGTCCGGCCTCATCGGGGTGGTGAACGATCGGCACGACCTCGACATCGATGCCGGCGGCCTTGAGAATAACCATCGTCCTGGCGATCGTTAATTCGCCAAAGTGGCTCCGCCGGAAGCCGCCGCCAACGACGATGCGTTCTGTCTTTCCCCAGCGTTTGTCCTTCAGAAACTTGCCTATCACATCGGCAAAGTCCCGGGCAAAGTCCTCCACGGCCCCCATGACCAACGCCGCCGCCGCCAAATCATCGCTCTTCAAAATGGCGTCGATTTTCTTCTTGGAGAGCTTCTCCGTCGCAATATTGCCAATCGGATCGTCTCCGACCTTGCGAATGCGTTTTCTCCAATCGTCGAGCTTCTGTTGGAACGTCTTCTTGTTGGCGTTGTCGCCAACGAAACCATCCTTGTCACGCAGTTCGTTGTTATAGTCGTCGATCGTCACCAATGGCAGGGTTAACGCGCCATGTGCCAACGGGGCATTGACCTCATCACGGGGCTCGGAACTGCTTTTGGCCATCAAAATACCTTCTGCGTGGCGAGGGCTCGAACGGGCGGCGAGATACAACGCGGACTAGCCCCGGATGTTCCGGCGTCCGAAACCTCTCCTTGTCCTCGTCGACCCGTGACCTAGCTTCAATCATTGCAGAGTTTGGAGAATGCCGTGCAGGACGACGCCGCTACCCAGGAAATGCTTTCACTGGTCTTGGAAGAACCGGAACGCTGGGCGATGTTTCTCGACATCGACGGAACGCTGCTCAATCTCGCGCCCACGCCGGATGCGATCGAAGTACCGGAGGCTCTTCCCGCACAGCTTCACCGCCTGTCGAACAAGCTCGGCGGCGCCTTGGCGCTGGTCACCGGACGATCGCTTGCCTATGCGGACGCGCTGTTCAAACCCTTTGCATTTCCGACGGCAGGCCTTCACGGCGCGGAAATCAGAAGTGCCGCCGGGATGCACACGCTCGAGGCCAGTCCCGAATTTCAGGCGCTGAAGCACGCCCTGACCGAGGAAGCCGAACACTATCCAGGTGTGCTGATCGAGGACAAGGGTGCGGCCGTTGCCGCCCATTATCGGCTCGCGCCCGAATATGAAAAAGTGCTCGAAGAGCGCATGCATCACTATGCCAAGGTCGCCGGGCCGAACTGGGCGCTACAACTCGGCAAGATGGTCTTCGAGCTGCGGCCGGCGCGCTCAAGCAAGGGCGATGCGCTGGAACGTTTTTTTCAGTCCGACCCATTCAAGGACCGCTGCCCGATCACCATCGGCGATGATCTGACCGACGAGTCGATGTTTGCGATCGCCAATGCGCGCGGTGGCGTGTCGGTGCGTGTCGGGGCGATCGGCGCCCCGAGCTGCGCAACGAGCCGGCTGTCTTCGGCGGCATTGGTCAGAAACGTTATTGCCGCTTTGGCTGCCTGATCCGACTTGAACGATACCCAATGTGGGTTGCGGTTGCCTTTTGCATCGACTGCGCAGCATCAATCATCAAAAAAGTATCAGTTTTGACCGGGAATCGTGGTGGCGGGCTTGAAACGAGCCCACTACACTCGCCTTCAACAATAAAGCCAAAAGGGAATTTGGCGTGCGGGCTTGGAACCCGTCCTCGGAGGAGGAAACAATGGAACCTGACTTGGAAGTCGTTCAGATCAGGCCGGGCGAATCCTTCGCAACGAAGGCGCATGGCTATCCCTACCATACGGTTCGCTGGCATTTTCATCCGGAATACGAACTGCATCTCGTGGTGGCGACAACCGGACGCTATTTCGTCGGTGACTTCATCGGCGAGTTCGAACCGGGCAATCTTGTGCTTGCCGGCCCCAATCTTCCCCACAACTGGATCAGCGACGTCCCGAAGGGGTCGAGCATTCCGCTTCGATGCCAGCTCATCCAGTTTAGCGAGAATTTTATCAGCGACACGATGAAGGTGCTGGCCGAGCTTGGCCCCTTCGAGCCGGTGCTCGAAGCGTCGCGCCGCGGCGTGCTCTTCGGCACTGACACCAGCCGGCAGGTGGCGCCGCTGATGAACGAGGTGCAGCAGGCGCAGGGCGTGCGCCGCATCGAGCTCTTCATGATGATCGTCGGCCTGCTCAGCCGGGCGCAGGATGCCCAGCTTCTCGCCAGCCCAAGCTATCTGCCCGATCCGTCCGGCTACATGTCGGCCGGCATCAACAAGGCACTCGCCTATATCCGGGAGAACCTGACGAAATCCTTCGACGAAGCCGATCTCGCCGGCATTGCCGAACAGTCCACAGGCGCCTTTTCACGCGCCTTCCGCCGGCATACCGGCATGTCGCTCGTGCAATATGTGAAACGCCTGCGCATCAATCTCGCCTGTCAGATCCTGATGAGCGACGACCACGCATCGATCACCGATATCTGCTTCGAGGTCGGCTTCAACAACCTGTCCAACTTCAACCGTCAATTTCTCGCGGAAAAGGGCATGACGCCTTCCCGTTTCCGGCGGTTGCTGGGTGACAATATCAACGTGGCGAAGGCGGCTTGAGGAAGCCGCACAGGCACGGTTCCAGGGAGTAGAAAGCAACGGTCCGCCGAAGACGGCGATAGGGAGGACGAGGAGGAGGAACCAAAACCGATGCTGATTTGAACGCGAGCGCGCAACGCGCGGTTCGCGAGAGGAGACGCTTGCCCTCAGAAAACAGCAAACCGCCGGGACAAGCGTGGTGGGTCGTTCAACCGAACGGCAGCTACAGACACTGCAACGAACGAAGCTACACAATTTTTCCAATGGGAGGAGACGGAAATGATGAAATTCTCGACAAAAGCGGCAGGCGCCGCGGCACTTGCCCTTTCCCTGCTTGGCGGGACGTCCGCCTTTGCGCAAAACGCAGTTGCGGATGCAACGGTCGCATTCCTCATGCCCGACCAGGGCTCGACCCGATACGAAGAGCATGACCATCCGGGATTCGTCGCGGAAATGAAGAAGCTCTGCGCATCCTGCAAGGTTCTCTATCAGAATGCCGATGCCGATATCGCCAAGCAGCAGCAGCAGTTCAACTCGGCCATCACGCAGGGCGCCAAGGTCATCGTGCTCGACCCGGTGGATTCGGCAGCGGCCGCCTCTCTCGTTCAGCTCGCCCAAAGCCAGGGCGTCAAGGTCATCGCCTATGACCGCCCGATCCCGAAGGGCAAGGCCGATTTCTACGTCTCCTTCGACAACAAGGCGATCGGCAAGGCAATCGCGGAATCGCTCGTCCAGCATCTGAAGGCGAAGAATGTGCCGACCGATGGCGGCGGCATCCTGCAGATCAATGGTTCACCCACCGATGCGGCCGCCGGGCTGATCAAGGACGGCATTCACGAGGGTCTTGCCAGCGGCGGCTACAAGACGCTTGCCGAATTCGACACGCCGAACTGGCAGCCGGCGAACGCGCAGCAATGGGCGGCCGGCCAGATCACCCGCTTCGGTAAGCAGATCGTCGGCGTCGTCGCCGCCAATGACGGCACCGGCGGCGGCGCCATCGCCGCCTTCAAGGCAGCCGGCGTCGATCCCGTGCCGCCGGTGACCGGCAATGACGCGACGATCGCCGCGCTGCAGCTGATCATATCGGGGGATCAGTACAACACGATCTCCAAGCCGAGCGAAATCGTCGCCGCGGCTGCGGCAGACGTCGCCGTCAAGCTTTTGGCAGGAGAAACGATCAAGGCCGAAATGACGCTTTACGACACGCCGGCGCAGCTCTTCGTCCCTGCCGTCGTCACCGCTGAAAACCTCAAGGCCGAGATCATCGACAAGAAGATCAACACCGAAGAGGAACTCTGCACCGGCCGCTATGCCGACGGCTGCAAGAAGCTCGGCATCACCAAGTAATCGCACCAAAGGGGAAGCGCGGCCGGACGCCGGCCGCGCTTCCGATTTTCATTTTGGAAGGCCAGGCGATGTCTGAAACCTCTCATATTCCTGACGGCTCCCGCCAGCCTGTTCTCAGCCTGCGCGGAATATCGAAACACTTCGGGGCCGTGTCGGCGCTCACCGATATCGAACTCGACGTGTATGCCGGCGAGGTCGTGGCGCTCGTCGGCGACAATGGCGCCGGCAAATCGACACTGGTCAAGATCCTGGCCGGCGTGCATCAGCCGAGCTCGGGCACGATCCTGTTCGAGGGAAAGCAGGCAAATCTGTCGAGCCCGAGTGCTGCCCTCGACCTCGGCATTGCCACCGTCTTCCAGGATTTGGCGCTGTGCGAAAATCTCGACGTCGTCGCCAATATCTTTCTCGGCAAGGAGCTCAACCCCTTCCAGCTCGACGAGGTTGCCATGGAGATCCGCGCCTGGAAGCTTCTGAACGAGCTTTCGGCCCGAATCCCCAGCGTGCGCGAGCCCGTCGCCTCGCTCTCCGGCGGACAGCGCCAGACGGTGGCAATTGCGCGGTCTCTGCTGCTCGAGCCGAAACTGATCATGCTCGACGAACCCACGGCAGCACTTGGTGTCGCCCAGACCGCCGAAGTGCTGGACCTGATCGAGCGCGTGCGTGAACGCGGCCTCGCCGTCATCATGATCAGCCACAACATGGAGGATGTGCGCGCGGTCGCCGACCGCATCGTTGTCCTTCGGCTCGGACGCAACAACGGCACCTTCATGCCCGATGCTTCCAATGAAGAGCTCGTCAGCGCGATCACCGGCGCATCCAACAATTCCGTCTCCCGCCGCGCCACGCGCCGCAAGGCGCAAAGCCGAGAGAACGAGGAGGGCAGGGCATGATGAAGACCTTGCAGAATGAACCGGCGGCACCCGCACTTCTCGACCGGCGCGACGAAAGAGTGCGCCATGACGATAGTCTTGCCGGCTCGATCCGCGCCTTTTGGGATCGCATCCGTTCCGGCGACCTCGGCTCGCTGCCGGTCATTGTCGGCCTGGCGATCATCTGGACGGTATTCCAGGCGCTCAATCCGGTGTTTCTCTCCAGCGCCAATCTCGTCAACATGCTGTTCGACTGCTCGACGGTCGGCGTCATCTCGCTCGGCATCGTCTGCATCTTGATGGTCGGCGAGATCGATCTTTCGGTCGGCTCGGTCAGCGGCTTCGCCTCGGCGCTGGTCGGCGTCTTCTGGGTCAACCAGGGCTGGCCGGTGGTGCTCGCGGTCCTCATCGCGATGATCGTCGGCGCCCTGATCGGCTCGCTCTACGCCTTCCTGTTCAACCGCTTCGGCATGCCGAGCTTCGTCTCCACCCTGTCAGGCCTGCTCGCGGTTCTCGGCCTGCAGCTCTATATTCTGGGAGCGACCGGTTCGATCAATCTCCCCTATGGCTCCTGGCTGGTGAATTTCGGCCAGATCATGGTCATGCCGGATCCGGTCGCCTATCTGCTGGTGGCGCTTGCCGGCATTGCCTTCTTCTTCGCCGGCTACCGCACATCGGCGCGCCGGCGGGCAGCCGGACTGTCGGCGAAATCGACGGGCGGATTGCTTCTGCGTGCCGTCATCATCACCGTCGCCCTGGAAGCGGTTGCCTTCTACCTCAACCAGTCGCGCGGCATTCCCTGGATGTTCGGCCTCTTCGTTGGGCTCGTCGCCGCCATGAACTATGCGCTGACGCGCACCAAATGGGGACGCTCCATGCAAGCCGTCGGCGGCAACAGAGAGGCCGCCCGCCGCTCGGGCATCAATGTGTCGCGCATTTATGCGAGCGCCTTCGTCACCTGCGCCCTGCTTGCGGCGACCGGCGGCGTGCTTTCGGCAGCGCGACTGGCGACCGCAAGCCAGCAGGCCGGTACCGGCGACGTCAATCTCAACGCCATTGCCGCAGCGGTCATCGGCGGCACCAGCCTGTTCGGCGGACGGGGCAGCGCCTATTCGGCGCTTCTCGGCATCATCGTCATCCAGTCGATCGCCAGCGGACTGACGCTCCTCGATCTGTCGTCGTCGCTTCGATACATGATCACCGGCGCCGTCCTCGCCGTCGCCGTCATCGTCGACTCGCTAGCCCGCCGATCGCGAATTTCGCACGGCCGCGCTTAACCACTTAAGAAAACAGAGGAAGAAAATGGGACAGGATCTGTCTGGAAAAGTCGCGGCCGTCACCGGAGCGGCATCGGGCATCGGCTTGGAATGCGCCAAGGCTTTGCTTGCCGCCGGCGCTCGGGTCGTGCTGGTCGATCGCAATGAGGAGGCCTTAAAGGAAATCTGCTCGACGCTTGGCGCCAATGCAATTCCGTTGGTCATCGATCTCACCGACCCGGAAGGCGTGGCGCGGATGATGCCTGAGATCCTGGCGAAGGCGGGCCAACTGGATATTTTCCACGCCAATGCCGGCTCCTATATCGGCGGCGAGGTGCTTGGCGGCGATCCCGACGCCTGGGACCGGATGCTCAATCTGAACATCAACGCCGCATTCCGTTCGGTGCATGCCGTCTTGCCGCATATGGTCGAGCGCAAGACCGGGGATATCATCCTGACGAGCTCCGTCGCCGGTCTGGTTCCCGTGGTATGGGAGCCGATCTACACAGCCTCCAAACATGCGGTGCAGGCCTTCGTCCATACGCTGCGGCGGCAGGTGGCGAAGTATGGCCTGCGCGTCGGGGCGGTCGCGCCAGGCCCCGTGGTCACCGCTCTTTTGAGCGATTGGCCGCAGGAGAAGCTGGATGAGGCACTTGCCGCCGGCGGCTTGATGGAGCCGAAGGAAGTGGCCGAAGCGGTGCTCTTCATGCTGACGCGCCCGCGCAACGTCACAATCCGCGATCTCGTCATCCTGCCGCAGAGTACCGACATCTGATGAACGCTCGTCGCTTTCCCAAAACCAGAAAGGGACCACCATGATCTTCGATAGATTTCGCCTGGACGGGCAGGTGGCGCTGGTAACCGGCGGCACGCGCGGCATCGGGCTTGCGATCGCCGAGGCCCTCGGCGAGGCCGGCGCCAAAGTTGTCATCACGGGAAGGGCCTGCAATGCGGCGGCGGTAGATCGGCTCGCCAAGGCCGGTGTCGATTGCGATTTCATCGTCGCCGACCTGACGAAAGACGATGCTGCCGACGCGCTCGTCACGGAGACGCTGTCACGGGCGGGCCGGCTCGACATCCTCGTCAATAATGCCGGCATCGCCATTCATGGCGACAGCGGCGAATTCGCCGATGCGATCTGGCGCGAGATCATGACCGTCAATGTCGACGCTGTCTTCCGCGCCTGCCGCGCGACACTCGCTCCGATGCGGCGCCAGGGCGGCGGCGCCATCCTCAATATCGGCTCGATTTCGGGCATCGTCTCCAACATTCCGCAGAACCAGGTCGCCTATAACGCCTCCAAGGCGGCGGTTCATATGATGACCAAGAGCCTGGCGAGCGAAGTCGCCGCCGAGAATATCCGCGTCAACGCCATCGCGCCTGGCTATATCGAGACCGACCTGTCGCGCGGCGGCATCGATAATCCCGATTGGTTCCCGATCTGGCGCAGCATGACCCCGATGGGACGCGTCGGGCAGCCGGAGGAGGTGGCCAGTGCTGCCCTGTTTCTCTGCTCGGCGGCGGCAAGCTATGTGACCGGCGAAGTGCTTGTCATCGATGGTGGCTATACCACGCGGTGATGAGCGGACACGGGGCGGCAGGGCGCCCGCTGCTGCATATGCTCACACGAGACAATCGAGCATCCACTGGACGCCAAAACGATCGGTGAGCTTGCCGTAATAGCTCTCCCATGGCTGGACCGCCAGCGGCGTCGTTATCCTGCCGCCTTCGGCCAACTGGGCGAAGAGCTCCTCGGTCCTGTCGCGGTCATCCATGATCAGCATATGGGCGGAGCCTCGCATCGGCTCGGCATCGTGATTGTCGGAGGCGAAGAACAGAATGCCGGTTCCTTCGAAACGCGCATGCATCACCTTGCCCCTCATGGCTTCGCTGGCAACGGGCATTCCATTTGCGCCCTGACGTTTCAATTGCGTGACCCGGCCAAGCCCGCATTCGGCATAAAAGGCGAGCGCCTCCTCGCAGCCGGTGGAAAAGAACAGATAGTTGGCAAGCTGCATGGGTTGGCTCCGTCGCGCCGCCGGATGGCGGCGCATTGCTGTGTCAGGTTTGAGGTTTCGCACATCCGCCGCCATCGTTACGACGCGGCGGCCGCTTGCTGGATGGCGCCGACGAAATCGGCATTGCTATAGCTGTCGCCAGCAATTCCCCACGCTCCGTCGGGAGCATAGACGATGTTCGACCATATATGCTCTCGCTTGAGCCGGCCTTCGGCGGCCTGCTCGACGACATCGGCCGCTTTTTCGATAAAGGACTGCTTCGCTTCAGCGGTCGCCAGCGCGACCTCCGGCAATTTAAGTTCGACGAATGCTGCGGCGATCGGCTTTCCCGCCGCCAGCACGTGCTCGCGCGGCAGCACGTTGATGGTGCCGATGACATTGGCGGTCATGAAGGCGTTGCCGGTCAAACCGGCGACATCAAGCAAAGCGTCCGTCAATCCTGCAAAGGCTTGCGCCTGAGCCTCCGGCGAGAGCAGGCCCTCCGGCACGGTGAGTGTGATAGGCATCCGATATCTCCTCTTTGAATCGTGACCGTTTCTGATATACCGATCACTCTTTATGCATACACACCGGTCACTCTCTTAGCAAGCAATAAAGAGAGGTTGCTCTCTAAATGAGGTTTTCATGCGTTACAGCGCCGAACACAAACTGGAAACCCGGGCCCGCGTCATCACAGCCGCGGGTCAGGTCTTCCGCAAGGACGGTTATGGCGGCGCCGGAATCGACGCGCTGACGAAGGCCGCCGGCGTGACGAACGGCGCCTTCTACGGACATTTCAAATCGAAGGCCGAAGCCTTTCGCACGGCCGTGCTGGAGGGGCTCCAAGATCTGCGGCAGGGAATCGCCGCGCTGAAGACCAATCAGCCGAAAGACTGGCTGCCGACATTCGTCAGCTACTATCTCGGTTATAAAAGAACATGCGATTTGGGCGAGAGCTGTGCTCTGCCGAGCCTTTCGCCCGACGTGATGCGCGCGGATGATGAAACGCGAAGCGCCTATACGGCGGAGATCAAACGCCTCGTCGAAGAAGTTGCCGCCGGCCTGCCGGAGCACAAGATGGAGGGCGGATCCGAAACAAGCCGGGAAGATCAGGCGATCCTGCTTCTCGCCACGCTGAGCGGCGGTGTCACCCTTGCGCGCGCCGTGTCCGACCCGGCGCTGTCCGAACGCATTGCAGATATCATCGCGCAGGCGGCGTTGACGGCAATAAAACCGCACAACTGATCCGCTTGCTTCCGAGCGGCATCAGGTCCAGAAGGTCAACGTGGGAACAATCTTCAGGCAGAAGTGAACCCCTTCCCAATCATAAGAGAATTACACGGGTATGGTGATTTCGAACTCGGCGCCTGCGCCGGCCGTCTGCAGCAGGCGGATCGTACCGCCATGGGCGCTCAGCATGGCGCGAACGATGCCGAGACCCATGCCGGTGCCGCCTTGTTCGCGGCGGGTTGAAAAGAACGGCTGAAAGATACGTTGGCGATTTGACTCGGAAACACCGCCGCCGTCATCACGGACTAGGATAACGGTTGTCCGGGCATCCGCCGACACGCTCAGTTCCAACAGCGTGGCGCCTTGCTGAAGGGCATTCTCGGCGAGATTGGCAAAGACGATATCGGCCGCTTCCCGTGGAAGAGCAACTGATGTCTCCGTATCGCCTTTCCCGGAAATATAAAGGGCGGGGAATTGCCCGCGCAGTGCGGGCAGGATATCCGAGATGTTGCTTTTGCCCTCGGCTACCGGGGTTTCCGCTTGCGCAAGTTCTCTCAGCCGCTGCAACAGCGCATCGAGCCGGGCTGCATCGGCGACGATATTATCGAGAAAGTGTAAACGCTGCGCTTTCGTCATCGGCCTTTCGGCATCGTCGTCGCGCAAAAGTTCCGCTGCACCGCGAATGGCCGTCAGCGGCGATTTCAGTTCGTGGGAGACATGTGCGGCGAATGAGCCGACATATTCGGTGCGATCGACCAGTTTTCCGGCGAGATCGAGGAAGCTTTGCGACAGCACTGCGATCTCGCGCGTTCCGTAGCTTTCGAGCGGCCGGATTGCTCCCTTGCCGCCGCGGGCAATCTCTTCCGTGCGGGCGATCAAGGCGTCGATCGGGCCGGTGATGGTGCGCGTCAGCACATAGGCAATAGCGAGCGTCAGCATGGCCACAACCGCGAGAGCGACGATTTCCGCCGGCGCCATCCGGTTCGAACTCGCCTCGACCGCGCGAAACCAGATGACGATCAGGATCGGCAGCGCCATGACGGCGAGAAGTACGACATAGACGATCAGCGCCAGCGTCGGGCGCCATTTCGTCCTGACTTTCGGTGCCGGCATCAGGCCTTCCTCCCGCTTTTACTGCCGAGTTTGAAGCCGATGCCGTGAACCGTCGCGATGATCCCCTGGCCGCCGGCCGCCAGGAACTTGGCCCTGATGTTGCGGATATGGCTGTCGATCGTGCGGTCGGCGACATAGGTTCCGGCGCCATAGGCTGCCTCCATCAGTCGTTCGCGGCTGAAGACCATGTCGGGGCGTGACAACAATGCGTCCAGGATGGCGAATTCGAGCACCGTCATCGAAATGGCGCTGTGCCCGAACATGACCGTCCTGCCTAGGCGATCCAGGCTGAGCTCGCCGGCGACAAAGATGGCGCGGCGCCTCTCAGGCTCCGCTTCGCTGCCGCTGCGCTTCAAGATCGCCTTGACCCTGGCAACGAGTTCGCGCGGGCTGAACGGCTTGGTGACATAATCATCCCCGCCGATTTCCAAACCCAGCACCCTGTCGATCTCCTCGTCGCGCGCGGAAAGAAACAGGATCGGCAATCCCGATGTCTTACGGATCTGGCGGCAGACCTCAAGACCATCCATATCCGGCATGCCGATATCGAGAATGATCAGATCGATGCTGCCGCGGCGGAAAGCCGCGATCGCCTCGGTGCCGTTGCGAACGGCCGTCGATATCAGACCGGCACGCTCAAGAGCGAAACAGATCACATCGCGGATGTGAGGTTCGTCATCGACGACAAGAATGCGGGGCGCCATCAGCGGTCCTGTGTTGGTTTGTCCTGCTTGTTGTCATCGTTCTCGTTCTCTCTTGCAATGGCTGCAGGAGATAGAAGATAGGTCTCCAGCCGTGCAGACCGAAAGGTCCAGCTCCGCCAGTCGCGCGGCTGCATCTCAAAATCCCTGACGAGGTAAAAGCGAGCTGTCACCGCTTTGCTTCTTTGGTCGATCAGATGGCGCGGCAGCTTCTGGAGATAGAGATCGAGCGCCGGAATGACGGAGGGACCGAGCGAGGAGAGATAAGAGAGGTCGAGCGGCGGACCTTCCTGGCTGATCTCCTGGCTGTGGGCGACATTGAAACGGGCGATGAAAGCCGAAAAATCGACGAAGGAACTGATGTAGAGAACCAAAAGCAGGGAGGCAAGATTCGCAGCGACCAGCCACTCATTGGATCGGTTGAGCAGAATGCGCAGCAGGATTAAGACAAGGCCGATGGCGACGATACCCATCCAGAGACCGGCGGCGACACGCAGTTCTGTCAGCGAATAGACCTCGACATAAAGTCCAAGCCGCAGCATCGAGGAGAGGCAGAGCAGGACATTTTGGCCGATCCAGGCATGAACGAGGCCGCGGATCAGCGCGCTATGATCACCGGGCCCGCCGCGCCGCATGGCGACGAGGACGAAAGCTGCGGCAAGAAGTGCTGTGGCAATCAGCGGATAGGCGCCGCGATGGGCATATTCGGCATGGCTCATGTGCTCGGGCAGATCTGCGCCGCCCCAGAGATAGACGAGATCGAGAAGCGTCTGCACGGCAAAGATCGCGTTGAACAGGATGAGCGACCGCAGCAGCGAAGCATGACCGAACGGCGCACTCCTGGTGGGCACGATCATGAACGGCCGGCCGGCCGGCGGCCTCTTGGCGCGACGCTTCAGGCGCGGCCGCAACATCGCCCAGACGACAACGGCTGTTATCATCCAGAAGCCGATCCGCCAAAGATCGAGAAACTGCAGCAGAACGGCAAAATCAATACTGCGCAGCGCGATTTCAATAAGCGGGTTCGCAGTTGCAAAGAGGGATACGAAGACCGCCGCGAGGATGAGCGGCATGAGCCAGAGGCCGACGCCCTGTCGGACCATGGTGAAGGAGAAACGTTTTCCCGGTGTCGCAAGAGACTTCCTGATATCTTCGGCAAGCCGCAGGGGAATGACGAGGGCGAAACGGAAGAATACGAGGGGCAGGGCGGGCAGGCGGCGGGGGAGGAGCCTGGCGCTGATGAGCGCAACCGACATTAGCGCGCCGAGGCAAAGGGCAACACCAGTCAGCGAAGGCGATTCCACTAGGGGCGCCGACGCCAGAATCGAAAAGCTGAGCAGGAACGCCGCCATCGAAAGCCGAGGTCTCCTCCTGGCCGAAAGCAGAATGCCCGCGAAGACGGCGAGCGCGAAAAGGAAAAGGTTTATCCCGAGTTGGTGGCCAAAAATCAGAAAATCCGCAAATCCCACCAGCGCAAGCAGCGCGACAGTTCGGCCGCTGCCGCGTCTGATTGGCATCGGTTCTGTCAAAGTATTGGCTGTATCCATTGCTGTTCCTCTTGCGGATGCTGCGTTTCGATCACGATGAGCCTGCTTCCCAACCTCGCCGCGGCAGGCGAGTCTTGAGGCTCCTGTGCAAGCCACCACCCGTCATTGCGCAGGCGTTCCGGCAAAGCTGGGGATGGGTCGCCGGGCTGGATGTCGTTCGTGCTCATGGCGGAAACATGCCGCGCCGGATTGCAGATTTTGTGCAGAGGGTGAGGAGCAATTCAGGAATCTTCGGGGACGTGAAGATACGGAAGGGCTCACGGCCGCCCGAAGACGGCTTGTCATTCACGCTTCTCGCGGCAGGCGCTGCCCATTCGCGTGGAATGGCGCCGCGCTTTTTTAACAGTCAGGGTGGCCGGGTGTCACCCAGTCACGCGACGTCTGGCAGCCTCGTTCGCCGACGAGTTGGTATGTGCCAGAAGATCAAAGGAAATATACAAGGCTCATCTGAATCGTGGTGCGCGCTTGGCATTGTGAAGCAGTTCGCAGGCTGTCGCGAATGGCCCGAAAAGTTTGAGCAACAGCGCCTGTTCCTCGGCATCTATCCGATGGCGAGCGCAGTACTCGGTTACCGACCAGACTTTCGTCAGATCATCGGTCTCAATTTGCTTGGGTTCGATGTGTTCGGTCAAGGGCGTGTCCTCCGAACTTCGAGACTACGCTTCCCTAGCTTATATAAGAACTAGCTAAAAAGAATTATTTTCGGCGGAATAAGTCAGGTGCCGTCAAGACACACAAATATACGAAAACGCCCGCCGATTGCACGGCGGGCGTCACGTCTCACAGACTATCGCAACTGATCAGGCGATATGAGCGTCGGTGCCGGTGATGTTGAGCGTCACCTTGGCAGTGTCCGTGTGGCCTTCGCCGTCGGAGATCTTGTAGTAACGGAGAACTTCCGTGTAGGTTTGACCGTCATTCAGATCTGTGTTCAGGTCGTAGGTGAACGTGCCGTCCGACTTGACATGGAACGTGCCGTAGGTCCCGGCAACGTCGGTTACAGCGTCGGCAGTGCCGTCTACCTTGGTGGTCAGGAACTGGCGGAGGAACATCTTGCCGTTGTCGCCGGCAATGTCGTTATCCAGAACGTTGCCACCAATGGCATGGCCTTCGGTGAAGTTGTAGACATCATCAACCGCGATCGGCTTGACCTGGGTTACGCCCTGAATGTTCAAAGTGAACAGGCCGACGTCGGTATGACCGCTGCCGTCGGAGATCTTGTAGGAAACCTTTTCCTGGTACGATTCGCCGTTGGCGAAGCCGATCTTGGCAGCATCGCTCAGGACATAGGTGTAGCTACCGTCCGGCTTGACGAAGAACGTGCCGTAGTCGCCATGGATCTCGGTGATCTGGCTGTTGCCGCTCTTGGCGCCAACGGTCTCGCCGTCGAAGGCGCGCAGGAACAGGTGGCCGTTATCGGATGAATCGTTGGAAAGCAGATTACCGGAAATTACGTCAGTTTCTAGAAATGTTGCACTATCATCGGTTGCGTGTATCGGCGAAGCCATCGCTCTCTCCTTAAATTATTATGGCGGGTCAGTTTTGACCTCAGCAAGCGGCCCCTTTAACAACCTATTAATACTGCAAGTCAATAGGTTATTTAATGAAAGGTTAATGTCATCACCGATACAGGCGTTGCTTAATTTCTGGGCGAATAATTTCGTTTTCACGCCAAATTGAAGAAAATTCGAGCGAATCTATACCCGGCAAACTTGAACATCCGCAATGAATATATCTAAGGGTGATTCCGGGCCCTGAAACCGAACGATCCGGCTCAGCTGTTGCAATTGCACGCCACGCCAACTATTTTAGGGCCAAAGTGGAACTCGAAGCCGTCGCAGGCTTAGGAACGGGACGCTTGTACATCGGCTGAATCGGCGCACGCCCTTGAGGCAGCGCGGTGGTCAAATCCAAAACAATCGATGAAGCCGGCAATGGCCGGTAAAGGATTTCTTTTTGATCAATACCAATACAGCCACCGCGATTGCGGCGGTGAACTCGCGTGAGGGTGACGAGACCGTTCGCCGCGCTGCCAAGACTTGGAAGCCATTTCCATGCCTTCTCACCCGCCGTGAATTGCAGGCGCTCATCGCCGAGCAGCTCGGTTAAGCGTCCCTTACATCGGAGAATTCGAAATGCAGGTAGTTGTCAGAGACAACAATGTCGATCAGGCCCTCAGGGTCTTGAAAAAGAAAATGCAGCGCGAAGGCCTGTTCCGCGAAATGAAGGAACGGCGCGCCTATGAGAAACCTTCCGAACGGCGCGTCAGGGAAAAGGCGCAGGCGATCAGCCGGCAGCGTAAGGCGGCACGCAAGCAGCTGCAGCGCGAAGGCCTGATCGCCAAGCCGAAGCGGACGGCCGCCCGTTAGAGCAATTCCAGTCAAAGAGCGTACGACCGGCTTGCCGAGCTTCGACGGTTGCATTCCCTGGAAAGGACAGACAATGGACGAATTGAATAGCCTCACCGTTTCAGAAGAACGCCTCGAGGATTGCCGCGATGTCGTGGAGCCGGATCTGCAGGATCTCATCCAACGCGCGTTGATCTCAGGCTTTTCCCGCGAGGAAATTCTCATCGCCGTCAGCGAACTGGTCGCTGAAGACTTCGCAATGGTCATGGAAACCCCAAGCGTGCATTGAGAAACAAGCGCAGGGACGGTGGCAGTGGTCGAGTTTGCGGAACATTGGCCACGGCAAATGGTTACTTCGTCTCCTCTTGCCAAATGGAGATGACGATGGCCGAGCATAACAATGCGACGCGGGTATGGGAACTGATCGACAGAATAGGGTTTTGCATGCTGACGACCCGCAACGGTGACGATCTGCGTGCCCGCCCGATGTCCGCCTATAGCGCGCAGCTCGAGAACGCGGTCTATTTTCTGACCGATGTGGCCAGCCACAAGGACGATGAGATCGCCCGCTGGCCAAATGTGTGCCTCGCCTTTGCCGATACCAAGGGGCAGAAATACGTTTCTCTGTCGGGCACGGCCGAGGTGCAGAACGACCGCGAAAAGATCAGGGAATTATGGGCGACGCCGGCCAAGGCGTGGTGGGACAATCCCGACGATCCTTCCATCCGCATCCTCAAGATGACCCCGTCTTCGGCCGAATACTGGGACAGTCCAGGCACGATCATCAGCTATATCAAGATGGCCGCCGCAGCGGTCTCGAACAGCAAGCCCGATATGGGCGACAATGCCGAGGTCCAGCTTTGACGGATCCAGCGCTGTTCAAGCCTGCCTGTTCGAGGCCTTGACGAAATCGATAAATGCCCTGAGCGGCGCCGGCACCAGTCGCCGTCCGGGGTAATAGAGAAACGGCCCGGAAAAGCGCTGCCACCAGGGTTCCAGGATGGGCTCGAGGGCGCCGGTGTCGAGGTGGGGGCGCAGCCAGTCCTCGAATACGCAAATGATTCCGGTGCCCGAGATCGCTGCGTCGACGGTCAGATCGGTCGCCCCGCCGACCCTGACGATCAACGGTCCTGACGGTTCGACCCGCACCACCTCACCGTCTCGCTCGAACTCCCATGGCGTCGTCAGCGCGCCGCTGGCAAAACGGCCCAGCAGGCAGGCATGGCCGAGCAGTTCGCTCGGATGCTGCGGCCGGCCATGGCGATCGAGATAGACAGGCGAAGCTGCGGTGGCGAAGCGCTGGACACGCGGCCCGATCGGCACGGCGATCATATCCTGCTCCAGCCGTTCGTCGTAGCGGATGCCGGCATCGCACCCGGCAGCGAGCACATCGACGAAACTCTCCTCGGTGATCACCTCAAGGCGAATGTCGGGATAGGCTTCGAGGAACGGCGGAACGATGGCGGGCAGCACCAGCCGCGCCGCGCTGACCGGTACATTGAGCCGCAGCGAGCCGGCCGGCCGGTCGCGAAATCCGTTGACCACGTCGAGCGCAGACTCCACCTCGGTCAGCGCAGGGCCGAGCCGCTCCAGCAAGCCTCTACCCGCTTCGGTCGGAACGACGCTGCGTGTCGTGCGGTTGAAGAGCCTGACGCCGAGCTCGGCCTCCAGCCGACGCACCGCCTCGCTGAGGAAGGAAGCACTGCCGCCGCTTACACGCGCGCCCTCGCGAAAACCACCGGCCCGCGCCACCGCAACGAAGGCATTGAGATCGCCCAAATCGACTTTCACTGTTCGCCACTCCGCACAGCCTGTGCGGATTGTAGCGAATTATCAAGCACGCCGACAACGCCTATCTTGGCGTCATCTCTTGAAAGGAGTGAGGTCATGTCCATCATCGATCAATCCGGAACCTTCAAACTCGGCGACCGCAACGTGAAGCGCCTCGGCTACGGAGCCATGCAGCTTGCCGGGCCAGGCGTCTTTGGCCCGCCCAGGGATCATGGCGCGGCCTTGGCCGTGTTGCGCGAGGCGGTTGAGAGCGGCGTAGACCACATCGACACCAGCGATTTTTATGGTCCGCACGTCACCAACCAGATCATCCGTGAAGCGCTCCATCCTTATCGTGACGACCTTGTCATCGTCACCAAGCTCGGCGCACGACGCGGCACGGATGGATCATGGAACCCTGCCTTTTCACCGGAAGAACTGACGGCGGCGGTCCACGACAATCTTCGTAATTTAGGGCTTGAGGTGCTTGACGTCGTCAACCTCAGAATCATGTTCGACGTTCATGGCCCCGCGGAAGGCTCGATAGAAGCACCCCTGACGGTGCTTGCCGATCTCCAGCGGCAGGGCTTGGTCCGTCACGTGGGCTTAAGCAACGCCACATCGAAGCAGATCGCCGAAGGGCGCGGGATCACCGAGATTGTCTGCGTGCAGAACCAGTACAATCTTGCGCACCGGGCCGACGATCGCCTGATCGACGAACTCGCCCGCGATGGCACCGCTTATGTGCCCTTCTTCCCGCTCGGCGGCTTCACCCCGCTGCAGTCGTCCACCCTGTCCGATGTCGCCGCACGCCTTGATGCCACGCCCATGCAGGTGGCACTCGCCTGGCTGCTACGCCGCGCGCCGCACATCCTGCTGATCCCCGGCACCTCGTCCGTTGGCCATCTGAGGGAAAACCTCGCCGCTGCCGCGCTCGTTCTGCCGGATGAGACTATCGACGAACTCAACCAAATCGGAAACATCGCCGCCTGATCTTCTAAGGCCGCGCACTATCGCTGCACCATGCTCACACGTGGGATAGCGATAGCCGAAACTTCGGCGAAGCTGGAGTCCGCTCGTCATCTGCGACCGTGAAGGCCGGTAGAGTTATGCCTCAATATCGCTCCGGCACGTGCATTTCAGGCGGAACCGGCGCCCTGTTATAGTCGGCGTGGCGGATACGATCCGGCAGCTCGATATCCGGTTTCGGAACATCCTCGTAAGGGATCTGCTCGAGCAGATGGGCGATGCAGTTCAATCGCGCCCGTTTTTTGTCCACCGCCTGCACCACCCACCAGGGTGCATCCTTGCTGTGGGTGCGCGCCAGCATTTCTTCCTTGGCCTTGGTATATTCCTCCCAGTGGACACGGCTTTCCATATCCATCGGTGAAAGTTTCCACTGCTTCAGCGGATCGTGGATGCGCATCTTGAAGCGGAATTCCTGCTCCTCATCGGTGATCGAAAACCAGTATTTGATCAGCACGATGCCGGAGCGGACCAGCATCCGTTCGAATTCAGGCACCGAGCGGAAGAACTCCTCGAGTTCTTCCGGGGTGCAGAACCCCATGACGCGCTCGACGCCGGCGCGATTGTACCAGCTGCGGTCGAAGAGCACGATCTCGCCAGCGGTTGGGAGATGCGGGACGTAACGCTGGAAATACCATTGATGGCGCTCCCGCTCGGTCGGGGCGGGCAGCGCGACGGTGCGGCAGACGCGCGGATTGAGCCTCTGGGTGACGCGCTTGATCGCGCCGCCCTTGCCGGCCGAATCCCGGCCCTCGAAAAGCACGACGACCTTCAGCTTCTTGTGCTGCACCCAATCCTGCAGCCGCACCAGTTCGTGCTGCAGCCGGAAGAGTTCGCGGAAATAGATCTTTCGCTCGAGCGTCTGCTCGGCCGGTTCCGACATTCCCTCGGCGACCAGATCGTCCAGCCGGTCCTCCTCCATCTGCATTTCCAGCTCCTCATCGAAGCTGTCGGCGATTTCGGCCTTTATCCGGCTGAGCTGGTCCTGATGTGATTGCGACATGGTTTTTCCCTTCCTGCTTTTGTTGACAGGAGCATGTCAGTGCGAAGGTTATATGACGACCACTGATCGAGCTGAAACGGTTACCCCCGCCTCTCGTTCCAAGCACGCCTTAAAGCTGTTCCGCCCGGTACCGGTCGACCAGGTTTCGGCAGGCGCGGATCGTCAGGGCCATGACGGTGAGCGTCGTGCCGGCGATGCCGCTGCCGGGAAAGGCGCTGGCGTCGGTGACGATGAGGTTCGGGGCATCCCAGACCTGGTTGAAAGGGTTGAGCACCGACACGTCCGGGCTTTCGCCCATGCGGGCACCGCCGGTTTCGTGGATTGCCGCACCCATGCACATGGTCTTGCGAAACCATGTGCGAAACATGAAGCGGCTGAAAGCATCGGCGTCGGGGAAAGCGCCCTTGCCCATCTCCTTGAGGCCGGTGGGCGAGCCGATGAATTCGAGTTCTCCGCCGACCTCGCCCACCATGGCGATCAGCGTCTCCTCCTGCATGCGAAGCAGCGCCTGCTCCTCCGACTGCATGACGCAGCGGATATGCGGCACGGGAATGTTCCAGGCGTCCTTGCGCCCGCCATCGAGGGTGATGCGATTGTCGGCATAGGGCAGCATTCGGCCGAAGCCGAAGAAGGCGAGTCGCGCATCGGCATCTCCCGAAACCGGCGCCCGGCCGACGCTGCCCTGGTAGTCGAAATCGCCGCGGGCGGCATCACCCTCGCCGAAGCGGGGGATGAAGATCCCGCCCGATGGATTGTAGAACGGGTCGGCCGGAGCGGATTCATCCTGCGCCCAGCCCTTCGCCTTCGAAAAGGAGCCGAAGGCGAGGCAGGGAAGCTGGTCCATGAAATAGCGGCCGAGGACGCCTGAGCTGTTTCCGAGCCCGTCAGGATGTCTTGCCGAAACCGAATTGAGCAGCAGCCGCACGCTCTCGATCGGCGATGCGGAAAGAACCACCGTTGCGGCACGGGCAGTCGAAACATGACCCGTGTTGCGATCGATGAATTCCGCGCCGGTAGCGCGGCCGGTTTTCTCGTCGGTGGTGATGCGGCGAACGACGGCGTCGTAGCGGACCGCCAGCCGGCCGGTGGCCTTGGCGTCCCTGAGCGGCCGCGGCATGCGTTCGGCGTCCGGCGCGATGTAGCGCCAGGAGACGACGTGCCTCTCTGGCCAGCGGCTTTCGACTGCCTGCTTGAAGATCTGCTCGGCGGGGGTCAGGCCTGCCGGTTTGGCATAGATGCCATCCGGCAGGCTCGGCACATCATCCTTGTTGCCGTAAAGCCCGAGATAGGTTTCCACCTCGTCGTAAAAAGGCGTGAGCTCGTCATAGGAGACCGGCCAGTCCACGCCCTTTCCAGAGCGCGACCGGATCTTGAAATCGTCGTCGGTCCAGCGCAGCAGCACGCGGCCGAAACTGTGAAGACGCCCGCCGCCCTGGCGGCCGCGGATCCACAGGAAAGGCTCGCCCTTCGGCGTCGTATAGGGATTCTTGTGGTCGTTGACGAAGAAATGGCTGAAGCGCTCGGTAAAAAAAGCCGCCCGCGCCTGGATCGGTTGGCCCTTGATCGTGGCGCGGGCGCGCTCCCAGATATTGATGCTGCTGGCGGGCGCCTTCTTGCGTGCAGGGTCGAAATCTTGAGGCCCGACGGCAGGACCTGCCTCCAGAAGGAGCACGGATAGTCCTTGCGCCGTCAGTTCTTTGACCGCGAAAGAACCCGCCGCGCCGGAGCCGATCACCAGCGCATCATAGACGATCTCAGACATGTCTTTCCAAATCCTGTCCTGGAGCAATTGCTCAAATCGGCGCGCAGCGCGCCGGCAATTGCGAGAAAACAAAGGCGCGGCGCATCAGAGCCGCGATCCATCGGCGCCGAAGAGCGACGCCTTGGCGATATCGAGCCCGGGAGCCACGGCGTCGCCCGGCTGCAGATCCACGTCGCCCATGAGTCTCAGCGAGAGGCTTTGATCGGCCCAGTCGAACCAGACGACCGCATCCGACCCCATCGGCTCGACGACGGAAACGCGGCCGGGAATGGTGGGCAGGCGGCTTGTCGCCCCGTCGAGCACGAGGTGTTCGGGGCGAAAGCCGAGTGTTGCCGGTCCTTCCGCCGCCCCCGCGCTAAAGGCATAGCCGGAGAGCTCGACGGCGAGCCCTTTACTCCGGAAGAGCGGCGAGGCGCCGCTGCGCTCGATCCGGCCTTCGACGAAATTCATCGCCGGCGCGCCGATGAAGCCGGCGACGAAGAGATTGGCCGGACGGCGATAGATCTCGGCCGGCGAAGCGAGCTGTTGGATCAGACCGTCGCGCATGATGGCGATGCGGTCGGCAAGCGTCAGCGCCTCCACCTGGTCATGGGTCACGTAGATCATGGTGTTGCCGAGGCGCTGATGCAGCTTCTTGATCTCGACGCGCAATTCGTTGCGCAGCTTGGCGTCGAGGTTCGACAGCGGTTCGTCGAAGAGGAAGACATCGACTTCCCGCACCAGCGCCCGGCCGATGGCGACACGCTGGCGCTGGCCGCCGGAAAGCTCCGCTGGGCGCCTGTCGAGCAGCGCTTCGAGATGGAGGAGGGCAGCCGTTCGGGCGACACGGGCTTCGATCTCGGCTTTCGGCAGACCGGCGACACGAAGGCCGAAGGAAAGGTTCTTGCGGACCGACATGCGCGGGTAAAGCGCATAGGACTGAAAGACCATGCCGATGCCGCGGTCCTTCGGTTCTTCCCAGCTGACGTTCTTGCCTGAGATCCACACCTCGCCTGATGTAATATCCTGGAGGCCGGCAATTGCGCTCAGAAGCGTTGACTTGCCACAGCCGGAAGGGCCGAGCAGCACCAGGAATTCCTGCGGGGCGATATCGATCGACAGCTTCTCGATCACCGTATGGTCGCCATAGGCGATCTTCAGGTCCTTGACGGAAACGGCAGATTGCATGGAAACGTTACCCCTTGACTGCGCCGGCGGCGATGCCGCGCACGAACCAGCGGCCGGATAGGAAATAGATGGCGAGCGGAACGATGGCGGTGAGGATCGTCGCCGCCATGTTCACGTTGTAGGTCCGCTCGCCCATCGTGGTGTTGACGATATTGTTGAGCTGCACCGTCATCGGCAGGTTGTCGCGCCCGGCAAAAACCAGACCGAGCAGGAAGTCGTTCCAGATGCCGGTGAACTGCAGCATGGAGACAACAACCACCATCGGCACGGCGATCGGCAGCATGATCTCGAAAAAGATCCGCCAGAAGCCGGCGCCGTCGACGCGTGCCGCCTTGCAGAGCTCTTCCGGCATGCTGACGAAATAATTGCGGAAGAGCAGCGTCACCAGCGGCAGGCCGAAGATGACATGCACGAGAATGATGCCGGCGAGCGAATTGTAGAGATCGATATTCGCCATCACCCGGACCATCGGGTAGAGGAAGATCTGATAGGGGATGAGACCGCCGGCCATCAGCAGACCGAAGAGCAGGTTTGCCCCGCGCGGCCGCCAGAGCGACAGCGCATAGCCGTTGACGGCGCCGATGAAGACCGAGAGCGCCACCGCGGGTAGGGTGATCGCCACCGAATTCCAGAAGCCGCTACGAATGCCGACACAGACGGTTCCCATGCAGGCGCCCGACCAGGCGGTCACCCAGGCGGAGAAATCGAGCGTCGCCGGCAGGGCAAAGATCTGACCGAGCCGGATTTCGTCCATCGATTTCAGCGAGGTGACGACCATGGTATAGAGCGGCAGCAGGAAGAAAAGCGCGGCAACGACCAGGAAGGCATAGAGGCCGATCCGCCCGGCCGTCAGGCGCGCCGGTTTCGGGCCGTTCGGATGAGGACCGGTCATCACGCGGCTCCCTTTGCTCTGGCGCGAATATGCATCGCGTAGCGGAAGGGAGCGACGGCGATGATGACGCCGAGGACAAGTACTGTTGCGCCGGCTGTGGCGAGGCCGAGATTCTGGCGCCCGAACAGATTGTCCATAATGAATTTTGCCGGCACCTCAGTCGCATTGCCGGGACCGCCATTCGTCATGGCGACGACGATGTCGTAGGTCTTGATCACGCCCATGGCGAGCAGCATGCCGGCCGCGGCCAGCGCCGGCCCGAGCTGCGGCAGGATGATCGAGATGTAGATGCGCCAGACGGGAATGCCGTCGATGCGCGCCGCCTTCCATTGCTCGGCCTCGATGCCGCGCATGCCGGCAAGCGCGATGACCATCACCAGCCCCGCACCCTGCCATACGCCGGCAAGCACGAGCGCATAGATCGCCATGTCGCGGTTGACCACCCAGTCGAAGACGAAGCTTTCCCAGCCGAGCGACCGCACGCTCGCCTGGATGCCGAGCGTCGGATTGAGCATCCATTGCCAGATCAACCCGGTCACCACGAAGGACATGGCATAGGGATAAAGAAATATGGTTCTGAAGGCGCTCTCAAAGCGGATCTTTCGATCCAGCGCCGCGGCCAGCAGAAAGCCGAGCAACAGGCAGCCTGCGACGTAGAGCACGCCGAAGATCAACACGTTTTGCAGCGATGCGAGCCACTTGGCGGAAGAGAACAGCTTCGAATACTGGGCAAATCCGACGTAGGTCGAGGACGGAAAAAGCGTCGAGTTGGTGAAGGACAGGCGGATCGACCAGACCATGGTGCCAATGAAGACCGCGACCGCGGCGCACCAAGTCGGCAACAGGGCGATGGTGGCGGAAAGATTGGGCTTGCGTTTGATGGGCATCGGCCAGCTCGTTGACGGAAAGCGGGGCACACGCCACCGCGCGAGGCAGCGGCGGCGGCTGCCGCGGCGCCGGGATCAGGCCGACGCCGCAGGCACTATTCTACTCGAAGACGGCGAAGAAATTCTGAGCCGCAGAGGCCGCATCGTTCGAGCCACCGCTCCAGTATTCGTCGACGAAATCGTCGAGCGCGCCGACCTGCTGAGGTGTCAGCAGGATTGCCTGATCCGGGACGATCGCGCCGGAAGCCATGAGCTCGACACCCTTCTGGGCGCAGACATCAAGCTTCGACTTGTCGACATCGGTGCGCATTGGAACCGAGCCCTTCTTCAAAGCGAACTGGACCTGGACGGCGGGATCCATGACGACTTCGGCGAGAAGTTTCTGCGCCTTGTCGGTCGCGGCATTGCCGGTCTTCGGGAACCAGAGGGAATCGGCGATATACACCATGCCCTTGGACTCCGGCACGATCATGCAGCCGTAATCTTTGCCCGGTTCCTTGCCGGCAACGGTGAATTCGCCCTTTGCCCAGTCGCCCATGAACTGGACGCCGGCCTTGGCGGTGATCAGCATGGCTGTTGCGTCGTTCCAGTTGCGGCCGGCAGCCCCGGCATCGACATAGCCGCGCAGCTTGCCGAGAATTTCGAGGGTCTTCTTGACGCCGTCAATGGAGGCCTGGCTCTTGTCCTTATCGACATAGATCTTCAGGAAGCCGTCGATCCCGACCTGCGAGAGCAGGATCATGTTGAAGACCTTGGTCTGCTGCCAGGGCTGCCCGCCCCAGGCAACGGGAACGATGCCGGCAGCCTTCAGCTTGTCGAAGTCGGCGAAGAATTCGTCCCAGCTCTTGGGCTCCTCGGCGATGCCAGCCTTGGTGAAGGCTTCCTTGGAATAAAAGACCCAGCTTTCGCCATGGGCGCCGGTCGGCGAGAGATAGACCTTGCCGTCATAAGAGATGAGATCATGGATCGATTTCGGCAGGACGTCGGCCCATTTGCCGGCAGCGGCGACGTCGTCGATCGGATTGAACAGTCCCTGGCTAACGAAATCCGCCGCCGCAAGACCGATGACGCCCTGTTTGGCTCCCGGCGCGTCACCGGCGACGATACGGTTCTGGAAGGCGGCATCGGCGGCGCCGAAGCCGGCGATCGAGGAATCCTTCCAGACGCCGCCGTGCTTTTCGAATTCGGTCTTGATGACGTTGAGGGCTGCCGCTTCGCCGCCCGACGTCCAGGACGACATGATCTCGATTGTTGGCTTGTCCTCAGCATGCGCCGAAGCGAAGAGACCGGCGAATGCCACGCCGGCAAGAAAAAGCTTCATCATTGTCTTCATTGTTCCACCTCTTGAAAATGCCCTCTTTGCGGGGCGTTCGTTGTCTTCAGGATTGTCTTGTCAGCGATAGATCGGCAGGAGCGCCTGCCGGACGAGCGTCAGCCCATTGGCGATGTCGCGGACCGGATCCGGCGCGGCATCGAGTTCGAGGATCGCCCAGCCTTCATAGGCCCGATCGCGCAGCAGCCGGATCCAGGCCGGCCAGTCGACCCGACCGAGGCCGAAGCCGCAGAAATAGGGACGGTGGCGATCGTGGATATGCTTGTCGATCGGCGTGTCGGCGGGCATGGGGCCGATCGCATCCTTCCAATGGGCGATGATCATCCGCTCGTGATGGCGATCGACGAGTTGAACGGGATCGGAGCCGGCAACGATGATATGGGCCGTGTCCGGGCACATATGCACATAGGCCGGGTCGGTCAGAAGCATCATCAGGTCGACATCACGCGCGGCAGCAAAGATCGAATGTGCCTCCGTATGCAGCGCCAGCCGCACGCCCCTGGCGTAGAGGATCGCTCCGAGCCGGTTCAGAAAATCGGCAATCACCTTGGCGCGGTCGAAATCATGAAACTGTACCGGTTGGGCACCGAGCGTCTGGCGTAAGGGCGCGCCGATCACCATGATGTCGCTGCCGCAGGCTTTCAGGAAGTCGGCATAGCGTTCCGCCTTGTCGATCAGCGCGCGCTGAGCCGCGGGGTCGGCAAAATCACCCGCCGCCTCCAATTCCGCGAAGAAGCCGCTGCAGAGCGTCAAGCCGCGTTTTTCCAGCTCGGCCGCGAAAGCGTCGACCGAACCATAGGTCTTGATCGCATCCTGCCAGTTGAAGGGAGAAAAAGTGAGTTCGACCCCGGTGACGCCGGAGGCCTGGACGCTGTCGAAGATCTTGTTCCAGAAGGGGCGCGGTTCGGCGCGCGCATAGGCGACGATCGCATCATCGCTATCGACGCCCCAGAAGCCGGGATGAAAGAACGTCACGAGATCGACGCCGTAGTGCAGCCTGTCGCCAGTCGCCATAATTTGTCCATTTCTCGAGGCACGACCCATCGGCGTGCGGAACAGCAGTCCCGCATCCAATAAGTCATGGGTTTTCAACGCATTAAGAAATGGCAATCGTTTGCCATTTGAAGATGATAGCCAAGCTGATCTTTTTGGCAAGCGATTTTTGGCAAACGTTTGCTATCGACCATAGCCTGTCTTAAAGTTGCAAATCGAAGCATCCGAGAGAAAGAAATAAACGTGAATAAAAACAAGGATGTGGTCAGCGAGGATCAATCGGGCGCATTGATGGCCGATGTCGCGCGGCTCGCCGGCGTTGCGATATCGACGGTCAGCCGTGCGCTCGCCAACCCGGGGCGGGTCAACGAAAAGACTCGCGCCAAGATCAACGCCGCGGCCAAGCAACTCGGCTATACGCCGAATGCGATGGCGCGCGGCCTCAGGGTCGGCAAATCCAACATCATCATGATCATTCTGCCCGGATCGCTTTATTACGGCGTCTCACAGATCATTCCGCAGGTCCTGCAGAGCATCAACAAATCGCTGATCCAAGGTGGCTACAATCTGATGATCGCCAACCTCGATCGTGATGAGATTTCCGAGCGGCACATTCTCGATCTCGCCTTCGGCGGCAGCGTCCGCGGCGCCATCATTCTGTCGTCGAAGCTTCCCGAGGTCGACGGGCGCTCGCTGGCAAATTCCGGCCTGCCGATCGTGTCGATGCTGCTCGACATGAGCGATGCGGGCCTGCAGAGCGTCGTGACCAATGACCGCGAAGCTGTGCGCGATGTCACGGCCGAACTGATCCGGCTGGGCCATCGGCGGTTTTTCTATCTTGCAGGACCTGAAGGCAATTATCACGACGTCGAGCGCTATGGCGGTGTGCTCGAGGCGCTTGAGGCAGCCGGCTTACCGAAGGAGTCCGTGCATCGCTCGGGTGGTCGCCTCGATTATCAGCACGGTTTCGATATCGGCGTGCAGGCGGCAGACGATTTCGCGGAGTTGGCTGAAAAACCGACGGCGGTCATCGCCACCAGCGACGACATGGCCATTTCATTCGTCAGCCGCATCAAGCGCGCAGGTTTGAGCATTCCCGACGATCTATCCGTCGTCTCCTTCGACGGCTCCCCGGTCTGCGAATTCTCCGCGCCGCCGCTCTCGACGATCGAGCAGCCGGTGGAAGAGATGGGCCGCGCCGCGGTGGAACTCCTGCTCGACGCCATTGGCCAAAAGCAAAACCCGGTCTCGGTGCGCACCATCATCCGCAGCAAGCTTATCCTGCGGGAAAGCATCGCTCCTCCGAAGAGCTGACGCGGCAACACCGGCTGTGTATCTCTGACGCCGCGATCTGATCCATGCAAGCAGCTCTGCTGCTCAGCCTTGCCAAGGATCGACAATGACGACACCGGTGCCGTCGAAATCTCTCACGTTTCGCGTCACCACGGTAAGATTGTGAACGAGTGCGGTCGCAGCAATCAACGCATCGGCCTCGTTGCGCCGGTCGGGAATATGCAGATGCGCGCAACGCGTTGCAATGGCATCGTCGATCGGCAGGATCCGGCCAACGAATTCCGGGCGCACATGGTCGTCCAGCCATGTGCGCAGGCGTGAGCCTTGGCGCGCATCTCGTCGCTGGATCGCAAGCACGCCTCGTTCCAATTCGAGAATGGAGATTGCAGAGAGATAAAAGTCTGAAGCGTTCGCGGTTTCGATCCACGCCACGACTTGAGGATCAGCCTTGCCATCACCAACCTTGCGCAGCTCCGAGATGACATTCGTATCCAGCAGATAGCTCAAGACAGGTCAACTCCGCGGGTTTTGATCTCGACCCGCGTTGGCATGAAGTCAATTTCCGATAAGCCCGGCATGGAAAGCCCATCGACCAGGCTTTGGCGGCTGCCGGAAAGACGTTGAAATTCTTCATATGTCAGAAGCACATGGGACGGCTTGCCGCGGTCCGTTATGATGACAGGCCCCTTTTTTGCAGCTTTCTTCGCACTGCTGACATCGTGATTGAGCTCGCGGCTGGAAAGCGTGGTAACGGTCATGGCATGCCTCATGTAGGTATTTACCTACATATAACACTGCCGGCCGTCAGAACAAGCATTGTGTCGTCGTTGAATTCATTCGTCGACAATATCAGCCATATCTCTGACTAAGCAGGGCCCGTGGCATTGCCGATCTTGCCGTGAGCTTGCAACTCCGGGAGTTCTTTCGGCCGGGAGGGAGATTTTAGTTGTCAGTAATACAATCGTCCATTGCATAGTATTGCCACCAGCACGTTGGGGAGACGGGCATGTGTGCAGAGCTTCTTGAACGTCGGCTGGCGGCTATCTTGGCTGCCGATGTGGTGGGCTACAGCCGTCTTCTGGAGGCAAACGAAGAGGAGACGCTCAACGCCCTTCGGCTACATCGCCGGGAGCTCTTCGATCCTGCCGTCGAAACCCATGGCGGGCATATCATCAAGATAATGGGGGACGGTTTCCTTGTCGAGTTCGGCAGCGTGCTGAGTGCTGCACGTTGTGCGGTCGAAATCCAGCGCGGCATGCTGGAGCGCAACATCGGAATTCCTGCGGACAGGCATTTTGCGTTCCGAATAGGCTTGAATCTGGGTGACATCGTCTTCGACGAGGACGATTTTCATGGGGACGGCATTAATGTGGCAGTCCGGCTGCAAGCCCTTGCGGCGCCTGGTGGTATCGCCTGTTCGGCGGCCGTGCGCCACGAAGTCGCAAACAAGCTCGGCCTCGATTTCGCAGACCAGGGCGAAAAGACCGTCAAGAACATCTCCCGTCCGGTGCACGTCTATTTTGCCGATTGGGGCAATGTCGCCTGCGGTGAAGGCATGCCGCTTGCCACAAACGGCCACACGCAGGCACCCGTCAACAAGCCATCCGGAGCAATCCTGCCATTTGACGGTAGTGATGACGTTTCAAACCCAAATGGCTACGACGAGAAGCAAAAAGACAAATATAAATTCAAAATCGATACTGACACTTCTGGTACAAGCACAGATAAAGTGTGGTCGTTAATTGTTAAACCGGAGCTTGACGCCGGCCCGTTCGACGAAAAACAGAATTTTGGGTTGCTATAAAACTGGATGATATGAACGGTAAGTTCGAAGCGGCACGAAAAACGTTCAAACTCGTCTGACGTCGCGGTCACTTTGTCAATCACGGGTTGCGGTCCAAAGGGTTGACGTCGTTCATCAGGCGCTTCCGACCGACCTGCAACAGATGAGCACGCGAGCCGTCTCCAAAACCGCATTGCTCTTCCACGGTTTCGATTCACCTCGACGGCGCCGGCTGCCATCGGGGCATTCGGCGATATCTTCCATAGGGCGCGGATTGCGCTCCATCAAAACTTCGTCTGACCCCATCAGCCCATACGTCGTGCTACGAAAATCACGACACCGGGCGACGTGAGACTTCAGGTCTGCGCGGTGGAATTTGAAATTCCGAGCATGCATATGGACCTCTCGAAGATCAAGACGCTGATCGACTTTGTCGGACGATCGAATATTACCGAGCTGACCGTGACGGAAAAGGACGTGACGGTTCGGATCTTTCGCACGTCGCCGGCAGAGGCAGGCGTTGCCGAGCCCTCGCAAAAGCCGGAATCGATGATAAACCTCGTCTCCGATGCGCCTTTGAGCGTCGCGAAAACCTCCCATGCGGTGAAGGCGCCCGTCTTTGGCGTTCTGCACCGGGCGCCGGCGCCCGGCGAGCCGCCATTTGTCGCGATCGGCGACGCGGTGGAGGAGGGGCAGACCCTTTTCATCATCGAGGCGATGAAAGTCTTCAATACGATCGCCGCACCGCGATCCGGGCGCATCACGCACCTGACCGATATCGACAATGGCGAGGTCGAGACCGGCGACCTGTTGGCGGAGATCGCCTGATGCCGAAAACCTCGGAACAATCCGCTGCTTCAGAACGCCGCTTCGATACCGTCCTCATCGCCAATCGCGGCGAGATCGCCGCCCGGGTTCAGCGCGCCTGCCGCGAACTCGGCCTGAAGACGGTCGCCATCTGCTCCGAAGCGGACCGGCAAGCGCCCTACGTTACAACCGCAGACCATTTTCTCTGCATCGGCCCGTCGGGTGCGGGCAGGAGCTATCTCAATCAGGATGCCATCCTTCTCGCCGCACGCCTGACCGGCGCCGGCGCCGTTCATCCCGGTTACGGTTTTCTGTCGGAAAATGCCGCATTCGCCGACGCCGTCGAAAAGGCCGAGCTGACTTTCATCGGTCCGACCGCTTCGTCGATCGCGACCATGGGCGACAAGATCGCGGCGAAGCGAGCGATGATGGCGGCCGGCGTACCCTGCGTTCCCGGTCCCGACAGCGCGCTGCCCGACGACCCGGCCACAATCGAGCGCATTGCGCTGGAGATCGGTTATCCCGTCATCGTCAAGGCGTCCGGCGGCGGCGGCGGCCGCGGCATGCGCGTCGTCCCGAAAGCCGATCAGTTGCATGAGGCAATTGCACTGACCCGGGAAGAGGCGCGCAAGGCGTTCGGCTCGCCCGCCCTCTACATGGAGAAATTCCTGGAGCATCCGCGCCATGTCGAGATCCAGGTTCTTTGCGACGATCACGGCAATGCCGTTTGGCTTGGACATCGGGATTGCTCGATGCAGCGGCGCCATCAGAAAGTGGTGGAAGAGGCGCCGGCGCCCGGGATCGCGCCTGAGATCATCCAGCCGGTCGGCATGGCCTGCGTCCAGGCGTGCTGCCAGATCGGCTACCGCGGCGTCGGCACCTTCGAATTCCTTTATGAGGACGGTGCTTTCTACTTCATCGAGATGAACACACGGCTTCAGGTCGAACATCCCGTCACCGAACTGACGAGCGGCATCGATATCGTCCAGGCGCAGATAAAAGCGGCCCAGGGCGAGGTTCTGGATCTCGCCCAGAGCGAGGTCACCTGCGAAGGCCATTCTTTCGAATGCCGCATCAACGCCGAGGATCCCGACACTTTCCTGCCGTCGGCCGGTGTCGTCACTCATCTGACTTTGCCGCAGGGGCAGGGCATCCGGGTCGATACGCATATTCATGCCGGCTACAGGGTCTCGCCCTATTATGACTCGCTGATCGCCAAGCTGATCGTCCACGCGCCGACGCGGGCGAAAGCGATGGCCAGAATGTGCGAGGCGCTTGCCGGAACCGAGATCGAGGGCATTGCCACCAATATCCCCTTCCTGCGCGCCCTGTTCGAGGACCACGCATTCGCACGCGGTGAGACCGATATCCACTATCTCGAGCACTGGCTGAAGCTGCGGAGGAGGGCGGCATGAGCGCCATCGACTTCAGCGATCCCGCAACCATCGCATTCCTCACCGAGGCGCTGACGGCCGCCGGCGTGAAGGGTCTCGAAATCTCCCGGCCGGACGGGCAACTTCGCATCGTCGTTTCGGAGGAGGGCGACGCCCGCATCAGCGTGCCGGCAGCCACACCCCGCGCTTCGAACTCTGCACCTGTCGTTGTGAAGGCGCCGCTGGCGGGGCATTTCTGCGCCGAACATCCGGCCGCCGCTGTCACGCCCCAAACTCTGCCGCGCTTCGTATCCGATGCAGATGTCCTCGGCTTCGTCAGGGTAGGGCATGTGCTGCTTCCCCTTCGCGCCGGCCGTTCCGGTGTCTTGACTAGGCTGCTCGCCGAGCCTGACGCCCTGGTCGGCTTCGGTGACCCTCTGTTCGAAATCGAGCTGCCATCATGATCGCCACGACGAACAGACATGCCTCGCAACGTGAAATCGTTCCGGCTACCCAAAGCCGGGCGCGGGTTTCCTCGATCGGGGCCAGATCCTTCCTGCTCGAGGCGCCGGGCGATTTCGATCTGATCGCGCAGCGGCGGATCTGGGCCCTGTCTCAGACGGTGAGAAGCTGGGCGGACCTTGCCGAAAATATTCCCGGAATGACCAACCTGCTGGTTATCTTCAAGGAGACGCCCGAGGATCCAGATGCGGTGGTCGCCCGGCTGCTGGAGGCATGGGAGCATGCGCAGAGCATCGATCTCAACGGCAAGACCATCGAGATTCCCGTCCATTACGGCGGCGAACATGCGAGCGATCTTGCGGCCCTTTGCGATCTCTCGGGCTTAAGCGACCGTGAGGTCGTCCGCATCCATCATGAAGCGACCTATCGGGTCTTCGCCTTGGGCAGCGCGCCGGGTTTCGGCTATCTGCATGGCCTCGATCCGCGCATCTACATGCCGCGAAAGACCGTGCCGTCGCTGAAGATGCCGAAGGGCTGCGTGACGATCGGCGGCATGCAAACCGGCGTCGCCATGCTGACCGGCCCCAATGGCTGGAACTCCATCGGCTTTGCGACACTCGAGATGTTCGACCCGACCGCCCAGAACCCCGCCATGATGGCGCCTGGAGATACGGTGCGGTTCCTGCCGGCAAGGATTGAGCTATGATCGAGATCTTGGAAAGCGGCCCGTTCAACACGGTGCAGGATCTCGGACGCCCCGGCTATCGCGACATCGGCGTGTCGGCGAGCGGCGCGATGGATCCGCTTGCGGTCAGGATCGGCAATAGTCTCGTCGGCAATGACGAGAATGCGGCGGTGATCGAGGTGCAGACCTTCCCGTTCAGCCTGCGTTTCGAGCGGCGCGCCGTCTTTGCCGTGACCGGCGCCGACGGTCATCCTCACCTCGAGGGATCGGAGCTCATTCCCTGGTGCGCCTATATGGCAGAGCCCGGACAGGTTCTCGAACTGAAGCAGCCCCCGCGGCGGGCGCGCGCCTATATTTCGTTCGGCGGCGGGCTGGATATTCCAGTTGTCATGGGGTCGCGCAGCACGTCGCTGCGGGGCGGCTTTGGCGGCAATGCCGGCAGGCCGCTGGCGAAGGATGATCGGATCACGGTCGGCGAGGATGCGGAGATCGCCATGCTGCCGGCCACTGGCCTCGCCGTCGTCGAGCCGGGCGTGGCACTGCGCGACGTCTTCCCAGCTCCCGTCGACGGCGCGCTGCCGATCCGCGCTCTGCCTGCCGGCGAGCATGGTCTTTTCGCCGGAGACGGCGAAGCCTTTTGGGGCCAGACCTGGCGGATTTCCTCGCGCAGCGACCGCACGGGCTACCGCCTGTCCGGCGAGCCGATCACGCCGACTGCCTCCATCGAAATGCGCTCTCACGGCGTCGTGCCCGGCGTCATCCAGGTTCCGCCCGGCGGCGAACCGATCGTGCAGATGAGCGATGCGAATACGGCCGGCGGCTATCCGAAGGTCGCCGGCGTGATCGAATGCGACCTCTGGCGGCTCGGGCAGGCCCGCATCGGCGCCCGCCTGAAATTCGTCCGGTCGACGCATGCGGAAGCGCGCGCGGTCGAACAGGCCGTCGCCCGTTATGTAGAGGATATCAGGCTGACATCCGGGATGGTCAAGCGCGCCCTGAAGGCGATGGCCTAAGCGGAGCGAAAGGAGGAACTGATGAAGATCGATCTGAATTCCGACATGGGCGAAGGATTTGGTCCCTACCGCCTGTGCGACGACGAAGCGATGTTGAAAATCGTCTCTTCGGCCAACATCGCCTGCGGTTTCCACGGCGGCGACCCCGATACGATGGGGCGGATGGTGCGGCTGGCAAAGCAGAATGGCGTCGGCATCGGCGCCCATCCCGGCCTGCCCGACCGGCCGGGCTTCGGCCGGCGTGAAATACCCTTTCAGGCAGACGAGCTTCGCCAGCAGATGCTCTACCAGCTCGGCGCGCTGATGGCGATCGCCAGAGCCGAGCGCGTCACCGTCTCCCATCTCAGCTTTCATGCGGCCATGGGCAATATGGTCAACCGCGATCCTGTTCTCGCCGACCTGATGATGGATGCGATCGCAACTGTCGACGCCAATCTCGTCGTCTTCGTCACGTCAGGCAGCGAGATAGAAGGGGCTGCCAAACGCGCGCACCTGAAAACGCTGGCGCTCTTCCTCGCGGACCGGGCCTATGACGCCGGCGGCAGGCTTGTTGCGCGCGGGCTGCCGGGCGCCGTCATCAAGGACGAAGCCGCCGTGCGCGCCCGTGTGCGAAAATTCCTCCTCGACGGCAGCGTCGAGACCAGCGACGGCGGTGTGATCGCCATGCCGGCGCGCTCCATCCTCGTCCACAGCGACACGCCGGGCGCCCTTGAGCTTGCTGGCATCGTGCGCGCCGAGATCGAAGCCACGGGCGCGACCCTCGCACCTGCCGCCGAACTCGCCGAATAACGCAATCCCGATCGCCTGCGGGCGGTCTCTCGTTTTCAATTCCTCATCGAAGGATCATGTCGATGTCCATTATCGCCGACCGCCTGAAAAACGTCTCCATTTCAGCATCCGCCGCCATGACCCAGCGCGCCCGGGAATTGGCTGCCAAGGGGATCAAAGTCGTCAGCCTCTCCTCCGGCGAGCCGGATTTCCCCACCCCAGCACATGCGATCGAGGCGGCCCACGCGGCAGCGCTCGCCGGCGATACGAAATATCCGCCGATGGACGGCACGCCGGCGCTCAAATCCGCCATCATCCGGAAGTTCAAGCGCGACAACAATCTCGACTACGACGCCAGCCAGATCGTCGTCTCGGGCGGCGGCAAGCAGGTGATCTTCAACGCCATGCTGGCGACCTGCAATCCGGGCGACGAGGTCGTCATCCCCACGCCCTCCTGGGTCAGCTATGCCGACATCGTCAAATTCGCCGGCGGCGTACCGGTTCCGGTCCCCTGCCATGAGCAGACCGGCTTCAAGCTGCGCGCGGAAGATCTGGAGGCTGCGATCACGCCGCGCACCAAATGGCTCTTCCTGAATTTCCCGAACAATCCGACCGGAGCCGCCTGCTCTCGGGCTGAGATGGCCGCCATCGCCGAGGTCATGCTGCGCCATCCAAACGTCTGGATCATGACCGACGATATTTACGAACATCTGGTCTATGACGACTTCCAGTTCTGCACGATCGCGGAGGTCGAGCCGAGACTGTACAATCGCGTCCTGACGATGAACGGCGTCTCCAAGGCTTACGCGATGACCGGCTGGCGCCTCGGATTCTGCGCCGGATCGAAAGAGCTGATCTCGGCGATTAGCAACGTCAACGGCCAGAATGGCGGCGGCATTGCGACGCTGACCCAGGCGGCGGCAACCGCGGCGCTGGACGGGCCCCAAGACCTGCTGAAGGAGCGCGCCGCTATCTACAAGACGCGACGCGACTTCGTTCTCGACAAATTATCCGAAGTGGAAGGGCTGCGCTGCCACCGGCCCGAGGGCGCCTTTTATATCTATCCCAACATTTCGGAGCTGATCGGCAAGACCAGCAAGGGCGGGCGCAAGATCGAGAGCGACGTCGATTTCGTCATCGGTCTGGTGGAGGAGCATTATGTCGCGACCGTGCAAGGCGCGGCTTACGGAATGAGCCCCTTCTTCCGTATTTCCTACGCGACAAGTCTGGAAAAACTGGGCGAGGGCTGCGCGCGGATCGCCCAGTTCTGCAAGGATATGCGCTAGCCGGCAGCCACCTCAGGCTTTCAGCCGCGCCGTCAGCTCGAGAAGAATGTCGCGGACGGCAAGCGCCGGCTCCGACAGGGGATTCTGATCGGAAACGCAAAGCGACAGCGTTTCCTCGATCCGCGGCGAGACCAGCCGGCAGATCAGCGGCTCGCTCGATTCCGAGACGATGCGATCGGCAATCGCCTTCGGCATGATCGTCGCGCCGAGGCCGCTGCCGACCGCGCGGGCGAGTGTGCGCACGATCTCGACTTCCGCCACGACCTTCAAATTGGTGCGCGTGCGGGTGAAGGCCGTATCGACCGCACGGCGGACGAAATTATAGGCCGGCGGCAGGAGCATCGGTATGCCGTCGAGAGCGTTGACCGGAACGGGTTTCGTATCCGCTTCGATGGCAAAGTCGCGATGGGCGACCAGGAAAAACTCTTCACTGAGGATCGGTTCGAAGCGCACGCCTTTGATCGGTCCGGTTCCATGCAGAAGCGCCATCTCCAGCCGGCCGTTCATGATCATCTGGCTATAGGTCTGGCCGACGCTTTCGGTCAGGTGCAGCAGAATACCGGGATGCCGTTTCCGGGTTTCCGCCAGCAGATCGACGGAGAGCGTCGCCGCACTGCTGAACGGCACCAGGCCGACCGACACGCGCCCGGCAAGCGAATTGCCCGCCGCCGATGCATCGGCCTGCGCCTGCTCCATTTGCCGAAGGATGATCTGGGCATGGCGATATACCGCGTGTCCGGCATCGGTCATGCTGACGCCCTGCTGGCTGCGGATTAGCAGCTTGTGGCCGAAATGCTCTTCCAGCGCCGCGAGCTGCTGGCTCAGAGCCGGCTGGGCGATATGCAAAAGATCCGCCGCTCGTGTGATGCTGCCGCTGTCGACGATCACGATGAAGGATTTGAGGCGTCTGATGTCCATGGGGATCGGGGTACCATTCTGATCTGCGGATGGCATGTTTGCAGAGGCGCCTTGCTTTTGCAACGCGGCGCGGCCTGAAGCGAGGCCGCGAGAGAATACCGGCATCGCCGCTTTCTCTTCTTCGGCAGACCGCACCGGCTCCATAACCGTTGCTTATTGCTCCAGAGATAATCGGTCTTAGGCAAGGGGTTAAAGCTTCGCTACTGTCTCAATCAACCACAAGGGAACGACTATGCCATTCTCCGACTACAAGACTGCACTGGTGACCGGCGCCTCCTCCGGAATCGGCGCAGCCGTGGTTGAGCGGCTTCGCCGGGAGAACATCGAAGTCCATGCCGCCGCCCGCAGCGCAGAGGCACTGCAGCAGTTGGCAGAACGTACGGGCTGCATTGCCCATGCCATCGATGTGACCGACCGCCCGGCGATCGCCGAGCTCGCCGGCCGGGTGGAGTTCGACATTCTCGTCAACAATGCCGGCGTCGATCGGCCGAAGAAGTTCCTGGAAGCCGACGAGGGCGATATCGATCTCCTCGTCGACGTCAATCTCCGCGCGGTTCTACACATCTGCCGCCTCGTCGTGCCGGGCATGGTGGCGCGCGACCGCGGCCATGTCATCAACATTTCGTCGATTGCCGGCGCCTATAATTTCGGCGGCAACTCCTCCTATCACGCCACCAAGGCCGGCGTGAGCATGCTGTCCAACCAGCTGCGCATCGACGCTTTCGGCAAGCGGGTGCGGGTCACCGAAATCTGCCCCGGCCGGGTCGCCACGGATATTTTCAATCACGTTCATGGCAATGATCCCAGCATCCGGGAAAAGTTCATCGACGGTTTCGAATTGCCTGAAGCGACCGATATCGCCGACGCGATCGCTTTCGCCATATCGGCTCCCGTCGCCGTCAACATCGGACATATGGAGATCACGCCGACGCTGCAGGTCATGGGCGGCCTGCAGACCGCAAGGCCGCAGCCGAAGACAGATCCATCTGGGAAGCCAGGCTCGTGAGCGGCTTCGACCTTTCGGCAATCCTGGGGAATCCCGAATATGCCGCCATGCTGCTGCATGGCATCGAGATGACCTTCATCATCTATGCCGGGTCCTGGTCGCTGGCGATGGCGCTCGCACTGCTGCTGCTGGCTGTGCGCTTGTCGCCCTTTCGCTTCGGCGCTCCGTTAGTCGCAGCTTACGTATCCTACCATCGCAACGTGCCCACCCTTGTTCAGCTGATGCTGTGGTATTTCGGGATTTTCACCCTGATGCCGAATGGGGTGGCAACATGGCTTGCAAGCCACAATGCCGAGGCGATCTTCGCGGTGATCGGGCTCGGGCTCTGCCAGGCAGCCTATTTCAGCGAAGATCTTCGTTCGGGCGTGCGCTCGGTCGGTCCCGGCCAGATGGAGGCAGCCCGCGCGCTGGGCCACGGTTATGTCTCGGCGATGCGCTTCGTCATCATGCCGCAGGGCGTGCGCAACGCGCTGCCGCCGCTCATCAATCACAGTGTCTCCCTGTTCAAGAACAGCAGCCTCGCCGTCGTCATCGGCGCGTCGGAACTGACGCATGCCGTCAAGGAAATCGAAAACCTCAGCTTCCGCACCTTCGAAATCTACCTGATCGGCACAGTTCTCTACCTCTTCTTCTCGCTCGTGATCATGAGCATCGGCGCCTATCTGTCGATGCGCGCCGATCCTGCCAGGAGTGCGCGCGCATGATCCACGACATGATCGCCATCGTCCGCGACTACTGGCTGCTGCTTCTGATCGGCCAATATCCGAACGGACCGCTCGGCGGGCTCGCCAATACGTTGATCCTGTCGGCGCTCAGCATCGCTCTCGCCTTTCCGATCAGTATCCTGTTTGCCATAGCGAGGCTCTCCAAATCGCCGCTGCTGCGCTGGCCGGTTACCGCCCTTGTCTATTTCACCAGGGGCGTGCCTCTCTTGATGCTCATCCTGTGGAGCTATTTCCTGGTGCCGCTGCTGACCGGCGCCGACGTACCGAGCTTCGTCACCATGCTGACGACGCTCGTGGTCTATCAGAGCGCGTTTTTGAGCGAAGTCGTCCGTGCCGGCATCGTCGCGCTCGGGCCTGGCCAGATGGATGCGGCACGGGCGCTTGGCCACAGCTATATCGGCGCGATGCGCTACATCATCCTGCCGCAGGCGCTCTACAACATGATCCCGAGCATCCTCTCCACCTTCGTCTCGACAATCAAGGATACGACGCTCGGTTACGTGATCAACGTGCCGGACCTGACCTTTGCCGCAAGTCAGGTCAACAATCAGCTGCTGACGCAGCCCTTCCAGGTCTTCCTCATCCTGGCGATCGTCTACTTCGCCATCTGCTGGACGCTGACCTACTTCGCAAATCGCCTCGAGCGGCGCATCACGCGGCGGCGTGCGGGACTTCTCAACGTCTCCGCCGCCGTGGTCACGCCGTCGAAAATCGTATCGGAGCAGCTATGACCATGTCCGTTTCAACGCAGGAATCGCAGATGATCCGGCTTTCGCAGGTCTGCAAGAGCTATGGCGACTATCCGGTTTTGAAGGACATCGACGCTGAGGTGGCGCGCGGCGAAGTCGTCGTCATCTGCGGACCGTCTGGTTCGGGGAAATCCACGCTGATCCGCACGATCAATCGCCTCGAGGAGATCAACAGCGGATCGATCACGCTCGACGGGCAGAACATTCACGCCTCCATGCGGGCAAAGGCACTCAACGCGATGCGCAGCCGGATCGGCTTCGTCTTTCAGAATTTCAACCTGTTTCCGCATCTCTCAGTGGCCGAAAACGTCTCGATGTCGCCGATCCGGGTGAAGGGCGTCGCGGCCGATGTCGCGCACGAAAAGGCGCTCAAGCTTCTCGACCGGGTCGGCCTTGCCGACAAGGCCCGCGCCTATCCCGGCCAGCTGTCGGGCGGCCAGCAGCAGCGGGTGGCGATCGCCCGTGCTCTGGCCATGGAACCGCCGGTGATGCTGTTCGACGAACCGACCAGTGCGCTCGATCCCGAAATGGTCGGCGAGGTGCTCGCCGTCATGAAGAGCCTGGCCTCCGAAGGCATGACCATGCTCTGCGTCACCCATGAAATGGGCTTCGCCCGCGATGTCGCCGATCGGATCTGGTTCATCGATGCCGGCCAGATCATCGAAACGGCAGCTCCCGAGGACTTCTTCAGCAATCCGACCCATCCCCGGGCTCAGCGGTTCCTCGCTGATCTCAGGCATTGATACCTAACCATTAAAAACAAAGGAGAACAGCAATGAAGTGGAAATACCTAAGCCTCACCGTCGCATTCGCCGGCATGGCAGCCGCCTTGCCCGCGAAAGCCGATCAGCTCGACACCATCATGTCGGCAAAGACCTTGCGCTGCGCGACGTTCGCCGACGTTCCTCCCTTCGCCTCGCCGGATCCGAAGACCCGCGAGATGGCCGGTTTCGACGTCGATCTCTGCGGCGCCATCGCCAAGGAATTGGGCGTCAAGGCCGAGATCAAGCCGGTTTCGGTCGAAGCCCGCGTGCCGGAGGTCAAGCTCGGCCGCGTCGACATCACCGTTGCCAACCTTGCCTATACGCTGAGCCGCGCCGAACAGATCCAGTTCAGCGATCCTTATTATCTCGCCAAGGAAATGCTGATCGTGCCGGCCGACGATGCCGGCAAGACGAAGGCCGATTACGCCGGCCAGCGCCTGGCTTCGACCAAGGGCTCGACATCTGAGATGTCGATCAAGCTGAACAAATCCGACCCGCTGACCTTCCAGGATACCGCCTCGGCCTATCTCGCCGTCCAGCAGGGCAAGGCCCGCGGCATGGTCGCCAACACCATGACGACGACCAAGTTCGTCAATGAATCGAAGAGCAAGGGCAAGGAAATGCGGATGATCGAGGAGGTGATGCTCTATCAGCCGATCGGCATCGGCATGGCCAAGGATCAGCCGGCCCTGACCGCCAAGATCAACGAGATCCTGCACAAGCTCGACGAGTCCGGTGAAATCAACAAGATCTGGGACAAGTGGCTCGGCCCGAACACCGAGTACAAGATGACCCGCACCGACAAAGTCGTGCCGCTCGCGCAGCTGAAATTCGACCCGATCCCGTAGACCGACCGGTCTCGGAACCTCCCGAACATTCAACCGAGATAAGACGGCGGGATTTGCCCGCCGTCTACCAACGATGTGAGGCACCCATGATTCATATAAAAGACATCGCTGAACGGCCCAGCAAAGCTGACATCGAGGCCGTTTCGAAATTTTCGCCGGCGACGATCCACGAGGCCCAGGGACGCCGCGGCGCGCTTTCCTCCCGCCTCAAGCCCATCGACTACCGCATGAAACTGTGCGGCCCGGCATTCACGGTCAAATGCGCGCCGCGCGACAACATCATGCTACAGCTTGCCATCAATTATGCGAAGCCCGGCGACATCATCGTCGTCTCCGCCGGCGAATACGAAGAGGCCGGCTCCTTCGGCGACGTGCTTGCCAATGCCTGCCTTGCCAAGGGCATCGGCGGTCTCGTGACCGATACCGGCGTGCGCGACACGCTGCAGCTTAGGGAACTCGGTTTCCCCGTCTTCTCCCTTAGCGTCTGCATCAAGGGCACGGTGAAAGAAACCATTGCGGCGGTGAACGACCCGATCATCGTCGGCGGCGAGACTATCAATCCCGGCGACATCATCGTCGGTGATGCCGACGGCCTGGTGGTCGTGCGCAGGCAGGAAGCGCAGGAAGCCGCCAGACTTTCGCAGGCCCGCGAAGATGCCGAAGCCGGCTATATCGCCGCCTACAAGGCAGGAAAATCGGTCATCGAGGTCAGCAATCTGGCGCCGGTGCTGAAAGCCAAGGGCCTTGTCGTCGACATCTGAGACGATACACGAATGAACTCTTGCTAAGCCCGCGCCGCTATTCCGTCGCGGGCTTAGCCGTCGCGACTGGGCACCTCAGATATTCTGGGGCGTCACGATTTCGAAGGTAATGGTGCGCTGGATTGTACCGCCCGAAGCGCCCTGCGTGATCGTTTCGATCATCGTCTCGACCAGAGGCGTGGACATCTGTTCCAGCGGATGACAGAGTGCCGCGGTAATCATCCCCTCTGACGGGCCCTTTCGCGTCTCTGGACAAATATCCCGGCAGACGAGGCGGATGCTCAGGCGCCGCTTTGAGGCAGAACTGGCAGCGCACCGGGAAGACAGCAGGATGACGACAAAATTATAAACCGCAGTAGCAAGAGATATCTCTTGTTGGCCGCCGCGATCGTCGATTTCCAGATTCAAGCCGATCCCGCAAAACTATTCACGCTTCCTCCGAAATTATGAAATGTAGTTTCTCTATAAAATTTATGGAAAACGTAGTTTAGCGTCCTGACAGCCGATCTATACCTTGGCTTTGAATAAGACCGGGCGATCAACGGCAAACGGAGAGGACGCGAAATGACACGGAAAATCAGGCTTGGAGCATTTCTCCCCGGTGGCGGTCAGCACGTCGCCTCGTGGCGCCATCCCGACCAGCCGGCCGACGGCGCCACCAGTTTCGAGTTTCACAAGCAACTCGCCCTGACGGCTGAGCGCGGCCTCTTCGATGCCTACTTCCTGGCCGATGGGCTGGCCGTCGGTTTTGGCGGCGCACGCGAAGGCGGCAATGCTCGTGTCGCAGGCTTCGAGCCCGTCACCTTGTTTTCCGCACTCGCGCCTCTGACCACCCATCTCGGCTTTATCGCCACCTCCTCGACCACCTATGAGGAACCTTATACGACCGCCCGCAAATTCGCTTCGCTCGATCTGATCTCGGAGGGCCGCGCCGGCTGGAATGTCGTCACCACGACGGGCGACCTCACGGCGCAGAATTTCAATCGCGACACCCAGCTTCCGCATGCCGAGCGCTATCGCCGTGCTGCCGAACATGTCGACGTCGTCCGCAAACTCTGGGAGAGCTTCGAGGACGACGCCTTCATCCGCGACAAGGAGAGCGGCGTGTTCTTCGATCCGGCGAAGCTGCACGATACCGACCATCGCGGCGAGCATTTCAGCGTGCGCGGTCCGCTCAACGTCTCGCGCTCGCCCCAGGGACATCCTGTTATCGTCCAGGCCGGGCAGTCGGACGACGGGCGCGGGCTTGCCGCGGCAACGGCCGAAGTCATCTTCACCGCCCATCAGCACATCGAAACCGCCCAGGAATTCTACCGGGATATCAAGGCGCGCGCCCGCGGCCTCGGCCGCAATCCCGATCACATCCTGGTCATGCCCGGCGTCTCCGCCTTCGTCGGCAGGACCGAAGCCGAGGCGCGGGAGAAGTATGATCGCCTGACCTCGCTCATCGTCGAAGAGGATGGGATCGGCCTCCTCAACGGCCTGACCGGCGGCACGCTCGACCTGCACGGCTATGATCTCGACGGGCCGCTGCCGCCGGCGCCGCCGACCGAAGGCATGAAGAGCCGCCAGGCCCTCATCCGCCAGATCGCCGACGAAAATAACTTCACCATCCGCCAGCTCTATCAGTGGATCGCATCGGCCCGCGGCCACTACACCATCGTCGGCACCGCCGAGCAGATCGCCGACACGCTGCAGCAATGGTTCGAGAACGAAGCCGCCGACGGCTTCAACATTCTGCCGCCCTGGCTTCCCACCGCGCTCGATGACTTCGTCGATCTGGTCATCCCGGAACTGCAGCGCCGCGGCCTGTTCCGCACCGCCTATGAAGGCAAGACGCTGCGGGAAAACCTCGGCCTACCTTTCCCGACCAACCGATGGGCTGCGGGGCGCGCAGCTCTCCAGGCAGCAGAGTGAGGAGCGATCCATGGCTTATGAAATCAATCAGGTCCTCCCAAGAAGCTTCGGCCGCCTGAAGAGCAGCGAAAGCAATAGGCCCACTTTCGCGTCGCATGTGCGCCATGCGCTCGCATCGCTTCTGCCGCGCTACGGCCTGCTGATCGCCTTCCTCGCACTCTGGCAGGTTTCGAGCACCAGGGGCTGGATCAATCCGGCCATTTTCCCGCCCCTGAACGTGATCCTGTCGGCCCTCTGGACCAACCTTGCCAATGGCGCGCTGCTTGATGACATCGCCATCAGCCTGCAGCGATCGGGAACAGCCTTTGCCTTTGCCGTCGTGGTCGGCATTCCGCTCGGCCTGTTCATGGGCCAGTTTCGCGCGGTCGAGCAGGCGCTCGATCCGATCCTGCAGCTCTTCCGCCAGACCTCGGCGCTGGCGCTCTATCCGGTCTTCATCCTGCTGCTCGGCCTCGGCGAAACATCGAAGATCTTCGTGATCTTCTGGGCGACGCTGTTTCCTGTGCTGCTCGCCACGATCAGCGGCGTCAAGGAGGTGGACCAGAAGCTCATCGAGATGGCGCGAACTTACGGCGCCGGATCGCTGACCGTCTTCCGCCGCGTCATCCTGCCGGCCTCCGTCCCCGCAATCTTCGTCGGCCTGCGCCTCTCGGCGACGACGGCACTTCTGCTGCTGATCGCCGCCGAGATGATCGGCGCCAACAAGGGCATCGGCTTCCAGGTCATGAACGCTCAGTACAATTTCCAGATCCCGCTGATGTTTGCGGCGATCCTGCTGCTCGCCTTTCTCGGCCTTGCCGCCAATGCCTTGCTCGTTCTGCTGCAGCGCCGCCTCTGCCGCTGGTCTCAGCCGAACGCCTGACCGCTTCCACCGATTTTCCTCCTCCGAAAGGACACGTCATGACTTTCCATCCCCGCAACCTTCTCCTGCCGGCCGTGATCGCTCTCGGTCTCGCCACGCCGGCCGCCGCCACCGATACGGTCAAGCTGCGCTATCTCGCGAGCCAAGGCGGCCTTGCCGCCCATGAACTCGCCGACGCACTCGGCTACTTCAAAGATACCGGCATCACGTTTGAGAATGTCGGCTATGCCCAGGGTGGCCCGGCCTCTCTCATCGCTCTTGCATCCGGGGATGTGGAGATCGGCAGCGCCGCCACGTCAGCCGTCTTGAATTCGATCATCGGTGGCAATGATTTCGTCGCCGCCTACCCATCGAACGGCATCAATGACGAGGTGCAGTCGACCTTCTACGTGCTGGAAGACAGCCCGATCAAAAGCATCAAGGACATTGCCGGCAAGAGCATCGCCGTCAATACGCTCGGCGCCCATCTCGATTACACCATCCGCGAAGCCCTGCATTCCGTCGGCCTGCCAAGCGACTCCGCCAATCAGGTCGTCGTTCCCGGGCCGCAGCTCGAGCAGGTGCTGCGCTCCAAGCAGGTCGATATCGCCGCCTTCGGCTACTGGCAGACGACCTTCGAGGGTGCTGCGCTGAAGAACGGCGGCCTGCGTGCGGTCTTCGACGATACCGACGTGCTCGGCGACATTGCCGGTGGTTTCGTGGTCCTGCGCCGCGATTTCATTCAGCAGCATCCCGAAGCCTCGAAGATCTTCGTCGAGCAGTCGGCCCGCGCCCTCGACTATGCCCGTGAACATCCCGAGGAAACCAAGAAGATCCTGGCAAAGGCACTCAGCGAACGTGGCGAGAACCCTGACATCGCACAGTATTTCCGCGGTTACGGCGTGCGCGCCGGTGGCCTGCCGGTCGAGCGCGACATCCAGTTCTGGATCGACGTGCTGGTCCGCGAAGGCAAGCTGAAGCAGGGCCAGCTGGCGGCCAAGGACATCATCTACGCGGCCGATGCCAAGCCGGTAAGCAACTGAGGAAGAGTGATGAGCCTCGCCCAGGACATTCGCCGCGGAGAGGTGACAATCCGTCACCTCTCCAAATCCTACAAGCTGAACGGCAGCCATCTGCAGGTTCTGAAAGATATCAATCTCCACATCCGCTCCGGCGAAAGCCTTGCAATCGTCGGCGCCAGCGGTTCGGGCAAGACGACCCTGCTCCGGGTTCTCGCCGGCCTCGAAGAGGCCGACACTGGTGAGGTGCTTGTCGACGGCAAGGCGATCCGCGGCGTCGGCGCGGAACGCGCCGTCATCTTCCAGGAGCCGCGCCTTCTTCCCTGGCTCGATGTCCTCGGCAACGTCGCCTTCGGGCTGGAAACGAGAGGCCTCCCCCGCGAGCAGGCGAGGGCGCGGGCGCGTCACTACGTCAAGCTCGTCGGTCTGCAGCAGTTCGAGGCGGCCTATCCCCGGCAACTCTCCGGCGGCATGGCACAGCGCGTCGGCATCGCCCGAGCGCTTGCCGTCCAGCCGGAAATCCTGCTGCTCGACGAACCGCTCGGCGCGCTCGATGCGATGACCAAGATCGGCATGCAGCAGGAACTCGCCCGGATCTGGCGCGATGAGGATGTGACGACCATTCTCGTCACCCACGATCTCGAGGAGGCGATCTATCTCGCCGACCGGATCCTGATCCTGCCGCGGGAAAAGGGGGCCGAACCGCGCCTGATCGACATCGATCTGCCGCGCCCGCGCGACCGCAGCGCACCGGAATTCGTCCGGCATCGCGAGCAGCTGCTGAACCTGTTCGGGCTGCATTGAAGGCTGCCGCTGCAGCCTTCGCCAAGACTATACGATCCAGGGATCGATCAGTTCGATCCCAAAGCCCTCGAAATCCCTAGGGTTGCGCGTCTCGGCCCCGCATTGCGCTGAAGAAACCGGAGGCGGCTATCAAGACTTGCTCTTCGCTCCGGCAGTCAGATAAGGCCGCCGATCCAGTTCCGCCGACCGGTAGGAGCTGCGCAGCCGTAACAGATCCTTGCGGGCGATCAGGCCGCAGAGTTTGCCGGACGCCGGATCGACGATCGGAATACGCCCATCGCCGGTCGACAGCATCAGGTCGGCGATGAAGGCAACGGTATCATCCGGATGCCCGACGGGGACGGAATCGTCCGTGACGTTTTCGGAAAGCGTCTGTAGGACCAGATCCGCCTTCCCCTGCCAGAGCAGGACATCGGCGCGCGAGACGATGCCGGCCAATCTGCCTTCCGCGTCCACCACCGGGTAGATCCGATGGGTTTTCTGCTGAGAGGCGAAGAAATCGCAGGCCTCGCCGATTGTCATCGTAACGGGAAGCGTGTCGACATCGGCGATCATGATCTCCCTTGCCCGGGAGAGTTCGAAGGGATCAACGCCATATTCGCGGGTGATGTGCTGCCCACGGCGCGCGATCTTCTCGGTGAGGATCGAGCGGCGCAACAGCAGCACCGTGACCGCATAGGCCACCACTGTTGCGGCGAGCAGGGGAACGAGCGTGCTGACGTCGCCGGTAATCTCCATCGCAAAGAAGGTGCCGGTCAGCGGCGCGCGCATGGTTCCGCCCATCATCGCCGCCATGCCGAGCAGCGCCCAGAAGCCGGGATCGTAGCCAGGCAAGACGAGGCCGACCAGCCATCCGAGCGTGCCGCCGAAGATGAGAAGCGGCGCGAGCACGCCACCCGAGGTGCCCGACGACAGGGCAAATAGCCAGATGATCGTCTTCACCAAGAGGATCGACAGAACCGCCGGCGCGAGCAGCCGATTGTTGAGCAGGCCATCGATAATGTCGTAGCCGACACCCATCGCCCGCGGCTCGATCAGGCCGCCGAGGCCGATGACGAGACCGCCGAGCATCGGCCACCACATCCAATGGATCGGCAGCGCCTCGAACAGGTCCTCGATCCGGTAGAGCAGCGTCGTCAGCAATCCCGATTGCAGCCCCGATATGATGCCCATCGCCGCACAGGCAAAAATCCCCCACCAGGGCAAATCAACCTGGAAATGGGTTAGGAACAGCGGTCCGGTGCCGAAGAGTAGCGGACGCCAGCAGATCGACACGCAGGCGGCAACGGCGACGGGAATGAAGCTGCGCGGTTTCCATTCGAACAATAGGAGTTCGACCGCCAGCATGACCGCGGCGATCGGCGAGCCGAAGATCGCCGTCATGCCCGCGGCGGCACCGGCGACGAGCAGCGTCTTCCGCTCGGCCGCGCTCATGTGGAAGAACTGGGCAAAGAGCGATCCGATCGCCCCGCCCGTCATGATGATCGGTCCTTCGGCGCCGAACGGGCCGCCGGTTCCGATCGAGATTGCCGAGGACAGCGGCTTCAGGACCGCGACCTTCGGCGACATCCGGCTGCCGCCGATCAGGATGGCTTCGATTGCCTCCGGAATGCCGTGGCCGCGGATCTTCTCCGACCCGAAGCGGGCCATCAGGCCGATGACCAGTCCGCCGAGCGGCGGCACCATCACCACCCATAGCGAGCGCGGCACTGAAGCCAGAGAGTTAGGCTGAGTGCCGATCTCTCCGAACCAGATGACATTGGTCACCAGCGCGATCAGGCTGACGAGACACCAGGCCGCAAAGGCGCCCGCCGTGCCGACGATGATGGACATCCCGACCAGCAGGAGAACCCGCCGGTCGGTAGTGAAATCGCCGGCCTCGCGTCGGGAAAGACCGCCGGTAAAATCATGCGGGCGGTTGCTGGGTTGATGCTGCGCCATGGAAGCCTCTGCTACGCGAAAATGGGTCTGCTTGAGTGGCGTCATTATATCGTGATACGATATAAATCAATGGACGAAAGCAAGTAGGCGAAAATCTCTCGGAAGATGCTTCACTTGACCGGCCGGCGGCTGCCCATCTATTCGAGATCGGCAATAGCGCGCGCATGGATCGCCTCCTGCGAACCAAGCGGCAAAGGAGAATGAGTGTGAAGAAAATCCCGCCGCCGCTGAGACAGGAGGATTACGAGGCGCTCGCCGACCTCAGATTCGCGCTTCGCCAGTTCACGGACTTCAGCGCGTCGGCCGCCCAGTCGGAAGGACTGCCGGTGCAGCAGCATCAAGCGCTGCTGGCGATCAAGGGGCAACGCGGCGGCGAAACCATGACCATCGGCATGCTCGCCGAGCGGCTGATCATCGCGCCGCATACGGCGACCGAGCTCGTCGGGCGGCTGTCGGATGCCGGGCTGGTCGAACGCCATGCCGATCCGGTCGACAGGCGCCGTCAGACACTCCTCCTGACCGAGAAGGCGGACGAGCTTCTGACGCGGCTGAGCGCTGTCCACCTTTCGGAAATCAGGGTGATGGCGCCGAAGCTGATCGAGCTTCTGCTCGAGCTTCAGAAGACGGCGCCGAAAGTGGAGTGAACGAAGCCGCGCTGCGGCTTATCGTGAAAGCGTTTTGCCGAGACGATGGATATGAGCGGCGCCGATTCCGCAGCAGCCGCCGATGATCGTCGCACCAGCTTCGGCCCAGGAGCAGGCAAAACGCGAATAGGCATCGTCGTTCAGATCGTCGCGGGTATCGTGCAGGCCTTCATTGGCGGCCGAGGCGCCCTGTTCCCCTTCGAAGGCGTTGGCATAGACGCCGATTTCGATCTGGGCGTCCATCTTGCGGAACGTCTCGGCGGCCGTCTCGACCGCTTCTCGCATGACCTCGGGCTTGCTGCAGTTGAACAGGAAGGCTTCGGCGCCCGATGACGCCGCCCAGGACGCCGCATCCTCGACGCTTTCGCCGGAGCGAAGCTTCGGCTCGCTGCTTTCGATATCCGCTTCGTCATCGGCCAGCGTGAAGGAAATCCAGAACGATTTACCCGATCCCGCCACCGCCTGACGGACGGCCTCGCCCTCGGCGATCAGGCTCAGCGTCTCGCCGAGCCATATGTCGACGAAGGGGGCGAGGTTTTCGACCAGCACCTCGAGATAACCCTGCACCCGCTCAGGCTGAAAATTCTGCGGCTCGTAGGAGCCGAAGATCGGCGGCAGCGAACCTGCGACCAGCACCTTGCGATCGGTGGTGGAATCGGCCGCCTCGCGCGCCAGGCGGCCGGCAAGACGGATCAGCGCCGCACCCTTCTTCTGGAACCGGTCCTCGCCGATATGGAAGGGCACCAGCGCATAGCTGTTGGTCGTGATGACCTCAGAGCCGGCGGCGATGAATTCCTTATGCACCTCGCGGACGATATCCGGCGAATTGATCAGCGCCAGGGCCGACCATTCCGGCTGTTTCAATTCGGCGCCGAGCCGCAGCAGCTCGCGGCTCATGCCGCCATCGAGGATTCGTGTCCTGCTCATGAAGGGTCTCCATTCGGGCCGCCGCACCGTCACCGGCGAGCGTGCTTTTCATTTACAAAAGAGTGAGTGAGTGTTGTTCGCTCCGACAGGCGGCGGGGTTTCATAGCGGGCTCTTCCGATCGGCTAACGACGAACCGGCACTTGCGCTTCGAGACCTCGAAAGACGCGGGCAATCACTGCGGTCAGGGCGAGATAGAAGAGAGTGACGACGAGCAGCGGCTCATAGACCAGCAGCGTATCCTGACGGACCTTGTTGGCCACGGCATAGAGATCCATCACCGTCACCGTGAAGGCGAGCGGCGTCGCCTTCAGCTGCATGACGATCTCTCCGGCAATGGTCGGCAGGGCGATGCGGATGGCGCGCGGCAGCCAGATGCGGCGGGTCAGCTTCCAGGGTGACAGGCCAAAGGCCCGCCCGGCTTCAAGTTCGCCCTTGGGAACGGCAAGCAGCGCGCCGCGCAAAACCTCCGCCTCATAGGCCGCATAATTCAGCGTGAAGCTGACGGCGGCAAAGAAGAAGCCCTCGCGCAGGATCGGCCAGAATAGGCTCTGGCGGATACCGGGGATCATCGGCAGCAGCGAGCCGGCCCCATAGTAGAGCAGCCAGAGCTGGATCAGCAGCGGTGTGCCGCGGAAGAAGGTGCAGTAACCGCGGGCCAGCAGCCGCGTCAGCCTGCCGCCGCTGACCTGCGCGAAGGCGAGTCCGATGGCGATGATGAAACCGAACACGACTGAGATGACCAGCAGCGCCACGGTCTGCCAGGCGCCGGTCAGAAGCAGCGGCCAATAGGAGGAAATCCAGGTGAAACTCATGGGCGCGGCTTCCTCAGGCGAGACGCGGCTGTCCGCGCCGCACCCGCCCTTCGATCAGCTTGAAGGCGACGTTGGAAACAAGGGTGATGGCGAGGTAGAGAAAGGCCGAAGCGAGGAAAAACACGAAATAGTGTTTGGTGCTTGCCCCGGCAAGCCGGGTGGCGAGCGCCAGTTCCTGGTAGCCGACGACCGCGACGAGCGCACTGTCCTTGGTGACCGACATCCAGAGATTGGCCAGCCCTGGCAGCGCGTTCGGCAAAAGCGCCGGCAGCAACACGCGGCGGAACCGCAGCATCGGCCCCATGCCAAAGGCCTTGGCCGCCTCGATCTGACCGGTGGGAATGGCGAGGATCGCGCCGCGCAGCACTTCGGTCATATAGGCGCCCTGCACGAAGCCGAGCACCGCGACGGCGGCGACGAAGCCGTTCACATTGACCGGCGGCAGGTCGAGTGCCGCCAGCAGCCGGTTGAGGCCGTCGGTGCCGGCATAATAGAGGCCGACGATGAGGATCAGTTCGGGAACGGCGCGGATGAGCGTGGTGTAGAGATCGAGCACCAGGCGCAGTGCTCGATTGCCGGAAAGCTTTCCGAGCGCGCCGCCGGTGCCGAGCAGCAGGCCAATGGCGAAGGCGCAAGCCGAGATGGCGACCGTGGAGACAGCACCTGTCAAAAGAACGCCGCCCCATCCCGGAGGATAGGGAGACAGCAGATCCAGAATGCCTTGTTGAGCGGTCGCCATCTCTTGGATCGCTTACTTCGCGCCGTAGATGTCGAAGTCGAAGTATTTCTTGGTGATCGCGTCGTACTGGCCGTTGGCGCGAACTGCAGCGATCGCCGCATTCAGCTTGGCTTTCAGCTCGGTGTCTTCTTTCCGCAGACCGCCCGAAACGCCGGCGCCGAGAATTTCCTTGTCGTCGGCGACATCTCCCATCTTGGCGCAGCAATCCTTGCCGCCGTCGCTCTTCAGGAAGGCGTCGAGTGCCAGGGAATCGCCGAAGACGTAGTCGATGCGGCCGGAGGCCAGATCCTGGAAAGCCTCGTCGAGCGTCTGGTAGGTTTTCTCCTCGGCAGCATTGGCAAAATACTTCTTGTAATATTCAGACTGAATCGTCGACACCTGGATGCCGATGGTCTTGCCCTTTACGTCTTCGGCCGTGGCGCCCGGCTTCTGGTCCTTGGGACCGATCAGGGTGCTCGGCGTGTTGTAATATTTGTCGGTGAAATCGATCACCTTCGAGCGTTCCGCCGTGTTCGACATCGACGACCAGATCACGTCGAACTTCTTGCTCTGGAGAGCCGGAATGAGACCATCCCAGGAAATGTCGACGATCGAGCATTTCTCCTTCATCTCCGTGCAGACGGCGTTCATGAAGTCGATTTCCCATCCGTGCCACTCACCCGAGGCGTCCTTGGCAAAGAAGGGCGGATAGGATTCGTTCATGACGCCGAAGCGGACTTCGGCCTGCGCGGTGACCGCGGAAAGCGCAAGTGCGGCGCCGGCAAAAAGCATGGGGAGCAGTTTCATTCGCAGGATTCTCCTGGTTCGTGGGTGTCGATGACGGCTGGTGTGGATCAATGGGCGCTGAGACGAGTGAATTCCCGGCAGCGGGCGCTGACCGGCGCCCCGAAAACCTGTTCCGGCGGCCCTTCCTCCTCGATCCGTCCCTGATGCAGGAAGAGGACACGGCTCGAAACATCCCGGGCGAAGCGCATTTCATGGGTGACGATCAGCATGGTCCGGCCTTCTTCCGCGAGATCGCGGATGACTTTCAGGACCTCGCCGACCAGTTCCGGATCGAGCGCCGATGTCGGCTCGTCGAACAGCATGACGGCGGGATCGACGCAGAGCGCTCTGGCAATCGCCGCGCGCTGCTGCTGGCCTCCGGAGAGGAAGGCGGGATACGTGTCGCGCTTATCGAAAAGCCCAACCTTGTGGAGCAGGGCTTCCGCCTTTTCGATCGCCTCGCGCTTGGATATGCCCATGACATTCACCGGCGCCTCGATGACGTTTTCCAGCACGGTGCGATGGGCCCAGAGATTGAAACTTTGAAAGACCATGCCGAGCCCCGTCCGCAACCGCTCGATCTGCCGCCAGCTCTGCGGCTGCAGCCGCCCGCCGCGACCGGCTTTCAGCACGACTTCCTCGCCGTTCACCGCAATGCGCCCGCGATCCGGTGTTTCCAGGAAATTGATGCACCTGAGAAAAGTGCTCTTGCCGGAGCCCGACGAGCCGATGATCGAAATCACATCGGACTTGTAGGCCTCCGTCGAGATACCCTTGAGAACCTGTTGCGAGCCGAAGCTTTTATGGAGATCTTCGACGCGAAGAGCAGGAAAGGGTTGATCCGACATGCAGGGGTCCGGCTGAACTGAGTTTGCGAAGGATAATGATAAAACAACGCGGTTTTTTCGCGCAATTATCACCTCTTTTGCATATTATGCGCAAAATAATCTTCCTCACGCATCGAATGCGGCGAAATCTATGAAAAGCCATAACTGGAATTGGACTGGACAATGGAACAGCTGGATCGTTTTGACCGTGACATTCTCGATATCGTTCAGCGCGACTGCCAACTGAAGGCCGAAACGATCGCCGAACGGGTCGGCCTGTCTGTCTCGGCCGTGCAACGGCGGTTGAAGCGGCTGCGCGAGGAGGGGATCATCAAGGCGGAGGTCGCCGTCGTCGATCGGAAAGCGACGGGAACATCGATGGTGTTCATCGTCGGCATGGAAATCGAGCGGGACAATTACGACGCGCTGGCGAAGTTCCGCGTCTGGGCGGAGAAGCAGGATCATATCCAGCAGGTCTATTACGTCACTGGCGCCGTCGATCTGATCGCCATCGTCACCGCCCGCGACGTCGAGCACTATGACGATATCGCCGCCCTGATCATGGCTGACAATCCACAGATCCGCCGCATGCACACCAATGTCGTGCTGCGCGACGTCAAGCTCGGCCTGTTCGTGCCCCTGGAATAGCGCCGGATAAGCCGCTGGACTCGCAATCGGCAAAGGGCATAATTCCGGGCGCAAATTCTCGGGAGGAACGAGCCTTGACGTTACGACACCAGATCATCGCATTGGCGATCGTCCCGCTCGTCATTTCGATCCTTGCGATCACCACCTTCATCACCTGGCAATCGGCAAACCTCGCCAAGAACAGCATCGACACGTTCGAGCAGAACATGCTGAAGACCAAGGAAGCCGAGATCCTCAACCTGACCAATCTTGCCCTCTCCGCCATCCAGACAATCTATGACAAAGCCGGGGCCGACGACGAAGCCGCCAAGCAGCAGGTGGCTGAAATTCTGACCTCGCTCGACTACGGCAAGGACGGGTATTTCTTCGTTTACGACTACGCCGGCAACAATATCGTCCATCCGCGCCAGAGTTTCCGGCATGGCCACAATTGGCTCGACCTTACCGACCCGGATGGCGACAAGGTCATCGCCGAACTGATCGCCACGGCCAAGGCAGGCGGCGGCCTTCATCAGTACAAATGGCAGAAACCGTCGACCGGGCAGATCGCCGACAAGCTCTCCTTCGTCGTCAGCCTCGACAAATGGAACTGGGTCGTCGGCACCGGCGTCTATCTGGATGACGTCTTTGCCCAGAGTGCCGCCGCCAATGCAGTGACGCGCGCCAACATCAGACGGACCTTCGTCATCGTCGCGCTGATCGCCGTGCCTTCGGTGCTGGTCGTGTTCACCACCTGCATGCTGCTGACCTTCCATGAGCGCCGTATGGCCGACAGCCGGCTGAAGGAACTGACGCAGCGGGTCATCGACACCCAGGAAGAAGAGCGCACACGGCTGGCGCGCGAGCTGCATGACGGCATCTCCCAGACCCTTCTCGGCGTGCGTTATGCAATGGATCTCGCCGGCCGCAAGGTCAGGACCAATGTCGACGAGGCCGCGCTGACCATCGAGCGCGGCGTCGAGGCGCTGAACGGCGCCATAAAGGAAATACGGCTGCTCTCGCATGATCTGCGCCCGCGCGTGCTCGACGATCTCGGCCTGACGGCGGCGCTGGAGGCGCTCTGTCATCACTTTGCCGAACGGACGGGGATCGAGACGGAGATAGACGCCTCGGGCTTTACCGGCATGCTGAAGGCGGAAGCCAACACCGCGCTTTACCGCGTCGCCCAGGAGGCCTTCAACAATGTCGAGCGACACGCGGGCGCCTCCCGGCTTACGGTCAAGCTCTGGAGCGACGGCGGCCGCGCCCGCATGACCATCTCCGACAACGGCACCGGGTTCGCTGGCGCCAGGGATGGCGCTTCCGGCAGCTCGGGTCTGGGCCTGCGCAACATGCAGGAGCGGATGGCACACTTCCGGGGCCTGCTACTGATCGAGAGCGGCGAGGCCGGCACGACTTTGACGGCGATGATGCCGAGATCGGCCAATCTGCCCGCCGGCAAGCAGGCGGAAGCCGCATGAACGAACGCCCGAAAATCAAGGTGCTCCTGATCGACAACCATCCGCTGGTGCTGGACGGGCTGAAAGCAGTGCTCGAAACCTTCGACCATATCGAAGTAGCGGGCACTGCCGGACTGGCCCAAACCGGGCTTGATATCGCCCGGCAGGTCCAGCCGCAGGTGGTGCTGATGGACATCAACATGCCGAAGCTCAGCGGCATCGATGCGATCGAATTGTTCCGGAACGAGCTTCCGCAAACCCGCGTCGTGATGCTTTCCATGCATGACAGCCGCGAGTATATTTCCTCGTCGGTCCTGCATGGCGCCGCCGGTTATGTGCTGAAAGACGTGTCGACCGACGAGATCGTCGCGGCCATCGAGACAGTGGCGGGCGGCGGTACTTATTTCTCCTCCGGCGTCTTCGACGCGCTGATGGGTGAGCGCGTAGAAGAAGGGAGCGATCCTCTGACGCCGCGCGAGCGCGACACGCTCGGGCTGATCGTTGCCGGCAGGAGCAACCGCGAGATCGCCGAAGCGCTCGGGATAAGCGCCGCCACGGCGGAAACCCACCGCAAGAACCTCAAGAAAAAGCTCGGCATCGCCACCACGGCAGGCCTTATCCGCTATGCGCTCGACCATGGCATCGCCTCGAAAAGCGAAGGAAATCCGCGCCTACCCACTTCTGGGTAGGCCCCGGTATTTCGCCTCTGCGCCCATCTTGTGGGGATAAAACCAACGCCCTAGGACTCCAGTCACGGCTGGCCAAGTGCCAAGCCGTTGGGAGGAATTCACATGCGTTACATCAGCTTCCGATCCGCCGGAAAAGCTCGAGCGACCCGAAACGGGCCTGCTGCCGCCGCCGGCTGAAAGACCTGCCTTCCACGCCGACAACTGGAACATGGCGACCGCCGCCGCGCGGCGCCTGAAAGGTATTCCGACATGGAAAAACCACGTAGCAAGGCAGCACTCTGGCTGCTGATCATCCCTTACATAGGTCTGCTCTGGCCATCATTTTACAATCTCCGCGAGCCGTCGCTTTTCGGCTTTCCCTTTTTCTACTGGTATCAGCTTCTCTGGGTGCCGATCACAGCGACGCTGACCTGGATCGCTTATCGGAGCGTGCGCCATGACGACTGACATCAACGGCACGGCGCTTGCCGTCTTCATCTTCTTTTTCGTCCTCGTCACGGTCATGGGCTTCGTCGCCAGCCGCTGGCGCAAGCCCGAGACGCTCGCCCACATCGATGAATGGGGTCTCGGCGGCCGCAACTTCGGCACCTGGATCACCTGGTTCCTCGTCGGCGGCGATTTCTACACCGCCTACACTGTGATCGCTGTCCCGGCACTAGTCTATACGGTCGGCGCCTACGGCTTCTTCGCGCTGCCCTATACCATTGTCGTCTATCCCTTCGTCTTCATGGTCATGCCGGTTCTGTGGAAACGCGCCAAGGATTTCGGCTATGTGACGGCCGCCGACGTCGTCCACGGCCAATACGGATCGCGCGGCCTGGAACTCGCCGTCGCTGCAACCGGCGTCATCGCCACCATGCCTTACATCGCCCTCCAGCTCGTCGGCATGACGGCGGTCCTGAAGGCGCTCGGGCTGCATGGCGAACTCCCGCTGGCGATCGCCTTCATCGTGCTGGCGCTCTATACCTATTCGGCGGGCCTGCGCGCACCGGCGCTGATCGCCTTCGTCAAGGACATCATGATCTATATCGTGGTTATCGCAGCCGTCGCACTGATCCCGTCGAAGCTCGGCGGCTACGCCAATGTCTTCGCCTCTGCCGATGCGGCCTTCCAGGCCAAGGGCTCCGGCCACCTGCTGCTCGGCGGTAACCAGTATGTCGCCTATGCCACGCTCGCTCTCGGTTCGGCGCTCGCAGCCTTCATGTATCCGCATACGCTGACGGGCATCTTTGCATCCAACAGCGGCAAGACTATCCGCAAGAACGCGATCATGCTGCCCGCCTATACGCTGCTGCTCGGCCTGTTGGCACTGCTCGGCTATATGGGCCATGCCGCCAACCTGAAGCTCGACAGCGCCAATGATGTCGTTCCGACCCTGTTCAAGACGCTGTTTTCAGGCTGGTTCTCCGGCTTCGCCTTCGCGGCGATCGCCATCGGCGCACTGGTGCCGGCGGCGGTAATGAGCATTGGTGCGGCCAACCTCTTCACCCGCAATTTCTGGAAGGCCTATGTCGACCCCAAGGTCAGCGACGCGGGCGAGGCCAAGGTCGCGAAGGTGACGTCGCTGGTGGTGAAGGTCGGGGCACTGCTTGTCATCATCTTCCTGCCGACGCAGTTCGCACTCGACCTGCAACTGCTCGGCGGCATCTGGATCCTGCAGACGCTTCCGGCCCTGGTTTTCGGCCTCTACACCAACTGGTTCCGTGCACCCGCCCTGCTGGCCGGCTGGTTCGTCGGCTTCTGCGGCGGTACCTTCCTCGTCTGGGATGCCGGCTGGAAGCCGCTGCATATGATCAGCCTCGGCGGTGAACCCTTCACCGTCTATACCGGGCTGCTGGCGCTGGCGGCAAACATCGCCGTCGCGGTGGTGATCAATGCCCTGCTTCCGGCCAAGGTTCCGGCTCGGGCGTAAGACAAAAATACGAAGGGCAGCAAACGCTGCCCTTTGTCCTTTTATTTTTCAGCAGAAGCTGAGGAGAGGTTGGGCGATCAAAACTCCTCCCAATCGCCAACCAATGCCGCATTGCCCTGGGTCGCATTCCCCTGGAACGACCTGCCCACCTTGGCGATCATCTGGCGTGCCGGCGAGGCCACGGGTTGAGCATGCTGTGCCGGGGCCGCCGGCTGCGATACGCGCTTCGGTGCTGCTACTCCGCCAATGTTGAACTGGCTGAGCAACTGGAACAATGCATCGGCTTCCTTGGCGAGGTTATGAGAGGCGGCTGTCGCTTCTTCCACCATGGCGGCGTTCTGCTGCGTGCCCTGGTCCATCCTGTTGACGGCGGTATTGATCTCTTTCAGTCCTGTCGCCTGCTCTTGCGAAGCGCCGACGATCGCGCCGACATTGCCGTCGACCTGCTGCACCTGCGCCGCAATCTCCTGCAGGGCCTTTCCGGTCTCGCCAACCAGGGCGACGCCGTTTTTCACGTGGCCGTTCGAAGCGTTGATCAGTTCCTTGATTTCCTTTGCCGCCTTGGCGGAACGCTGCGCCAATTCGCGTACTTCCTGGGCAACGACGGCAAAGCCCTTGCCGGCTTCACCGGCGCGGGCGGCTTCGACGCCGGCATTCAGCGCCAAGAGGTTGGTCTGGAAGGCGATCTCGTCGATGACGCCAATGATGCTGCCGATTTCGGTGGCGGAGGATTCGATCTTGCCCATGGCGTCGACCGCATCCCGCACGACACTGCCCGAGCGTTCCGCATTGTCCTTGGTCTTGCGAACCAACTGGCCTGCTTCCTGAGCCTTGTTGCTCGAGTCGGCGACGGTGGTGGTGATCTCTTCAAGGGCAGCGGCGGTTTCTTCGACGGAGGCGGCCTGCTGTTCGGTCCGTTTGGCGAGATCGTCCGAAGCGGAGCGGATCTCTTGCGCGCCGGCTGCGATGGCGCTGGCGTTCTGGGAAACCTTCTGCATGGCGGCGCGCAGCTTTTCGACGGCGGCATTGAAGTCGGCTCTGAGCTTTTCGAGGGACGGAATGAACGGCGTGCCGATCTGCTGCGTGAGATCGCCATCGGCCAGCGCCTGCAATGCAGTACCAAGCTGGCCGACCGCTCGGTCCGTCTGCTCGGCAAGGGTGCGGCGTTCATCGGCATCCTGTTCGAGTCGATGCCGTTCCGCGACCGCCCGCTTGGCTTCCGTGTCGGCTTCCCGCTCAGCCTTTGCCGAAATGGCATCGCGCAGGCCGGCGACGGCGCGCGCAAGCGTGCCGATCTCATCGCCGCGCGCTTCGAGGCGGCGATCGCCATCGAGATTGCCTTCCGCCATCGCCTTCAGCGAAAGCTGCAGTTTTGCCAGCGGGCCAACGATCGTACGCGCGGTAATCGCAGCCGCAACGATCGAAAGAAGAGCTGCGATGCCGAGCGCCGTCAGGACCATCGGCTTGAAGCCGCTCGCCGTGCTGCGGACCTCACCGCCGATCGATTTGTTATATGCTTCCTGGTAGTCGATGAATTTGTTGATGGCGCCGAGCCAGGCAACGAAGGCCGGTCTTGCCTGTTCGAGCAGGATCTTGCGGGCAGCCTCGCCATCACCCTTTTCCTGCAGCGCAATGATCTGGGCGACCAGGGGATTGGTTTTCGCCTGGATGTCGGCGATCTCGCTCAGAATGGTCTTTTCCTGATCCGTCGCACCCGCCGGCGATGCAACCATCTCCGCCATGCGTTTTTCGTTTTCGGCGTAGGAGGCCGCGAGCTTTTCGATCAATGCCTCGGCCGCCTTGCGTTCATCGGCGGACGTCACCAGGGTCACATCGCGAATGGCGATCGCCCGATCGTGCACGCTGCCGCGATAGTTGATGGCAAAGCGCTGCTTGACGCTGTTGACGTCGTTGATCGTTCCGAGATTGTTGTTGATCTCCGCGACCTGCACCGCCGAGTAGATGCTGAGGCTGGCCATCAGCACGATCAGAAAGCTGAAACCAAGGGCGAGACGCATCGCGATCCCGAAACTCTTAATGCTGTTCATTCGCGCGCTCCATCGTGTCGGCGAGGTTTAAAGGTGTCTGTGACCAGGATCTGTCCCCGAACGCCTCCGCCGGCCACCACTACACGCGTCGCCTCCAAAGCGGGCGCGCGTCAGGGTACCAACGTCGATTTCATGCGGGATTTCGGGATACCTGGCCGGCCATCATGGCGTAGGTGACGATCCTCAGAACGTCGCTCCGATATGCTTAAAAATAGGAGGAGATATTTTAGAGAGTGTAAACGAAGCCCACAGGGCGTCATTATGCTGCGATTTTTGTATATTTCGTCGTATTTGCTGCAGAACCACGAATGGTCGGAGGTGACCCCATGGATTGAAGTCACCTGTTCGATCGGCCTGACTGTCGGTCCTTGGCCAATACTTGGAGGCGGCGCTGCAGGTGGCCGACGCCAATCTCTGCGCCGCCAAGAATACCGGCCGCAAACGATACGTGTCGATGGCGAGCTGTCGCCTCCTGCTTCAGTCGCGCAGTAGCGGCAAGAGCTGATCGCCTTGCCGCTTGATCTCGGAGAGATAGGGCGTGTCGGACAGCACGAAATGCGTGATCCCGAGATCCTGGTATTTGCGCAGCGAGCGGGCGACGTCTGCCGGTGAACCGACCAGCCAGGTGGTGCCGGCACCGCCGCCGCCGAACCTGCCCGGCGCGGTATAGAGATTGTCGTCGAGGACGTCGCTGCGTTCATGGAGAGCAAGCAGCCGCTGCTGGCCGACGGCGAGCACGCGCTGGTGATCGTGCCAGCCGGTGCCCTTGCTCCTTGCCATCTCGGCGACCTTCGCCTCGGCGTCGGCCCAGGCCTCATCCGTCGTGTCGCGAACCAGCGTCGTTATCCGTAGCCCGAATTCCAGCGGCGGGAGGTCGCGGTCGAGAGCACGGCTCAGCCCCTTGAGCCGTCCGATCCGCTCGCGGACGCCCTCGAGCGGCTCGCCCCAGAAAAGCTGGACATCAGCCTCGGTGGCCGCCACCCGTTCGGCCGCTTCCGAGGCGCCGCCAAAATAGAATTTCGGATGCCGGCGGTTGCCGCGAACCTCGATGCGCGGCACCACGGTGGATTCGGCGACCCGGAAATGGTCGCCTGCCGAGGTGACGTTTTCTTCGGTCCACAGCCTGCGGACCAGCCGCATGAATTCCTTGGTCCTGGCATAACGATGCGCCTGGTCGCCCTCGCTGTCGCCATAGGCGGCCAGATTGTCCTTGCCCGAGACGATGTTGATCCGCACCCGGCCGCCAGTCAGATGGTCGAGCGTTGCCGCCGCGGAAGCGAAGTTCGCCGCCCGCCAATAACCCGGCCGGATCGCAATCAGCGGCTCGAAGCTGGTGGTGCGCGCGGCGAGCGCGGCCGCGACGGTGAACGTGTCGGGACGGCCCCAGCCGGTGCCGATGAGCGCGCCCTTCCAGCCATGCTCTTCCAGCGCCTTCGCGTGGCTGGTCAGCGTGTCGAGGCTGTTGTGGTTGTCGACGGCGGAATCTCCGCGATGACCTGCTCTGACGTCGTTGGGAATATACCAGAGAAATTCGGAATGCTTGCTCATGCGATGCCGGTTTATTCGGGATTGGAAGAAGGAGGCCAAGGAAAGACCGGGAAGATCATACGGCTGCCTGTGCTGCCTGCGCCTGAAGCGCAAAACCGTTCGGCGGGCGCTGGAGGCCCAGATTCTCCCGCAGCGTCGTGCCTTCATATTCATGCCGGAACAGGCCACGCCTGCGCAGGATCGGCACGACCTGATCGACAAAGTCGGTGAGAGCCGTGGGCAGGATCGGCGGCATGATGTTGAAGGCGTCGGCGGCACCATTCTCGAACCAGATCTGCATCGCATCGGCAATCTGCTCGGGCGTTCCGACGACAGTGCGATGGCCGCGCGCGGTGGCGACCGCCAGATAGAATTGGCGCAGCGTCAGATGATTGCGCGAGACGAGGTCGGAAACCAGCTTGAGGCGGCTTTTGTTGAGTTCGGTATTGTCAGGCAGGGGAGGGGCGAGATCATCAAGCGAATAGCCGGAAAGATCGACGCCCCTATAGTGGCGGGCAAGGATATTCCAGGCGATAGCGGGATGCACCAGCGATTGGATATACTCATAATTCGCTTGAGCTTCCGCCTCCGTACCGCCGAGAACAGGGAATATGCCGGGACTGATCAGGAGGTCGTCCGGCCGCCGCCCGTAACGGGCAAGCCGCCCCTTGACGTCGGAATAGAATTCCTGGGCATCCTCGATCGTTTGGTTGGCGGTAAAGATCATCTCGGCGGTGCGTGCGGCAAGCTCGCGTCCGGGTTCCGATGCGCCAGCCTGCACGATGACGGGATAGCCCTGCACCGGACGGCCGACATTGAGCGGACCCGCCACCGAGAAGAACTTGCCCTTGTGATTGACGAGATGCACCTTGTCGGGATCGAGATAGACCCCGCTTTGCTTGTCGCGGATAAAGGCATCGTCCTCGTAGGAATCCCACAATCCCTTCACCAGGTCGACGAATTCCTCGGCCCGCTCATAACGATCGGCATGGGCGGGATGGCCTGCGATCGAAAAGTTCTTCGACACGTCGGCGCCCGTCGTGACGACGTTCCATGCGGCACGGCCCTTGGAGATATAATCCAGCGACGCGAATCTGCGGGCGAGAAGATAGGGGTCCTCGTAGGTCGTCGATGCCGTGGCGACGAAGCCGATATGACTGGTCGCCTGGGAGAGGGCGGCCCAGAGTGTCAGCGGCTCGAAATGAGCGCCCTGGGCAATGCGGCGAAACGCTTCCGGATCCGCGGCCCGCTCCCATCCCGCCGGGCTGTCGGCGACGAAGACGAGATCGAATTTCCCGCGTTCGGCGGTCTGCGCCAGGTCCCGGTAGTGATCGATATTGAGGCCGGCATCGGCCTGCGCATCCGGATGGCGCCAGGCGGCGATATGATGGCCGGTCGCCATGATAAAGGCGCCGAGCCGCATTTGCCGTTTCGATGTGCTCATTGGCTTGCTTCGCCGCTATATCAGGCTGCTCTGCGGCCGGGGACGCTGACCCCGAGCCGGCCGAGAAGATGGCTTCGGAACTCTGCAAAACGCGGATCGCTGTGATCGCGCGGCGCCGGCAGATCGATCCTGAGATCCTCGATGAGCCGGCCTTCGTCGAGAACCAGAATCCGGTCCGCCAGCGAGATTGCCTCGTCGACGTCATGGGTGACGAGCAGCACGGCGGGACGGTGCCTTGCACATAATTCCCGCAGCAGATCGTGCATCTTCAGCCGGGTCAGCGCGTCGAGCGCGCCGAAGGGTTCGTCGGCGAGAAGCAAGGCCGGCTCGCGCACCAGGGAACGGGCAAGCGCGACCCTCTGCTGCTCGCCGCCGGAAAGCTGGTTCGGCCATGCCGTTTCCCGCCCCGCGAGTCCCACTTCCGCCAAAGCCTTCCTGCCGCCTTCCTGGCCGGTGGCGCGGGGCAGGCCGAGCGTGACGTTCTGGATGGCGCTGCGCCAGGGCAGCAGGCGGGCATCCTGGAAGACCACGGAAAGCCTTTCCGGCGTCTCAAGCGTGCCGCTTCCCTCCACACCGTGATCGAGACCGGCAAGGGCCCTGAGGAATGTGCTCTTGCCGGAGCCGCTGCGGCCGAGCAGGGCAACGAATTCGCCTTCTTCGATATCGAGATCGACACCGTCGAGGATCGTCTTCGCTGCAAACCGGCGGACGAGGTTTCGCACATGGACGGCCGTGGCCGCCGGCTTCAGTTTGCCAGGGTGCGGCGCCATGAGAGAGCCCTCCGTTCGATGAGGCGGACGAGGCCGTCCGAGACGAGACCCAGGAGCACATAGACCACCAGGCCGACGAGGATGACATCGGTCTGCCCGTAATTGCGGGCGAGATCGATCATGTAGCCGAGCCCGCTGGTGGCGTTGATCTGCTCGACGACGACAAGGGAAACCCAGCAGAGGGTGACGGCAAAGCGCAGCCCCAGCAGGAAACCGGGCAAAGCGCCCGGCAGCACCACTTGGAGGATGAAGTCCTTCTGGCTCATGCGCAGCGTCTCGGCCAGTTCGACATAGCGACTATCGATGCTGCGCAGCGCATTGTGGGTGTGGATGTAGATCGGCACGATGACGGCAAGCACGATCGTCGTAACCTTCATGCTCTCGCCGATGCCGAACCACAGGATGAGCAAGGGGATCAAGGCGAGCGTGGGTATCGCCCGCTTGATCTGAACCGGTCCGTCGATCAGCGCCTCGCCGATCCGGGAAAGACCGGCGATGACGGCCAGGATCGTTCCGATCAGCAAACCGATGCCGAGGCCGAGCAGAGCGCGCGTCGCTGACGTCACGAAATTGTCCTGCAGGCGGCCCTGTTCCAAAAGCCGCGCGAAAGCCTCGACGACCGTCCACGGTGCCGACAGGATACGCGGGTCGATCCATCCGAGCGCCGAGCCGGCGACCCAGGCCAAGACAAGCAATGCCGGTCCGATCTGCAGCCCGAAAGGTATCGCCGGGCCGGGACCCAGCCTGCGCCGGGCGCGCGCGCCGGCAGAGCCGGGAAGACCAACCGGCCTTGCCGCGCGTAAACCCGCCGGCGCAATTCTGCCACCTGACCTCAGGGACAGGTTCGCTTCATCTGCATCCCAAATGGTTGCCATGCTTGAAATCTCCTCCTGAATGGAATGGGGAACGTTAAAGGCCCTTGGCCAAAGCCGCCGCACCCAGCTTTTCGAAGCGATTGTCGAAAATCTGCTCCACGTCGAACGGCTTGTAACCGAGCTCGTCCGCTAGCAGGTTGATCGTTTCCTGATGACGCTTCTTCACCTCGCTCCAATCGGAGGGAACGATCTGCTCCCCGGTCATCTTGACGAGATATTCCCCGTCGTCCTGGCTGAGGCCCTGCTGACCGACGTAATATTCCTTGATCCAGAGGTCCGGGTTGCGGTTCACCCATTCGGTGGCGCGCGCCCACAGGCCGACATATTCAGCGAGGGCAGCCGCCTTGGCGGGATCATCCAGAACCCATTGCGGAGCATAAAGATGGCCGGGATCATCGCGCAGCCCATGCTCGAGGAGAGTTGCGCCATCCGGCCCGTATTGCGTGATGTAGCGCCTGATATAGACGCTGCCGAGCGGCGCGATGTCGACCTGTTTGCCCGCCAAGGCCTTCGGATAGACATCGCCGGTGCTTGGCAATTCCACGAGAGTGACGTCGCTGCTCTTCAGGCCGGCGGTGTGAAGCGCGCGCAGGACGAGAGTGCCCTGGGCCTGACCGGGGCTAAACGCGATGCGCTTGCCGCGGAAATCAGAGAGCGTCTTGACGTCGGCGCCAGGCGCGATGCCGAAGCGGTAGATCGGATTGGCGATCGGGTCGCGGCGTTCGCGATAGGCGATGTTGCGGACCGGCAGGTTGTTCCAGTTGGCGAAGATCGAGGGGATCTCGGCCACCGAGCCGACGTCGAGCGCATGGGCGCGGAAGGCTTCCGATGTCTGCGGTCCGCCGCTGATATTGGCCCATTTCACTTCGAAAGTGAGCTCCTTGTCGAGGCCAGACACTTCGAGAGCCTTCTGCGTGACCGGGTCGCCGATCGTCAGCACGGTGCCCGGCGGCACTTTAGCAAGGAGGGGCGCGTCGGCCTGGGCTGCGGCCGGATTGTGAATGGCGCCGAAGCCAAGCAGACTGAACAACGCGATTTTGAATGCTTTTGCCAATGTCATCGTCGATCTTCCCGTTTCGGATTGCTGATTGCAGGAACGATGCACGGTAAGATGGAACATTATCCACTAAATCTATAGACTATTTAATTCAATAATCACGTCGCTGATAAAAAATTGTGCCAAAGCTCGGGTCGCTGGCCCGATTGGGCGCCCCCGAGGATTGCCGATGCCCAGACGAAAAAAGGCGCCTGAGACATATGCCGCAGGCGCCTTGTGGTCACTCCAGTCTTCGACTGTGTCTTGAAGCCGGCAGATGTCAATCGCTGACGTCAGGCAGCGGCCGGCGGGTATTCGTTGGCCTGGAATACGTGATGATGCACCTTGCCGGTGAAGAGTTGCAGGAGTTCGCCGGTAACTTCACGGCTCTCGAAGCGCACATCGGAACTTAGCGCTGCGCTCACCGCATCCATATCGGGATAACGGATCGCCAAGGCCATGGCATAGACCGGGGCGCCTTCATCGCGCTCCATCCCGTCCAAGACCCGAACTTCCTCGGCGCCTGGAAATTTCGTCCATAGAGGAACGAGCCGCTCCCTGACAAAAGCGCGGAATTCCTCTTCTCTGCCGGGATGGATTTCGCCTTCAAACAAAGCATAACGGATGATCATAGGTTCTCTTTTCCAAAACTCGCCGGAGCCGGATCGATATGATGGGGGAAAGTGAGGGCGTATCGATCGATACGCCCTGATTGGAGGCTTATTTGCCCCAGATTTTCTTATACTGATCGCGATAGCCGTTATCGGGATCGAAGCTATTCTTCGGTCCGCCGTCGAACTCGACGTTCGCGCTGGTCACCACATGCAGCGGCGACACATAGCCCGACCACGGGGCGCCGGCGAAAGCGCGGTTCAGCTCATCGACGAGCTGCCAGCCCTGGAGGTTGAGCGGTTCGGCGACCGTGACGGCCTGGAACTGCTTGGCGCGGATACGCTGATAGGCGCTCTCCGAACCGTCGCCGGCTGCAACGTTTACCGGCTTCCCGTCGCCGGCGATGCCGGCTGAGGCAAGCGACGGTCCCATGAAGTCGTAGTAGAGGTCGTTGATCGCCAGAGAATGCGTCCACTTGGCGCCGTACTTCTGCAGCAGCGACGTGGTCAGCTGCGGCATGCGCTGGGAGGTTTCGGCGATCGGCGTGTCCACATATTCCAGCACGGTACCGCCGAGATCCTCGATCTCTTTCTTCATGCGGTCGGCCTTGGCAATTGCAATTGCATAGGTCGAGTCGGTGAAGATGATGACGCCCGGTTTGCCGCCGGCGTCGACGAAGGCCCAATCCGCCGCCGACTTCGAGACTTCCATCGCATCGGTGGTGACGTTGGCGAAAACGCCGACTTCGGGAACCGGACCGACGGCCGAGGCGGCATGCCAGGAAACCATCGGAATGCCGGCCGCCTTTGCCGCTTCCATCGCCGGCTTCTGCTCGACCGCGTCGAAGCCGTTGATGATGATGCCGTCGGGCTTCAGCGCCATGGCCTGGCCGAAGGCAGCCGTCCGTCCGCCGATCGAGCCGGCGCCGTCAAGCGCCTTGACCGTCCAGCCCAGGGCGCCTGCCGCTTCCTGAACGCCGTTGACCACGCCGAGAATGCCGCCGTTCTTCATATCGCCAGCAAGAATGACGATGTTCTTTCCGCTAGCAGCCTTGGGGCCGCTCGTCGGGCCATCCCATGCGCTCACCTTGGAAGCATACTTGTCGACCACGGCCTTGGCGTCGGCCATGGAATCGGCCATTGCCGGCATGCTGAGCATAATGGCGACGGTTGCGACCGTTGCCTGCAATAAAGTCCTGCGCTTCATGTTCACTCCTCCATTTTGTTTGTTGTGGAATGCCGGTGAGCCGGCATCCTCATTTGGATGCGGGTGTGATCCTCCTCACAGCTCCGCGCTTGCGCTGGGCATAACCTGCAATGCCGATGGCAATCAGCAGGGTCACGCCGTTGAACAGCGGTTCGACGAAGAACGAGCCGCCGAATTGCTGAATTCCTGATATCCCGACTGCCAGGATGATGACGCCGATCAAAGTGCCCCAGACGTTCACCCGGCCTGGCTTGATCGTCGTCGATCCGAGAAATGCGCCGACCAGCGCCGGCAGCAGATATTCAAGACCGACGCTTGCCTGGCCGATGCGAAGCTTCGAGGCGAGAAGGACCCCGGTCAGAGCAGCCAGCAGGCCGGAGGTCACGAATGCGCCGATCACGAACTTGCGGACCGGAATGCCATTGAGGGCCGCAGCCTTGGGATTGGCGCCGATCGCGTAAAGGTACCGGCCGATCGGCAGGTATTCGAGCACGACCCACATGCAGATGGCGATCAAGAGCACATAAAAGCCGGTGATCGGCAGGCCGAACAGCATGGTACCGTTCAGCGCATAAAAACCTTCAGGCAGTACACCGACCACCTGCCGCCCGCCGGTGTGCCAAAGGGCAAGCGCGTAAAGAACCGTGCCGGTACCGAGCGTGGCGATGAAGCTGTCGATCTTGGCGACCTCGACCAGCAGGCCGTTGATGAAACCGGTGAGGACGCCGAGCGCGAGTACGATGAGGACGGCGACCGGCCAGGGCAGGCCGTAGGCCGTCTGCAGGCTGATGGCGAGAATGTGCCAGAGCACGATGCCGTAGCCGACCGTCAGATCGATGCGGCCCGATGCCATCGGGATCATTGCGGCCAGCGACAGAAGCGCGATGATCGCCTTGTCGGAGACGATCGAGCGAACGTTCAGCACGGTCGGGAACGTATCCGGCAGAAGGATCGAGAAGATTACGATCAGGCCGACGGTCAGGATCACCAGCCCGTAAACCGGGATCAGGCGGCCGATCTTCTGGCCGGTGGACAGGCCGGCCATTTCGCTCTTGGTCGGCTCCAGTGCGGTGGATTCAATGGATTGCATGGCTGTTCTCCCGATGGCTCAAGCGGCTTCCGACGCCGAAGCGGCCGTGATGACCGCCTCCGTAGTCAGAGCGCTTCCGCTCAGTTCGCTGACGATTTTTCCGCGCGAGAAAACCAGCGCGCGGTGGCAGATATGGGCGATTTCCTCGAAATCCGTCGAGACCACGACGACCGCGAGACCGGCTTCCAGCGCCTGGGTGATCAGGCGGTAGATTTCCGCACGCGCGCCGATGTCGACGCCGGCGGTCGGGTCTTCCGCAACCAGCAGCTTGCGCCCGGTCGCCAGCCAGCGGCCGACGACCACTTTCTGCTGGTTGCCGCCCGACAGCGCCTCCACCGGCAGATCCGGATCGTTCGGCCTGAGGCCGACGGAATGGCCGATCGCATGGGCAAGATCGGCTTCGCCACGCGGCGACAGGAAGGAGAAAATCCCGCGTCCGACGGCGCCCGGATTGAGATAGGTATTTTCCCGAATTGACAGCGAGAGCGCGACGGATTCCTCCGTCCGGTCACGGGCGATCAGACCGATCCCTGACGCCATGGCCTGCCGCGGGCTGGAAAGATCAGGGGCCAGGCCATGCAGCAGAACCGAGCCGTTGAAGGGCTCGCAGCCGAACAGCGCCCGGCCGATGCGTTCCTGACCGGCGCCGCGCAATCCAACCAGCCCGAGCAGCTCACCCTCGCGGATATCGAAGGATATCGGGCTCGTGCCGGTGCAGACGAGATCGCGAACCTCGACGATCGCCTTGCCGGGCTTGATCTCGGCCTTGGAAAAGAGGCTGTCACTGCTGCGGCCGATGATCATCGTCACCAGTTCGTCGGGGGTGGTCTCGCTGACCGGCTTCTGTCCCACCATGCATCCGTCGCGCAGCACGGCGACGCGATCGGCAATGCGGAAAATCTCGTCCAGCCTGTGGGAAACGTAGATCATGCCGACGCCCCGCTCCTTCAGGGGGCGGATCGCATTGAACAGCCGGTCGACTTCGTCGGCGGGAAGGCTTGCGGTCGGCTCGTCGAGCACCAGAACGTCGGCCTCGACGGCAAGCGCGCGGGCAATGGCGACAAGCGATTTTTCGGTGCGCGACAGGGCCGAGACCCGCGTTGTCGGATCGAAGTCGCAGCCGACCAGTTTCAGGGCCTCCTTGGCGCGCGCCTGTGTCCTGTTCCAATCGATCACGCCGCGACGCATCGAGAAACCCTGTGACAGGCCCATATTCTCGCCGACCGTCATCCACTCGATCAGACCGAGATCCTGGTGGATGAAGGCGACCGGTTGGCGCTCGTTCGGCTTCGGCGGACGATGATGGTAGCTCTGGCCGCGGAAAAGGATGTCGCCATTATCCGGCCTGTAAATGCCGGCGAGGGTCTTGATCAGCGTCGATTTGCCGGCGCCGTTTTCGCCCAGCAGCGCCAGGATTTCGCCCTCGCGCAGATCGATCGAGACGTCACGCAACGCCTGCGTGCCGCCGAAGCTTTTGGTGATCGATTGGAACTCCAGCAGTCTCTTGGCTTCCACTGTGGCTCCTCCCAAAGCTGCGGTTGTCATTGGCTGTATGTTATCGATAACATTCATGCATGGTCAAGCGGAAAGATGACAATCTCGAATTTCGAATGAAGATTGCCGTCAGCCGGCCTGAAGCCCGTCGAGAAGGCGCATCATCTCGGCCGAGTCCTTCGGCCCAAGCCCGGCCGCACAGAGCAGTCGGTGAATTTCGACCACCGCCCCGGTCATCGGCAATGGCGTCTTCGTCTTCAGCGCGAAAGCCTGAAGCGAATCCAGGTCCTTCAGCATGTTGTCGATTCTTCCTGTCGGGGAGAAATCGCGGGCGGAGAATTTTGCCATGAATTCCTGCAATATCCGGCTGTCCGCCCTGCCGCCGGCAAGGGCTGCCGGAATGGCTGAGGGATCGACGCCGCCGGCTTCAGCGAGCTTGACGGCTTCAGCGACGGCCTGGAACAGCACGGCGCAAAACAGCTGATTGATCAGCTTGGTGGTCTGCCCGGCGCCGGATTGGCCCATCAGCGTATAATTGGCGGCAAGATGCCGCATCACCACGCGGGCCCGTTCGAAATCCTCAGGGCTGCCGCCGGCCATGATCGTCAGCTTTCCGCCAAGCGCGCCTGGCACGCCGCCGGACAACGGGCAATCCACCCATGCCATGCCCGTTTCCGCACGCAGCCGCTTCGCCATGTCGACCGTCTCGGCGGGATCGATGGAGGACATGTCGATCAGCAGCTTGTCGGCGCTTGCCGCCGCCGCTACCCCCTTCTCGCCGAAGACGACGGCACGCACGATGTTGGCGTGATTGAGGCTGAGCACGCAGAATTCCGACGCCGAGACCGCATTCTCCACGGAACTCGCCGCGTGGGCACCCTTGGCCGTGAGTGCCGCGACCTTTTCGGCATCGAGATCGAAGACCGACACTTTGTGCCCGGTTTCGATCAGTCGCGTGACGATCGCCGTTCCCATGATACCCGCGCCGATGACGGCGACGTCTGCTCTATAGTCATCCTGCATGATTATCTCCTCCCTTGACCGCCACGCCGCTCAGCCCTTTGCAAGCCAGCGCCATAATATCCTCCAACGCATTCTCGACCGCCACCGTCACCACCCCGGCTTCATCGGTCGGCGGCTCCAGCGTCTGCAACTGGCTGTCAAGCAGCGACGCCGGCATGAAGTGGCCCTGACGGGCCTGCATCCGCGACAGCAACAGATCGCGCGTCCCCTCCAGAAAAACAAAGGCCAAGCGTCCGCCCGCCGCCTGACGCAGCCTGTCCCGATAGGTTTTCTTCAGCGCCGAACAGGAAATTACCAATCCCTGCGACGCCTTTTGCGCGGTGTTAATCTCCTCGCCGATCCGGTCGAGCCAGGGCAGCCTGTCGGCGTCGGTGAGCGGTATGCCTTTCGCCATCTTCTCGACATTGCGAGCCGGGTGGAGTTGGTCGCCTTCCACAAAACGCATGCCGTTTCGAGTCGCGATGCCCGCTCCAACCGAGGACTTGCCGCAACCGCTCACGCCCATGACGACAACGGCCAGAGGCAGCGTTTCTTTTTCGAGTTCCATCGTCGCGTCTCTGTCAGAGGCAGGTCGTGATGCCGCCGTCGACGTACAGCGTGTGGCCGTTGATGAAGGACGACCCGCGGCCCGCCAGGAAAACGGCGGCGCCGACCAATTCTTCGACATTGCCCCAGCGCCCGGCCGGCGTCCGCTTCTCCAGCCAAGACGAGAATTCAGGATTGTCGACGAGCGCCTGGTTGAGCGGCGTCTTGAAATAGCCGGGCGCAATCGCGTTGATCTGCAGGCCGTGCTTGGCCCAGTCGGCGCACATGCCGCGCGTCAGGTTGCGCACCGCACCCTTGGTCGCCGTATAGGGAGCGATGCCCGGGCGGGCCAGCTCGCTCTGAACCGAGGCAATGTTGATGATCTTGCCCTGACCGCGGGCTATCATGGCTTTGGCGGCTGCCTGGCCGACGTAAAACACGCTCGAAATATTGGTGGTCAGCAGCAGCTCCCATTTGTCCGCCGGGAAATCTTCCAGCGGCGTGCGAAACTGCATGCCGGCATTGTTGATCAGGATGTCGAGCGGGCCGATATCGGCTTCGATCGCATCGATGCCCGCTTTGGCGGCATCCTTGCTGGTCACGTCGAAGATAGCGGCATGGGCAGACAGGCCTTGAGCCTTGAGACTTTCCACTGCGCGTTTGACGCTTTCGGGCGTGCGGCCGTTGATGATGACCTCGGCGCCGTGCTGCGCCAGGCCCTCGGCCAGCGCATAACCGATCCCCTGGCTCGAGCCGGTGATCAAGGCAAGCTGCCCGGTCAGATCAAACAGGTTCTTCATGCAAATAACTCCTCCGGTGTCGCTGCGAATGACGGCTTATACCGCCACTTCAGGTGAAACTCACTTGACATCGCTTCTCTGGATTATATGTTATCGATAACATAATCAACTGCCAAAATGCGGGACGGAGACGGAATGCCTGACGTAGAGATCTTGATGACCGGAGCTTATCCGGAATGGGATATGGTCGATCTGGAGGCGAAGTATCGCGTTCACCGCCTGTGGGAAGCGGCAGACCGGCAGGAACTGATTGCAAGGGTCGGCAAGGATATTCGCGCCATCGCGACGCGTGGTGAACTCGGCGCCTCCGCCGAGCTGATGAAGCAATTGCCGAAGCTGGAGATCGTCTCCTGTTACGGCGTCGGCACCGACGCCATCGACCTCGCCTATGCCCGCGCCAACGGCATTCGCGTCACCAACACGCCTGATGTGCTGACCGAAGATGTCGCCGATATCGCCATCGGACTGCTGCTTGCCACGGCGCGGCAGATCCCGCAGGCCGATGTTTTCGTCCGCGCCGGCCAGTGGGGCAATGTCGCCATGCCGCTGGTGACGCGGGTCGCCGGCAAGAAGGTCGGACTGGCCGGCATGGGGCGGATTGGCAAGGCGATCGCCAAGCGGGCTGCCGCTTTCGGCTGCGACATCTCCTATTTCGCCCGCAATGAGCACACGGATGTTGATTATGCCTACCAGCCGGACCTGGTCGCACTTGCCGATTGGGCCGATTTTCTGATCGTCATCGTCCCCGGCGGGCAGGCGACCATGAAGATCATCAATGCCGAGGTGCTGAAAGCGCTCGGTCCGAACGGCATGTTGATCAATGTTTCTCGCGGAACCACCGTCGATGAAGAGGCGCTGATCGCAGCCCTACAGGACGGCACCATCCAGGCCGCCGGCCTCGACGTCTTTTTGAACGAACCGAAGATCGATGCGCGGTTCCTGACACTCCAGAACGTGGTGTTGCAGCCCCATCACGGCTCCGGTACCGTCGAAACCCGCAAGGCCATGGGCCAGCTGGTCAGAGACAATCTCGCCGCGCATTTCGCCGGCGCAGCACTTCCAACTCCCGTCGTGTGAGGGTTTCGATATGAAAGCCATCGTCATTCATGCCGCCAAGGATCTCAGGATCGAGGAGCGCGAGCCGGAGGTTGCGGGCGAGGGGCAGGTGGAAATCGCCATCGAAGCCGGCGGCATTTGCGGATCCGACCTGCATTATTACAATCATGGCGGCTTCGGCACCGTTCGCCTGCGCGAGCCGATGATCCTCGGCCACGAGATCGCCGGTACAGTCAAGGCGCTGGGTGCCGGTGTGAGCGACCTTGCCGTCGGAGACCGCGTTGCGGTTTCTCCGAGCCGGCCTTGCAATCATTGCCAATATTGCCTGAAGGGGCAGCAGAATCACTGCCTCAACATGCGGTTTTACGGCAGCGCCATGCCGATGCCGCATATTCAGGGCGGCTTTCGCCAGCGGCTGGTGGCGGAGCGCTGGCAATGCCACAAGGTCGCGGAGGGCATTTCCATTCACGAGGCCGCCTTCGCCGAACCCTTTGCCGTGACGCTGCATGCGGCCAGCCGCGCCGGATCGCTGCTGGGTAAACGGGTGCTCGTCACCGGCTGCGGCCCGATCGGGATGCTGGCGATCGTTGCCGCGCGTGTTCTCGGCGCTCGCGAAATCGTCGCGACCGATGTGACCGACAGCGTTCTGGCGATCGCCCGCACCAGCGGCGCGGATCGAACGATCAATGTTGCCACGCATGCCGCCGACCTCGCCGCTTACGGCGCCGACAAGGGATATTTCGACGTCATGTTCGAGGCGTCGGGCAATGAGCGGGCGGTGCGCGCCGGCCTGGAGGCGCTGAAGCCTCGCGCCGTGCTCGTACAGCTGGGCCTCGGCGGCGATGTCTCCATCCCGCAGAACATGATCGTCGCCAAGGAAATCGAGATGCGCGGGACATTCCGCTTTCACGAGGAATTTGCGCTTGCGGTCGAACTGATCAATGCGCGCCGCGTCGATCTGAAACCGCTGCTGACAGGTGTTTTTGCCATCGAAGAGGCCGTCGCCGCCTTCGAATTGGCCAGCGACCGCAGCAAGTCGATGAAGGTGCAGATCGCCTTCTGATATCGGCGCCCATTATTGGGCGCTGCGATCCGTGCTTTCGCGCAGCACGACCCTGTAGCCTGTCAATGTGATCTCGTCGCCGGTCGTCTCGCCGCTGCCCTGCAAGGCATCGAGAAGGCGGGCGGCGGCCTGGCGGCCGATGCCGTAACAGTCGACATTGATGGTGGTGATGCTGGGGTGACAGATCGACGAGATCTCGTAATCGCCGAAGCCGGCTATGGCGATATCTTCAGGCACGCGCATTCCCCGGCGTTTGCATTCCATGATCGCGCCGAAGGCGGACAGGTCGGAGACGCAGAGAACGACTTCGGTATCCGGCCAACGCTCCAACAGGCTGACGATCGCCTGGCCGCCCTGTTCCATGCTGATCGGCGGCACGCCAAAGGAAATCGCCCGCCCCGGTCCCAAACCCAGTTCCTCGACGGTCCTCAGAAAACCGCTTCGTCGCTGGCTGCCGCGCGTATCGCGCGCTGTCGTACCGCCGATATAGCCGAACCTGCGATAGCCCTGGCTCGCAAGCGCTCGCACCAACAGGGACATCGCCTCGCTGTTGGAAAAGCCGACGACATGATTGATCGGCTCTTCCGGAATTTCCCAGGTTTCAACCACCGGAATGCCGGCCTTATCAAGCATGCGCCGCGCCCGGTCGGTATGCGAACCGCCTGTCAGGATGATGCCTTCGGGGCGGCGGCGCAGCATTGCCTCGATCAGCTTTTCTTCTTTCTCGGCGGAATAGTCGGTATAGCCGAGAAGAAGCTGAAGGCCGGTATCTTCCAAGGCATCGGTGATGCCGCGGGCGGTGTCGGAAAAATTCGAATTGTTGATCGAGGGTACCAGCGCCGCGATGAAGCCGCTGCGCCGAGAGGAAAGACTGCCGGCCGACAAGTCGAGCACGTAGCCGAGCGCATCGACGGCTTCCATGATGCGCTTGCGCGTCTCTTCGGAAACGCTCGCATCCTGCCGAAAAGCGCGCGAAACGGTCATGGCAGATACGCCGACATATTTGGCGACTTCAGCCATCGTCAGTTTTTGGGCGTCGCCTCCCTTGAGACGCTTGTCTTTTGGCTCATCCTCGTTTTTCACTGGCTCCGCTTTCAAAACAGCTTCCGAGTTGGGCAACTCAACACACGATAAAGTTATCGCTATCATCGCACAATCGATATTATTGCAGGAATGCCGCGTTCCACAGTTCGCCGATATCTGTACGAAGAGCGAAAAACAAAGCATTATGGTATCGATAACAATTTGAGATGAGGGAGCATCATGTTCGGAGAAATCGAGGGGACTGGGTTCGAGGTTCTCGATCCGCGCTTTGAAAACTGTTTCGTCGGCCATGCCCGCGTCGAGCGGCTTTGGACGGGCGGGCGCTGGCTGGAAGGACCGGCCTGGTTTGCCGCCGGGCGCTATCTGGTCTTCTCGGATATCCCCAACAATCGCATGATGCGCTACGATGATACCAGCGGGCAGACATCGGTCTTCCGCTCACCCAGCAACAACTCGAACGGCAACACGGTCGACAATCAGGGACGGCTGATCACCTGCGAGCATCTGGCGCGCCGTGTCACGCGAACCGATTTCGACGGCGGGATCAGCGTGCTGGCCGATCGCATTGCCGGCAAGCGGCTCAATTCTCCCAACGATGTCACCGTCAAATCCGACGGGACCATCTGGTTCACCGACCCGAGCTACGGCATCCTCCACGATTATGAGGGCGACTATGGCGAGGCGGAAATCGGCGGATGCCACGTCTACCGGCACGACCCGGCAACAGGCGCCACCGACCAGATGACATCGGATTTCGTCAAACCGAACGGGCTGGCTTTCTCCCCGGACGAAACGCTGCTTTATATCGCCGATACCGGGGCATCGCACCTGTCCGGCGGTCCGCGCCATATCAGAAAGCTCGCCGTGTCCGATAACGGCAAGCTGAGCGATCTCGGCATTTTTGCCGAATGCACCGCAGGCTTTTTCGATGGTTTTCGCGTCGATCGAAAGGGAAGGATCTGGACGAGCGCCGGCGACGGTGTGCACTGCTATAATCCAGATGGCACACTGATCGGCAAGATCCATATTCCCGAGATTGTCTCCAACGTCGCTTTCGGCGGCGAGAGATTGAACCGCATCTTCATTACGGCAACCACGTCGCTCTATGCGGTCTATCTCACGGCCAACGGCTCAAGACTGGGATAGAGCGCCCTATCTTCCAACAATAAATCAGCTCGCGACCTGTATTAATGGGTTTCCGTTTCATACTGTGGGCAGATTTAACCATATCGATTATCAGTCCACAGACTGAACAGGGAACTCCTCGTTCCAAACGCTCAGAAGCAGAGGCCGCTTCCCCGGCGGTCTCTGCTCTGCGGTATTCCTCAATTCAGCGTTGGCTGAGGCCGTCAGCCAACCTGATGAGGCCGAGGAAGTCCGACCTGTAGCCGAAGGGATCCGCCCCGCGCGATGCCGCAGCGAGATCGGCAATCGCCTGATAGGGATAGGTGTCGAGGGCGCTGGTGCGGCTCAGTTTCTGGCCGAAGGCGGCGACGGCCACGGAGAAGCGAACGTCCTGCGGCGCGGCGTCGATGGTGGCGACCGCGTTGCCGTCACCGACAGGGGTGGTGATCAGCGCGCTCTTGTCCTCCCCCGGCCGCTTATAGCGCATCTTGACGAAAGCAAGCTCGCCGTGATGCGTGCCGTCCGATGCCGCGGCCGGCACCTTGTCGGCTGCGCCATACCTCAGGTCGTCATTCATGACCGCGGGACTTCCCTTGAGGGTGATCTCATAGATCGCCGTGACGCTGTGGCCGGAGCCGATATCGCCGGCATCGACGCGGTCGTTGTTGAAATCCTCGCGGTTGAGGGCGCGTGTCTCGTAGCCGATCAGCCGGTATTCGGCGATCCGTTCCGGGTTGAACTCGACCTGGAACTTGACGTCCTTCGCAATCGGAAACAGCGTCGACCCGGCTTCTTCGACCAAGGTCTTCTGCGCCTCCGCGAGCGTGTCGATATAGGCGGCGCTGCCATTGCCGTTCTGGGCCAGCGTCTGCATCAGGGAATCGTTGAGATTGCCGCGGCCGAAGCCGAGAACGGTCAGGAAGATGCCGTCCTTGCGTTTCTCCTCGATGATGCGCTTCAGATCCTCGTCGCTCGACGGGCCGACATTGAAGTCGCCGTCCGTCGCCAGCATCACCCGGTTGACGCCATCCTTGACGAAGGCCTGTTTGGCAAGATCGTAGGCCGCCTCGATGCCTTCGGCGCCGCCGGTCGAGCCTCCAGCCTCCAGCCTGTCGATTGCCACGAAGATCTTCGATTTCTCCGCTACCCGCGTCGGCTCGAGCACCGTGCCGGCATTGCCGGCATAGGTGACGATCGAGACGGTATCGTCGGCCTTCAGCTTGCTGACCAGAAGACGGAAGGCGCTCTTCAGCAGCGGCAGCTTGTCCGGCTCGTCCATCGAGCCCGAGACGTCGATGAGGAAGACCAGATTGGCATGCGGCGCGGCCGCCGGCGCAATGTCATAGCCCTTGATCGCCACGTGCATCAGTTCCGTATCGTGATTCCACGGTGTCGGCATCACCGTCACGGTCGCCTTGAAAGGTTGATCGGCCTTCTCGGGACCCGGCCAGTCATAGGGGAAATAATTGATCATCTCCTCGACGCGAACCGATTGCGGATCCGGCATCGCCCCGCCGGCCAACGACCGGCGGACGAAGGAATAGGAGGCACTGTCGACATCGGCAGAGAAGGTCGAGACCGGATCGGTCGCGACACTCTTGATCGGATTTGCCGCGGCATTGGCAAAGCGTTCGCGGCTGGGATCGAGCTGAACCTGGACATTCCCTTCCGCCGGCGGGACAGGCGAGGGGGCCGCGGCCATCGGCTCTGCCGACAGCTGGCCCTGAGCAACCACGCCGGGAGCAGCCGGCGCAGCCCGTTTTGCCATGCCAAGTGCCGCGGCGGAATCCTCCGACTTGTTCTTAAGAGTGGCAATCTCGCCGGCATCGAATTCAGCGCGCAGCTCCGCAGCGGACTTTGCGGCCTGAGGTTCCTTGTCCTGCAAGAGTTGAGTGCTATCAGCCGCCGACGATTGAGCCGGCCGATTCTCTTCGGCTGGCGCTTCGGAAAGCCGAGGTTCGGCCGGTTTCGGCATGTCATTTTTGGAAACGGTGCCGGCGATCTTTTCCTGGTCGACGATCGGTTGGTTGCGGGCCAGCTCGAGGGTGAGATAGCCGGCGGTGGGAATGACGAGCAGCGTTGCAAGGGCTGAACCGGCGAGGAATTTCTTATTCACAGCAGAGCTCCATATCCAGTTGATGATGGAGCTTGGACGCCAGCCTTTCGTAATTCCTTGGGCTGCTGCGGCATTATTTTCTGCGTTGTCGAAGGCCTGCATTGCCGCGGCAAGGGCGCGTGCACGCGCCTCCAGATCGGTTGCCGGCGGGGTGAGGCGGGAGAGCTTCTCGAGTTCCTTGTCCATTATACCTCTTCCTTGCCGAGCATGGCCTTCAGCCGCTTGCGCGCCTCGTGGACCTGCCAGGACACGGTCGTTTCCGAGCAGCCCATGACATCGGCGGCAGCCGAATGGCTGAGGCCTTCGCCATAGACGAGCAGCACGGCGTCGCATTGGCGTTCCGGCAAAGCGCGCACGGCCGCCCATAATTCGCTCGACAGCTCGTCGTCGTTCCCGCCCGGTGCATCCGGCTGCGGTTCGGAGGCGTAAGCGCGGAATGTCTGCTCGTCCCGTACAAGTTTGCGTCTATGGTCGCGGGCGGCATTGAGCGTCAGCGTATAGAGCCATGTCCTGAAGCGGCTGGCGCCGTGAAAGCCGCGGATGGCCGCGCCGAGCTTGACGCAGACCTCCTGGGCGATGTCGTCGGCGTCGGCGGAACTGCCCGACCATCGCCATGCCGTCGCGTGGACGAAATCATAATGGCGCGAGACCAGTTGCCCGAAGGCCTCCCGGTCGCCGCCCTGCGCTCGTTCTATGAGCTCCGCATCCAATGCGCACCTACCCCCAAGCTATCAAGCAAGATGCTATTTCGGGATTGAGACGTTTCTCCAGTGGCTTTCCTTGGGTCGACGACGAAAAAAATATCGGAATTTTTTGAAAAAGCGGCAAAGCCTTGAAATGCAGGATCAAAATAAGGAAGCATCGCGACATCCATGGGTCGCGGCCAGACAGATTGCCTCCGCCGCAAAGGCGCATGATGGGGTGAGAGTCGGCCAGGGACGTCTCCGCAGTCCCAAATCGAAAGGACCCTGCATGTCCGCTCCATCCCCTGTCCCCACCGAAAAAGGCATTCTGCAGTTTCTCCAGATTTGCGATAGCGTCTATCCCACTGAGGCTGTCGAAGCGTCGGTCGAGCAGCAACGGCATTGGTACGATTCGCTTTGCGCCCGCTTCGACCGCCCGCTGCCCCCGGATTTGATCTTTGCGGACGGCATGGTCCAGCGCATACCGATCCGGCGCTACCGTCCGCGGAAAATCATCACCCGGACTGTTCTGCTCTATCTCCATGGCGGCGGCTTCGTCGTCGGTTCGCTTGAGAGCCATCACGCCATCTGCGCCGAGATCGCTGATTTTGCCGGCGCCGAACTCGTTTCCGTCGATTACCGGCTGGCCCCTGAATATCGCTGGCCGGCACAGACGGATGACGGCTTCGCCGTGCTCAAACATCTGCTTGCCGCCGGCAATAAGGTCGTGCTGATCGGCGACAGCGCTGGCGGCAACCTTGCGGCAGGGCTTGCCTTGCGGGCGCGCGACGAGGAACTCTCCGGCATCGTCGGCCAGGTGCTAATCTATCCCGCGCTCGGCGGCGACCTCGACGCAGGTTCCTATCTCGAAATGGCCGCCGCACCCGGCCTGACGACGGCCGATGTCGCCTATTATCGCGAGATTCTGCAGGCGCCTGAAGGAAATGAGATCGCCGAGCCACTCCAGGCGTCTTCGCTTGCCGGGCTGCCGCCGGCCTTCATCACGGTCGCGCATTTCGACCCCTTGAGAGACGACGGCCGGCACTATGCCGCCCGGCTCACTGAAGCGGGCGGAGAGGTCTGGTTCCGGGAGGAGCCCCAGATGGTGCATGCCTGGCTGCGCGCCCGGCATATGAGCGATGGCGCCCGCGATGGCTTCCATGCCGTCTGCGAGGCTGTCCGGCATTTCGCCGTGTCCTGACGATCACATCAGATCACGTGGGATCCGCTTTTCCGCAAAGATCTTTTCGAAGATCTGCACGTCGTCCTCGAAAGCGGCGACGACGGCACTGATGATCCAATCGGTGGCGGTGCAGGCAATCCGCGCGGTTGCCACGGTGCGCACGAACCAGCCGGGGCGGCGCATATCGCAGGTCCAGGTCGACACACCGGTCATCGACAGCGGATCATCGGGTGAAATCGACCAGACTTCCTCGCGCAATTGCCGGGTCGACAGGCCCGTCTCAGGATGTTCGTAGAGCCCGGTATCCTCGTGGATGCGATAGTCCGTCCGGTTGCCCGAGAGGTTGCGAACGACCTGGCGCTCCGTCGCCGCCGCGGCATGCTCGATATATCGAGGCAGGGGATCGGGATTGGCCGGCTCCTTGATTTCGATGCGGCGATGGTCGCCGAGCACCGGCAACCCCAAGCCGAGCGATGCCATGTCGATTTCGATTCCCTCATCCTCAGGCGGAGGAAGGATCATCGGCCAATAGGCGGTGGAAAGCGAAAGGCGGATGCGATGTCCCTTGCGGAAGCGATAGCCGCAGGCGTCGAGCACGAGACGGATCGACACCGTCTCGCCCGGGATCAGCGGTTTCGGATCGGCATTGCCGTCGCGGTGGGTGAGATTGACGACGCCGAAGGCGACCCGCATTGCCGTACCATCAGGATGAACATCGATCAGCCGGGCGCAGAGATTGCCGCCCGACGTCCGGGAGCGCAGCGCAAGCGTCAGCACGGGCTGGCCGAGATAGTCGCAATCGCCGGAAAGCGGCATGGTATCGAAGACCAGCGAGCCGGCATCGTCCGAGCGCTGATCGATCGCCATTTCGGCGTCGGGCTTCAGCGTGAAATATTCACCGGATGCCGTGCCGGTATCGAGCGGAGAATGGAGATAAACGGGATGTTCGGGCGCGTGCGGGATCGGCATGCCTTCCGTCAGCCTGCCGAATTGCTCGACGTAAAAGCACTGCATGCGCGGCGGCGTCCAGACATCCCTGGCGATCCAGAAACCAGGATCGCTGTCGCGGCGTGGAGCAGGGCGGATGGCATCGAGAATATAGGCACGGGTCTGCGGCAGTCTGTCGATGCCGTTGTCCTCGCCACGCAGCCACTTGTTCCACCAGGCGATCGCTTCGCCATGGAAATCGGCGCGCGGTTTCGGCCAGGCGAAGTGCGGATATTTGTGCACCCAGGGACCAATCAGCGCCTTGGCTTTATCGCCGAGGCCTTCGACCGCCATCAGCGGCGTATTGCGGTAACCGTCGGCCCAGCCGGCAATGACCAGCGCGGGGATCTCGACGCTGGAAAAATCCTCTGCGATCGAGCCGTGACGCCAGAAATCGTCGCGCCGCTGATGGCTCAGCCACTCCTCCATGAAAAAGGGTTCGCCCGCCAGGCGCTCCAGCCACAGCGCCTTCCAGCGCTCGCCGGCCAGTGCGGGATCGGGCGGGCGCGACTGATAGCCGAGCATCGTCGCCGCCCACGAAAGCTGGGCGGAGAGATGGCAGCCGTTCTTGTAGTGGATGTCGTCATTGTAGCGGTCGACGGTCGAGGCGATCGAGATGACGGCCTTCAGCGCCGGCGGGCGCAGGGCTGCGACCTGCAGGCTGTTGAAGCCGCCCCAGGAGATGCCCATCATGCCGACCGCGCCGTTCGACCAAGGCTGCGCGGCAATCCAGGCGATCAGCTCACAGGCATCGGCAAGCTCCCGTTCGGTATATTCGCCATCGATGACGCCGTCGGATTCTCCCGATCCGCGGATATCGACGCGCACGCCGGCAATGCCGGCGGCGGCGAAGACCGGATAGGTCGACTCGTCCCTGAGGCTCGTCCCGTCGCGCTTGCGATAGGGCAGGAACTCGAAGACCGACGGCACGGGATCCTCCTCCGCGCCGTCGGGCATCCAGATGCGTGCCGCCAGCCGCGTCCCATCCTTCAAGGTGATCCACTGATTTTCGATGGTTGTGAAGCTGCGGTCTGACATTGTCATATATCCAGGAGAGCTTTAGGCATTAAGCCACACGCGGCTGCCGATGTAGCCGTTGGACATATCGTTGCCGATATCGTCGACATATCCCTTCAGCATTTTCGAAGAGGCCATGATGTAATCGTTGAAGACGGGCAGGATCAGACCGCCATCGTCTCGCACCATCAGGGCCAATTGCCGATAAAGCACCTTGCGCTTGGCCTCATCGAGTTCTGACCTTGCTTGCAGAACCAATTTGTCGAAGTCAGGGCGCTTGAAACGCGTGTCGTTCCATTCTGCGGTCGACAGGTAAGAGGTGGAATAGCGCGAATCCTGGGTCGGACGACCGCCCCAGAACGAGGCGCAGAAGGGCTGCTTGTTCCAGACATTGGTCCAGTAGCCGTCTTCCGGTTCGCGCTTGACGTCGATCGTGATGCCGGCCTTGCGCGCGCTTTGCTGGAACAGGATCGCCGCATCCACAGCGCCAGGAAAGGCTGCGTCTGACGTGAGCAGCTGAATGGAGCGGTCGAGACCCGCTTTCTTGAAGTGGAAGGCGGCCTTATCTGGATCATAAGGGCGCTGCTCGATATCGGTCGGGGCGAGAGCGTAGTTGGAATTGACCGGATAGTCGTTGCCGATGACTCCGTAGCCGCCCAGAACCTTGTCGAGGATCGCCTGACGATCAATGGCATATTTCAGCGCAAGCCGAAGATCGGTGTTGTCGAAGGGAGCCGTGTCGCAATGCATCAGGAAACAATAGAAGCCCTTGCCTGCATTCCGGAGGATTTCGACGGTCGGTGCTCGCTGCAGCATCGGGACTGTCTTGGGGTCGACATTGTTGACGAAATGGACTTGGCCGGAGGCAAGTGCGGCAACGCGGGCGGTGTTGTCGTTGATGACGAGGATCTCGACACTGTCGACAAAGCCGCGGTCGGAGCGCCAATCCTTCGGGTTTTTCTCGAAGGTTGCGTGAACGCCCGGTTCGAAGCTTTTCAGAATGTAAGGACCTGTACCGATGGCCGCCGCAGGCTTGTCGAGGCCGCCCTTCGGTTGGATGATCAGGTGATAGTCGGTCAAAAGCAAAGGCAGGTCCGCATTGCCTTCCGAAAGTGTGAGGACAAGGTCGCCCGCTTTTTCTTCGATACCGGTGATCGAGGCCATGAGCCCCAGAGCGCCCGACTGCGAATTCTTGTCCGCGTGTCGCTTCAGTGTCGCGACGATGTCCGCGACGGTCATCTTGCTGCCGTCGTGAAACTGCACGTCGTTCCTAATTTTGAAAGTCCAGACGGATGCGTCCGCCGATGGCGTCCAGGAAGTCGCCAGCGACGGCAAGGGCGTACCGGTCTTAGGGTCGGATTCGACAAGTGTGTCGCCCCAGAGACGGCCAATCACGAACAACACGGAGGCGCTATAGGTCGCGGGGTCGAGCGCATCACTGGTGGCGCCGCCCTTGAGACCGAGTTTCAGATGACCCCCGCGCTTCGCTTCCTGCGCGCGGGCATCGCGCGGCATCAAGAGTCCGGAGGGGAGGACTGGCAAAGCACCCAGCGCGACGGCACCGCCAACGAAGTGACGACGGCCGATACTCAAAGGCGAAGATTGATCCTTTTCACGTGTCATTTCAGTTCCCTTTTCAACGTTCTTAGAAGGGAACGTAGAGATCAGGCTGCTTCACGCAATTTCGCGACTTGACGCATTTTTGAGCGAGTTTACGCTACTATCATTAAGACGGAACCGCCGATGCCTCACCTAGTCGAGAACCTCAAGATCGCCTGTGCCACGCAGCGTTCCATTTCGCATCTTTGCCGCGCGATCGATATCAATCGGCAGCAATTCAATCGATACATCAACGGCCAGACGAGGCCGTCTGCCCATAATCTCGCTCGCATAGCCAAGTATTTCGATCTCGACGCAGCCGACTTTGGTCTCGTTCCCAGGCTCTTTCGCGAGCGGCTTCGCAAACCGACTCTAGACCTCAATCAAAGTTCCGAACTATTAAAGGCGTTCCCAGGCGATCTGACCGCGCTCCGGCGCCATATCGGCTATTTCCAGACCTATCATCGCTCCCCGTCCTGGCCGGGAATGGTTGTGTGTTCGTGCAGCCGCTTTGTGGAGAAGGGTGGGCTTGTGCATGTCAAATCAATGGAGCGTCTGCGGGACGCTGGAAACGGCATCCAGCAATTTTCGAAATATGTCGGCCTTGCGGCCTTCTATCGAAACCGGATCTTCATTACGGAGCGAGTCGTCGGCCCGAATCCGATACTTTCACAGACGATCCTCCTGCCATTCGATGAGTACCAGCGCGTCTATCTGCGCGGGACGACAATGGGAGTTTCGTGGCGACGGGAAAATCTCCCGTATGCGTCGCGGATGATCTGGCGGCATGTCGGCGCCGAGCCCAACCTGCGCGAGCTTCTGTCGCGTTGCGGACCACTGCCGCTGTCTTCACGCCAGCTGCCACCGACGGTGCGCTCGTTCCTCGCAGATCCATCCGCGGAAGTGTATGCGGTGCCGGCAGAGTATTGAAGAAACCGATTTTCAACGAAGCCATCCGGATGAGTGCCGGAAGATTTCGAGCCTTCAATTCCCGGCGCTTGCCATCTTCCGCGTCGTTAGCACCCGCTCCAGCCAGCCGATCTCCATCTCCGGTACGGATTTCAGCAACAGGTCGGTGTAGTCGTCGAAGGGCGGCGATAGCGCTTGGGATTTGGGACCGAAGCGGACGAGCTTGCCGCGATGCATCACCGCGACGCTGTCGGCAATGGCGCGCACGATAGCGATGTCATGGGTGATGAACACGTAGGAGAGATGTTCCTCTTCCTGCAGCTTCAGCAGCAGTTTCAGAATGCCTTCGGCAACCAGCGGATCGAGGGCCGAGGTCGGCTCGTCGCAGAGGATAAGTTCGGGCTTGGCGGCAAGGGCTCTCGCGATCGCCACGCGCTGCTTCTGGCCGCCGGACAGTTCGGCCGGATAACGATCGACGAAACCGTTGCCCATTTCGATCTGGTCGAGCAGTTCCTTTACCCGCGCGGTTTTCTCGGCACCTCTCAGACCATAATAGAAGGTCAGCGGGCGGCCGATGATGTCGCGGACCGTCTGCCGCGGGTTCATCGCCGTATCGGCCATCTGGTAGATCAGCTGGATGCGCCTCAAGTCGTCATTCGGCCGGCTTTTGAGGCCAGGCATCAGCGGCTTTCCATCAAAGACGATGCGTCCGTTGCTCGGCGGCAACAGGCCGGTAATGACGCGCGCCAGGGTGGATTTGCCTGAACCGGATTCGCCGACGACGGCGAGCGTCTGCCCCTTCGGCACGTGCAGCGAGACATCGTGCAGCACCTTGAAGCCGTTGGAATATTCGGCGCTGACATTCTCCACTTTGAGAAGTGCTGCAGACTGGTCGGCGGCTTCCTCGCGGTAGGCCTGCCTGACATTAACGAGGGCGCGCGTATAGTCCTCCCGCGGTGCCTCGATGATCTGCTGGACGCTGCCGTATTCGACTTGCTTGCCATAACGCAGGACCATGATGTCGTCCGAAATCTGGGCGACGACGGCGAGATCATGGGTGATATAGAGGGCGGCGGTGTGCGTTTCCTCGATGGCATGCTTGATCGCCGCCAGCACGTCGATCTGCGTGGTGACGTCAAGCGCTGTCGTCGGCTCGTCGAAGACGATCAGTTCGGGATTGGAGCAGAGCGCCATCGCCGTCATCGCCCGCTGCAACTGGCCGCCGGAGACCTGGTGGGGAAAGCGCTCACCGAAGGTTTCGGGATTGGGCAGGCCGAGAACCCCGAACAGATAAAGCGCACGCTTGCGCGCCTCGTCCTTGCTCATCAAACCATGTTTGACCGAAGCTTCGATCACCTGATCGCCGAGTCTATGCGCCGGATTGAAGGCGGCCGCCGCCGATTGCGCGACGTAGCAGACCCGGGCGCCGCGGATTTTCCGGATGCCGTTCTTGCCAAGCACCAGGATATCGGCGCCGTCGAGCCGCACCTCGCCGCCGGTGATTTCGGCGCCGCCTCGGCCATAGGCAAGCGCCGAAAGGCCGATCGTCGACTTGCCGGCGCCCGATTCGCCGATCAGGCCGAGAACCTTGCCCTTCTGCAAATCGAAAGAAACGCCGTCGACGATCGTCACCCGCTTCGGCGGCTCGCCCGGCGGATAGCTGGTTGCTTCGATCTTCAGATTGCGAACGGAAAGAAGCTCAGGCATCGCCGCGCCCTCCCTTGAGGCTGGATGTGCGTTTCAGGAGCCAGTCGACGACGAGGTTGACGCAGACGGCAAGCACGGCAATCGCCGTGCCCGGCACCAGTGCTGCCGATATACCGAAGATGATGCCGTCCTTGTTGTCCTTGACCATGCCGCCCCAATCGGCCGCTGGCGGCTGAATGCCGAGGCCGAGGAAGGAAAGCGTCGAGAGGAACAGGATCGAGAAGGCGAAGCGCAGCCCGAATTCGGCCAGCAGCGGCGACAGGGTGTTCGGCAGGATTTCGCGGAAGATGATCCAGAGCTTGCCTTCGCCGCGCAGTGTTGCCGCCTCGACGAATTCCATCACCGCGACATCGAGCGCCACGGCGCGGCCAAGACGGTAGACGCGGGTGGAATCGAGGATCGCCATGACAAGGATCAGGACGACGATATTCTGCGGCAGGACCGCAAGAACCACCAGCGCGAAGATCAGCGTCGGGATCGACATCATCAGATCGTTGAAACGCGAAAAGACCGTGTCGATGATGCCGCGCGAGACGGCAGCGGTGAAGCTCAGGATGATGCCGAGCGAGAAGGAGATGACGGTGGCGGCGGACGAGACCAGCAGCGTCGTACGCGCGCCATAGATCAGGCGCGAGAGGATGTCGCGGCCGAGATTGTCGAGGCCGAAGATGTATTGATTATCCGGCAGCTGCCAGACGTCGCCGACAACCTGCGTCTCGCCATAGGGAGCGAGCCAGGGGGCGAAGATCGCAAAGATGAAGGCGATGGCGATGCCGGCCATGCCGATCCAGGCGGTGATGGGAATGTCTCTCAATCTCATCGCGGATGCCTCAGCCGGGGATTGGCGATAATCGCGAGGATATCGGCCGTCATATTGAGGAAAATGTAGACAGCCGCGAAAATCAGGCCGCAGGCCTGTACCACAGGCATGTCGCGCACGGTGACCGCATCGACCATATATTGCCCCATGCCGGGATAGACGAAGACCACTTCGACAACGACGACCCCGACCACGAGATAGGCAAGGTTCAGCGCGATGACGTTGATGATCGGCGCGAGCGCGTTGGGGGCGGCATGCTTGACGATCGCGCGGAAGGCGCTGAGGCCCTTCAGTTCGGCGGTTTCCATATAGGCCGACGACATGACGGAGAGGATCGCCGCCCGCGTCATGCGCATCATGTGCGCAAGCACGACGAGCACCAGCGTCGCCGTCGGCAGCGCGATCGCCTTCAATCGCTCGGCGAGACCCATGCTGTCGTAGACGGTCGCTGGAAAAGTCGCCATGCCGAGCTTCACCGCGAAGAACAGGATCAGCAAGTAGCCGATGAAGAACTCCGGCAGTGAGATCGCCGCGAGCGAGATAATGTTGATGATCTTATCCGGCAGGCGGTTGCGGAAATGCACCGACAGCATGCCGAGGCCGACGGCGAGCGGCACTGATATCACCGCGGCGAAACCCGCCAGGAAGAGCGAATTGCCGAGACGTTTGCCGATCTGTTCACTCACTGAATTCTTGCTGGCCCAGGAAGTGCCGAAGTCACCCTGGACGGCATTGCCGAGCCACTCGACATAGCGCGTCGTGACCGGCCGGTTCAGCCCGAGATCCTGTCGAATATTGGCAACGGCCTGCGGTGTCGCCGACTGACCGAGATAGGTTGTGGCAAAATCGCCGGGCAGGGCTTCCAGACCACCGAAGATCAGGATGGAGACGGCAAAAAGCAGGACCAGGCTGAGCACGAAACGCTCGAGGATAAGGGCAAGCAGCGGAAAACGCTGCCGGAACCCGAGGCCGGGCAAGATGCTTGGGGCAGGATTGGTCATGGCGAGGGCCTCGCGCTAAAACGTCGGGAGGACCGCGGGGTTTCATCCCACGGTCCCGGCTTCGTTGGGGATCGGAGGGGCAAGCGCCCCTTTGCAATCAGGCGTCCAGCCAGACGCGCGTCGCGACGTAGCCGTTCGACATGTCGTTGCCGATATCGTGGACATAACCCTTCACCTGCTTGGTGGAGGCGTTCACGAAATCGTTGAACATTGGCAGGATCACGCCGCCCTCGTCGCGCACCATCATCGCCATGGCGCGATACAAATCCTTGCGCTTGGCTTCATCAAGTTCGGATCGGGCCTGCAACAGCAGCTTGTCGAAGTCAGGACGCTTGAACTTGGTGTCGTTCCAGTCCGCCGTCGAGAGATAGGCGGTGGAATACATCTGGTCCTGTGTCGGCCGGCCACCCCAGTAGGAAGTGGAGAAGGGCTGGACGTTCCAGACGTTGGTCCAGTAACCGTCGCCCGGCTCGCGCTTGACTTCGATCTCGATGCCGGCCTTCTTGCAGCTTTCCTGATAGAGGACGGCTGCATCGACACCGCCGGGGAAGGCGACTTCGGAGGTGCGCAGAAGGACCGAGCCGCTATGGCCCGACTTCTTATAGTGGAAGGCGGCCTTGTCGGGATCGTAGACGCGCTGCTCGATGCCCTCGGGGAAGAGCGCATAGGTGCTGTTGATCGGGAAGTCGTTGCCGACCTTGCCGTAACCGCCGAGGATCTTCTGCACCATGGTCTCGCGGTCCATGGCGTATTTGAGGGCCAGCCGCAGGTCGTTGTTGTCGAACGGCGCCTTGTCGCAATGCATGATGAAGACGTAATGGCCGCGGCCGGCAGTCGAGAGGATCTCGACGTTCGGGGCGCGCTTCAAAAGGTTGACGGTCTTCGGGTCGACGCGGTTGATGTAGTGCACCTGGCCGGACGACAGTGCTGCGATGCGGGCGGTCGCGTCATTCATGCCGATGATTTCGATCGAATCGACATAGCCCCGGTCGGTGCGCCAGTCGTCCTTGTTCCTTTCGAAGGTGGCACGGACGCCGGGCTCGAAACTCGTCATCTTGTAGGGGCCGGTGCCGATCGAGGCCAGCGGATCATCGACGCCGCCGTTCGGCTGGATGACCAGATGGTAGTCCGACAACAGCAACGGCATGTCGGCATTGCCTTCGCTGAGCGTCAGCACCAGATTGCCGCCGTCGGCCTTGATCTCCTTGATCGAGCCGAGAACACCCAGCGCACCGGATTCCGACTTAGCATCGGTGTGGCGCTTCAGCGTCGCAACAACGTCGTCAATCGTCAGTTCCTTGCCATCGTGGAACTTGACGCCCTTGCGGATCTTGAAGGTCCAGGTGACAGCGTCTTTCGACGGCTCCCAGGATTCGGCAAGCGAGGGCACGGCGGCACCCGTCAGCGGGTCGGACTCGACCAGCATGTCGCCCCAGCAGCGGCCGATGCAGAACATGACCTGTGACAGGAACTTCGCCGGATCCTTGGAATCGGTGGCTGCACCTCCTTCGAGGCCGAGCTTCAGGTGGCCGCCGCGTTTCGGTTCGGCGGCCTCGGCACTTTCGGTGAAGAGCTTGTCGGCGACGGCAAGTGTGATGCCCGCCGCCATGGCGCGTCCCATGAATTCGCGGCGGCTGAGCCCGCCCGCGGTGACGCGGCCTGCGAGATATTTGCTATAGTCGTTCATTCCCCAGTTCCTTCTTTGTGGTGCGTTGACAGAACTTCCGGGCAGGATCGCAGGCGGTTTCCTCTCCACCTCCGGTGCCCGCATCATGCGGGAAACATTGCGGTTGCTGCCGCCTCGTTATTGTCCTTTCCAGATAGGGCTTCGCTTCTCGGCGAAGGCCCGTGCGCCTTCCAATTGGTCTTCGCTCGAATAGAGCCTGTCGACGGTCGCAAACTGCCGCTTGGTGATCTTGTTCATGGCAGTCTGGAACGTCGAACCCTCCGCTTCGCGCACGATTTCCTTGATGGCCGCATAGACGAGCGGCGGCCCGCTTGCGAGCAGGCGAGCAAGCTCCCAAGCTCTCTCCATCAGCCGGCCGGCCGGCAGGACCTCGTTGACGAAACCCCAGCGATGCGCCTCGTGAACGTCGAGCCAGCGTCCCGTCAAAAGGATGTCCATGGCGATGTGATAGGGGATGCGCTTCGGCAGCTTGATCGACGCCGCATCGGCAACCGTGCCCGAACGGATTTCCGGCAGGGCGAAACTCGCATGTTCGGCGGCGACGATCAGGTCGGCCGAAAGGGCGAGCTCCAATCCGCCGCCGCAACAGATGCCGTTGACCGCTGCAATAACCGGCTTGTTGAGGTCGCGCAGCTCCTGCAGCCCGCCGAAGCCACCGACACCGTAGTCACCGTCGACCGCATCACCTGATGCTGCCGCCTTGAGGTCCCATCCAGCGCAAAAGAACTTTTCGCCCCCACCCGTCACGATGGCGACGCGCAATTCCGGATCGTCGCGAAAATTCTGGAAGATCAATCCCAAGGCACGGCTGGTCGCAAGGTCGATGGCGTTCGCCTTCGGCCGGTCGATGACGACTTCGAGCACCCCGCCGTCATGTCGTGTGCGAATGCATTCGCTCAACCTATGCTACCTCCTACGCCGTATGAGGGCATCGACTGCAGCAACACCGCGCCCTTCGGGAAGAACCATCAATGGATTAATGTCCAGTTCCTCCAGGCGTGCCACGTTCTTTACGACATAATCTGCCGCTGCTGCGATAGCGGCCACCGCGGCGTCGAGATCGCCTTTCGGCCGTCCGCGATAGCCATAGATCAATTTTGCCAGTTTGAGCCGCGAAATCGCCGCATGAATCTCGGTTTTCGTCGTCGGAAGCGGCAGGATGACGGAATCCTCGAGCAATTCGACAAAGATTCCGCCCGCTCCCAAGGTGAGCGACAAACCGAAGGCGGGATCGCGAATGGCGCCGACGATGAGCTCGGCGACCGGCGGATCAATCATCTTCTCGACCAGATAACCGGCATTCGGCCGCATTGCCGCCGCGGCGGTCGAGACCGCCTGACTATCCCGGAGGTTGAGCGCGACGGCGCCGGCTTCGGTCTTGTGTGCGATGCCGAGACCCTTCAACACGACGGGGAAACCGAGCCGTTCGGCCTGCTCGACGGCCTCATGGGGAGAAAAAGCCTGCAGCCCCCGGGGAACGGGGAGGCCACAGGCAGCAAGCTCCGCCTTCGCGTTAGCTTCGGTCAGCGTCTCGATCTCACCATCCATGGACGGCACGTCGAGCAGCGGCAGGGGAGGCGGGGCTTGCCAAGCTTGGCCAATGCCGGCTGCGACCTCAGCTGCAGCCATGGTTTCGTCGATGCCTGAGAAGGCGACGATGCCATTGGCCATCAGCCGATCGGCGACAGGTTCGGGCATATTCTCCGGAAGCGTCGCGAGAAGGCCGGCCAGCGCACCTGTCGCAGAGGCAGCAGTGATGACCGCATCTGCCGTCATTGCCCATTCGGACGCATCGCAGCGGTCGCGCCGCGGGAAGTCGAGGACGACCAGATTGAGGGCATAGCCGCCTTTGAACATGGCGCTGAAGGCTTCGGTCTGGCTGGCGAAATCGCCCCACACGAAGGTGTGGTAGTCGAGCGGATTGGAGAGCGTCACCATCTCGCCCAGCACCCGCCGCAGACGCGGCAATTGTTGCGGGTGCAGCGCAGGGAATTCGATATTGCGGCCGACGGCGGCATCCGCGATCAGCGAAGCCTCGCCGCCCGAGCAGCTCATCGACGAGATCGACCGGCTTGGCAGAGGGCCGGCGACATGCAGCAGCTTCAGGGTTTCGAGCAGCGCCGGCAGGCTCTGGACACGGCCGATGCCGAGGCGGGCAAGCACGGCATCCGCCACGGCATCACTGCCGGCAAGCGAAGCGGTGTGCGACACTGCCGCCTGTTTTGCCTGCTCGGATCGGCCGACCTTCAGCACGACGACCGGCTTCTTGGACCGGCGGGCAATGGCAGCAAGGCGTTCGAGGCCGGAGAGATCGCCGAAACCTTCGACATGAAGGCCGACCGCCGTGACACGCGGATCCTCGATCAAGGCGCAGGCGACGTCGGCAAGCGTTGTCTGCGCCTGGTTGCCGGCCGTGACCATATAGGCGATCGGCAGTCCACGGGTCTGCATGGTCAGGTTGATGGCGATATTGGAAGACTGCGTAAGGATCGCCACGCCGCATTCGATGCGCTTCATGCCGTGCTGGTCGGGCCAGAGCAGCGCGCCGTCGAGACCGTTGATCAGTCCGTAGCAGTTGGGCCCAAGGATCGGCATGTTGCCGGCCGCCGAAAGCAGCGCCTGCTGCAGGTCGGCGCCATCGGCAAGTTCCGCCGTCGCCTCGCTGAAGCCTGATGCATAACAGACCGCGCCGCCGGCGCCGGCCGCAGAAAGGCTGCGCACGATATCTACGGTGAGCGTCCTGTTGACGCCGACGAAGGCGGCATCCGGAGCGGAAGGCAGATCGGCGACCGAGCGATAACACAGCCGCCCGAGCACCTCGTCGAGTTTGGGATGGACGGGCCAGATCTTGCCTGAAAAGCCCATGCGGTCGCACTGCTCGATCAGCCTGCGCGCCTCGCGGCCGCCGAAGACGGCGATCGTTTGCGGTCTGAGCAGGCGGTCGAGCGGGCTGGATGTCATCGGCTCACGCTCCCAAAGGCCGAAGCAGGTCGCGGCTGATGATATGACGCTGAATTTCGGAGGTGCCGTCCCAGATGCGCTCGACGCGGGCATCGCGCCAGAAGCGGGCGAGCGGCAGGTCGTCCATCAGGCCCATGCCGCCGAAGATCTGGATCGCCTCATCCGTCACGCGGGCGAGCATTTCGGAGGCATAGAGCTTGGCAGAAGCGATCTGCCGGTCTGCCGGAAGGCCGGCATCGAGCCGCCAGGCGGCTGAAAGCGTCAACCACTCGGCCGCGTCGATCTCGGTGATCATGTCGGCAAGCTTGAACGAGACGCCCTGATTGGCGCCGATCGGCTTGCCGAACTGCTTGCGCTCGGCGGCGTAGGGCAGGGCCATCTCGAAGACGCGCCGCGCCCGGCCGACGCAGGTGGCGGCCACCGTCAACCGCGTGCCGTAAAGCCATTGATTGGCGATATCGAAACCGCGATGCACCTCGCCCAGCACCTGGGCTTCCGGTATGCGGCAATCTTCGAAGCTGAGCGTCGAGTTATGGTAACCGCGATGCGAAACGGAATCGTAGCCCTTGCGGATCTCGAAGCCCGGCGTGCCACGATCGACGAGGAAGGCGGTGATCTTCTTCTTGATGCCCTTCGGCGTTTCCTCCTCACCCGTCGCGGCAAAGACGATGACGAAATCGGCGACATCGGCATGCGAGATGAAGTGCTTCGTGCCGTTCAGCACGAAGTCTCCGCCATCGCGGCGGGCGGCGCATTTCATGCCGCGCATGTCCGAACCGGCATCCGGTTCGGTGATGGCGAGCGCGTCGATCTTGTCGCCGCGCACCGCCGGCAGGAGGTAACGCTCGCGCTGCTCACCCTCGCAGGCCATCAGGATGCCGGAGGGCCGACCGAAGAAAACCGTCAGCCCGAGCGAACCGCGCCCGAGCTCCCGTTCGACCAGCGTGAAGGTGACATGGTCGAGCCCGGCACCGCCGATCTCCTCGGGGAAATTGCAGGCATAGAAGCCGAGATCGATGCATTTGCGCTGGATTTCGCGGCCAAGCTCCGGCGGGACGATGCCGGTCCGCTCGACCTCGTTCTCATGCGGATAGATCTCGGTTTCGACAAAGGCGCGAACCGTCTCGACGATCATTTCCTGTTCCTGGCTGAGACCGAAATCCATGCCCTGTCTCCTACCGTTTCTGGCCGACGTAGCGGCCGGCGCCTTCGGGCAGCGCCAACGCCGCTTGGGCGCTGGCGATCGCCTTGACCTTGTCGAGCACGGCGGCCGGCGCCGACGCGGCCTTGCCGACCTTGCTGTCGACATGCAGCAGCATGTGCTCGGCGGTTGCGAGGGGCTCGCCCGTCGCCGTGTCGGAGAGGGTATGGAAGAGATGCAGCCGCTTTTCGTCGACCGACAGGATCCGGCAGGTCGAGTGGATCGCCTGGCCGAGCTTCGCCTCGCCGAGATGGCGGATGTGGCTTTCCACCGTATAGTAGCTCTGCCCCGCCTCGACATAGGCGAGATCGACGCCGATCAAGCGCAGCAAAGCATCTGATGTATCGCCGAAAATCTGCAGGTAGCGGTGCTCGGTCATATGGCCGTTATAGTCGACCCAAGCCGGGCTGACCTTCGTCTCGACGAGCCTCAGCGGCTTCGACGGGTCGAACGACTTCGTCGCGCCGCCGCCCGCTGCCCAGAGCGATTGCTCGAAATCCTTCAGCAGCTTGCCGGCGCCCCAACCCTTGCCGCCGTCGCCGCCCTTCAGCGCCTGCAAGATGCCGACGAGGTTTTCGTCGCGGATGCGTTCGAGCGCACGGATCGACAGGCCGTCCGCCTGCTCGTCGGACTGTCTGCCGATCTTTTCGATCAGGGCGTCGTCGAGATCGACGACATCGGTGAGTTTGGTCCAGGGCCAGGCAAGGCAGGGGCCGAACTGGGCGAGGAAATGACGCATCCCGGCCTCGCCGCCGGCTATGCGGTAGGTCTGGAACAGGCCCATCTGCGCCCAGCGCAGGCCGAAGGAGTAGCGGATGACATCATCGAGCGTCTCGACGGTGCAGATATCATCATGGATGAGCCACAGGGCCTCGCGCCAGAGCGCTTCGAGCAGTCGGTCGCCGACGAAGGCTTCGATCTCCTTGGCGATGTGGACACCCTTCATGCCGATCAGCGGCAGTCTTTCCATCGCCGCCTGGATGGTCGCCGGCGAGGTCTTTGCCCCGCCGACGATTTCGACCAGCGGCAGCAGATAGACGGGATTATAAGGGTGGGCGACGAAGAGGCGTTCGGGATGCGTCATGTCGCGCTGCAGATCGGTCGGCAGCAGCCCCGACGTAGAGGAGCCGATCAGCGCTTCCGGGCGGGCCGCGGCGTCGATCTCGGTCAGCACGCGGCGCTTGAGGTCGAGCCTTTCCGGTACGCTTTCCTGGATCCAGTCGGCGTCAGTGACGGCTTTAGCGAGCGTCGGGCAGAAGCGCAGCCTGCCTCGCGGCGGCAGCGGTGCGCCTGTCAGCATGGCATAGGCTTTTTCGGCGTTGGCGATCACCTCGCCAACGATGCGGCTTGCTTCCGGATGAGGGTCGAACACATCGACGTCGATGCCGGCCAGCAGGAAACGGGCGATCCATCCGCCACCGATAACGCCGCCGCCGATACAGGCCGCCTTGCTGATCTTAGTCATGATATCCTCAGCGTTTCGTCAGCTTCAGCTTCTTGCGCACATCTTCCGGTCCGATGATGCGCGCTCCCATGCCCTCGACCACCTGCACGGCCTTTTCGACGAGCTGCGCATTGGTGGCGAGCTGGCCTTTGCCGACGAAGAGGTTATCCTCCAGGCCGACGCGCACATTGCCGCCGGCCAGCACCGCCGCGGCCGGATAGGCCATGGCGTTGCGGCCGATCGAAAAGGCCGAGAAGGTCCAGCTCTGAGGCAGGTTGTTGACCATCGCCATGAACGTGTTGAGGTCGTCGGGCGCACCCCATGGAATGCCCATGCAGAGCTGGATCAGCACCGGGTCTTCGATCAGGCCTTCCTCGGCAAGCTGCCTGGCGAACCAGAGATGGCCGGTGTCGAAGGCCTCAATCTCCGGTCGCACGCCGAGATCCGTCATCTTCCTCGCCATGGCCCGCAGCATGGCCGGCGTATTGGTCATGACATAATCGCCGAGGTTGAAGTTCATCGTGCCGCAGTCGAGCGTGCAGATCTCGGGCAGGCATTCGGCGACATGGCTGACGCGCTCGCTGGCGCCCGCCATGTCAGTGCCTCTCGGATTGAGGGGAAGGGGGCTTTCGACATTGCCGAACACCAGATCACCGCCCATGCCGGCGGTTAGATTGAGGACCACATCGATATCGGCCGAGCGGATGCGGTCGGTGACTTCCCTATAGAGATCGTTGCGGCGGCTGGCGGCCCCCGTTTCCGGATCGCGGACATGGCAGTGAACAACGGCCGCCCCAGCCTTGGCGGCGTCGATCGCGGAGTCCGCGATCTGCTTGGGAGTAATGGGAACATGGCTGGATTTGGAAACCGTATCGCCGGCGCCGGTGACGGCGCAGGTGATGAAGACATCGCGGTTCATCGCAAGAGGCATGATTTTTGTTCTCCCCGTGTTGTCAGGCATTACGCGGCAGGATCGGCGGAGATGCTTTGCATTCTCGGAAGCTATCGATACATTATCGGAACTAGAGGAGATGACCTTGCTGCAGCGATCAACGGAACCGCTCGATATCGACCTTCTCGTCCTACCGGAGACGAACCTGATCCTGATCGCGTCGGTCATCGAGCCGCTGCGCGGCGCCAACCGCATCGCCGGCAGCGAACTCTATCGCTGGCGGCTCTTGACGCCGGACGGAGCGCCGGTCCCGACCACCAGCGCGATCGCCATCCCGGCTGAGGGCACTTTCCAGGCGACGACCGAGGAGACGCCGCTTTTCGTGCTGGCCAGCTACAACTGGCGCCGCAGCGCGACGCCGGCGCTGAAGATGCAGCTGTCGCAGGCGGCCCGACACCGCACGATCATTGCCGGCATCGAGTCCGGCACATGGCTGCTGGCGGAAGCAAGTCTGCTCGACGGGCTGCCGGCGACCGTCCACTGGGAGGATTACGAGGATTTTGCGCTGGCCTATCCTGAGGTCAGGGCCGTCAAAGACCGTTTCGTCATCGACGGCAAGCGGTTGACGACATCGGGTTCGCTGCCGACCGTCGACCTGATGCTTGAGGTGATCCGGCAGCGGCAGGGTTATTCGCTGGCGCTCGAGGTCAGCCGGCTGTTCCGTTACGAGCAGCCCTCCTTTCATATCGATGAACCGCTGTCGGCGGCCTCGGCGGGACTGCGCATGCATGATCCCCGCGTGACGCAGGCGGTACGACTGATGGAGGAGCATATCGAGCAGCCGCTGATTTTGGCGCGGCTCGCCCGCAGGGTGGGCGTCAGCGCCCGGCATCTGCAGGATCTTTTCCAACAGAGTATCGGCGCGCCGCCGCATGTGCATTATCTGGCGCTGCGGCTGAATGCGGCGCGCCGCAAGGTGATCGAAACAACAGCCTCCTTCGCCGACATCGCGGCGGCGACCGGCTTCAATTCAGCCTCGGCCTTTGCAAGAAGCTACCGGGCGAGTTTTTCCGAGAGCCCGTCCGAAACCCGTCGCCGCCTGCGCCGCCGCATCACGCCATCGCCGGCGCCGCCATAGGCTGGAAGGCTTCGCGCACCATTTCGGCGAGTTCCCGGACGGCCTCGCTGGAACGGAACGTGCTGCGGCGAAGCACGACCTTCGAGGAATCGACCGGCGGAAAACCGTCTTCGGCGGTCAGTTCCCGGCAGCCGGGCGGGATGCTGCTGCGGGAAAGCGTGGTGACGGCAAGGCCTGCGGTCACCGCGTTCTTCAGCCCCGAGCCGGTATCGGCGATGAAGGCGATCCGGTAGCTGCGGCCGATCTGTTCCAGCGAGCGGAGCGCAAAATCGCGTGACCAGGTGGAATTGCGATAGGTCGCGACGGGCAGTGGATCGATGTCATGCAGCCGGTGGACCATCGATGTGACCCAGACTGTGGGATCAATGCAGAGGACCTCGCCCTTGTTCTGGTCGCTCCAGTCGAAAACGACGGCGAGATCGAGTTCGTCCCGTTCCAGGGCGGCGAGGTTGCGGACCGTGTAGTCGCAGGACACCGTGACCTCGACCGCCGGATGGCGCACGGCGAAAGCCGCAAGGGCTGCCGGCAGCACCGTCTGGCTATATTCCTCGGGAATTCCGATCCGCACCGGCCCGTCGAGCGGCTTGCTGCGGATCGTCGCGGCGGCCTCGTTGAGGAGGTCGATCACCCTGCGGGCATAAGGCACCAGTTGGATGCCCTGGCGGGTGAGCAGTACACCGCGGGCGCCACGCTCGAAGAGGATCTCGCCGATCGCCGCCTCGAGCCTCTTAATCTGGGTGCTGACGGCCGACTGCGTCCGCCCGATGCGTTGGGCAGCCGCAGAGAAATTCGACGTCTCGGCGACGACCAGGAAGGTCCTCAAGAGATCGCTCTCGATTGGTTCATGCATGACAGAGCCATAGAAAAAATCGATAAGAGCTATCTCTACTATTCGTTTGTCTTATGTCAATTACCGGCGCAGAAATGAGCGGCGTTCGACTTCCTTCTTTGAGACCATCTGCGTGACCATTGAAAATCCGACCACGCGCCTCGCAGGCAGCGAGCACGAGAAGGGTGTGCTTCTCATCGTTGCCGCGACGCTCGCCTGGAGTGCGAGCGGCGTTTACTCGCGGCTGCTCACGACCGACGTATGGACGGCGATCGCCTGGCGGTCGTTGTTCGGAGGCCTGTTCCTGCTGATCCCCTGCCTTTTCCTCGAAGGGGGCATCTCGCGGCGGCAATGGCGTTCCGTCTTCCATCCCTCCGGTCTTGCGATGATCGCATGCCAGACCTTCAGTCAGGGATGTTTCATCGGGGCGCTCTACATGACTACCGTCGCCAATGTGACGATGATCTATGCGACGACGCCCTTCATTGCGGCTCTGTTCGGCTGGCTCATCCTCGGAGAGAGGGTCGCCAGGCGGACGCTGATCGCCGGCGCCGTGTCCCTCTTCGGCGTCGGCGTCATCGTCGCCTCGTCGATCGGCGGCGGCACTGGTTGGGGCGACCTCTTAGCGCTCGGCATGACCGCGTCCTTCGCGCTCGTCATCATCATTCCGCGCATCAATCCCGGCGTGCCGAGCCTGCCGCCGACCGTCGTCAGCGCTTTCCTGACCCTCGTCATCTTCGCGCCGTTCGGTTCGGTCGGCTCGCTCGACCTGCACAACTGGATCGTCCTTGCCGCCTTCGGCGCCACCAATTTCTCGCTAGCGCTGGTGCTCTTCCTCGCCGGCGCAAAACGGATGCCGCCGGCAGAAGCCGCGCTGATCGGCACGATGGAAATCGTGCTGACGCCCTTCTGGGTCTGGCTGCTGTTTTCGGAACAGCCGCCGGTCGCCACCTATTTCGGCGGCGCAATCATCCTCGGCGCCGTGTTCTGGCACACGGCAATCGACTTCAACCGCAGCCAGCAGTCACGCGACCGCTAAGCATGTCGCGCAAAAGTGTACAGCGGTTTTCCCAGGCAAAGCGCGAAGCGCTTTTGCCGTAACGACATGCGTAAAAACAAAGATCTAAAGCGCAAGGAGCGAATCTGAAAGATCGCGACGCGCTTTAGAGCCGGCTTTGCAGCGTCATGGGGTCTTTAGCCTCAATTAGCCGAAGAACGCACGAAGCTGAGCGAAAAATCCGCTTGGTTGAGGATCTGCCATCTTACGCACGCGGCGAGCGACTGTTGCCGCGCTGACGCGTTCACCAAAATGACAGAAGCAGACAAGCTCGTGCAGTTCCCCGTCGCTGAGTTCGAAGAACCGTTTGGCTTCTCCGTAACTATCATTTTCCATTCCTGCCGCCCGCAGAATGGGATCAGCGAATGCAACCGAGATCGGCGTGTCGTCATCCCGCATGGCTATGCGATCTGCGATCGGCTGATATTCCGTTTCGTGAAGCGTCTTAAGAAACGGTCTGGGGCTGCGTTCGAGACTTTCGGCCCACCGTTCAATCCGTTCGCGCCGCGTTAAGTCAAGGCGCTTGCAGGTCGTGCTGACCTTCGCAATCGTTTTCAACTGCTCCAGTGCATACTGTTCCATTTCGGCCTCCTATCTCCGAGAAAAATAGATGGTCCGCTCCCAAAAATAGCGTGGCTCAGGTCGCAGCCGATGTCCAATCACGATTGGCAACGGCATCTGCCGCTGGTCGGACAGAGGCGGTCACAGCGCGACAACCGGCAGAGAAACCTTGCATTGCTCAGGCCATTTGATCGGAGATCTGCAATTCAAATCTTCTGAACCGATCCGGAAAACCGCCCTATTCCGGGGATCAACTCATAGCTTCCGGCGGCATGCTATCGGAGTTTTCCGACTGTCGTCTTTGAGTTGCGCCCATGTCGTTTTTTCGGGCGCTGTTTTCCGCCGGGCATGGTTTGCTTGTGATGTTCAAGGCGCTCGTCACTGGCGACAGAACCGTTGGAAGGCCGACCGAAGATTCCAAGATGAATCGAAAGGAGGTTCTGGAGTCCGAAACCAGCTCTTTGCGCAGCAAATCGGCGGATTGCGGCGGTGATGACGAGCGGAAACGACAGGCCAGACCTATCGTCTTCACTCTTCCCCTCCATCCAATCTGTCCCCGCCTATTTGCGAAATTCGTATATCGCCCGATGCGGCGTTGTGAATACCGGGCTGCAGAGGAGGCAGGCCGGAGGAAAAATTGCCATCGATTGCATCGGTTGCAGATCGAGGCATTCAACGAATGGGAGGAATCCATGAGCAAGAATAGAGGCGTCGTTTATCTCCGGCCGGGCAAGGTCGAAGTTCGCGACATCGACGACCCGAAGCTGGAAGCGCCCGACGGCCGCCGCATCGAGCACGGCGTCATCCTGAAGGTGATCTCCACCAATATCTGCGGCTCCGACCAGCACATGGTCCGCGGCCGCACGACGGCGATGCCGGGCCTGGTCCTCGGTCATGAAATCACCGGCGAGATCATCGAGAAAGGCGTCGACGTCGAGATGCTCGACATCGGCGATATCGTCTCGGTGCCGTTCAATGTCGCCTGCGGCCGTTGCCGCTGCTGCAAGTCCCAGGATACCGGCGTCTGCCTGACGGTCAATCCGGCCCGCGCCGGCGGCGCTTATGGTTATGTCGACATGGGCGGCTGGATCGGTGGACAGGCGCGCTACGTCACCATTCCCTATGCCGATTTCAACCTGCTCAAAATCCCTGATCGGGACAAGGCGATGGCGAAGATCCGCGATCTCACCATGCTCTCCGATATTCTGCCAACCGGCTTCCATGGCGCTGTGCGCGCAGGCGTCGGGGTCGGATCGACCGTCTACGTCGCAGGCGCCGGCCCTGTCGGCCTTGCGGCTGCCGCTTCGGCGCGCATCCTCGGCGCCGCCGTCGTCATGGTCGGTGATTTCAATAAGGATCGCCTGGCGCATGCGGCAAGGGTCGGTTTCGAACCGATCGATCTCTCCAAGAGCGACCGCCTCGGCGACATGATCGCCCAGGTCGTCGGCAGCAATGAAGTGGACAGCGCCATCGACGCGGTCGGCTTCGAAGCGCGCGGCCATTCGGGCGGCGAACAGCCGGCGATCGTGCTCAATCAGATGATGGAGATCACCCGCGCCGCAGGTTCGATCGGTATTCCCGGCCTCTACGTCACGGAGGATCCTGGTGCCGTCGACAATGCCGCCAAGCACGGCAATCTGTCGCTCCGCTTCGGCCTCGGCTGGGCCAAGGCGCAGTCTTTCCACACCGGCCAGACGCCGGTGCTCAAGTACAATCGGCAGCTCATGCAGGCGATCCTGCACGACCGGCTGCCGATTGCCGATATCGTCAACGCCAAGGTCATTCCGCTCGACGAGGCCGCCGCCGGATATGAGAGCTTCGACCACGGAGCGGCGACGAAATTCGTCCTCGATCCGCACGGGGACGTCGCGAAAGCCGCTTAGCGGTTACGATTGAACACTCGACGCGATGGGATGGCCGGCCGCAAGCCGGCCATCCTGCATTCATCAGGAATTTGCCGGCGGAATTACTGGATGCTGAACGGGAAATATTTTGCGTTGATCATGTCGTAGGTCCCATCCGCCTTGATGCTCTTCAACGCTTCGTTCAAGCGTGTAAGACGCTCCTTGTCATCCAGGCGCAGCGCGATGCCGGCACCTTCGCCGAAGTATGTGACGTCGACCAGATCCGGTCCTTTGAACTCGCAGCAGGTTCCCGCCTTGGTGTTGGCGATCCAGTCGTAGATGGCGAGTTTGTCCTCCAGGATGATATCGACGCTGCCATCCGACAACCCCTTGTACAATTCAGGCGAAGACCGGAAGATCTTCTTTTTCATCTCCGGATAGAGATGGTTGGCGTAGGATTCCTGCGCCGTCGACGACGTCACTCCGAGAATCTTGCCGCTGAGGCCAGTGGGGCTGACATCGCTGATCGGCGAATCCTTGCGAGCGATGAACACGGAGGGGCTGTTGTAGTATTTTTCCGTGAAGGCAACCTTTTGACGCCGCTCGAGGCTCATCGACATGGACGAGATGATTGCGTCGTATTTATCGGCAACGAGGTTGGGGATTATGTCGTCCCATTTCTCGATGATGAACTGGCATTCGAACTTGCCGACCTCGCAAAGCGCATTGGCAATATCGATGTCGAAGCCCTGAAGCTTGTTGTTTGCATCGAGATAATTGAAGGGCGGAAATGCGCCTTCGACGGCAATTCGCATCGGCATACGATCTTGCGCGGCAGCCTGGATTGGCACGGCCGCGGCCAACAACATACCGAAGCCCCCCGCCATCAGCGCTGCGCGCAACATCGTCTGAAGGGATATGCGCAGCATCGTCGTGTGCTCCTTGGGGCTATTCGATCTCGCCCATAGTGCGCCCCAGCTTTTAATTCTACGTGAACGCTTCTTTGCTAGCGTCGACGCATGCGCCCATATCGTGGTGTTCAGGGGTCTAGGCTTGCACATCGTTGTTCCTTCCAGCTCCAATACGTTTCAGCAATCCTGGATCGCCTCGGGAAGGATTCTCTTTCTGATCGCCGTCAGCGGGCTGGGAGCGATTGGGCTCGTCGTGCTTTCGGCGCTCTGGGCAGGAACCGAGAGCGACGCCGCCGCCCTTGATCGCCAGCGCCAGCTCGTGAATGCGCGCCTGCGAGAGCAGGTCGATCAGGTCGCACATGTTATCGGCCAGTTCGGCAACGGCTACCTCACACGCGTTTATCCTGCCGCCCGGTCAAACGGAGGCTCCTCCAGCCTCGACGCCGTCCTGACGGCGGCGGCCGGCAGTGCGATCAGCCAGACCGCAATGTCCGCCTTCGGTTACGACCAGGCTTTCGTCGTCGACGAGAAGGCCCAACTACTCATGCTGTCGGACGCCCAGACGGAAAAGCGTTACCGCTGGATGAAGCCCCTCTTTGCGCCTCTCCTTCAGGATGCCCGCCTGGGGGTGAGACAAGGGACGGCGTCGGAACGAACGCCGTCCTCGATGGAAAGCCGCGTTGCGAGTGCCGCCCGCCCCAACCGTGCGTTGGCCAATCTGATGCGGTTGGAAGGCCGCCCGACGATCGTCGGGGTCGTCGCCATCAACGACGCCGATCAGGGACGGCAGCAGCCGATACGGCAATTCCTGGTCGTCGTTCGGTTTATCGATGGCGCGGCGCTCGATGAATTAAGCCGGCAACAGGGGCTCAACGGGGCGCGCTTTGCGCGTACCGCCGATGCCGACGAGAACGAGGTTGCGTTTCAGATCGACGCGACGGCAAACGGCGAACCGATCGGCTTCATCGTCTGGCGGCCCGATCTTCCGGGATCGAGAGTGATCGGCCGTTTGATGCCGGCGCTTTCGATTGCAGCCTTGGTGATCGCGGTCCTGTTCTCGTTTCTGCTGGTGCGCCTGCGAAGCAGTCTCGGCGAGTTGAAGAAGAGCGAGCTGCATGCGCGGCAGCTTGCCTTGCATGATGTGCTGACCGATCTTCCCAACCGCGCCTTGTTCGCGATGCGGTTCGACGAGTGCCTGGCCGAGACGCGCAATTCGTCCGAGCGCTCGGCCGTTGCGCTTCTCGACCTCGACCGCTTTAAAGCCGTGAACGACACGTTCGGCCATGCGGCCGGCGATGAACTCATCAGGATGGCTGCGGAGCGGATCCGCGCCATACTGCGTCCAGCCGACACGCTTGCCCGGCTCGGAGGCGACGAATTTGCCCTGCTTCTCCGGGACATCAAAGATCATGATCAGGTTTTGCCGGCAATCTGCGAAGCCATCGTTGCCGAACTTGGCAAGCCCTTTCCGCTTTTGCACGGCGAGGCAGTCGCCCGCGTCGGCGGCTCGATCGGCGTGACCGTCGTGCCGGATGCCGGCCGAAATGCCGACGACATCATGCGCTATGCCGACGTCGCGCTTTACGAGGCAAAGATGGGCGGCAGAGGTCAATGGCGCCTCTATTCGCCCTCCATGGACGGCGGCAGGAACGCGCGCGACATTCTCAAAAACGAATTGCGCGAAGTTCTCGCCAAAGGCACGGCTTCATCCGCCGGCTCACCTTCGGATCCTATTACAACCAGGCCGGACTTCGGATCGCTCGAGGTCTATTACCAAACGGTGCACCGCGCCGAGGGCGGATACGCAGCGTCGGGCGCGGAGGCGCTGGTGCGCTGGCGTCACAGCCAGCGTGGTCTGCTGACGCCCGCCAGCTTCATCCCTGTCGCCGAGGAGGGCGGCCTCATCGACGCTCTCGGTTTCTGGGTGCTGCGCGAAGCCTGCCGAGCCGCCTGCAAATGGCCCGACGATACGTTTGTTGCCGTCAACGTGTCTCCCGCCCAGTTGAGACGGCCGAATTTTGCCGAGGAAGTCTTCGCCGTGCTTGAAGAGAGCGGACTGCCGCCATCGCGGCTCGAGCTCGAGCTTACCGAGTCCTCGCTCATCGAGGACAACTCGGACGTCTATTCTGTGCTGAAGTCGCTGCGCAGCCGAGGTGTTCAGATTTCGCTCGACGATTTCGGAACCGGCTTTTCATGCCTCAGCCATCTGATGCGCTTCGACATCGACCGCATCAAGATCGATCGATCGTTCGTCTCGCTGCTCGGCACAAAAGCCAACGGCGCAGCGATCATCGGCGCCATCGTCGCGCTCAGCCGCAACCTCGGTATTTCGACGACGGCGGAAGGGGTTGAAACCGAATATCAACGCGACTTCCTGGCCGCCCTTGGCTGCACCGACCTCCAAGGCTATTTCTTCTCCAAACCGGTTCCTCTCCGCGAACTCGGTTGTTTCCGCGAAGCTGAGAGCGCCGCCGGATTACTGACAACCGCTTCAGGCGCCGTCGCCTGAAGGCTTCCGATCTTCCACAGGTCACGGGAACTTTCGCCGCGGGCGGCGGTTGACGCCCGGAGAACGGAGGATGGGATGGGCGAGATAGGCGAGTGGCGGCACCTTTGCGTCGACATGCAGCGGATGTTTGCCGAAGACACGCCTTGGCATGTTCCCTGGATGGCGCGGGTCTCGCCGCAGATCGAGGAACTCGCTGGGCGGCACCCGTCCCGAACGATCTTTACCCGCTTCCTGCCACCCGATCATGCCGACGAGATGCCGGGGAAATGGCGGGATTATTACCGGAAATGGTGGATGATGACCGGCGAGCATCTTCCGCGCGACCTCGTCGATTTGGCCTCATCGCTGACATCACTGGTTCCGCCGGCAAGGCACTTCGACAAACGCACCTATTCCCCCTGGATCGACGGCCGCCTCCATCCGATCCTTCAGTCGGAACGGGTCGATACGCTTGTGATAACAGGCGGTGAAACCGATGTCTGCGTGCTTGCCACAACACTCGGCGCCATCGATTTCGGCTATCGGGTGATCGTGCTGAAAGACGCCGTCTGCAGCGGCGCCGACGATACGCACGACGCCTCGCTGGAACTCCTGCACGACCGCTTTTCCGTGCAGCTCGAACTGATGGAGACCGAGGAATTTTTGCGAGGCGTTGGCTGAAGCAGTTCCCGTCAGCGCACGCCCAGTTCGCGATGCGACCGTCGGAGTTTTGCGGGCGTGACGTGATAGGTGCGCCTGAACCAGTTCACCAGATGGGCGCAATCGGTAAAGCCGCATTCATAGGCGATCTGGGCGATAGACCGATCGCTGTTAAGTACCATCCACTTCGCGGCTTTCAGGCGCATCTGGCGCCAATATTCGCCGGGAGCGACCTGCAGATGTTTTTGGAAAAGCCGGGAAAGCTCCCGTTCCGATGTACCGACGCTCGCCGCGATGTCGGCGAGCGAACAGAGCTCGTACATCTTCTGCCGCATCAGCCCGATCGCATTCACGACGCGGCGATCCCCGCACTTCATGCCGAGATCGGGCTCTTCGATCGCGCCTTGCCTGTCGAAACCGTGATCGCCGAGAAGGTAGTGAAACGCCTTGTGCGCACGGGATTCCCCGCAGGCATTCGAGACCAGATACATTGCAAGCTTTATCGACGCCAACCCGCCGGGACAGGTTATGACGTCTCCGTCGACCACGACCGGCCGGTCGGTGATCGGAGTGATATCCGGAAAAGTCTGGCGCAGCAGCCCCGCCAGCGTGAAATGGACGGCGCATTTCTTTCCGGCAAGCACGCCCGCCTCGGCCAGCACGAAACTTCCTGAACAATTGCCGGCCACCGGCACGCCGTTGCAAACGGCGGCAGTAACGAAGTCATAGAGTTCCGGCGGGATCCTGTGGTCGGCATGGAGTATGCCTCCATGCACGACGATGAAGTCGTAATCACTGGGATTTCCGTATGTCCTGCCGGGTGTCAATTCCAGGCCGCAGCTCGACCGTATCGGATCGAGACTGTGCGACAGCAGATCCCAGTCACAATAGATGCGCCGGCTGAAATCACCTTCGTCGCCTGCAAGCCGGAGAAAATCCGTGAAGCAGGCAAGCGGCATCAGCGTGAAGTTCGGTGTCGCGACGATCCCCACCCTGAGCGGAGAGGTGATCTCGGGTGGCGGCTTGCTCGGCCCCAGCTGGGAGTAGTCGCGCTGCAAACGATGGTCCTCCGGGCCATGGAAATTGTCCTAAACGTACAATACCGCGGCAACCAAGACAAATACCATCGATTTGCGTTGGGAGGCGCGGTCCGAGGCTCGGAAAACCGGCATTCCCTCCCGCCAAGCAGACATGCCAAAGCGCAAAAGGGGAACATAATGAAGAATCTTCTCGCAATTTCGACGGTCGCTTTGATCGCCGGCATCGCATCCAACGCCAGCGCCGCTTGCGGTACCGTCACCGTCGCCAACATGAACTGGCAAAGCGGCGAACTTCTCGCCCATGTCGACAAATTCATCCTCGAGCACGGTTTCGGCTGTCAGGTGGAGTTCGTGCCCGGCGACACCGTGCCGACGATCACCTCGATGGTGGAAAAAGGGCAGCCCGACATTGCCGGCGAGGCCTGGGTCGATCTCGTTCCGGAAATCGTCAGACGCGGCGTCGACGAGCACAGAATTGTAAATATCGGACCAGCCTTGACCGATGGCGGCATTCAGGGTTGGTATATACCGAAATTCATCGTCGACGCTCATCCCGAGATCAAGACCGTCGATGATGCCTTCGCGCATCCGGAGCTTTTCCCCGCGCCCGAGAATACCGCGAAAGGAGCGGTCTTCAACGGTCCGACCGGATCGGGCGGCTCGGTCGTCACTGCCCAGCTTTTCAAGGCGTATGGCGGCGAGGCCAAGGGCTTCGACCTCGTCGACCCCGGAACCCAGGCCGGCCTCGACGGCGCCATGGCGCGGGCCTATGAGCACAAAGAGGGATGGATGGGCTATTACTGGTCGCCGACCGCCCTTCTTGGGAAATATTCCATGGTGCGTCTCGAAGCCGGCGTCACCAACGATGCGGCGGAGTGGAAGCGCTGCAACACCGTTGCCGATTGTCCCGATCCGAAAAAGAACGAGTGGCCGAAGGACCATGTGGTGACGCTGGTGTCGCAGAAACTGGCGGAAAGCGGAAATGCCGGCGTGATAGACTATCTGCGCAAGCGCTCATGGGACAATCAGACCGTCAGTTCGGTCATGTCGTGGATGACCGATACCCAGGCCGGCGGTGACGACGGCGCGGTGCACTTTTTCAAGGAGCATCCGGAGGTCTGGAAGTCGTGGCTGAGCGCCGATGTGGCGGCGAAAATCACCGCCGCTTTCTGAACGATAAGCGCGCGGGCCGCCGGGGCCCGCGCGTCCGCACGGCAAACCGTGAAACCCGCTAGGATTCAACATGACGAGTTCCTTTCCGAAGACCTTCTCGGACATCACGCTTGCAGGCCATAGGCTGCGCAACAGGATCGTGTTCGGCGCCCATACGGCAAATATGTCGGTGAATGGACTGCCGGGCGATCAGACCACCGCCTATTATGTCGAACGGGCGATCGGCGGGGCAGCGATGATCGTCGTCGAGCCGATGCCGGTCCATCCGGCGACCGTGCTGACGCGCGGCAATTTCCGCACATCGGACGATTCCGTCATCCCGGCGTTCAAGAGGCTGACCGACAGCGTCAAGCAGCATGGGGCCGTCATCGTCCAGCAGCTCTATCATGTCGGAAGCCACGGAGACTCCGATCTTTCCTTTCATCCGCATTGGTCGCCTTCGGGAGGACCGAGCTATCACGACAGCGACGGCTCGCATGCGATGACGGAGGACGAGATCGAGGAGACCATCGAGGCCTTCGTCAAGGCGGCGCTGCGCTGTCGGGCGGCAGGTTTTGACGGCGTCGAGGTCTGGGCCGCCTATGGCGGGCTTCTCGATCAGTTCTGGACACCCTTCTATAACCGCCGCGAGGATCGCTGGGGCGGGAGCCTCGAAAATAGAACGAGATTCTCCAGGGAAATTCTCAGCCGCATCCGGCAGGCCTGCGGCCCGGGTTTCATCATCGGGCTGACCGTCAGCGACGAGCCGGGCTGTCCCACGGCTCTCAATCGTGATCAGTTGACCGAGATCGTTGCCGGCCTCGATGAAAAGAGGCTGATCGATTACGTGACCTGCGGCTCGGGCGGATATTTCGACTATGGCAGCCTGATGCCGACCTTTCTCTATCCCGAGCGACTGGGTGTCGAGCTGTCGGCCCGCCTCAAGCAGGTCGTGAACCATGCGCTGGTGACGGCGGAAAGCCATATTCGAACGCCCGAAAATGCGGAAATCACGCTCGGGGAGGGGGCCGCGGATCTGGTTTCGATCGTCCGCGGCCAGATCGCCGACCCGCATCTTGCCAACAAGGCGCGCCAGGGCACGCCTGAAGATATTCGCGGCTGTCTGTCCTGCAACCAGATGTGCTGGGGCCGCCGCTCGCGCGACTATTGGATCAGCTGTCTGATCAACCCTTCCGTCGGGCGCGAGGCCGAATGGGGCGGTGACCGGTTCGAACCTGTCGACAATCCCCAGTTCGTGCTGGTCGTCGGGGGAGGGCCAGCCGGATTGGAAGCGGCGCGCGTGGCCGCCGAACGAGGCCATCGGGTTATTCTTGCGGAAGCCTCGGACCGGCTGGGCGGCGCTTTCCGCCTTGCCGGCGAGCAACCCCGGCGGGCGCAGATCCTCGACCTCATCCGCTGGTACGAAACCTGCTTCGAAAAACTCGGCGTCGAGGTTCGCTTCAACAGCTATATCGAGGGAAGCGACGTCGCCGAGATCGGCGCCGACGTGGTGATCTTAGCGACCGGATCGCTGCCGCAGGAGACAGGCTTTCAGAAGGCTATGCCCAACCACCCGTCGCTCGCCGGCATTGAACGAGGAAACGTCTTCTCCGCCGAAAGCGTCATGGCCCGCCAGGCACGGCTCGGCAAACGTGTTGTCGTGGTGGACGAAACCGGCGGCTGGAAGGGCTGCGGCACGGCCTGGAAGCTTGCCGAGCAGGGGCACGAGGTCGTGCTCGTCACACCCGACGCACTCATCGGAAAGGAACTGCAGCGCACCTCCGCCGACGTTCCCCTGCGCCGGACGCTCAGCATGCTCGGCGTTCAATTCCGATCGGAGACCAGCATAGAGAGCTGGCAAGGCAATGCCGCAATCCTCGTCTCCCACCTGACCGGAAAACGAGAGACGATCGGAGCCGACAGCCTCGTCTTCTCCACAACCAATGTTGCCGCGAACTGGCTCGCCTTGGAGCTGGCCGAACTCGCTATCCCCTTCGTCGAGATCGGCGATGGTGTGGCACCAAGGCAGGCTCCCTATGCCTTCTATGAGGGACGGCGCGCCGGAATGGCGATCGGAGCCGTAGAGGACACGCGAAACGGCGCAACGGCGAAGATTCGTGCGGCATAGTCGGATTGAAGATCGTCATGCTGATCGCCAGCCCGTCTGCAGAGCAAGTCGCGACAGCGCCGAGTTAAAACCGCGAGGCACTCTCGAAAGTGAGGAACGGCATCATGCGAATTCCTCTTCGAATATCTTCACCGGCCGGTCCCACTGGATGAGGACGACACAGCCGGTATCGCTCCATACCGAGTGTTCGCTGCCCGGCGCATTGACGATATAACTGCCGCTGATGTAATCGCCCGTCTCGTCGGATTGAACGCCGTCGAGCACCAGGATGGTCTCGAGCCCTTCGTGGCGATGGCGGGGAACGGAGGCGCCGGGCTCATATTTCAGCAGCGCCACGCCCGGCTGATCACCCTCGAAGGGGCGGATCCAGTGAATGGTGACGGCATCGCGGAAGGGGCCGAATTCCAGCTCCTTCCAGCCGCCTGACGTCAGGCGTTCGCGGGTCGTTTCAGGCATGGGCGATACTTTCCAGAATGTCGTCGACATGCGCGGTCCAGCCGACGATCGCGCCTTGGGCGCGGATCATGGCGATAGCTGCGGCTTTGAATTCGGGGAAGTAGCTCTCCGTCGCCTCCTCGGCGAGAAGGCATTCATAGCCGCGGTCGTTTGCTTCGCGCATCGTCGTCTGCACGCAGACTTCGGTGGTGACACCAGCAAAGACCAGCTGACGAATGCCCTTCTCTTGCAACACGGTGCCAAGTTCGGTGGCGTAGAAGGCGCCCTTGCCGGGTTTTTCGATGACGACTTCACCCTTCACAGGAGCGAGTTCCGGCAGGATTGCCGTGCCGGGTTCGCCTGAGATCAGGATGCGGCCCATCGGACCTTCGTCGCCGATCTTGAGCGACGGATTGCCACGGTCGCGTTTGGCCGGCGGCAGGTCAGAAAGGTCCGGCCGGTGGCACTCCATCGTATGGATCACAGGCAGGCCGGCATTGCGGAAGCCCAGGATGAGGCGTTTGACATCAGGCACGATCCTGGTGATACGGCTGACATCATTGCCGAGGCTTGCGCCGAAGCCGCCGGGTTCGGCGAAATCACGCTGCATGTCAATGACGATGAGGGCGAGCTCATCGTGCTTCACCGGAAAGGCGAAAGGTTCAGCTTTGATCTTCGCCATCAATGATGCCCCGCCATGTGGGCGCCGATCACGCCAATATCGGCCGAGCGCGCCGGTGTCTCGTAGACCAGCTTGCCTTCCGAAATGACCATGATGCGGTCGGACATCTCGAGCAGTTCGTCGAGGTCCTCGGAAAGCAGCAGCACGGCAGCGCCCAAATTGCGTGCCTTCATGATGCGGGCGCGGATTTCGGCGACGGCCGAGAAATCGAGACCGAAACAGGGGTTCGAGACGATCAACAGATCGACATCGCCGGTCAATTCGCGGGCGAGCACGGCACGCTGCACGTTGCCGCCCGAAAGCGCTGCGATCGGCGAGGCGGAAGAGGCCGTCTTGACCTTGAAGTCGGAGATCAGCGCCGAGGCACGCTTCTTCATGCTGCCCTTGTTCAGCCAGATCGCGTCCTTGCCGTCCGATTTCAAGTCGAAGGTGCGAAACGCAAGGTTCTCGCTCACGGTCATCTTCGGCGCACAGGCATTCTGCAACGGCTCTTCGGGGATGAAACGCACCCTGTTCTTGCGGGTCTCGTCGCGGGTGGCGCCGTAAGCCTCGCCATTGACCATGACCTGGCCGCTATCGGTCGGGCGCTGGCCGGCCAGAATTTCCGTCAGCTCCTTCTGGCCGTTGCCCGATATGCCGGCAATGCCGACGATCTCGCCGGAGCGGACCGTAAGGGCGTCGATCTCGATCGTCTTCAGGCCGGAGCGATCCGGAGCTTTCACCTGGCTTACAGTGAGCACGGATTTGGCCGCTTCCGCCACCGGCAGACGGCTGTCGAGCTCGGCGAGCTTGACGTCGCCGATCATCATCGCCGCCATCTCGGCGGTGGAGAGCTCGCCGACCTTACCGGTGCCGACCAGCTTGCCGCGCCGCAGGATCGAAACGGCATCAGCGAACTTCGTCACCTCGTGGAACTTGTGGGAAATCATCAGCACGGTGAGCTCGCCGCGCTCGGTCATCCCGCGCACGATGCCAAGCATCTCGTCGGCTTCGGCGGGCGTCAGCACCGAAGTCGGCTCGTCGAGGACGAGGAAGGAGCGGCCGAGATAGAGCTGCTTGACGATTTCGAGCTTCTGCTTTTCGCCGGCGGCAAGCTCGCTCACCGGCCTGTCGAGCGGGATCTTGAACGGCATGCGCTCCATGAAATCCGCCAGATCCTTGCGTTCCCTGGCCCAGTTGATCACCGCGGGCACTTCGGTGCGGCTGATGACAAGGTTTTCCGCGCCGGTCAGAGAGGGAACCAGTGTGAAATGCTGGTAGACCATGCCGAGCCCATAGGCCGCTGCATCCTTGGGTGAGGCAACCGCCACCTCGCGACCGTCGACCGACAGCGAGCCTGAGGTTGCGTGATAGAAGCCCATGATGCATTTGACGAGTGTCGACTTGCCGGCGCCGTTTTCGCCGAGAAGCGCGTGAAAAGAGCCGGCCGGAACGGCGATCGAGACGTTGTCGAGCGCAGTGAAGCTGCCGAAACGCATGGTCATATCGAGCGTCTCGATGCCGACGGCCTTGCCGGCTTGCGGAAGGGGCGTGTCGCGGACTGTGCTCACTTCATTGCTCCTTTTCGACGATGATGGCGACGGGACCGCCGCCGGGCGGACCCTGGTGTTCGGCGCCGCCGGACACATAGAGATCGGTAATGCCGAAGATGCTGGCGAGAACGCCGCCGACGAAGGCACGGGCATGGCGGGTGCCTGCAATATCCGAGTCATCGAGCATCGTGTGGCGCCTGCCGCCAATCCTGCCGGACGGGTCCGGCTCGGCCTTGGCGAGAACCGCCGCCAGCCGGCTGTTTTCCGGCAGGCGTTCGCGGGCTTTCCTGACGGAATGCGCGTCGATCGCATCCCGCATGACCGCGTGGTCGATCGACAGCGGACCGGACCATTTTGCGCTCATGCCGAGGACGATGATTTCGTGATCGGTGAGTTCGACCCCGGACGAGCTTGAGGCGCAGCGGGAAAAGAGATCGAAACGTGTGCAGATGTCGGCATCGCCGATCGACGTCGCATCTATCTCGCCGAGTGCCACGGCGACGCCGAGAGCCGAAGCGCCGCGCGAGAGGCCCATGGATTTCAGCGTGTCGTGGGTTGCGACCGTCCTGCCTGCTGCCTCGGCCTCGGCAATCCGGCGCGAGGTGAGCAGCGGACACTTGATCTGCACGAAATGGACATCGGCGGGATCATCGATGCCGGCATCCCTCATCGCGGACTTCACGCCTTCGGCAACGAGCAGGATCTGTTCCCGGCGCCCAAGATGTTCGGGGGGCAGCGCGGGGGTACGCGACACACCAATGGCCAGCGCCCGTTCGCCCGGGGTTTCTACGGTTTCACGCGCAAAAACCGTCCAATGCGGCGAGAGGGCACCCTCGGTGCCGCCGGACATGATGATCGAGACGCCGTCGACGCCATATCTACTGAACAATGTCTCGAAGCTGCGGGTGGCATAACCGCGGGTAAAATCATTGACGCAGCCGTTGCCTTCCGTCTTGCCGAGAACGGCGACGACGTTGTTCGCCTGAAGGCCGCTGGCAAAGAGCGCCTCGACGCCGGCAACGTCATCGGGGCCGTCGGCTGGCACGCGAAAGACATGGGCACGCAATGACGGCATCAGGGCAGCGCCTCGACTAGAGCCGCGGAACTGGAGACCGAGCCGAAGACGCCGCCCTGCATCTTCACCATCTTGATGGCGGCGAGGTGGTTTCCGTAGTCGGTCGCACCACAGCAGTCCTCCAGCAGCAGGCATTCGTAGCCGCGGTCGTTCGCCTCGCGCATCGTCGTCGAGACGCAGACATCGGTGGTGATCCCGGTGAGGATAATGTTCTCGATGCGCTTCTGGTTGAGGATGAGTTCGAGGTCGGTGGCGCAGAACGAACCCTTGCCGGGCTTGTCGATGATCGTCTCGCCTTCGATCGGGTAGAGTTCGGGGATGATGTCCCAGCCGGGTTCGCCACGCGTCAGGATTCGACCGCAGGGGCCGGGATCGCCGATGCCGGCGCCGATCCGCTGCGAGCGCCAGCGTTTGTTGGCCGGCAGATCGGCGAGGTCCGGGCGGTGGCCCTCGCGGGTGTGGATGATGTGATAACCCTTGGCCCGCATGGCGGCAAGCACGCGTTTGATGGGTTCGATCGGCGCCTGCACCAGCGACAGGTCGTAGCCCATGTGGTCGACATAGCCGCCCTTGCCGCAGAAATCTGTCTGCATGTCGATGATGATGAGGGCGGTGTTATCAGGCCTCAGCGCGCCGTTATAGGGCCACGGATACGGATCGGCGTCGATAAAATGCCCTTTGGTTTCGACCATCGCGTCCATCATTCTCTCTCCTATTCCGCGGCAGGTTTGAGGGGTTCGCCGTAACGGCGCATCGGCTTGTCAAATCCGCAGGACGTGCCGTCCTTGACCTTTATCTCGTCTTCCCAGGGCAGGCGGTATATGCCGGCGACGAGGTCGTGCATGTAGGTGTAGGGCGCATCCTGGGCGCCGCCGGCGACGGCGACATAGCCGCGATGGCCGAACTGGTAGATATTGTTCTCCACGCCCCAGCCGAGCCGGGCCTCACGCACCAGGTCAGGACGCATCTCGGCGGTGATGATCTCGTTGGGCCGGCCGGAGGTGCCGTGGGCGATGATCGTGCCGTCGAAATTGCAGATCATGCCTTCACCCATGGAATCGAACGTGCCGTCCGAGCCGCACATGCAGACATTCGCGGTGATCATCAGGTTGCAGAAGGCGTTCGCCTGGTTGGTGAAGCGCCAGGCATCGCGGATCGGCGCCGTGTAGCCGGCTGTGCGGATCATGATTTCGGCGCCTTTATAAGCGCATTCGCGCGCCATCTCCGGGAACATGCCGTCATGGCAGATGATCAGCGCGAGCTTGGCGCCCCGCGGCCCCTCGATGACAGGGATGCCAAGATCGCCGGGCTCCCACGGCTCGACGGGGATCCAGGGATGCATCTTGCGGTAATAGAGCTTCAACTCGCCCTGATCGTCGATGACGATGCCGGAATTATAGGGCATGCCGCCAGGGTTCAGCTCCATGATCGAGAAGCAGCCCCAGATCCGATTGTCCCTACAGGCCTGCTTGAAGGCCGCGACCTCCGGCCCGTCGAGCGTGCACATGATCTCCGGATTGATGTCCATGGAAAGGCCGTGCAGTGCGTATTCGGGAAAGACGACGAGGTCCATGCCCGGCTGGTTGCGCCGCGCCTTGCCCACCAGATCGACGATCACCTGCGTCTGTTTTGCCAAGTCCGCTTTGGTGACGGTCACCGGCAGCTGGAGCTGTACCAGGCCGATACCGACGCCGTGTTCGGATTTGTTGAGACCGCCAAGTCCGTTCATCGGGATGCTCCGTTATTTCGTGAGCGACAGCGCACCCGGCGCACCGGCGAGCGAGCGGGTGGGCGAGGAGGTGGCGATCAGGATGATGAGGGTGAGCACGTAAGGCGCGGCGTAAAAAAGATAGTAGCCTTGTGTAACGCCGACCGATTGCAGCGCCGGGCCGAGCGCGCCGGCACCGCCGAAAAGCAGGGCGGCCAGGAAACAGCCGATCGGGTTCCAGCGGGCGAAGATGACAAGGGCCACGGCCATCAGGCCCTGGCCCGACGAAATGCCTTCGTTCCAGGAGCCCGGATAGTAGAGCGAGAGATAGGCGCCGCCGATTGCCGCCAACGAACCGCCCACTGCCGTTGCCAGCAAGCGAACCCGGTCCGGGTGGATGCCCATGGCCCGGGCTGCGTCGGTGCTGTCGCCGACGACGCGCAGGATCAGGCCGATGCGCGTGTTCTTGAAGGCCCAGAACAGGAAGAGGGCAAGTGCCGCGCCGATGAAGAACAGCACGTTGATATTGAGCGCCGCCTGGACCTGCGGAGTGCTCGACCAGCCGCCGAGCGGGATCGAGGGCAGTTTCGGGGCAACCGGCTGGATGAAGGATTTGCCGAGGAAGAACGCCATGCCGAGACCGAACTGCATTATGGCGATGCCGATGGCGATGTCGTTGACCTTGGGGAATTTGCAGATCCAGCCGTGGATGAGGCCGAAGATCGCGCCCGCCACCATTGCGGCCAGCACGCCGAGGGTCGGGGAGCCAGTCATGACGGCCACCGCATAGGCCGTCATGGCGCCGAAGACGAGCGTGCCTTCGAGGCCAAGATTGATGCGGCCGGAGCGTTCGGTGATCGTCTCGCCGAGGCTGACGAAGATGAAGGGCGTGGAAACGCGGATGGCGCCGGCGAAGATCGCCAGCGGCACGCCCCAGATGCCGATGCCTGTCTCCTCCATCAGAGGCTCCTTTTCCAGAGGTCGGGATTGAAGATCTTGAAGCGGCCGTAGAAGGTTTCGCAGAAGAGAATGACGATGAAGAGTGTCCCCTGCAGCACCAGAACCGTCGCATCCGGCAGGCCCATGCGCCGCTGGATGAGGCCACCCGAGGCGTCGATGCCACCGAGCAGGATCGCGACCGGAATGATCGCCAGCGGATTGTGCCTGGCGAGGAAGGCGACAAGGATACCGGTATAACCGTAGCCGGCGGCAAGCGAGGCGTTGGCACTTCCCTGCACCGCCGCCACTTCGATCATGCCCGCCAGACCGGCAAAGCTGCCGGCAAGCGCGGTAAATCCGGCGATCAGCCTGCCCACCGGCAGTCCCTGGATCTGCGCGGCGCGCACGTTGCCGCCGGCGATGCGGGCGGCAAAACCGTAGCACGTCGCCTCAATCACGATCCAGGAGAGCATGCAGGCGAGGATGCCGATGACGAGACCCCAATGCACGTCCATGCCGGGAATATTGCCGAGCATGTATTCCGCCGGCAGCGGCCTGGTCGACGGCTTGTTGAGGCTCGCCGGATCGCGCAGCACCCCTTCGACGAACTGGTTCATCAGGGCAATGGCGATATAGGAGAGCAGCAGCGAGGAGATGGTTTCGTTGACCCCGCGATAATGGCGCAGGAAACCGGCAAGGCCGATCCAGATACCGCCGACCACCATGGCAGCGATTGCCATCAGAATGAGGGTGAGGAAAACAGGCGCGGTGCCGGCGAGCGGCAGAGCCATGGCTGCGGCGGCAACGCCGCCCAGCACGACCGCTCCTTCCCCGCCGATGATGACGAGGCCGAGACGGGCGGGCAGGGCGACGCAGAGTGCCGTCAGGAGAAGGGGTGCGGCACGACTTAAGCTGTTCTGCACCGAAAACCAGCTGCCGAAGCCGCCGGTATACATCAGTTGGAAGAGGGTGGCCGGCGACTTGCCGACCGCCAGGATGAAGAGGGAGAAGAGCGCAAGACCGATCAGGATGGCCGCGAGGCCGATGACAACAGGCTCGGCTCGCCGCGCGATCCATTCGAGGACGGGGCGCAGCGAAGCCGGTTTTTCCACGATGGCTATTGCGGGATCATTGGCCTCTATGGTCATGGCGCTTCTCCCTTCGCGGTTTACGCTGTGGACCCGACCACGCCCTCGACCAGATAATTCATGCTCTCGAGTTCGATCGCGTCTTCGGCGTAGCTCTTGTCGGCAGCCACGACAGTGTCGCCCTTATTGTCCTTCAACGGACCCTTGAAGACCGAGAAGCCGCCCTTCATCATCTCCGCCTGCGTGGCCTCAAAAGCCTTGCGGCCCTCCGCGGACACGCCTGGGCCGAGCGCGCTCATCTTCACGAAGCCGTCCTTCAGGCCACCACGCACGAAGTTGCCGAGCTTTTCGCCGGCCTGCGCCTTCTTGACGAAGTCGCTGTAGACGTTGCCCCAGGCCCATTCGGCGCCGGTGAGGTACTTTTCGGGAGCAAGCGGGCTCTGGTTGGCGTGATAGCCGCAGACGAAGGCGCCGCGGCCGGCGGCCGTCTCGACGACCACTTTGGGGCTGTCGACGTGGCAGGTGATGACGTCGGCGCCCTGGTCGACCAGCGCATTGGTGGCCTCGGCCTCCTTGACGGCAAGCGACCATTCGCCGGTGAAGATCACCTGGCAGGTGATACCCGGATCGACCGTGCGTGCGCCGAGCAGGAAGGCATTGATATTCTGCAGAACCTGCGGGATCGGCTTGGCGGCGACGAAGCCGATCTTCTTGCTCTTCGTCGCATGACCGGCGGCGATGCCGTTCAGATACTGGCCCTGGAAGATATAGCCGAAATAGGAGCCCGTATTGGCCGGGTTCTTGCCTTCCTGCCAGAGACCGCCGCAGTGCCGGAACTGGATGTCGGGATGTTTGGCGGCCACGGCCAGCATGTGTGGGTCGAAGTAGCCGAAGGAGGTCGGAAAGAGCAGGGTCGCGCCGTCCAGGTTGATCATGGATTCCATGGTCTTCTGGACGTCGACGGTTTCCGGTACATTCTCTTCTTCGACCAGCGTCACGCCTGGTAGCGCCTTGATGACGGCCGCACCTTCGGCATGCGCCTGGTTGTAGCCGTAGTCGTCCTTGGGGCCGACATAGATGAAGCCGACGGTCAGCGCGGTTTGGGCTGCGGCGGAGGAGGCGATCAGACCCGGCATGGCGCCGGCAAGCGCACCGGCAGCGGAAGCCTGGAGGAAATTGCGGCGGTTCATGGAAAGGAGTTTGGTCATCGGAAATGCTCCTTGCGGCGCTGGGCCGGTTGTGAACGGGTACAGGAAAGTGCATGCAATGCATGTGCCAGAAATTAATCTGTTGTTTTTTATAATTTATCCGTTATCGCAAGACTTGCGCGTTGCAAAGTGCATACAGATTGATCGAATTCTTGCGCAAAAAGTAATCAATAGATATTTCTTGTTCATTGTGACTGCGTGGTTGGCACAAAGTCGAGTTAGCCGAGGTATCTCGGGCATGAGAAAGCGAAAATTTAACAATATCTTCGCCGCCCGATTTGACTTATCCAGTCTCGAACGTCATCTGTATGCAGAGTGTTGACGTGAGCAGATTCGTATCGTGAAGCAGACCAGGCGCAGAGAAGTGATCCGCACCGGAACCACCGTCGAACAGATGGTGCGGGCGATCGCCGACATGATCGTCACAGGTGAAATCCTGCCGGGCGCGAAGTTGGACGAGGTATCGCTCGCGGTTCGTTTCGACGTTTCGCGCACGCCGGTACGCGAGGCTCTGCGTGAGTTGGGCGCTATGGGATTGATTGCACGCGAGCCGAACCGCAGTGCCGTCGTTACCAATGTCACCGAGGCTTATCTGCATTCGATGTTCGAAGCGATGGCCGAACTCGAAGCGATCTGCGCCAGGCTCTCGGCCGAGCGTATGACGGTCGACGAGCGGCGCGCGCTGGAGTTGGAGCATCGGGCATCGGTGAGGCTCGTGCACGCCGGCGCGGAAGAGGAATATTCGGCTCACAACACCGAATTCCATACCCGGCTTTATCGCGGCGCGCATAATGATCATGTCTTTGAGATGGTGACCCAGACACGGGCGCGGCTCGCGCCTTTTCGGCGGGCGCAGTTCCGTCTGCCCGGGCGCCTGGCAAAATCCTATGAGGAGCACGGCCGGATCGTGACCGCAATCATGCGCGCGGATGCCGCGGCCGCAGGGCAGGCGGCATATTCCCATGTGGAAATTGTCAGCGATGCCAGCGCGGTCTTTGCAACGCCCGGGGAATAAAGAGAGCCCAACGCCTAAAATCAGGCGCTGCCGGACCCGATACGAAGACGAAAAGATCAGGGCCGGCAAACGCCGAGGTTATTTCCCGGTTTCTACTCCGCCGCTTCGATGAAGCGGTGGCGTTCATAGAGGAACTTCAGCACGGCTTCACGGCATTTGAGATATGTCCGATCAGAGGCGAGTTCGATGCGATTGCGGGGACGGGACATGGTCACATCGAGCACTTCGCCGATGCGGGCCGCCGGGCCGTTGGTCATCATCACGATGCGATCGGACAGCAGCACCGCTTCGTCGACATCATGGGTGATCATCACCATCGTATTGCCAAGCCGGGCGTGGATTTCCATCACCGCGTCCTGAAGATGGGCGCGGGTCAGCGCATCGAGCGCGCCGAAGGGCTCGTCGAGCAACAGGATCTTCGGCTCCATTGCAAGCGCGCGGGCAATGCCGACGCGCTGTTTCATGCCGCCTGAAATTTCCGAAGGCCGCTTATCCCTCGCATGCGCCATCTGCACGAGGTCGAGGTTGGCCATGACCCAGTCATGCCGCTCGGCCTTGGTCTTCGTTCGGTTGAAGAGTTTGGAGACGGCGAGATTAACGTTCTCGTAGACCGTCAGCCAGGGCAGCAGCGAGTGGTTCTGGAAGACGACGGCGCGCTCCGGACCGGGTCCATTGACCTCACGGTTTTCAAGCAGCACGGCGCCTGCCGAAACCGGGGTCAGGCCGGCGATGAGGTTGAGCAGGGTAGACTTGCCGCAGCCCGAATGGCCGATGATCGAGACGAATTCGCCCGCGGAAATCGTCAGGTTGATATCCTTCAGGACCTCGGCGCGCACGCCGCCCCGATCGAAATGTTTGTCGATATGATCAAGCTTCAGATAGGCGTTCATAGGTGCGTTCCTCAGTTGGCCATGGCGCCGCGGGTGATGAGTTTGCCCAGTGCTGCCACCAGCTTGTCGAGGGCGAAGCCAACGATGCCGATATAGGCGAGCGCGACAATGATGTCCGGAAGACGCGACGAGTTCCATGCGTCCCAGATGAAGAAACCGATGCCGACGCCGCCCGTCAGCATTTCGGCCGCTACGATGGCGAGCCAGGAGAGGCCGACGCCGATCCTGAGGCCGGTGAAGATGTAAGGCGCTGCCGAAGGCAGCATGATCTTCCAGAAAAACTCGAACTGGTTGAGGCGCAGCACCTCGGCGACATTGCGGTAGTCCTGCGGGATATTACGCACGCCGACGGCGGTGTTGATGATCACCGGCCAGATCGACGTGATGAAGATCACGAAGATCGCCGAGGGATTGGAATCCTGGAAGGCTGCGAGCGACAGCGGCAGCCAGGCGAGCGGCGGGACCGTACGCAGCACCTGGAAGATCGGATCGAGGCCACGCATAGCCCAGATCGACTGGCCGATGATCGCACCGATGATGACGCCGGTGACCGCGGCAAGGCCAAAGCCATAGAGAACGCGCTGCAGCGAAATGAGCACGCGCCAGCCGAGCCCGATATCCTGGGAGCCGTAGTTGAAAAACGGATAGGCGATCAGGTCATAACTATCCTGCCAGACCCGATGCGGCGAGGGTAAAGACGCATCCGCCGACGAACAGAGCACCTGCCAGACAAGCAGGATGAGTGCCAGCACGACGACTGGCGGAACGACATTGCGAAGTGCGGTCAGTGCCGCTCGACGAAAATCGATCCGCGATCCGTGCTTGCCGGAAAATGGCAGAACCTTTGCCGCCAGCTTGGCAGAGGCGGCCGTGGAGGGATTTTCTTTATTTGCCAGGGCGGACATCAACGTGCTCCTCACGTGAATGAAAGGCCGGCGCGCCGGTCGCGCGCCGGAGCGGGTCAGGAGACAGCCTTGATCGAAAGGCTGTCGAGATAGGCGGAGGGATTTTCAGGGTCGAAGACCTTGCCGTCGAAGAAAGTCTCCTTGCCGCGAGAAGACGATGCGGGAATATCGGCCGCCGCGACGCCGAGATCCTTGGCGGCCTCGCGCCAGATGTCTTCGCGGTTCACCTGGTTGACCAGCGCCTTGATGTCGGTGCTCGCCGGGAGATTTCCCCAGCGGATGTTTTCCGTCATGAACCAGGTATCGTGGCTCTTGAACGGGTAGGAGGCGCCGTCTTTCCAGAACTTCATATAGAGGTCGGTGGCCTTGACCTCGCGGCCATTGCCATAATTGATATCGCCCTTGAGGCGGCCGAGCACGTCCTTCGTCGGAACGTTGAACCATTGGCGCTTGCCGAGAATGTCAGCCATCTCCGCCTTGTTGTCCATGCTTTCGCACCACTGCTGAGCCTCCATGACAGCCATCAGCAGGGCCTTGGCAGCATTGGGATTCTGTTCGATCCACTCCGCGCGCAGTCCGAGCGCCTTTTCAGGATGCCCCTTCCAGAGCTCGCCGGTGGTAGCTGCGGTAAAGCCGATGCCCTGGTTGACGAGCTGCTCATTCCACGGTTCGCCCACACAGAAGACGTCCATGTTGCCGACCTTCATGTTGGCAACCATCTGCGGCGGCGGCACGACGATGGTCGAAACGTCCTTGTTCGGATCGATGCCGCCCGCGGCGAGCCAGTAGCGGATCCAGAGGTCATGGGTGCCGCCCGGGAAGGTCATGGCGGCCTTGATCTCCTTGCCCTCAGCCTTCTTTTTCTCGAATGCCGCCTTCAGCTTGGAGGAATCGAGCTGCACGCCGGTTTCGGCATATTCCTTGGCGACGGAAATACCCTGGCTGTCGAGGTTGAGCCGGGCGAGGATTGCCATGGGCACCGGCTTATTGTTCTGCGTCACCTTGCCGGTATGCATGAGATAGGGGAGCGGCGACAGGATATGGGCACCGTCAATGCCGTTTGCTGCGCCGCCCAGCACGAGATTGTCGCGGGTCGCACCCCAGGATGCCTGTTTGGCCACATCCGTTTCCGGAAGGCCATGCTTGTCGAAAAAGCCCTTTTCCTTGGCGATGATCAGCGGTGCGGAATCCGTGAGAGCGATAAAGCCGAGCTTGGCACCTTTCACCTCAGGCCCTGCCCCAGCTGCGAAGGCGCCGGACGGAAAGGCAGCCTTGACGGCGCCGATGAGGGCAGCCGCTGCGGTCGTCTTGAGCATGCTGCGGCGGGTCATGCCGGTTGTTGAAATCCCAGTCGTCGAAATTTTTTTCATCTGCAGGTTCCCCTCTGCTGGCTGAATTCGGACGCAAAAAAACGCCGCCGGAATTTACGTCCAGGGATGGGAGCATCCTGGAGTGCAAAGACCTTGCGACGTCGGTGTCTGTGTAGGCGCTTATACCGCGCCTATCCGCGCCGGTCGCCGTTGACCGATGCGCCTTAGAACCTGCAATCAGCGTGCCAATCCTGAAAGCGGCCGTTAACAGACTGAATCAACAGGAGATATTTCGCAAATCCGCTATTGATTATATTTTAGGCATTAATGCTAAGTGCCGATTCATTGGGCGATTGTTGCTATGCTCGCAGTCGTGAATGCGCCTATTTGTGCAGTGCACACGCGTCATTTCGGTCGCTGGCTGGTGCCATCAAGCCGAAATCGTCGCTCCAGTCACAGGTTTTGCCGACAAGGGCGGAGAGGCCTCGACCAAAAATGCCGATGGGCGCGCCCGCTGCCGGAAGGTTCGCGACGACGATCCGCGCTGGTGAGAGATCACGGCTGTTTCGTCAAGCCGGAACGAGGTGGCCGCGAGAAACTTGCTCGATCGTCGTTACGCCGAGCAGGGCCATATTGCTGTGGAGCTCAGACTTTAGGATGTCTGCCGCCCTCAATACACCAGGCAGACCGGCAACGGCCGCCGCATAGAGAAACGGCCGCCCGACAAACACGAAACGTGCCCCGAGCGCCAAAGCCTTGATAATATCGGTTCCGCGGCGAAAGCCGCCGTCGATCATGACTGGGATCGTGTCACCCAGACGCTCCACGATCTCGGGAAGCGCCGCCAGGGGAGATATGGCGCCATCGAGCTGGCGGCCGCCGTGATTGGAGACGATCACCCCGTCAGCCCCTGTCTCGACGGCACGCGCCGCATCGTCCGGATGAAGAATGCCCTTGACGATCAGCTTGCCGCTCCAGCGGCTGCGGATGCGCTCGAGATGGCTCCAGTTCAGATGGTCTCTCCGGCCGAAGTCCCGCGTGACGTTCGAGGCGATGATGGGTGCGCCTCTGGTTGCGTAGGAGTTTTCAAAATGCGGGATGCCGTGGCGGGCGACAGTGCGCAGAAATGTCCCGATAGTCCATTGCGGGTGCGAGACACCCTGCCAGGCCAAAGCAAGGCTCGGCCGCAGAGGCGTCGAGAAGCCTGCCCGGATATTGTTTTCCCGGTTCGGGAGCGTGGCGGTATCGACGGTCAGCAACAAGGTGCTAAAGCCTGCCGCCGCAACGCGGTCCACCAGCGCATCGATGCGTTCGGGTTCACCGGGCAGGTAGGCTTGGAACCAGCTCGCGGGCGCGGCGGCAATAACCTCCTCGAGTCGAATGAGCGAGGATCCGCTCATGATCATCGGAATCCCGACCTGCGCCGCACCGGCAGCAAGAATAATGTCGCCGCGATAGGCCATGAGCGCACTGATACCCATTGGGGCAATCCCGAATGGGGCGGCATAGGTCTGACCGAATAAGGTCGTCTCCGTGCTTCGCTTTGACACATCCCGCAGAATACGCGGTCGAAACGCATAAGCCTGAAAGGCCTCGAGATTATTTCGCAGCGATGCGTTGGTTTCGGTTCCACCGGAAATATAGGCATAGAGCGGCTTCGGCAGATGCCGTTTTGCCTTTGGCTCGAAGTCATCGAGGCAGAGCATAGCCTGCGCCAGCCGGGTCGAACGGCGGGACTGGAGGCTGCTTACTTTCATGGCTTGCTCCGTTGGATTACAGGCGAATTCGTTTTCTGAGAGAGGGCCACCGCTACCGACAGTCAGCCTCCCCGCCGCAATCTTCGTTTGCCTCGAATGCTTCCTTGCGACCCTTCCGAATGGACGGAAATATCAAGGTAACCAGCATACCGGCGGTAATCAACAGACCGCACGATGCGCTATCGCTCGAATGGTTCGCCGAGCGAAGCCACACCGTTCAGTTTCAGTAAGCGACGGTCGGCGGAGATGATGCCGAGCACGATGATGGTGACGAGATAGGGCAGGCTCGACAGTAGCTGCGAGGGAACGTCCAGTCCGGTTGCCTGGGCCGCAAGACCCATCAACGAGACTGCGCCGAAAAGGCAGGCCCCAAGGAAGATGCGACCGGTGAGCCAGGTCCCGAAGACGACGAGGGCGATGGCGATCCAGCCGCGTCCGGCGATCATCCCGTCAGCCCAGAGTGGTGTGTAAACGACCGCCGCATAGGCACCGGCGAAACCTGCCATCGCGCCGCCGAAGGCGATGGCGAGGATGCGGACCGATATCACCGAATAGCCGATGGCGTGGGCGGCCTTCGGGTTCTCACCGACGGCGCGGACGATGAGACCAAGCTTGGTGTAGGCAAGTATGGCCCAAAGAGCCAGCGTCGCGGCGAGCGAAATCCACACGACGATGTCCTGAACGAAAAGGCCCCCTATCACCGGCAGTTCCGACAGCGCTGGAAGAGCAAGCTTTGGAAGACCCTTGACCGTCAGGCTTTCATAGGTCTTGCCGAAGAGGGCCGAAAGGCCTTGGCCAAGAATGCCGATGGCAAGGCCGGCAGCCACCTGGTTTGCCCGGAACCCGAGCGTGACGAAGGCAAAGAGCAGTGAAAGGGCGGCGCTGCCGAGCCCTGCGACGATGAAACCAAGAAAATGTCCGCCGCCATGATAAACGACGATGAAGGCGAGCACGGCGCCAAGGGCCATCAATCCCTCGACCCCGAGGTTGAGGACACCGGCGCGCTCGGCCACCAATTCGCCGAGTGCCGCCAGAAGAAACGGTGTCGCAGCCGCAAGCATGCCGGCAAGAATGAACTCGATGGCGTTCATGGCAGGCTCCGCTGGGCGGTGCGGCGCCATTCAAGACGGTAGCGCACGAAGGCGACGGCGATCAGGTAGGCGAGCAGCAGACTACCCTGGAAGACGCGGACGGCGGCGATCGGCAGGCTGGCCGAGACCATGGCATTGTCGCCGCCGATATAGATAACCGCCATGACCAGCGCCGAGACCACGATACCGATTGGATGCAGGCCGCCGAGATAGGCGACGATGATGGCCGCATAACCGTAGCCGCTCGCGACCGAACGCTGCAGTTGGCCGAGCGGACCGGCGACTTCGGCGGCGCCGGCAAGACCGGCAGCAAAACCGCCGATCAGCAGCGAAAGCCAGATCGCCCAGCCTTCCCTGAAACCGGCGTAGCCGGCAGCCCGCGGCGCCAAGCCGCCGACCTGCAGCTTATAGCCGATGAAGCTCTTCTGCATGAAGACCCAGGCCGCAACCGACAAAACGAGGGTGATGAGGAAGGAGACATTGACGCGAGTGCCGACAATCAGGGTCGGCACCATCGCATCATACTGGAACATCACCGACTGGGGGAAATTAAAGCCGTTCGGATCCTTCCAGGGCCCGAGCAGCAGATAGTTCAACAATTGCGCGGCAACGAGGCTCAGCATCAGCGAAACGAGGATCTCATTGGCATTGAGGCGCACGCGCCAGAAGGCGGTGAGAGAAGCCCAAATCGCGCCGCCGATGGCGCCGAGCAGCAGCATCGCCGGCCAGATCCACTGGCCCGACGCCTGGGGAAACCAGACCGGGATGGCGGAGGCGAAGATCGCCCCAAGGATAAACTGGCCCTCGGCGCCGATATTGAAAACCTTGGCGCGAAAGCCGATTGCCAGCCCCTGGGCGATGAGAAGGAGAGGCCCGGCCTTTAGGAGAACTTCCGAAAATGAAGCCCAGGAGAGGAAGGGCTCGAAAAGCATCGCATAGACGACCGCGACGGGGTCGCGGCCCATCAAGACGTAAAGGCCGAGATTAAGTGCGATCGCCCCCCCGAGCGCGATGACGGGTGCGCCCAAGGCCGCGGCCAGCGAGGCGCGCTCCCGGCGGACCAGGGTGGGAAGGGAAGCAGGAAACCAGACGCTCATTGTTGAACTTTCTCGGGCGAGACATGGGCCCCGATCATGTATCGGCCGATCTCCTCGGGCTTGGTGTCCCGGGTTGCAAGCGGCGGGCTGAGCCGTCCGTGATGCAGCACCTGGATGCAATCGCAGAGTTCGAACAATTCTTCCAGCTCCTCGGAAATGACGAGGATCGCCATGCCCTGATTGCGCAATGCGACCAGGCGGCTGCGGATAGCAGAGGCAGCGCCGACATCAACACCCCAGGTCGGCTGCGCCACGAAAAGCAATTTCGGAGACAGCATGATTTCGCGGCCGACGATGAACTTCTGCAGGTTGCCGCCGGACAGGGTGCCGGCTTCCGCATCCGGGCCGGATGTCCGGACATCATACTGATGGATACAATCCGTGGTGAACGTCATCGCCCGTGCCCTTTCGATGAGACCACGCCGTAAAAGCTTGAGCGGATGGGCCGTCAACAGGCTGTTGAGGACGAGCGACATTTCGGGCACCGCGCCGCGTCCGAGCCGGTCTTCCGGAACGAAGGCAAATCCGAGCTGCCGCCGCGCGGCGGCATCGAGCCTGCCGACATCCATTCCCATCATGTAAATCCGGTCGCGTTGTTCGCGCCCCAGCATGGTCTCGCCTGAAATCAGCGCAGCAAGCTCGCTTTGGCCGTTGCCCGAAACACCGGCGATGCCGAGGATTTCGCCGGCACGCACCTCAAGGCTGAGGCCGGAAAGCGGCACCGCGAAGGGATCGTCGGGCTGGTGGTCCAAACCGATGATCTCCAGCCGCTTTTCCCCGCCAGACAGCGGCAGCGCGGAGATGGGTGCGGGCATATCGCGGCCGATCATCATCCGGGCCAGGTCATGGGCATCATGCTCGCGCGGATCGACATCCCCGGTCACGCGCCCGCCGCGCAGGATCGTCGCGCGGTCACAGATCGCCCGAATTTCTTCGAGCTTGTGGGAAATCAGCAGGATGGAAACGCCGCCATCACGCAGCCGAAGCAGGGTGTCGAAGAGCTTCTCCACCATTTGCGGCGGAAGGACGGAGGTGGGCTCGTCAAGGATCAGCAGCTTCGGATTGGTCATCAGGCTTCGGATGATCTCCACCCGCTGCCGCTCGCCGACGGACAGCGCATGCACATGGGCAAGCGGATCGACTTCAAGGCCGAACTCCCGTCCAAGCGACCGGATACGTTCCTTGAGATCGGCTTTCCGACCCGGCACCACCAGCTGAATATTCTCGATGACCGTCAAGGTCTCGAACAGCGAAAAGTGCTGGAAGACCATGCCGATGCCCTTGCGCCGCGCCTCCGCGGGGGAGGCGAGGCGTAAGGGTGTGCCTTCCCAGACGATATCTCCGTCGTCCGGCTGCTCGACACCGTAGATCAGCTTCATCAGCGTCGATTTTCCCGCCCCGTTTTCTCCGAGGATCGCGTGGATCGATTGCGGAGCCACGTCCAGATCGATTGCCTGATTGGCATGGACTTGGCCGTAGCTTTTCGAAATGCCGCGCAGCGACAGGAGCGGGGTGGTCATGACTTATTTCGGCAGCGGCGTCGAGACGCCCTTGACGTGCCAATTCATGGCGATGATCTCGGGGTCGGCCATGGTTGCGCCAGATGCGACACCCTCGCTGCCGTCGGCCTTGGTGATCGGCCCGGTGAAGGGCGAGAAGCTGCCGTCGGCGATCTTTGCCTCGATCTCCTTGATCTTGGCCATCACGTCTGCCGGAACATCCGGATTCCAATCGACCACTTCGACGACCTTGTCGGCGACGCCGAGGAACGCATTGGCGCCCTTGAACGTGCCGGCGAGATGGGCGTCGACCGATGCCTTGAAGAACGGCGACCAATCCGTCGAGATGCATCCGAGATAGGTTTTCGGTGCGTATTTCTTCATCGAGGAGTTGAGGTTGAAGGCGTAGACGCCGGCTTCCTCGCAGGCCGAGATGACGGACGGCGTGTCCTGGGCGTTGGAGAAGATCACGTCACACTTCTGCGCGATCAAGGCTTTGGCGGCTTCCTGCTCCTTGGCCGGGTCGAACCAGGAGTTCACCCACACTACCGAGACCTCGATATCGGGCTTGACGGCCTGGGCGCCGAGGGTGAAGGCGTTGATCGAAGTGATGAGTTCGGGAATCGCGAAGGCGGACACGGAGCCGAGCTTGCCGGTCTTGGAAAGTGCTGCGGCAGCCATGCCGAGCAGATAGGTGCCCTGGAAATATTTGGCGGCGAACGGCGAGAAATTGGGAGCAACCTGGAAGCCGGAGGCATGCAGGACCGTCACGCCTGGATCACGGCGGGCGATCTGCAACGCGCCGTTCTGATAGCCGAAGGAGCCGGCGATCAGAAACTTGTTTCCGTCGGCGACGGTCTTGGTCATGATGCGGTCGGCGTCCGGGCCTTCGGCGATATTCTCAAGCACGGTGACCTTCACCTTGTCGCCGTAAGCGGCCTTGATCGGCTCGAGGCCGGCGGCAAGGGCGTGCCCCCAGCCGACATCGCCGATCGGCGAAGGGACGACGAGCGTGATGCCGAGCGGCTGGTCGGCGGCGAAAGCAAGGCGGCTGCCGAGCGCGCCGGCAAGGCCGGTGGCGGCAGCGGCCGTCATCAGGTTTCTGCGGGTCAGTTTGGTCATGTTCTCAGTTCCCTCTTTTGGCTTTTTTAAGATTCGACGGCGGATAGGGCGGCCTCGGCGTCGGCGGCCAGTTTGGCCTCGTCGAGACCGGGGAATTCCCCCTTCTGCCAGACGATGCGGCCATTGATCATCGTCATATCGGTCGCCATGCCGATGCCGACGCGGGCAATCAGGCTCAACGGATCGTGCCGCGTGCCGACATAATCCATCCGACGCGTGTCGATCGCAAACAGGTCGGCTGCCATGCCGGGCGCCAGCCGGCCGATGTCGCGCCTGCCGAGCAGGCTCGCACCGCCTGTCGTGCCGTAGCCGAGGAAATCGACGGGCGGCGGCACGGGATGGGCGCGGCTGGAAGATACCAGGCACTGCAGCATATAGGCGGAGTGCAGGCAGTGCATCAGGTTGGAATTGTCGTTGGAGGCGGCCCCGTCGCAGCCAAGGCCGATACGCAGTCCGAAGGCAGCCATGGCGGGAATGTCGGTGACCTCGGCGCCGACCAGATAAACCGGCTCCGGGCAGTGCGCCACGCCGGTGCGGCTCGCCGCCATCTTCCTGAGTTCGTCGTGAGTCAGCTCCCAGCAATGGGCATAGAAGGCGTCGGGCCCGGCAAAGCCGAGTTCTTCCAGATAATCGACCGTGCGCATGCCATGACGAGCCTGAATAACCGGGCTTTCGCCCTCGCCGACATGGGTGTGCATCATGACGCCGCGATCGCGCGCCAATGCCACCGATTCCACGAAGGTCTCGCGATAGCAGTTCACCGGCTGGCAGGGCGCCAACACGACTTGGCGCATACTGAACGGGTTGGCATCGTGGTAAGTGTCGATCAGCCGGGCGCAGTCGGCGATAAATTCGTCGGTCGTTTCCAGCATCGCGTCGGGAATGGTCGAGCCCTCCGACTTCGGCAGGGTGTTGCCGCCGCGGCCGGCGTGGAAGCGCATGCCGAGTAGCTCGGCTGCCTCGAACTGGCGGTCGATCAGCCGCTTCCCGGCGTGGCGGGGGAAATTGTATTGGTGATCCAAGGCCGTGGTGCAGCCATGTTTGATCATCTCGGCCATCGCCGTGACGGAGGAGTGGTAAAAACACTCCTCATTGAGCTGCGAAAAGATCGGGTAGATCCGGTCCAGCCACTCGATGACCGAAAGCTTTGTCCAGTCGAGATCGACGCGATTGCGCACGAAGCATTGGAAAAAATGATGGTGGGTGTTGACTAGGCCGGGATAGACGAACCAGCCGGCGGCATCCTGAATGGTCGTGCCGGCGGGAAGCGCGTCCGCAGCCAGATTTTCGCCGATCGCCATAATCGCCGGACCCTCGGTCAATAGATCGACATGGCGACGGACGACCGGCCCCTTGCCCTCGTCGACGATCACGGCTGCGCAGTTCTTCAGGAGATAGCCGGTCATGTCATACCTCGCCCGGCTCTATCTGGGGTTCCGGCTTCAATTCGTGCAGCCGGTGAATACCGGGCATTTCGATAAACCTATCGAGCGCACGTAGCGCCCGCGACCAGAGCCGGATGGCGGGATAAGCATCCGGCGCCACGCCTCCATCGGGCGCCAGCGCCACATAGGGGAAGCAGGCGATGTCGGCAATTGTCGGCTGGTCGGCTGCGAGGAAGCGCATGCCGCGAACACCCTGCTCGACCAGTCCCGCCTCAAGCTCGCGAAGTGCGGCGATGCCCTGGGCCTGCAACCCGCCGATATCGCCCGGCCGCAGCAGCATTTCGTGAAGCCGCGCGCCGCCCAGGCTTGCCGTCAGCCGGCCGGAAAAGGACAGCCATTGCTGTACCTTTGCAGCTTCTTCGGCCTTGCCATTGCCAAGCCATTCGGGTGCTGCCTTGGCGGCGAGATAGACGAGGATTGCCGACGACTCGGTCAGGATCAGATCTCCATCCTCCAGGATTGGAATGGAACCTGCCGGATTGAGGGCGAGAAGCTCGGGGCCGCGATGCTCGGCGCCGGGATGGAAATCCACCGGGCGGAGTTCCAGCTTGACGCCGGTCAGCGCCGCCATCAGGCGCACCTTGTAGCAGCTGGGGGAGAGAATGTAGTCGTAGAGCTTCATTGCGCCACCAGCTGCGCGCCATAGGTATAATTGTGACGCTTCAGCCAGCGCCGGTAAGCGATCGATGTGAGATCGGCCCGCGTCGGGATTTCCATGCCGGGATCGAGCGGCAGAAGCGACGGGATCTGGTTTTCCAGGATCGACCGGTCCTGCAGGAAGATCGTCTGCTGGAAGTGGATGAGGTCGGTCATCGCGGTCTCGTCATCGAAAAGCGCCATCCACGGCCAGACGTCGCACAGGTCCTCGGCCAGCGGCTGCACGAAGAGCGTGATGACATCCCACTCGCTCGGGCGCGGCGGGCAGGTCTTGTAGAGCACGGAGCAAGTCGGTGCCGGCACGCGGTACATATATTCCGTCGTGATCCCGCCGCTTGCCGATTTGGCGGCCTGCGGCTGGTAAAACTTCACCTGCGTTGCCCAGACTTCATCTTCTTCCTCGCGGATCTCGACCTTGTAGTTCTGAACCTCGGTGTGCGGCTCTGCGCCGAGAATGTCGGTGTGGACGAAGGGGAAATGGGCAATGTCGAGGAAGTTCTCGACGGCGCGCAGGGGCGAGCAGCGCACGCGCACCACGCCGACGTCGACGAAACGGCGGCCGGGCTGGTCGGCCTCGGGGATCGGGAAAATATCCTTCCTCGGCTCGCCGAGCGAGGACCAGACATGGCCGTAACGCACGCGCACCGGCAGAACGCGGCCGTCGTCGCCCGTTACCCTCGCATTGCCATCGGCGTCGCTCGCCACGCCGATCGGCTCGCCCATCAGCCTCGTTTTGCGACCGGCGCTGTCGAGTTGACTGAAAAGCCCAACCGGATACCATTCGTCGATCATCGCCTGCATGCTCACCGCGCGATCTCCTTTTTCTGAAGATCTTCAGCCCGGCGCCGCAGACTTTCGGCAACCCGCGAAGCGCCGATGGCCGCAGCTGGGCCGAGGTCATCCTTCAGGAGCACATGGATCAGCGTCTGCCCGTCTTCTTGGGCGGATAATAACAGACAGAGGCTGCCGGTGGGTGCGTCGATCTCGACAAGACCGTCAGGGTTCGCCTTCACGCCGGCCGCCGCTTCAATCGCGGCAGTGCCTGCAAACGCCGTTAGCGAGCGCAGGGGAATGAGGCCATCAAGCCTCGGCGGCTTCGAAGTGGGCGTGCCCACGGCCACCCAGATCATGCTGCCCGCTTCCTCGACCTCATGGGTGGCGACACGGATGGTTTCTGGCGGCGCCAGCCCCGGATGGGCAGGAATGCGCAGACAGTTTCCGGCCTGGCCATAACTCCAGCCGTGATAGATGCAGGAAAGCGCCTCGCCGCGCACGAAGCCATGGGACAAGCGCATGCCACGATGCGGACAGCGATCCGCCGACGCCGATATACGCCCCGAAGCGCTGCGCCAGAGGGCAATCGATCCAGATGCCGTCCGGGCCGGCATGACTGTTGCGGCCGGCAGATCCCGGGAGAGGGCGACTGGCGTCCAAAAGCCGGTCGGATCGGATGGCATGACTAGACTTCCTGAACTACACCACGTTTTGTAAAACGATACGCTCAAGGCCTCACGTTTGCATAGTTTTTTCGCATTGGCAACGATGGTTAAATAATATGCACATCGCAAAAACCGCACATGGTGTTAGGCCTTTTCGCCCATCCTCGCAGTGCGTTCTATGCACTCGACCCATACGTCGATTGGCCCCAGTGAACACCCCACCTCCATCATGTCGATCAAATCCTCCGGTCCTGAAAGCTCGAGCTCGATCCGCATGGAACTCGCATGGGATATGGTGTGCGACAGCCCGAGCTTGGCGGCATGGCGCCGGATCCAGGGGATAAAGGACGCAGCCTTGAGATCACCGACAATGGTCATCCGCTCCTGGAGGTGGCTTGTATTTTGTCTCATGCTCGCCCTTGTTTTTCCAACACCATAGCGCCTGAATGCACTTGCGAAAGGGGTATCGTCGAAGCGAGGATACGCCGTCGGAGTTTGCTCCGCAAACACCGGCGACCGTCACGATGCTCATAAGCCTTGTCGATCGATCGAGCGGATGGGCTTGTGGTTGGTCGTTGCTGTGTTAACTAGCTGTCTTGCGATTTTCCGCGGCGGCTCAATGTGGCGAAGAATCGATATTCAATCATTGCACGATCGGACGCCGATGAAGAATGGACAGCAGGAGAAACGCGAGATGCCGTCGTTGCCGGGTTCATCGCAAGAGCGCCAGCGGTCGCTCGCGATCGGGCTTTTGCGGGCGCGCGAAGCGGTGATGAGCCATTTCCGACCGATCCTGGCGGCGCATGATGTAACCGAGCAGCAGTGGCGGGTGATCCGTGTGCTCTCCGAAGCAGGTACGCTCGATGCCAGCGAAGTGGCGGACAAGGCCTCGATCCTGGCACCGAGCCTGACGCGCATGATCCGCTCGCTCGAAGAGCGCGGCTTCATCACCAAACATAAGGACAAGGCCGACGGTCGGCGGGTGCTGCTGCGGATTACGCCTGCCGGGCGAGCAATGGTCGACGAGGTGATGCCGGAGAGCCTGAAGGTCTATGCCGATATCGGCGTACGCTTCGGGGCGGAGCGGGTCGAGCAACTGCTGGACATGCTGGACGAGCTGACGGCGCTGAGGCTCGAAGGCGCGACCGGCGGTGAGGAGTGACGGCTTCCGCCCCATGCACAGCCTCTTGATTAATGTGTTAAATATTTAATTGACGGCCAGTCCGGCCTGCGGCAGTCTTCAGCTGTGTAGACACTGTTGGGAGGCAGAGTTGGACCTGTTGCAGAACCGCAGCCTCGTCGATCGCGCCTGGTCGCCGACGCCTTACGATCAATGGTCGGATGACCTTCACAATATCTGCGGGAATTTCAACGCGCATACGATGCAACGGGGCGACAAGGTGACCGGCACGGCAAGCCGCATCGACGTCTGCGGCATGGAATTTGCCCACGTCTCCAACGATCTCGATTATGTCCATCGCGGCTGGGACGACATTCGCCGCGATGCCCACGAACATCTGTTCCTGATCCTGCAGCTCGAGGGAGCCTGCGGCGTAGAGCATTCCGGCCAGCAGAACATTCTCGATGTCGGCGAATGCATTCTGGTCGATTCCACGCGGCCGACCACCTTCTATTTCCGCGGTCACTTCTCCAATCATCTGTCCCTGCATTTGCCGCGGCAATTGATGTATTCGGGCAGCAAGGTGGATTTCGACGTGGCCCGCAAGCTTGCGGCCGACGATCCGATGACGATGATGCTGCGTGCGCTGATCGCCAAGATGATGACGACGCCGGAAAGCGAGGCGGCCTCGCCGCATCTGCGCCAGCTGATGTTCGACACGACGCGCCAGGCATTTCTGTCGACCGACATCCAGACGGCAAGCCTGACTTCCTTGCATGACAGTGCCGGCAGGCGCATGCAGATGGTCGATATCCTGATCGACAAACACCTGACCGAGAGCGATCTCAGCGCCAAATGGCTGGCGACGAGGCTCGGCGTCTCGATCCGCACGCTGCAGCAGGACTTCCAGGGACTGGGCATGACCTGCACCACCGTCATCCGCGACAAGCGCCTGCGCTTTGCACGCGAAAAGATCGAGCAGCTCAAGGAGCAGCGCCACGCCGGAACGATCGCCGAAGTCGCCTATTCCGCCGGCTTCAACGACATTTCCTATTTCAACCGCAGCTTCAAAGAACTGTTCGATTGTGCGCCGAGCGAGCTGCTGCGCGCCGGCGAAGCGGTGCCACGGATGGTCTGACGCGCAATTTGCGCTTCCGTCCAAGACGAGGCGCGTTTCTCCCCAAGACGGCTTATCCAGCCAAAGTCATAGTCCTCCCCAATCTCACGGGAGGAGAATATCGTGAAGCAGTCTACCCTGCTCATCGGTGGCGAAACTGTCGCCACGACCCATCATGCGCCGGTTGCCAATCCATCGAACGGCGAAATCGTCGGCTATATGCCGCTTGCCGGGGAAGCCGATCTCGACCAAGCCGTTGCCGCCGCCGCCGCGGCTTTCAAAAGCTGGTCGCAGACCTCGAATGAAGAGCGCGCCGCGGCCTGCCGGGCCCTTGCCGAGAAGATCGCCGAGCACGCCGAAGAACTGGCGCAGATCCTAACCCGGGAGCAGGGCAAGCCGCTCAATGGTCTAGGATCGCGGTTTGAAATCGGCGGCGCGATCGCTTGGACACGTCATACGGCCGAACTCGATCTGCCGGTGGAAATCCTGCAGGATGACAATGAAGGACGTGTCGAGCTGCACCGCAAGCCGATCGGCGTCGTCGGTTCGATCACGCCCTGGAACTGGCCCGTCATGATTGCCTGCTGGCACATCGTGCCGGCGCTGCGGGCCGGCAATACCGTCGTCATCAAGCCGTCGCCCCTGACGCCGCTCTCGACCATCCGTCTGGTCGAGATCATCAACGAGGTGCTGCCCCCCGGCGTCGTCAATGTGATCACCGGCGAAAACAGCATCGGGGCTGCGCTTTCCGCTCATCCCGGTATTGCCAAGATGACCTTCACCGGTTCCACCGAGACCGGTAAGAAAATTATGGCCTCGGCCGTCGCCACCTTGAAACGGCTGACGCTGGAACTCGGCGGCAACGATGCGGGCATCGTGCTGCCCGACGTCGATCCGAAAGGCATTGTCGAGGGCCTGTTCTGGGGCGCCTTCATCAATAACGGCCAGACCTGCGCGGCGCTGAAACGCCTCTATGTGCATGACAGCATCTATGAGGAGGTCTGCAGCGCACTTGCCGATTATGCCGGCAAGATCACTGTCGGCGACGGCCTGGATGAGGCCAGCATCCTCGGCCCGATACAAAACGAAATGCAGTTCAACAAGGTGCGCGATCTCGTCGATGATGCGCGCACACAAGGCGGCCGCATTCTGACCGGCGGCGCGCCGATGGACCGGCCCGGCTATTTCTATCCGATCACGCTGGTTGCCGATGTCGATCATGGTGTCCGGCTGGTCGATGAGGAGCAGTTCGGTCCGGCCCTGCCGATCATCCGTTACAGTGATCTCGACGAGGTGATCGCCCGCGCCAACCAGAATCCGGCGGGTCTCGGCGGTTCGGTCTGGTCTGCCGATGTCGAGAAGGCCAAGCGCTATGCAAGGCAGCTCGAATGCGGCTCGGTCTGGATCAACAAGCACGGCACGATTCAACCCAATGCACCCTTCGGGGGCGTCAAACAATCCGGCATCGGCGTCGAATTCGGCGCCGAAGGACTGAAGGAATTCACGACGATCCAGACGGTGTTGAGCTGAGCCATGACGACTTACGATTATATCATCGTCGGAGGCGGATCCTCGGGCTGCGTGCTGGCGAACCGCCTGTCGGAAAATCCGGCGCATAAGGTCCTGCTGATCGAGTCCGGCCGCCGCGACGCCGATCCGTGGATCCATATACCCGCGACCTTCTTCAAGGTGCTGGGCAAGGGCATCGACATCCATCCCTACGCATCGAACCCCGACAAGGGCTTGAACGGCCGGCCGTGCATCGTGCCGCAGGGAAATGTGCTCGGCGGCGGCAGCTCGGTGAATGCGATGATCTATATTCGCGGCCATCGCAACGACTACGATACCTGGTCGCAAATGGGCTGCCAGGGGTGGTCCTATGACGACTTGCTTCCAGCTTTCCGCTCGCTGGAACAGAACGAGCGGCTGAACGGCCATTTCCACGGAAAGAAGGGTGGGTTGCACGTCTCCGACCCGCGCCACCGCCACCCGCTGAGCGAGGCCTTCGTCAAGGCGGCGACTGAAATCGGCATTCCCCAGAACGACGATTTCAACGGCGCCGATCAGGCGGGTGTCGGCTTCTATCAGAGCACCACCCATGGCGGCCGGCGCTGGAGTTCGGCTCAGGCCTTTTTGCGCGAAGCGGAGAAGCGGCCGAATCTCACCGTTCTGACGGAGCGCAAGGTGGCGCGCCTGCTGTTCGAGGGGCAGAGGGCGGTCGGCGTGGAACTGCTCGATGGAACGATCTTCAAGGCGTCGCGCGAAATCGCGCTCACCGCAGGCGCCATCGCCACGCCGAAGATCCTGCAATTGTCGGGGATCGGCGACGGTGCGCATCTTACCTCGCTCGGCATCCAGGTCGTTGCCGACCTGCCTGGTGTCGGCGCCAATTATCAAGATCATCTCGAAGTGCCGGTGCAGGGCGAGACGCGCGAGCCGATCTCGATCCTCGGTCATGACAAGGGTCTGCGTGCCGCCGGCCACATGCTGCGTTACCTCACCTCGCGTCGCGGGCTGCTGTCATCGAACGTCGTCGAGTGCGGCGGCTTCGTCGATACCGCAGGCACCGGCCAGCCGGATGTACAGTTCCATGTCCTGCCGGTGCTGATCGGCTTCGTCGACCGCGAACCGGAGCCCGGCCACGGTCTCAGCATCGGGCCGTGTTATCTGCGGCCGCGGTCGCGCGGCTGGATCAAGCTGAAGAGCGCCGATCCCAGGGAGCAGACGGATTTCAACGCCAATCTGCTTTCCGATCCCGCCGATATCGAGACGCTGGTGCGCGGTGTCGAAACGGCGATCCGCATCCTCGATGCGCCGGCGCTTGCCAAGCTGGTGAAGCGCCGCGTGCTGCCGAAGCCTGGGACCGAAAAGGATCCGGAGGCTTTGCGCGATTACATCCGCCAATCAGCCAAAACAGTGTTCCATCCGGCGGGAACTGCGCGCATGGGCCGCGCCGACGATCGCATGGCGGTGGTCGGACCGGACCTCAAGGTGCGCGGCGTCGAGGGGCTGCGCGTCTGCGACGCTTCGGTGATGCCGACGTTGGTGTCGGGCAATACCAACGCGCCGACGATGATGATTGCGGCAAAGGCTGCCGCCTTCATGACAGGGAAGGCGATTTCCGGCTGAGCCTGGTATCGCCGATCGTAATATCCCGTGGGGAGCGGGACAACACACTGGAGGAGACAATGCCTATCAATCCAAAAGGGCTGGTAATCGGCCTTTTCCTGACGCTCTTTTCGGCGTTCAGCGCAAATGCTGCAGCATCCTGCGGCGACAATAGCGGTAAGCCGGCAACCGGCGAAGCAATTGTGGTCGGCGCGATTACCGGCAAGACGGGACCGGATGATTTTTCCAATTCCACCAAGGCGGCCAAGGCCTATTTCGATTGCCTGAACGCCAACGGCGGGATCAAGGGACGGCCGGTGAAATATCTGGTCGAGGACGACCAGTGGAATCCTGAGATAGCAGCACAGCTCGCCGCCAAGCTCGTCAATGACGAGAAGGCCGTGCTGATGGTCGGCAATTCGAGTTTCGTCGAATGCGGCGCCAATGCCGATTTCTACAAGAAATCCGCCATTCTCGTCGTCGCCGGCGTCGGCGTTCCCCGCGAATGTTTCTTCGCGGCGAACTATGCCCCGACCAATGCCGGTCCTCGCGTGTCGATGCTCGGCGCAATGGGCTATGCGCTCGATCAACTGAAGGCAAAGTCGGTCGTCTGCATCGGGCCGAACATCCCGAATGTCGGCACCTGGTCCTGCGACGGGATCATTCAGCTCGCCAAAGAGAAGGGCCTGACGGCCGAGACGATCTTGATGGATCCCGGCACCGCCGATTCCACATCGACCATCCTGCAGGCGGCAGCTTCCAAGCCGGATGTGATCATTCTCGGCCTGCCCAAGGGCGTCACCGTGCCGCTGCTGACCGCTGCGGAAGAACAGGGGCTGAACCAGAGCATCAAGTTCCTGAGCGCCGCCTCCGCCTATGATCTCTCGGTGCCTGGCACGATCGGCGCCGGCTGGGACGGCAATTTCATCGTCAACATGGAGTTCAACGATCTCGAGGCGACGACGCCTGATAATCAGAACTGGCTCGCTGTCATGGATCAGTACGGCCAGAAGTCCGATCCGCGCGACACCTTCGCCCAGGCCGGCTATCTTGCTGCACGGATCGCCGAGACGGCACTGATGACGCTCGATCCCGCCAACGTCAACCGCGAGACGGCGTCGGCTGCGGTGCGAGGAATCAAGGGCTTCAAAAGCGATATTTTCTGTGCCCCCTGGTACTTCGGTGACGGCCAGACTCGCCACAATGCCAATTCGACCACGCGCATGGCCGTCAGCGAAGCCGGCAAGTGGAAAGTCGTCTCCGACTGCGCGCCGTCGCCGGACCCCGAGCTGAAGGACATCCGCGCCTTCGAAAAGTCCGCGGGCATCAACTGAGCCTGCGACTGCCATCGTGCTCCGCGGCTGCTACCCCGCGGAGCCGGGCGAGTGCTAGAGGATCGGGTTATGAATATTCTTCCCTTCGTCATTTCCGGGCTTGGAATCGGCGCCGTCTATGCCCTGTCGGGTGTCGGACTCGTCGTGCTGTTTCGCGCGACCGGCGTTCTCAATTTCGCTTTCGGTGCTTTTGGTGCGATGGGCGCGCATTGCGCCTGGCAGCTGCTCGAGTGGAAGGTTCCGCTCATCGTCGCCATCCTTGCGGCGGTCGTGGTCTCGACGGCAATCAGCTTTCTCTACGGGCGGATCTTCGCTCCCATGCTGTCGCATCGCGATACCGTCGTGCGCGCCGTCGGCACACTGGCGCCGGCTCTGGTTCTGATCGCCGTCATGGGTGTCGTCTGGGGCGAGCTGCCGCGCCGCCTGCAGTTTCCGACCGACCAGATGTTCGTCTCGCTCTTTGCCGTGCGCCTGACCTACACGCGCATCATCGCCCTTCTTCTAGCCGTTGCCATGGTCGTCGCGATCACCTTGCTGCTCTCTCGCACGCGGCTCGGCCTCGATATGCGCGCACTGGCCAATGACCGCGATCTCAGTGCCGTCCTCGGCGTGCGCGTCCTCCATACCGAGACCGCCGCCTGGATCATCACCGGCATCTTCTCAGGCCTTGCCGGCCTGCTGCTGGCCGATCTCGTGCGCCTGCAGGGCACCTTCCTGACCCTGCTGGTCATTCCCGCCATTGCCGCGGCGATCCTCGGCCAGTTGCGGTCGCTTTGGGAGACGGCGGCTGCCGGCATTCTGATCGGCATTGCCGAGGCGGCGCTGACCCCGATTGCCTGGATATCGCCCTATCGGGCGGCGGCGCCCTTTATCATCGCGCTCGCCGCCGTCACGATCCTCGGAGGCACGGCGAAGGCCGCGTTGAAAGACCGATGAGCGTTCAGCCGCAAACAATCGCCTCCAACGCTGAAGGCCTGTCGACAATGCGCCTGCCGAAACAGCTTCTGCATGTCCCCGTGACGACGGCGCTCTTCGCGGCTGTGGTCGTCCTTCTCGCCAATTCCTTCTGGCTTTCGGCGGCAACGTCGGCCGTCGCGCTGTCGCTGTCGGTTGCTGGCCTTGCCATTCTCTATGGCCAGCTCGGCTTGGTTTCGCTCTGCCAGTTTGCCCTCGTCGGTGTCGGCGGCTGGGTAACGCTGCGCATCGGTCACGCCTTTCATCCACCCTTCGAGGTCAGCCTGCTTGCCGGCGGCATCGTCGCGTCCGCGGTCGGGCTCGCCTTCGGCGTGCCGGCCTTGCGGCTGCGTGGTCTCTACCTCGCGCTCGTCACCCTAATGCTCGCCGGCGGCTTCCAGATAATCATCAGCGCTTGGGGTTTCCCTGATGGCGGTCCTGGCTTTCTCGGTCGGGCGGACGGCTCCGGACGCGAAATGCTGGCGAGGCCTGTCATCGCCGACGGCGAGGTTGCCTATTTCCTCTATGTGTGCGCGGCAGCTGCGATCGGTCTTTTGATCGCGCAATGGCATAAGCTTGCGCGTCCCGGCAGGGCCTGGGCGCTGATCCGCAAGGGCGAGACTGTCGCCGTCGCCAGCGGCGTCAACGTTCTCATCTACAAGGCCTGGGCCTTTGCGCTCAGCGGCTTGCTCGCCGGCCTTGCCGGCGGGCTGCTGGCCGGCAATGTCGGCCAGCTCGACGGGCGCGCCTTCGGCGCCTTCGAGAGCCTCAACCTCTTTGCGCTCGCCATCGTCGGCGGTGTCTTCAACTGGTACGGCGCGCTGATCGCCGGGCTTCTGTTGCGCGCGGTGCCGGCGCTGCTGACCGATCTCGGCATCGACGGTTATATCACGATCGGTATTTTCGGCGTCGCCCTGTTCCATGCGCTGGCAACCGCGCCGACCGGCATAGCCGGCCAGATCGCGGGCTTGATCGCCCGTCTGAACAGCGGCCTATCAAGGGGGAGGGCACGATGATCACCATCGACAATCTCGTCGTCCAGTTCGGTGGTGTGAAGCCGATCAACGAGCTCAGCGCCGTGCTCACCGCACCGGTCGCGGGCCTGATCGGCCCGAATGGCGCCGGCAAGACGACGTTGCTCAACGTGCTCTCCGGTTTCATCAGGCCGGTTCAGGGGACCGTGTCGCTCGGCGCCCAGGCGCTGTTGCCGATGACGCCGCTGCAGCGCGTACGCGCCGGCCTGCGCCGCTCGTTCCAGACCGAACAGGTGGTCGGGGACCTGACCGTCGCCGGCAATATCGCGGCGATCGCCGATCATGTGGTCGGCGCGCCGCATCGCTCCGAAGCCGTGGACGAGGCGCTTTCCTTCGTCGGACTCAGCGCGGCTGCCGACCGGCTGGGGAAATCGCTCAATCTCTTCCAGCGCCGCCTGGTCGAACTGGCGAAATGTGTCGTCGGCAAGCCGAAGCTGATCCTGCTGGACGAGCCGGCCGCCGGTCTGACCGAGGAGGAGGGCAAGGCGTTTCGCGAGTTGGTGCTGCGCATCCCCGCGGAATTCCGGGCGCAGATTCTGGTCATCGATCACGACGTCGATCTTATCCGCTCCATGTGCAGCGAGACCATGGTGCTCGACTACGGAAAGCTGCTGGCCCTCGGCCCGACGCAGACCGTGCTTGCCGATCCGAACGTGCGGCGCGCCTATCTGGGGGAGTTCTGAGATGAGCGGGAATTCCGAGGTCCGCGTCGAAAACCTCGTCGTCGAACGCGGCGGCAAACGCGTCATCCATGACATTTCCTTTTCGGTCGCGGCCGGCGAGGTGACGACCCTGCTCGGCGCCAATGGGGCGGGAAAATCGAGCACGGTCATGGCCATGGCAGGTGTTCTGCCGCGCGGCGGCGCGGTGCGGCTGGGAGACATCGCACTCGAAGGATTTGTGCCCGACCGCATTCGTCGGGCAGGCCTTGCGCTCGTTCCGGAAGGGCACCGCGTGCTGGGGCAATTGTCGGTGGAGGACAATATCCTCGTCGCCGCGCTCGATCCTGCGGCGACTGCCCGCCGGCAGGGGCTGGAGCGCGCCTATGAGATATTCCCTGAGCTTGCCGAGCGCCGGCGTCAGTCGGCTTCCGATCTCTCCGGCGGTCAGAAGCAGATGGTGGCGATGGCGCAGGCTTTCGTCGCAAAGCCACGTTTCATGATCGTCGACGAGCTTTCGCTCGGCTTGGCGCCTGCCGTCGTCAAGCGTCTGGCCGAGGCGCTGAAGATTGCCGCTGCCGGCGGCATCGGCGTGCTGCTGATCGAGCAATTCGCCAATCTCGCGCTGGATCTCGCCGATAAGGCCCTCGTGCTGGAGCGCGGCCGCCTTGTCTTCGACGGTCCCGCCGCGACGCTGAAAGCCCAGCCGGACATCCTCCATGGCGCCTATCTGGCGAGCTGAAGTGAGGAGGTTGTTATGCGTTTTTCCGCTGATCACCGCGCTATCGAGACAGCTCGGGGCCAGGAGTTCGCCGGGCTTGCCCGCACGCTGTTCGGCAATGTCAAGCTCGATTTCACGGCAGCCGACGAGGAGAAGAGTTCGATGCTCTCCGCTATGCTGGGAGCCTGCCGGCTGACGCGGCTGGAAGCCGATCGGCATATGGTTTTCGGCGAGCGGGTGACGGCCAGGCCTGACGATCCCGACGCGATCAAGCTGATCCTGCAGGCCGAAGGCAGCGCCTCGATCACCCAGGGTGGCTTGCACGCGCCGATCTCCACCGATGCGCTTGTGATCTATGATCCGCGCCGGCCCTATGTGCTGACCAACAGCACGCCGGTCCGCCAATTGCTGCTGCAACTGCCGCGGCAGGCATTGCCGCTGGCCGCGGTCGAGCGGCTGGCAGCACCCTTCACCGCGCATGCCGAGTATGACGGCATGTGCGGTATTCTGCTGTCGCTGATGGAAACGACCATGCACGAGATCGGCCATCTCGACGAAGCGCGGCGTTCGAGCGTCGGCCAGACGATGATCGATCTCGTTCGCACGATGATCGGCGAGGGGCGGCCGGAGGGACTGGTCGCCAATCCCCTCGATCTGCTGCTGGCGCGCATCAAGGATTTCATCGCCGGGAATATCGCCCGGCCGGATCTGACCGTCGCCATGATCGCGCGGCGCATGGGCTGCTCGGTGCGTTACGTTTATCGCGCATTCGAGACCGAACGGCTGACGCCGTCCGAGTATATCTGGGACCTGCGCCTGCAGCAGGCTGCGGCCAGGCTGCGCAAAGCCGCCGGCCATAGCGGCGAGATATCCGAGATCGCCTTTGCGCTCGGCTTTTCCTCCAGCGCGCATTTTTCGCGGGCTTTCCGCGCCCGCTACGCCGTTTCGCCGTCGCAATGGCGCAAGGCTGCGCTTTTGTAGGGCGGCCGGTCTGCGCCGAGCCGCCCAGATTCTTATCGCATCGATTCCGCGACGCGCAGCGTATCGGTAAACTGCTCGAAGCGCCGGATCTTGCCGTCCGCGGCACGCCAGGCATGGACGACGCGGGCCTTGAAGGATTTACCGGTCTGCCGGTGCGTGCCGCTGTAGTCGCCGATGGCGATCACATCGTCGCCGGCGTCGAGAAGACGTTCCAGCTTGAAGGTGTAGCCATCGAATGCCTCACCGAGGGCCTGGAAGACGTGTCTAAAGACCTCCTGCGGGCCGACATAGGTGCCGGCGCAGGGAAAGCCGTCCATCTCGGTCCAGCGGCAGTCGGGCGCAATGTCGGCCAGCATCCCGTCTATATCGCGGCGGTCGTTGGCGTCGTAATGCGCCTTCACCATGTCGAAAGCTGTTTTCATGGTTCTGTCTCTCACACCGGTTCCTGGCCCGGCAGGTAATAGGTCATCGAGGCCTTGCGGATGAAGGCGCCGGCAGGACTGTTCTGGATGCGTCCGTCGCCGGTAATGCCGAGGAATTTACCGGTCGAGCGCATATCGTTGAAATTGTAGAAGAAGGTGGAGGCGACCGCGATTTTGAACTCCCGGAAGGTAAAGACGTACTGGTTGTCGTCGAACTTGTAGGTGGTTGTCAGGTCGACATCGCCATGGCCGCGCTGGACGCCGACCAGGCACTGCCAGGCGTAGCGCTCAGCGGAGAGGTAGGTGTGTTCGTAGACATGGTTGGGGCTATAGGTGAAATGCGCCCTGAGCCCGATGAGATCACGGCTTTCGGCCGGCGCCGGCCCGCTTGAAGTGCCACCTTCGATGACGCCGGGCCGGAAGATCTGCGCCACCTGCGGTTCGCCGACGGCATCCCTCGCGTCGCGGACGATCGAATAGATCGAAAACGCTCGGCGGGTCTCGACATTGAGGATCAGCGTTTCGGCTTCTCTCGGGCGGCCGGCGAAGACGATTTCGATGAAATAGGTATTCGGCGCGACCTCGATCACCTCAGCCTTGTCAATTGCGCTTTCCTTGCCGTCGGACCATCTGGCCTCGCCTCTGCCGAAGGCAAGGTCGAGCCGGCGGCCGTCGTCGAAGCCGATCTTATAGGAAGAGCCGGAAAGCGCTTCGCTCGCCGGCAGGCGGTTCGTGTCGATGCCATAGGCGAATTCGTCGTAGGTTTTCCAATCCTTCGGATTTTCGTTCATCGTTGTCTCCTCCTAGCATTCTGCAAAGGCGAGGGTCGGCAGATCGACCGTGCCGGCTCCGCCGTCGACGGTCAGGATCGCGCCGTTGATCATTGAGGCGTCCGAGGAGGCCAGGAAGCAGACGGCGTTGGCGACATCCTCGGTACTCGCGGGGCGACCGAGCGGCACGTCCTTGGTGACGAGCGCATAAGCCTCTTCGATGCTTTTCAGCCTAAACTTCTCGACGATCATCTGCATCTGCTCGTCGGCCATGTCAGTCGTCACCCATCCCGGGCAGACGGTGTTGGTGCGCACGCCCTTGCGGCCGTAGTCGCGCGCCAGCGATTTTGCGAGCCCGATACAGGCATGCTTCATGGTGACGTAGCCCGCCGCATCCGGCCCGGCGAACAGCCCGGCAATCGAGGCGAGAACGACGATATTGCCCTTGTTCTTGATCAGATAGGGGAGGGATTCGCGGGCGCTGACGAAGGCGGTGTTCAAATTGAGCCGAACCGCGAGATCCCAGGTCTCGTCAGACATGCTGATCGTCGGCCCGACGCCGTGGCCGCCGGCATTGGCAATCAGGATATCGAGCCCGCCGAAAGTCTCGACGACCGTTTCGAGCGCTTTCCGCATCGCAATGCCATCGGCCGCGTCGGTGGTGATGACGGTGGCGCCGATCTCATCGGCAACGGCGCGAAGCGGTTCGGGGCGCCGTCCGACGAGCACGACGTTGCCGCCTTCCCTACGGATGCGCCGCGCGACGGCGGCGCCGATGCCCGTGCCGCCGCCGGTGATCAGCGCTGTCTTCTTGCTGAAACGCATATCTCTTCCTCCTGGACCTTTCGATCATCATGGTCGAAAGGCCGGGAGGCGTCCTGTCCAGCTGTGCAGTCCGTTTTGACTGAGCGTGCAAAACGATGCTGAATGCGGGAGGTCAGTAGACCTTCACGTCGCCCGCCGGCCTGGCGGGTTCGGTCTTGTGGAAATCCTCAAGCAGCTTGGCCGTGGCATTGGCGAGCAGCATGACGTCGTTGCCGATCGCGACGAAGGTGGCGCCGAGTTCGAGATAGCGCTTGGAAAGGGCGAGATCGCCGATCAGGATGCCGGCGGCCTTGCCGTGCGACTGGATCCTGGCAAGCGCCTTTTCGACTTCGGCCTGCACTTCGGGCGCGCCCGGTCTGCCGAGATAGCCCATATCGGCGGCGAGATCGGACGGGCCGATGAAAACGCCGTCGACGCCCTCGGTCGTCGCGATCGCGTCGAGCGCTGCGAGTCCCGCCCGGCTTTCGACCTGCAGCAGCAGGCAGATCTCGTCATTGGCGGTCTGGAGATAATCGGGGATGCGGTTGAAATCGGAGGCGCGGGCAAGGGCGGCACCGACGCCGCGCACACCCTGCGGCGGATAACGCACGGCGCGGACCATGGCCTCCGCCATCTCCTTGCTGTCGACCATCGGAATGAGCAGCGTCTGCGCACCGATATCGAGCATCTGCTTGATGATCCAGGTCTCGCCGACCGGCGGGCGGATCACCGCATGGCTTGCCGATCCCTTCATCGCCTGCAGCTGCGAGGCGAGAAGCGGCACGTCGTTCGGCGCATGTTCGGCATCGAGCAGCAGCCAGTCATAACCGACGCCGGCGCAGATCTCGACCGTATAGGGACTGGCGAGCGCCTGCCAGAGGCCGATCTGCGCCCGCCCCTCCTTCAGGGCTTGCTTGAAGAGGTTTTTGGGCGCCGGCATGTTTCACTCCTTCATGCAAAATAGAGGCTGACCGAGCCGTAAGGGCCGAAATCGGCGTTGATGGTATCGCCGTGCCGTGCCTCGATCGGACGGATGAATGAACCAGCCAGCACGATCTGTCCAGCCTCGATGCCATCGCCATATTGCGCCAGCCGGTTGGCGAGCCAGGCAACGCCGCGAGCAGGCTGGTTGAGGACGCCCGCCCCAAGCCCTGTTTCCTCGACCTCGGCGTTGCGGCTGACGATCGCTCCCATCCAGCGCACGTCGATCTCCCCGGGCCGCACGGCGCGGCCGCCGGTGACGATGCCGGCATTGGCGGCATTGTCGGAAATGGTATCGACGATGGTGCGCGGCTTCTTCGTCTGCGGATCGACGCGCAGGATGCGGGTGTCGAGGATTTCGAGCGCCGGCGTCACATAATCGGTGGCGTTCAGCACGTCGAAGATCGAGATATCAGGCCCGCGCAAAGGCGCCTTCATGACGAAGGCGATCTCCGCCTCGATTCGCGGCTGGATGAAGCGATCGGCCGGCACGGTGGCGCCGTCTTCGAACATCATGTCGTCGAGAAGCACGCCGGAATCGGGGATGTCGATGTTGAGCGCATATTGCATCGCCTTCGAGGTCAGCCCGATCTTCCAGCCGATTGGCTTGCGGCCGGCCGCGATCTTCTTTTTCACCCAGGCGCTCTGTACGGCATAGGCGTCGTCCATATCCATTCGGGGATGCCTCAGCGACAGAAGGCCGGCCTGGATGCGGGTGCGCTCAGCCTGGTCGAGGCTTTCGGCGGCCGCCTGGATTTCGTCCTCAGACAGCATCACAACACCTCGTCGGCGATGGTGTTTTTCAGGGTGCCAAGGCCGTCGGCCTCGACTTCGACGACATCGCCGGGTTTCAGCCAGATCGGCGGACCGAAGCGGGCGCCGGCGCCTGTCGGCGTGCCGGTAACGATGACGTCGCCGGGAACGAGCGTGGTGAAGGTGGAGACATAATTGATGATCTTGCGGAACGAGAAGATCATCCGGCTGGTGCGGTCGCTCTGGCGGACCTCGCCGTTGACGCGGGTTTCGAGCTTGATGTCTTCGAGCTGAGCGGCATCGGTGAAGGGGATCAGCCAGGGGCCGATCGCGCCGGTGCGATCGAAGTTCTTGCCCTGGGTGACGTTGAACTTGGCATGGCGCACCCAGTCGCGAATCGTGCCCTCGTTGCAGAGCGACAGGGCGGCGATGTGGGAGAAGGCGTCCGCCTCGGCAATCCGCCGGCCGCCCTTGCCGATGACGATGACGATCTCGCCTTCATAGTCGAGCTGCGGGCTTTCCGGCGGCCGGATCAGCGGTTCGCCGTGGCCGGTGAAGGAACGGGGAAAACGGATGAACAGCGAGGGGTTGGAGGGTGCTGCCTGACCGTCCTTATATTCCTCGTTGCGGTCGGGAAAGTTGACCCCGACGCAGATAATCTTTTCCGGCGACGGAATAGGAATTTCGAAGCGGATGTCGTCGAGCGCGAAATCCGGCTTTAATGATCTGCTCTCCTCGGCGAGCTGAACGAGGCGGCCCGCCTCGATCACTTCGCGAAGGCTCGCCCAGCTTGCGCCGTGGCGAGCCGACAGGTCGATGACGCCGTTCTCGACGGCAAGCCCATAGCCATGATGGCCGTTTCTGGAAAAGGACAGGAATCGTGGATGGGTCATGCTTGTCTCGGGCCTTCTCTTGGCCTCAGGCGATACCGCCGAGGCAGACATATTTGATTTCGGTGAATTCCTCGATGCCGTATTTCGAGCCTTCGCGGCCGAGGCCAGAAAGTTTGACGCCGCCGAATGGGGCTTCGGCCGTCGAAATCAGCCCGGTATTGACGCCGACCATGCCGTATTCCAGCGCCTCGGCGACCCGGAAGACCCGGGCGAGATCCTTGGCGTAGAAATAGGAGGCAAGACCGAACTCGGTGTCGTTGGCCTGAGCGATCACATCGGCTTCGTCGTTGAAGCGGAAGAGCGGCGCCACCGGCCCGAACGTCTCTTCCTTGGCGACAGCCATGGCAGGGGTGACGTCGGCCAGCACAGTCGCCTCATAGAAGCGCCCGCCGAGTGGGTGGCGGTGGCCGCCGGCAACGACACGGCCGCCCTTGGACAGCGCATCGGCGACATGCTCCTCGACCTTGGCAAGGGCGGACTCGTCGATCAGCGGGCCGAGATTGATGCCCTCGTCGAAGCCGTTGCCGGTCTTCAACGCGCCGACGGCCTTCGAGAGCTTCTCGGCAAAAGCGTCATAGACGCCCTCCTGCACATAGAGGCGGTTGGCGCAGACGCAGGTCTGGCCGTTGTTGCGGAATTTGGCGATCAGCGCGCCTTCCACGGCCGCATCCAGATCGGCGTCGTCGAAAACGATGAAGGGCGCATTGCCGCCGAGTTCCAGCCCGAGCTTCTTGATGGTCGGTGCACTCTGCCGGTAGAGTTCGGCGCCGACTTCGGTCGAGCCGGTAAAGGTCAGCTTGCGCACGATGGGGCTTGCGGTCATTTCGCCGCCGATTGCGCGGGCCGAACCTGTGAGAACGCTGAACAGGCCCTTGGGGAAACCGGCGCGCTCGGCGAGGATCGCGATGGCGATCGCCGAAAACGGCGTCTGCGAGGCCGGCTTCAGCACCATGGCGCAGCCGGCGGCAAAGGCGGGTCCAGCCTTGCGGGTGATCATCGCATTAGGGAAATTCCACGGGGTGATGGCGGCAACGACGCCGATCGGCTGCTTCATCACCAGGATGCGCTTATCCTTCTGATGGCCGGGAACGATGTCACCATAGACCCGCCGCGCCTCCTCGGCAAACCATTCGATGAAGCTCGCGCCATAGGCGATCTCACCCTTAGCTTCGGCCAGCGGTTTGCCCTGTTCTGCCGTCAGGATGCGGCCGAGATCGTCCTGATTGTCCATCATCAGCTGGAACCAGCGGCGCAGGATGACCGACCGCTCCTTGGCGGTGCGGGCGGCCCATTCCTTCTGCGCAATCTCGGCCGCGGCAATCGCCGCCTTGGTCTCGGCTGCGCCGAGATTGGGAACGCGGCCAATGATCTCGCCGGTCGCGGGATTATCAACCGCGATCCCATTGTCCCCCGCCTCGATCCAATCGCCGCCGACCAATGCAGCCTGCCGGAACAATGTTGCGTCTTTCAATTCCATGACACTATCCTCGCCAACGTTGAAAAGCGGGCGATTTCGCCCGCTTTCGGGTAAACGTTCAAGGCGCGATGATCGGCTGTGCCTTCAGATCAGGCTCGACTACATCGGCGCCGGCAAACAGGCTACCATGTTCGAACCAGGATTTGGGAGCCGGTGCGCCCCAAAGTGTCTGGCGCTGCGGATCCTTGAGGTCCCACTTGATCGCCTCCAGATCGGGATCGACCGTCTGGTAATCCGAGCAGTAGATCTCAATGCGGTGGCCGTCGGGATCGAGGATATAGAGGAAGAAGGCGTTGGAGATACCGTGGCGGCCGGGGCCGCGCTCGATGTTGGAGACCCAGCCGGTGGTCGCCATCAGATCCAGCAGGTCGATAATGTTGAGCGGCGTCGGCACCCAAAAGGCGGTGTGGTGCAGGCGCGGACCGCGGCCGTTGGTGAAGGCGATGTCGTGGACGCCGCCCTTGCGGTGCGTCCAGGCGGCCCAGAGACGGCCGGTCTCGGCATCCTCGGTATATTCGGTGACGCGGAAGCCGAGCTCGTTATAGAAGGCGACGCTTTCGTCGACATTCGGCGAGAAGCAGTTGAAGTGGTCGATGCGCAGCGGCTTGACGCCCTTGTAGAGCGCATATTTCTGGTGGATCGGCGGCAGGCGGTCCATCTTCGAATAGAATTCGAGCGGAATGCCGTGCGGATCGCGGGTGCGGAAGGTGCGCGCCTGATAGGGGCGTTCGACCCACTCGACCGGCAGGCCCTTATCCTTGAAGAAATGGGCGGCCTTGTCGAGATCCTCGTCGCCGAAGACCTTGAAACCGAGGTCGCGGGCTTCGGCCTTGCCGGATTTCTTCAGTACGATGCAGTGATGGCCGCGTTCTTCGAGCGCCCTGAGATAGATGATATCGGCGGTCTCATCCGTCACCTGCAAGCCGAGCGTATCGACATAGAAGGCGCGGGACTTGGCGAGATCGGTGACGCCGAGTTCGACATGGCTGAGACGCACGATGTTGAAAGGCGGATAGAGATTGGGTGTCGGCAGGGGCATGGGTTCCTCCTCTTTATCAGTGCGGTCGGCTCAGCCGCCGAGTTTCTGGATGGCGTGCGGCTTGGTGGCGAAGGCAACGTTCTTGGTTTCCATGTAGAAATCGAAGGACCAGTCGCCGCCGTCGCGGCCGATACCGGAATTCTTGACGCCGCCGAAAGGCGTCGGCAGGTGGCGGACGTTTTCCGAGTTCACCCAGATCATCCCGGCTTCGAGATGGTCGGTGAAACGGAAGGCGCGGGTGACGTCGGAGGTCCAGAGATAGCCGGTCAGGCCGTACTGGACGTCGTTGGCGAGCGCTAGCGCATCGGCTTCGTCCTTGAAGGGGATGGCTGTCAGCACCGGCCCGAAGATTTCCTCCTGGGCGATGCGCATCTTGTTGTCGGCGCCGGTAAAGAGGGTGGGGGAGACGTAGCAGCCGCCGCCCGGACCATCGAATTTCTCGCCGCCGGCAGCAAGCGTTGCGCCTTCCGAGCGTCCGATCGCGATATATTCCAGCACCTTCTTTTCGTGCACGGGATGGATGAGCGGGCCAATGACCGTCTCGGGATCGAGGGGATGGCCGACCTTGATGCGCCTTACCATTTCGGCGACGAGCGCGGTGAACCTGTCATAGATGCTGTCTTCGACCAGCAGGCGCGAAGACGAGGTGCAGCGCTCGCCGTTCAGCGAATAGATCATGAAGACGGCGGCATCAGCCGCGCGCTCGAGATCGGCATCGGCAAAGACGACGACCGGGTTCTTGCCGCCGAGTTCGAAATGCACCCGCTTCAGTGTGTCGGCGCCCTGTTTCATGATCATCGAGCCGGTGCGGCTTTCGCCGACGAAGCCGATCGCCTTGATCAGCGGATGTTCGGTCAGCGCCTTGCCGGCGTCCTCGCCGAAGCCGTTGACGAGGTTCCACACGCCCTTGGGCAGGCCGGCCTCTTCGGCGATTTCGACGAGCAGGCGGGCCGTCAGCGGCGAAAATTCGGCCGGCTTGTGGACGATGGTGCAGCCGGCAGCAAGGGCCGGCGCGATCTTCCAGGTCGACAGCATGAAGGGCGTGTTCCACGGCGTGATGATGCCGACCGGGCCGATCGGCACGCGCGTCGTCACGTTCACCTGGCCATCGGCACGCAGTGACTTTCCGTCCCGTGCCTCCGGTGCGCGATCGGCGAAGAAGCGGAAATTTTCCGCACCGCGCAGCGCCGCCTTCGCCATGAATTTCAGCGACTGGCCGGTATCCATGCATTCGACGAAGGCGATCTCCTCGGCACGTGCGACGATCGCATCAGCAACCTTGTGCAGGAGCTTCTTACGCGCATCGCCGGGCATGGCGGCCCATTCGCCAAAGGCTGATTTGGCGGCCTTGGCCGCACGGTCGATATCGGCGGCATTGCCGCGGGCGACGGTGGCGAGCGGCTTCAGATCGACCGGCGAGAGGGTCTCGAAGGTTGCGCCGTCACCGCCCCCCACATCCTCGCCGCCGATGCGGTTGAGGACGCCGCGCTCCTTGAAACGCGCAAGGTAGGTTTCCGCCTTTGCGATGTTTTCCTGCAGTTTGGACATCGTCTGTTTCCCTGATGTTGTCTCGTCCCGCGATGCGGGGTTTGTCACTTGCCGCGAAGCCGCGGATGGATGGCGTTCTTCTTCCAGCTCAGCTCCGCATCGATCTCGCGGATCTCCAGCGACAGCGCGAAATGCGGCGTCTCGAAGAGGGGGCCGAGGATGTCAGCCGCCGCCGCAAGGATCGCTTCGCCAATGCGTTTCTTTTCCTCGGCCGTGCGGCCCTTGCCGATGCGGAAGTTCAGGTCGACGAAGGAGTTTTCGGCAAGCCGGTCGGCGATCGCATAATGATCGGCGCGAAGGGCGCGCACCCGCACCGCACCGATCTCGAAAAGCCCAGTCTCGAGCACGGTGTTCAGCAGCGTCTCGCAGAGTGCACCAATGTCGGCGCGGCCGTCGAGATTGGCCGAATATTCGATGGTGAGATGTGGCATCCGTCCTCCCACGGCTTATTTACTTAACACGTTAATCAATTTGTGATGGATGTCAAGCGTCGATATCGAGCTTTCTTGCAAGCTCCAGACTTTCGGCGACATAACGCGACAGCCGCTCGGGAGCGTTCGGGATCTCGGGCCGCTCGGCAAGCCAGCTGATATAGGTGAGGCTCCTCAGCGCCATGAAAAGCGGCAGGCTTTGCAGCGCCGCATCGGAAAGGCCGCGCCTGTTGCGATAGCCGGCGATCAGGGCGTTTTCGATTTCAGGGTAGGCCGGTTCTTGGCGATTCTTCAGCAGGGCCGTGGCGAGATCGAAAAGGCGGAAGCCATATCCCGCATCGTCGAAGTCGATGAAGGCGATATCGTCTTCGCTTCCCGTCAGGAAGATGTTCTCGCGCACCAGATCGGCATGGATCAGGCCGTAGTCGAGGCCGTGTCGCTGCGCATTGGCAAGACGGTCCCGCAAGTCGTCGCGCAATGCCGAAAGCGACGAGGCCTCGCCGCGTGAAAGCCCCGGGCAATCCCAGAAGCGGCCCCAGAGAGGCCTTTCTCCGAGGAGACCCTCGGCATCCCATGCCGGGCGGCGGAAACGTTCCGGCGGGTCCCAGGCATCGGCCAGATCATGCATCGTCGCCATCGCCTGGCCGGTGCGGAAAAAGATTTCCGCCTGCGTCTCGGCCGATTGCGGTAGCGGCGTGCCGGTCTGCCCGAGGGCCGTGCCGTCGATCCAGCTGACGACGTCGGCATATTGCTCGGGAAACTTTCGGTTGGCCGGAAGAAAGACGAGAATCTCGCCGTCGCTCGTCGCTACGGGGGCAGGCACGTCGAGACCTCCGCGCCGCAGTCCTGCCATGAGGTCCAGTTCCGAGCGCAGGCTCGTCTCGTCATGATAGCCCGGCCGATGCAGCCGCAGGGCAGCCAACGGCCCATCAGCAAGAGTGATGCGGAAGACGGCGTTTTCCCGGTATTTCATCAGGACAGGTTCGTCCGCCCGCACCGCCCAATGGTCGAGCGCTTCGAGCGCCCGTTCCAACAGGTCATCCCGGATGGTCTGCGGTAATTGATCGGTCATCTCAGCCTCACAACCCCGACAGGACGTCGTCGAAGACCGACAACATCAGATCGGCATTTTCCCGGGAGAAGGGCATCGGCGGGCGGATCTTGGTGGCGCATTGGTGGATGCCGATTTTGCCCATCAGCACGCCGCGCTCTCGCATTTCATTGACGATCCGGCTCGCCTCAGCGACGGCCGGCTCCTTCGTCGCCCGGTCCGCCACGAATTCCATGCCCATGAAGAGACCGCTGCCGCGCACGTCGCCGATGATCGTGTGTTTTTGCGCCAGACGCTTGAAGGCATCGCGCGTATATTCGCCGACGTCGCGGGCATTCTCGACGAGTTTCTCGTCCTCGATCACGTCGAGAACCGCCATGGCGGCCGCGCAGGAGACCGGATTGCCGCCGAACGTATTGAAATAGCGGAAGGCCTTGCGGAAGGCGTTCAGCACATCGGCATTGGCAACGACGCCGCCGACGGGATGGCCGTTCGCCATCGGCTTGCCGAGCGTCACGATATCGGGAACGATGCCGGCGCGCTGATGGCCCCACATATCAGAGCCGGTGCGGCCGAAACCGGGCTGCACCTCGTCGGTGATGACGAGGCCGCCGGCCTTGCGCACCGCCGCCACCGCCTTGTCGAGGAAGCCCCGCGGCAGATCCGGAAAGCCTTCATTAGCAAAGAACGGATCGATGATCAGTGCGGAAAAACCATGCGGGCTTTCCTGCAGCGAGGCGATCGCCGCCTCGACTGCGGCCGCGAAGGCCGCGGCAAAGGCCTCGCCATCTTCGCCACCGAGCGGGCGGTAGCTGTCGGGCGCCGGCACGTGCCTGACATGGCCGCCGAAGCCGCCGACCGGCGGCATGCGGGTCGAGAGCTGCGACACGGCGGCGGTATTGCCGTGATAGGTATGGTTGGTGGCGATCACACCGGTCCTGCCGGTGACGGCCTGGGCCATGCGCAGCGCCACGTCGTTCGCCTCGCTGCCGGTGCAGGTCAGGATCGCGGCGTCGAGGCTGCTGTCGAAGGTCGCCGTCAGGCGTTCGACATAGTCGAGAATGCCCTCGTGCAGATAACGCGTGTGGGTGTTCAGCGTCGACGCCTGCCGGGTGATCGCTTCGACCACGCGTGGATGGCAATGGCCGACATGTGGCACATTGTTGTAGCAATCGAGATATCGCCGGCCGTCGGCATCCCAGAGCCAGACGCCTTCGCCGCGGACCAGATGGACCGGATCGTCATAAAAGAGCGACATGTTGCGGCCGAGAAGCCGCTCGCGGCGCGCGATAAGGGCAGCGTTGTCGGACATGATCAGGCTCCCGCGGCGGCAAGGCCGGTATCGAGCGCCGTCAGGATCGTCTGCACATCGCCCGCCGTGACGATCAGCGGCGGCGACATGATGACGTTGGCGCCGGAAGTGCGCACCAGCGCGCCGGCCTCATAGGCGGCATCCTGAACCTTCTGCATGACATCCTTCGATGCGGCGCTCTTCTTCTCCCGGTTGCTGACGAGTTCGAGCGCGCACATCAGGCCCTTGCCGCGCACGTCGCCGATCAGTTCATACCTGTCCTGCAGCCTCCTGAGGCCGGCGATGAGTTCCTCTCCGCGGACGGCGGCATTGGCGGCGACGTTGAGCCGCATCGTCTCCTTCAAGGTCGCAAGCGCGGCGGCCGCACCCGTCGGATGGCCGGAATAGGTATAGCCGTGGCCGATGCCGCCGAATGCGCCCTTGCTGCTTTCGAACACCTCGGCCACCTTGTCTGAGATCATAACGGCGCCAAAGGGGAAATAGCCGTTGGTGATCGCCTTTGCGGTCGACATCAGATCCGGTTTGACGCCCCAGAGGCGCGATCCCGTCCAGGCGCCGGTGCGGCCGAAAGCGGTGATGACCTCGTCAGCGATCAGCAGAATGCCGTGGCGGTCGCAGATCTCGCGCATCAGCGGCAGGAAGGTCTCGTGCGGGACGATGACGCCGCCGGCGCCGAGCACCGGTTCGACGATCAGAGCGGCGATGGTGTCGGCCCCCTGAAAGGCGATTTCGTCCTCGAAGAGCCGGCCGATGGCGGCCGCGATCTCGGCATCATCAGTGGTGTCGAACGGGTTGCGATAGGCGAACGGCGCCGGCAGATGGATGACGCCGGGCAGCAGCGGTTCGTAATTGCGGCGGAAATTCTGGTTGCCGTTGACGGAGGCGCCGCCGAAATGCGTGCCGTGGTAGCCCTTCTTCAGCGCGACGAATTTGGTGCGCTCCGGCTGCCCGTTGATCTTGTGGTACTGGCGAGCCAGCCGCAGGCAGGTCTCGACCGAATCCGAGCCGCCCGATGTGAAGAAGGAACGGCTCAATCCGTCCGGCCTGAACCATTCGGCAAGCTCGTAGGAGAGTTCGATCAGCGGCGAATTGGTGGTGCCGCGGAATGTCGAATAATAGGGCAGCTCGTCGAGCTGGTCGCGGATCGCTTTCTTCACCGGCTCGCAGGAATAACCGAGATTGACGTTCCACAGGCCGCCCACGGCATCCAGCACCTTCTTGCCCTGGATATCGACGATCTCGACGCCTTCGCCTGAGTTGATGATGCGCGGCGGCTGCGCCTGCATTTCGGCCGGATGGGCCATCGGGTGCCACATGTGGCGGGCATTGTTTTCGATTATGAAGTTGGTTTCACGCATCTCAATTCCTCTCGTTCAGAGGCCCAGCATCGCAAGGGCGCGGGCATAGCTTTCGGCAGGGCGGGTGACGTCGAAATGCACATGCGGCAATCCGACGGCTTCGGCGCCTTCGATGTTTTTCTTTTGGTCGTCGACAAAGACGCAGGCCTCGCGCGGCAGGCCGAGTTCGGAAAGCACCTGCTCATAGGCGCGCGGGTCGGGCTTGAGGATCTTGGTGTAGGTGGCATCGACGATGACGTCGAAAAGGTCGATCAGCGGGAAGCGCTTGCGGAATTCGGCTCCGTAGAAAAGGTCGAGTTCGTTCGACAGGATCGCGAGCTTCAAGCCTGCTTCCTTGGCCCGCAGGATGGCGTCGCGGGCCTCAGGGCGCAGCACCAACTCCGGCTCGGCGCCGCGGGCGCGGCGCACGAAAGTCTGCATATCGGTCCAGCTCTCTCTGACCATTCGGCCGATCTCGCCGGCCCGCGTCAGCCAATAATCGCGTTCGCTGATCTCGCGGTTCTGCATCGCCACCCAGAGCGGGTCGGTCGCCGTGTCGAACGGCCCAAGCCAGGTCAGCGAGCCTTGGGGAAGGCCGAGCGTCCGCTCGGTGATGTCATGCGTCTCGAACAGGGTGCGGGTGACCACGCCGCCGAAATCGAGGATGAGGGCGCGTTCTCTTGTCATGGCCGTCCTTCCGGAATGATGCCTTCGGCAACCCAGCTGTCGAAAAGGGCAAGGGCTGCGGCGGAAAAGGCGGGAGAATTGATGTGGGCGTCGACTTCCCGGAAGGTGACGGAGGGCGGAACAGCGCGGCGCATTTCGTCGAGGAAGGCGGCGAGGCCTTCCGGATCATGCAGCGGCTCGTCCGGCTTGTCCCATTCCTGCAACCCTTCGGTCGGCAGCAGGAAGGCGACCTTCGCATCGGCCCGTTCCAGCTTTCGACCGATCAGCCGAGCCACTTCCCGCCGGCCTTCCGGCGAGGTCGTCACCGACCCGATCAGCCGGTTATGGCCATGGTAGGGGCGCTCGGCGAAAATGTCAGGCAACGCCTGCCAGGCCTGAAGATCGACCATGTCGACGGCGCCGGGTGCGACGATCTGCGGAATGCCGGCGCGGCCCGCATTTTCGAGCCTGTCCGGACCCGAGGTTACCACCGTGCCGTAATGGTGATTGCTGACCTCCTGGATGCAGAAGTCGAAGACGGCGGCAAAGCCGGATTGTGCGGCGATGGCTTCGAAGGCGCGGCCGCCCATGCCGGTGGAATGAAAGACGGCGACGTCATAACCGCGCTTTTCCAGCTCGGGCCGCAGATACTTCATGTATTTCAGGCAGGAGGAGCCGAGCGAGGTCATGCCGATCAGCGGGCGGGTGCGATCCGGTTTCGTTCCGTGCTTCGCCGCACCGACGACGGCGCCGCAGGCCTGCGACAGCACCGAACGGCAGATGCTGTTGAGGCCGTAGAGGCCGCCGGCCCACAGGATCATCATCAGGTCGGGCGCAATGCGCTCGGGCGGAATCAGGTGGGAATAGGCGATGGTCGATACCACGAATTTCGGCACGCCGAGCGGCAGGACGGCGGCGACGTCGAGAGCGAGATCCGTGCCCATCGAGCCGCCGAGCACGATGATGCCGTCGACGAGCCCGTCCTCGTAAAGCCGGCGGGTCAAGGCCGCCGCGCCCCTGGCCATGGCGGCCATCGCACTGTTTTCATCGCCGCTTTCGGTGATCGCCGCAATCGAGGTCGCGGCCGCCTTGGCGATGTCGTGCTTGGAATGGTCGGGAATATAGGGCGGGTCGCCGAGAATGCTGACATCGACCATAACAGGCCGGCCGCCGGCTTCGGTGATGACCGACGCCATGAATTGCAGTTCGTCGCATTTGGTGTCACCGGTTCCGATGACAAGTATATTTGGCGAGGGAGCCGCAGGGCTCATCAATCTCTCCTCCTGGTTTTTGGACTGGTTCCCGTGAGCCTTTCCGACCCGTAGTATTTTTCTGAAATTCCGTCGGCAGCGGCGATCGCCTGCGCGCCGAATTCGTAAATGGCGGTCTTGGTGGTACGCGACAGCGGGGCGGCGACGGCCACGCAGCCGATCGGCCGGCCGTCAGGCGCACGCACGGGTGCGGCGGCACTGATGACGCCGGCTTCGAGACCCTGATGACTGATGGAAAAGCCGCGCGCGGCCGTCTCGTCGAGCAGGCCGCGGACCAGCTGCGGGTCGACGACGGTATGGTCGGTGAATTTTTCGAGCGGCTTTCGCAGCGCCGCGTCGATCTCCGTCGACGGGCAGAAGGCGAGGAAGGCAAGGCCGGACGCGGTGGCGTGAAAGGGCAGGATGCTGCCGACATCGACGATGATGCGGTGCGCCCGCTGTGGATCTTCCACATGGATGGTCGACAGCCGGCCGCCTGAAAATTCGGAAAGATGCACCGTCTCCGCCGAGGATTCGGCAAGTGTCCTGATGAAGGGCACAGCGACCCGCAGGAAGGGATAGCGGGCCTCGCGGATGCGGGCGAGCCGAACTGGCGCCGAACCGATCCGATAGCGGCGGCTGTCAGGGTCCTGCTCGACGAAACCGTGTTTTTCCAGTTCCACCAGAAAGCGCCGTGCCGTCGCCTTGTCGAGCGAACACAGGCGGGCGATGTCGGTCAGACCCACGTCCTTGCCGAGCCGTGACAGGGTGTCCAGCAATGAAAGCGCCTTTCCGATCGTGCTCATCGTTCTTCCTCTCGGGGAGTAGGGTTCATGTCCCGGCTTGTTGCATCCGGCTTTACGCCATCCGTCAAATCAGCCCGCAAACCCTGTACTGCGGCACCATGGCAGCGACCCAAGATACTTAACATGCGAATTAACTTGACAGAGCTCGGGATTGTTTGCAAGTCTATATTTGAAGCTGCGGTTCAAATAATGAACCATAAGCGCTGACGGCGGCAAAATCAACAAAAGCCAAAAACACCGTTTGTCAGTCCGGTTCTGGTGGAGGTCGCTTGCGCGCATCGCAGCGATGATCGGATGTCCTTAAACAAGGGGAACGAAGGCAGATGAATATGCAAAATTCGCAAAGCGCCGCTGAGAACCAGCTGCGCAAAAACAGTCTCGGCGTCGGCGCCGTGACCTTCCTGGTGGTTTCGGCCGCCGCACCGCTGACGGCGGTTGCCGGCGGCGTGCCGCTGTCGATGATGCTCGGCAACGGAGCGGGCATTCCGCTAACCTTCCTGCTGGTCACCGGCATTCTGTTGCTGTTTGCCGTCGGCTATGTCGCCATGGCGCGCCATATCCGCAATGCCGGCGCCTTCTACGCTTATACGGCTCAAGGCCTCGGCGGCCTGATGGGCGGGGCGGCGGCGCTGATCGCGATCCTCGCATACAACGCCATGCAGGTCGGCGTCCTCGGCCTCTTCGGCGCAGCGACCAGGGGCTTTTTCGCCGAGCAGCTCGGCCTCGACCTTCCCTGGTGGGTCTGGAGTTATATCGGCATCGCCTTTGTCGCCGTCTTCGGCTACCGGCGAGTCGATCTTTCGGCCAAGGTGTTGATGGTTCTCGTCATTCTCGAATATCTCGTCGTCCTCGTCATTGACGCTGCGATCCTGGCCAAGGGCGGTGACAGCGGCCTGTCCGCCACCCCCTTCACGCCCACCGCCTTCTGGAGCGGAACGCCGGCGATCGGCATCCTCTTTTGCTTCGCCGCCTTCATCGGCTTCGAGGCAACGACCATCTACAGCGAGGAAGCCCGCGAACCGCACAAGACCGTGCCGCGCGCCACCTATATCTCGGTTCTGATCATCGGCCTCTTCTACATGCTGACGTCATGGCTAATGGTGAACGGCGCCGGCGCCGACAAGCTCGTGCCCGAACTGCAGGGCCTCGCCGATCCCACGACTTTCCTCTTCGGCCTTGCCGAGCGCTATGTCGGCCACTGGATCACCGTCGTGATGAGCGTTCTCTTCATCACCAGTCTGTTTGCCGGCGTCCTTGCGTTCCACAACGGCGTTGCACGCTACATGTATGTCGCCGGCCGCGAGGGTCTGCTGCCGAAGTCGGTCGGCGTTACGCATCCGGTCTTCCAGAGCCCGCATGTAGGCTCCATCATCCAGACGGTCATCGCGGTTCTTGTCGTCGCGCTCTTTGCTATGACGGGCCAGGATCCGGTGCTCGCATTGTTTTCGTGGCTCACCAATGTGGCGACGCTTGCGATCATCCTGCTGATGGCCTTCACCGCCTTTGCGATCGTCGCCTTTTTCAGCCGCAACCCGGGGCTCGAGCGGAATGTGCTGGCCGTCAAGGTGCTGCCTGTCGTCACCGGGCTGATCTTGCTTGCGCTCGTCTATTATATCTCGGCGAATTTTGGCGCCATCGCCGGCGCCAATGGCGCGCTCGGCGTATTCCTGCCGGGTCTCGTGCTGATCGCCGGGATCGTCGGATTGCTAGCCGCAGCGCGCCTGAAGTCTGCGGATGCCGTCGGTTTTGCCCGGCTTGGCGCCGGGCAGGAAGCCTGACCGAACCCTATCAACGGTGGCGGATCATCTCCGCCACCCTTTTTCGTGAGAGCATGAGATGCAGGACAAGATCGATCAGTTGCGGACGCAGCCCGTTCCTCCCCAATCGCTGTTTATCGACGGTGCCTGGCGCCTGGCCGTCAGCGGAGCGGCGATGGACGTCATCTCCCCGATCGACGGAACCAAGCTGACGACGATCGCCGATGCCGGCGCCGAAGACGTCGATCAGGCGGTCAAAGCGGCGCGGCGCGCCTTCGAAAAAGGCGGCTGGTCGCGGGCAGCCCCTGCCGAGCGCAAGAAGGTGCTGCTGAAGATCGCCGAACTGATCGAGAAGAACGCGCTTGAACTCGCCGTGCTCGGCGTGCGCGACAACGGCACCGAAATCTCCATGGCGCTGAAGGCCGAGCCGGGCAATGCCGCCGGCACCTTCCGCTACTATGCCGAGGCGATCGACAAGGTCTATGGCGAGATCGCCCCGACAGCCGACAACATTCTCGGCCTCGTTCACCGCGAGCCGGTGGGCGTGGTCGCCGCCATCGTGCCGTGGAATTTCCCGATGATGATCGGCGCCTGGAAGATTGCGCCGGCCCTTGCGGCCGGCAATTCGGTGGTGCTGAAACCGGCCGAGGGCGCATCGCTGACCCTGCTGCGGCTCGCCGAACTTTGCACCGAGGCGGGATTACCCGATGGCGTGCTCAACGTCGTCACCGGCCGCGGCGCCGTCAGCGGCGAAGCGCTCGGACTGCATATGGATATCGATGTGCTCGCCTTTACCGGCTCCGGCCCGATCGGCCGCCGGCTGCTGGAATATTCGGCGCGCTCCAACCTGAAGCGCGTCTATCTGGAACTGGGCGGCAAATCGCCGAACATCGTCTTTGCCGATGCGCCGGATCTCGATCAGGCCGCCAAGATTTCCGCCTACGGCATCTTCCGCAATTCCGGTCAGGTCTGCGTCGCGGGTTCCCGCCTGCTGGTGGAAAAATCGATCCATCAGGAATTTTCGGAAAAGGTCGCCGGCATCGCCGCCTCCATGAGGGTCGGCGACCCCTTGCAGCTTTCCACCGAGGCCGGCGCAATCTCAAGCGAGATCCAGCTGCGGAAAGACCTCGGCCATGTCGCCCAGGCGGTGTCGGAAGGCTCTTTGCTGCGCACCGGCGGCACCCGCATCCTGGAGGAGACCGGCGGCTATTACATGCGACCGGCGGTCTTCGACGTGACGCCATCGATGACGCTTGCCCGCGAGGAAGTCTTCGGGCCGATCCTGTCGATCATTCCGTTCGAGACGGAGGCCGAAGCTCTGCAGATCGCCAACGCCACGGAATATGGGCTGGCGTCCGCTGCCTGGACATCGAACCTGTCGCGCGCCCATCGGATGGTCCGCGGCATCCGCGCCGGCGTCGTGCACGTCAACACCTATGGCGGCGCCGACAACAGCGTGCCGCTCGGCGGCGTCAAGCAATCGGGCAACGGCCACGACAAATCGCTGCATGCGCTGGATAAGTATGTCGATCTGAAAACCGCGTGGATCCAGCTCTGAGAGGAACGGCGCCAACCGAACTGCCGGTCAGCCCCTGATCCGCCTGCCGACACCTTCGCCCCGCTAGCGGGGCGAAGGGAGATAGCCGCAACCTCTCCGTTGCTCTCTCACGCCTAGCACCCCTCGTTCTGTTTACGGGGGACGAGTCGAGACGAGTGACTCGGCCCGGATCGGTAAGGGGCAGGCCACTGGCCCGAGCCGTTGGGGCGACAACAAGTCGGCTTTCCCATCGGTGGTCGGCAATGGGGAAGCCGACCGCCTATCCCCCGAAACTGCCCACCTGCGTCGGCACGTTGATATAGTTGCGGTCGAAGTATAGCAGTGCATTGCCATCCGCCCGCGCACGAATGCCGATCACCTGGCCGATGAAGATATGATGTGTGCCGACCAGGCGCGCCTCGGTGAGCCGGCAGTCGAAGGAAACCATGGCGCCGGCCAGCGCCTGGCTTCCCGACGGCATGTCGACCCATTCCGCCGCGGCATAGCGTGCTGCCATATCCGCCTGGCGGCCGGCGAAATAGCCGGCGAGCTCCTGATGGTCATCGGCGAGTACGTTGACGCAAAAGCGGTGGTTTTCGAGAAAGACGCCGCATTGGGCCGAGCGACCGTTCATGCAGACCAGCAGCGTCGGCGGTTCGTCGGTGACGCTGCACATGGCGGTGGCGGTGAACCCGCCGCGCCCGGCGGGTCCGTTGGTGGTGATGACGTTGACCGGGGCACAGACCCTGGCCATCGCGTCGCGGAACTCGGTTTTCGAGACTTGCTCCTCCATGGCCGTCTCCTCACTCGGCCGCGTTGCGGACGGCGGATGCCTGATCGAGCGGCGGCAGCCAGGTGTCGCCGGTCCAGCCGGTTTCGTCGTAATCGCTCATGCATTGGTCGACGAGCGCTTCCATCTCCCTCAGCCGCCCGCCGCGCTCGGCGCCCTTCAGCACCTGCAGCCGGACCTCCTCAGGCGCACCGGCATAGTTGAGTTCGTAAAGCGCGTGGCGGCCGCCGAATTCGGTGCCGGTGGCATCCCACAGCAGTTTCATGATCTTGATGCGCTCGATATGGCCCATGTCGTTGGAGCCGCGCACATATTGGGCGAGATAGCGGTCGATCTCGGGATTGCCGAAATCCTTGGCGGAGGAGGGGAGATAGATCAGCCCCGAGGCGACGACCTTGCGCACCGTCTCGATTACGCGCGGATAGGCCTCCGACATGAAGGTGCGGTAGGAAAGGGCTGCCTCCATGTTGGGCAGCACGGCGCCATTTGCCCATGGCTGGGGATTGTGGGCCATGGCGTTGGAGAAGGACCAGAACATGTGGCGCAGCGCGATGACCTCGCCGAGTGCGGCCTGATTGCCGCGGAAGGCGTCGCCGCCGGTGGCGCGCAGCGCCTTGGCGAGCAGCCCCGCCATAAAGTCGAGCTTGACGGCAAAGCGCGTGCAGCCCTGGAAGCAGTAGCCGTGCATGAAGCCGGAAGCCGGGTGAAACGACAGGATCTTGGCCGCATCGCGCAACACCAGCACGTCCTCCCAGGGCACGAAGACGTTGTCGAGCACCAGGATCGCATCGTTCTCGTCAAAGCGCGACGACAAGGGATAGTCGAAAGGCTGACCGACCGTGTTGGCGGTCTGCTCGTAGGAGACGCGGCAGAACATCTTGATGCCAGGCGCATTCATCGGCACAATGAACATGACCGAGAGCGAGGGATCTTCCGTCACCGTCGCCGAGCTCTGGGCGAGGAAGTTGTAATGTGTCAGCGCCGAGGAAGTCGCCACCACCTTGGCGCCCGAGACGTAGATGCCGGCATCGGTTTCCTTGGTGATGTGAACGAAGACATCCTTGACGGCATCGGCCGGCTTGTGCCGGTCGATCGGCGGATTGACGATCGCATGGTTCATGAACAGCGCTGCTTCCTGGGCGCGTTTGTGCCAGGCGAGCGCATTGTCCTTGAACGGCCCATACCAGTCGGCATTGGCGCCGAGCGTGTTCATCAGAGCCGCCTTGTAGTCGGCGGTGCGGCCCATCCAGCCATAGGACATGCGGGCCCAATCGGCGATGGCGCCTTGCTGGGCGACGAGCTCGGCCGAGGATTTCGCCACCCGGAAATATTTATGCGTATAGCCGCCATTGCCGGTATCGGTCGGCGATGTCAGGCGGTCCTTGGTCTTCTCTGCGTGCAGCGCATCATACATCCGCGCGATCGAACGGGCGGAATTGCGCATCGACGGATGGCTGGTGACGTCGGCGATGCGCTCACCGTTGATATAGACCTCGCGTCCGTCGCGCAGGCTGGCGAGATATTCGGCGCCGGTGAACGGACGGGTCTTGTCGCCGCGGTGGTCTTCAGCTCGCATGTCAGGTTCCTCCCTTGGAATATTGATAGAAGCTAAAACGGGAGCGGCGGGCACACCATGGACAAAGAAGGGAATTCGCTGGTACTTTTTCCGCTATGGCGACACGAAACGATGTTCCGAATTTTTTCGTCTATGGCGAGCCGAGCCGCTCGCTCGATGTGGGATTCCTGCACGTCGAAACGGTGATGGAGCGAAAAAACCTGCATTTCGGCCATGTCTCACCGCACAAACATCCGCTGATGGGACAGATCACCTATTGGTTTCAAGGGGGCGGAACCTATCGGATTGAAGACGAAACTTGGAATTTTTCCGCTCCCGCCGTGAGCTTCGTGCCGAGCAACGTGGTGCATGGTTTCGATGTCGACGAACAGTCCGACGCGATCGTCGTATCGGTCTCGGACGACATGCTGAAGGCGATCGTGCCGCAGATCGCGCTCAATCTCGACGTGCCGACCTTCCTGACCGGCCAGTCTGCAGATCCGGTATGGACCAAGCTCGCAACACTGCTCGACATGGTCTCCGAGGATTATCGCGATCGAGGTGCGTACGGCGAACAGGTGCTTTGCGGCCTGATTTCGGTCGTGCTGTCGCTGATGGGCCGCATCGGCGGCCGGGTCGCCCTGCCGTCGACCTCGGCGACTGTCTCACTCGGCCTCGCGCTGCGCCGTCTCGTCGATCTTCACTACAGAAAGGATTGGCCGGTGAGAGCCTATGTCGATCTGCTTGCGACCACGCCGCATCTGCTCGACAAGGCCGCCCGCGAAGTCTTCAGATTATCCGTCAAGGAATTGCTGCTGGAGCGGCGCCTGTTGGAAGCCAAACGCCTGCTGATGTTCACCGTCCGCTCGGTGGAAGATATTGCCGGCGAGATCGGTTTCGACGATCCCGCCTATTTCTCTCGCTTCTTCCGCAAACGCACCGGCGAGGCGCCGGCCGCCTGGCGCCGGCGGCATTTGCAGGCGGCATCGTGACGAGCGACGGAACTGTCGCTATCGGTCATCGAAGAAAGATCAAAGCCATCCCGACGACAACAAGAGCGGCGCCGGCCCAGGCGCCGCCGGCCGGGCGTTCGCCGGTTTTCAGCCACAACAGCGGTAGAATAATCGCGGGCGATGTTGCCGACAGTGTCGAAACGATACCGACCTTGCCGCCAGCCAGCGCAAAGAGCAGGAGTGTCATGCCCATGCCGAGGGCGATGATCCCGGTCAGGGCGGTCAATGCCGCGACCTTGAAGGTGAGCGGTCCCTTCGGCTTGACCGACTGGACAGGCAACTGGATCAGGATGCTGAGGCAAAGGGCCGCCATGGCGACACGCAGCAGGGACGCGACGAATGGATCGATACCGCTGACCATGACCGGTCGCGCGATGATGGAACCGACCGCCTGGCCGGTTGCGGCGCCAAGCCCAAGCAGGACGCCGATCCACAGTGGCCCCTTGATCCTCTCCCATTGATGGATCTGCGATCGGCTCTTGCCGAACACGATGGCGAGAAAAACGCCTGCGGCCGTCAAAGCAATCCCCACCACCGCGGAAAACGATAGAACCTCCCCCAGCACCAGCCAGCCGAGCAGTGAGGCAATCGGAGCGTTGAGGGCGAACAGGATGCCGGCACGACGCGGGCCAAGCCGGTTCAGGGCGGCAAAGAGCAGCGTATCGCCGATGAAGATGCCGATCAGTCCGGACAAGAGCAGCGGACCGACGCTTGCCTCGTCCAGTTGGCGCCAGGATCCGGTAAAAATCACATAAAGCGCCAAAAGACCGGTGACGAAAACCTGGCGGACCCTGTTGAAGGCCGGCGCGCCGAGATGGCCGGATGGACCCGCCGCGATCAAACCCGTAAAGGCCCAGCACGTTGCCGCTCCGAGCGCGGCAAGTTCATGAATTGGCATCTTGCTTCGATCCTCAATGCATGTCGTCCGGAATGTGCAGCGGTTCCGGGTAACGACATGCATAAAACAAAGGACCAAAGCGCGGCGCATGGATCAAGTTTGATGCGACGCGCTTTGGAATCCGGGCGCGAAGCGTTTAAACGTGATTGAAGAGCAACTGTCGAGGGCTGTTCGATGCGACGCCACGGACGGCTTCTCAGCCACCGTCATCGACAGGACATCGAGCAACATTTGTCAGTGTCATTCTCTAGCTGACGGCATGGCCGGCCAGGCCGTAAACCGCCGGCTCCCCATTCTTCCTGTTCAGGAAACGCCGCCCCTTGGACATGGTCGTCACGGTTTCCGAGACGGCCAGCCGGCTTTGTTGAAGGAACTCGGCGAAGAGGCCTTTTTCCCGCGTATCGACGCGCGCGAAGCGGCCAGCCAGATCCTTGAGATGCACGGCGGTAAGATGGATCGCGTCCTGATCATTGCTTGCCACGATCGGGCCGACCACATGGCCGCGTCCGAACTCGCGGCACATGGAATAGCCGACGATTTCGTCACCCCGCCGGAGTGTGCAAACGGAAGCACCTTCGGCAAGTAAAGCCAGCAATTTGCCGCGATCGGTGCCGAAAGCGCGCGTATCGAGAGCGTTGATCTCCTCGACATTGTCATTTGACAATTCGCTCAATTGCCCGTTCAGCTCCGGCAGGGGAGGGAGCTTGGGCGCGACATCTCCCTGGTATTGATAGACAATCGCTTCCTTGGTGAAGCCGAGCGAAACATAGAGTCTGTAAGCCGCATGGGTTGAATTCAGGCTCAGATCGCGGTCGCCGCACTGCTCGAACACCTGCTCCATGAGCCATCGGCCGGTCCCTTGCGCCTGCGTGCGCGGCGATGTGATCACCAGCCCGATCGTGGCGAAATCGTCCCCATGCGGAAACCACATCGCGCTTCCGAACACGCGTCCGATCCCATCGACGGCAACGATGCCGCGGCCCGCACGCCGCAGGATATCCCAGTCCTTCGGCCGGTGCGGCCAGCCGACGCCGATCGACAATGCGTGAAGCAGGCTGACATCGACACTGTTGATATCCTGCGCAATCAATTCGAACGATTTCAGCCGCACTGATTTTTGCATTTCGGGTATCCGTTCCGTTCGCCAGATCACCAGACTCCACTGGAAGTGAACAGCGTCTTTGATCCTGCGCCGATTGCAACCGAGTCACAATATCGCACACCAAGGCCGGCAGGATTGGCTTGTTCGCCGCAACAATTCGAAATCTTCAGCTGAACCGAGGCCCCACTCAGCAGGCAAAACTCCTGCCTTTGCTTAGGCTAGTTAGCATCTCGACCACTCCAAAGGCAACTTGGTCACCCATGGACGTCATAGATATTCTTGCGAGGCTGATCGCGTTCCCTTCCGTCGTCGGAACGACGAACGGCGCGATTGCCGACTGGATAGCCGGCTATTGTCGGAAGGCGGGAGCCGAGGTGACGGTCCACCCCGGCCCGGAAGGTGACCGATACAACCTTTTCGCGACCGTCGGACCACGCGAAGGCCGAGGTTACATTCTGTCCGGACACATGGATGTCGTGCCGGCCGGTGAACGGGAATGGAGTTCGGATCCTTTCGTGCTGCGCGCGGCGGGAGACAGGCTTTACGGACGCGGCGCCACCGATATGAAAGGTTTTCTCGCCTGCGCACTGGCCGCATTGCCGAAGCTTGCCGCCATGAATTTGCAGCGGCCAATCCACTTTGCCTTCTCCTATGACGAGGAGGCAGGCAGCCGCGGGGTGCCGCATCTGATCGCGGCGCTGCCGAAGCTGTGCAACGCCCCGCTGGGTGCAATCATCGGCGAACCGAGCCGGATGCAGGCGGTGCGGGGGCATAAGGGCAAGGCAGCGGTCCGGCTGGAGGTGATCGGGCGATCAGGTCATTCCTCTCGTCCTGATCTCGGATTAAACGCCATTCATGCCATGGCCAATCTCATCACAGAGGTCGCCGAATACGGCAGGTCCCTGACGAGCGGCCCTTTCCACCACGATTTCGCGCCACCCTACTCGTCATTGCAGGTCGGTGTCATTGCCGGCGGCCAGTCGGTCAACATCATACCGGATCGCTGCACCGCCGATATCGAGGTTCGCGCCGTGCCGGGTATCTCGCCGTCATCGCTGCTCGAGCCGGTAAAAGCCAGGCTCACGGCCCTCAGAGACCAGGGATTCGAGGTCGGCTGGCATGAGTTGAGCGCCTACCCAGGTCTTGCGCTCCCCGAAGGCAGCGAACTCGCAGCGCTGCTGACGGAATTGACGGCGCAGAAGCCGCTGGCCGCGGTCAGCTACGGCACGGAAGCCGGGCTCTATCAGCAAGCCGGCATCGATTCGATCATTTGCGGACCGGGGGATATCGCCCGTGCGCACCGGCCCGACGAGTATATCGAGATCGGCGAGCTCGCCGCATGCCAGACGATGATCGAGAAACTCGGCGCCTCCCTTGCCGAAGGCTGAAAGAAGGCGATTTCCATGGCGTTTCTCTTCAACTCCGATGCCACACGCGGCGCGATTTTCAAGGAAGCTTTTGCCCGCGAGCTTCCGGATCTGGAATTCGTCGGACAGGGCCAACCGGTAGATCCGGACAAGGTGCGCTATCTCCTGACCTGGACGGTCCCCGGCGACATCGCGCGTTACCGCAATTTGGAAGTGCTGTTTTGTATCGGCGCCGGCGTCGATCAGCTCAAACAGGACAGCCTGCCGGACCATGTGGCGCTCGTCCGTATGGTCGAGGATGGCATTATCCGGATGATGCAGGAATACGTCACTCTTGGGGTCCTGACGCTCCACCGGGAGATGCTCGCTTACCGGGACCTGCAGAAACAGTCTGCGTGGCAGACGCTGGCCGCCCCGCAGGCCACCGCGCGCAGAATAGGTTTCCTCGGCCTCGGCATTTTGGCGCAGGCGGCGATCGAGCGCTTGAAGCCGTTCCAATTTCCGCTCGCCGGATGGAGCCGCAGCAAAAAGCAAATCGATGGTGTCACCTGCCATCATGGCCCGGATGGACTTGCCGATTTTCTGGCCGAGACGGACATTCTGGTCTGCCTGCTGCCGCTGACCGATGAGACGCGCGGCATTCTCAATGCCGAGCTCTTCTCCCAGCTGCCGGCCGGTGCCAGGCTGCTGCATGTGGGCCGCGGACCGCAGCTCGACCAGACGGCGCTGATCGAGGCGCTCGATAGCGGCCGCTTGGCCGCCGCAATGCTCGACGTCACCGATCCCGAGCCGCTGCCGGCAGACCATCCGCTCTGGCACCATCCAAAAGTGGCGATCACGCCGCACATCGCCTCCGTCACCCAGCCGGAAACGGCGGCGCATTCGGTCATCGAAAATATCCGGCGCCACCGCGCCGGCGAAACCCTGATCGGCCTGGTCGATCGGACACGTGGTTATTAAACGAGGAAAATGACATGTCGCTTCTGCAGACCATCGACACAAATCCGAACTTTACTCCAAAGCAGGCCGTACCGGATGCGGAACGGCTGATTTCAGGAAATCCGGCCTACAAGACCTGGGCACAGGATGCCTCAAAAGGCGAAAAAGTGCTCACCGGCATCTGGGAAGCAACCCCCGGCGAGCACCATTCCATCAAGGGCACGGTCTACGAATTCTGCCACATCATTTCCGGTGTCATTGAGATCGACGAAAAAGACGGCGAGACAAAGATGTATCGCGCCGGCGACAGTTTCGTGATGAAGCCTGGCTTTGTCGGCGTCTGGCGCACCATCGAAACCGTGCGCAAGATCTACGTCTGCGTTTACGACTGAGAAGCCGCCGGCGCGCGCCCGAAGAACGGCACGCCGCTTATATCCGGCAATCACGTGCTGAAAACACGAGGCGGCTGAACCGCCAACTCTCTAAAGCGCGCACGCATTAGCCTTCGGCGATAGCAAAGATCTTCTTGAGGTTGCCCTGAATTGAAAGACGGTTCACCGTCCCCCGGCCGACGAAGATCGCGTCTCCCGGGCCAACCGATGTTTGCGTCCCGTCGCCATCGGTCACATCAGCCTGCCCCTCCAGGATGTACATCAATTCATGGACGGGATGAGAGCGCGACATCCGGATGTGCGGCGTCGTCGCCCAGACACCAGCCCGAAAGCCGGCCTCTTCGTCGGAAAATGCCCTGAAGAGACGGCACTGAGGCGTGTCCCCTTCCACGAACTGCGCCGGAGGCGGCGGGGAGGGGCAAGCGCCACATCCCTGTCGATCGCCACGACGCCCTGCGCGCTTGATGTCGCCGCGGTCGTTGCGCAGAAGATCCACTGCGTGCCGTTTTCCGCTTCCGCCGTAATGTCCTCGCCCTGGCCGATGACCACGCTGTCGCCGGACGTGAGATGAAACGTCGAGCCGCCCGAATGCAGGACAAGACGGCCTGCCACGACGACCAGGCATTCCGTGTGGGGAAAGCCGGCGATCGAGGCTTTTCCATTCCAATGGACCGATCCGGCGAAAACGCCGCCCGAGGCGCTCCAGACGATATCGCGGCCGACCGCGAATATGTCGTCTGGTCCCAAGGCTTTTCGTTTGCCTTCAGGGGCGGATCCGCTTTTCGCCTCGAAGAGGAGAATGGTTTTACCGGTCATGACGTCACTCCCATTTTTGGTGAGATATTCATAGGCTGATGCTGTTGCCTATGGGCCGAGGGCTAATCTGCCAGGCACTGGCTCGAATTCTGCATAGATCCTAATCGGTGGCTTCAAGGGGCGCGCTGCGGAGTTGGCGCTTAAACAGAATATCCTTTGGTTTGCTGCCCCCAACACAGGCAATTGTTGCGAAACAAAGCCGCCTGCGCCGCACCTCTCCAGCGCAAGCAGGCCTATACTTCCTGCATTGGATCAGACGAGCATAAAGGCATGCGCCAATGAAATTTGCGTCCTACTGGCATGATACCTCGATCCCATTCGCCGCAGGCATCGCCGACCCCGTCTCGGGAGATTTCGACGTTGCGGTGATCGGCGCCGGTTTCACCGGGCTCAACGCCGCGCGCACGTTGGCGCAATCCGGTGTGAAGGTCGCTCTGCTGGAAGCCGAACACGTTGGCTATGGTGCGTCCGGCCGCAATGGCGGGCACCTCAACAGCGGCCATTTCGCAAGCTTCGGCGCCGCCAGGCAGCATCTCGGGGAAGACCGGGCGCGCCGCTTGTGGCGGGCCTATGACGACTCGATCGACATGATCGAACGCATCGTCGAGGAGGAAAAGATCGCCTGCGACTTCCGCAGGGGCGGCAAGCTCAAGCTTGCCTCGAAGCCCTCTCATGTCGGCAAGCTGCAGGCAATGGCCGAAGAAATCCGCCGCGAGGTCGACCCGTCAGCCGAATGGCTGACGCGCGAGGACCTCCGCAACGAGGTGGTATCGGATGCCTTCCATGGCGGGATCCTCTATCCGAAATCCGCCATGATGCACATGGGGCGCTACGCCAACGGCGTGGCGCAGGCGGCCCACCGCCATGGCGCGGCGATCTGGGAACACAACCCGGTGACCGCCCGCGAGCCCGTCCCGAATGGATGGCGGCTAACCACGCCGACCGGCTCGCTGACCGCCCGCCAGGTCATCCTGGCGACCGATGCCTATACGCCAAGCGTCTTTAACTATTTCCGCCGGAGGCTGATGCCGATCGCTTCCTTCATCATTGCGACACGCCCGCTCACCCCGCAGGAGGTCGCGGCGACAGTTCCGGGCAACCGCAACTTCACCAACTCCCTCAACATCGCCAACTACTTCCGCCTGACGCCAGACAACCGCATGCTGTTTGGGGGGCGGGCGAGATTTTCGGCGGTATCGAACCAGAAAACCGACGTCAGCTCCGGGCAGCTTCTGCGCCAGCAGATGCTCGGCATGTTTCCGCAGCTTGCAGACGTCGAGATCGACTATTGCTGGGGCGGCCTCGTCGGCTGCACGCAGGATCGTTATCCCCGCGCAGGCAGCGCCGAGGGTGTGATTTACAGCATGGGCTATTCCGGCCACGGCGCCCAGCTATCGACCTTCATGGGCAGCGCGCTGGCCAATATGGCGATGGGGCGCAAGGACGCCAATCCGCTCGACGGCTTCGCGTGGCCCGCCGTCCCGATGCATACCGGAAACCCGTGGTTTCTGCCCATCGTCGGCACCTATTACCGCATGAAGGACCTGCTGCCCTGACCGATCCTGGCGCCGCGCCCCGCGCGGGCACCGATGGCCTAACGCAGGACGGCCACCCCTGATTCCCTGCCGATCCTCCGTGCCTGTTGCCGCATAAGGACTTTGCAATGATCACACCTCTCGAACATCTGTCCCGCAACGGTCGTCTGGGCAAGTTCTTCATCGACGGTCAATGGCTCGAACCCAAAGGCAGCGCCAAGGGCGTCGTAGTCAATCCTGCCACGGAAGAGACGGTGACCCAGTTTGCGCTCGGCAACGGCGAGGATGTCGACGCGGCGGTTTCCGCCGCCCGGCGGGCCTTCGCGACCTGGAGCCGGACCAGGCCGGAATACCGCGCGGGTCTGCTCGATCGCCTGCGGACGCTGCTCGAAGCGCGCAGCGAACTGTTCGCGCAGTGCCTGAGTCTCGAAATGGGCGCGGCGATCGGATATGCGCGCAGCGCTCAGGTGCCGCTGGCGATCGCCCATGTGAAGGTCGCCCGCGATCTCCTGGAAGCCTTCCCCTTCGTCAAGCAGCGCGGCCACACCGCCGTCGCCCAGGAACCGATCGGAGTCTGCGCACTGATTACGCCCTGGAACTGGCCGCTCTACCAGATCACCGCCAAGGTTTCGCCGGCACTCGCCGCAGGCTGCACGGTCGTGCTGAAGCCCAGCGAGCTTTCGCCTCTCGGCGCGCTGCTGTTTGCAGAAACGATTGAGGAAGCCGGCTTCCCCAACGGCGTCTTCAACCTCGTCAATGGTGACGGCTCCTGCGTCGGTTCGGCTCTCGCGTCCCATCCGGATGTCGACATGATTTCGATTACCGGCTCTACCCGTGCCGGTATCGCTGTGGCCCAGGCAGCCGCGCCGACCGTCAAGCGCGTCGCGCAGGAGCTTGGCGGCAAGTCGCCGAACGTGATCCTGCCGGACGCCGATCTTGACCGCGCCGTTGCCATGGGCGTAGCGGCTGCCTTCCGCAATCTCGGCCAATCATGCAGCGCGCCGACGCGTATGATCGTGCCGCGCGCGATGCTCTCCAACAGCGAGTCCATCGCCAAAAGAACCGCAGATGAGATCGTTGTCGGTGATCCCCTTTCAGAAGCCAGCACCCATGGCGCGATCGCCAACCGGGCCCAGTTCGATCGGATCCAAACCATGATCGGCGTCGGAATTGCGGAAGGCGCGACGCTCGTCACCGGCGGCGAGGGTCGTCCCGCCGGTCTGAATGCCGGCTTCTACGTCAAACCGACAATTTTCTCGGACGTGCGCACGGATATGCGTATCGCCCAGGAGGAAATCTTCGGCCCGGTTCTCTGCCTCATTCCTTACGACACGGTGGAGGAAGCCATCACCATCGCCAACCATACCGTCTACGGTCTGGGTGCACATGTGCAGGGTAAAAATACAGACGTCGTCAGGGACGTCGCGTCACGGATCCGCTGCGGTCAAGTGCATCTCAACTATCCAGCCTGGGATCCACACGCGCCTTTTGGCGGCTTTAAGCAATCTGGAAACGGACGCGAATTCGGCATTGAGGGCATGCTGGAATACCTCGAGGTCAAATCCATCCTTGGCTACTTCTAAAGCAAGTCGCGCAAAAGTGTGCAGCGCTTTGTGATAACGACATGCGTAAAAACAAAGACCTAAAGCGCGTGGAGCGAAGCTGAAAGATCGCGACGCGCTTTAGCATGACGCCGAAAGGCGTGAGGGGGTGTTGGTATCCGTCGGAAGCGCACCGCCCAGGAGGAAAAAACGCGTCCCCTTCATCAGCCGAAGATGACTGTCTCATCACTCAAAACATTATTTTCCACCGCCCCGGCACCCACTGTCGATGCATGCTGCTTGTTCAGTTTCGGTAGGCTTTGGTCGGGAACACGTCGAGGCCGGCGATAACGACCAAGACGGAATTCATTCCAGACGCTGGCTTTTGCAGCCAGCGACCAATGGTCAGAGAGGAAACGATATGCTCGATTTGAACGACAACGACCTTTTCCAGCAGGCCGGACTGATCGACGGGATCTGGTCGCGTGCGGCGTCGGGCAAGACGGTAAACGTCGTCAATCCCGCCACTCAGGACAATCTCGGCACCGTTCCCGACATGGGCACAGCCGAGACCCGGGCGGCGATCGACGCAGCTAATGCCGCCTTCAGCTCGTGGAAGAAGAAAACGAATGCCGAACGCGCCGTTCTGCTCGAGCGCTGGTATGCCCTGATGATCGAAAATCTCGAGGATCTGGCGCTGCTCATCACTCTTGAACAGGGCAAGCCTCTCGATGAATCGCGTGCCGAAATCCGTTACGGTGCTTCCTTCGTCAAATGGTTTGCCGAAGAAGCTCGCCGCATCGGCGGCCATACCATTCCCTCGCCGACGCCGGATCGCCGCATCGTCGTGCTCAAGGAAGCGGTCGGCGTCTGCGCCATCGTGACACCCTGGAATTTCCCGATCGCCATGATCACCCGAAAGGTGGCGCCCGCCCTGGCGGCCGGCTGTACGGTTGTCGTCAAGCCTTCGGAATTCACCCCCTATTCGGCGCTCGCCATGGGTGTCCTTGCCGAGCGCGCCGGCATTCCGGCAGGTGTGATCAATATCGTCACCGGCATGCCGACGGAGATCGGCAACGAGTTCATGGCAAACGCGACGGTGCGCAAGATCTCCTTCACCGGTTCGACCCGGATCGGCTCGCTTCTGATGCGCGGCGCTGCCGACAGCGTCAAGCGGCTCTCCCTCGAACTCGGCGGCAACGCGCCGTTCATCGTTTTCGACGACGCCGATCTCGATCTCGCTGTCGAGGGCGCAATCCTGTCCAAGTTCCGCAACGGCGGCCAGACCTGCGTCTGCGCCAACCGCATCCTGGTGCAGGCCGGTGTCTATGATGCCTTCGCCGAAAAACTCGGCGCTCGCGTCAACGCCATGAAGGTCGGCCCCGGCACGGAACCCGGCAACGTTATCGGCCCGATGATCAATGCAGCGGCGATCGACAAGATCACCCGCCATGTCGAAGACGCTCTCTCCAAAGGCGCCAAGATCGCCGCACAGGGAAGCTCCGTGGCGGAGGGCTCGCAATACGCCGCGCCGATGGTGCTGACCGGGGCGACGACCGACATGCTGCTTGCCAGCGAAGAAACCTTCGGCCCGGTTGCTCCGCTCTTCCGCTTCGAGACGGAAGACGAGGCGATCGCAATCGCCAACGGCACGCCCTTCGGCCTGGCTGCCTATTTCTACACCGTAAACCTCAAGCGCTCCTGGCGTGTCGGCGAAGCGCTCGAGTTCGGCATGATCGGGCTCAACACCGGCGCGATCTCAACCGAAGTCGCCCCGTTCGGCGGCGTCAAGCAATCCGGCCTCGGGCGCGAGGGCGCGCAGGCGGGCATCGAAGAATATCTCGAGATGAAGAGCTTCCATATCGGCGGACTGAGCTGAGCCGGAAGCGATTACGGGACGAGAACCAGCAATGTGGCGCACGCGGGGTGCGCCATTTTTTTTTACAACCACCGCAACACACGAGGGTTGGCAACCCTTCGGCTTCAGTCGGTCCGCAAGCACAGCCGATCACTTCAAAAGAAGCGCGGGCGGAAACGCCCGCGCTTTTCCTCGTACGGTTCAGAGACCGAAAACGCCCGGCAGGCCGGAAATGTCGGGGATTTCGACATAGCCATAGAACGGGTTGGCGGGTTCATGGCGGCGGTTGACCCACACCTTGTTCTTGATGCCGATATCGTTGGCCGACATATGGTCATAGCGGAATGACGAGGAGCAGTGCACGACATCTTCGGGCGCGCAGCCGAGCATATCGAACATATATTCAAAGGCCTGCAGGCGCGGCTTGTAGGCTTGCGCCTGTTCGGCCGTGTAAACCGCATGGAACGGAGCGCCGAGCTTTTCGACATTCGACATGATCTGCGAAATCATCGCATTCGACAGGATCACCAGCGGGATCTCCTTGGCGACCTTCGCGAGGCCAGCCGGCACATCCGCATGCGGACCCCAGGTCGGCACGCGCTCATAGACCATCCGGGCGTCTTCGTCCCTGAACTTGATGCCGTTGCGTTTGCAGCTGCGCTCGATCGAATTGTGAACGACCTCGGCATAGGGCTTCCAGTCGCCCAGAACCTCATCGAGGCGATAGGCGGCGAAGTTGCGGACGAACTCGGCCATGCGCGGCTCGTCGAGCTGATTGCCGTAAAGGTCGCGGGCCGCCTCCGCCATCTGGAAATTGGTCAGCGTGCCGTAGCAGTCGAAGGTGATGTATTTCGGGCGCATGAGGGTCATGAACATATCCTTTGGAGCGTGGACCGGGGCGTAGTCATGATAGGCGCGGCCCACCCCGCGGCTCGCCTGAATGTAGCTGCGATCGAAGCAGATTATTGCGTATCGAAAGGCGGCTTTGGCAGATGGTAGTAGGTGCCCCGCTCGCTGGCGGTGGCTGAACGACGGCGAGGATGGCTATGTCGGCCTCTATGATGCTTGTTGATTTGATCGGCTCGCCGCACTCACTCACCCGGCTTGCCGACGTGCAGCGAATGTTGCTCGCGATCCGCCCGGTGGCGCCCACATGCCAGCATAAGATGCGGCAGGCGACAAAGGGAAAACGATAAGATACTGCTCAGGGCGCAGCCTTCAGACGATTAGCCAACCCGCACTCCTTCACACTTCCACTCAGGAGAATAAGGGAAGTGTCATGCAGACAAGCCAGATCGACTTTGCCGCGTTCGGCAGCGAACACCTGGGTGCCGCCCTCACGCTGTCGCGGCAGGCGGGCTGGCCCCATCGGCCTGAAGACTGGGAAATGGCGCGTGCCTTGAGCGAGGGTGTCGTCGCCATCGAGGGCGACCGGGTGGTGGGCACCGTGCTCGTCACCCCCTACAAGCAAGACTGCGCCACGATCAACATGGTCATCGTCGATCAAGCCATGCGCGGCCGCGGCCTTGGCCGCAAGCTAATGCATGCCGCAATGGAGCTTGCCGGCGATCGCCCGCTCCGGCTTGTAGCGACCGCCGATGGCCTTCCACTCTACGAGAAGCTCGGCTTCCGCCAGACCGGCCGCATTCTGCAGCATCAAGGCATCGCAGCAGAACGCGCCGCGCCGACGGCAACGTCAGCCGCCGCGATGACCGATTTCTCGGCAATCACCGAACTCGATCGACAGGCCTTCGGCGCCGATCGCGCCGATCTGATCGCATATCTCGCCAAGGTCGGTGAACTCGCCGTGGTACGCCGCCGCAATGGACGCGTCAGCGGTTTTGCGGTCCTTCGCAGCTTCGGCCGGGGCGAGGTCATCGGCCCCGTCATTGCGGGCAACGTGGATGACGCCAAGGCGCTCGTCACGCATTTCATCGCACGGCGCCCCGGCGGGTTCCTCAGGGTCGATACCACGACTGCCGCCGGCCTGTCCGGCTGGCTGGCCGAACAAGGCTTCGCCCATGTCGGCGGCGGCATCGCCATGATGAAGCCATCGATCCCAGCCGTCGATTCCGTCGCCACCATCTTCGCCCTCGCCAACCAGGCACTCGGCTGATCCGGAGAGCATTATGTACAGCAATTCCCTTGTCGAACTCGACCGCGCCCATCTCGTCCACCCCGTCGCCTCCTACCGCAACCATGAAAAGCTCGGTGTGCGTGTGCTCGCTTCGGCAAAAGGGGCGACGGTGACCGATGCTTCGGGCAAGCAGTTGGTCGACGGCTTTGCCGGCCTGTGGTGCGTCAATGCCGGTTACGGTCATGAATCGATCGTCGAGGCGGCGGCGCGGCAGATGCGCGAACTGCCCTATGCCACCACTTATTTCGGTCTCGGTTCGGAACCGGCGATCCGGCTTGCCGCGGCATTGGCCGAACGGGCGCCGGGCGATCTCAATCATGTTTACTTTACCTTGGGCGGATCCGATGCCGTCGACAGCACGATCCGGTTCATCCGCTATTACTGGATCGCCCGCGGCCAGCCGCAACGCGACCAGTTCATCTCCATCGAGCAAGGCTATCACGGTTCATCGACTGTCGGGGCAGGACTGACGGCGCTTCCTCTGTTCCACGCCGGCTTCGGCATTCCCTTCGACTGGCAGCATAAAATCCCCTCGCACTACGCCTACCGCAACCCGGTAGGTGAGGATTCGCAGGCGATCATCAACGCCTCGCTCGCGGCACTGCGCCGCAAGGTTGAAGAGGTCGGCCCCGAACGCGTCGCCGCGTTTTATGCCGAACCCATTCAGGGGTCGGGCGGTGTACTGGTGCCGCCGAAGGGCTGGATGAAGGCGATGCGGGCGCTCTGCGGCGAACTCGGAATCCTCTTTGTCGCCGACGAAGTCATCACCGCTTTCGGCCGCACCGGCCCGCTCTTTGCATGCGAGGACGACGGGATCGTTCCTGATTTCATCACCACCGCAAAGGGTCTGACCTCGGGCTATGTGCCGATGGGCGCGGTTTTCATGGCCGATCATGTCTACCAGGCCATCGCGGATGGCGCCGGAGGCGCAGCCGTCGGTCACGGTTATACCTATTCGGCCCATCCCGTCAGCGCAGCCGTCGGTCTCGAAGTGCTGAACCTTTACGAAACCGGCCTCCTGGAGAACGGCCGGAAAGCCGGTGCACGGCTGATGCAAGGGCTTGAAAGCCTCAAGGACCATCCGCTTGTCGGCGACGTGCGCGGCCGTGGCATGCTGGCCGCCATCGAACTGGTGGTCGACAAGGAAAAAAAGACGCCGTTGCCGTCGACCGCCGATCCGGCGCGCCGGGTCTTCGACCGCGCCTGGGAAAACGGCCTGGTCATCCGTGCCTTCGCCAACGGCGTGCTGGGTTATGCGCCGCCGCTCTGCTGCACCGACGCCGATATCGACGCCATCATCGAGCGCACGCACAAAACGCTTGATGACACCCTGACCGACCCCGATATCCGCGCGACCCTGAAGGGCTGACCGCGGCCCGCTGCGGTTTCATAGCAATGCTATAACAAGGGCGATGCCACGCGCATTCCCACCTTGTTGCCGCCGCGGCCGGGCCGACGATCGAACTAAAGCGGAAACAGGCTCGTCAACGGCATGTGCGATTTGACGATGGGCGATTTCAGGACGACGAAGCTGAAATACTTGTCGATGCCGATCTCCATATCGGAGAGTCGCTCCATGATCGTCTGGTATTCGCCGATCCCGGCCGTCACGAATTTCAAGAGATAGTCATAGCCGCCGGAGACCAGATGGCATTCGATCACCTGGTCGATCTTCTCGACCGTTGTCAAAAACCGGGCGAAATCGATCTGCCGGTGGTTTTTCAGGGTGATCTCCGTGAACACCGTCAGCGTCTGGCCGAGTTTGGCGACGTTGATCTGCGCGGAATAACCCTCGATATAACCTTCAGACTGCAGCTTCTTCACCCGCATCAGGCAGGGGCTCGGCGACAGGTTGACGAGCTCGGCGAGCTCGACATTGGTGACGCGGCCATTCTTCTGCAACTCATGCAGAATTTTTATATCGATCCGGTCGAGTTTCATCGCTTCACTCCGCCTGTCGAACCTGCCAGCGCCGCAGCATATTATGCCGCTACTCTGCCAACACTACCACATCGAAAGCGCGAGTCGATCGCGTTTCTTGGGCTCCTGGCGGGACGAATAGTATACGTCCTGGCCTGCGACAGCATTTTATGCTGTCCGCCGGCGAGGCGATGGTGCGTGACTTCACGCAGCCCTGTTCTAAACATTGGAGGAATGGATCGCGTCGCAAACCGCATCGGTAACCTCTTTGGTCGTGGCAGTACCGCCGACGTCGGGGGTGAGGATACCCGCGCCTGTCACCGCTTCGAAGGCGCGCATGAGACGGGCCGAAGCCTCCTGCTCGCCGAGATGGTCGAGCATCTGCGCGGCGGTCCAGATGGTTGCGATGGGGTTGGCGATGCCCTTGCCGGCAATGTCGAAGGCCGAACCATGGATCGGTTCGAACATCGAGGGAAACCGGCGCTGCGGGTCGATATTCGCGGTGGGCGCGACTCCGATGCTGCCGGCGAGCGCGCCGGCAAGGTCGGAGAGGATGTCGGCATGCAGGTTGGTCGCGACGATCGTGTCGAGGCTCTGCGGTTTCAGCGTCATCCGCACCGTCATGGCGTCGACCAGCATCTTGTCACAGGTGACATCAGGGAATTCTGCGGCCACCTCGGCGGCGATCTCGTCCCACATGACCATGCCGTGCCGTTGGGCATTCGATTTCGTCACGACCGTCAGCAATTTGCGCGGCCGCGCCTGCGCCAGCTTAAAGGCGTAACGCATGATGCGGGTGACGCCGACGCGGGTGAAGATGGCAACCTCTGTTCCGACTTCCTCTGGCATGCCGCGATGGGCGCGGCCGCCATGGCCGGAATATTCTCCTTCGGAATTCTCGCGGACGATCACCCAATCGAGATCGCCGACGCCGCAGTTGCACAGCGGAGGAGTAATGCCCGGAAGGATCTTGGTCGGCCGCACATTGGCATATTGATCAAAGCCCTGGCAGATCGGCAGTCTGAGCCCCCAGAGGGTGATATGATCGGGAACATCCGGCGCGCCGACGGCGCCGAAATAGATCGCGTCGAATTTCTTCAGCCGTTCAAGCCCGTCGGAAGGCATCATTACGCCATGTCTTTTGTAGTAGTCGGAGCCCCAGTCGAAGTGTTCGATGGCAAATCTCACATCGCCGAGACGTTTTTCCAGACTTGCGAGCACCGTTCGCCCGGCGGCAATGACTTCGGGCCCGATCCCGTCCGCAGGAATAGCGGCGATAGAATATTCACGCATTGATTTGCTCCGGCAACCTCTTCCGCGCCAGTCCACCCGATGCGGCCTACGCGTTCTACCTTAAGCCTAGTGCCGAGCTCTCGGTTTACTCAACGATGAAAGAATTATATAAATTATGGATATAATAGGAGGCTGCCTGTGGAGCTGGAGCAGTTGAGGTGCTTCGTTGCCGTTGCCGAGGAGCTTCATTTTGGAAGGGCGGCGCAAAGGATCGGGTTGCTTCCGGGATCGCTCGGGCGCCATGTGCGCCTGCTGGAAGAGTCGGTCGGAAGTCAGTTGCTGAGCCGCACGACCCGGAGCGTCTCGTTGACCGAGGATGGAGTAGCGCTGCTGGAAGAGGTCAGGCCGCTTCTCGCCCGGCTCGATGAACTCGGTCAAAAATTTCGTGCCAGGCATCACCGGCGCAGCCGCATCCTTCGGATCGGCGCGATCGATAGCGCCGCCGCCGGCCTCCTTCCGACACTGATCCACGACTTTCGAGCCATCGCCCCCGATGTCAAAATCCAGCTGATGGAGGGCAAATCCATTCGGCTCGTGCCCAAACTGCTGGCCGGCGGGTTGGATCTGGCTTTTATCAGGCCGCGTCCGGGAATGAGCCGTCATCTTGCGGTCGAGGATCTGTTTTCCGAGACGACCGTCGTCGCAGTCCCGGCCTCTCATGAACTCGCTGACCATAAGAACGTCTCCGTCCTCGATCTGGCGAATGCGCCGCTGATCGTACCGGACAGGCGATCCCGGCCCCACAGCTACGATTTGACGATGAACCTGTTTGCCGCAGCCGGCCTGCACCCTGATATCGCCCAGGTCGCCGATGAAAAGCAAACCATCGTCAGCATGGTCGCCGCCGGCCTCGGCCTCGCCATCGTCCCGCGGTGGACATCCTCTCTCGCCTCTGCCGGCGTTCGCTTTCTGCCGGTGCAGGAGGGAGCAGGGCAGACGACGCCGAAACTGCCGCTAGCTGTCGCCTGGATGAAAGCAGTCCGTGATCCCGAACGAGACGCGCTGCTTGATCTCCTGAGGCGGAATCTCGAAATATATTCGGCAGCGGCCTGAGACGCCGGCTCTCGATCGCCCCGGCTTGAATGCCGCTGAAGGCGCTCGGAGGTCTTGCGTCCCGCATTGCAGCGAAAGGCGGTATCAGGGACAAACTGTGTCAAAGATGCCGAAGAAAGCATGCTCCGATTTCAAATGAGCGGGATTCGTTAGTTCCATAATTCAGCTTATGCAAGATTTACAATTTATAATTGAATATATCAGATTTCCCTCCTGACGGACTGCCGATTTATCGTTATAATTTTGATTTAATATCCCAATTTCCAGGATCGTCAGAATCCGGATCGGGCTTCGCCTCAGATATGCAGGGCGCTTCCCAACGCTTTCAGCGCCGCCTCCATGACCGCTTCGCTGCGGGTCGGATGCGCGTGGATCGTGCCGGCGATGTCTTCCAGGCGCGCGCCCATCTCGATCGCCAGCGCAAAAGCCGCCGAGAGCTCGGAGACGCCTGCCCCCACCGCCTGGATGCCGAGAACGAGGTTCGTGTCGGCGCGGGCGACGACGCGCACGAAGCCCTCTTCCGATACCATGGTCATCGCCCGGCCGTTGGCGCTGAACGGAAACTGGCCGGTGCGGATTTCATAGCCTTGCGCTTGCGCTTCGGCCGGCGAGAGACCGGCGCTGACGATCTCGGGATCGGTAAAGCAGATGGCGGGGATGCAGCGCTTGTCCCAGGCGCGCTTCTTGCCGGCGATGATCTCCGCCACCATCTCGCCTTGCGCCATGGCCCGGTGGGCCAGCATCGGTTCGCCGGTCACGTCGCCGATCGCATAGATGCCGCGCATCGAGGTGCGGCAGCGATCATCGATCCTGAGATAGGGACCGGCGCGATCGAGATCGAGCTCCTCGAGACCGGATCCCGCCGTCCGCGGGCGGCGACCGACGGTCACGAGAATGCGGTCGGCCGACAGGCTTTCTCGCCGGCCATCGGAGGTTTCGACAAGCAACGCCTCACCGTTGTCAGCAAGGCCCATCGCCTTCGCGCCTGTCAGCACCCGGATGTCGCTTTCGGTAAGCTTGCGCATGACAGGCCGCACGAGTTCGGCATCGTAGAGCGGCAGCACCTGCGGCGTCGCCTCGACGACCGTCACTTCCGATCTCATCTTGGCGAAGGCCATTCCGAGCTCCAGGCCGATATAACCGCCGCCGACCACGACCAGCTTTTTCGGCAGCTCCGTTAGCGACAGCGCCTCCGTCGAGGAAATGACGCGGCCGCCGAATGGCAGGTTGGAAAGCTCCACCGGGTCGGAGCCGGTGGCGATCACCACGGTCTCGGCGCGGATGATCTGCTGGCCAGTTTCCGTCTCGACCTCCACCGTCTTGCCGTCACGGAAGTGGGCCCGGCCGTGAACGATCTTGACCCGCGCCTTCTGCAAGAGGCCCGAAACCCCGTTCGTCAGCCGGCCGACAATGCCGTCCTTCCAAGCGACCGTCCTGCCAAGATCGATCGAGGCGCCTTCGACACGGATGCCCATCGGGTTCTTGCCGGCAAGCATCCTTTGCGTGGCGGCGAATTCCTCGGCGGCATGGATCAGCGCCTTGGAGGGAATGCAGCCGACCGTCAGGCAGGTGCCTCCCGGCTTTCCGGCTTCGACGATCACCGTATCGACACCGAGCTGCCCGGCGCGGATGGCGCAGACATAACCGCCCGGGCCGGCGCCGATAACGAGGAGCTTGCAGACAATCTCTTTCATGGATCAGCCTTCGATGAAAATGAGCGCCGGGGTTTCGAGAAGCGTACGGACGCGCTGCACGAAGGTCGCCGCATCCCAGCCGTCGATAATGCGATGGTCGAAGCTCGAGGAGAGGTTCATCATCTTGCGCGGCACGAATTGCGTTCCGTCCCAGACCGGACGCGTGGCGATCTTGTTGACGCCGATGATCGCCACTTCGGGATGATTGATAACAGGCGTCGAGACGATGCCGCCGAGAGCGCCCAGAGAGCTGATGGTGATGGTCGAGCCGGAAAGTTCGTCGCGCGTCGCGGTCCCCGTCCGCGCCGCCTCCGCCAGCCGGTTCATTTCGGCGGCGCAATCCCAGATGCTGCGCGCTTCTGCGTGCCGCACCACCGGCACGGTCAGACCCGCGGGCGTCTGGGTGGCGATGCCGATATGCACGGCGCCATGGCGCGTGATGATGCCGGCATCGTCGTCGAAGGTGGCGTTGACCTCGGGCTGCTCGGAAATCGCCTTGACCAGCGCCCGCATCAGGAAGGGCAGGACCGTCAATTTCGGGTGCGCTTCGCGGTGCTCGCTGTTCATGGTGGCGCGCAATTCTTCGAGCGCGGTCATGTCGACTTCCTCCACATAGGTGATGTGGGGAATGCGCGAGGTGGACAGCACCATCTTCTCGGCGATGCGGCGGCGCAGGCCGGTCAGCTTGATCTCCTCGGTCGCCGTCTTTCTGGCGAGACCATTCTTTACCGTTGCGGGCGCTGCTCCCTGAGACAGAAACTGCTCGACATCCTCGCGCAGGATGCGACCGGCAGGCCCCGTGCCCTGCACTTGCCGGAGATCGACCCCGCCTTCCCTGGCGAGGAGCCGGACGGAGGGCGCGGCAAGCGGCTTTTCAACCGGTGCAGCCGCAGGGGCAGGCGCCGCAGGGGCAGGCTTCGCAATCTCGACTTTCGTCGTTTCTGCAAAACGCGCCTGCGAGATTTGCACGGGCTGAGCCTCGTCGGCCTCGCCGGCTGTCTCGATCCGCACCAGCGGCGCCTTGACCGCGATACGGTCTCCGATCTCACCAGCGAGCCAGATGACGGTGCCGCTGACGGGTGAGGGAATTTCGACTGTGGCCTTGTCGGTCATGACGGCGGCGATCACCATGTCTTCGCGGACCGGATCTCCTGCCTTCACGTGCCACTCTACAAGTTCGGCCTCGGCGACCCCTTCCCCGACATCCGGCATCTTGATGATGAATTCGCCCATGGCTCAGGCCTCCATGACTTCGGCAAGCGCCCGCCCAACCCGGCCGGGACCGGGGAAATAATCCCACTCCTGCGCATGCGGATAGGGCGTGTCCCAGCCGGCGACGCGCACAACAGGCGCTTCGAGATGATAGAAGCAATGCTCCTGCACCAGCGCCACGACTTCGGCGCCGAAGCCCGACGTCAGGGTCGCCTCATGCACGACGACGCAGCGCCCGGTCTTGGTGACCGATTTGACGATCGTATCGAGATCGAGCGGCAGCAGGCTTCTAAGATCGATCACCTCGGCGTCGATGCCGGCATCTTCGGCGGCGGCAAGTGCCACATGCACCATCGTGCCGTAGGCGACTACAGTCACCGCCGATCCCACGCGCCGTACTTCGGCTTTGCCGATCGGGATGGTGTAATGGCCGTCGGGCACCTCTCCGAGGTCGTGTTTCGACCAGGGCGTCACCGGCCGCTCGTGATGACCGTCGAAAGGGCCGTTATAAAGCCGCTTCGGCTCCAGGAACATAACCGGATCGGGATCCTCAATCGCGGCGATCAGCAGGCCTTTGGCGTCATAGGGGTTCGACGGCACGATCACTTTCAGCCCGCAGACATGGGTGAAGAGCGCTTCCGGACTCTGGCTGTGCGTCTGGCCGCCGAAGATGCCACCGCCTGTCGGCATACGCACGACGATCGGGCAGGTGAAATCGCCGTTGGAGCGGTAGCGGATGCGCGCGGCTTCCTGCGTCAGCTGGTCATAGGCGGGATACATGTAATCGGCGAACTGGATTTCGACACAGGGCTTCAGCCCATAGGCCGCCATGCCGATCGCCGTGCCGACGATGCCGGATTCGCTGATCGGCGTGTCGAAGCAGCGCGTCCGGCCGTATTTTGCCTGCAGGCCCTGCGTGGAACGGAAAACGCCGCCGAAATAGCCGACATCCTCGCCGAAAACCACGACATTGTCGTCCTTGGCCATCGAGACGTCCATGGCGCTGCGCACCGCCTCGATCATCGTCATCCTGGTCATGTCAGTACCCCGCCTTCTGCCGCTGACGGCGGATATGCGGCGGCATCTCGGCATAGACGCCCTCGAAAATATCGCGCACCGAAGGCCTGCCGCCGGCATGCAGCGTACCATGAGCCTCCGCTTGGCGCTGCGCCTCGATCACCTCGTCCATAATTTCGGCTTCTGCCTGCACATGCCGCTCTTCCGACCATGCGCCCTTGACGATCAGATGTTTCTTCAGTCGCAGCACCGGATCGCCGAGCGGCCAGGCCTCCGATTCCGTCTTCGGCCGATAGGCGCTCGGATCGTCGGAGGTCGAATGCGCGCCGACACGGTAGGTCACATATTCGATCAGCGTCGGGCCGAGATTGCGCCGCGCGCGATCCGCCGCCCAGCGGGCGACGGCATGGACGGCGAGATAGTCGTTTCCGTCGACACGCAGCGCCGGAATGCCGAAGCCAAGGCCGCGGGCAGCGAATGTGCCGGAGCCGCCGCGGGCGATGCCCTGGAAGGTGGAGATCGCCCATTGATTGTTGACGATGTTGAGGATGACGGGCGCCTTGTAGGTCGAGGCGAAGACGAGCGCCGAGTGGAAATCCGATTCCGCCGTCGATCCGTCACCGATCCAGGCGGCGGCAATGCGGCTGTCGTTCTTGATCGCCGAGGCCATCGCCCAGCCGACAGCCTGGACATATTGGGTGGCGAGATTGCCCGAGATGGTGAAGAAGCCATGCTCCTTGGAAGAATACATGATCGGCAGCTGCCGGCCGCGCAGCGGGTCACTCTCGTTCGAGTAGATCTGGTTCATCATCTCGACCATCGGATAATCATCGGCGATCAGCAGACCTGCCTGGCGATAGGTCGGGAAGTTCATATCTCCCTTGTTGAGCGCTTTGCGGAAGGCACAGCTGACGGCCTCTTCACCGAGATGCTGCATATAGAAAGATGTCTTGCCCTGGCGCTGCGCCATCAGCATGCGGGCGTCGAAGGCGCGCAGCTTCATCATGTTGCGTAGCCCGGTCAGCAATTCCTCGTCGGAGAGCGACCCCGCCCAGGGACCGACCGCCTCGCCGTCGCGGTTCAGCACGCGGATGATCGAATAGGCGAGGTCGCGGATTTCCTCCGAGGCGACATCCACCTCCGGCCGCGGCACGGAGCCGGCCTTGGCGATCTTGACGTTGGAAAAATCGGGCTGGCCGCCCGGACGGACGGCGGGTTCGGGGACGTGCAGGCTCAAACGACCGGAATCCACCATGCTTTTTCTTTCCTCCCTTTGCCGGCCACGCCCCTCTCCCGGGGGGCAAGGCCGGTATGGTTCTTATAGATTGCGGGCGATTACCATGCGCTGCACGTCGCTCGTTCCCTCATAGATCTGGCAGATGCGCACATCACGGTAGATGCGCTCGACCGGATAATCGGCCATGTAGCCGTAGCCTCCATGGATCTGGATTGCGTCGGAGCAGACGCGCTCGGCCATCTCCGAGGCAAAGAGTTTCGCCATCGAGGCTTCCGACAGGCAGGGCATTTCGGCCTCCCTCAACGCGGCCGCGTGAAAGACCAGCTGGCGCGCCGCCTCGATGCGGACCGCCATATCGGCAAGGCGGAAGGCGACGGCCTGGTGCTCGAAAATCGGCTTGCCGAAGGCCGTGCGTTCCCTAGCGTAATCGCGCGCCGCCTCGAAGGCCGCCCGCGCCATGCCGACCGCCTGCGCTGCAATGCCGATCCGCCCGCCCTCGAGATTGGCGAGCGCGATGCGATAGCCCTCGCCTTCCGCCCCGAGCCTCAATTCTGCAGGAATGCGCATGGCGTTGAAGGCGATCTGACAGGTATCGGTGGAATGTAGACCGAGCTTTTCCTCGACGCGGATCACCTCGTAGCCCGGCGTCTCCGTCGGCACGACGAAGGCGGTGATGCCCTTCTTGCCGGCATCGGGATCGGTGACGGCAAAGACGATGATGACATTGCCGTTTTTTCCCGAGGTAATGAACTGCTTGGCACCGTCGAGCACATAATGATCGCCGTCACGCCGCGCCTGGGTCTTCAGGTTGGAGGCGTCGGAACCGGCCTGCGGCTCGGTCAGCGCAAAACCGCCGATCCATTCGCCGCTTGCCAGTTTCGGCAGGAAGCGCTGCCGCTGCTCCTCGGTGCCGAATTTCAGGATCGGCACGCAGCCGACGGAGCTGTGCACGCTCATGATCGTCGAACAAGGTCCATCGCCGGCGGCAATCTCCTCGAGTGCCGCGGCATAGGCAACGACGCCCGTATCCGAGCCGCCATAGGCCTCCGGCACCAGCATGCCGAGCAGGCCGAGTTCGCCCATCTCCTTCAGTTCCTCGCGCGGGAACAGATGCTCCCGGTCGCGTTTAGCGGCTCCCGGCGCCAGCCGGTCGCGGGCAAAATCACGGGCGAGATCTGTGATCTGCTGTTGGAGGTTGGAAAGGATCATCTGCTCGCCCCCGCTAGTGCCGCTCGATGGCGACAGCCGTCGCCTCGCCGCCGCCGATGCAGAGCGCGGCCATGCCGCGCTTTAGTCCGTATCGCTGCAGCGCCGAAAGCAGTGTCACCAAAATCCGAGCCCCCGATGCGCCGATCGGATGGCCGAGCGCGCAGGCGCCGCCATGCACGTTGACCTTTTCATGCGGCAGGTCGAGATCGCGCATCGCCGCCATGGCGACGACGGCGAAAGCCTCGTTGATTTCGAAGAGATCGACGTCGGAAAGCGCCAGGCCGGTCCGGTCGGAGAGCTTCTGCAGCGCGCCGATCGGCGCGGTGGCGAAAAGATTGGGTGCCTGCGAATGCGTGGCGTGGCCGAGGATCGTGGCGAGCGGCGTCAGGCCGCGCCGCGCCGCCTCGGAGCGGCGCATCAGTACCAGGGCTGCCGCGCCATCGGAGATCGAGCTGGAATTCGCCGCGGTCACCGTGCCGCCGTCGCGGAAAGCCGGTTTCAGCGACGGGATCTTGTCGAGCCTGGCCTTTCCCGGCTGTTCGTCGCGGTTCGCCACCTGCTCTGATTTGCCCGATTTCACCGTGACCGGCACGATCTCGCTTTCGAAACATCCGTCCGCGATCGCCTTCTGCGCCCGCGTCAGAGAGGCGATGGCGTAGCTGTCCTGCGCCTCGCGCGTGAACTGATAGGCCTCGGCGCAATCCTCCGCGAAGCTGCCCATCAAGCGCCCCTTGTCATAAGCATCCTCCAGCCCGTCGAGGAACATGTGATCCACGACACGCCCATGGCCGAGCCTGTAGCCGCCACGGGCCTTGTCAAGAAGATAGGGCGCATTCGTCATGCTTTCCATGCCGCCTGCAATCGCCGCTGAGGCGCTGCCGGCGGCAATCAGGTCATGCGCCATCATCACCGCCTTCATGCCTGAGCCGCACATCTTGTTGACGGTGCTCGCCGCAGTCGCGAAGGGCAGACCGGCATGGATCGCCGCCTGGCGCGCCGGCGCCTGCCCCTGCCCCGCCGGCAGCACGCAGCCGAAGACGACCTCCTCGATCCCCTCGGCCCCGACGCGGCTGCGCTCAATTGCTGCGCGGATCGCCGTCGCTCCGAGCTCCGGCGCTGTCGCCTCTTTCAGCTCTCCCTGAAAGCTGCCGATCGGGGTGCGCGCTGCACCGATGATGACGATGGGATCCTGCAAAACCATCTTTCCTCCTTGGGGCGAAGCGTTCACCGCGCGCCCATCCGCAATGCGCCATCGAGGCGGATGACCTCGCCGTTCAGCATGTTGTTTTCCAAGATATGGCGTACCAGCCCGGCAAATTCCGCCGGCCGACCGAGCCGCGGTGGAAAGGGCACGCTCTTACCGAGCGCCGCCTGAACCTCGGCCGGCATATCAGCCATCATCGGCGTCTCGAAAATGCCGGGTGCGATCGACACCACGCGAATGCCGTGACGAGCAAGCTCGCGGGCGATCGGCAAGGTCATGGCCGCCACCCCGCCCTTGGAGGCGGCGTAAGCTGCCTGGCCGATCTGGCCGTCGAAGGCGGCAACCGAGGCCGTATTGACGATGACGCCACGTTCGCCTTCCGCATCCGGCTCGGTAGTCTGGATCGCCGCCGCTGCCAGCCGGATCATGTTGAATGTGCCAATGAGATTGATGCTCACCGTGCGGGCAAAACTCTCCAGCCGGTGCGGCCCGTCGCGGCCGATCACCTTTTCGGCCGGAGCGACGCCTGCGCAATTCACCAATCCGCGCAAGCCGCCGAAGGCTTCGACGGCAGCGGCAACCGCCGCCGCCCCTTCCTCGCCATCGGTCACGTCGGCCCTGACGAAACGGGCATCGCTTCCACATTCCCGGACGATTTCCTGTCCGGCTTCCGAGTTGAGATCGGCGATCGTCACCCGCCCGCCCGCCTCCACAAGCATGCGCACTGTTGCCGCGCCGAGGCCGGAGCCGCCGCCGGTCACGATGAAACTTGCACCTCGGATCAGCATGGACCTGTTCCTCCTGCCGGCCACGCCTCCTCCAGGCTCAGCCGAATGTCAGGATTCTATTCCGTCGACCTATTGCAAGCGATGACAGAACTGCTCCATTATTTCGGACAGTTTTGCCATAGAGGGCGCGATGGCCGAAATCGAGCGACGCATGATTGCACCAGCCTTTGTCGAGGAGGCCCTCGACAGCCTGCGGCGGCTGGATAAGCCGACAGAGCCTATTCTTGCGCGTGTGGGACTGCCGCCGCTGGTCGATCAACCGGTGTCGGCCGAAACATATGGCGCGCTCTGGCTGGCGATCGCCGCCGAGCTCGACGACGAATTCTTCGGCATGGGTGGCCGACCGATGCGCGGCGGCAGCTTCACGCTGCTCTGCCACTCTGTGCTGCATGCGCCGACGCTGGGTCACGCGCTGCGCCGGGCGCTGCGCTTCCTCGATGTCGTGCTCGACGATCCCAGGGGACGGCTCGTCATCCGCGACGGTCTGGCCGAGGTCGAGCTCACGGATGCCGGCGGCCCGCGTTCAGCCTTCGCCTATCGCACCTATTGGATCATCCTGCACGGCATCACCTGCTGGCTGGTCGGCCGGCGCATTCCGATCCGGCTCGTCGATTTCCGCTGCGCGGAGCCCAAACAAGGCGCCGACTATCGGCTCTTCTTCGGCGCGCCAGTGCGTTTCTCGCAAACCATCAGCCGGCTCGGCTTCGACAGCGCCTTGCTCGACCTGCCGGTGGCGCGCAGCGAACAGGCGCTCAAACAGTTCCTGCGCGGCGCGCCCGCCAATATTCTGGTGCGCTATCGCTATGATGCCGGTATCGCCGCCGCCGTCCGCCGCCGCCTGAATCTGGCCACGCCGGCTGCCTGGTCGCGCTTTACCGAGCTTGCCGCCGATATGCGAATGCCGCCCTCCACGCTACGCCACCGTCTGCACGACGAGGGACAAAGCTATGCCGCCATCAAGGACGACATCCGCCGGGATCTCGCCGTCGAACTGCTGCTGAACACTTCGATGTCCATCGGTGAGATTGCCGTGCAGCTCGGCTATTCCGAGCCGAGCGCCTTCTTCCGAGCCTTTCGGAAATGGATGGGCAAGAGCCCCGAGGTCTTTCGCCGGGAGGAAGCTCTCTCGCAATTGGATGAGCCATTGCAATCAAGGACACTTTGAACCTTCCGCAACCCGCGCTACATATTTCAGCGGGAGGAGTGCCATGTTTGATTTTTCGCTCGGCGACACCGCGGACGCGATCCGTGAAACGACGGCGCGGTTTGCGGCCGATCATATTGCTCCGCTGGCTGCGGAGATCGACGAAAGCAACACGTTTCCGCGCCAGCTTTGGCCTGAGATGGGCGCGCTCGGCCTGCATGGAATCACCGTCGAAGAGGAATTCGGCGGCGCCGGTCTTGGTTATCTCGATCATGTCGTCGCCATGGAAGAGATTTCCCGCGCCTCGGCCTCGGTGGGCTTGAGTTACGGCGCCCATTCCAATCTCTGCGTCAACCAGATCCGCCGCTGGGCCTCGCCGGAACAGAAACACCGCCATCTGCCGAAGCTGATCTCGGGCGAACATGTCGGCTCGCTCGCGATGTCGGAGGCTGGCGCCGGTTCCGATGTCGTCTCGATGCGCCTACGGGCCGAGAAAAAGGGCGACCGCTATATCCTGAACGGCACCAAGTTCTGGATCACCAATGCGCCGCATGCCGACGTGCTCGTCGTGTATGCCAAGACCGATCCGGCGGCTGGTCCGAAAGGCATTTCCGCCCTCATTATCGAAAAAGGCCTGCCTGGTTTCAGCGTCTCGAAAAAACTTTCCAAGCTCGGCATGCGCGGCAGCGACACGGCCGAACTGGTGTTCCAGGATTGCGAGGTGCCGGCCGAGGCGCTGATGGGCCGGGAGGGAGAAGGCGTGAAGATCCTGATGTCCGGCCTCGACTACGAGCGCGCCGTGCTTGCCGGCGGTCCACTCGGCATCATGCAGGCCTGCCTCGATGTCGTGCTGCCCTATGTGCGCGATCGCAAGCAGTTCGGCAAACCGATCGGCGATTTCCAGCTGATGCAGGCCAAGATCGCCGACATGTATGTCGCGCTGAATTCGGCCCGCGCCTATGTCTATTCCGTCGCCCGGGCCTGCGACGCCGGCCGGGCGACACGCACCGACGCCGCCGCCGCGATCCTCTTTGCCAGCGAGAATGCGGTGAAGGTTTCGCTGGAGGCGATCCAGGCGCTCGGCGGCGCCGGTTATACCAGGGAATGGCCGGTCGAACGCTTCCTGCGCGATGCCAAGCTCTACGATATCGGCGCCGGCACCAACGAGATCCGCCGCTACCTGATCGGCCGGGAGCTCATTGCGTCATGACGGTGATTTCGACTGCGATCGATCCCGACAGCGACAGCTTCAAGGCCAATGCCGTCAAGAACAGAACCCTGATCGACGAGCTCCACGCCCGTTCGGCGAAAGCGCGTGAGGGCGGATCGCAATCGGCACGCGAGCGCCACACAAGCAAGGGCAAACTCCTGCCGCGCGACCGCATCCAGCTGCTCATCGATGCCGGCAGCCCCTTCCTGGAGATCGGCACGCTGGCTGCCAACGGCATGTATGGCGACGAGGCGCCGGGCGCCGGCATCATATCAGGCATCGGCCGCGTTTCGGGCCGTGAGGTGATGATCGTCGCCAATGACGCGACCGTGAAGGGCGGCGCCTATTACCCCCTGACGGTGAAGAAACATCTGCGGGCGCAGGAGATCGCCATGCAGAACCGGCTGCCCTGCCTCTATCTGGTCGATAGCGGCGGCGCCAATCTTCCGCATCAGGCGGAGGTCTTTCCTGACCGCGACCATTTCGGCGCGATCTTCTACAACCAGGCCCAGATGTCGGCCGAAGGCATTCCGCAGATCGCCTGCGTCATGGGAAGCTGCACCGCCGGCGGCGCTTATGTGCCCGCCATGTCCGACGAAACGGTCATCGTGCGCAATCAGGGCACGATCTTCCTGGCCGGCCCGCCGTTGGTGAAGGCCGCGACCGGCGAGATCATCTCGGCCGAAGAGCTTGGCGGCGCCGAAACCCATGGTCGCCGCTCCGGCGTCGTCGATCATGTCGCAGAGAATGACGAACATGCACTGCTGCTCGTTCGCGATATCGCGGCCAGCCTCAACATCGTCAAATCCGTCGATATCGACGTCACGCCGCCGCGCCCGCCGAAACTCGATCCCGAAGATCTCATCGGCCTCATTCCGGATGATGTGCGCTCGCCCTATGACGTGCGCGAGGTGATCGGCCGGATCGTCGACGGCTCGGAACTGCATGAGTTCAAGCCGCTCTACGGCACCACGCTCGTCTGCGGCTTCGCCCGCATCTGGGGCATGCCGGTCGCCGTCATCGCCAATAACGGCGTGCTGTTTTCCGAAAGCGCGCTGAAGGGCGCCCACTTCATCGAGCTCGCCTGCCAGCGCCGCGTGCCGCTGCTCTTTCTGCAGAACATCTCCGGCTTCATGGTCGGCGGCCGCTATGAGGCCGGCGGCATCGCCAAGGATGGGGCGAAGCTGGTGACGGCCGTTGCGACCGCCACCGTGCCGAAAGTCACCGTCATCATCGGCGGCAGCTTCGGGGCCGGCAATTACGGCATGTGCGGCCGCGCCTATCGCCCGCGTTTCCTCTTTACCTGGCCGAACAGCCGCATCAGCGTCATGGGCGGCGAACAGGCGGCCTCGGTGCTCGCCACCATCCGCCGCGACGCGATGGAGGCGCGCGGTGAGGATTGGTCGGCCGCCGAGGAGGAGGCCTTCAAGGCACCGATCCGCGCCGGCTACGAGGCGGAGGGCAATCCCTATTTTGCCACGGCCCGTCTCTGGGACGACGGCATCATCGACCCGCGCCAGACGCGCGATGTGCTGGGTCTCGCCTTTTCGGCCTGCCTGAATGCGCCGATCCCGAAAGGGCCGCGCTTCGGCCTGTTCAGGATGTGAGGCGCGGTATGATGGAAAGTCTCCTCATTGCCAACCGGGGCGAGATCGCCCGCCGCATAATCCGCACGGCAAAGATGCTCGGCATCCGCACCATCGCCGTCTATTCCGAGGCCGATGCCGGCCTGCCCTTTGTCAGGGAAGCGGACGAGGCGATCGCCATCGGCCCGCCGCCGGCCCGAGAGAGTTATCTCTCACAGGAGCGCATCCTGGAAGCCGCCCGAAAGTCAGGTGCTGCCGCCATCCATCCCGGTTACGGGTTCCTGTCGGAAAATGCCGAATTCGCCGAAGCGGTTGAAGAGGCCGGCATGATCTGGGTCGGCGCGCCGCCGGCCGCCATCCGCGCCATGGGACTGAAGGACGCCGCCAAGCAATTGATGCAGGCGGCGGGCGTGCCCGTCACCCCCGGCTACCTCGGCTCGGACCAGAGCGAAGCAAGGCTCGCGGCCGAAGCCGATATCATCGGCTACCCCGTGCTGATCAAGGCCGTCGCCGGCGGCGGCGGCAAGGGCATGCGTCGCATCGACCGGCCGCAGGATTTCGCCGAAGGTCTCGCCTCCTGCGGGCGTGAAGCGGCTTCCGCCTTCGGCGACGACCGCGTTCTGATCGAGCGCTATATCGCCAATCCGCGCCATATCGAGGTGCAGGTATTCGCCGACAAGCTTGGAAATTGTGTCCACCTCTTCGAACGCGATTGCTCGCTGCAGCGCCGTCACCAGAAAGTCATCGAAGAGGCCCCTGCCCCCGGCCTCGATGCCGCCACCCGGGCGGCGATCTGCGAGGCGGCGGTAAAGGCCGCAAGAGCGGTCAACTATGTCGGCGCCGGCACGATCGAATTCATCGCCGATGCCTCCTCTGGCCTCGATCCCGACCGTATCTGGTTCATGGAGATGAACACGCGCCTGCAGGTGGAACATCCGGTCACCGAGGCAATCACGGGCGAAGATCTGGTCCTCTGGCAGCTGACGGTCGCAAGCGGCGAGCCGCTGCCGAAAAGCCAGGAAGAGATCACAATGAAGGGCTGGGCCTTCGAAGCCCGGCTCTATGCCGAAAACCCCGCCGCTGGATATCTGCCCTCGATCGGCCGGCTCGACCATCTCAAACTGCCGATGACGACCCGCGTCGACAGCGGCGTCGTTGAGGGCGATGAGATCACCGCCTTTTACGATCCGATGATCGCCAAGATCATCGCGCATGGGCCGAACCGTGAGGCCGCCCTTTCGAAGCTCGCCGCCGCCTGTGCCGGCATCGAGGTCTGGCCGGTCAGATCCAATGCCGGCCTCATCGCCCGCATCGCCAATGATCCGGATTTTCGCGCCGCGCGGATCGATACCGGCTTCCTCGACCGCCACGGCGAAAACCTCGTCGCCAGCGAGCCCGATGAAACCGTCATCGACAAAGCGGCCACGGCACTTTCGAAGGACATGGATGGCGACCCCTGGTCCACGCTGACCGGCTTCCGCATCGCCGGGCCAAACGACGGCCGCGTGCGCGTGCGCATTGACGGTCATCTCCATTGGGGCCGTGCCCGCGCCGACCTCGAGGCGAATGCTGTCGAGATGAACGAGGCGACGGTGCTTTTCGATGCGGGCAATGCCTGGTCGATCGGCCTGCCCCATGCGGGGGAGGTCGAGGCAAATCACGGCGTGGGCGACGGCGCCATTCTTTCACCCATGCCGGGCCTTGTCATTTCGGTGGATATCGCCGAAGGCGATCCGGTCGCCAAGGGGGACCGTCTGTTGACGGTCGAAGCGATGAAGATGGAGCATACGCTGCGGGCGCCCTTCGACGGCATCGTCGGCAAACTGCAGGTTTCCCCCGGCGCCAGGGTCTCGGAAAACCAGCTGGTCGTCACCGTCATGAAGGGAGAGGAGTGATGGCCGGCCGCTATTTCGACGAATGGGCAATCGGCGACCGCATCGCCCACGACATCCGCCGCACGGTCACCGAGACCGACAACCTGCTGTTTACGACGCTCTCCCACAATCCGCAGCCGCTGCATCTCGATGCCGAATATGCGGCCGGCACCGAATTCGGCCGGATCGTCGTCAACGGCACCTTCACCTTTGCGCTCACCGTCGGCCTTTCGGTCGGCGACTCCACGCTCGGCACGCTCGTCGCCAATCTCGGCTACGACAAGGTGACGATGCCGAAACCGGTCTTCATCGGCGATACGTTGCGGGTGGAAACCGAGGTGACGGAGCTGCGCCGCTCCAACTCCCGCTCCGACGCCGGCATCGTGACCTTCCGGCACATCACCCTCAACCAGCGCGATGAGATCGTCTGTCAGTGCCTGCGCACGGCGATGCTGAAGGTGAAGCCGTCATGAGGCTGCGCTCGCTGCTCTTCGTGCCCGGCGACCGGCCGGAACGCTTCGAAAAAGCCCTCGCCTCGGGCGCCGATGCCGTCATTCTCGATCTGGAGGATTCGGTTTCGCTTGCGAATAAGCCGAGGGCACGCGAGAGCGTGCACGAATTCGCCCTGCACCATTCCGGCGAAACCGCTCTCCTGATCCGCATCAATCCCCTCGCCTCGCCTGAATTCGAAGACGACCTTGCCGCCCTGACCGGCCTCCAACCTTTCGCTCTCATGCTGCCGAAGGCCGAGGGGGCCGCTTCCGTGCTGAAGCTCGCAAACTCCCTCGCATCGGCTATTCCCATCCTGCCGATCGCGACGGAAACGCCGTCCGCCATCTTCGAGATCGGCAGCTATCGGGAGGTTTCGGCCAGCCTCTGCGGGCTGACCTGGGGGGCCGAGGATCTGCCGGCCGCCATGGGGGCTACGACCGCGCGGAGGACCGACGGCCGTTATACGCCGCCTTACGAGCTTGCCCGCTCGCTCATGCTATTTGCAGCGCAAGCCGCCGCCGTTCCGGCGATCGAAACCGTCTATCCCGATTTCCGCGATCACAACGGTCTGAGGGCCTATGCCGGCCGCGGCCGGCGCGACGGTTTTTCCGGCATGATGGCCATCCATCCGAGCCAGATCGAGACGATCAACCACGCCTTCACGCCGGATGCGTCCGAAATCGCCTGGGCAGAGAAAGTTGCGGCCGCCTTTGCCGCCAGGCCCGACGCCGGCGTCATCCAGCTTGACGGGCGCATGCTTGACCTGCCGCATCTCAAGCTCGCGCTCCGCCTTTTGAAGAGCGCCGGACAATAGCCTCTGCCGATCAGCCCGACTTTGCGGCTGGTTTGGTGGCGACCTGCTGCGGCTCCAGGTAACCGGCGCCGATAGCGACGTAGAGGTCGACGTAGTCCTTGGCGACCTGCTGCACGGTGCCGGCAAGGCTTGCCTCGGCATCGGAGACCGAACGCTGCGCCTCCAGGATATCGAGTAGCGACGAGGCGCCGTCCTTGTAGCTCGTGGTCGAAAGCGCCAGCGATTCCTGCGCCGTCTGCACCTGCCGGCGCAGCGGCTCCAACGTCTGCGTGTCGCGGCGAACGGCCGACAGAGCGTTTTCGACCTCCTCGACGCCGTTCAGCACTGCCGCCTTCCAGGCGAGATACTGGGTCTTCGCGTCGGATTTTTCGATATCGACATTGGCGCGCAGCGTGCCGCCGTCGAAGATCGGTAGGTTAAGCGAGGGTCCGAAGGACCAGCTGGTCAGACTTGCGCCTTTGGCGCCCGATGATTTGACCCAACTCGGGGAGATCGAGCCGGAGAGCGAGATCGACGGGTAGAGCTGGGCTTCGGCTGCACCGATATCGGCAACGGCGGCCGCCAGTTCGCGTTCGGCCTTGCGAATGTCGGGACGGTTGCGGATCAGATCGGCCGGAATGCCAGCGCGAAGATCGCCGCGGAACACCGGCTGGCCCGCACTCTTCTGCAGCTCTCCCATCAGCGCGGATGCCGGCATTCCAATGAGGGTGGCTATGTGATGGGCCGATTCCGTGAAGCTCTTTTCCAGGCCGGGAATGTCGGATTTTGTCGACTGTACCAGGCCCTCCGCCTGCACGACGTCGAGGCGGGAGGCGGCACCGGCTTTCAACTGCAGCTGCGTCAGTTCGTAAGTCTGCTGGCGGGATTTCAAACTCGCTTTTGAAAGCGCAATGCGCTCCTGGTAGTAGCGGGCGTCGATATAGCTCTCGACGAGGTCTTTCAGAAAAGTGAGCTTGGCGTTATCTGCGGTCGCATAGGCGGCCCCCAACGAGGCAATTGCGCTCTCCCTGGAGCGACGATATTGGCCGAAGAAATCGAGCAGCCAGGAGAGGCTGGCCTCGCCACCCGTCGTGTTCGTGGTGCCGACGGTCGTGCGCAGCCGGCCCTTCTCGCCGGATAATGTGTGCGAAGCGTCGACAGTCAGGCTCGGCAAGCCGCCGGCGCCGGCAACGGTGACATTGGCCGAAGCCGAGTTGATGCTTTCGAGCGCCTGCAGCACGTCGAGGTTCTCGCTGAGGCCGTGCGCCACCAGACCGTCGAGCCGCTTGTCGCGATAGGCCGTCCACCACTCGGCCGTCACGACATTGCCGTTGCTCTTGTTGCCCCCTTCTTCGAATTTGACCGGAAGCGGCATTTGCGGAGGAACATGATCCGGGCCGCTGACGCAGCCGGTCAGCAGAAACGTCAGTGCGGATGCGGCGCAGCGGAGGGATGATAGTCTTGTGCGAAGCGACGTACTCACGGGCGAGCCTTCTGAACCGGGATCGTGGGTTCAGGCTTAGCGAGACCAGCGTTAATGGCGGTTAAGAAACTGTAAAGTTAGGTAAAATCGGGCACCGCCCGTCGAGCGGTCTAAATCAGCTTTCATCGCCGGCCACACCATAGGGCATCGGCCGCCTCGGAAGCTCCAGCATGATCGCCAGGCCGCCGGCCTCCGGCAGCGAGGCATGCACGCGCCCGCCGTGACGTTCGATCGCCTGCCGGGTGATGGCAAGTCCCAGGCCGTATCCGCCTCTCGGCACGGCGTCCTTGCCGCGGGAAAACGGCTGGAAGATGCGTTCGAGCTCGTCCCGGCCGACACCTGGCCCCTGATCCCCAACGCGGATCGTAAGGCGGTCGGCCCCTACCTCGCAGGATACTGATATGCGCGAATGCTCGGCCGTATATTTGACGGCGTTGCGGACGACGTTTTCGAGCGCCCTGTAGATCAGTTCGCCTTCGACCTCGGCCCGGAAGACGCCGTCGACACTCGTCGTGATCGTCACCTCGCGGGCCTGGGCCTCGAATGCCGCGTCGCCGAGGATTTCATTCAGCAGCTCGATGACGTCGAGGGTCTGCGTCTTCAGCGGCCGACCGGAACCCGCCGTCAGCCTGGCAAGGGTCAGAACCTCGCCGACCAGCGTATCGAGCCGTTCGACTTCCCGGTCCATACGGTCGAGCATGGCGCCGAGTTTGGCCGGGCTTTGCCTGAGAACGCCGACGGCCGCCTGCAGGCGGGACAAAGGCGAACGCAGTTCGTGGGAGACGTCGTGGAACAGCCTCTGCTGCGCATCCTGCAATTCCTGAAGCCGGGCGGCGCTCGCATCAAAATCATAGGCGAGTGCCGTCACCTCATCCTTTCGGCCAGCCATCTTGTCGCCGATGCGAAAATCGAAGCGGCCATGGGCAAGCGCGCTCAGACCGTCGCGCAGATGCACGACGGGGCGAATGAGATATCGCGCCAATGCGCCGGCCGCGATCGTGCTGGCGATCAGTATGGTGAACCACGGCATGAACGGACCAAGATTGTCGAAGATGGAACTGGCTGGAGCCGACACGGAAAGCCGATAGCACACGCCATCCTTCAGCACGGATCGGGTGGTCACCGTGTTCTTCCCGGCGCAGGCATCGGCTTGCGCAGGTTTCGCAAGGCTGAGGCCCAGTGGCTGAGTCTTCTCGCTTGTGCTGACAAAACGGGCCGCGGCGTCTTCGCCGTCCTCAACCAGAATATTTGCCGTCAGGTTCAGCACGAGCGCCCGCCGCTCCTGTTCCAGCTCACCTGCGAAGGGAACCGCCTGAAGCAGTTTGACGATAAGGATGATGACAGCGAGGCTTGCGGCCAGCGTCAGCCAGATGATCCTGAAGAATTTCCAGAAAAGCCGGGGCATGGTCAGTCCACGAGAAGTTGATAGCCCTGACCGCGGACGGACTGGATCCAGGATTGTCCGTCTTCCCTCAGGCCGAGCTTCTGGCGAACGCTGCTGATATGGACGTCGATACGGCGGTCGAACGGCGTGAGCGGCTTGCCGAAGGCCCGCTTTGAAATATCCTGCTTCGACACCAGCTGACCGGCGCTGCGGGCGAGGACTTCGAGCAGGCTGAATTCGGTGCCGGTCAGCTCCAAAGTCTCGCCGCGCCATTCAGCACTTCTGCTGCCGGAGTGAATCACCAGCTGCCCCGCCCTGATCGTGTCGGTCGATGCGCCGGCTGCCGGCTGCCCCGCGCGGCGCAGGATGGCGCGCAGCCTCGCCGCCAATTCACCCGGCGAGCATGGCTTCGGCACATAATCGTCGGCACCGAGATTGAGGCCCGATATCCTATCAACGTCGTCGCCTCTTGCGGTCAGCATCAGTACGGGAATCTGGCTCAGTTTCCGGATTCTCTGCAAAACTTCGATCCCGTTCATCCGAGGCATCATGATGTCGAGCACGATGATATCGACGGTATTGCCGGCGGCAGCGGCAATGGCGGCGCGACCGTCGGTATCCGTTGCGACGTCATACCCTTCTTCGATCAGATATTCCTGCAGAAGCGTCGTCAGCTCGGCATCGTCGTCGATGAGGAGAACCTTGTTCATTCACTTCGTCCGTCATTAGAACAGGATGATTTTAGGCCCGGTCGGCCTAAAATCTGAATCCTGTTCTCCATTAAAGAGTTAGAGCATGATGTCTTGAGAAAACCGCTCACACTTTTCGGCATCATGCTCGAATCCCGGCAGCCATACAGCACATGCACAGTCGCGCGGCCAAGTTTTACCCAACTTAACACTAACTTGACCGCACTTAACGTTCGGTCCGTTACTTAACCTGCCATGACATCGACGCGAGCCGGGATCGGATTGCCGTGCATGAGCCGCAATCCGTCATCGAGTTGATCGCGGATCGGGAAAAGGCAGCGATGCCTTTGACCACAAGGAGTGCATCGTTGAGAAAACCATCCAGGCTATGCGCCGCCGCTCTCGTTGCGGCCGCGCTTTTCTTCCCCCTGCGCAATGCCGCGGCCGAGCAGGCGGCGGCGCCCGCCCTCACCGTCTCCCTGACGGCGCCGGCGCAGCGGGACTGGCCGGAGACCGTTCCCGCGAGCGGCTGGCTGAAGCCCTGGCAGGAAGCGGTCATCGCCTCCGAAACCAGCGGCCTGCGCATAACCGATGTCCTGGTCGACGTCGGCTCCGTGGTCACCAAGGGACAGACGCTCGTCCAGCTTTCGCAGGAGAGCGTGCTCGCCGATCTCCGCAAGCAGGAGGCGGCGGTCGAAAACGCCAAGGCAAGCCTGTCGAAGGCCAAGGCCAATGCCGACCGGGCGCGACAGCTGCAACCTTCCGGCGCGCTTTCCGACGAGAAGATCGTCGAATATCTGGCCGATGAGCAGACGGCGACGGCAAGTGTTGCGTCCGAAGAAGCCGCGCTCGACACCGAAAAGATCAAGCTTGCGCAGACGACAATCACGGCCGTCGACGACGGGGTGATCACGTCGCGTTCCGCCAATCTCGGCGCCGTCGTCTCCGCCGGCACCGAGTTGTTTCGCATGGTTCGCCAGCAGCGTGTCGAATGGCAGGCCGAAGTGTCAGCACGCTACCTCCCGCGCATTTCGGAAGGCTTGAGCGTCAGGATCAACGGACCGTACGGCCAGGTCATCGACGGCAAGGTGAGACTTGTCGGGCCTTCGGTCAGCACCGATACCAGCCGGGCAATCGTCTATGTGGCGCTTCCCACCGATGTCCGGCCGCGCACCGGTCTCTATGTCACCGGCAATATCGAGTTGCAGACCTCGCCGGCACTGACCGTTCCGGAGACGGCGATCGTGTTCCGGGATGGCATCAGTTACCTCTTCACTTCAGGTGAGGATCAGCGGGTCAGAAAGGTCAGAGTGGAAACCGGCCGCCGCAACAATGGCGAGGTGGAAATCGTCTCCGGCATCGATCGCTCGGCGAAAGTGGTGAACTCGGGCGGCGCGTTCCTGTCCGACAACGACCTCGTGAAGATTGCGGAGACAAACTGATGAACTTCTCAGCCTGGTCGATCCGTAACCCCGTACCGGCGATATTGCTGTTTGTGATGCTGACAGCCGGCGGGCTCTTGGCCTTCAAACAGCTGCCGATCCAGAATTTCCCGGATATGGACCTTCCCACGATCAACGTCACCGCGACGCTCGACGGCGCGGCGCCGACGCAGCTGGAAACCGAGGTTGCCCGCACGATCGAGGACAGTCTTGCCGCGCTCAGCTATCTCGATCACATCACCACGACGATCACGGATGGAACCGTTTCGGTCAAGGTGTCCTTCAAGCTGGAAAAAGACAGCGAAACGGCCCTGAACGAAGTCCGCAATGCCGTCGACAGCGTCAAAGGCGACCTGCCGGCGCAGATGGAAACACCGAGCGTCACCAAGGTCACCGTACAGAGCTCCGCACTGGTCACCTATGCCGTCCGCTCGACCGCTCTCAACGAGACCGAGCTTTCCTGGTTCGTCGACAATGATCTGACCAAGGCACTGCTTTCGGTGCCCGGTGTCGGGCAAGTCAACCGCATCGGCGGGATCGACCGCGAGGTGCATGTGGATCTCGATCCCGCGACGATGGCGTCGCTCGGCGTCACCGCGGCCACCGTATCGTCGCAGCTGAAGGCCGTGCAGACGGATACGTCGGGCGGCCTCGGCGAAATCGGCGGCACCCGCCAGACCTTGCGCACGCTCGGTGCCCTGCCATCGATCGAGGCGCTGAAGGGGCTGAAAATCCCGCTGGCGAACGGCCAGCAGGTTCGCCTCGACGACGTCGCATCCATCAGCGACAGCTTCGCCGAGCGCTCCTCGATGGCCTATCTCGACGGCAAGCCGGTGATCGCGGTCGAGATCAAGCGCTCGAACGGATTTTCCGACAGCGGTGTCGCCGCCGATGTCGAGAAGGCGATCGGGGAGTTCGCCGCCAAGCATTCCAACGTTGAGATCGACGAGGCTTACAGCACGATCGGTCCGATCATCGGCAACTATGATGGCTCGATGCACATGCTCTACGAAGGCGCGATCCTGGCGATCATCGTCGTCTGGCTTTTCCTCCGGGACTGGCGGGCGACGATCCTGTCGGCCGTGGCGCTGCCCTTGTCCGTCATACCGACCTTCCTTGTCATGTATCTCGCCGACTTCAGCTTGAACATCGTCACGCTGCTTGCGCTGTCGCTGGTGGTCGGCATCCTTGTCGACGATGCCATCGTCGAGATCGAAAACATCGCCCGCCACCTGCAGATGGGCAAGCGGCCGATCGATGCCGCTCTCGAAGCAGCCAACGAGATCGGGCTTGCCGTCATCGCAACCACCTTCACGCTGGTTTCGGTGTTCCTGCCGACAGCATTCATGAGCGGCATACCGGGCCTTATCTTCCGCCAGTTCGGCATCACCGCTGCCGTCGCCGTTCTCGCCTCGCTGGTCGTCGCTCGCCTGCTTACGCCGATGATGGCCGCCTATTTCATGAAGGCCCATCCGACTGAGGAGAAGGACGGCCGGATCATGCGCGCCTATATATCAATCGTGAAGGCCGCCATGCACCGCAGGAAGACGACCGTGGCCGTCACCGCCGTCATCGTGGCGCTCTCGCTTTCGACCATTCCCCTGTTGAAATCGGGCTTCCTGCCCGCGTCCGACGACGCGCGGACCCAGATCACGCTGACCATGCAGCCGGGCGCCACCATCGAGCAGACCGACGCCACCAGCAGGAAGGCCGCGGATATCATCGGCAAGCTTCCCGACGTGACCCATGTCTTCTCCGCCGTCGGATCGGTGTCCTCGGGCGGCGGTCCCGACGCCGGCACCACGAGCGATGTCGGATCGGCGACGATCGTTGCCGTGCTGCCGCCCATCGACGAGCGTGACCGCAAGCAGTCGGAAATCGAAAACGATATCCGGCAGGCGCTTTCCATCCTCCCCGGCGTGCGCGTGGAGGTCGGCGGCGGCGGCAATGGCACGAAACTCGAGATCACGCTGGCTGGCGACGATGCAAATGTCCTCGACAGCGCCAGTACGGCGCTCGAGGAGCAGCTCCGCTCACTGCAGGGCATCGGCGCTGTGACATCGACCGCAGCCAGACAGGCGCCCGAGATCCAGATCACGCCCGACTTTGCGCGCAGCGCCGCCCTCGGAGTAACGTCGAGCGCCATCGCCGAGGCCGTGCGCGTGGCGACCAACGGCGAATATTCGGCCGACCTGCCGAAGCTCAACCTGCCTCAGCGGCAGATTCCGATCGTCGTCCGCTTCTCGCCCGAGGCGCGTACCAATCTGGACGACATCAAGAACATGCGGGTCGCGGGAACCAACGGCAACGTCGATCTCGGATCGATCGCCGATGTGAAGATCGGCGGCAGCCCGTCGGAGATCGATCGGATCGACCGGATGCGCAATGTTACCCTTTCCGTCGAACTCAATGGCCGCATCCTCGGCGACGTCAACCGCGAAGCGCAGGCGCTGCCGGCACTTCGTCATCTGCCCTCGGGCGTCACCGTGGTCAACCAGGGCGAACTTCAGCGCAGTTCGGAGCTGTTCCAGAGTTTCGGGCTGGCGATGGCGATCGGCGTGTTCTGCATCTATGCGGTCATGGTGCTGCTCTTCCACGATTTCCTGCAGCCGCTGACGCTTCTGATGGCGCTGCCGCTCTCGCTCGGCGGCGCGTTGGTGCCGCTGGTGGTGACCGGAACGAGCTTCTCCATGCCTGTTGTCATCGGCCTGCTCATGCTGATGGGCGTGGTGACGAAGAACTCCATCCTGCTCATCGAATATGCGATCATGTCGCGTCAGCGTGGCATGTCGAGATTCGACGCCTTAGTGGATGCCTGCCACAAGCGCGCACGGCCGATCGTCATGACCACCATTGCCATGGCCTCGGGCATGCTGCCGGCGGCACTCAGCCTGATGGGCGGTGATTCGAGCTTCCGCCAGCCGATGGCAATCGTCGTGATCGGCGGCGTGGTGATGTCGACGCTGCTCAGCCTCATCGTCATCCCCGTCATCTTCACTTTCGTCGACGATCTGGAACAGATCCTCAAACGGGTCCTGCGCCGGATCGGACTGGCCGAGGACATCGCCGGGGATAAGCCGCATGCGTCCAACGATCACGCGGCGATCGCCTTCCAGCCTGAGATTTCGAAACGGGGACAAGCTCAGAGATGATGCCCCACAGGTGATTGGGCAGACGCTGCCCCACCGCACAAGGCCGGCGACGGCACCCTCTTCGGTCGCGTTCCCCTCCCCCGGAACAAGACCGCGGGACGTATTCCCCCGCAGGCGGCCACAAGCCGCCTGCGCGTCCTGCATCTTCTAGAAACGCTAGTCCGAGCACTCATCCTGATTGCAGTTTCCCCGTCTCGATCGACTGCCCGCAGCGCAGCGCGCACGTCGCCACGAGAATCTTTACCAAACTTTACACTTCCTTAACTGCGCTTGACATCCGCACAGCTATTAGAGATCGACCTCAGCTCAATCCGGAGGGTCGTGTGTCCAAGGCACCTCGAAATATTCTGCTTGGCCGCTTCGCGGAGGGGAAAGTCATACTCGCCGCGATTTCGCGGAGGGCGCGTCCGTTTCACTCGATATTTTACGACTATAGAATTGCCAAAGTTCTTCGACTTTGCCTGCAAGATAACTACGTCTTGCTCTCTCATTTTCTGAGCGAAGCGATTGAACCAGGCCGTGCGGAGAGCCTTCGCAAAGAGCGTGATGCTCTGTCGGAAGACATTTCAATTGGCGGAACGGGGTGATTTATCGCGCGCTCACGACAGCGGTTTCATCGCCTCGAAATCGGGCAAGGCGCTGCTGGCGTAGCCGATCGCCCCCAGCGAAGCGATAGAGATCCTTCCGTCGCGGATCGACAACAGCGGTCCTTCGGCACCCTGCTCGTAAATATCCGGGTGGGCCGCCGCAAAACGCGCCATCTCCGCCTGCGGCGCACCCTGCATGCCGGCTACATAGTGATGGCCGTTACGCGCGACATGGGAGAGGCCGAGCAGCGAAACCAGCGCCAGATCCTGCTGCACGGCAAGCCCGACCTGACAGGTCAGGTCTTCGCCGGAGAGGAACAGGCCCGGCACGCCTGTCGTCCTGATGCGGATCGCCTTGAGAAGCGAGCGATAGACGCCCTTGCAGGTTTTCGAGGAGACGCCGGTATGGCCAAGCTCACGGGCGCGGGCGAAGGCCTCGTCGCCATCGTCGCTCTCATCGATCAGGAAGGGCAGCTGCGCCGCCAGAGCCCCGAGCGGTGTTTCCATGGTGATCGCGCGCGAGAACGGCTGTTCGACAAAGGCAATGGCCCCACGCACGCAACCGTGCCAGCGGCGGCATCCCCGCGATGCGCGCCAGTAGGTCGGCAAGCGGTTCGGCAGAGCTGAATTGTTCGTTGCGGTCGACCGTCAGCCGATAGTCCGGCAGGCGGTCCAGCACGACGGCGATCCGCGCCAGCCGGCCGATATCGGCATCGACCACGCCAGAAAGCTTGATCTTGAACCAGCGGTTCCCTGGCCGGCAAGATCGAATATGCGCAATTCCTGCACGATGCCAGTGAGGTCACCTGGCTGCGCCCGTCCGCCAATACGCTGTGGGCGAACACCCAGTTCCCCGTCGGCGACGACGAACTGACATTCGTGTTGCCGCTGCGCCGCCCCAAGGTCGTCGTCCCGGTCATCGAGGTCAAGCTGAAGGCGGGGAGCGCTGCTGGCGTTCAGGATTAAGGTGCAGTGCCTTGAGCGGGCACGACATGGTGCCCGCTCAGGAGACCGGCTCGGTCGGCATCAGCCTTGTCTCGCGTCCTCAGACCCGATCAGACTGTTGCGGCTGACGAGCGATGGTGTCTGGAGAATATGCTCGGCCGCGGTGCGGCCTTCAATTCTGGAGATGAGGGCCCGGGTCGCGATCTGGCCAAGCTCCCTGCCCGACTGATCGATGCTGGCGAGATTGACGAGGCCGAGGGCTGCGGTCGACGAATTGTCATATCCGATGACCGCGAGGTCCTCGGGCACGCGCACGCCCATTTCCATCGCCAGGCTCAGCAGCGTGATCGCGTCGAGATCGCTCCAGCAGAATACGGCGCGCGGCCTGTCTTTCCTCGCGAGGAATTTTCGCATCGCGGCTTCCCGCTTCAGCGGGGCGATCGGAATTTTGCCGATCGGCGCGGAGGCGCCGAGCCCGCCGCGCTGCATCGCTCGGCGGTACCCGATCTCACGCTGGCGGACGACGGAAACCGCATGCCCTTCGCGCTCGCCGAGACTGAGCATTTCGATGTCGCGATAGCCGCAGGCAAGCAGCGCTTCCACCGCGATCTCCGCGCCGCGCTGATCGTCGGCATTGACGGTGTCGAAGGCCGTGGCGCCGGCATCGTGGTAGCCGACAGCGACGATCGGGATCTGGGCCGCGAACTTGGCGAGGATTTCCGAGGGCAGGCGCGGCGCCACGAGAACGAGCCCGTCCATCTTGTAGTCGATCATCGACTCGATCAACGACGTCTCCAGCTGCACGCGCGCATCGCTGACGCCGATCATCGCCTGATAATGCGAAGGCGCCAGTACCCCGTTGACGCCGGCGATCACTTCCGGGAGGAAAGGATTGCGGATGTCGATCAGCAGCACGCCGATGGTGAAACTGCGGCCGCGCAGGCCTCTTGCTGCCCGCGAGGGACGATAGCCGAGCGTCTCGATGGCATCCGTCACCTTGGCGCGCAGCGCCTCACTGACGCCGTAGGCGTTTCGCATCACCTTGGAAACCGCTGCGACCGAGACGCCTGCATGGGTTGCCACTGTTCGGATCGTCACGCGATCGTTTCGTTGCGGCTTCTGTTTGTCTTCGACTGACATGGACTCTCTGGCTTGCGGCTGCGAGCCGTCATTAATCGCCCGCAAAACCACCATGGCAGACTGGCGATGAAATTTCTATTGCGCTTCCGAAGAAAATGTAGAACGTTATATGGAGAACGTTCTACATTTCATCGGGAGGATTTGATGAACTTTCAGCCGGCAGCCATAAGCGGCAATCTCGTTTCGCGCGCCTGGTCGGGAGAGATGATCGCGCCCCTGTCGGACGGCGGCCAGGGAACCGCCGCAAGCTTCGTCTCCAAAAGCTTCGAACATGATGGCGCCGGGCTTCCCGTCGAACTGTTCATCTCCGCCCTCGGCCTTTACCGCTGCTTCATCAATGGCGCGCGCGTCGGCGACGACCTGTTGACGCCGGGCTGGACGAATTACGACGATCGCATCGCCTATCAGCGCTACGATGTTTCCAGCCTCATCAAGCCGGGCCTCAATCGCATCGAGATCTGGATTGCCGACGGATGGTACCGGTCGCCCCTGATGTGGGGCACCAAGCCGATCCCGAACTGCTGGGGCGACAGGATCGGCGCCATTGCGGATCTTGTGGGACCGGGCGGCGTCATTCTTTCCACCGACACGACCTGGCGCAGCGGCAGGCTGCCGATCCTGAAATCGGGGATCTATTTCGGCGAGATCTATGACGCGCTGCTGGAAAATCCCACGGAAACGCACGGCACCGAAAGATTGCCGTTCAACACGGCGCTGCTCGTCGCGCATGAGACGGCAGCAGTGCGGGAATTGCAACCGCTCGCCGCCGTCGAAAGCTGGACCGACGACAACGGCAGAACGATCTATGATTTCGGCCAGAACGTCGGCGGTTACGTCAGATATACAGTCCGCGGCGTCGGCGGTGCCGAAGTGCGGGTGGAGCACTCGGAAGTGCTCGGCCCCGACCGGCATTTCGACAATCGCAACTATCGCACGGCCGCGGCGCACACGCTCTACACAGTGCGCGGCGACGGCGACGAGACCTATGCGCCGCATTTCACATTCCACGGCTTCCGTTATGCCAGGGTGACGATCACGGGAAATGCGAAGATTCTTGAAATCGCATCCATCCCGATCTCATCGGTGCCGGAACCGGCCGGCGCGTTCACCTCGGGCAACCCGCTCGTCAACCGCCTCGTCCAGAATACCATCTGGTCGCAGCGCGCCAATTTCGTCGAAGTGCCCACAGATTGCCCGCAGCGCGACGAACGCCTGGGCTGGACCGGCGACGCGCAGGTGTTTGCTGCAACCGCCTGCTGGCTGAGCGACAGCCAGTCGTTCCTGAGGAAATATCTGCGCGATGTGATGGCCGATCAGCGAGAGGACGGCGCCGTCTCGCATTTTTCGCCGGACCCGACGCGCCTGCATCCCGCCAATTTCCCGGGTTATGCGGGCTCGACCGGCTGGGGCGATGCGATCGTCGTGATCCCCTGGGTGCTTTACACCCATTACGGCGACCGGGCGGTTCTGGCGGAATGCCTAGCCTCAATGGTGCGCTGGGTCGATTTCGTCTGGTCCATTTCGGATGGCCCGATCGTGCATCCGCCGTCGCATTGGGGCGCCCGCGGCTTTACTTTCGGCGACTGGTTGCAGCCGGTCGGCGACAACCGCAAGCCGCGTCCGACGATTGCCGACGACTGCGCGGCCACACTCTACCACTTCATCTCCACCGACCTTCTTGCAAGGATCGCCGCCGTTCTCGGCGAGCAAAAACTTGAAGACGAGATGAAGCGGCGCGCCGGCGAGATCCGGCGGGCTTTCGCCGACGAGTTCATCACGCCGGCGGGGCGGCTCGCGCACAACGACCAGACATCCTATGCGCTGGCCTTCCTGCACAATCTGATCCCACAGGAACATCATGAGGCTGCCCGGCGGCATTTCCGGCAGGTGGTCATCGATGCCGATTACCGGATCGGCACCGGCTTCATCGGCACCCCTGCCCTTTTGCCGGCGCTGACGAAGCTCGGGATGGACGATCTCGCCGAAAAGGTCTTCCTGCAGGAGAATGTGCCGGGCTGGCTCTATCAGGTTTCGAAGGGGGCGACGACGATCTGGGAGCGCTGGGATTCGATGGCGCCTGACGGCACCATCTACGAACCCGACATGAACAGCTACAACCACTACGCCTATGGCGCCGTCTGCCAGTGGCTGTTCGAATGCGTCGCCGGAATTTCGCCGAACCCGAGCGCGCCCGGCTTTGCCGAGGTGATCGTCGATCCCGCGCCGATCCCCGGCCTCTCGCCGGTTGCGGCCCATCATGACGTCAGCCAGGGCCGCATCGAGGCCGGCTGGCATTGCACCGGCAGCGAGGTCACCTATGTGCTGACCCTTCCGGAAGGCTGCATCGGCCGCTTCCGGCCCGGACGGCGGCATCAGCACCCCTCGCTGAACGGAAAGCCCGTCGGCGAGGAGGCCGTTCTCCCCCCGGGAACGCACCAACTGGTCTTTTCTCTACCCGAATTTTGAGGAGCATAAACGTCACACCGTTCAGAGGAGGAACGTCATGACACATCGGATAAAGCGCATTCTTGCGGGCGCATCCACGCTTCTGGCGTTGGCAGCGGCCGGTCCATCGCATGCAGAAACCACGCTGTCTTTCCTGATTGACAACAATCCCGACACGGTCGCAGCAGCCGAGGCCCTGGTTGCCGCCTATCAGACCAAGGCGCCCGACGTGACGATCGAAATCGAACAGCGGCCGGGCGGCGGCGAGGGCGACAACATCATCAAGACGCGCTTGGCGACAGGGGAGATGTCCGATGTATTCCTCTATAATTCCGGTTCGCTCTTACAGGCGCTCAAGCCCACGCAGAAACTTGTCGATCTGAGCGGCCTGCCGTCACAGGCAAAGGTGGACGAAAGCTTCAAGGCGGTGGTCAGCGCCGGCGATAAACTCTACGGCGTTCCTTTCGGCACGGCGATGGCCGGCGGGATCCTCTACAACAGGAAGATCTATCAGGATCTTGGCCTCTCCGTTCCGAAGACCTGGGCGGATTTCATGGCGAACAACGCCAAGGTCAAGGCATCCGGCAAGGTCGCCGTGGCGCAGACCTATCGCGATACCTGGACTTCGCAGTTGTTCGTTCTGGCCGATTATTACAATCTGCATGCCGCCGTGCCGAATTTCGCCGCGGACTATACCGCCAACAAGGCGAAATATGCGGAGACGCCGGCGGCCATGAAGGGCTTCGAACGGCTGAAGGACGTTCACGACGCCGGCCTGATGAACGAAGACTTCGGCGCGGCAAGCTACGACGACGGCTTGAGAATGGTATCGACCGGCGAGGCGGCGCATTATCCGATGCTGAGCTTCGCGGTCAGTGCGCTCAAACAGAATTATCCGGAAAACCTCGCAGATGTCGGCTTCTTCGCCCAGCCGAGCGACGATGCGGCAACGAACGGCCTGACGGTCTGGATGCCGCCGGGCCTTTACATTCCCGCGACCAGCCAGCATGCCGAGGAAGCGAAAAAATTCGTCGACTTCGCCGGAAGCGTCGAGGGCTGCAAGATCATGGTGGAAACCAACGCGGTCCAGGGCCCCTCCCTGGTCGACGGCTGCGATCTGCCGGCCGACGTGCCGCCTGCGATCAAGGACATGCTTCCCTATTTCGAGGCCAAGGACAAGACGACTCCCGCCTTGGAATTCGTGTCGCCCGTCAAGGGACCGGCGCTCGAGCAGATCACCGTTGAGGTCGGCTCCGGTATTCGCCAACCCGCCGAGGCGGCGAAACTCTATGACGAGGATGTGCGCAAGCAGGCCAAGCAGCTCGGCCTGCCCAACTGGTAGAGCGGTCTTTCGGGGCTACGGCGCCGCGCATCGTTTCGGACGCGCAAATGACGCTGTAACACTTATGCAGTTGGCGCCTCGTTTCTAAAAAGCGAGGCTCCGCCCGAGGGAAGAGGGAGCCATGACCGAGACACGCCGCCCGGCGCGCAAATCGCCCTATCCGCTGTGGTTTTTCATTCCCGCCGCCATCATTTACGGCGTGCTGTTTCTTTTTCCGACGGTATCGTCTCTCTGGTTCAGCCTGACGCGCTGGGATCTTTCGACGGCAGAATTCATCGGGCTCGAAAACTTTCGGCAGTTCTTTTCCGAACCCTTCCTGGTCAAGGGGCTCGTCAATACGCTGATCTACGCCGTGACCACGTCGGGCCTGAAGACGGTCTGCGGTCTGCTGCTCGCCGTGCTGCTGACCAGCAATATTTTCGCTCGCGGCTTCCTGCGCACGCTGGTCTTCTTTCCCGTCCTTGTGTCGACGATCGGCATCGGCATCACCTTCACGGTGATGATGCATCCGACCAGGGGCATCATCAATGTCACGCTCGAAGCGCTCGGCATTCCGGGGCCGGGATGGCTCACCAATCCGGCGCTCGCGCTTTTTTCGGTGGCCCTGGTCGATGTCTGGAAGGGTGTCGGCCTTGCGACCCTGATCTTCATCGCCGGCCTCGCTGCGATCAGCCCCGATTATTACGAGGCGGCGAGAATCGACGGCGCGACACGGCTTCAGCAATTTTTCCGGATCACCCTGCCGCTCGTGCGTCCCGCCACTATCGTCGTAGTGACATTGTCGCTGATCGGCGGGCTTCGTTCGTTCGACCTGATATGGGCGATGACGCGCGGCGGGCCCGGTTTCTCCTCGGATGTGATCGCCTCGGTCATCTACAAGCAGTACCAGGCCGGTTTTTATGGGCTGTCGACCGCCGGAAACGTCATCCTGTTTGCACTGATCGCCGGGATCATCCTGCCCATCTCCCTGTGGTTCAACCGGCGCGAGGTCGAAGAATGAGAAGCGTCCGCCCTTACGTGACCGGCGCGATCGCCCTGGCCGTCGCGGCCGTGATCTTCGTAATGCCCTTCGTTTTCGTCGCTCTTCAGGCGGTCAAATCGAAATCCGAAGCCTCCCGCCTCGATTTCGAATTGCCCGGGCAGTGGCTGTTCTGGGACAATCTGATCGCCGTCTTCAAGGCTCGCGACTACCAGCTCGCGCTCGCCTATTTCAACTCCACTCTGATCACCGTCGTCTCCGTCAGCATCCTGCTCCTGCTATCGGCGATGGTCGGATATGTGATGCAGCGCCGCAGGACCGTCTGGAACAAGGTGGCTTCGGTTGCGCTGTTCATGGGTCTGATGATGCCGCCGGCGGTCGTGCCGACCATCGGCCTTTTGCAGGAGATCGGTCTCTTCAAGACCATGACCGGAATGATCCTGATCCAGGTCGCCTATAATCTGTCCTTTTCGATCTTGCTCTACCGGTCGTTCATCTCGACCATACCGCGCGATCTCGACGAAGCGGCGCTGATCGACGGCGCCAAGCCGCGGCAGATCTTCTTCAGGGTCATCTTGCCGCTTCTGAAACCGGTGACGGTAACCAATATCGTCGTGCAGTCGATCGCGATCTTCAACGATTTCACCAACCCGCTTTATTACCTTCCCGGCAAGGAGAACGTGACGGTGCAGCTGACGCTTTATAATTTCCAGAGCATGTATACGAGCCAGTACAACCTGCTCTTCATGAATATCCTGCTCGTGACGATCCCCCCGCTGATCGTCTTCATCTTCTTCAACCGGCAGATCGTCGCGGGCATGACATCAGGCGCGGTCAAAGGCTAGAAGATGGCTGAGCTCACTCTGAAAAAGGTCCGCAAGAGCTTCGGCGCCCTCGAGGTCATCAAGGGCATCGATCTGGAGGTCGCCTCCGGCGAGTTCGTCGTTTTCGTCGGCCCGTCGGGATGCGGAAAATCGACGCTGCTGCGCATCATCGCCGGCCTGGAGGAGACGACGTCGGGCGTACTGACGATCGGCGGCAAGGATGTGACCCATGCCGAACCCTCCGAGCGCGGCATCGCCATGGTGTTCCAGAGCTATGCGCTCTACCCGCATATGACGGTTGCCGAGAATATCGGCTTCGGACTTTCGCTCGCCCGCCGTCCGAAGGCGGAAATCACAGCCAGGGTCAACGCAGCCGCCGAAACGCTGCAGCTCACCCATCTCCTGCAGAGAAAGCCGAAGGCGCTCTCCGGCGGCCAGAGGCAGCGCGTCGCCATCGGCCGCGCGATCGTGCGCGACCCCAAGGTCTTCCTCTTCGACGAGCCGCTCTCCAATCTCGACGCTTCGCTGAGAGCCCAGATGCGCCTCGAGATCGCCGATCTCCACGCTCGGCTGAAATCGACGATGATCTATGTCACCCACGATCAGGTCGAAGCCATGACGATGGCCGACAAGATCGTCGTCCTGAACGGCGGTGCGGTCGAGCAGATCGGCAGCCCGATGGAACTCTACCGCAATCCCGCCACACCCTTCGTCGCCGGCTTCATCGGCAGCCCGAAGATGAACCTCTACGGCGGCGAGACGGCGCGGCGATTCAACTGCACGACCTACGGCGTGCGCCCGGAACATATCAAACTCTCGGAAGATGCCGGACAATGGCAGGGCACGATCCGGCATGTGGAACGGCTCGGCGCCGACGCGATCCTCTACCTCGACGTTCCCGATTTAGGAGAAATGGTCGTGCGCGCCGAAGGCGAGACGCCGTTTGCACCTGGCATGACGGTCTGGGCAAATCCGGTCGATGGATCGGAGCATCGGTTTTGAAGGTAAGACCAAGCCCCTCGAGGAGAGTAAAATAGCTAGAGCGGCCGATGCAGGAATGCCGGCATCTCGGCCCCGGCGGATAGATATAGCCGGACCGTGTCCAGCGCCTCGCGGATGGTTACGTCCATGTCGAGATAGCGGTATGTCCCGAGCCGACCGACAAAGGTGACGGAGGTCTCCCGCAGGGATCTTGCTACATATTGGGCAAGCTGCGTCTTCTCTTCCATCAGGCGGATCGGATAGTAGGGAATGTCGTCCGGGCCACAGGCCCTGGAGAACTCTCGATAACAGACCGAGCAGGAATGGACCTCCCATGGAGACAGATGCTTATGTTCCGTCAGACGCGTGTGGGTACCGAAACCCTGCCGCGCCAGATGTGGAGCGGCGTGCGGGAAACGCTGAGTCCGACGATCGCTGCCGTCGCCACCCTCCTCATCCTGTTTTCGACGCTGTTTCTCGCCACGATCCAATGGCTGCAGCGACGCGCCGAACGCCAGAAGATCGCGCACAGAGACTAACTCAAGGAGTTTGAGCATGCAGATCGAGCGCTACGAAACCGGAAAGCGGATGAGCCAGGCCGTGACCTATGGCGGCTTCGTCTTCCTCGCAGACCAGGTCGCGATTGATGCGCCTCATGCCTCCGTCCGCGAGCGGACAACCGACATCCTGGCGCGGATCACGCGGCTTCTGGAGGGCGTGGGCAGCAATTCGACACGAATCCTCAGCGCGACGATATGGCTTGCGGATATGTCCAAGTTCGAAGAGATGAACGCCGTCTGGGACACCTGGGTGCCGTCCGGCCACGCGCCGGCGCGCGCCACCGTCGAAGCGAGGCTCGCCGCGCCGGAATTTTCCGTGGAGATCGGCATGATCGCCGCAATCGGGAACTGACGGTCGGTCCTTGCTGGAAACGACCGCCAACCCATCGCCCCCCCGGTATGGCATGACAAGTGCGAGCGCTGAAAGCGGCGTGAGGCCGTTGGTTGCAAACCCGTGACACTTGCCGACAACCCTTAAAAGAGCGGGCGAGCAACTTGCCTTTGTACCATTTACACTTTAAGGACGCCCCAATTTCCAAGGCGGAGGGACTGGACGAGCATGTCAGATCATGAGAACAGGTCTTCGGGGCTCGGTGTCACAACCGGCGAGCTGGATCGCTACTTCACTTTTCTCCGCCATGCTCTGGTGAATACGACCGCCACGCGGTCAGCCGGAAAGCCGTTGGATTATGCGGCGGCGGTGACGGAGTCCATGCAATTGGCCCGTGCCACACACGATGCCGGCCGAAAGATCATGTTCATCGGCAACGGCGGCAGCGCGGCAATTGCCAGCCACATGGCGACGGACTACTCGAAAAACGGTGGGCTGCGCGCGATGGCGATGAACGACGGCGCGACGCTGACCTGCCTGTCGAACGACCTCGGCTATGAGAACGTCTTCGCAAAGCAGATCGATATGCACGCCAATGAAGGTGACCTGCTGGTGGCAATCAGCAGCTCCGGAAGATCGGAAAGCATTACCAGGGCCGTCCGGACCGCACGCGACAAGGGCTGCGCCGTGATGACCCTGAGCGGCTTCGCTCCGGGCAATCCGCTGCGCGATCTGGGTGACCTGAACTTTTATGTGGCGTCCGATCAATATGGTTATGTGGAGATCGCCCATCTGGCGATATGCCATGCCGTATTGGATTTTTCCTGCGGACTTGTTCCGCCTACCCTTTCCTGAAGAGCCGTTTCACGCGCATGAATTTTCCCCGCATCCACGATCCGGAATTGACGCTTCTGACGCCCGACGATGACGTCGCCAACCCTGAAGTGACGATCCTCGTTCCCTCTCTCAATGAGGAATTGACGATCGGAACCTTCGTCGACTGGTGCCGCGAGGGTATTGCGGCAAGCGGTGCGGCTGTGGAGATCCTTATCGTCGACAGCTCCACCGATCGAACCCCGGAAATCGCCCGTGACAGAGGAGCCCGCGTATTGCGGACACCGAAGCGCGGTTTGGGCAGAGCTTACATCGATGCCATTCCATACGTGCGCGGCAAGTTCATCATCATGGGTGATGCGGATTGCACCTATGATTTTCGGCAAATAGCGCCGTTTATCGAAGCCTTCCGGAAGGGCTTCGACTTCGTGATGGGCTCACGGTTCAAGGGCTCGATCGAAGACAAAGCGATGCCGCCGCTGCATCGCTATTTCGGAACGCCGCTGACCACGTGGATCCTCAATCGGATGTTCAGCAGCCGCTTTTCCGACATCCATTGCGGCATGCGGGGCATCAGCGTCGATGCCTTGCTTCGCATGGACCTTCGATCGCAAGGATGGGAATATGCGTCGGAGATGGTGCTGAAGTCCGTGCATATGGAGCTTCCGACCACAGAGGTGCCAATCCACTTCCTGAAGGATCCGGAAGGCCGGCTAAGCCACATGAAGCGGCGGGGCTGGATGGAGCCGTGGCGCGCAGGCTGGCGCAATCTGCAGGCAATGTTCGTCTACGGGTTTGATTTTTTTCTCATCTGGCCGGGATTCCTGCTTCTGGCCCTCGGCCTGATAATCATGCTGCCGCTGCTCGCCGGGCCGATGTCTATTGGCGGTGTGCGGTTTTCGTCCAATGCCATGCTGTTTGCCATGGCCCTGGCCGTCCTTGGCCAATCAATGCTGGTTTCGGCGGCAATCGGTCGGGTGATTTTCGACTATTCAGGACATGTGCAGAGCCGTTTCGAGCGGCTCCTGCCTTACAATGCAACCATCTGGGGATCAGTGGTCGCCGTTCTGGCCGGCGTTTTTCTGGCGGTTCCGCTCTTCGATTCCTATGTCGGGAACGGATACCTGCTGCCTGAGATCGGCATCGAGACCAACTGGGCCGTCTTCGGGCTCTGGCTCATCATTACCGCGTTTCAGATCTTTATATCAGGGCTGATGATAAGAGCCCTTGGGGTCATGCTGCCCGTCAAAAAGCCTACGCCTCCTCTCGCGGGATAGGAGCCACGAAAGGGTCGATCATGATCGTAGGCTGGTGCACGGTTCTCGCCATAATATTATGGGGCCTCGTGATCGACAGAGGCATCGTTGCCTCGCTCAACCAACGTTGCGATCAACCCTTTCGAGACGGCACCGACTTTCTGCTCAGCGGTATTCTGCCGGCTCTGGCGATCGCCGGGGGCGCGGCCACCGTCCTTGGGGCGTTCCATGGGCTGCGATGGGAGATCGTTCTCCCGATCGTCGCTGTCTCGATGATTTGGCGGTGGCGCGATCTCGTCGCCGTTCTCTACGACCTCGGTTCGCTGTTTCGTAAAATTGCCGCTGAAACGAGATCCGGAAACCCGGTTCCGGTGCTTGCAGCACTCACATGCACTGTACTTTGCTATGTGTGGAGCGTTATGGCCCTGTTTCCATCCGGAATTGCCGACGTCTGGGTTTTCCACATCCCGCTCGCAAACAGTATCATCGAACACAGCGGCTTTGTGTCGCCGCAGATCGACCATCCCTTCTACGGCAATATTCCGCTCTTCTTTAATCTGCTGTTTGCGCTCGTCATGATGGTCAGCGGTCACTGGACCGGTGCGGCGATCATGAATGTCGCAATTTTCTTCGGATTTCTGTTCCTGCTTTCAAGCTGCGCCAGTCGTTGGCGGGCATGCGGTTTTTTCCTGGTGGCCGCTCTGATGCTCAGCATCCCCTTCTTCAGGGGAAGTGTCGGCGAACCGATGACGGATCTGGCACGGTCGTGTTTCTCAGTCGCCGCTGTGCTTTTCCTGTGGCGTTATCTGGAAACCCGGCGTCCGGCGGAGCTTTTTCATTGTGCGCTCGTGCTGGGGGGAGCGGTCGGAGGGAAATATACGGAACTGCAAATGGTTTGCCTGATAGGGCTGGCGCTGATGCCAATGCTTCTCAAGGGAAGGGTATCGCTGCCGCTCTTTTTGTCATGCCTTTGCGCATTCCTTGCAGTCGCGGGCTACTGGTATGCGAAAAACCTGATCGTTCTCGGCAATCCGATCTATCCTTTCATGTTCGGTCATCCGGGCCTCACCGACGCCTGGATGGCGGACTACATGCTCGAATTGGGCCGGGCCTTCGATCCCGCTAACCGACATTTCGTAACGAACCTCGCAACTCTGCAAGGTTGGCGCGACTTCCTCCATATCCTTTACAGCTGGTTCCTGGCCGGCAAGCCGAATGCTTTCGTCGCTCTCGCTTTGATCCTGGCCGGTCTCGCCGTGGCCTTTCGGCGCATCGCATTTCTCGCAGCGATTACCGCTGCCATGTTTGTGATATGGTACACCGTTATGTTCAATCACATCCGGTGGGCGACGCCAGCCTATCTGCTGTTCTTTTCGACCGGGTTTATCGGCGCCTCCCTGGTTCGGGAACGGCTGGATCAATGGCTCGACCGGCAAGTTCTGCCGCGGATGGCCCCAATTACGAAAATCGCCTCTTCGCCGGCATGCATGATCGCCAGCCCGGTGATCTTAGGCGTGCTGGCCGGGGGACTCTGGCTCTCGCAGTGGTACCGCGTGGGCGGCAGCGACATGGATCCCGGCAAGGCGAAAGACCTCGACGTCGTGCTCGGGATGATCAGTGTCGACAAATATATGGAGAGCCACCGCGAAGCCTATTTCATGTATCGCTACATCGCGGAGCATGACCTGCGGACCGTTTTTCAGCCTTTCGACACCGCCAACACATTATTGTCGACGGCTTATAACGACGGCCGCGATGGCGGTTGGCAATTGCCACGCTATGTGCTGCCCAGACCGGGGTCGGATATCGATGCTTTCATCCGGGATAATCATATAGGTTACTTCATCCTTCCCCCGGATGCTGGCAGCGCGTTCCTCGCAGAACGCATAGGAGAAGACAAAATAATGCTGGCCAACAGCGTCATAGCCCACATGATGCCCCGCGCCTCACTGATCTTGACGGATCGGTTCGGCTGGAAGCTCTACCGTTTTGACGCGGATCGGGCATCGTGACGACTCCATCCTCCCGAGCATTCCTTCGCATCGGCATACCGGTTCTGAAAGTGGCCGTGGCGCTTGGCCTCGTCATATGGATCGCGCGTAAGGTCGATTTCGCAGAAGGCTGGGCCGCGGTCCGGACCCTGTCGGCGACGACCATCTGCGTCAGCATCTTCCTTCTTCTCCTGCAGGCCCTGCTTTCGGCCTGGCGGTGGTGCCTTCTAGCGGAGATGATCGGGCAGAGGCTGAAAATATCAGGCGCCATGAAACTGTTCATGCAAAGCCTCTTTTACAATCAGGCTCTTCCAAGTCCCATTCCAGGCGATGCCGCACGCATTTTCGGCGCCCTCAAATACGGCCTGACGATCCAGGAAGCCACGCTCGGCGTCGTCATGGACCGTATCCTCACCCTGTTCGGGTTGGCGGTCGTTGCGCTGATCGGTCTGATCATCATGCGGGCGTTTTACGGGCACGACTTCCCAATCCCCTATCTCACCGAACTCACGGCCCTTGCCGTCGCGGGAACCATCGCATCGGCGCTGGTGTTCTGCTGGCGTCGCCATCTCTTCGTTCGGCTTCTTCCGGAAAAGCTGCACGCGCTGAGCGACGCGCTGGGTGCTTTTCTCACCCACCGGGGAATGCTCGGAATATCTCTATTGACCCTCGTCATTCACGGTTTGAGTGTCGTCTCGCTTGAGATCCTCGTTCTCGGACTTGGCCTCCCGCTCGATTGGGGTCAGGCCGCAGCCGCTTTCCCGCCAGTGCTTTTGATCGCCATGGTTCCCATTTCTGTCGGAGGATGGGGGCTGCGGGAAGGCGGCATGGTCATTTCGCTTGCCGTATTCGGCATCGGCACGACGGACGCCGCAACGCTATCGGTGGTTTTCGGCCTGTTGCAGCTTGTGGTCGGCTTGGCCGGTGGTGTATTCGTCCTTTCGCGTCCCCATTCGGGAAAGATCAAAGCGCTCTGATGAGCCTTAACAGATCATATGGAGCTGCCGACATGCATGCCTTGGTAACGGGAGGGGCCGGATTTATCGGCAGCCATCTCTGCGATCCCCTTTTGGCCTTGGGCTATCGGGTAACCGCGATCGACAATCTTCACCTCGGCCGGATGCGCAATATAGATCATCTCCAGGGCCGGACGGATTTTCGCTTCCAGAAGCTTGATATGCTCGATCGGGAGGGCATGGATCAACTCTTTGCGACAGATCGTCCTGATGCTGTTTTCCATCTCGCCGCCAATTCCGATATTGCCGCGGGCAATACCAATACGGAACTGGATCTGCAGCTGAACCAGCTTACGACGACGACGCTGCTTGCCATCATGCGCAAGCACGGTGTCGGCAGGCTTTTCTTTGCCAGCACTTCTGCGGTTTTCGGCGAAGCCGAAGGAAACATCCACGAGAACCACGGCCCCCTGCGGCCGATCTCGCTCTATGGCGCCAGCAAGCTTGCTGCGGAGGCCTATCTGTCCGTCTATGCTCTGTCATTCGGCATCAAGACGCTGGTGCTGCGCTTTCCCAATGTGGTTGGGGAGCGCTCAACCCACGGGGCAATCTACGACTTCATCAACAGGTTGAAAGCCGATCCGACGAGACTTCAGGTGCTCGGCAACGGAAGGCAGACGAAGCCCTATCTCTATGTCGGCGACCTGGTGGACGCGATTCTCCTGGCCTGGGACAAGGCGCCCGGCCCCTATGAGGTATTTCACGCCAGCGGCATCGGCGAGACGTCGGTCCGGGATATCGCCGAAATCGTGGTCTCCAAGGTCGCGGCCGGAGCTGCCATCGAATATGGAAGCGAGGACCGCGGCTGGCTGGGCGACGTGCCGCGCTTCAGCTACGACATAAGCCGGCTGGTAACGCTGGGCTGGTCTCCGAAGCGGAAATCGACAGAAGCCGTTGAACTTGCCGTCGAACGGATTCTGGCGAATGGCTTCTGAGGACGCGATCCGCCAGGCGATCATTATTGCCGGTGGCCTTGGAACGCGCGCGCGCAGCATGACGGGCGATGCTATCCCGAAGGCGCTTCTGCCCCTTGCCGGCGTGCCGATCATCTTGCGGCAGATCCGCATCCTGGCCCGCGAAGGTATTCAGCATGTGCGCGTGCTTGGTGGCCACCTCGGCAGCCAGCTCGAGCCCGCCCTCGGTCCGGAAGCTGAAAAACTCGGCATCAGGATCGAGGTCTTCGTCGAGAAATCTCCGCTCGGCACGGCGGGCTGCCTGACGACATTGGACATGACGGCCGGCGACGTCCTGATCGTCTACGGCGACATGCTTTTCGATATCGATCTATCGGCGCTGACGCGTCATCGTCAGCAATTTCCCGCCGCTCTGACCATCATCGCCCATCCCAACGATCATCCCCGCACATCCGATCTCGTCGTCCAGAAGAGCGGTTATCTCCAGCGCCTCTTGCCCCGCAAAACGCCGCGCGATGCGGATTGGCGCAATCTGGTGCCGGCCGGTTTGTATGTTGCCTCCGAGCAGTTTTTCCAGGCGCTCGTGCCGGCGCAAACGGCGGATATGATCCACGACGTCATTCCCCGCCTCCTCGAACGGTCCGTTCCAGTCGCGATTTATGACACGCCGGAATATATAAAGGATACCGGGTCGCCGAACCGGCATGCTGCCGCCGAGGAGGACCTCCGGCAGGAACGGGTTCATGCGGCGCATCTGTCGGTGCGAAGGCCCGCGGTTTTCTTCGATTGCGACGGCGTGCTCAACGAAGATGTCGGCGGCCATGGCGTCATCCATCCGGACCAGGTGAAGCTGATCGACCGGGCAGGCGAAGCCGTGCGGCTCGCCCGTGAGGCGGGCTTCCTGACGATTGCGGTCACGAACAGACCGCAGGTCGCCAAAGGCTTTCTTGATGAAACCGGGCTGGATCATGTTCTCGGTCGCCTCGAGGCCGAGCTTGCCGAAGATGGCGGCGTCCTGGATCGCATTTATTTTTGTCCGCATCATCCGGGCAAAGGATTTCCCAACGAAGTCGCCGCGCTCAAGATCGATTGTGCCTGCCGGAAGCCGGGCGATCTGATGATCCGCCAGGCCATGTCGGAACTGCCTGTCGAAAAATCGAAATCCATCATCATCGGCGACAGCCTGCGCGACATCGGTGCTGGCCGCAAGGCGGGCATCTGGTCCTACGGCGTTCGGACAGGCTATGGCCTGCGGGACGAAAAGAGCTATCCCACCGTCGAAACAGAGATTCCGCATGCGGATCTTGTCTTCGACACGGTCTATGACGCGGTCCGTTTCCAATGCGGCTACCAAGAGATCGGCAAAGCTCTGTCCGGTGCGATTGATGAACGGCTTTCATCTACGGCCGGTCCGTTGCTCATCAGCATATGCGGCCGTTCCCGCTCCGGGAAAAGTACGTTTGCGCATGCCGTTCAACGCATGCTCTCGGAAACAGGGCGGAGGGTGCTGAGACTTGAACTCGACCGCTGGATACTGCCGCTCGAACATCGCCGCCCCGACATGAATGCGGAAGAGCGCAGCAGAGTGGAGCTCTATCCCGAGATCGTCAGCATGCTGCGCCGCTCCGGGCAGGTTAAGGCACCCGGCTATGACGCGGCAAGCCGCGGCCGGCTTAGGGGTACCACCGCCTATGACGCCCGCGATGCCGAGGTCATCCTCATGGACGGCATCTTTGCCGGACATGCGTCGATCCGAGAACAGGTCGACATGTCCGTCTTCGTCGAAGCATCTCAGCAGAGCCTGCTAAACCGCTTTCACACGTTCTACGCCTGGAAAGGCCTTACGCCAGTTGCCGCCGAAGCGCTCTGGCAGTCGCGAATTCAGGAAGAGTGGCCGAGGATCGATCTGCAGCGCAAATCGGCCGATATCGTCATCAATCTCGAGGAGGCAATCCTTTGATCGTTTCATCCGCACCTTTTCGGGTCAGCTTCGCCGGCGGCGGCTCGGACATAGCGTCCTACTACCGCCGTCAGGCGGGCGCGGTACTGTCCTGTGCGATAGCCAAATACAGCTTCGTGATCGTGCACAACTATTTCAATGAAAACAAATATCATCTGAAATATACGCGCACCGAACTTGCCGAGACGCTTGAGGAGATTGCGCATCCGCTGTTGCGCGAGGCACTTCGGATGCATCGCGTCGAGCCCGGCATCGAGGTCGCTTCCGTCGCCGACATTCCCTCCGGAACGGGTCTCGGATCCTCCAGCTCCTTTTCCGTGGCACTGATCAACGCGCTCTATGCTCACAGGTCGCGTTTTGCCTCCAAGGACCAGTTGGCGGAAGAAGCCTGCAAACTCGAAATCGATATCCTCAAGGAGCCGATTGGCAAACAGGACCAATATGCAGCCGCTCATGGCGGCTTGAACTTCATCGAATTCAATTCCAACGGCAGCGTGAACGTACAGCCCGTCGTCCTCAGCTCTGAAAAGATGGCCGAGCTTGAGAGCAACATCCTGTTGTTTTTCACCGGAAGCCAGCGCGATACGCGCTCTGTGCTGTCGACGCAGGTGCAGGCCATGGAGGCGGACGAGGAAAAATTTCGGACCGTCGAGCGCATGGTGCAACTGGCTTACGAAATGCGCGACATCCTGATGAGCGGGGATCTCGGCGCCTTCGGCGAAGCGCTTCATCGCGGATGGATGATGAAAAGGTCGCTGACCTCGAAGATCACCAACAGCGCGATCGACGAGTTTTACGATGCGGCCCGTGCTGCCGGCGCCATCGGCGGCAAGCTGGCAGGTGCTGGCGGAGGGGGCTTCCTCGTCCTCTATTGCCCGAAAGACCGCCAGGAAAAAGTGCGTCAGGCGCTGTCGCAGCTCAAGGAAATCGAGTTTCGTTTCGACTGGAGCGGCGCGCGTATCGCCTTTGCGCAGTAGAGGGTGTGAATGGCACCGCGTCTCATCATCACGGGATCGACCGGCTATATCGGCGCAAGACTGGCAGCGATGGCGCGTGAGCGCGGCTTCGAGGTGGTTGAACTCGGCCGGCGGTCCGGAGCCAAATGGCGCATCGGTGATGCGCCTGCTGCCTCCGACCTGGAAGGGGCGGTGGGAATCGTCCATCTCGCGCATTCCTGGGCCACCGAGCCGGAGGCCGCCGAAGAAGACAACATCAATATATCCGGCACGGTGACATTGGCGGAGGCCGCAAAGACAGCCGGCGTGCCGCGTTTCGTCTTTTCCTCCTCCACTTCGTCCCGGCGGGAGGCGCTCAATGTTTACGGCCGCACCAAATTCAGGATCGAACAGCATTTGGCTGCCAGCCCCGCAGCGCCGATCGTTCGCGTTGCACGAATAGGGCTCGTCTATGGTGGACCACGTACCGCCATGTACGGACTGATGGCCAAGTTGGCCGCTCTAAGTCCGCTTCTGCCGATGATCGGGCTCAGCCGCGAGGTCCAACCGATTCATCTCGACGAAGTCGCCGAAGGTCTGCTGGCGCTGGCGACCCAGGAGAGCCAGCCCCCGCAGACCTTCGTGCTTGCGCAGGAAAAGCCGATAAGCTTTGCCGCATGGCTCAGAATGCTTCGCCGCAGTCAGGGCAAGGGCAATCTCCATTTCATACCGATCCCCCTGGCCGCCGCCCTCTTTGCCTGCCGCATGACCAAGCTCGTGCCGTTGATCCCGACGGTCGATCCGGAGCGCGTCCTGGGGCTTGCGGGTGCCGCTCCCATGGAAAGCGGCGAGAGCCTCAGACTGCTGAAATTGAACCTGGCTGACCCGATGACTGCGCTTGCTGGCGAATTCAGCCAAACAGGCAAGGATCATTCGCGCAGCGAGGCGCAGGCTCTGCTGCGATATCTCGGCATCGCGCCGACCGAAATGCAGCTCCAGCGGCTCTGCGAAGGGCTTCGGCGTGAAGGGCTGTCGCCGCTCGGCCTTTCCACAACCGTGATCAGGCATCCGCGCCTGCTGGCGTTCTTCGAGCCGCCGGCCAGTCGGACGCAGCATCGTCTCGCGCGAGCCCTCTATCTGGCGGACCTCGCGAGCGAACCGGAAAGGCATGCAGGCCCAAAGGCCGGGTTTTTCGGCGCAGCATTGACCATCGCCGGCGATGTCCTGTTGTTTCCGCTCCGCGCGCTTTTGGCCGGGACATATCGATGAATGCGCCCGATGCCGACTTCATCATCATCGGCAGCGGCCCTGCAGGCGTCTCCGCTGCGTTTCCGCTGATAGCGGCCGGCCGCCGCGTTCTGATGCTTGATGCCGGCGATGACTTGGGATTGCAGGAGGAAAACCGCAGCGTCCGTGTCCTGGGAAGCGATCTGGAATCGCTGCGCGTCGACGACGGCAGCTCGCCGAAACTGCAGACCCCTGTATCACGCGGGATTCTCGAACGATTCCAACGCGACGCCGGAATATCGGGCAATGGCTTCAAACCGATCGGCAGTCTCGCGCGCGGCGGGCTCTCCAATATCTGGGGTGCGCAAATCAGCTATCTCGACGCTGGGGATATCGCCGATTGGCCGATCGACCTCGCGTCCCTGCAGAACTCTTACGAGCGGGTAGCCCAACGCATCGGGATCAGCACCAACGCCGATCTCACGACCGGCGCCGATGGCGAGGCCGTCTTGCCGCTTGGCGCGACCGCCGCCCATGTTCTTCGTCGGCACAAGGCTGCAAAACCGGCGGATGGATCGTTTCGGCTATTTGCCGCCGTCAATGCGATACTCTCCGAGGCGAGGCCCGGACGGGCGGCGTGCGATCTGCGGGGCGACTGTCTCTATGGCTGCCCCAGCGGCGCGATCTATAACAGCAGGCACGATCTGCTGCTCTTACGAAAGTCGCCGCATTTTTGTTTGCTCGACAACAGGCGGGCTGTCTCGTTGACACGGGACTTGGGCTGGACGGTCAAAACGGCCGATGGGTCGTCATTTTCCGCACCGCGGATCATTCTTGCCGCAGGAGTTCTCGGAACGGCCGCCCTGCTCACCGATCTTCTGCCGATCGGCCAGCAGGGACTGCGTCTCCTGAACAGCCCCACACTGGCCATCCCTCTGCTCTCTCCCGCGAGATTGCTGCGTTCGATGACGCCGACGCACAGTCTTGCGCAACTCGGATTGTCACTGCGCTATGGTGACGGCGCATCCGATTACGTGACGGGCGCGATCTATGAAGTCGGTTCCCTGCCGGTGCAGAGTTTCGTCAACAGGATGCCCCTCGGCCGAAAGGCCGGGCGAGCCGCCTTCGAACTGATCGCCGGCAGCCTTCTCGTCGCGACGATCTACTATCCCGGCGATCAAAGCCGGAGCTACATTCACCGGGATGCAACGGCGAAAAAAGGGCTGACCGTCCGCGGCGGTTTCACGGACGGTTTCGAAATCCGCGCCGAGGCTTTGAAAAAAGCGCTTCGCCGGGAATGGAAACGGCTGGGGCTTATTCAGCTCCCGGGCGCATCACTGGCGGAGCCTGGTATCGACGCCCATTTCGCCGGCACTCTACCTATGGGCGAAACCGGCCCGTTCGGCAGCTCCTCGGACGGCGAATTGAATCTTCACCCGGGTCTTCACGTCGTCGACGGCTCCATTCTTCCCGATCTATCCTCGAAATACATCACCATGACGATCATGGCCAATGCCGATCGCATCGCCCATCGTCTTGCCGCATTGGAAGCACCTGCGGCGCAGTGAAGTCCGCCGCCTCTTCAAGCCGTTAATTGCGGCAATGCGTCGCCGGCCAATGAGAGAAGCGGCTCGTAGTCGGCTTCGGAAAGCACCGCGAAATCAACGAGGCCGAGCGTGGCCCGCGTCGCCGCCAGCAGTGGCTCGTTGACAGCGGCGGTCAGCGCACGGCGCAGGAGAAGGACCCTCTCGTCCGAAGCATCGCCTGAAGTTACGAACGGCAGTCCCGGGGCTTTCGGCGTTTCGGCGATGATGCGGACCCCGTCGACATGGCCGGGATTGAAGCGGCGAATATTGCCATAGGTGATGCAATCGATGGCCGCGCTATCCGCCCTGCCCTCGACGACGGCAGCGATGCTGTTGCCATGGCTGCCGGTTTCGATGATCCGCCCGAAGAAACGGCCTTCGCGGGCACGCGGAGCGACGGCCGCGCGAAAGAGATTGCTGCCGGAATTGCTGTCGGGGCTGTTGATTGCAGCCGTGGTGCCGCGCAGATCCTCCAGCGTGCGAAGGGAAGAACCCGTGCGGACGATGATGAAGCTGCGCATCAGCGGACCGTCGCAGCCGGGATGATCATAGACCGGCGTCGCAACCAGGCGAACTTTGCCGCGCAGGCGGCTGGCAAAGGGATAGCCGCAGGTCTGCGAGAGGAGAAGATCCGATCTCAGCCAGGCCTCGTCATAGGGCAGCGTCCGATCGAGCGTTTCGGGCAGGTCCGTCAGGCCGGCCTGCGAGAGATAATGCCGGAGGAACGACCAGAGCTTGGCCGTCGCATCCGCAAGCGGCTGGGGTGTGAGATACATTGCTATACTGGCGAATTGCATGCTGGTCTTTCTTTTGCGGCATGCGCAAATGTCGACCAAGTCAGGCAATGCCGCCCAGGCATACATACTTGAGTTCGGTATACTCGTCCAACCCGTGCCTGGAGCCTTCGCGACCGAGACCCGACATTTTGACACCGCCGAACGGCGCCTCGGCGGTGGAGACCAGACCGGTATTGACGCCGACCATCCCATATTCGAGCGCTTCAGCGACACGGAAGACCCGCGACAGATCGCGTGCATAGAAATAAGAGGCGAGCCCGAATTCGGTGTCATTTGCTTGTTCAATGACGTCCTCTTCGTCGCGGAAACGAAAGAGCGGCGCAAGAGGTCCGAAGGTTTCCTCGCGGGCGACCTGCATGCCGCTTGCAACATCGCGCAGAATGGTCGGTTCGAAGAAATGGCCGCCAAGCGCATGGCGCTTGCCGCCTGAAACGATCCCCGCGCCTTTTGCGACGGCATCGCCGATATGGGCTTCGATCTTGGCAACGGCGTTTTCATCGATGAGCGGGCCAAGCACGACATCGCGCTCGAGGCCATTGCCGACCTTCAGTGCCGAAACGGCCGTCGCCAGCTTGGCGGCAAAGGCCTCATAGACGCCGTCCTGGACATAGAGCCGGTTGGCGCAGACGCAGGTCTGGCCATTGTTGCGGAACTTGGCGATGATTGCACCTTCGACGGCCGCGTCGAGATCAGCATCGTCGAAGACGATGAAGGGTGCATTGCCGCCAAGCTCGAGGCCGAGCTTTTTGATCGTCGGCGCGCATTGCCGGTAAAGCAGCTCGCCCGTCCGGGTGGAACCGGTGAAGGTCAGGACCCGGATGTCACGGCTTGCCGTCAGCGTCCCGCCAATTGCGGCAGCATCACCGGTCACGATGTTGAGCAGGCCTGCCGGCAGGCCGGCGCGCTCTGCAAGAATGGCGATGGCGATCGCCGAGAACGGCGTCTGCGGCGCCGGCTTGAGAACGACGGCGCAGCCGGCGGCAAGGGCCGGGCCCACCTTGCGGGTGATCATCGCATTTGGAAAGTTCCAGGGCGTGATCGCCGCCACCACGCCTGCCGGCTGACGCAGCACGAGGATGCGCTTATCCGGTTGATGTCCCGGTATGGTCTCGCCGTTGATGCGTCTTGCCTCCTCGGCGAACCATTCGATGAAGCTCGCGCCATAGGTGATCTCTCCCTTAGCCTCAGTGAGCGGTTTTCCCTGCTCCAGCGTCAGGATCATCGCCAGATCGTCGCGGTTTTCGATCATCAGGCGGTGCCATGTCTTGAGTATGGCGGCGCGCTCGCTAGCGGTCTTCTTCGCCCAAAGCTTCTGGGCGACGACAGCGGCGGCGATGGCATCCTCCGTTTCCGCGGCTCCGAGGTCGGGGACCGCGCCGAGCGGTTCGCCGGTCGCCGGATTGCGCACCGTCGTTGCCTGGCGGCCTTCCGCTTCGATCCAGCGGCCGGCGACGGGGCATGCCTGACGGAACAGCGAGAGATCACTGAGCTTCATAGGACGACTTTTAACAGAACACGTGGGCCGCACCCGGATCGAAATCCAGATTCACCGTATCGCCGCGGCTGAGCCCGGTGATCGCCTCATGACCGAACGGCAGACGCACCGCCAGCGCCTCGCCGTTGGCCATTTCGGTGGAAACGTGGATATTGTTGCCGAGGAAAGTGATGTCGCTGACAGTCGCGGCGAGACCCACTCCCGCATGAGCGCGCGACAGCCGAATGCGCTCCGGCCTCAGCATCAAGGCTGCTTTTGTGCCGGCAGCGCCTTTTCCATGCACCGGAATGCTGTTGAAGACGGTTCCGCGGCCTAGCGAAATCGTGGCCTGTCCGTCGGATGACGACAGCAGGTCACAGGAAATGAAGTCGCTGTCGCCGATGAATTCGGCAACGAAGCGGGTCTTCGGATTGGCGTAGAGTTCGGGGCCGGTGCCGATCTGGTCGATGACCCCCTTGGAAAAGACAGCGATGCGGTCGGAGAGCCGCAGTGCCTCTTCCTGGTCGTGTGTGACATAAAGGATCGTCACTTCGGTCTGCTGGTGGATGCGACGGATCTCATGCTGGATTTCCTCGCGCAGCTTCTTGTCGAGCGCAGACAGCGGCTCGTCCATCAGAAGCACCGGCGGATCATAGGCAAGGGCTCTGGCAAGCGCGACGCGCTGCTGCTGGCCGCCGGACATTTGCGCGGGCTTGCGATCCTCGAAGCCTTCGAGACGGACGAGGCGCAGCATCTCCTTCACCTTGCTGTCGATCTCGGCCTTCGATTTGCGCCGGACCTTCAGCGGAAAGGCGATGTTTTCACCCACCGTCAGATGCGGGAACAGCGTGTAGCGCTGGAACACCATGCCGATGTTGCGCTTGTGCGACGGCGTGGCGAGCAGGGTCTTGCCCTCCAGCGTAATGTCACCTTTCGTCGGATTGTCAAATCCCGCCAGGATGTACAGCGTCGTGCTCTTGCCCGATCCCGATGGCCCGAGAAAGGTCAGGAACTCCCCGCGCCGAACGTCGAGGGTAACATCATGTACGGCGACCACAGGGCCGTATTCCTTGCGTATTCCGCGGATCTGAAGGAATGGTTCGTTCATTGTTTCAGTACCTTACGCACGACGGCAACCAGCGCCATCAAGATGATCGTCAAAAGGATGAGAAGGGTCGATGCGGCGGCGACAACCGGCGTCAGGTCTTGCCTGAGCGTCGCCCATACCTTCACGGGCAGCGTCTGCAGGGTCGGGCTGGACATGAAAATCGCCACCACCACCTCGTCCCAGGATGTCAGGAACGAGAAGACGGCCGCCGAAAACAACCCGTGGCTGATTGCCGGAAGGGTGACCCTGATCTTCGCTTCCAAAGGCGAGGCGCCGCAGAGCACGGCCGCGTCCTCGATCGACTTGTCGAAGCCTTCCAGGGCACTCGAGATGGACAGGATCGAGAAGGGCAGTGCCAGCACGAGATGCGAAATGACGAAGCCCGTCAGCGTGCCGCCAAGGCCGATCCTGAGAAAGAAGGCGTAGAGGGCGACCGCCAGAACCACGACCGGAAGGATCATCGGCGTCAGGAACAGCGCTTTCAGCGCATCCCGGAACATGAACGAACCACGCACCAGCCCGAAGGATGTCACAAGCCCGAGCAGCACCGACAAGATCGTCACGATGACCGCGATCTTGAGGCTCGTCAAAGCCGATTCCAGCCAGCGCGGGTCGGCAAAGAGTTCGCTGTACCACTGAAACGTCCAGCCCGGCGGCGGAAAGATCAGCCACTGCGAGGAGCCGAAGGACAGCGCCGCGATGAACACGATCGGCAGCAGCAGGAAGGCTGCGGTCAGAAGCGTTATGCCGAGAAGGACGTATTTCCACCAGCCGAGACGGTCGAAATTGAGCAGCATGTCAACGTCCTCCCGGGTTTTGATTGCCGAAGAAGCGCAACTGCACGGCATAAAGCGAGAGCGTCACCACCAGAAGGACCAGCGCCGCAGCGCCCCCCATTCCCCAGTTGACCAGCGACTGCACGAACTGCGCGATCAGCTCCGCGAGCATCATGTTGGCAGTGCCGCCGAGAAGCGAGGGCGTGACGAAATAACCAAGTGACATGACGAAGACCATCAGGGCGCCCGCCGCCATGCCGGGCATCGCCAGCGGCAGCAGAACCCGCGTCAGGCACTGCCAGCGGTTGGCGCCACAAAGGGCGGCCGCCTGCAGGGTCGACGGATCGATCTTCTTGATCACGCCATAGAGCGGCAGGATGATGAAAGGCAGCATGATATAAGTCATGCCGATTGTGACACCGGTCAGATTGTTGACGAGCGCCAGCGGCTGGTCGATCAGGCCCATTCCCATCAGCATCTTGTTGATCAGCCCGGTGCGTTGCAGGAGCACCATCCAGGCATAGGTGCGGGCCAAGAGGTTGGTCCACATCGACAGCAGCAGGATCGCAAAGATCACCGAGGTCAGCCGGCCGGGCATGATTGCCAGCGCCCAGGCGACGGGAAAACCGATCGCGAGCGAAATCACCGTGACGAGACCCGAGACGATGAAGGTGTTGGCGAAAATCTTCAGATAGGTCGATGACCCGATCAGTTGCGCATAGTTTCCCAGACCCGGCACGGGTTCCAGCACGCTTCGCAACAGCAGTATCGCCACCGGCACGACGAAAAAGATACCGACGAAGGCGAAAGCCGGAACGACCCCGCTGAAACCTGTCGGCCTGCGTATCTTCGGCAAGGGCGCAATTACGCCGGAGGCATCGCTAAACGTCGACATGACAGTCCTTCCCACCCGTCAATTTCCGCGAGGCGCATAGGTGCAACCGATTGGCACTGGCGCTGCGGGGGCACGGCGACCTTCGCCGTGCCCGTTGATCTCAAGCTTCAGCTTATTTCGCCTGCCAAGCGTACCATTTCTCGCCGATGGCATCGCGATTATCAGCCCAGTAGGTCATATCGGCATTGACCTGGCTTGCGGTCTGCTGATCCGGCAAGGTCTTGGCCGTTTCCGGGTCCATCAGCTTGGCCGAGTCGACATTGATCGGCGCATAACCGGTGGCCTTTGCCAGGGCGGCCTGCGGTTCGGCCGAGGTCGCCAGTGCAATGAACTTCATCGCAGCTTCGACATTCGGCGAGCCCTTCGGCACGACGAGCGCATCGGCAGCAGTGATGTTCTGTTCCCAGGAGGTTTCAACCTTGATGCCGGTCGCGGCAAGCGCCGTCATGCGGCCGTTCCAGACGCTGCCGAAGGCTGCTTCGGCGGATGCGAGCAGTTGCTGCGACTGGGCGCCGCCCGACCACCAGATGATATCCGACTTGATCGTGTCGAGCTTCTTGAAAGCGCGGTCGAGATCGAGCGGATAGAGCTTGTCGGCAGGCACGCCGTCGGCAAGCAGCGCCGCTTCGATCACGCCGGGAGCCGACCACTTGTAGAAGGTGCGCTTGCCCGGAAACTTCGCGGTGTCGAACAGGTCGGCCCATGTCTTCGGGCAGGCCTTGACGGCATCGGCATTGCAGCCGATGACGAAGGAATAATAGAAGCTGCCGACCGAATAGTCCGTGACGAAGCGCGGATCGAGCTTGGATTTATCGATGACGGAGAAGTCGAGCTTCTCGAGCTGGCCGTTCTTGCCGGCCTGGGCGGCATAATCGCCTTCGACGTCGACGACGTCCCAGGTGACTTCGCCGGCCTCGACCATCGCCTTCAGCTTGCCGTAGTCGGTTGGGCCGTCCTGCACGACGGTGATGCCGGTCTTTTCGGTGAACGGGCTTGCCCATGCCGCCTTCTGCGCATCCTGGGTCGTTCCGCCCCAGCTCGAGAAGACCATGTTGTCGGCGTGCACCGGCGCGGAGACGGCGACGAATGCGGCAACCGCCGCGAAAGCAAATGTCGTTTTCATGTTCCCTTATCCTTGTTCTGACTTGTCCTGCGGGTTATGCCTTATGCCGTCAGTGCGCCTCGCTCCCGGGAGAGAAGCTTGCTGGCTTCATAATCTTGTTTTCCGCCACCTCGATGAGGTCGCGAATCTTGGGCAGGAAGGCCTGCCACCGGGGATCGGCCATAAGCCGCTGGCGTCTCGCCTCCCTGTCATCCAGGCTCGTAAAGGCCCAGATGTGAACGATCTCGTTGATCGTGCCGATCTCCGAGAAGAAGTAGCCGACCAGCGTGCCGAGATGGCTTTTCTGGATCTCGATGCCCTCTTCCTCGACGACCTTGAGATATTGCGGGATCGTTCCGTTCTTCAGCCGATAGGTGCGGATTTCGTAAAACATCGCGTCACCTCATCACGAAGGGATCGGGGATCGGATCGTCCGAGGTCCTCAGCCAGATCGTTTTGGTGCGGGTATAATCGAGCGCCGCGGCCATGCCGCCTTCCCTGCCGTGGCCCGACAGGCCGAAGCCGCCGAAGGGCGCGATCGGCGAGACGGCGCGGTAGGTGTTGACCCAGACGATGCCGGCACGGATGCCCTTCATCAGCCGGTGCGCCCGGGTCAGGTTCTGCGTGAAGATGCCGGAGGCCAGGCCATAGCGGGTGTCGTTGGCAAGCCTCAGCGCCTCTGCCTCGGTCTCGAACGAGACGACGGAAAGGACCGGCCCGAAGAACTCCTCGATCAGCGACGGCGAAGCGACATTGTCGCAATCGAGGATCGTCGGCGGGAAGTAAAAGCCTTCACCATCGATTTTGCGTCCGCCGGTAACGAGACTGGCGCCGCTTTCGACCGACCTGGTAACGAGTGCACCGATATTGTCCTGCTGGCGCCGGGTAGCAAGGGGGCCGACCTCGGTCGTCATGTCGAGCGGCGCGCCGATCCGGATCGCCTCGGCCTTCTCCCGCAGCAGGGCGACGAATTTGTCCTTGACGCAGCGTTCGACGATCAGCCTAGATCCGGCAACGCAGCTCTGCCCGGTCGCTGCGAAAATGCCGGCGACCTGGGCGTTGGCGGCACTGTCGAGGTCGGCGTCGGCAAAGACGATGAAGGGCGATTTGCCGCCGAGTTCGAGCGAGGTGGAGGCGAGGTTTTCGGCCGAGTTGCGAACGACGTGCCGGGCGGTTTCCGGGCCGCCGGTGAAGGCGACATGGGCGACCTTCGGGTGACGGCCAAGAGCCGCACCGCAGGAGGGGCCGAAACCGGTGATGATGTTGACGACGCCGGCGGGAAAGCCAGCTTCGTGCACGAGACGGGCAAATTCAAGCAGTGGCGCCGGCCCGTCTTCCGAGGCCTTGACCACCATGGTGCAGCCGGCGGCGAGCGCCGGGCCGATCTTGACCGCCGACAGGAAGAGCTGGCTGTTCCACGGCACGACCATCGCAACGACGCCGATCGGCTCGCGGCGAAGCCAGACATCCATGTCGGGTTTGTCGATCGGCAGATAGGAGCCTTCGATCTTGTCTGATATGCCGGCATAATAGCGATAATATTCAGCGACATAGGCGATCTGCGCGGATGTTTCGCGGATGATCTTACCGGTGTCGCGTGTTTCCAGTTCCGCGAGGACCTGCGCGTTGGCAGCGACGAGGTCGGCGAGCTTGTAGAGCAGCTTGCCGCGCTGCGTGGCCGTCATCTTCGCCCAGGGGCCATCATAAAGCGCCCTCTCGGCAGCGTTCACGGCCCGATCGACATCGCCCTCTCGCGCTTCGGGCATTTCAGCCCAGACCGCACCGGTGGCCGGATCGATGCTCGGATAGCTCGCTTCGCCATCCGAGAATTCGCCGTCGATGTAATGCTGGAAACGCCGCATGGTGCTACTCCTGAAATGCCGGCATGACCTCGGCGATGAAGCGCTCGAGCGACGCCTTCTTGCGCTCGAAACTCATGCCGGTGTCGATCCAGAAGGAATATTCGTCATAGCCGAGCGCTTCATAGGCCTTGAGCCTGCGGATGACGGTCTCGGCGTCGCCAACGACGTTGTTGGTGCGCATGACCTCGTCCGACAGCATGGCGTTGGCGCGGATCTGCTCGTCCGGAATCCGTTCGATCAGGCCCTGGGTCACCGGCTTCTCATTCTTGAACCAGGCGAAGAAATAGTTGTAGTAGACGTTGAGTTCATGGGCGGCCTGGGCGACGTCTTCTTCCGACGAGCCGACATAGGTGTGGCGCAAAAGCATGATCTTCGGCCGCTCGACATCGGGATTCTTGGCGCAGGCATCGTTGAAACGGTCCATCAGCGACTGGACCTCGTCATCGCCCTGCCAGAGCGGCGTGACCTGGACGTTGCAGCCGTTCGCGACGGCAAATTCATGCGAGTTCGGATCGCGCGCAGCGACCCAGATCGGCGGGTTCGGCTGCTGCAGCGGCTTCGGCGCCGACGTGGTCGCGGGGAACTTGAAGAACTCCCCGTCATGGGCGTAGTCGCCGGCCCATATGCCCTTGACCGCCGGGATGAGCTCGCGCATGCGCTGGCCGGCACCCCAGGCGTCGAGACCCGGCAGCAACCGTTCGTATTCGAAGGAATAGGCGCCGCGCGCAATGCCGATATCGAGCCTGCCGTCGCAGATGATGTCGGTCATGGCTGCCTCGCCGGCAAGCTTGATCGGATGCCAGAAGGGGGCGATCACCGTCCCCGTCCCGAGCCTTGCCCGCGATGTGCGCCGCGCGAGATCGGCAATGGTCACGAAGGGGTTGGGGGCAATGGTGAAATCCATGCCATGGTGTTCGCCCGTCCAGATCGCATGCATGCCGCCTTTGTCGGCGATCTCACAGAGCGCGACGAATTCCTCATAGAGGCTCTTATGGCTCTGGTTGGCGTCGAGCCGTTCCATATGGACGAAGAGGGAAAACTTCATGCTTTTGCGCCCTTGGCTGGAATAGGATGAATGGTGCCGCCGGTCTCGTCGCCGAAATAGACGCCGAAATTGCCGATCGAGCTTTCCATCGCGAAGCGGTTGACGATATCGGCGGTCGAGCTGGTCTTGAATTTTGCCGCAGCCAGGGCGTCAGGTTTTACGAACCTGCCGCCGGCCGGCTCACCGTCTCCGGCAACGGCGTGATAAACGATATGCTGCTTCCCATCGCTCTTGCCCTCGTAGACCGAATAGAGAAAGCCGATGCTCACCTTCAGCCCGGTGAGCGTCTCCAGATATTCCTGCAGCGCCTCGGTCGGGTTGCCATCATGAGCGTCGACGCTCGGCAGGCAGAGCACATCGTCGCCGAGCAGAAGAACTTCTCCGCGGCGCTCGACGACGGCAGCGAGTTCGATATTGCCTTCGCTTGCCGCGGAAACCGCCTTGCTTGCGAGCGTCGGCGTGAAATAGCCGCCGCGCGCATAACCGAGACCATTGCGGCCGCTATTGTCGAAGGATTCGATGCGGCCCATCAGGATGACATGGTCGCCAGCCTCGACGACCTGTTCCATGGCGCATTCGAACCAGGCGGCCACATTCGAGAATATCGGGCAGCCGGCCGATCCCTTGGCCCATTCGACCGCCGCAAATCTGTCTTCGACCGGCCGCGCAAACGTGTTCGACACGTCCTTCTGCGTTTCCGACAGCACGTTGATCGCAAAATGCGGCGTACCGGTCATGGTGGCGAAATTGCGCGACGTCTTGGCAAGGCAGACGAGGAGCAAGGGCGGATTGAGCGAGACCGATGTGAAGGAGTTCGCGGTGAAGCCGATCGGATTTCCATCTCCGTCGCAGGCGGTGACGACAGTCACGCCTGTGGGAAAAGCGCCGAATGCATCTCGCAATGCTCTTGGGTCGACAGTCTGGATTGTCATCGTTCATCCTCCCCGAACGACAGCCACTCGGCGAGCAGCGAATTGACGATATCAGGCGCGGTCAGGTTCACCATATGACGATGGCCTTCGACGATGCGGGCCCAGCCCTTCGGCGCAAGCGCCGCCATCTGCTGCGCCATCAGAGGTGTCGAATTCGGATCATCGGACCCCGTCAGGAACAGGGCCGGCCCAGCCACGTCTTTCCAGCGATCGGCATAGGTCTCGTCGCCGCCGGCGAAGGCGGCGTAAGCGACAGCATAACCCTCCGGATCGACGAGGTTGAGCCATTTCCGCGTCAATTCCCGCGCAACAACGCTGTCAGCGTCATCGCCGAACCAGCGAGCCAAGGGACCTTCCTTGTCCACGCCCGTCACCGGAATGGCCGCGGCCCGTGCGAGCACGGCAGCTTTTGCTTGGGGATCGCGCCTGTAAACGCCGTTAAGGTACGCGACACGGCTGATCCGTTCGCCGAACGTCGCCGCCGCTCCTCCGGATACCAACGCACCCATGGAGTGGCCGGCAACATTCACCGTATCGATTGCCATCTCGTCGAGAAAACGCCCGAACCAGGCGACAAACTCATTGAGGCGGCTGCCCGCCGGCAATTTTGCGCTCTCGCCATGTCCCGGCATGTCGACGGCGATGACACGATGGCCGGCCGACAGAAAGGTGATCTGCGGCGCCCAGGCTTCGAGCCGCATGCCGACGCCATGAATGAGAACCAGCGGCTTACCGCTGCCGGCCTCGTGATAGGCCGTTCCGCTTGCCGTCTTCCTTCGGGGCAAGTCACCGGCGACGCTCTTTGCTGCAGCGGCGCCTGAGATCGATCCGGCTGTCAGCATCTCGGAGCCCCTTTCAAACGCCCGCGGGATTGGCGACGTCCTGCCCAAGATCTTTCAGATCCTGGTAGCGGTCGCCGATGCGGTGATGAGGGCGCCCCCCCACCGACGCGCCGAGAGCCACGACAATCTCGTTGGCGGCCGGCGCATCGGGGATCGAGGTCTGGATGGTCAGGTAATGCGAGCGACGACCTTCGTCGTTCTTGTCCATCAGCGGGATCATGATCGGCGCATTGGCGGGACCGCGCGTATTGCAGAAGGCGAGATAGGACTTGGCGCCGACGGCGTGACGATAAAAATTGCCAAAGCGAAGCGTGTGGATGAGCGCGGAGGCATGTTCGATCTCACCGTCCAGGCCGACCACGGCGGCCTTGCCATAGGCTTCGACGGCATCGCCGGACCCGACCGCATCGACGATCATCTTGGTCAGCAATTCGCCGAGAACCGGTGCACCGGCGTGGATTTCGGGCTTGAGGTCTTCGACGAAGCCCTGGTCCGCCCATGGGTTCTTCACGACCGCGAAAGCGGTAAACATCTTCAGCGGCACCGCCGCGGCCTTGCCGCCTTCGATCAGCGTCGTTTCAATCTGCAGTCCTGTCTTGCGAATTTGAATGGCCATGGAATATCTCGTCTCTCTGTTCGGTATTATGGTATACCATAATATATGTGTGTCAACTTGGTTTTGGCCGAGACAAAATAAAGTCCGAAGATTGGCTTGGCGTGTGCGCTCCCGTCGCCCGGAAACGCTTGTTCCTTCAGCTCTAGAGCCGGACGGCGTGACGCGTCCGTAGTGACGCGACACGTACAACGCCAATATTATCCCGGCCCTTATGACCGCCTTAGATATTAGTGATTATGGTATACCATCACATCGAGCAAAGTTGGGTGTCAAGCTTGGAGTTTGAATTCCCCTCATTGCCCTGAACATCCAAGGGACACGGATATACGGTAGCTGACAGGTGCTGCTCCAGAGACGGAACCGCTCTGGGTCTGGATATGCAGCAACGGGTTCGGTACTCGGTCAATGTACAGATTGTTTTACGAGCGCCAATTGAAGCTTGCCCCTGCTTTTCAGATCAGCTTCAATCCCTTTCAGGCTGACACGACCGTCCTTGATGTGGAGCGGCTTGGCCGCCTGGATGAACAGCTTCGTATGTCGAGCTCGGCGCGCGACGGCGTCGGATCACCGGAGGATGGCTGCTTGCCATCGTGATACCGCGCTGAGACTTACTCAGGTGTCAGTTACTTGCCGCCTCTCGGGGTCTCGTAGGTAGCGAGACCATCAACCACCATAAAAAATGATATGAAAAGGTTGCAAACCACGGAATACGGGCTTTGGTACTTAGTATGAAAAGAGCTGAAATTAAATTATGGCAAAGCAATGCTATATCTGGTGTTGAATTGTCTAAAGTCTCGCAAAGTTATAATCGCCAATGCAATTGTTCAGCCTCCCAACGCATGAGAACGATAGAATCGTTCCGGACCGACGCAACGCCGGCCAGGAACTGATTACGGATGCAGGCGACAGGCATCGACAGTGTCGATGCGAGGCCCCCACTGGCAGCCTCCTGCAAAGGCAGCGGTGGTTGACGTGTCAACCTATTCGGCAGGCTTCTGAGCGGACAGCACCGCCTCGGCAATTGCGCTGGCGGCCGCGACATGATCCATCGCGGCCCGCTGAGCCCCCTCGCCGTCGCCACGGCGAATGGCGTCGATAATCTTCGACATCTGGAGCGGCCCCTCGGTGCCGCGCCCTTCCGTCTTGATCGTCATCGAGCGCAGATGGTTGATGCGCACGGTGAGGAGGTTGACAACGCCCCAGGCGACATGCCTGTCGACTCTGGTGAACAGCGTTTGGTAGAAGGACGAGGTATGGGCAAGCACAGCCGCCATATCTTGGTCGCGATAGCTGTTGCGGATGGCGGTCAGGGATTCCTCGAGCGCGGCGACGATCTCGGGGCTGCCGCGCTCCGCGCATAGCCGTGCCGCCATGCCTTCGAGCGCACCGCGGATCTCATAGATCTGTTTGGCTTCCTCGATATCCAGCAGGGCGACGATCGGTCCCTTGTTCGGCAGATTGGCGACGAGCCCTTCCGATTCCAGATGTCTCAGAACCTCGCGCACCACCGTCCGGCTGACGCCGAGCTGGGCGCAGAGGTCGCGCTCGACAAGGCGGTCCCCGGGACGAAAATATCCGTTCACGATGGCCTCGCGGACTTTGTCGAGCGCCAATTCCCGCAATGTCTTCGCAGGACGCTCCACCCTGATTGCTGCGTCCTTCAGAGCACCGCTCATGCTGTACCTCAGTGTTTGGATTGACTTCGCAGGCTCAACTTCTGCGGCAGCCGAAATCAGGGAATCGTATTATGGCCTACCAAATACTTTAGCTGTCGGCGGCCAGCAATTCAACAGCACTGCGCCGATCCCGAGTTTGTCAGCCTATGCGCCGGAATTTGGTCTTGCCCTGACGATCTCCTGGGCCACGGCCTTCGCCTGCAGCCGAATGTCGGGGACGGCGGTGATCTCCCAGAATTGCCCCGCCGTCAAGGCGCCGACGGCAAACAGCCGGGCCGGCGAAATTCGAGATGGAGCCGTCACCTCAGAAGCCGCATCCACCTGAATGCCAAGGCCAAGCCGATCAGGCACGATCAGCTGAAACCGGCTCATTTCCTTCAGAAGCGGCGAATGGCTGATCCCGGCGCGCTCCATCCCCGTGCAGTTGACCAGCCAGTCCGCCTTGATTTCGGCGATCTCACGCTTGGCCCTGATCCTATAGTCGGCAACGAGCCTGCCTTCCCTGGCCTCGAGCGATTTCAAAAAGCCGGCGTGGAAGCGAACGGAACCGTCCGAGACCAGTTTCTCGAAGCCGGCGAATACGTCGGGCGCGACCCGGTGGCGATGGATGTTCCACCAGGGAAGCGCGTGGCGCAGGAAGCGGGCCCGCTCCTCGTTCGAAAGCCGTTGCCAGAGAGCCTGCGTCACCGGCCTCAGGCCGTCCATCACGCTTCGCCAGTCGGCGACCTCCCTGCTTTTGCCCCGCAAGATCTTCAACAGGCCACTGATCGTAGCGGGAAGCGCGTGAACGTCGATCGGCAGAGGCGCGGGCGGCGTCCTTGCATGGCCGAGCGGTGCCAGGCCGCGCCGCGAAAGCACCTCGATCCTGCCTCTGTGGCCATGGGCGCGAAGTGCCAGAACCTGATCGATCATCGTCAGGCCGGAGCCGAGAACACAAACCGTATCGGGCGGCGCGACTCGCCTCAGCCAGGAGAGCCGCCACGGGTTCTCGACGATGTGGGATCGCAAAAATGGCGGGACGCCGGTCGGATCGACCGGAAGGTTGGCGTTTCCGACGCCAAGACAAAGCACCACGTTTTTCCCGGCAATCTCGTCGCCATTGCCGAGATGGAACGCGAGCGTGCTCGTATAGCGTTCCACGCAGCCCGCCGCCTTGGCCTTGATAAAATCGACCCGGCAACGGCGCTCCCGCTTGCGAAGCAGCCGGGCAAGCGTATCCCTGACATAAAGCCCGTAATCGCTGCGCGAGGCGAAATCGCCTGCCTGCAGCGGACGCCCGTTGCTTTTCAGCCAGTCGACAAAGTCGTCGGGGTGGTGGGGCAGCAGGCTCATGCGGCCGGCAGGAACGTTGAGGCGATGGAGATAGAGCTCCGTCCGGTATGCCGTCCCGCGCCCGAAACCGGGATCGTCGCCGACGACGGCAACCTTCGCCGAAGCGGGAAGCTGCTGGATGAGATTGCAGGTCACAGCGATCGCTGAAAAACCGGAACCGACGACGATCACATCGTATATCAATGCATTCTCCCTGAAGCTTCAAACGCTGTCGAGACATCTCGTCATTTAAGCCCTGACGTCGCTCGCCGGTCCTGCGGACCGCATGAGCGGCAGAATCACGAAAACAATTATCTCTATAGTCTATAAATATAGTTTGTTATTCCTCCCGCCAGCCCCTTCTCGACGATTACCCTTTGAAGGTGAGATCAAGGGGCCGGGTGGCCCTGGAAACAAAAGGGGCTCAGGATGAATTTCAGAAATTTGGTTGCCGCAATCGCGGTCAGCGTCGGCACTCTCGCAACGGCGATCGTCGCCGAGGCGGCGGACAAGAAGGTCGTCGTCGGTTATCAGACCGATGCCCTGCCGTCTTCCGTGGCGATCGCCAACGGCGAATTCGCCAAGGACACGGGCTACGACATCGATTTCCGCAGGTTCAATTCCGGCGCCGAAATTTTTGCGGCCATTGCCTCGGGCGACGTTCAGGTCGGCTATGTCGGCTCCAGCCCGTTTGCAGCTGCGGTGTCGCGCGGGCTCGAGGTCAAGGCCTTCTACCTCGCCTCCATCTCCGGCATCGACGAGGCCCTCGTCGTCCGCAACGGCTCGGGCATCGAAAGCCTGAACGATCTGAGGGGCAAGAAGCTCGCCGCCGCGCCTGTCTCGACTGACCATTATCAGCTCCTGGCGCTGATCAAATCGCTTGGCCTGACCGAGAAGGACGTCCAGGTCTTCGCAGTCCCGCAGCCGGAGATCGTGGCGAGCTATAACCGCGGCGATATCGACGGTGGCTTCGTCTGGGATCCGGCGCTCACCGAACTCAAGAAGAACGGAAAGGTTCTGGTGACTTCCAAGGACGTGGCCGACAAGGGTGCACCGACATTCTCCGCCTGGGTCGCCACCTCGACGTTTGCGACCGAGAACCCGGAATTCCTGAAGGGCTTCGCTTTGGTCATCAACAAATACTACGCCTCCTTTGCCTCCGACAAAGCAGCCTGGGGTCCCGACAGCGACAACGCCAAGTCGCTCGCAAAGCTTCTCGGCGGAACGGCCGAGCAACAGGCCTCGGCCCTGAAGAACCTGACGCTGCTCACCCCAGAGGTTCAGGCATCGGACGCCTGGCTCGGCGGCGGCGAAAAGGCCGGCGCCGGCAAGATCCTCAAGGACACCGCATCGTTCCTGAAAGAGCAGGGCAAGGTGTCCGACGTGCTGGCAAATTACGGCGCCTTCGTCACCGCAGACGCGCTTACCAGCGTCAGCAACTGATCCTCCCCGATGCCGGCGCGGCTGTTGTGGCGCCGGCATCGAACTAGCGAGCGGACCATGCTTAAAGTCGATCACGCCAGCGTTTTCTTTGCAGCTCGGGATGGGCGGACCGTCCACGCGCTCGATCGCGTCTCCTTCGATATCCCCGAACGGGGTTTCGTCGTCGCGCTCGGCGCCTCGGGATGCGGCAAATCAACCCTTCTCAACGCGATTGCCGGTTTCCTTCCGCTGTCGGATGGCCGGATCACGCTTGATGGCCGCGCAGTCGAACGGCCGGGCGCCGATCGCGGCGTCGTCTTTCAGAAAGATTCGCTGCTGCCCTGGAAATCGGTGGCCGACAATGTCGCGCTCGGACTGAAATTTGCCGGCGTCAACCGCAAGGAGCGACAGGCGCGCGCGTTCGAACTGCTCCGGCTCGTCGGCCTCGACGAATTCGCCAATGCCTTTCCCTACGAACTGTCGGGCGGCATGCGCCAGCGGGTCGGCATCGCCCGGGCCCTTGCAGCCAATCCGCACATCCTGCTCATGGACGAGCCGTTCGGAGCGCTCGACAGCCTGACACGCGAGCAGATGCAGGAACTGCTGGTTTCCGTCTGGAACAAGACGGCGAAGAAGATTTTCTTCATCACCCATTCGATCGAAGAGGCGCTGTTTCTCGGCACGCAGGTTCTGGTGATGTCGCCTCGGCCGGGGCGCGTTGTCGCCCGCTTCGATCTCGATTTCATCAGCCGCTTCGCCGAAACCGGCGACGCACGATCGATCAAGGCCTCGCCGCAATTTGCCGAGCTGCGCGAGGAGATACGCGCCATTCTCCACAGCAGCGAAGATTTGAGGAGCGTCGCATGAGCGATATCGTCCAGAGATCGCCGGTCGCGGCGCGGAGAGAGGACCGCCAGGTCAAACTGGTGAAGATGGCAAGTTTCGGCGCCGGCGAGAAATCCACGATGGCGATCAGCGTCGCTACCGCCTTGGCGATTCTGCTGCTGTGGTGGCTCGTCTCCGCGCTCGGTCTCGTGCCGCACCTGTTCCTGCCGCGGCCGGACGAGGTGCTGACGCAGATCGGCCTCGTCTATCGTGACGGTTATGCCGGCGCATCGCTTTCCGAGCATATCCTCGCGAGTCTGTTCCGCATCGTCGTCGCAGCGCTGATCGCCATCTCCGTCGGCATTCCGCTCGGATTGCTCATGGGCCTGAACCGCTGGGCCAAAGGGGTGCTCGATGCGCCGATCGAGTTCTACTGGCCGCTTCCGCCCCTCTCCTACCTGCCGCTGATGATCATCTGGCTCGGCATCGGCGAAACGTCGAAGATCACGCTCCTGGTGCTGGCAATGTTCGCGCCGATCTGCCTCTCGGCCCAGGCAGGCGTCCGTTCGCTGCCGATCGAGCGCGTCAATGCCGCCCGTTCGCTGGGTGCGAGCCGGCTGCAGCTATTCATCGATATCGTCCTGCCCTCCGCCCTGCCGGAAATCCTCACCGGCATCCGCATTGCCCTCGGCGTCGGCTGGGGCACGCTGGTCGCCGCCGAATTGATCGCCTCGACGCGGGGGATTGGCTTCATGATCATGTCGGCATCGCAGTTCCTGGCAACCGACGTCGTCTTCGTCGGCATCGGCATCATCGCGGTCTGCGCCTTCACCTTCTCGGCCGCCATCCGTTTCCTGGAGACCTACCTTGTGCCGTGGAAAGGCAAGCTCTGAGGGAATGCAGCCAATTCAAAACCTCAAAGCGCCGCGGGTCTGAAAAGACGCGCAGCACTTAACGGCTTTGTGTTACCCCACTGAAGCCGTGTATCGACAGGAGTTCGGCGGCGACGAGTTCCTGAAGCCGCCACAAATTGCGATCGCGGATGCCGCGTTCTTCCAGATGCTTGACCGTCAGATAAAGATATTCGGCGCAGGAGCCCATATGTCCGCAGGCCCTGGCAAGCACGGCCGCCACCGTCTCCAGCGGCAATTTGCGGGAAACGCGCTCCCCCTTCGGGCCGGCCCAAAAGACCAGGGCGCGCACGAAGCCATGTGCGGTTTCAACCGGAATCCAGCGAACCGTCGCGGCATCTTCGATCGTGCCGACCTCACGGCGGATCAACCGCCGAATCTGGCCAAGACGCTCCCCATCGGCAAGCCTGTAGAGGATGCCGTTGCAGCGTCCGCCGCGATCAAGCGCCATCATGAGGCCGGGCTGCGCCCGGCTTCCCCGCCAGCGGGTCATCTTAAGGCAGAAGGACCGATGCCAACCCCTTGCTGCGCCGCGCTGCCACTCGACGGCATCGAAGTCCGGCTTCCATATCAATGATCCATAGGCGAAGACCCAGAGCGGCGCGCCACGGATTCCTGGAGCAGCCGCCTGGCAAACATCTCCGTCTCCATCTCGGTCAGCGGTGTCCGGTGCGGCTCGGGGCCGGGATCGAGCTCGGGGCGAAGGCTGAGCGACACGAGCTCGTCCGTGAGAGCCATCCTGGTTGCGCCGAGCATCCGAACCTCGCTTCGTCGCATACCGGGCTGCTTATGCGCGATAAGACCGGTCACGTTTCAATGCACCGTAAATCTGGCCGCATCGGCTCGGCGCCGCTGCAAGCTGCGGATCAGCATCGCGGCCTCCCTGGCGATCGCCGCAAATGTCGTATCGTCGGCCTCTGCGATCCTGCCCGTCATGTCGCGGATGATTGTCGTCAAATGGATGATCGAATGACGATGTTGCACCTCTTCAGGCCCAATTTCGGCATCAGCCATGGCAAGCAGCGTCTCTACCAATCGATCCATGGTTTGCCGGCGCCGGCACCTCGGGTCAGCATTCGGATCTTCGCTGAGGCGCAGGAGATCGTCGATGAGATCGGACATTCCGTTTCCATTCACAGCGCGAAAGCCGGCCGCGCGAAAACGTTGCGCCTTCGATCGCCGGCGCGCATCTTCAAGGCATCCAACAGCTGGTAGCCGGTTCGCCAGCGGCCAAAACCGCTGGCGATATTGATGTGGCCGGCAAGGCCGATATTCCTGGTCTCGGCCTTCCACAGGCGACCAAACAGGGTCAGTCGATCGACCGCCATATAGGCGTCGTTCATGCTGCCGATAACGATGCTCGGAAATGGCAGAGGCGCCGTCGGCATGCCGCCGAAAGAGATATGCCCGGGGTGCAGAATGTCCGTGGCCGGCAGATCGCAGGGAGCAACGAGCAACGCTCCCTTCACCCGACGGGCAACACTTCGCCCGGCCAGCCGGGCGGCGAGCAGGCATCCGAGACTATGGGCAACCAGATAGGCCTCACCGGCCTCTTCGAGCACGCCTTCCAGGCGCGCCAGCCACGAGTCGAGGTCAGGATGAGCCCAGTCGTCCTGGGCGACGCAAAGGCTGCCTGGCTGATCCTGCAGCCAGTGCTGTTGCCAATGCCCCTCTCCTGAGCCGAAAAGTCCGGGAAGAATAAGGACGGCACTCATTGGATCAGCCCGACCGCCAGGGCGAAGAGGAACGTGAAGGAACCGACGATCGTGCAGATTCCCGCCGCATGCCTGAATTGCGGCATGACGCTGCCTACCGGTCTTCTCGGGCCGCGCCGGCGGAGGCCGGTCTCGACGACGATCGCCATCACACCGCCCTCCTCAATACCAAAGTCCGGGCATCGCACCCCAATAATGGAGTTCATATTCGCGGGCCGACCGGTCTCGCTCTTCGTCACGAGCAAACAATCCGATTACAGGCTTCCGCGCCTTGCGCTGGAGGAAGTAGCCGATCACTCGTTTCAGCCGGAAAAAGAAATCAAGCTTCATACAAACCTCCTGTCGGGACCAATATCTTCGGCGGTTAGGAAATCAGCGAATGACGTTGCGCATTGGCAAGAAGATCGCGAAACGATGCAGTCGGTCCGTAGAGCATCAACAGGCGGTTCTCTTCCCGCTTGGCGAGGCGATATCGTCGGGCGAATTCAAAGACGCTCCACAATTGCTCGCCTGATCCCGGCCGCTCCGCATCGTCCATTGCTGCCTCCTGAGACCGGGCCATCGCGACGATCCCTATTCCGCCGCCGCTATTACCGGGCTTGCTTCAGGAAAGAAGGCTGCCAACTCGCCGATCACTTCGCTGATGCGGTTCGAGAGCGCCTCCGATGAAACCGCGTAATTTGCGAAATCGCGGTCAGAGGCATAAACCGCCGTCGGCAGCGTATGGGCCATGAAAAAACCGAATAGCGGCCGAAGCTGATGCTCGACCATCAACGCGTGCCGGTCGCCGCCGCCCGTCGCGGTAATGATGATCGGCTTGCCCCGAAGTTCCTGCGGGTCGATCAGATCGATCAAATGTTTGAACAGACCGGGATAAGAGCCCTTGTAAGTCGGCGAGCCGATGATCAAGGCATCGGCCCTGACGATCTCGTCGACGACGCGCCCGGCCTGCTCATCGAGGTCCTTGCGCCACAAGGCGTGGCCCAGTGACGGGCCGAGATCATGCAGATCATAGGTCTTGCTGGTAAAGCCGTATCGGAAGCTGGCGCGGTCGGCGACATGCCGAACGAGCGCCAGTGTCTTCGATGGACGGTTGAAGCTGCCGGCGATGCCGACGAGTTTGAAACCTGACATGGTTTTTCCTCTCTATATCGCCTCAAATATTGTCTATAAAATTACTGGATTAAAGGAATGAGCGTCTCTCCTTTGACGCTCGGCGGAAAAAACATTCGTCTTGGTGATCTTCCTACGGTCTGTCGCCGCGAAGATGTCGCTCGAGGAAGGGCAGATTGTCCTGTCCCCAATAGATCTCGCCGTCATGGACATAGGTGGGAAAACCGAAAACGCCGCTGTCGCGCGCATGCACGCGGTCCGCCGACCACTTGTTCTGGACGTCCTCGTCGGCTTGCCGCCTGAGAAGGGCTGCGCCATCGAAACCTGCCGATGTGACGATCGCCTCGCGCACATCGGGTTTGCCGATATCCCTCGCCTCGCTCCAGAAGGCATGCTGCAAGGCCTTGCTGACGCCGATCCAATCCTGCCCATCGAGATAGGCGGCGATCACGAAAAGGGAGGCCGGCGTCGGATCGCTCAGCTCCGGGCGGTGTTCGAGCCGCAATTCCTTCCCGCGCACGCGCGCCCAGCGTTTTAGGTCCCGCGTCCAATAGGCGCGCCGGATCTCCGGACGGTTGCGCGAGAAGATGCCGCCATTTTCCTCGACCACCGTCGTCAGATAGGGCGTAATGACGACGTCGTTCTTGGCCGCCAATTCGATGAAGGCGTCGAAGCCGACGTAGGACCAGGGCGATCCGATCGAAAAGAAGTATTCTACCTTTTTGGTCACTGATGAATGTTCCTCGTGGGATGATGCTTCTGGCGTCGACTCGACCTCCGCCTTTTCAGGAAGCGGCCCGAATTTGGGGCTGGGCTTTCCATCCGAGCTCGGGTGCGATTGATGTCACGAAGTCGTAGAGGATCTGGCGGTATTCCTCGTGCTCAAACTCGTAAGGAAGCTCCAGCCTCAGCTCGCCGACCTCAGGCAGGATCGGATCGGCAAAAAGCTGCGCCAAGATCTCGTCCGCGGTGCCGACGACATCGCGCGCGAATAAGGTGCGCCGCTCGCCTTGCGGCGAAAGTGTGCGCCCATGGCGGCTCTCGGCATAATCGCGGTAACGGCGGCGCGTTGCCTTGTCGGCGCTGTCGAAAGGCACGATAACGCGGCCAAGCGCAATACGGCGCTGAGGTCCGGCGGCACGGTGGGTTTCAACCAACCTCGATTGGGCAACGAAGAAATCATCCGTCCCCTCCCCCCTTATCACATTGCCGGTCAACAGATTGAAGCCATTGCGGCCGGCCCATCCGGCCGAGCGCTGCGAGCCGCCGCCATACCAGATGCGGTCGATCAGGCCCTTTGCATAGGGCTGCAGGCGCGGCCGCTGCGGGCCGAAGGGCGTGTTGATGAACGTCTGCTCGTCGCCCAGATAGGTGCCGCGCAAATTGTCGGCAAAGCGCAGCACGCGATCATGGGAGACATCGTGGCCGGTCCAATCGCCGTCGAAGACGAGCGGGGCAATCAATTCGGCATGCAGCGGCCGGCCGGCGCTGACACCGATGTTCAGGCGCCCGCGCGCGAGAATATCGACCGTGGCCAGGTCTTCGGCCAGCCGATAGGGGTTCTCATAGCCGATCGGAATGACCGCCGTTCCGAGTTCGATCCGGCTGGTGCGTTGTGTGGCCGCCGCCAGGAAGGCGCTCGCCGAAGAGATCCCCGGCTCAAGATGACGCTGGCGGACCCAGGCGCTATCGAAACCCAGCTCCTCGCCAAATTGCAGTTGTTGGAGCGTCTGCTCCAATCCCGACAATGGATCGTCGTCGGGATAGTTGCCGGGGGTGAGAAAGCCGATATGGCTGATGGATATGTTGCCCACTCGTGCCATCCGATGATCAGTATTTCGGCAGGCCGGGCGGATTGGTCTCGGATGCCGGCAAGGCTTCCTCGGACAGATGCCAGTGATCGAGGATTTTTGCGTAGGTGCCGTCCTTGATCAGGCCATTGGTGGCGACAGTCAGCGCATCGGCAAGCCCGCTTCCCTTGCGGGTGGTGATCGCGACGTCCGAGCGATCCGGCCAGCCGGCACTCAGCGTGCCGACGCGCTTGATATTCTTGTCGCGCGCGGCGATGAAGACGAGCTGTGCATGCGGCTGGACGATGACATCGGCCCGGCCGGAACGCAGCGCGAGAAGGCTTGCTGCCTCGTCGTCGTAATATTGCAGCTCGATCGGTTTCAGGCCCGCGGCGACATCCTCCTCGCTCCATTTGACCAGGATACGCTCCTGATTGGTCCCGGCCCCGACAATGATCCTGAGGCCCGCCGCATCCTTGGGCTCCTTGATCGAGGTCACAGGGCTGTCGGATTTCACGAAGAAGCCATGCAAGCCCTGGCGGTAGGTGGAGAAATCGAACTTTTCCTTGCGCTGCTCGGTGACGCCGACGTTCGAAATGACGGCATCATACTTGCCCGAGACGAGGCCAAGCGGCCAGTCGATCCAGGCGACGGGCACGATCTCCAGCGTCAGGCCGAGGCTGTCGGCGATGGCATAGGCATAATCGGGATCTGCCCCGACCACGGTCTTGGCGTCGGTGGCATAGGTGGCAAGCGGCGGACCGCCCGGGCTGACGGCGATGGTGAACTTGCCTGACGTGACGAACTTGAAATCCTTGGGGATTGCGGCAATCGCCGCATCGTTCTTGGCGGCGTGAAGCCGGCCCGGTTGTTCCGGACTGAGGTCGAAATCCTCGGCTGCACCGGTTGCATCGAAGGAAAGGGCCGACGCCACGGCGGCGATCAGCAGGATCCGGAATGCCGAAAGGGCAATCATCGTCTTCAATCTCCAAATTGTCAGGCAGGAATGGCCGGCAGCAATGCCGCCGGCCCAATAGTGATCGATCAGGAACCGCTCTTCGGCAGGCCCGGCGGGTTGGTCTGGGCCTTGTCGATCGCCTCAGGACCGAGGTTCCACCTATCGAGGATCTTCCGATAGGCGCCGCTGGCGATCAGGTCGTTGACGACATCGGTCAAGGGCGCTGCCAGGCCGCTGCCCTTGCGTGTGGTGACGGCAATTTCGGCCGTGATCGGCCAACCGCCGCTGACGGTGCCGACGAGCTTGGTCTTGCCGTTGATCCCCGCCGAATAGGCTTGCGTCGCGTTCACGCTGAAGACGGTGTCGGCCCTGCCGGACTGAACGGCCAGATCCTTGACCGCGTCGTCGTCATAATATTGCACCTCGATGGGCTTCAGGCCGGCGGCGACGTTCTGGCGGTCCCATTCCAGCAGGATCTTCTCCTGGTTGGTGCCGGCATCGGTGATGACCTTCAGGCCGGCAATATCCTTCGGCTGCTTGATCGCGGTGATCGGGCTGTCGGCCTTGACGTAGAAGCCAAGCTCGTCCTTGCGATAGGTCGAAAAGTCGAATTTCTGCTTGCGCTCTTCCGTGACGGTCACGTTGGAGATTACGGCGTCAAACTTTCCGGAGGTCAGCCCCAGAGGCCAATCGGCCCAGGCAACGGAAACCAATTCGAGCTTCAGGCCCAGGCTGTCGGCAATGGCCTGCGCCAGATCGACGTCGTTACCGATAACCGTCTTGGAATCGGAGGCATAATCATGTAGCGGCAGATTGCCGCTCGAGCTGATGCCGACGGTGAAGACGCCATTTTCGACGAACTTGAAGTCCTTGACTTCGGCAATGCGCTTCTCGTTCTTTTGCACCCGCAGCCGGTTGGGCTGCTCGGGGCTGAGATCGAACTTCTGCTGCGCCTGAGCGGAACCGAAACCGATCGCGGCAATAGTGACGGCTCCCGCTATCAGAAGCCTTGCCCTATCTGTAAATGTCATGCCCCTTCTCCATTTCATCTTTAGGTTGTGGTTATTGTTATTCGGCCGGAGCAGCCCGTCGCAGCCCGGCATTTCGCCAGCGCTGTCAGGCGCTAGAGAACCTTGGCGAGGAATTCCCGCGTACGGGGATGTTCCGCTTGTGCGAAGATGCGGGCCGGCGGGCCAGCCTCCAGGATGCGGCCGCTTTCCATGAAGACGACCGTGTCGGCGACTTCGCGGGCAAAACCGACCTCATGGGTGACGATGACGAGCGTCGTGCCGGTGCGGGCAAGTTCCTGGATGACGTCGAGCACTTCGCCGACGAGCTCCGGATCGAGCGCCGAGGTCGGCTCGTCGAAGAGCAGTACCTTCGGGCGGAGCGCCAGTGCGCGGGCGATCGCCACACGCTGCTGCTGGCCGCCGGAAAGCTGGCGCGGATAGGCGTTGACCTTGTCGCTGAGGCCGATGCGCGCCAGCAGCTCCTGCGCCAGTTGCACCGCGTCCTCACGGCCGATGCCGCGAACCTGGATCGGCGCCTCGATGAGGTTTTCGAGCACGGTCAGATGCGGAAAGAGATTGAAGCTCTGGAAGACCATGCCGATATCGGCGCGGCGTTTGAGGATATCCTTCTCCTTGAGCTCGTAGAGCGTGTCGCCCTTCCTGCTGTAGCCGACGAAATCGCCGTCGACCGAGATGAACCCCTCATCGACACGCTCCAGGTGGTTGATAGCGCGCAGAAGCGTCGATTTGCCCGAGCCGGACGGACCGAGGATGGCGGTCACGCTGCCGGCGGGAAGGCTGAGCTCGACATCATCGAGCACTTTCAGCGAGCCGAAGCTTTTGGAAATGCCGTGAATGCGCACCGCGCCTCCTGCGGCCCGCAGCGTCGCCGCATCCTGGAAACCGATCTTGCGCACGGTGTCGGTCACCGTATCGAGGACAGGCAGCGGACGGCGGAAACGCTCGAAAAATGACTGAAAGGGCAACGGCGTCGGATTGCGCACGGCGCCTTTCGAGAAGTAGCGTTCGATATAGCGCTGAGCGATCGACAGCACCGTCATGATGATCAGATACCAGACGGTCGCGACCATCAGCAGCGGAATGACTTCCAGATTGCGGCGGTAGATCACCTGGACCGTATAGAAGAGCTCCGGCAGCGCCAGCACGTAGACCATGGAGGTGCTCTTCGCCAGTCCGATGAGTTCGTTGAAGCCAGTCGGCAGGATCGAGCGCATGGCCTGCGGCAGCACGATGCGGAAGGCCTGGCGGCGGCGCGGCAGACCGAGTGCTGCGGCGGCCTCCAACTGTCCGTGATCCACCGAGAGAATACCGCCGCGCACGATCTCGGCGAAGAAGGCCGATTGGTTGAGCGTCAGGCCGAGAAAGGCGGCGGCAAAGGGCGTCAGCAGCTGCACGGTGGGATAGTCGAGGAAGACTGTATCGGTGAAGGGAATGCCGATCTTGATCGTCTCATAAAGGTAGCCGAGATTGTTCAGGATTAGCAGCAGCACGATGACCGGGATTGAGCGCAGCAGCCAGATATAGCCCCAAGAGAGACCGGAGAGCAGCGGCGACTTGGAAACGCGGGCAAGCGCCAGGGCCGTTCCGAGGATGGAGCCGGATATGGCGGCAAGCACGGTCAAAAGCAGCGTCCTGCCGAGACCGACGAGCACCGGTTCGGCAAAGAACCATTCGGCGAAGACGCTCCAACCCCAGCGCGGATTGGTGAAGATGGAATAGAGCACGGCAATGATGACGAGGGCGGCAAAGATCGTGCCTGCCAGGCGGCCCGGATGGCGCGCCGGCACGATGCGGTAACGGGAATGATCCTTCGATTCTGCCGCCCTGCTACCGGCGTCGATGTCGGCGAAATCCGTCGTCAGTGCCATTGTGCTTCCCTTTTATGATTGTCGGTCTTTGCCGTTTTCAAAAATTTGCACCGGCCACGCGCAGGCGCGGTTCGGCATCTTCGTGAGCAGGCTCAGCGAAATGAGTGATGTCCTTCTCGAAGGGCAGGCTCTTGTAGATCTCGGGATCGGCGGATGTGTCGAAGAGAGCGGTGTAGCCGTAGTTCAGATAGAGGCCGACGGCCTCGGGCTGGCGAAAGCCGGTCGTCAGATAGATGCGGGAATAGCCCTGGCGAGCGGCCTGAGCCTCCAGCTCCACCAGCACCTTGCGGGCAAAGCCCTGACGGCGCAGATCGGAGCGCGTCCAGATGCGTTTGAACTCGGCCGTGCGGTCGTCATAATTCTTGAAGGCACCACCGCCGATGGTTTCACCATCACGGATCAACAGGAGAAAGTTGCCCTGAGGCGGCGCAAAAGCCTCAGGAGGATAACGGTTGAGCTCGGCCGCAGCACCTTCGGCATTGAAATAGTTGCCGTAACGGCTGTCGTATTCGTAGATCAATTCATCGATCAGCGGCTTGGCGCGCGGGTCGAGAGGGCTGGTATAGAGAAACGTATCGCTCATATCGTTCATCACCCGTTGTCATCAGTGAGGAAGGTCTCGGCGAGCCGCACCCAGTAGCGGGCGGCGGGCGCGATGATCGCGTCGTTGAAATTGTAGTGGGCGCTGTGGAGAGGCGCGCTGTCGCCATTCCCGACGAAGAGATAGCTGCCGGGATTTGCCTGCAGCATGAAGGCAAAATCCTCACTCGCTGTTCGCGGGCGGAAATCCTTTTCGATCGCCGCAAGGCCAAGCGCGTTATAGGCGACATCCCGGGCAAATGCCGTTTCCTTGGCGTGGTTGACCAGCGCCGGAAAACCGAGCCGGTAGTTCACCTCCCCCACCGCGCCGAAGCTTTCGGCCTGGGCGCGGGCAAGGGCTGGAATGCGCGCCTGGAGCAACTGGCGAACCGTCTCGCTGAAGGCCCGCATGGTGAGCTTCATCTCCACGCTCTCGGGGATGACATTGGAGGCGGAGCCGGCATGGATCGAGCCGACGGTGGCAACCGCCATATCCTGCGGATCGACATTGCGCGAGACGACGCTTTGCAGCGCGGTGATGAAGGAGGCGGAAGCAAGCACCGGATCGACGGCACGGTGCGGCTCCGCGCCATGCCCGCCCTTGCCGACGATTTTGACCACCGCCTGATCGACCGAGGCCATGGCCGGGCCGGCGACGAAACCGAATTGGCCCGTCGGCACACCCGGCCAGTTGTGCAGGCCGAAGACCGCATCGACGGGGAAGCGTTCGAACAGGCCTTCCGAGATCATCTTGCGGGCACCGGCGCCGATTTCCTCGGCGGGCTGGAAGATCAGCCTCAACGTGCCGCTGAAATGACCGCTCTCTGCGAGATAGCGGGCAGCAGCCAGCAGGATCGCGGTATGACCGTCATGGCCGCAGGCATGCATGACGCCGGGATTGCTGCTGGCATAGGCAAGACCGGTCGCCTCCTCGATCGGCAGCGCATCCATGTCGGCGCGAATGCCGATGCGCTTCTTGCCTTCGCCGCGCCTGAGGTTGGCGACGAGGCCGGTGCCGGCAATGCCCGTCGCCACCTCATAGCCCCAGGAGGAAAGGCGGGAGGCCACGAGCTTGCTGGTCCTGAGTTCCTGGAAGGCAAGCTCCGGATATTGATGCAGATCGTGGCGAAGGGCGATGATCTCGTCGAGATAGGCGGCGATGCCCTTCTCGACCGGATCGTTGCTGCGCGGGTTCTGAGCGATTGTGTCCATGGCGTTCGCCAGCGCCTCAGGCGCCGACAGCCTTTCCGGGCTCGAACTGATCGGCTCTCGCCGCATACCGGCTTTCGCGGAAGGGCAGACCCAAATGGTCGCGCAGCGTCTCGCCCTTCAGAACGGGATCGAAATAACCCCGTTCCGTCAGGATCGGCAGGACGTGTTCGGCAAAATCGTCGAAACCCTCGGCGATAACGGGGAAACCGAGGATGAAGCCGTCGGCGGCGCCATGGTCCACCCAGCGGATGATCTCGTCGGCGATATGCTCCGCCGTGCCGATGAAGGCGGTGCGTGGCGTGGCGACATCGAGCGCGACTTCGCGCAGTGTCAGGCCGTTTTCGCGCGCCGTTCTTTTGATCCGGTCGGTGGTCGCGCGGAAGCTGTTCTTGCCGATATCGCCGAGATCCGGAAATGCCTCGTCCAGGTGATAGGTCCTGAAATCGTGATGGTCGAAGAAGCGGCCGAGATAGGCGAGCGCCTCCTTTATCGTGACGAGATTGCGGATCGCGTGATACTTGGCTTCCGCTTCTTCGGCCGTCTTGCCGACGATCGGGCCGATGCCGGGATAAATGCCGACTTCGGCCGCCGGGCGCCCATGCGCAATCACGCTGTCCTTCAGCTGCCGATAGAAGGCCTGCGCCTCCTCGAACGGCCCGCCATTGGTAAAGACGGCGTCTGCATGCTTGCCGGCAAGCCTGACGCCGGAGTCCGAAGCGCCGGCCTGGAAGACCACCGGTTGCCCCTGCCTCGAGCGGCCGATGTTGAGTGGTCCTTCTATGCGGAAAAAGCGGCCCATGTGGTTGAGGCGGTGCATCCTGGTCTTATCGGCATAGACGCCGGTTTCGCGATTGCGGACGAAGGCGTCGTCATCCCAGGAATCCCACAGGCCCTTGATCGCATCGATATAGTCCTCGGCGATCTCGTAGCGCAGTTCATGTTCGGGATGTTCTCGGCTGTAATTGCGCCCCGAACCCTCGAGCGGCGAGGTCACCGCGTTCCACCCTGCCCGGCCGCCGCTGATGAGATCGATCGAAGCGAACTGGCGCGCGATGGTGAAGGGATCGCTATAGGAGGTCGAGACTGTGCCGACGAGGCCGATTTTCGAGGTCGAGGCGGCGAGCGCCGAGAGAATGGCGATCGGCTCGAACCGGTTGAGGAAATGCGGAATGGACTGTTCGTTGATGTAGAGCCCGTCGGCGACGAAGGCGAAAGCGATGCCGGCCGCCTCGGCCTTGCGTGCCGTCTTGACGAAGAAGTCGAAATTGACGCTGGCATCGGCCGGCCCGCTTGGATGCTTCCAGGCGTTCATGTGACCGCCGGGGCCCTGCAGCATGATGCCGAACGTGACGTGTTTTTGAGCCATGGGATCAATCCTTTTTGGAAACGGTCAGGCGACGAGGGAAAGCCGCTCTTTGGCGAGCAGCTCGATGGAGGCCAGGCGCTCGGCGACCGAAAGCGCCGGCGTGTCGAGCACGAACTCCTTGACCCCGTAGCGGCGGTGAAGTTCGTCCAGTTCCTTGCGGATCTGCTCCGCCGTGCCATGCAGCACGCTCGGCACCTTTTCCTCGATGCGGTAATCGGTGACGCCGGCCTGGCGGGCAAATTCGGCCGCCTGCTCCTCGCTGCCGACATTGACGGTCTGGCCGTTCGGCAGGAACACCTTGACGATGCGCAGCTTGCCGACGCGCTCGCGGGCATAGTCCTCGCTTTCGGCGGCGAAGGCTGCGAGCGCCAGGATCGGGCGCTTGCCGCCGGATGCCCGCTCATAGGCCTCGAAGGTTCTGCGCAAATTGTCAGGATCGCCGTTCAGGTGACCGGCGAAAACGAGTTCCCAACCCTTCTCGGCAGCGAGTTCGGCGCTTTCGACGCTGGCGCCGAGGAGGAAACGTTCGGGAGCAGCCGGCGGGAAGGGCGTTGCCTGCGCCCCCTCGTGATTCGGGTCGGCAGCGAGATATGTGTTGAGATCGGAAAGTTGGCTCGCGAAATCGGGCTTCCTGGCCGGATCGACGGCAAGCTGCAGGGCGCGCGTCGAGAGCGGAAAGCCGCCCGGCGCCTTGCCGACACCGAGATCGACGCGGCCGGGCGCAAGCGATGCCAGAAGATTGAAGGTCTCGGCAACCTTATAGGCGCTGTAGTGCTGCAGCATGACACCGCCGGAGCCGATGCGGATCCTCGATGTCCTGGCAAGGAGATAGGCAATCAGTGCCTCCGGCGCGGAGCTCGCCAGATTGGACATGTTATGATGCTCGGCGACCCAGAAACGGTGATAACCGAGTTCCTCGGCCCGGGCGGCAATCTTTACCGTCGCCCGCAGTGCATCCGCGGCCGTTAGACCCTGTTCGATCGGGCTTTTGTCGAGAAGACTGAGGAGGTAGGTCATGGCACCACGATCCGATCCTTGGTTGCAAAGCTTAGTCTATAAAATCAGTAGACAAACTTCATTATAAGAAATGGCATTCTCTTTCGAACGCGATGAGTGAAAAAAAGCGGCCGCATCTAAGATGGGAATCGCCTGCCGGGACTTTGTCTCACTGGCAGCGTAAGGCTTCTTTCAATCGCCACTTGATGGTCTATATTTTGGTCGAAACGGAGTAACCGCATGAAGCTGTCAGAACAGATCAAGCCGGTCAGCTACCTCAAGGCGCATGCGCCCGAGATAATCCGAAAGCTGAAGGATAACCTGCAGCCGGTCGTCATTACGCTTCACGGAGAGGCGAAAGCCATTCTTCAGGACGTCGGCCAATACGAAGAAACACAGGAGACGCTGGCGCTCTTGAAGGTGCTGGCGCTCACCAGCCGGCAGGTCGAGGAGGGCAAACTGCGCCCCGCTGCGGAATCCTTCGCGCGCATCCGAAATCGTCTGGCTGACAGCCAACCCTGATGCCATCTCGTGTCATTTCGCCGAGGAGGCGGAAGGCGACATTGAGGATCGCTATCGCTTCATCGCCAGCGCGACGGCACCGAGACGCCAGGGCACTTCCTGACGGAAATCGAGAGTGCATGCGCCGGCGGAAATATTCCGAAGGAGTTGGCGGGGATCTGTATTTCCGAATATCGGGAACTACACCATAAGCCGTAGCGCATGATCTATCGCATTATGGGCACCGATGTCGGCTACTGCGTCGTAGACGGACGGCGCGAGATGCGAAGCTTTCTCGAGCGAAGGCTCATCCGTTGACGTCCGGCATATCGTACTTCAGCGCTTTGGATATCCAAGCTGCTTTACTTGAGCTGAATCCAGCCCTCATGCCAGCGCCATTCCCCTTCGACAGGCTGCGTCAGCGGCAATAGGAAGCGTCCGAGATCAGCGACCACCGTGCCCAAGGCGGGTGGTGCGGCCGCCATCCGTTCGCGACCAAGGAACGACCGCCGATGCCCCTACGTTTTCCTTGAGTTCACGCGCCATCGGCCACCGTCGCTTCGACATAGGGTCGCATGATCGACCAGATCCTGGCCTCTTTCGCATATGTCCAGAGGTCGTCGCTTGTGGTCTTGCGCCGGCGGAGCCCCTCGCGCAGCCCCTCCATCGCAACGTCGAGGCCGACCTTCGCCCGATAGCGGAAGCAATCGACGATCGAACGCGCCGGATTTGTGATCGGCACCTCGACGCCCTCGATGCGATGCCGTTCGACGCCCTCGGTGAGAGCGGACCCTTTGAAGCGTACGAACTTGATTGGCGGATAGTCGATCTTGGGGCGCCATGCAGTGCGGTCGATCGCCATCCACACAGCCGAGGGCATCTGCAGCGTCAGTTCGTGGTATTGGAGGGCCGAGGTCAAGCAGACCACGCCCCTTGGAACCAGAACAGCCGCTTCAGCGAGTGCATGGGCCGCCTCAGCCTGAGTGTCCGGGAGTTGATATAGGCCTCGTGCCGGGCGGACGACTGCCTCCTCCCGAACGAGACGGGCGAGCGTCTCCGGTCCAATGCCTTCGGCAACGAAATCCTTCAGCCGGAGCATCCCCCGCGCTTTCAGGAGGTCGAGCGCTCGAAGTCTCTGGGCGGGAGTGAATGTCATCGCCTATGACGATTCCTCTATTCATCAAATATATAGCAGAGGTTTTATCACAAAGCCTGCTTGCTCGGAAATCCCCCATTTCGACACCCCCTACAGCGAGCTGTGGAGGCGAAGGCGGCGAGCATTCACGCAAAGGCTTATTCTGCAAGGTCTGGTGCCAGGGCCAGAGCTTGACGCGGAGGCGCGGAAAGCGGCTTCTATTTCGTCACCGTCGGCGAAGGCCGGAGGCTGGCCCAGCTGTGCGCGTGAACGCAAGCAGATCAAGAAGACCAAGCCGATCCGCTGCATCATCGACACGCAGAACGATCCGGCCCAAAAAAGACCACCGGTCGGAGATGGAACTCTACATCCCCAATCCCAAACTCTTCGTGCGCGAAAGTGATCGCTTCAACTCCATCTGCTGGGTGAGCTCCGCACGATGGCTACGGTCGGCAAGGCGAGCAACCTGGCGGATACGCCCGACGTCCCCAGCCTGATCAGGCCCCACTCGCTTCAGCTGATCCGCGAGATCTGAGGGATCGGCGCGACCGAAGCGCGTTTCGATCGCGCTGGCGATGTCCTTTGCCTCGGCAAGCGCTCGACGCCCCTCCGGTGTCCCCGCCAATTGCTCAACGAACTTTGCCTTGTCGCTATAGGGGAGATCGTCGAGATTGCGCAGCAGCGCCTCGCTCCGGCGGCTCGGCCCCAGAACCTCGACCACGTCCTGCTTTTCCCGCTTCCAGCGTTCCGAGCCGCATTCGGCCGCGAGGCGACGTTGCCAGGTCTTGGCGGATTGGCGAACATGCGACGCCAGCGCATCGATCCGGGAAAGCGCGTGCCGGCGATCGGCGTTGTCTCCGAACAGGCCTGTCTTGCCGGCGAGCGCACCGATCGTCTCGGGCAAAGTGCTGAGTTGGTTGGCGAGCGCGACCGGATCTGCATTCTCATCCAGGATCCGGCCGCGCAACACGTCCATGGCCGCCGGCGCGTCCTTGAACACCTGCGGCGCAAGCTGCTTTGCCGCGTCCCAATCTCGTTCGAATGCCGGCATTGCCTTTGACCGTCCAACCTCTTCGACGCTCATCGCATAGGTCTTCACGGCCGCAATGAGCACGCGGCGTTCATGGTCGCTGCGGTCTTGGTGCGCAGGACTGTTATCGGCGATGGTGCGGGCTGCGAGCGGCTGCGGTTTCTCCACTGGCTTGGCAACCGCCGTGTCCGGAATGGGCTGTATCCCTTTGCTGATTCCCTGAGATGCGACATCCCTTTCGCCCTGCCCCCGGCGATCCTCCATGCCGCGCCGATTGGCAAAGTCATGCGTATAGTCGAGCGTCGTCTCCTTCACGCCTGATCGGCTCAGTGTCTCTGTCAGCGAGCGCACTGTCTTGAACGCATCCAGCCCCGCATAGAGCTGCACCGCCTCGCGGTGACGGGTCATCGCCACATAGGTCAGATGCCGGTCCATGGTCGTCGACGCCAGAACAAAACTCCGGTCGACGGTAGCGCCTTGCGTCTTGTGGATCGTCGTTGCGTAGCCGTGGTCAAAGGATTGGTAACGATTGACCGGTACGGTCACCTGGCGCTGGCCATCTTGCGTCTGCGCCTTGCCGTCAAGCCGAACCTGTATTGCGTCCGGCGCGACGGCGATGACCTCGCCCAGCATGCCATTTTTGACGGCGAGATCACGATCATTCTCCAGGAAGACGATGCGGTCGCCACGCGCAAAGGATCGCTTCCCATTGTTGGTCTGGTAGGTGAGTTCCTCACCCTTATCACCAGCCGGGTTGCTGCCCTTTGCCAACTCGCCGCGATCCTGCAACCGAGCAC
>NZ_JAILYH010000089.1 GCF_019793435.1 Rhizobium redzepovicii | reverse complement strand
AAAGCGATGGGGCCCGGAGAAGCCGTTTTCTTGCTCGTGTCGACGACGCCGCTGTCTGCGCCTACGAGCAGAACCTCACGTGCGGTTCGCTTAACGCCCGCCATTTCTAAAATCTCGCGCAGAGGAATACCTGTCCACGCGGCATTGCCGACGGCTCCGTTCTGCCACTGCAACCCTTCCTTCGGCGGCTCATAGTAGACGCGCCCATTCCCCGCACACTCGACGACGGCGGTCAAAGTCGTGCTCCGCATCGCCTTGATGCTGTCGAGGTCAAGTTCGATCGGCCGCTCCACCGCCCCGCCAACGCGCAATCTCCAGTCTCGGGCATCGAGGTCCGGCGACGGGAAATGGTTTCGCACGAAGAACAGCTCGGTTGGGATCAGCCAATCGGAGAGCGACGCAAACGGAAACTCGATATTCTCAGGGGAT
>NZ_JAILYH010000088.1 GCF_019793435.1 Rhizobium redzepovicii | reverse complement strand
GGCAAAGTCCGTCCTGACGGAGATCGCTCCTCAGGAACTCCTCTTCCATTTCGACCCGAGTGCCGGGCACGGCGTCGACGCGCTCAGGCGGTTCGCAGCAATCGCGACGGCCCATCGCGGCTGCTCGACGTTGGAGATCGCCCTTCCCTGCAAATCAGTCCCGGCGAGCGAGACCGCCGAGATCGCCCGCCAGTTGCAGCTGGCGGAATTCAAGCCGGATGCGATCATGATCTCGCCTTCGGTCGACCGGCAGTCGACGCCGCCCGGCAGCACCTGGCCGGATTGCCCGCCTTTGGATGAAGTCTATACCGCCGCTCGCGCTGCCTTTCCCGGCATTCGCATTGGCGGCGGCATGCTGAGCTATTTCACCGAGCTCAACCGGAAGCGTGTCCCGGATGGACAGCTCGACTTCGTCAGCCACTGCACCAATC
>NZ_JAILYH010000087.1 GCF_019793435.1 Rhizobium redzepovicii | reverse complement strand
GTGCTGCACCAGTCCCCTGAAACAGTCGATACCAAGCGCGCCATGTTCGACTGTTCCGTAAAACGCATCCTGCTTGCCGATCATACAAAGTTCGAACGGCGTGCACTCCACAGTTTCGCAGCACTGGATGAGTTCGACGTCGTTATCGTCGACGACAAGACCCAGCCGGTGCACATCGACCGCATGCGGTCCAGAGATATCAACGTGGTCATTGCCAAGGGCGCCGGAGGGCGCTCCTGACGGCACGGGCCGGTTGTCCCTCGTGAGGTAAACGGGAATGCCGACACTGCTCGGGATCGATAGTGGTTTGACAGTCACCAAGGCGGTCATCTTCGATGTCGACGGCACGCCGCTTGCAGCCGCCCGGCGCCGGGTGACGCAGTTCATTCCGAAGGCCCGCCATATCGAGCGCGACATGGATGAATTGTGGAA
>NZ_JAILYH010000086.1 GCF_019793435.1 Rhizobium redzepovicii | reverse complement strand
ACGTACGCCGGCACCTGCTTGAAGACCTTATACCGGAAGGCGGCGATCAGGCGATCCGCATTTCCGAAGAGCTAGAACTGCCAGCCGAAGACCTTCTCGAGCACGCCTGCCATCGTCATCTGGAAGGCATCGTTGCCAAGCATCGCGACCGCCCCTACCGCAGTGGCCGCACGGGCGACTGGCTGAAAATAAAATGCGTCCAGAGCGAGAGCTTCATGATCGTCGGCTATGAGCAGTCGGCATCCGCCCGTGGTGGCATCGGCAGTCTGCTGCTGGCCGGCAGACAAGGCTTCGACTGGGTTTACCTGGGGTCGGTCGGGACAGGTTTCAGTGCCAGGGATGCTGAAGAGCTGAAAAAGACGCTCGACCGATTGAAGACGAGCCGGCCGGTCATTCCCCTGAAGGGCAAACGCCTCGTCTTCGTGCAGCCAACGC
>NZ_JAILYH010000085.1 GCF_019793435.1 Rhizobium redzepovicii | reverse complement strand
GACAGCGCATCCTTCACGAAACGCGACAGACCCGGATCGGAGACCGCCGCGATCGCCTCCACCGTTGCAGAGCCGCCTTCGGCAGCCGAGGCAAACGAGGCGGTGCGCACGGTGATCACCTTCCTGGCATCGCTGGCCTGCACCGTCTGGATGGCATTGCCGGCATAGATCGGCCGCTTGAAGGTGTCGGGGCTGACAACCTCGATGATCTCCGAGACCTGGGCGACATCGAGCAGGGCAGCGACGCGCGGCAGCACGGTCTTGCCGACCGAGGTGGCGGCAGAGACGATGGTGTCATAAGAGCCGGCGAGCGAGACGATCAGGTCGGCAAGCGGTTCGGCCAGATTGTTGGCAAGCGCGTCGCTTTCGGCCAGCAGCACCTTGGAGACGCCGGCGAGCTTGGCAGCGGCATCGGCCGCAGTCTTGGCGCCCTTGC
>NZ_JAILYH010000084.1 GCF_019793435.1 Rhizobium redzepovicii | reverse complement strand
GCGCCGGGCAGATCGTCTTCGGGCCGATTTCCGATATTGTCGGACGACGGCCTGTCCTGCTCGGAGGCGCGGCACTCTTTGCCGCTTCATCCTTCCTGCTTGCCATCTCCTCGTCAGCACCAATCTTTGTAGTGTTGAGATTGGCGCAAGCCATCGGTGCGTCGGCGACACTGGTTGCAACTTTCGCAACAGTGCGCGACGTCTATGCCGGGCGTCCCGAAAGCAGCACGATTTATGGCCTTCTCGGCTCCATCCTCTCCTTCGTGCCTGCATTAGCTCCGATCGCCGGAGCCCTGATCGCCGATCGCTTCGGTTGGCGCGCCATCTTCCTCGTCATCGGCCTCCTTTCGGTTGCCGCCCTTTTCAATGCCGGCATGCGGTGGCATGAAACCCGCCCCGCCGCCACTGCAAAGATCGCTCTCCGCCCGATCCTTACA
>NZ_JAILYH010000083.1 GCF_019793435.1 Rhizobium redzepovicii | reverse complement strand
GGATTGGGCAGCGCGATTGCCGTCAAGCTTGCGCGCGAAGGCGCCAGAATTGCTGCGGCGGATATCGATCTCGCCGCCGCTGAGAAGACCACGGCTGCGATCGAATCCGAAGGCGGCAAGGCACTGGCTCTGCAATGGGACCTTTCCGATCTCGGTTCGATCGATGCGCATGTCGCTGCAATCGAACAGCAGTTCGGACCGGTCGATATCCTCGTCAACAATACCGGCGGCCCACCGCCGACCACCGTCTCCGGCCAGGATCCGATGCTCTGGAACCAGTATTTCCAGAGCATGGTGCTCTCCGTCATCGCCATTACCGATCGCGTGCTGCCTGAGATGCGGACGCGCAAATGGGGGCGCATCGTCACCTCGACCTCGTCGGGCGTGGTCGCGCCGATCCCCAATCTCGGCATCTCGAATGCGCTGCGCCTGTCATTGGT
>NZ_JAILYH010000082.1 GCF_019793435.1 Rhizobium redzepovicii | reverse complement strand
GCGGATGCCCTTCTCCTTCAGGCGTCCGGCGATTTCGCGCACCGTCTCTTCCTCGAGCTCGGTCATGACGGAACCGTCGGCTGCGATACGCTCCTTGGCGCCGAAGCTGTTTGCACGGGTAACCAGCGGGTCGGGATATTTGATGTTCAGGTCGTAGAGGTCGTAGCGTCCTTCGTTGCGGATACGCAGCATGTCCTGAAAGCCGTCGGTGGTGACGAAGCCCGTCTCGACGCCCTTGCGCTCGAGGACCGCGTTGGTGACGACGGTGGTGGCGCCCAGCACCTGAAGGTTCTCGATGGCGATGTTGCCGGCGAATTTTTCCAGCAATTCGGACACACCCTGTACGACTGCTTCCGCCGGGTTCTTCGGCGTGCTCAGGACCTTGTGAAGGTGAAGGTCGCCCTTGTCGTCCAGGAGCGCGAAGTCGGTAAAGGTACCGCC
>NZ_JAILYH010000081.1 GCF_019793435.1 Rhizobium redzepovicii | reverse complement strand
AGACATGACCCCGGTCATTCTGGTCTGCTCACAGGACGCCGAGCTTTATCTGCTCCTCGCGCATATTCTGCGTAGTGAAGGCTTTGAGGCTCGTCTTGCTGCAAGTGACGACGATGTGGTGGACGCCTGCACATCAATAGAGCTTTCCGCCGTCGTACTGGATTGTGCAGGTTGGCCGAGTGACGTTGCGCCCCTGTGTGCGCTCTTGAAGGGCTCGGGGCTTTCCGTGGGTGCACTCATCGGCGAGGATATGCGCACGCAGCACCTGCAATTGATCAAGGCGGGCCTCGACGAAGGCATCACGCGTCCTCTGTCGCCTGCAAAGCTTCTCGCCTTTCTGCACGACATAAGCCCTCGGCCGGCGGTTTCGACTCTGCCAAATTGCGCTTCCGCCGCCGAGATTGTCTTCGGGCCGCACGCAGTCGTGGTTTCAGGCAAGATT
>NZ_JAILYH010000080.1 GCF_019793435.1 Rhizobium redzepovicii | reverse complement strand
ATCAACGCCCCTGCCTTGGGTTCCGGCATGGCAATCGTTTCGAGATAACGGGCTGCCAGCCCGCCCGGCCCTTCGAGCGGGAGAAAGTCGTCGGCCAGACGCCGGACCTGCAACCGTTCCGACTCCAGCTCCGCTGCCTTGATCTGCTCGTAAAATTCAATCTCTGCCGTGTTCCTGCGGCCTTGACGCAGGGTTAGCCGAAGATGTCGCAACGGCAGGACGAAAAGCGAGCGCCATTCGCCGGCACGGTCCAGAAGCCGCCGCATCTCGCAGTCATCCGCGCCGTGTCCGTCACTATCCGCAAGAGCGAAGAACAGCAGTGACGGCACGTCCACCGCATGACGCGTCTGGGCTTCGAGGCACAAGGACGCGATGCCGGGCTCACCATAGAGCCGGACCATGGCATCGAACACGTTGGCACAGAAAACAGTGCGCCTCGCAGCTCCGGTA
>NZ_JAILYH010000008.1 GCF_019793435.1 Rhizobium redzepovicii | reverse complement strand
ACCTTCGGCGCTGTGAAATAAGATAAAGGGAGACAAACATGGGCAGCATTACCCTTCAGAAGGTTTCCAAGGTCTTCGGCGAAGCCAAGGTCATCCCTTCGATCGATCTCGATATCAAGGACGGCGAATTCGTCGTCTTCGTCGGCCCGTCGGGCTGCGGCAAGTCCACGCTGCTTAGGTTGATCGCCGGTCTCGAGGATGTCTCCGGCGGCAAGATCGTCATCGACGGCAGGGACGCCACCGAAAAGGCGCCGTCGGAGCGCGGCCTGGCTATGGTGTTCCAGTCCTATGCGCTCTATCCGCATATGAGCGTGCGCAACAACATCGCCTTTCCGCTGAAGATGGCGGGCGTCGACAAGGCTGAGATCGACCGCAAGGTGACGGATGCCGCCCGGGTGCTGAACCTTACCGATTATCTGGAGCGCAAGCCGCGCCAGCTGTCCGGCGGCCAGCGCCAGCGCGTGGCGATCGGCCGCGCCATCGTGCGCCAGCCTTCGGCCTTCCTGTTCGACGAACCGCTGTCGAACCTCGACGCAGCGCTGCGTGTCAACATGCGTCTCGAAATCAGCGAGCTGCACCAGCAGCTGAAGACGACGATGGTCTACGTCACCCACGACCAGGTCGAGGCGATGACCATGGCCGACAAGATCGTCGTCTTGAACAGGGGCAATATCGAGCAGGTCGGCTCGCCGCTCGAACTCTACAGCCGCCCCCGCAACCTCTTCGTCGCCGGCTTCATCGGTTCGCCGAAGATGAACTTCATAACGGGCCAGAACGCCGCACAGCTCGGCGCCCATACGATCGGCATCCGCCCCGAGCACATGCTGTTGTCGATGGAGAGCGGCGACTGGAAGGGTAGGGTCGTGGTCGCCGAGCATCTCGGATCCGACACTTTCCTGCATATCGATGCCGACGGCATCGGCATGGTGACGGCGCGCGGCAGCGGTGATTTTGCCGCCAAGGCTGGAGACACGGTCTATCTGACGCCGGACCGTTCGCGTATTCACAAATTCAACGAGGGCGGCCTTGCCATCTGAGGCAGGCCGCCGGCTGGGGGCAGGCATGCGAGCCGGGCGATGGCGCCCGGCCGTTTCGGCAAGACCTTCAAGAGGACTGAAACATGACGTGCAAACTATCGCTGGCAACGCTTTCCGACGCGGCGCGCACCGCCGCCGTCCCTGGATATGACAGGGCGTCGCTGAAAGCCGGCATCGTGCACTTCGGCGTCGGCAATTTCCATCGCGCCCATCAGGCGGTCTATCTTGACGACCTCTTCAACTCAAACGCGGATCACGACTGGGCGATCGTCGGCGCCGGTGTGCTGCCGTCGGATGCGTCCATGCGCGAAAAGCTTGCAGCCCAGGATTTTCTGACGACGGTGGTCGAGCAGGACAACAACAAGACGGCGGCGCGCGTCACCGCGCCGATGATCGACATCCTGCCGGTCGGCGATCCCGCCGCGATCATCGCCAAGCTCGCCGATCCCGATATCCGCATCGTTTCGATGACGATCACCGAGGGCGGTTATTTCATCGATGCATCGGGCACATTCAATCCGGCCCATCCGGCAATCGCCGCTGACGGAAACAGCCCCGACGCGCCGAAGACGGTGTTCGGCCTGATCGTCGCCGGCCTGAAGGTGCGCAAGGCTAGGGGTATCGGTCCTTTCACCGTCATGTCCTGCGACAACATTCCCCACAACGGCATCGTCACCGCCAATGCCGTGGTCGGCACGGCGGCATTGTCGGATCCCGGCTTTGCCGAGTGGATCCGGGCGAATGTCGCCTTTCCGAATGCGATGGTCGACCGCATCACGCCGGCAACCGGCCAGCGGGAGATCGATTTCCTCAAGGACAATTTCGAGATCGAGGACAATTGGCCAGTCTATTGCGAGGAATTCAAGCAATGGGTGCTCGAGGACAAGTTCACCGCCGGCCGGCCGGCGCTGGAAAAGGTCGGCGTGACCTTCGTTCCCGATGTCACGCCCTATGAGCATATGAAGATCCGCATCCTCAACGGCGGGCATGCGGCGATCGCCTATCCGGCGGCGCTGATGGACATTCATTTCGTTCATGATTCCATGGAAGATCCTTTGATTCGCGCCTTCCTCGCCAAGCTCGAGAAAGACGAGATCATCCCGATCGTGCCGCCGGTGCCGAACACGTCGCTCACGGATTATTTCGCGCTGATCGAACATCGGCTGCTCAATCCGAAGATTGCCGACACCATTCCGCGGTTGGCCCAGGACGGCTCCAACCGCCAGCCGAAATTCATCCTGCCATCGACGCTCGACAATCTCAACCAGGGCCGGGATGTCGTCGGGCTGGCACTGGTCTCGGCGCTCTGGTGCCGCTATTTCGCCGGCAAGAGCGACAGCGGCAAGGATATCGTCTTCAACGACGCCAGCGCCGAGCGCCTGCATGCGGCGGCGCTGAAGGCAAAAGACGATCCGTCGGCTTTCCTCGCCTTCGACGATATTTTCGGCGCGGTGGCGAAATCCGAACTTTTCCGCAAGCGTTTCGCCCATGCTCTCAAAACTCTGTGGGAAAAGGGCACGCGGGAGACGCTGCAGCTCTATCTCGACGGCAAGCTCGCAGTGTAGGGAATCCGGATGACGGCATTCATTGCCGCCGTCCATCCGGCCTTGCAAGGAAGCGGGACGGTCGTGCGTCCGAAATTGAACTCAGGTTGGGTCCTCCATGGCTGACGCTGAACCACAGCTGATCATCTTTGATTGCGACGGTGTGCTCGTCGACAGCGAGCCGATCTCGATTAGCGTGCTGGTCGGGGCGATGAACGATCTCGGCGTCTCGATCACCGAGGACCAGGCCTATGAGCGCTTTCTCGGCCGCAGTCTGTCGACGATGGTCGACACGCTGGATACCGAATTCAACGTCCATGCCGGCGAGGAATTCCTCGAGCGCATCCGCACCGATCTCTACGCCCGTTTTCGCACTGAATTGAAGCCGATCGACGGTATCGCCGCAGCAATCGATGGGCTCGGCGTTCGCTGCTGCGTTGCCTCCTCAAGCCAGATGGAGCGGATCCGGCTGTCGCTGTCCGTCACCGGGCTGCTCGGCAGGCTGCCCGACATCTTTAGTGCGACGATGGTCAAGCGCGGCAAACCGGCGCCCGATCTTTTCCTGCATGCGGCGCGTGAAATGCGGGTGGAACCTGCACATTGCATTGTCGTCGAGGACAGCCCGGCCGGCGTTGCCGCCGCCAAGGCGGCGGGGATGACGGTGTTTGCCTTCACCGGCGGATCGCATGCCAACTTCGCCGGCTATCGCGCCGAACTCGACCGGCTTTCGCCGGAAGTGGTGTTTGACGCCATGCCTGAATTGATACACCTTGTCCGCAACCATAAGCTGGACGGGATCAAGATTTGATGCGGGATCATGTGGTTGCGGTGGATGTCGGCACCGGCAGTGCGCGCGCCGGCGTCTTCGATGCCCGTGGCCGCTTGCTCGCCAAGGCCGAACATCCGATCGTGATGAACCGGCCGCGCGAAAATCATGCCGAACACGATTCCGAAGACATCTGGTCCGCCGCCTGCACGGCGGTGCGTAGCGCCATGGAGCAATCCGGCATCGCAGCAGCCTCGGTCGGCGCGATCGGCTTCGACGCCACCTGTTCGCTTGTCGTCCGCGATGTCGAGGGCCATCAGCTCAGCGTTTCCACCGGCGGCGAGAGGCGGTTCGACACGATCGTCTGGCTCGATCACCGGGCGCTGAAGGAAGCCGATTTCTGCACGGCGACGGAGCACGCTGTGCTCGAACATTCCGGGCTTGTCATGTCGCCCGAAATGGAGATGCCAAAGCTGATGTGGCTGAAGAAGAAGCTGCCCTCCACATGGGAAAAGGCCGGCTACTTCTTCGATCTCGCCGATTTCATGACGTGGAAATCGACCGGATCGGCTGCCCGGTCGCGCTGTACGCTGACTGCGAAATGGAACTATCTCGCCCATCTCGAAAAGGGCTGGCAGCAGGATTTCCTGGAGCGGATCGGTCTCGAGGATCTTCAGGCGCGCGGCCAGCTGCCGGATGAGACTGTGCCGGTCGGCGGCAGCGTCGGCCGGCTGACACCTGGTGCGGCAGAGGCGCTGGGGCTGACCACGGACTGCCATGTCTCGGCTGGGATGATCGACGCCTATGCCGGCGCGCTCGGTGCACTCGGCGGGTATGCCGCCGATCCTGCTAAGCGCGAACACCAATTGGCGCTGATCGCCGGCACGTCGAGCTGCATTGTCACCTTCTCCAGGGAACGCAAGCCGAGCCATGGCATGTGGGGGCCCTATTACGAGGCGGTCTTTCCACAATCCTGGCTGGTGGAGGCCGGGCAATCGGCGACCGGTGCGCTGCTCGACCACATCGTGCGCATGCATGCCGCCGGCGGCGAGCCGACGGCGGCGCTGCATCAGAGGATCGTCGCACGCATTGCCGAATTGCGGGCCGAGGAAGGTGATGCCTTCGGGGGCCGCATTTTCGTGCTGCCGGATTTCCATGGCAATCGCTCGCCGCTTGCCGATCCGCATGCCGTCGGCGTGGTCAGCGGGCTGAGCCTCGATACATCCTTCGATGGCCTCTGCACGCTCTACTGGCGCACTGCGGTAGCGATTGCGCTCGGGATCCGCCATATCCTCGAAATGATGAAGGAATACGGCTACGTGCCCGATACGCTGCATATTGCCGGCGGGCATGTGAAGAACCCGGTGCTGATGGAGCTCTACAGCGATGCCACCGGCTGCAAGGTCGTGGTGCCGAAGATGAACGAGGCGGTGCTGCTCGGCACGGCGATCGCCGCATCTGTCGCCTGCGGCTTGCACGGGAATTTAGCGGCGGCTGGCGAGGCGATGTATCCGGGCGGCGACGTTCGGCTTCCCGACAAGGGAAAACAGGCGCTCTACGACCGCGACTACCGCCGCCTTCTCGCCATGCACAGGCATCGCGCCGAGCTGGAAACGATGCAATAACGGTTCAGTGGTTGGCCGTCTCGCCAAGGACTGTCGCAAATTCCAGCATGCGGCGGCGGCGAAGGGCCGCCTCTTCGCCGACTTCGAGGATCACGGATTCCGACAGGCAATCAAGCAGCGCGATCAGTGGCGGTAGATTGTCGAGGTCGGGCGCGCGGGCAGGCGGCAAGGGCAGCATGACGTTCGACTGATCCGCCATCCAGTCCGCCTGCTGCGGTGAAATGAGCACGACCTTATAACCGTAGCGCCGCGCCGTCCTGGCAAGCAGCCGCGCCTTGGCGAAGCGGCGACAGTCGATGATGACGAGCAGCGCGTCGTCGACCGCCAGCCGGGCGAAGAGTTCGGCAAAACGATTGTCGGCACCGTCAAGCGTGCGCACGCCGTCGCGGGCTTGCGTCAGCCGCTGGCAGAAATGATGGGCAAGGCTTGCAAGCCGGGCATGTGTGGCGATCGACACTTCGCGGGCAGTGCTGATCAGGCTGACGGCTTCGGACCAATGCGGCTGCGCCGTCAGATGGTAGATATGGTGGAGCGCCTGAATCTGTTCGGCAACCAGCACGGCGAGCGGTTTGCCCTCGGCGGCGTCCTGATGCAGCTCGCTCATGGCGCTTTGCAATTGCGCCGGCGATGTCGTCACGGTCTCGCGAATCTCGACTTTGACACTATCCAATCCCTGATAGCCGAGCGCGCGCAGGAAGCGCCCGACGGTCATCGGCGAGAGATCCAGCCGGTCGGCGACAGACGCAGCCGTCTCGAAAGGCAGGTCGTTCAGATGTTCGGTGAAATATTTCGCGATACGGCGTTCGGCCGGAGTACCGTTTTTTGCGTATTGCCTGAGTTTTTGCACAAAGTCTTCCACGTCAGCCTCCCCCGTTTTTCCTTAGAGGCGTTCCGCGGATGCGCTGTTGCGACCCCTTGTCTTTGCAACTATTTCGGAAGCTGCTTCTCAGGCCCATGCATATTCAGATACGTGACAATACTATATTAGCATTTAATTTTCGACAAGTTTTCTATTACCGCCTGCAATTTTATTCTCTCTTGTGGGTGGCATCAATCTTTCCTACATCTTCGGCGCAACCGGAGAAAGCTGAGACATGATCCTTGACGCCGCTCGACAATCGCTGACCAATTTGTTCGCGCCGGAAACACGTTCGGTCTTCTGGAAAGTGCTCGGGCTGACGATTCTCGTGCTGGTCGGTCTATGGTTCGCGCTGCGCGGGGCCTTCATGGCCTTCCTCTTTCCCTGGTTCACCAGCTTCTTTCCCGATGTGCCGGATTGGGCCGGGTGGCTCGCCCTGATTTTCGCAATCCTTGCCGGTATCGGTCTTGCGCTGATGCTGGCATTGCTGCTGTCGCCGGTCACGGCGCTGATCGCCGGCCTGTTCCTCGACGATGTCGCCGATGTCATCGAAAAACGCGATTATCCCAAGGACGCGGCGGGGACCGCCATGCCGCTCGGCCCGGCGATGGCAAGCTCGATCAAATTCCTCGGCGTGGTGATCCTCGGCAATATCGTCGCCTTGCTGCTGCTGTTCATCCCCGGCGTCAATCTGGTCGCCTTCTTTCTGGTGAACGGCTATCTGCTCGGACGGGAATTTTTCGAATTCGCCGCCATGCGCTTCCGGTCGCCTGAGGAGGCGCGGCTCTTCCGCGCCAAACACGCCTCCACCGTATTTCTTGGCGGGCTGGTGATCGCGCTTTTTCTGGCGATCCCCTTCGTCAACCTTCTGACCCCGCTGTTTGCCGCCGGCATGATGGTGCATCTGCACAAGATGATTTCCGCCCGCGACGCGGGTTTTCGGGCGTGAGGTTAGCCGGGCAGGACGGCGACCTGCTCTACTCGACGGCCTCGCCGATCACCTGCGGCGGTAGTTCGACGAGCGGCGCCGGCACATCCCAACTCTTTTCCGGCGACTTGCAGAGATCGGCGATGACGCAGCGTTCGCATTCGGGGCGGCGCGCCTTGCAGGTGTAGCGGCCGTGCAGGATCAGCCAGTGATGGGCATGGTAGAGGTAATGTTGCGGGATCACCTTCATCAGCCGCGCCTCGACTTCGTCGGGCGTCTTGCCGGGGGCAAGCTTGATGCGATTGGCAATTCGGAAGATATGGGTGTCGACGGCCATCGTCGCCTGGCCGAAGGCCATGGAGAGCACGACATTGGCGGTCTTGCGGCCGACGCCCGGCAATTTCACCAGTTCGTCGCGTGTCTCCGGCACCTTGCCGGCGAAATCATCGACCAGCATCTGCGAGAGGGCGATGACGTTTTTCGCCTTGTTGCGATAGAGGCCGATCGTCCTGATATAGTCGCGCAACCGCTCCTCGCCAAGTTCGAGCATCTTTTCCGGCGTATCGGCAACCTTGAAGAGGGCGCGGGTCGCCTTGTTGACGCCGACATCGGTTGCCTGCGCCGACAGTGCGACGGCGACGACGAGGGTGAAGGGATTGCTATGCTCGAGTTCGCCCCTCGGCTCCGGCCGCTGCACCGAGAAGCGGTGGAAGATCTCCTCACGCTCGGCGAGCGAATAGGCGGTCTTCACCGTCGCCGCCGGTTTGCGGCGAGCGATCACATTCGAGTTTTGCGACGGTCTGGTAACGGATTTGAGTTTCGGATTCGCCATGGTGAATCTATACTCAGCAGCCATGATGGAAAGCAACGCCGACAGCCTCAACGAGCAGCCTGTTTTCGCTGCCGAGCTTTTCCCCCACCGATCGCTCGGCCGCCGGGGCTTCCGGGTGCTGCTGATCCTGTCCGGCGCCGTCTGCTTCCTCTATGGGATGTTCTTCATCGCGACCGGCGCCTGGCCGATCGGCTTTTTCTTCGGGCTGGATTTCGCATTGCTTTACGGCGCCTTCTGGCTGAACTACCGCTCCGGACGAGCGCGCGAGGAGATCACGGTGTCGCGTACCGACGTATCGGTACGCAAGTTTGCGCCATCGGGGCGGATGGTGGAGCACCATTTCAATCCGTTCTGGACGCGCTTCCTCGTTCGCCGGCATCAGGAGATCGGTATTCTCTCGATGCAGATCTTCGGCGAGGGTCGGCGCACCGATATCGGCTCGTTCCTCAACCCCGATGATCGTGAAAGCTTCGCCAAGGCCTTCAAGGGGGCGCTGGCCACGGTCAAGCAGCGTATCTGAACTTACCTCGCGGTGCGCAAGAAACGGGTGGTTTGCGAACAGCCAATTGATTATCTCCTTACGACAAGGAGAAAGACGATGAATATGATTGCGAACCTGCAGACAGACATAACGCCTGACGGCCCTGACTATGACATTGTCCGCCGGGTGATCGAACTCATCACCGAGGATTATCGCGACCAGCCTTCGCTGGAGGCGATCGCGGCGCGGCTCAACCAGTCGCCGACACAGCTGCAGAAGACCTTCACCCGCTGGGCCGGCCTGTCGCCCAAGGGCTTCCTGCAGGCAGTGACGCTCGACCACGCCAAGCGGCTGCTGCGCAAGGAAGACATGCCGCTGCTGGAGACCTCGATCGAGGTCGGCCTCTCCGGCCCGAGCCGGCTGCACGATCTTTTCGTAACCCATGAGGCGATGTCGCCTGGCGAATGGAAGGCGAAGGGCGGCGGTCTTACCATCCGCTACGGCTTCCACATCTGCCCTTTCGGCATCGCGCTGATCATGGTCACCGACCGCGGCCTTGCCGGCCTTGCCTTCAGCGATTCCGGCGACGAGAAAGCCTGCCTCGAGGATATGACCTGCCGTTGGCCGAATGCCCAATATGTCGAGGACCTGCAGGCGACGGTTCCCTATGCCGCCCGCATCTTCGAGCCCGGCAAATGGTCCTCGGAACAGCCGCTGCGGGTCGTGCTGATCGGCACGGATTTCCAGGTCAGCGTCTGGCAAAGTCTGATGAAAATCCCGTTCGGCAAGGCGGTTACCTATTCCGATATCGCCAAGGATATCGGCCGGCCGACGGCGCAGCGCGCCGTGGGGGCGGCGGTCGGGGCGAACCCGATCTCCTTCGTGGTGCCTTGCCATCGGGCGGTTGGCAAGAATGGCGCGCTGACCGGCTACCATTGGGGCTTGACCCGCAAGCGGGCGATGCTTGGCTGGGAGTCGGCGCACGCCTGATAGCAGGGTCCGGAGGATGGGGACCTAGCAGCAACGCGTTCGTCGCTTGTCGCTCCGACCGTTCGCTCCCGGCGTCGCTCACCCCACATCGCCTCGCTATCGCTCCGGCACTTCTCCCCGCTGGGGAGAAGAGGCAGCCGGAGATGTGTCGGCTAATTCCAGCAGCGCCCGTGCCGCGCTTTCATCGGTGATCAGCGTGTTGCAGCCGATGCGCTTGATCGTCGCGCGGATGGCGACGGCGCGGTGGGCGCCGCCGGAGGAGAGCACGATATGCTTGGCCTCCTTCAGCGTGTCGAGATCGACGGACATGACGCGCCGATTGATCGAGTGGTCGACCGAATTGCCGTCCTTGTCGAGAAAGTTGAACATGGTGTCGCAGACGCAGCCGGCAGCGATCAGCTCCCGCAGCTCGGCCTTCGAGATCCAGCCCTCCGACAGCGAGGTCGAATGCGGGCCGATATCGCCGCAGCTGACAATCGCCAGATCGAGGCTCTCGGCCAGACGGTAGATCGTATCCAGCCCGCATTTCTCGATCAGATTGCGCTTGGTCTCGACGGAATCGACGAGAAGCGGCGCCAAGAACATATAACATTCGGCGCCGAGCTGATTGGCCAGCCGCCATGTGTAATCGATCGGGTTCGTCTGGTGCACGGCGACGATGCCGCCGAGCAGCGAGACGACCTTGCAATTGGCGCGGCGCGGCGGCCGGAAGCTTGACAGCGAGGCGGTCATGGTTCGGCCCCAGCCGACGCCGATCGTATAGTCGTCCGGAATGGCTTCGGAGAGAAACTGGCCAAGCGCCAACCCGACATTCTTTGCCAGCGAATTGACGTCACTGCCGACCGGTGACGGCACGACGATTGCCTCGTCAAGGCCATAGGCGCGCTCCAGTCTCACCGAAAGCTCGACGCAGTCGCCGATTGAATCGTTGATCCAGATCTGGACTTCGCTACGCTTCATCGCTTCGTCGAGCAGGCGGATCACGGTGGTACGGCTGATGCCGAGCTGTTCGGCGACGTCCTTCTGGGTCAGACCCTCATTATAATAGAGCCATGCAGCCCTCAGCCGCAGCGAGGATGCTTCCGAAAAGGCCGTGTGCGTGCCGCGTTTAAGCTTGACCACATCTCCTCCGCACAATTCCTGCCCTGAATCCCTCACGAGATGAAAGGTCGCAGCGATACGCTTGTGCCTGGATAATGACGGGCGTGACACTTATGTCAATTGAAATGCACAAATGTCCTTGACTTTTCCCTGGCCGGATGGCGATAGTCCTGACGATAAAAGTCGTTCTGTCCGTCCGAGGAGGACATAGTGCGGGCATGCCGAAAGTCACGACCGGCCTTCCAGCCGCAGGCGGTATCGCTTACGTTCGGCGTGCGGTTTGCCCGGGAACAGGGCTACTTTGCTTCACGTTTATGAATCATCCGTGACGGATGCGCGCATTCTCGCCTGCAGCATGCAGACAATCTGTCGGTAGATCACCTTTGCCGGGCGGAACTCGCGCCGGTCGCAGCCCAAGTTCAACAAGGATTATTGACCATGACATCCAAGCTTGACCAACTCCGCGAGATTACCACTGTCGTCGCCGATACCGGCGATATCGAAGCCGTCGCCCGACTGAAGCCTGTGGATTGCACGACGAACCCGAGCATCGTGCTGAAGGCTCTGGGCACGCCGATGTTTGCCGATGCCATCAAGGAAGCCATCGCCTGGGGCAAGAAGCAGGGCGGCAATTCCGAAGCCGTTTCTTCCGCTGTCGCCGATCGCCTCGCCATCTCCGTCGGCGCAGCCCTGGTGAAGCTCGTCCCGGGCCGTGTCTCGACCGAAGTCGACGCCGATCTTTCGTTCGATACCGAGGCTTCGCTTGCCAAGGCGCGATCGATCATCGCCGCCTACAAGGAACGCGGCATCGATCAGGACCGCATTCTCATCAAGCTCGCTTCCACCTGGGAAGGCATCCGCGCCGCTGAGGTGCTGCAAAAAGAAGGCATCGACTGCAATCTGACGCTGCTCTTCAGCAAGGCCCAGGCAATCGCCTGCGCCGACGCCAAGGTGTTCCTGATCTCGCCCTTCGTCGGCCGCATCCTCGACTGGTACAAGAAATCAACGGGCAAGGACTACACCGCCGAGGAAGATCCGGGCGTCATCTCCGTCCGTGAAATCTACAATTACTACAAGGCGAACGATATCAAGACGATCGTCATGGGCGCCTCCTTCCGCAGCGCCGGCGAAATCGAAGCGCTTGCCGGTTGCGACCGCCTGACCATCAGCCCGAACCTGCTCGACGAACTCGCCAAGGATGAAGGCAAGCTGGAGCGCAAGCTTTCGCCGGAAGGCCGCAAGCCGGATCCGAAGGTTTCTGTCGACGAGAAGACCTTCCGCTGGATGATGAACGAAGATGCGATGGCGACGGAAAAACTCGCCGAAGGCATCCGCGCTTTCGCCAAGGATCTCGGAACGTTGCGCACCATGGTGCAGAAGGAACTGCAGCTCGCAGCCGCCTGATAGGGCGCGGGATGCAATCGAAGGCGCGGCTGCCGGCTGGCAGGCGCGCCTTTTTCGTGCTGTTATCAAGGACATATGCTGTCGGAGACTGGTATGGCGGATGAGGTACGGGCAAATTCGCTTGCAGTATTTGCCTACAAGCATGCGAGCTTCATCATATCAGTCCTTGCCGGACTGGTGGTCTTCTTGGCTGTGACCTCGCGCGACGTCAGCGCCGGCAACATCCTGTTCGGCTGGAATGTCAGCGCCGGCGTTTTTGTCGTGCTCAGCTGGCGCAAGATGCTGCGGGCGACAGTCGAAAGTATCCGGAAAAAGGCCGAGGATCTCGATTTTTCCGATACGGTTCTTTTGGCTCTTTCGATCGGCGCAGCCCTTGCCAGCATCGCCGGCATCGGCCTCGAGCTTCATTCCATCAAGGAAGCGGCGCCCGACGCGGCGCTGGCACGGGCAGGTGCTGCGGTGCTGACGATCCTGATCTCCTGGATGTTTCTGCATACGCTCTTCACCATCCACTACGCCCATTATTTCTATGGCGGGACAGACGGGGAGGGCGGCCTGAAGTTTCCTGATGGGATCGAAGAGCCCGGCTACTGGGATTTTCTCTATTTCTCTTTCACCATCGGCGTTGCCGCGCAGACGGCGGATGTCGCGGTCAGCTCGACCAGCATGCGTAAGCTGACCTTGCTGCATGCCGTGTTGTCGTTCCTTTTCAATACGACGATCCTGGCGCTGGCGATCAATGTCGGTGCGAGCCTGCTTTAGCTCATTGTATTGATGCATATCGTTATCCCCGAACCGCTGCACACTTCTGCACACTTCGGGGCGACATGCATTAACCCTTTGCCGCTGCCCTGAAGAGGGTCTCGAACTCGGCCAGATCGCCTGCAGCCACATCCGAAATCGCCCAGAACACCAACCCTCCGTCCGACCATTGCTTGATGTTGTAGCCGTCATCCACCGTCGTCGTCTGGGTGGCCGCGGCCGCCGGCCAGATGAACAGGTTGATGATATGGCCGTGGCGTCGGTAGACGAGAGCAGCAACGGCGCGATCACCGATGTAGTCGACACGTCCGCCGATCAGCGGAAAACCGCCCTTGGCGAGATCGCTGACCGGTGGTGAAAAATCGATCTTGCCGTTGAACCACGGTTTTACCGTGTGCTGATCCGAGGTCAGCACGTCGGTCAGATGATCGGCCATCATCGACCTGACATGGCTAGCCATGATCTGGTCCTGCAAAAGCAAGGCCGGCGACGGTGCGTTGATGAACAGGAAGGCGCCTGCTCCCAGCGCCGCGAGCGAAGGCACGAAGCTCCATTGCCGGAGGAAATCCAGCGTGCGCCGCCAGACTGGCGCTTGGCGCCGGAGCGGCAGGCCGGATGCGGCTGCCTGTTCGAAAGACAGCATTGACAGCACTTGCGAGCGCAGCGCCTCCGGCAGTTTCCATTTGATGCCATCCTGATCGATGATCTTTCTCACGGCACGAACCTTTTCCATCTCCGCCCTGCAATTCGCGCAGCTGGCAAGATGAGCCTCGAATTGCGCTGTATGGACGGAATCGAGTTCGTTATCGACAAAGCCGTGCAGCATGATGCGCCATTCCGGGCAGTCTTTCTCCTGGGCTTCACTCATGGTGCCGTCTCTCTTTTGCTGCATGCATCCCAGGCTTCGCCAAATTCACGGCGCGCCCTGGCAAGCCGCGACATGACCGTGCCGATCGGCGCATCGATGATCTCGGCGATCTGTCGGTAGGAAAGATCTTCAAGCTCGCGCAAGACAAGGATTTCCCGCATCGCCTCCGGAAGCCGGCTGATGACAGCGCGTACGCACTGCTGTTCGCTTCGTCGGATCGTCGCAGTCTCCGGCGAATCCTCCTCCGAGGCGATCTGGTATTCGCTGCCTTCGTCGAGGTCAGCATAGCCGTCATTGCCCAAAGACTGCTCGAACCGCGCTTTGCGGCGATCCTGCTGGCGCCAGACATGACAGCAGTTCCTGACAATGGCAAAGAGCCAGGCGCGCGGGTCGCCGCCACGATAGGTTTCGAAATTGCGATAGGCGCGCAGAAAGGCTTCCTGGACAATATCCTGCGCGGCATCAGCATCGCGGCTGAGGAAGCGGGCAAAATTATAAGCCGCATCAAGATGGGGAACGATGATGTCCTGAAAGGGCTGCATGAATTCATGCTGCACGCTCGTCTCGGTTGCCGAAGCGCCCCGATCGCTGCGCGATTTATCCGAGACCATGAAATGGAACAGCCACGCCGCACCGCCGAGAAAGACGGCCAGCGGTGATCGTGGAATGCGGGCTGCCGGCGCATGCCGGGCCAGCAGCAAATCGGTCGGTCCGAGAGGATAGGTGATCTGGATGTTTGTCATCATTCTCCCCGCCTCAACAGCAGCCGAATTCGGGCGTCGGACCCGCAGGCATGCAATGCGGCCCCTTGCGGTCTAGACCGATCGGCAAGCGGTTTTATTCCATGTCGACGCCAGTTTTTTGCATGCAGGCGGGCGTCAGTCGTGCGCGATAGAAATAGAACAACATTTTCAACAGCTTGAAGAAAATACTCCCGAGATTGGGAATAAGTGCGCCGTGCCGGCGATCTAGTTCGGCAGCGAGGACATCTGAACAATCCAGTCTTCGCCACCAGAAATGCCATCAACGAGAGGAGGCATAATCATGTTTACCATGTCACGTCGCGCCGTCCTGGGATCGGCTGCCGCGGCGGCTGCATTCGGTCTGTCGTCGAACCTCGAATTCGTCATGCCGGCGCTCGCCGCAACGCCGCTGGAGCCGATGGTCGGCTTCTACAAATACACGATCGGGGATGTCGAAGTCACGGCGATCTATGACGGCATCTGGAAAAAGCCGCATGACCCGACTTTCATCAAGAACGCTTCGATCGAGGACACCAAGGAGGCGCTTTCCAAGGCTGGGCTCACGACCGAATTCATGCCGATTCCGCTGACAGTGGTCGTCCTGAAGCTCGGCGACCGTCTGATCATGATGGACGCGGGCTCGGGCGTCGGTCAATGGCAGGCAAATGCCACGCATCTGCCGGCGAACATGGCGGCCGCCGGCATCGACTACAAGAAGATCGACACGATCATGCTCTCGCATTTCCATCCGGACCATGTCTGGGGGCTGATGGAAAAGGGAACGAACGATCCAGTCTTCCCGAACGCCGAACTCATCGTCAACGCCGTCGAATACAGTTGGTGGACCGAGCCCGGCCGGGTCGAGAAGCTTGCGGAGGGCCGCAGACCGGCCGGCAAACGCATCGCCGAGGTTTTTCCGACATGGAAGAACTGGAAGCAGGTTGACGACGGGGCCGAGGTTGCACCGGGAGTGCTTCTTCTCGCTGCGCCCGGCCACACGCCTGGCCATTCGGCCTATCTTGTCACCTCCGGCAACAAGCAACTGCTTGTCTCGGCCGACATCATGTATGTGCCGGCCCTGCTTGCGCCGCATCCCGAATGGCAAGGCAGCTACGACCAGGACGGGCCGATGGCCGTCGGCACGCGCCGGCGCCTGATCGACCGCATCATCGCCGACAATATCGCGATCTGCGGCTCGCATTTCCCTTTCCCCGGCTCGGGCAGGTTCGTCAAGGACGGAAATGCCTATGGCTTTACACCGACAGTCCAGGCCTGAAAGGCCGAAAGGAGACCATCATGAAATATGCAATTCTCGGATTCATCTGGCTTTGTGCCATATGCGCGGGCTTTTCCGCGGTGACGGCGCTTCCCGCCTTTGCCGTCGACAATATGGAATCGACGGACGCTCCCGACCTGTCGTCGGTGCGCGCCAAGATCGATACCAAGGATTACGACGGCGCCCTGGCAGAGCTTCGCGGCCTTGCCGAGGACAACCAGCAGGCGGATGTCTATAATCTGATGGGATATACGCTGCGCAAGACGGGCGACTACAAAACGTCCCTGACCTACTACACCAAGGCACTGGAGCTTCAGCCCGATCACAAGGCAGCGCGTGAATATCTCGGCGAACTCTATATCGAGACAGGCGAGATGACGAAGGCCGAGGAGCAGGTGTCATCATTGAAGCAACTTTGCCCGAGCGGCTGCGAAGAACTCGAAGACCTGCAAAAGGCCATTGCGGCCAAGGGCGGCAAATGACGAGCATATGAACGCAAGAGCAGGCGGCACGACCGCCTGCCCGTCTCAAACCGGAGGATATGATGGAAAGCGCCTCAAGCCGGCCCGGACTGGCCGATCTCATTCTTCTCCTCGGCAGGCTTCTGCTGTCACTGATCTTTCTGCATGAAGCCTGGTCGCTCGCGACGGATATCACCGCGACCGTCGATACTTTCGCAAAACTCGGGCTCTCGGCGCCGGTTGCCTTCGCCACCATCGCCCTTCAAATCGGTGCCGGCCTGTCCATTGCGACAGGCTTTCTCTGCCGGCTTGGCGCCTTGGCGCTGGCGTTCTTCTGCCTGGCGACCGCCTTGCTCTTCCACACCAATCTTGCGAGCCAGAACGAGCTTCTGCATTTCGAGAAGGACCTGGCGATTGCCGGCGGCATGTTCGTCCTGGCGGCGTCGGGCGCAGGATCGATATCGATCGACAATCTGCTGCGAAAGCGAACAAATGGACTGCATCCCTGGCTGCGCGCGGTGCTGTAGTCGAGGCTCTGCGAGCATCCTGCGGCGCAATAAAATCGAATAAAACCGAACAAACGGCGGCATCGTTGCGGCTACACTTATGGCGACAGGTCAGGAGTGTGCCAGTGATGCCTTCCGCGCAAAACAAACAGCAAAAGCCAACTCTCGTCTTTCTGGGAAAGGGCGCTGCAACGATATCGTCTCGAAATTGAATGCGAACGGATATGCCGCGGTTGCTGTATCGGCGCCAAGACTCTTCGACGTCTTGCGATCCGACGGCATATTTCTGCTATGTTGCGCAGCTTCGGCCGAACATGACTGATAAAAGCGGTCGCGTCCCCCAGTTGAAATAGACCGCAGGCTCGAAAAGCGGATGTGCAAAACAGTCAAGGAGTGTCCGCCAGAAGGCCGGGTATACGACGACAGGCACTATCCCGCCAGAGGCGCGTCAGTAGGCTCGCGGCGGCAAGCGCAAGTCATACGATCTTGCTGTCTCAAGCTGCCGCCCATCCATCTCTCCCCAAATCCTGTGTTTGGGGGAATCTAGAAGACCGCCTGGCCGGCCATCAGCGCGAGAACCAGGAAGATCAGGAAGATCACCAGCGCGATGCCGAAGAGAACGCGGGCGATCGTCGCCGTGGCTGCCGAGACGCCGGAGAAACCGAAAAAGCCGGCGATGATCGAAATTACGAAAAATATCAGAGCCCATTTCAGCATGACGTCATCCTTTGCGGTTGCCTGAGAAAGACGCTGCAACGGGCAATTTGTTCCGGATCGTTTGGAATGGAATGACGTTCTCTCCCTAAAGCGCGCCGCATCGAATTCGATTCATGCGACGCGCTTTAGTCCTCTGTTTTTATGCATGTCGTTATTTCCCGGAACCGCTGCACACTTCCGGGCGACATGCATTGGGAATACGGGTCTTTTCAAAGCCTGTCCGATCTGTTTGAAGAGACTGTCGATTGCCCCGTCGATGAAAGCTCGATCACCATGCCAGCTTTTCTGGATCAGCATACGTTTTCCGCCTATTTCGAAGTGATCATGATCAATCTCCTGCTGTCGGGAGACAATGTCATCGTCATCGGCATGGCTGCCGCCGGCCTCGTCAGCGAGCTGCGCGGCAAGGCGATCGCCGTCGGTATCGCGGCGGCCGCCGTCATCCGCATTGTCTTCGCGGTCATCGCCGCCAAGCTTCTGGCGATTACCGGCATCACGCTCGCCGGCGGCCTGATGCTGCTCTGGATCTGCTGGACGATGGGCCGCGAGCTCATTTCGGAGGGCGCGGAGGGGGCTCATGCCGGCGAAGCCGTCGTGCATATCAAGCCGAAACTCTTCCGGCAGGCGATTGGCCAGATCATCTTCGCCGACGTCTCGATGTCGCTCGACAATGTGCTCGCCGTCGCCGGGGCGGCCAAGGACAATATGAGCGCGCTGATCTTCGGGCTGATCCTCTCGGTGCTATTGATGGGCGTCGCGTCGAATTTCGTCGCCAGGCTGCTCAACTGCTATCGGTGGATCGGTTGGTTCGGCCTTGCGATCATCGTCTATGTCGCGATCGACATGATCTGGAGCGGCGGCGGTCAATTGCTGGCGCTTTATAACCACACAGCCTGAGATCCGCCGGGGCGAACCAATGCAGAACGCCCATCTCCGCCGGCAACGACGGATCGTGGGGTCTGGGTTTCCCTCCGAATCCTGTTCTAAATTAAAGAGTTAGAGCATGATGTCATGAGAAACATCATGCTCTAACGAAGGTCAGCCGTGATTGATCATCACATGGCGCACGGCGGTGTAATCCTCCAGCGCGTAGGTCGACATGTCCTTGCCGTAGCCCGATTGTTTCAGACCGCCATGCGGCATTTCGTTGACCAGCATGAAATGCGTGTTGATCCAGGTGCAGCCATATTGCAGCCGGGCGGCCGTCTTCATGCCGCGGCCAATATCCTTGGTCCAGACCGAGGAGGCGAGGCCGTAATCGCTGTCGTTTGCCCAGGCGACGGCATCGTCGGCATCGGAAAAGCGGGTGACCGAGACGACCGGGCCGAAGACCTCGCGGCGGACGATCTCGTCGTCCTGCAGGGCGCCAGCAATGACCGTCGGGGTGAAGAAGAAGCCCTTGTCGCCCGAGACCTTGCCGCCGGTGGTGACCTCCATGTGCTTGTGCTCGGAAGCGCGGGCGACGAAGCTTTCGACGCGGTCGCGCTGGCGCCTGGAGATCAGCGGACCGATCTCGTTTTGAGTATCGTCGGCCTGGTTGAAGCGGATGCTCGATACCGCCGAGGAAAGATCGGCGACGAAATTGTCGTAGACCCTGGCATCGGCATAGATGCGGCAGGCGGCCGTGCAGTCCTGGCCGGCATTGTAATAGCCGAAGGTGCGGATGCCTGACACGACGGCGTCGATATCGGCATCGTCGAAGACGATGACGGGGGCCTTGCCGCCGAGTTCCAGGTGGGTGCGCTTGACCGTCTTGGCGGCAGCCTGCAGCACCTTTTTGCCGGTGGCGACATCGCCCGTGATCGAGACCATGCCGATCTTGGCATGATTGATCAGCGCGTTGCCGACGCTCTCGCCGCGGCCGAGGATGACGTTGACGACGCCTTCGGGCAGGATTTCGGAAAGCAGCTTGGCCATCTTCAGTGCCGTCAGCGGCGTCTGCTCCGAGGGCTTGAAGACGACGGTATTGCCGCCGGCGATCGCCGGGGCCAGCTTCCAGGCCATCATCATCAGCGGATAGTTCCACGGCGCGATCGAGCCAACGATGCCGATCGGATCGCGACGGATCATCGAGGTGTGACCGGGCAGATATTCGCCGGCGGCCGGTGCGTGCAGATTGCGCACGGCGCCGGCGAAGAAGCGATAACAATCGACGATAGCCGGAATTTCATCGTTGAGCACTGAATTGATCGGTTTGCCGCAGTTCAGCGCCTCCAGCGTGGCGAAGCCGGCGGCATCCTTTTCGATGGCGTCGGCGATCTTCAGGAGGTAGCCGGAACGTTCGCCCGGCGTCGTCTGCGACCAGCTCCTGAAGGCTTTTTCGGCGGCATCGACGGCGGCGTCGACCTGGGAGAGCGAGGCCTCGGGAAGGTCGATCACCGTCTCGCCGGTCTTCGGGTTCAGGATGTGCTCTTCCGTCTCCGTGCCGTTTTCGAAGCGGGAACCGATCAGCATCTGCGTATCCATGATGTTCTCCCTGTTATTTGCCAGCGCCGGCAATCTGGTCGCCGTCGCGGGTGAGGTAATAGGCTGCCAGGATCGGCAGAAAGGTGACGAGCACCACGAGCATGGCGACCACATTGGTGACGGGCCGCTGGCGCGGGCGGATGAGCTCTTCGAGCATCCAGATCGGCAGAGTCGATTGCTGGCCCCCAGTGAAGGTGGTGACGATGACCTCGTCGAAGGACAATGCGAAAGCCAGCATGCCGCCAGCGAGAAGGGCGGTGCCGATATTCGGCAGGATGACATGGCGGAAGGTCTGGAAGCCGTCGGCGCCGAGATCCATCGACGCCTCGATCAGCGAGCCGGAGGTGCGCCGGAAGCGGGCGACCGCATTGTTGTAGACGACGACCACGCAGAAGGTGGCGTGGCCGAGCACGATGGTCCAGACCGAAAAGGGGATGTCGAACAGACTGAAGGCGGAGCGCAGCGCAATGCCGGTGATGATGCCGGGAAGCGCGATCGGCAGGATGACCAGCAGTGAGATCGCCTCGCGGCCGAAGAACTTCGTCTGGCTGACGGCAGCCGCGCAGAGTGTGCCGAGGATGAGCGCGATCGCGCTGGCGATGACGGCGACCTGCACGGAAAGGCCAAGCGCCGACCAGACGTCCGGCCGATTCCAGGCGACAGCGAACCATTGCAGCGTCAGGCCGGGCGGCGGCCATTGATAGCTCTTCTCCTCGATGGTGAAGGCATAGACGAAGATCAGCAGGATCGGCAGGTGCAGGAAGAGCAGCCCGCCGGTGGCAGCGATCTTCAAGGGCAGCGGCGATCTCTTGAGGTCAGAGCGCATCGAAGGCCCCCAGCTTTTTGGCGAGCGACAGGTAAAGCGCCATGATGACGATCGGCACGACGGAGAAGGCGGCAGCGAGCGGCACGTTGCCGGCGGTTCCCTGCTGGGCGTAGACGGCCTGGCCGATGAACAGCCTGGACGAGCCGATGATCTGCGGGATGATGTAGTCGCCCAATGTCAGCGAGAAGGTGAAGATCGAACCGGCGACGATGCCGGGCAGCGCCAAGGGCAGCAGCACGGTGCGGAAGGTCTGGCGCGGCGTGGCGCCGAGATCGGCCGAGGCCTCGATCAGGTTGCCTGGCACACGTTCGAGGGCCGCCTGCGTCGGCAGGATCATATAGGGAAGCCAGATGTAGACGAAGACGATGAAGGTGCCAAGGTAGCTCACCGAGAGCGAATTGCCGCCGACGACGGGCAGATTGAGGATGCCGTCGAGCAGCCAGGAGAGATGTAGCCTCTCGAAGATCCAGGTGAGGATGCCTTCCTTGGCGAGGATCAGCTTCCAGGCGTACACCTTGACGAGATAGCTCGACCAGAGCGGCAACATGACGCCGAGATAGAAGAGTACCTTCCATTTGCCTTGCGCATAACGTGCCGCGTAATAGGCGATCGGAAAGGCGATCAGTGCGGAAGCGATGGTGACGAGCGCGGCCATCACGACCGTGCGGATGATGATGTCGAAATTCGTCGGGCTCAGCAACTGGGCGTAGGTCGAGAGTGTGAATTCGTAATTTACCAGGCCGGAAAAATCGTCGATCGAAAAGAAGCTCTGCAAGAGCAGGGCGATCAGCGAGCCGATGTAGATGATGCCGAGCCAGAGCAGCGGCGGCGTCAGCATCAGGAAAAGCAACAACTTCGGGTGCCGCCAGAAGACATCCGACATCCGGCCGAAGAAACCGCTGCGGCCGGGAAGGATCGATGTCTTGGCGTTGGAGATGGTGAGCGCTGTCATGCCGCATCGTCCATGTAATGGATATCGGCAGGCTGCCAGGCGAGGCGGATACCGGTGCCGACATCAGGCACAGGCGCGCCAGCCGGCAGCATCACATGCAGCCGGCTGCCCCTGAGATCGACGCCGAGACGGGTGGCGGCACCGAGGAAACTCGCATGTTCGACTGTGGCCTCGATGCCGTCGCCTGCCAGGCGGATCGCTTCGGGCCGCAAGCTCGCCCAGCGTTTCTCGCCGCCGAGCGCGGCCATCAGCTCCGGCGCGATAACATTCGAGGAGCCGACGAAATCGGCGACGAAGCGGGTCTTCGGGCGGCGGTAGATATCCTGCGGCGTGCCTTCCTGGACGATGTTGCCATTGTTGAAGACGGCGACACGATCGGCCATGGACAATGCTTCGCCCTGATCATGCGTCACGAAGACGAAGGTGATGCCGAGCGCGCGCTGCAGGCTCTTCAACTCCTCCTGCATCTGCTCGCGCAGTTTCAGGTCCAGCGCGCCGAGCGGCTCGTCGAGCAGCAGCACCTTCGGCTTGTTGACGAGGGCGCGGGCGAGTGCCACGCGCTGCCGCTGGCCGCCGGACAGCTGACCGGGGCGGCGTGCGCCATAGCCCGGCAGCTTGACAAGCTCCAGGGCATCGCCCGCCGCCTTCATCCGCTCCGCCTTGCCGACGCCCTTGACCATCAGCCCGTAGGCGACATTGTCGAGAATGTTCAGATGCGGGAAGAGCGCGTAGTCCTGGAACACAGTGTTGACGTTGCGGCGATAGGGCGGAACGCCGTCGGCCGTCTCGCCGAAGATCTGGATATGGCCGGCACTCGGCTGCTCGAAGCCGGCGATCAATCTCAGGCACGTCGTCTTGCCGGAGCCGGACGGACCGAGCATGGCGAAGAATTCGCCCGGCGCGATCTCGAGATCGACGCCGTCGACGGCGCGAACCTGGCCAAAATGGCGCGATACCTGCTGGAAGCGGACGGCTGACGTCATTGGGAGCTCCGGGCCTTTCATGTTCATAGAGGGCTTTGGTCTTGGCCAGTGAAGACCCCGCCCCAAACCCCTCCCCACAAGGGGGAGGGGCTTAACCTGCCGTACCGTTTCGCAAATACCTTGGTGTTTCGGCAGGATTCGGCGGTGCCACTTGTCGCCCCTCCCGCTTGTGGGGAGGGGTTCGGGGCGGGGTCTTCAACCACACAAGCTGACCTGGCTATTACCGTCCGCCAATCACGCCAATATAATCCGACACCCAGCGATGATAGGGCACGCATTCGCTCTGTGTCGCGCATTTGGCGACCGGGGTTTTCCAGAACTTGATCTTGTCGAAGTGATCGAAGCCGTTGGTGGCGCAGCCGGCGTCGCCCATCAATTCGTTGCCCTTGCAGGCGGCGGGAACCGAGGGGACAGCGCCGAACCAGGCGGCGGCGTCGCCCTGGACCTTGGCCTGCAGCGAATGTTCCATCCACATATAGGCGCAGTTCGGGTGTTCGCTGTCGGCGTGCAGCATGGTGGTGTCGGCCCAGCCGGTGACGCCTTCATCCGGGAAGGTGGAGGCGATCTTCTGCTTGTCGGCCTGCAGCAGGTTCACCTGGAAGGGCCAGGAACCGGAAGCGACGACGCCTTCGTTCTTGAAGTCGTCGATCTGGATCATTGCATCGTGCCAGTAGCGGGAGACGAGCTTGCGCTGGCCGCGCAGCAGGTCGAGGGCCGCCTTGTACTGGTCTTCGGTCAGTTCGTAAGGATCCTTGATGCCCAGATCCGGCTTGTGGGCCATCAGATAGAGGGCGGCGTCGGCGAGATAGATCGCGCCGTCATAGGCCTGGACGCGGCCCTTGTTCGACTTGCCGTCCGGCAGGGTCTGCTCCTCGAAGACGACGTTCCAGCTGGTCGGCGCCTTGTCCTTGAAGGCGTCGGTATTATACATCAGCACATTCGGCCCCCAGAGATAGGGCACGCCGTAATGCACGTCGCCGACCGTATACCACGGGCCTTTCTGCAGGCGCTCGTCGACGGTCTTGAAGCTCGGGATCAGATCGGTGTTGATCGGCTGGACACGTTTGCCGGCGATGAGGCGCAGCGATGCGTCGCCCGATGCCGTGACAAGGTCGAAGCCGCCCTCGTTCATCAGCGATACCATTTCATCCGAGGTGGCGGCGGTCTTGACGGAGACCTTGCAGCCCGTCTCCTTTTCGAAATCGGTGACCCAGTCATAGTTCTTGTCGGTCTCGCCGCGTTCGATATAGCCGGCCCAGGCGACGATGCTGACTGCTCCTTCGCCCTTGCCGAGCGCCTTCAGCGGTTCGGCGGCGATCACCTGTGTCGCGAAGCTCAGGCAGGCGAGTCCTGCCGTGCAGGATTTCAAGAGATGCGTCATCATCAGTCTCCCGGTCTGGTGCCACTTTCCGTGGCGGTTTGTTCCCTAGGAAGAAGGTGAGCCGAAAAAACCGCTTTCGCAAATTCATTTATCAGAAAGGCGTTATCGGAAATTCCGATATCAGCGGATGCGGCCGGAGCGGAGACTCTCGGCGATGCCGACGAAATCGCGTGCGGCCTGCGGCAGGCTGGAGCCCTTGCGCCAGACCATGCCGACCTGGACGACCGGCAACGATCCGGAGACGTCGCGGCTTTCGATCCGGTCGCCTTCGAGCGACCACGGGCGGTAGACGAGATCGGGCAGCAGCGCCACGCCGGCGCCTGTGGCAACCAGGCTGCGCACCGCTTCCACCGAGCGGGTGCGGAAGGCGACGTGCGGGCGGGCGCCGAGGGCCGAAAGCAGCTTGCCGGTATTCTCCTCGATTTCGTCGACCGTCAGCATGATCAGCGGTTCGCGGGCGATGTCGGCGACCGAGATGATGTCGGCCGATACCAGCGGATGGCCCATCGGCAGCCAGAGCCGATAGGGCGAGGTTTCGAGGATCTCGGCCTGCAGCGCCATGCGGTCGCGCAGGTTCGAGATCACCATGACGGCGACGTCGAGTTCGCCGCCGACCAGGAGATGTTCGAGGTACCCGCCATTATCCTCGATGGCGCTGACCTCGATGCCCGGGCAGGCGCGCCGGTATCGCGCGAGGAGGTCGGAGAGCACATAGCCGGCGACAAGCGAGGTGACGCCGATGTTCAGCGTGCCGGAAAGCGCGCTTTGCTGGCCGGAAAAGCTGGTGCGCGCATCGGAGACGGAGGCCAGAATCTTCGTCGCGTGACGCAGGAACTGGTGGCCGTTATGGGTGATCGTCAGGCCGCGCGGATGGCGCTCGAAGAGCGCAACGCCGAGGTCGGTTTCAAGCTCTTTCAGCGCCTCCGTCACCGAGGATTGCGAGATCGACAGGTTCTGCGCGGCGCGCGTTACCGAGCCCTGTTCGGCGACGGCGACAAAATATTGAACCTGGCGAAGCGTGAAGGCCATCAGCGTTTAGAGCATGGCGAAACAGGCCGTGGCAAGCGGCTGAAAAAAGCGGACCTTTTTTGGTCTTTTCTCAAAATGGCGCAGGCTTCGCACCCTCACTTAAACTTTCGGAAACGTCATTTCCTTAGCATTATCAGCACTTGTCCTGCGTTGGAGTTTCAGATGGCGGAGCAGTTGGCGTGAAGGCCTTACTGCGCATGTTCCGGCCTTCCCGGAAATTGGCAATCATCATCGGTGGAGTCGCTCTTCTGGCGGGCGTTTCCGGCGGCGCGGCCGTCTATGTCGGCAAGGACAGGCTGATCGGTGCCGCCGGTGGCGGCTACGGACTCGAATGCAGCGACGTCAATCTGGTGACGATCCGGAAGCAGAACCACATCTGGGTGCGCAAATACATCAAGACCGAACCGACCGACGGGATGACCCGCGTCAGGACAGCGCTTCGTGTCGCCCAGGCGGTTTATGCCGCGCAGAAACCGGATCTGGTCCAGGTGGTCGTGCTCGACGAGAACGGCCCGACATTGCGCGCCGACATTCGCGGCCGGGCAATCGGCGCCGATGTCGTCTATATCCCGCATCCCGACAAGACCGTTCCCGGCCTCGACGACAAGTCCTATACCGCGCGCTACTATGACGGCAGGGCCAGTGAAAACGGGCTGTTCTTCGGCGAGCGGATCGATCTGCCGGTGGATGAGATCGCTATGATCAGCGCCGGTTTCAAGGATCCCGAGGATTGCGTCGACCCGGTCGCCGTCGGCTCGACCAAGAGTGAGGAAAATGGCAAGAAGGCCGCAGGCGGCGCGCATGGCGCAGCACCGGCCGCCGAAAGCGAAACGGTGCCGACCGCCGAGGGCGCCGGCACCGATGTGGTGGCCGAGGCACCGGCTGAAGAACCGCCGGCGGAAGCGCCAAAGACCCACTGAACGAGAGGCATAGAGCGGTTTAGCTTTTCACGGAAGCGCAGAACCGCTCTAAGCTTTTATTTTAACGCAATTCCGGACGGATAACCGCTTCGCACTTTTCCTGGAATTGCTCTAAAAAGCGGAGCGCCGGTCGGCACTCCGCTTATTTTGTTTTGACGTTTATTCCCGTCAGTCGGCCTTGTTGCGGCGGGCTGGGAAGAGGATGACGTCGCGGATCGACGGGGCGTTGGTCAAAAGCATGATCAGGCGGTCGACGCCGATGCCGAGGCCGCCCGCCGGGGGCATGCCCTGGTCGATCGCGTCGAGGAATTCCTCGTCCAGCTGCTTTTCCTTTTCGCCGCGGGCATGGGCCTGTTCGAGCTGCTCGACCATGCGGCGGCGCTGCTCTTCGGGATCGTTGAGCTCGGAGAAGGCGTTGCCGAGTTCCCAGGCGTTGCAATAGGTCTCGAAGCGCTCGACCAGGCGCGGCTCGCCCGGCACTTCCTTGGCGAAGGGCGAGATGTCCTTCGGGAAATGCGTGACATGGGACGGCTGGATCAGTGTGGATTCAACCTTTTCCTCGAAGATGAAGGCAAGGCACTCGCCCCAGGTCCAATCCTTCTCGACCGCGAAGCCGACAGCCTTGGCAGCAGTGCGTGCTTCCTCGTCGGTTTTGATCGCAAGGAAATCGATGCCGGTCGCTTGCTTGACGGCGTCAGGCATCGGCACGCGCTTGAACGGACCCTTGAAGGACAGCTGCTTGTCGCCGAAATCGAATTCGGCGGTGCCATGAATGGAGAGCGCCAGGGTTTCGAACAGCCGCTCGACGAGGTCCATCATGTCCTCGTAATCGGCATAGGCCCAATAACACTCCATCATCGTGAATTCGGGATTGTGCCGGGTGGAGACGCCTTCGTTGCGGAAGTTGCGGTTGATCTCGAAGACCTTGTCGGTGAGGCCGGAGACCAGCGTGCGCTTCAGGAACAGTTCCGGCGCGATGCGCAGATACATGTCGAGCTTTAGCGTGTTGTGATGCGTCTTGAACGGCTCGGCGGTGGCGCCGCCATAGATCGATTGCAGCATCGGCGTCTCGACTTCCATGAAGCCGTCATTCTCCATGAAGCGGCGGATGCCGGAGACGATCTTCGAGCGCTGCTGGAAGCGAAGCTTCGAATCCTCGTTGGTCATGATGTCGAGATGGCGCTTGCGATAACGCAGCTCGATGTCGGAGAGGCCGTGCCATTTCTCGGGCATCGGCAGCAGCGACTTGGTCAGCATCTCGATCTTCTGGGCGTTGATCGTCAGCTCGCCGCGCTTGGTGCGGCGCACGATGCCGGTGACGCCGATGATGTCGCCGATGTCGATCATCGGCAGCAAAGCGCGGGCTTCCTCGCCGGTGACGTCCTTGTGCGAGAAGATCTGGATCTTGCCGGAGGCGTCATGAATATCCATGAACATGCCGGAGTTGCGCGAGGAATAGACGCGGCCGGCGACAGTGACGACATCCTGCGTCTCGACGTCGGGTTCCAGAGATTCGTACTTGGCGCCAAGCTCGGCATTGGTCAGCGTCCGGTGGAAATGCGCCGGATAGACGTCGCCGATCTGCTCGCGCAGCAGCTTCAGCTTCTGGGCGCGCACCTCAGTCACGTCGGAGGAAAGGGTGTTTTCGGTCTTGTCGTTCATGTCATTCGCCTCATCGATGCGGCACGAATTCTAAATCAATGCTTCCGCGGTTCGAAGCGCGGCGGCTGGCTCGGCCTGACCCTCCCCACAAGGGGGAGGGCTTCGGCTGTCATTTCGAGCCGACGAGGGCGGCGACGGCCTGGGATGCGAGCTTCAGGCGCTGGCGCACGACGGAGCGGCCGAGGATCGCCATGGAATCGAAGAGCGGCAGCGAACGCGACGAGCCTGACACGGCGACGAAGAGCGGCGAAACCACGACCTTCAGCTTCTTGCCCATGCGGTCGGCAACGGCGCGCAGCTCCGCCTCGATCGTCTCGACATTCCATTCCAGGATCTTTTCCAGATCCGGCTGAACGGTGTTGAGGATCTCCAGGATCTCTTCCGGCGGAGACTTGATCTTGGCGAAGTCGGACGGCTGCAGGCCGAGATCGGACTTCAGCAGGAAACCGGCGAGATCGGGCAGCTCGCCGAGCTTGGAAATGCGCGTCTGCGACAGGCGGAGACCCGCCTTCAGGCGGTCGTTTTCCATCGCCCAGCTGAGCACCCGCGCCTGGAATTCCTCTTCGGACAGTTTCTCGCGGATCCAGCGGCCGTTCAGCCAGTCGAGCTTCTGGATATCGAAGATCGCGCCGGCCTTGGAAAGGTTCTCCGGGTCGAACTTTTCCGACAGCTCGTCCATCGTAAGCAGCTCTTCGCCTTCGGCGATCTGGATGAAGAACAGGCCGAGGAAGTTCATCAGCGCCTCGGGGATATAACCGAGCGCCGAATAATAGGAGATCGAGGTCGGGTTCTTGCGCTTCGACAGCTTGGACTTGTCGGCATTGCGCATCAGCGACAGATGCATGAAGACCGGCTGGTCCCAGCCGAAATAGCGATAGAGCAGGATGTGCTTCGGCACCGAAGCCAGCCATTCCTCGCCGCGCGCCACATGGGTGATCTTCATCAGATGGTCGTCGATGACGTTGGCCATGTGATAGGTCGGCATGCCGTCGGCCTTGATCAGCACCTGCATGTCGACGGAATCCCAGGGGATGGAGACATCGCCGTAGACGCCGTCGGTGAAGTCGCAGGAGCCTTCAGCCGGGATCTTCATGCGGATGACGGTCGTCTCGCCGGCTGCCATGCGCGAGGTCACTTCCTCGGCCGTCAGGCTGAGGCAGAGGCCGTCATATTTCGGCGGCTTGCCGGCGGCGCGCTGCGCCTCGCGCATCTGTTCTAGACGCGCGGGCGTGCAGAAACAGCGGAAGGCGTGGCCCTTGTCCAGCAGTTCCTCAGCGTAAGGCTGGTACATCGGCTTGCGGTCGGACTGGCGATAGGGACCGTAGGGACCGCCGATATCAGGGCCTTCCTTCCATTCCAGCCCGCACCATTTCAGGGCATCCAATACCTTTGTCTCGAATTCCGGGGTCGAGCGCGTCGCGTCGGTATCCTCGATGCGCAGGATGAACTCGCCGCCGTGCTTCTTGGCGAAAAGGTAGTTGAAGAGAGCGATGTAAGCGGTGCCGACATGCGGCTCGCCGGTCGGCGAGGGAGCGATGCGGACGCGGACGCCGGAAGTTGTCATTGGTATGGCCCGTCAATGAACGCCGGACGGCTTTCCGGGGAAAGCGACGTGCGGCCGAAGGATGCAGATATCTTCATCGGCAAACCGGCCGAAAAAGGGCATGCGCCCGCACTATCCGCCGATCGTCCGTTCGGCTGGCCTTAGGCCATATTCAACCGGGCGCGTCAAGAAAAACCACGTCTGCAAAGGCCCGGGGCAGTGAGGACGGTGCGCCGGTTGCGACGCGCCGTCCCGCTTCCGTCTCAGTGGGCGCCGTCGCGTTTCTGCTTGCGGGCGTTGCGCGCGATCATGTTCAGCACCTCGACCGCTGCCGAGAAGGCCATGGCGGCGTAGATGTAGCCCTTCGGCACATGGAAGCCCATGCCTTCGGCGATCAGCGTCGTGCCGATCATCAGCAGGAAGGCGAGCGCCAGCATGACGATCGTCGGGTTCCGCTCGATGAAGTTGGCAAGCGGGTTTGCGGCCACCAGCATGACGGTGACGGCGGCGATGACGGCGATCACCATGATCGGCAGATGCGGGGTCATGCCGACGGCGGTGATGATGCTGTCGACGGAGAAGACAAGATCGAGCAGCAGGATCTGGCCGATTGCCGATGCGAAGCCGGTTGTGACGGATTTCGCGATGAAATCCTCCTGATGGTCCACGGGGTCGACGGTGTGGTGAATTTCCTTGGTGGCTTTCCAGACGAGGAACAGGCCGCCGGCGATCAGGATCAGGTCCTTCCAGGAGAAGCCGTGTCCGAAGGCCTCGAACAACGGTTCGGTCAGTTGCACGATCCAGGCGACGGTGCCGAGCAGTCCCAGGCGCATGACCAGCGCCAGACCGATGCCGATCTTGCGGGCCTTCTCCCGGTGCTCGGGCGGCAGTTTGTTGGTGAGAATGGAAATGAAGATCAGATTGTCGATCCCGAGAACGACTTCCATCACCACCAGCGTGATGAGCGCCACCCAGGCGGCCGGATCCTGAATGAGCGTCATGATTTCCTGCATCAGCGTATACCTCTTTGCGTCACATGATGAATGACGCGCGCAATGTAATGTCGGCGGCCTGCCACGCAAGCGTCGCAAGGGGGTATACGAGATCGATGTGACTTTTATTCCCTAGAAGAGGATGATGTCGTCCGAAAACCGCTCACACTTTCCGGCATCATGCTCTGATCGGCAGCCAGATTTCGGTGACGCCCATGCCGGTATAGGGGTCGAAGCGCTCGTCGTAGCGTTCGAACATGTCGGGGGTCTCGCCATGCTCCAGGCCGGAGGTCGGCCACCATGTGCCGAAAATCCGGTGCATGGTCGCGGGGATGCCGGAGACATGGCCGCGATGGGTGAAGACGACGTAGCGCTGGCCCGGAAGCTTGAGCGTTGCAAAATCCGCCGGCAGATCACCGGCATCGGAGATTTCGGCCGCGGCCATATAGCGGAATTTCTCCGCTTCGCCGTCGATATGCGTGCAGATGCCGTAGGCGACGTTGCCTTTCTGGCCCGAAATATGGCCGAAATGGGCATTGAACTTCTGCCAGAGCGAGGGAATGGCGGCATTGCCGCCATAGGGGTAGATCTCCTGCAGGCCGGCAAAGAGCATCGGCTGAAGGGTTTCGAAGCGGGGCGGTTCGAGGTTGTTGAGGTGGGCGGGGTCCATTCTGATCGGCTCCAGCAAGACAAGGTTACGGGCGTGCCCCTGCCGGCGCACCGCATCCGGCGTCATGCCGAACTGGTCGCGGAAGGCACGGGTGAAGGCTTCGTGCGAGCCGTAGCCCGAGCAAAGCGCAACCTCGAGAATGGTGGATGAGCCGCCGACAAGCGCCGGCAAGGCGCGGCTGAGGCGCCGTCCTCTGATATAGCCGCTGATCGAGTGGCCGGTGACGAGCCCGAAGACGCGTGACAGGTGGTAACGCGACAATCCGGCTGCTTCCGATATCTCTTCCAGCGATAGATCGCTTTCGAAATGGCTCTCTATGAACCATATCGCCCGTGCGATGGCGCTCATCCTTACTCCCCTTGTTACCGCTTCTTTCTTAGAGAAATGCCGGCAGCCGGGTTTGATCGTAGTTGCGGAGTTTCGGCCGGTCGGCAGCGGCCGTCAAGGATGCGGTCAGGCGCTCTCGTGCCGGCGCGCGCCGTAGGCGGCCATGAAGACCCGGATCGCGCCGCGGATGACGCGCTCGATTTCGTCGCGATGCGGCGGCTCTTCCATGCTTCCGAACAGGCGGAGCTTGAAGAAACTGCCGCTGGCAAGGTCGAGAAACTGGCCGGCAGCCAGATCGATATCGTCGATCTCGAGCCTGCCTTCGGTGATCTGCCGTTCGAGGAAATCGCGCATGATGGTGCGCAGGTTTTCCGGGCCTTTGAAGAAGCGTTGACAGAGCACCGGCATGCGGTCGCGCACGCCAAGAACGGTGCGCATCGCGTTGATGACCTTTTCATCGGTCATATGGGTGACGAAGCTTATGCCGAATTCGTACAGGCCGGCTTCGGGATCGTCATGTTCGGCAAGGGCTGTCCGTACGGTCGCCACGAAGGCGGCGCGCTCGGCCTCGATCATCGCCGAAAACAGTTCTTCCTTGTTGGTGAAATAGACGTAGAGGGTGCCCTTGGAGACGCCGGCCTCGCGCGTCACGTCGTTCATGCTGGCGGCGTCGAAGCCCATCTTCATGAAGACACGCTTGGCGCCGGCGAGAATCTGCTGGCGCTTGGCCGGGTCTTCGCCCGCGGCAAACCTGCCTCCGCCAACGGGAGGGCTGAAGACGGCGGCGTGGTCGGGTTTCAACGTCATATCTCTATTAACCGTGTTCACGGTTTCGCATTTTCTTTAAAGAAATCGAACCGATTGGTTCTATACATCTTGATATGACGATAAAACAGGTTTAAGTCAACTGAACCGAACCGTTCAGTTCGATTATTTACTCCAAGATCGGTAAAGTGGTCATGTCGAGCAACCAGAAAAGCAACGTCGCGCGGATTGTCAGCGAAAACGCCGAAGCCGAAGAGGCAAAGGCCGAAGTCGCTACCGTTGCCGAAGCTCCGATGGCGGAAGCCCTGGAAAAGCCGTCTGCCCCCGCGCAGTCGGCGCCGGCTTCAGCTCCGGTCGCTGCACCTGCAGCTCCGAAGAAGCGCCGCAGCCCGGTACTGCCGATCGTCGTGCTCGCCATTCTGGCGGGTGGCGGCTGGTATGGTTACGAATGGTGGACGAACGGCCGCTTCATGGTGTCGACCGACGACGCCTATATCGAGGGCGATATCGCAACGATTTCGCCGAAGGTCACGGGCTACGTCGCGAAGGTGAATGTGGTCGCCAACCAGGAAGTCAAAGCGGGCGACGTGCTTGCCACGCTTGATAACGGCGACTATCAGAACGCCCTCGATCAGGCGCAGGCCCAGATCGCCACCGAACAGCTTTCGCTGCAGCGCATCGACGCGCAGATCGAAGGCGCCAATGCCAGCCTCGTACAGGCGCGGGCGCAAAAGGTGGCACTCGAAGCGGCCGTTCGCGGTGCCGAGATTACCCAGAAGCGCCAGAGCGAGCTGCAGGCGAAGTCGGTCGGCACTGCCGCCGATCTCGACAATGCCAATATCGCGCTCGACCAGGCCAAGGCCAATCTTGCCGGCGGCGATGCCAATATCACCGCCGCGCAGGCCAACATCACCATCCTTCAGGCGCAGCGCAAGGAGGCCGAAGGTTCGGTTCGGTCGCTGGAAATTTCGCGCGACAAGGCCGCCCGTGACCTCTCCTTCACCGTGCTTAAGGCGCCCTATGACGGTATCGTCGGCAACCGCTCGGTCCAGGAAGGCGATCTCGTTTCGCCCGGCCAACGCCTGATGGCGCTCGTTCCGGTGCGTGAGCTCTATATCGACGCCAACTTCAAGGAAACGCAGATCCAGCATCTGGTTGCGGGCTCGAAGGTCAACGTCCATGTCGATGCCTATAGCGACCATCCTGTCGTCGGTACCGTCGAATCGATCTCGCCGGCGTCCGGCTCGGTGTTCTCACTGCTGCCGCCGGAAAATGCGACGGGCAATTTCACCAAGGTGATACAACGCGTGCCGGTGCGCATCGCGCTACCGCAGGACGCGCTCGACAGCGGGCGTCTGCGCGCGGGCCTCAGCGTCGTCGTCGACGTCGATACCCGCACGGCGCCGAGCAAGTGAGCCTGTAGACAAGGCGGAGGTTCTCCGATGGCCGGAAGCGCGACAGCAACAGCGGGAACGATTCCGGCAGCGCCTGCCCACGCCGACGAGCGCATGGATCCGAGGAAGCTCATCGCCTTCTTCGCGATGGTGCTCGGCATGTTCATGTCGATCCTCGACATTCAGATCGTCTCGGCCTCGCTCGCCGAAATCCAGGCTGGCCTTTCGGCCGGCAGCGACGAGGTCGGCTGGGTGCAGACGGCCTATCTGATCGCTGAGGTGATCATGATCCCGCTTTCGGGCACGCTGGCGCGGATCATTTCGACGCGTTATCTTTTCGCGATCTCGGCCGCCGGTTTCACCATGGCGAGCGCGCTCGCCGCGACGGCGACCAATATCGACCAGATGATCGTCTACCGCGCCATTCAAGGCTTCATCGGCGGCGGCATGATCCCGTCGGTGTTCGCGGCCGCCTTCACCATCTTCCCGGCGTCGAAGCGCAGCATCGTTTCGCCGATCATCGGCCTGATCGCGACGCTGGCGCCGACCATCGGCCCGACGGTCGGCGGTTATCTTAGCCACGCTTTCTCCTGGCACTGGCTGTTCCTCGTCAATATCGTTCCCGGCATCATCGTTACCATCGTCACCTGGAACTTCATCGATTTCGACAAGCCGGAACTGTCGCTCTTCAAGAAGTTCGACTGGTGGGGACTGATCTCGATGGGCATCTTCCTGGGCACGATGGAATATGTGCTCGAAGAGGGCAATTCGAACGACTGGTTCAACGACAGTTCCATCGCAATTGCCGCCGTCGCCTCGGGCGTTGGAGCCATCATCTTCTTCTATCGCGCCTTCACGGTGGAGTTCCCCGTCGTCGATCTCAAGGCCTTTGCGAACCGGAATTTCTCCTTCGGCTCGATCTTCTCCTTCGTCATGGGTATCGGCCTCTATGGTCTCACCTATATTTACCCGGTCTATCTCGGCCGCATCCGCGGCTATGATTCGCTGATGATCGGCCAGACGATGTTCGTCTCCGGGCTTGCGATGTTCTTCACCGCACCGATCGCCGGCCGGCTGTCGACGAAGATGGACCTGCGCCTGATGATGGTGATCGGTTTCATCAGCTTTGCCGCCGGCACATACATCATGATCCACCTGACGGCGGATTGGGATTTTTACGAACTGTTCATCCCGCAGATCCTGCGCGGTTTCGGGCTGATGATGTGCATGGTGCCGATCAACAACATCGCGCTCGGCACGATGCCGCCCTCGCGCATCCGCGGCGCATCCGGCCTGTTCAACCTGACCAGAAACCTCGGCGGCGCCGTCGGCCTTGCTGTGATCAACACCGTGCTCACCAACCGGCAGGACGTGCATTACGAGCGCCTGCGGGAAAATATGGACTGGGGCAATCCGGCGGCGATCGACCAGATGAACAATATGACCGCCAATTTCAACACATACGGCATGGATGGCGCCTCGGTTGCGATCAAGCAGATGGTCGGCCTCGCCACCAAGCAGGCGGTGATCCTGTCCTTCAGCGACGTGTTCCTGATCCTGACCGCGCTTTTCGTTGCGATGATCTTCGGTGTCGCGATGATCAAGAAACCCGCACCGCAAGGTGGGGGAGGCGGTGGCGGCCACTGACCTCCGGCCTGCCGCCCCATGGAAAGGTCCTCTCCGGAGGACCTTTTTATTTGCCGTTTTCCAGCCCTTATGTCATCAGCATGTAATCCTCGGTCGGCTTGGTCCCAAGCAGACGGCCGGCGGGAAAAACAGTGCGCCAATCGGCCTGTTCGATTTTTTGATTTACGTACATCAAGTTTGGCGCTAATGGTCTCGTCAGGAGGAATGATGAGGCCAACAGTTCACGATATCGCAGCCGCCGCCGGGGTCAGCCTTGCGACTGTCGACCGGGTTCTCAACCAGCGCCCGGGCGTGCGTCACGTCACGCGGGAGAAGGTCGAGACCGCAATCCGCGACCTCGGTTATATCAGGGACGTGGCCGCCGCAAATCTTGCCAAGGGGCGCACCTATCCGCTGGTCTTTATCCTGCCCGCCAGCGACAATTCCTTCATGCATGGGCTGAATGCCGAGATCCGGCAGGCGGTTCTGCGCTCGCCGGCCGAGCGCACCGATATCCGCATCATCGAGGTGCCGGCCTTCGATCCGGCCGCCCTGGTCTCCGTGCTCGAAGGGCTTTCCCGGGAAAAGCCTTGCGGCATCGCGATGGTCGCGACCGATGCGCCTGAAGTGCGCGCCGTCGTCGACAGACTGGTGCGCGAGCGCTTTCCCATCGTCACCCTGGTTTCCGATCTCACCGGGTCGCTTCGCCATCATTATGCCGGCGTCGACAATATCGCGGCCGGCCGGACGGCGGCGCGTCTGCTCGGCCGATTTCTCGGGCCGCGAAAGGGTGAGATCGCCGTGCTCGCCGGCTCCATGCTGGTGCGCGACCATCGCGAGCGGCTGGAAGGTTTTGCCGCTGTGATGGCAGAAGAATTTCCCGATCTTGCGATCCTGCCGGTTCTCGAAGGCCGCGACGACCCCGAGGTCGCCCACAGGCTGGTTGCCGATGCACTCGGGAATGCCGGCATCGTCGGCATCTACAGCCTCGGCGCCGGCAATCGCGGCCTCATTCGGGCGCTGAAGGAGAAGGCTGCCGACCGGACGCTGACCGTGGTTGCCCACGAACTGACCGCACATACGCGCGCAGCGCTCATCGACAACACGATCGATGCGATCCTCAACCAGGACGCCGGCCATGAAGTGCGCAGCGCCATCCGCATATTGAAAGCCAAAGCGGACGGCCTTGCCGTCATCGCAGCGCAGGAGCGCATCCGCCTCGACATATTCCTGAAGGACAATCTGCCGTAACGGCAAAGGAGAATACCCCATGTATCTCGGTCTCGATCTCGGAACCTCCGGCGTCAAGGCGATGCTGATCGACGGCGATCAGAAGATCGTCGGCTCGGCCAATGGTTCGCTCGACGTCTCGCGCCCGCATTCCGGCTGGTCGGAGCAGGAGCCGTCCCACTGGGTGCGTGCCACCGAAGAGGCCGTCGCCGGCCTGAAGGCGAAACATCCGAAAGAGCTTGCCACGGTCAAGGGCATCGGCCTTTCCGGCCAGATGCACGGGGCGACGCTCATCGATGCCGCCGACAAGGTGCTTCGCCCCTGCATCCTCTGGAACGACACGCGCAGCCACGTCGAGGCTGTAGCCCTCGATGCCGATCCGCGCTTCCGCGCGCTGACCGGCAACATCGTCTTCCCCGGCTTCACGGCGCCGAAACTCGCCTGGGTCAGGAAGCATGAGCCTGAGGTTTTCGCGAAGGTCGCCAAGGTGCTCTTGCCGAAGGACTATCTGCGCCTTTGGCTGACCGGCGACTATATCTCCGAAATGTCGGATTCGGCCGGCACCTCCTGGCTCGACACCGGCAAACGCGCCTGGTCGTCCGACTTGCTCGCTGCCACCGATCTTTCCGAGGAGCAGATGCCGGCGCTTGTCGAAGGCACCGAGCAAGCTGGTCAGTTGCGGGCAGAACTTGCGGCGCAATGGGGCATATCCGGCAATGTCGTCGTGGCCGGCGGCGCCGGCGACAATGCTGCCTCGGCCTGCGGCATGGGCACGGTCAGCGATGGCGCTGCCTTCGTTTCGCTCGGCACGTCAGGTGTGCTTTTTGCCGCCAACGGCTCCTATCTGCCGAAGCCGGAAAGTGCTGTGCATGCCTTCTGCCACGCGCTGCCGAACACCTGGCACCAGATGGGCGTCATCCTCTCGGCCACCGATGCGCTCAACTGGCATTCCGGGGTGACCGGCAAGTCGGCGGCCGATCTCACTGGCGAACTCGGCGAGACGCTGAAGGCGCCGACCGGCGTCACCTTCCTGCCCTATCTTTCCGGCGAGCGCACGCCGCACAATGATGCCGTCATCCGCGGCGCCTTCATCGGCCTCGAACATGAAAGCAGTCGTGCCGTTCTCACCCAGGCGGTGCTCGAAGGCGTGGCCTTTGCCATCCGCGACAATCTCGAAGCGCTGCGTTCGGCCGGCACCGGCATCTCCCGCGTCACGGCGATCGGCGGCGGTTCGCGCTCGCATTACTGGCTGGCGTCGATCGCGACTGCGCTCGGCGTCCCGGTCGACCTGCCCGCCGATGGCGATTTCGGCGCGGCCTTCGGCGCCGCGCGCCTCGGCCTGATTGCTGCGACGGGTGCCGATCCGATTGCCGTCTGCACGCCGCCGGTGACATCAGGCACGATCGAGCCGGTGTCGGCGCTGAGCGGCGCTTACGAGGATGCCTTTAGGCGCTATCGCGCACTCTATCCGGCGATCAAGTCGCTGGCGCATTGAGAACTGGCCGGCGGCCCCTCATCCGCCTGCCGGCACCTTCTCCCCGCTGGGAGAAGAGATTCGCGGCGGCGCCTCAGTTCCCTTCGCACGTGGGGAGAAGGCTCGGATGAGGGGCCGGATGGCACAACCGATAAGACTGAATTACGAACCCCAAGGAGACCAAGATGAGCACCGGATTTTTCGGCGATATCCAGAAAGTAAAATACGAAGGCCCCGACAGCACCAATCCGCTGGCCTTCCGCTACTACCAGCCTGATGAAATCGTCATGGGCAAGCGCATGGAAGACCATTTGCGCTTTGCGGTGGCCTATTGGCACACCTTCACCTGGCCGGGCGGCGATCCCTTCGGCGGCCAGACCTTCCTGCGTCCCTGGTTCGAGGACACGATGAAGGCCGCCAAGCTCAAGGCCGACGTCGCCTTCGAATTCTTCTCGCTGCTTGGCTCGCCCTACTACTGCTTCCATGATGCCGACGTGCGTCCAGAGGGCAGAAATTTCGCCGAGAACACCAAAAACCTCAATGAGATCGTCGACTACTTCGCCGAAAAGCAGGCCGCGACCGGCACCAAGCTGCTCTGGGGCACGGCGAACCTCTTCTCCAACCGCCGCTATATGTCGGGCGCGGCGACCAACCCCGATCCCGATGTCTTCGCTTTCGCAGCGGCGACCGTGAAGACGTGCATCGACGCGACGCAGAAGCTCGGCGGTGAGAACTATGTGCTCTGGGGCGGCCGCGAAGGTTACGAGACGCTGCTCAACACCGATCTCAAGCGGGAGCTCGACCAGCTCGGGCGCTTCCTCAACCTCGTCGTCGAATACAAGCACAAGATCGGCTACAAGGGCACGATCCTGATCGAGCCGAAGCCGCAGGAGCCGACGAAGCACCAGTATGATTACGACGTCGCGACCGTCTACGGCTTCCTCAAGAAGCACGGCCTCGAAAACGAGGTGAAGCTCAATATCGAGCAAGGCCATGCGATCCTGGCCGGCCACTCCTTCGAGCACGAGCTGGCGCTTGCCAATGCGCTTGGCATCTTCGGCTCGATCGACATGAACCGCAACGACTACCAGTCCGGCTGGGATACCGACCAGTTCCCGAACAATGTTCCCGAAATGGCGCTTGCCTACTACCACGTTCTGGCAGGCGGCGGCTTCAAGACCGGCGGCACCAACTTCGACTCGAAGCTTCGCCGCCAGTCGCTCGACCCGGCGGATTTGCTGATCGGTCATATCGGCGGCATGGATTGCTGCGCCCGCGGCCTGAAGGCCGCCGCCAGGATGATCGAGGACAAGGCTCTGTCACAGCCGCTCGCCGATCGTTATGCCGGCTGGGAAACGGCTGAAGCGCAGAAGCTCTTCCGCGGCGAATATTCGCTGGATGAGATCACGAACTGGGTCGAGACCAAGGACGTCAACCCGCAGCCGAGATCCGGCAAGCAGGAACTGCTCGAAAACGTCGTCAACCGTTACGTCTGATCACGCGTGCCGGCGGTCATCGGCCGCCGGCGCAATTTTTTGTCGCCGGCTATATCTCTGTTCAGCGCTTCAACCAGTTGCGCGATGGTGCGGAGACGGAGTTTCGAACCACCAGATCCGGCCGCAGCAGGATTTCCGTCTCGGTCGGCCGGCCATCGGACAAGAGCTCCAGCAGCAGCGCCATCGCCTGTTTGCCGATTGCCGTTCGCGGCTGGCGGATGGTCGTCAGCGGCGGGGATATGAAGACGGCCTGCGGCACGTCGTCGAAACCGGTCACCGAGAAGTCCCTTGGAATGTCATAACCTCGCGCGCCGAGGCCGACCATGACGCCGATCGCCGTCTGATCGTTCACGCACATGAAAGCGGTGGGAAGCGTGTCGCGCATGAAAAGCTGCTCCACAGCATGCCGGCCGCTTTCGATCGTGCCGTCGCCTTCGAGCACGATCCTCAGATCGGGCGGGATGCCGGCGGCATCGAGACCGGCATCGTAGCCCATGCGGCGCCTGATATAGGCAAGCCGGGTGCGGGAATCACCGATGAAGGCGATCTTGCGATGACCTTCGGCCAATAGCAGGTCCACCGCCTTTCGCGCCCCCTCGGTATCGTCGACGCCGACATAGGGAATACCGCCGTTGAAGACGGGCTCGAAAACACCGACACTCGGCGGCAGCCGCGCCGTCATCGTCTGATGCCCGAAGGGCAGGATGCCGGTGAACAGGATCAGCCCGGCAGCTTGGTTGGAATTCAAGAATTTGAGATATTCGAGCCCGCGCTGGGCGTCGTTCTGCGTGTGGCCGATCAGGATACCGTAGCCATGCGCGCGCGCCTCGTTTTCCAGCCCGACGAGAATGTTGGAGAAATTGGGGTCGCCGATGTCGGGCGCCACCACGAGGATCATGTTGGAACGGCCGAGCCTCAGGCTGCGGGCCATGGCATTGGTGGTATAGCCGGTGACGGCGATCGCCTGGTTGACCTTGAGTCTGGTGGAGTTGGCGACCTTCTCCGGCATATGGATCGCCCGGGACACCGTCGCGATGGAGACCTCGGCGATCCGGGCGACGTCTTCGATTGTTGCGGGTGTGGAATTCGACACTGAGCTCTGCCTTGGGCTGTCTTCGCCGCGACACTACACAGACTTGTCGACAGGTCAAAGGCAGGCTTCAACGGATCTGCGTAAATCCACCATGTAAACCTTTACATGCCAGATGTAAAGGTTTACATAAACTTCAATGCGGACGGGAGCCGCAGCGCACAGCACCCGAAAACAGCAAGCGGTTTTCAGAATGGGAATGTGCGCTAGTTCAAGGTGATGGAGCGGCGCCGGCAGGTTCTGCCGGATGCAAGGCGCTCTTGGGGGAGGGCATAATGACCGTGGAGATCGCCGACACCGCACCCGTGGTGCTGTCCGCCAGGCGTATATGCAAATCCTTCAGCGGCGTGCAGGTGCTTTTCAGCGTCAATTTCGATCTCCGCGCCGGCGAAATCCATGCGTTGATGGGTGAAAACGGCGCCGGCAAATCCACGCTCGTCAAGGTGTTGTCCGGTTTCGAGCAGCCGAGTTCCGGTGAGATCCTGCTTGACGGCAAGCCCGTCGTTCTGCCGCCGAATGGCGCCGCCGAGGCGCTCGGCATCGTCATCATTCACCAGGAATTCAACCTCGCCGAACATCTGACCGTGACGGAGAGCCTCTTCCTCGGACGCGAAGTCACACGCTTCGGCGTGCTCGACCGCAAATATATGCGCTCGGAGACACGCAAAGTTCTCGATGTGCTCGGTTCGCATGTCGATGAAAATGCGCTGATCAGCACGCTGTCCATCGCCGACAAGCAGATGGTCGAAATCGCCAAGGCCATCAGCCGCGACGCGCGGGTCGTGTTCATGGATGAGCCGACCGCAGTCTTGTCGCGGGAAGAGACCAATATGCTGTTCAAGCAGGTCCGCAAGCTGCGCGATCAGGGCACCAGCTTCGTCTTCGTTTCGCATAAGCTCGATGAAGTGATGGAATTGACCGATCGTGTCACGGTGCTGCGCGACGGCCAATGGATCAAGACGTCGCCGACATCCATTCTGGACGGGGAATCGATTGCGCAGCTGATGGTCGGTCGCGAACTTTCCAGCCTTTATCCCGCCAAGGTCGAGCCGGATGTCGACGAGGAGATCGTCTTGAGCGTCGCCTCGGTGTCGACGGGTTATGTCAAAGATGCGAGTTTCGAGGTGCGCAAGGGCGAGATCATCGGTTTTTCCGGCATGATCGGCTCCGGCCGCACCGAGCTGATGGAAGCGATCGCCGGGTTGCGGACCCGTCTCGAGGGCGAGGTGGTGATCAAAGGGGCCGCCGTTCCCTCCGGCGACGTGCATGCCGCCAATCGCTGCGGCCTCGCCTATATGACCAAGGATCGCAAGTCGAAGGGCCTGCTGCTGCGTTCCGGCATGGTCACCAATCTGACGCTGCAATCGCTCGGAAGGCATTCTCGCCGAGGGTATCTCAGCCCCGGCAGCGAAGCGGCCGCGATGGCAAAGGCCAAGCGGCGCTTCGACATCCGGGTTCGCGACGGCAATATCGTCGCCGGCCGGATGTCCGGCGGAAACCAGCAGAAGCTGCTGCTGGCCAAGGTCATGGAGACCGAGCCCGACATCATCATCATCGACGAGCCGACGCGCGGCATCGATGTCGGCACCAAGCAGCAGATCTATCATTTCATCTCGGCGCTGGCCCGGGACGGCCGGTCGATCATCATCGTCTCGTCGGAGATGCCCGAGGTCATCGGGCTTTGCACGCGGGTCGTGGTGATGCGCGAAGGGCATATCGTCGGCGTACTCGAAGGGGACGAGATCTCCGAGCAGGAGATCATGCGTTATGCCGCCGGGCTGAAGAGGAAAGCGGCGGCCTGAGCGCCGCAGCGGACAGATAAGATGCCCAGAAAGAATGGGGCGGGAGGTTGGTTTTGGAAATGAGTGTCAACGAGGAGACCAGGGAAATCCGGCGCCGATCCTGGCGGGATGTCGATCTGCGTGCGGTCGCGCCTTTCGTCGCCCTGGCGCTGCTTCTGATCGTCGGAGCCCTGGTCAATCCCAATTTTATCGGCATCACCAATCTTGCCAATGTCGCGACGCGCAGCGCCTTCATCGCCATCATCGCGGTCGGCGCGACTTTCGTGATCTCGGCCGGTGATCTCGACCTGTCGGTGGGTTCGATGGTGGCCTTCGTCGCCAGCCTGATGATCCTGCTGATGAACTCTGGCGCCATCGAAAACCCCGCTCTGATGCTGACGGTCGCAGTCGTCTTCACGCTGGTCGCCGGCGCGCTTTGCGGCCTGGCGAATGGCCTGATCACCACGGTGGGCAAGATCGAACCCTTCATCGCGACGCTCGGCACGATGGGCATCTATCGCGGCCTGACGACATGGCTGTCGCAGGGCGGCGCGATCACGCTTCGCTCCGCCGATATCCAGACGCTCTATCGTCCCGCTTATTTCGGCACCATCGCCGGAGTGCCGATCCCGATCGTGGTGATCCTGGCGGTGACGGCGGTTGCGGCCTTCATTCTCTACCGCACCCGCTACGGGCGCCATGTCGTCGCTGTCGGGTCGAACAGCGATGTCGCCCGTTATTCCGGCATCGCGGTCAATCGTGTGCGGACGATCGCCTTCGTTATCCAGGGCCTGTGCGTCGCCATTGCCGTGCTGCTCTATGTTCCCCGTCTCGGCTCGACCTCGGCGACGACAGGCATCCTGTGGGAGCTGCAGGCGATCACGGCGGTCGTGGTCGGCGGCACGGCGCTGAAGGGCGGCGCCGGCAGGGTCTGGGGCACGATCTGCGGCGCCTTCATTCTCGAGCTCGTCGGCAACATCATGCTGCTTTCGAATTTCATCAGCGAGTACCTGATCGGCGCCATCCAGGGTGCGATCATCATCATCGCCATGTTCGTGCAGCGCTCGCTGGTGCGCAAATCATGAATTGCCCCGGTTTGCATTGATCGGGCTCAGGATTGACCGGACTTACAGGGCGTCCGGTCCCGATATGGAAAAGTCCCTGAAATTATTGGGAGGAAATGGCATGCGTAAATTGATGTTGGGCCTGGCGGTTGCGGCGGTGACGTTCGCCGGCGCCGCTCACGCCGAGGATAAGAAATTCACGATCGGTGTGTCCATTCCGGCCGCCGACCACGGCTGGACGTCGGGCGTGGTCTTCCATGCCGAACGTGTCGCCAAGCTGCTGATGGCCGAACATCCCGGTCTCAACGTCATCGTCAAGACCTCGCCGGACGCTGCCAGCCAGGCAAATGCCGTGCAGGATCTCGACACGCAGGGCATCGACGCCCTGGTCATCCTGCCGTCGGATCCGGATCCGCTCGTCAACGCCATCAAGGAAGTCAAGGGCAAGGGCAAGTTCGTCGCGCTCGTCGACCGCGCGCCGTCGAGCAACGACAACTCCGTGCGCGACCTCTATGTCGCCGGCAACAATCCGGCGCTCGGCGAAGTCGCCGGCAAGTACATCAAGGACACCACGCCGGATGCCGAAGTCGTCATTATCCGCGGTCTGCCGATCCCAATCGACCAGCAGCGCCAGGACGGCTTCGACAAGGGCATTGCCGGATCGAAGGTCAAGGTTCTCGACCGCCAGTACGGCAACTGGAACCGCGACGATGCCTTCAAGGTCATGCAGGACTACCTGACCAAGTATCAGAAGATCGACGTCGTCTGGTGCCAGGACGATGACATGGCCGTCGGCGTTCTGCAGGCCATCGAGCAGGCCAAGCGCACCGACATCAAATATGTCGTCGCCGGCGCCGGCTCCAAGGACATGGTCAAGAAGGTCATGGACGGCGACAAGATGATCCCGGTCGACGTTCTCTATCCGCCGGCAATGGTCGGCACGGCCATGGAACTGACGGCGGCCGCCCTCTACGATCAGGTCCCGGTTCACGGCAGCTACATCCTCGACGCGACGCTCGTGACCAAGGACAATGCCAAGGACTTCTACTTCCCGGATTCTCCGTTCTGATCCATCGGCTGGTGATATGCGCCCATTCGAAAGGATGGGCGCATTTTATGCTTCCATATATGTACGCAGCTGAAAATGCTGCACGTACCTCTTGCCCGCCAAAGCCCAGCATGATTAGCTCGCAGCCGTATCGCATCCGGCCTTGCGCCAAAACGCGAGCTGAGGCGAGGAGGCGCCTTGCGCCCGCCAAATTGCGTGCTACAACACTTCAGAAACGTTTACGGTCGATATTCAGGGAGGAATCTGACATGAAGACGATCAAGGGCCCCGGCCTTTTCCTTGGCCAGTTCGCGGGCGATGCCGCGCCTTTCAATTCCTGGGACGCGATCACCAAATGGGCGGCCGACATCGGTTACAAAGGCGTCCAGGTGCCGACCTGGGCGAGCCAGTTGATCGATCTGAAGAAGGCTGCGACCTCCAAGGATTATTGCGACGAATTCGCCGGCAAGGCCCGCGAAAACGGCATCGAGATCACCGAACTCTCCACCCATCTGCAGGGTCAGCTCGTCGCCGTTCATCCGGCCTATGACGAAGCCTTCGACGGGTTTGCTGCTCCTGAGGTGCGCGGCAATCCCAAGGCCCGTCAGGAATGGGCGGTCGAGCAGGTCAAGATGGCGCTGACGGCATCGAAGAACCTCGGCCTGAAGGCGCATGCGACCTTTTCCGGCGCGCTCGCCTGGCCGTTCATCTATCCCTGGCCGCAGCGTCCCGCCGGCCTGGTCGAAACCGCCTTCGACGAACTTGCCCGCCGCTGGACGCCGATTCTCAACCATGCCGACGAAAACGGCATCGACGTCTGCTACGAGATCCATCCGGGTGAAGACCTGCATGACGGCATCACCTTCGAGATGTTCCTGGAGCGCGTGAAGAACCATCCGCGCGCCAACATGCTCTACGATCCCTCGCACTACGTCCTGCAGTGCCTCGATTATCTGGACAACATCGACATCTACAAGGACCGCATCAAGATGTTCCACGTCAAGGATGCGGAGTTCAACCCGACCGGACGCCAGGGCGTCTACGGCGGCTATCAGGGCTGGGTGGAACGGGCCGGCCGCTTCCGCTCGCTCGGCGACGGCCAGGTTGATTTCGGCGCGGTGTTCTCGAAGATGACGGCCAATAATTTCGACGGCTGGGCCGTGGTCGAATGGGAATGCGCGCTGAAACATCCGGAAGACGGCGCTCGCGAAGGGGCCGAATTCGTTGCCGCCCATATCATCCGCGTCACCGAGAAAGCCTTCGACGATTTCGCCGGCAGCGGCACGGATCAGGCGGCCAATCGGCGGATGCTGGGACTCTGAGACACAAGGCGTGCCGCGAGGACTGGCTGCCCCTCACCCTAACCCTCTCCCCGTTATGACGGGAGAGGGGACCTGCCCCACGAGATGTTGGAGTGGGACGGAGGCGGCGCGACATATCCCTTCTTCCCGCTGGCGGGGGTCTGAAAGACGGGTCGAGACCCGTGGCTCGACCCAGGCAAAGGTGGCGGCAGCCGGATGAGGGGCGCATCCGCACCAAGTTAAATTCCAGGAGGACAAGAATGGCAATCGAAGCATCATCCGAACAGACCCGTGAGCCGCGCATCCGGCTCGGCATGGTGGGCGGCGGCGCCGGCGCGTTCATCGGTGCGGTGCACCGGATCGCGGCGCGCATCGACGATCAGTACGATCTCATCGCCGGCGCGCTGTCGTCGACGCCTGAAAAGGCGGTTCAGTCGGGCCGCGATCTCGGCCTCGATCCGTCGCGGACCTATTCCAGCTACCGCGAGATGGCGATCCGCGAGGCGAAGCTGAAGAACGGCATCGAGGCGGTAGCGATCGTCACGCCGAACCATGTGCATTACGACGCCGCCAAGGAATTCCTGAAGCGCGGCATCCATGTCATCTGCGACAAGCCGCTGACATCGAACCTTTCCGATGCGAAGAAGCTGAAGAAGATCGCCGACGACAGCGGCGCGCTCTTCGTGCTGACGCATAATTACACCGGTTATCCGATGGTCCGCCAGGCACGCGAGATGATCGCCAATGGTGAACTCGGCGATATCAGGGTCGTCCAGGCTGAATATCCGCAGGACTGGCTGACCGAGGCGGTTGAACAGACCGGCCAGAAGCAAGCCGCCTGGCGCACCGATCCGGCACAATCCGGCGTCGGTGGCTCGACAGGCGATATCGGCACCCATGCCTATAATCTCGCCGCCTTCATATCCGGACTGGAACTCGACAGCCTCGCTGCCGATCTCGACAGCTTTGTCCCCGGCCGCCGGCTGGATGACAATGCCCATGTCATGCTGCGCTTCAAGGCAAAGGGTTCGGAGAAGCCGGCTAAGGGCATGCTCTGGTGCAGCCAGGTGGCGCCCGGCCATGAGAACGGCCTGATGGTGCGCGTCTACGGCAGCAAGGGCGGCCTGGAATGGACCCAGAAGGATCCGAACTATCTCTGGTACACGCCATTCGGCGAGCCGAAACGGCTAATCACCCGGGGCGGCGCCGGTTCGGGCGCGGCTGCCGGCCGCGTCACGCGCGTGCCGTCTGGACATCCGGAGGGTTATCTCGAGGCCTTTGCGACGATTTACACGGAAGCCGCGCATGCGATCAATGCCCGTAAGAAGGGCAAGACCGTCGACAAGGCGGTGGTCTATCCCACCGTCGATGACGGCGTGAAGGGGGTGGCCTTCGTCGAGGCTTGCGTCGCGTCCTCGAAGAAAAACGGCGCATGGGTCAAGGTCTGACCTTACCGATCCGCATCGCCCAATGAAAAACGCCGAGGTGGGCTTAAAAGTCGCCTCGGCGTTTTGTTTATAGTGATCAGGCAGCAGCGGTACGGCCGCGCTTCAGCAGGTTGTCAACGCTGAGCGGTCCGGCGCCTGCCGCCACCAGATACAGAAAGACGAAGCAGAACAGGATCGCCGCGACGCCGCCGTTCTGTGCAGGGTAGATGCCCTTCGAGGCATGCCCGATGAAATAGGCGAAAGCCATCAGGCCCGAGAGCACGAAGGCTGCGATCCGGGTCTGGAATCCGACCAGAACCAGGAAGCCTAGGGTGAGTTCGATCAGCCCGGCAATCCACGAGAGCGAGCCTGCGGGCGGCACGCTGGCAGCGGCCGGAAAATGCAGAATCTTCTGCGTTCCGTAGCTGAACAGCACAAGTGACGAGACGATGCGCAGCAGGCTCAGCAGATGGGGCTGCAACAGATGGATCGAAGACAGCATCGGATTCCTTTCATGTTTTGCGATGTCTTGTTTGCGATGTCTTGGCGGTGTCCGCGATCGCCGGCCCGACATCAAGTCACGACTGGTGACATTCGCGTTATGAGGGCAGTCGCGTTCCACTCCCCGGCCTGTACTTTGCTTTCCGGCTTGGCTAAATCCGAGCCCGGACGATCCATTCACACGCTGAGAAATGGGATTTACAGATGATCGATGCGAAGACGCTTGCAAGCCGCCTTCCCGGCGATTTCACCTTCGGCGTCGCCACCGCCGCCTTCCAGATCGAAGGTGCTGTTAAGGCCGACGGGCGCAAGCCATCCATCTGGGATGCTTTCTGCAATATGCCCGGCCGAGTTTATAATCGCGATAATGGCGACGTCGCCTGCGACCACTATAACCGGCTGGAGCAGGATCTCGATCTTATCAAGGATATGGGTGTCGAAGCCTACCGCTTCTCGATCGCCTGGCCGCGCATCATCCCCGACGGCACGGGTGCGGTGAACGAGGCCGGGCTCGATTTCTACGACCGGCTGGTCGACGGCTGCAAGGCGCGCGGGATCAGGACCTTTGCCACGCTCTATCACTGGGACCTGCCGCTGCTGCTGGCCGGCGACGGCGGCTGGACGGCGCGCTCGACCGCCTATGCCTTTCAGCGCTACGCCAAGACGGTGATGAACCGGCTTGGCGATCGTCTCGACGCCGTCGCGACCTTCAATGAGCCGTGGTGCATCGTCTGGCTGAGCCACCTCTATGGCATCCATGCGCCGGGCGAGCGCAATATGCAGGCCGCCCTTCACGCCATGCACTACATGAACCTCGCCCACGGTCTCGGCGTCGAGGCGATCCGCTCGGAAGCCCCTGCGGTGCCCGTCGGGCTCGTGCTCAACGCCGCCTCGATCATCCCCGGCTCCGAGAGCCCGGCCGATCTTGCCGCCGCCGAACGCGCGCATCAGTTCCACAACGGGGCCTTCTTTGATCCCGTCTTCAAGGGTGAATATCCGAAGGAATTCGTCGAGGCGCTCGGTGAGCGCATGCCTGTCATCGAGGACGGCGACATGATGCTGATCAGCCAGAAACTCGACTGGTGGGGTCTGAATTACTACACGCCCGAGCGCGTCACCGACGATGCCGAACGCAACGGTGATTTCCCCTGGACGGTGAAAGCGCCGCCGGCAAGCGACGTCAAAACCGATATCGGTTGGGAAATCTATGCGCCGGGATTGAAGCTGCTGGTCGAGGACCTTTACCGTCGCTACGAACTGCCGGAATGCTACATCACCGAGAACGGCGCCTGCGACAACACCGGTATCGTCGACGGCGAAGTCGACGATACCATGCGTCTCGATTATCTCGGCGACCATCTCGATGTCGTGGCGGGCCTCATCAAGGACGGTTATCCCATGCGCGGCTATTTCGCCTGGAGCCTGATGGATAATTTCGAATGGGCGGAAGGCTACCGCATGCGTTTCGGCCTCGTCCATGTCGATTATCAGACCCAGTTGCGCACGGTGAAGAAGAGCGGCAAGTGGTATCGCGAACTCGCAGCACAATTCCCGAAGGGCAATCACAAGGCGGGTTTGTGGGACAGCTGACCTTGTTTCTCTCATTTTCCGCATCGGCAGGCAAAGAAATGGGCCCTCGCAAATCTTCAACAGTTGGTTGCTTAAACGTTTTTGAACTCTTGGCTGGCAAAGTCAGACGGTCAGGGAGCCGTGATGCAGACAGCCGGAAAGTCGCAGAGCAAGGGTTTGGGAGTAGGCCGTCACATCACCGTTACGGGGGTGCTTTTCTCCTTTGCCGTCATCGTTGCAATCGTCACCGTCATGGTGCTGACGGCGCTCGAGCGCGTGGCCGAAAATGCCAATCTCCTCGATGACGAGCGCTCGCGCGAAACGACGATCGGGGCGTTGAAGACTTTCGAGGACCAGCTCGGCGCGACGCTCGACGATTACGCCGCCTGGGACGATGCTGCCGTCAACGTCTATTCGCCCGACGGCATGGCCTGGACGGTGAGCAATTACGGCGAGATGTCGGTCAACAGCTCGCTTTTTGACATGGCGATTGTCATCGATGACGGGAAGAAGCCGATCATGGCCTATCGCGACGGCAAGCCGATGGAGGATCCGCTTGCGGATTTCTTCGCGCCGTCGCTCTGGACCCTGTTCGACGCGGCCAAGGCGGCCGACCCGGCCGGGACTCCCCAGGCAGTCGGCTTCGTCACCACCAAACGCGGTGTTGCTGCTGTCGGCGTCGCCCTGGTGCGGAAAAAATCCGGTGCGCTGGATGCGCCTGCCGGCCAGCATCGCTATCTCGTCTTCGCCCGCCATCTCGACAATGACCGGGTGACCGCGCTCGGCCAGACCTATGTCATCGGTGGGCTGAGGCTGGCGCCGGCGAGCTTCGAGGCCGATTATTTTGTGCCGATCGTCGATCCGACGGGGGCAACGCTTCAAAAGCTTGTCTGGACCTCGCGTTCGCCGGGTGATGTCGGCTACGCACAGGTGCGACCGATGGTCCTGCAGGCGCTCGGCCTTGTCGGGCTGTTCTTCGTGGTGCTGCTGGTCATCGGCTGGTTCACCGGCCGCCGGCTGAAGGCCGATGAAAACAGCGCCCGCGAGGAGACGCTGCGCGACCGGCTGAGCGGCCTTTCCAATCGCGACGGTCTTGGGCTTGCCGTCGACCGTTTCGTCGTCGAGGCGCGCCAGACCAAACGCAACGTGCTGCTCCTCTATCTCGACCTCGACGGCTTCAAGGAAGTCAATGACAGTTATGGCCACGGCACCGGCGATCAGTTGATTCGCGCGGTCGCGGCCGGTCTCGACGTGCTTATTCCGCAAGGCGCGGTTCTTGCTCGCATCGGCGGCGATGAATTTGCGATCGCCTTTCTCTCGGATGGCGAGAATGCCGCGGCCCTGCAACTTGCCGAGCAGATCCTTGATTTTCTGGTCGAGCCGCTGGAGATCGGTCGCCGCGTCGTTGTTGTCGGGGCCAGCATTGGCATCGCCATGTCGCCCGCCGGCACCATCGGCCGGGAGGAGCTGGTGCGCCGCTCCGACCTTGCCATGTACAAGGCGAAGGAAGCCGGCCGTGCGCGCATGACGCTTTACGATCCGTCGATGGATGCCGACCGGGAGCAGCGCAATGCGCTGGAACTCGACCTCAGGATGGCCATCGAAAGCGGTGATCTAACGCTCGCCTACCAGCCGCTGATCGATGCGGCCTCGTATGCGCCGACCGGCGTCGAGGCGCTGGTGCGCTGGAACCGTCCGGGTCATGGCCCTATCTCGCCCGAGGTGTTCATCCCGATCGCCGAGACCAGCGGCCTCATCGAATCGCTCGGCCTGTTCGTACTGCGCAAGGCCTGCGAAACAGCCAAGCAATGGCCGGAACTCAACGTTTCGGTCAACGTCTCCCCTGGCCAGTTCCGCAATCCCGCTTTTGCCGATTATGTGCGCTACGTGTTGAAGCAGACGGAGGTCGAGGCCGCCCGCATCACGCTCGAGATCACCGAAGGCTACATGATCCAGAATCCGCAGCGCACCCGCCAGTCGATCGAACGGCTGAAGGCGCTGGGGGTCAAGGTGGCGCTCGACGATTTCGGCTCCGGCTTCTCGTCAATCGGTTACCTCAGGCAGTTCGGCTTCGACCGCATCAAGATCGACCGCTCGCTGGTCATGGGGGTCAATGAGGACAAGCGCCAGCGCGAGATGCTGCAGGCGACCGTGGCGCTTGCCCGCTCTCTCGACATTCCGGTGACCGCCGAGGGCATCGAGACCGAGGAGCAGGCAATCGCCATGCGCCTGTTCGGCTGCGATTGCCTGCAGGGTTATCTGTTCGGAAAACCGATGACCGCCGATCTGATCACCGAGATGCTGCACGCGCGGCATACAGCCGAACCGGAAGGCCGGCGCCGTCTCGGCGCAGCCTGACGGGCGCTGGGAGATTTTCCTAACACGCGGCTGATCCGGAAAGGATACTGACTCAGCTGCCGATATGCCGCTGGCCGCGTTTCCTCGCGAGGGCGATCTGGTGCTGCCGCTGACGGTAGCGCAGCCGATCCTCTTCGGTGCGGGTGTGGTAGCAATGGCTGCAGGAAACGCCTTCCTCGTAGAGCGCCGAGGTGATTTCTTCCGCGGTGATCGGGTTGCGGCAAGCATGGCATAGCCGGTGTTCGCCTTCCTTCAGCCCGTGCTCGACGGAGACGCGCTCGTCGAAAACGAAGCAGGCGCCGTCCCAGAGGCTTTCCTCCTGCGGCACTTCTTCGAGATATTTCAGGATGCCGCCCTTCAAATGATAGACTTCGTCGAAGCCCTCGGCCTTCATGAAGGCGGTGGCCTTCTCGCAGCGTATGCCGCCGGTGCAGTACATGGCGATCTTGGGCTTGTTGTGCAGGCCGGAATTGTTGCGCACCCAATCGGGAAATTGGCGGAAGGTCTTCGTCTTCGGGTCGAGCGCGCCGCGAAAGGTGCCGATTGCCGTCTCGTAATCGTTGCGGGTGTCGATGACGATCGTATCGGGATCGGAAATCAGCGCGTTCCAGTCCTGAGGCGCCACATAGGTGCCAACCACTTTGTTGGGGTCGATATCCTCGACGCCCATGGTAACGATCTCTTTCTTCAGCTTAACCTTCATGCGCAGGAAAGGCATTTTCGAGGCGCGGCTTTCCTTATGCTCCAGACCCAAGAATTCCGGCTGGGTCCGCAGAAAGGAGAGCACGGCGGCAACACCGGCATCCGGGCCGGCGATCGTGCCGTTGATGCCCTCATGTGCCAGAAGCAGAGTTCCCTTGACGCCGCTCTCCTCGCAAAGCGCCTGCAGCGGGCCTTGCAGGCTCTCAAAGCGCGGCACGGATACGAAATGGTAGAGTGCGGCCACGAGGAACGGGCTGGTGTGTGTTAGGCTGTCGGTCATGGGGGCGGAAATACAGAAAATCGGCGGATCGTGCAATTGCCTTCACGGGTGGCCGCTTTGGCGGATGAGCGATTGATGCAGGTCGCCGGGAAGTGTGCAGCGGTTCTCGAATAACGACATGCATCAAAACAAGAGCTAAAGCGCGTCGCATGAATCAAGTTTGATGCGACGCGCTTTAGGCTTTCGCCTGCCATTCGGAAAACGGCCGCACGCCAAAGCTTGGGTCCGGAGTGTCGTCGAGGATGCTGATGAACTCGATGGAGTGTCCGTCGGGATCCTTGAAATAGATAGACAACGCCGGCATCCAGCCGAGAACCACCGGCTCCGTCGCTGGCTCACCGGTAAAGCCAAGAGGCTCCACCCCCTTTTCCTTGAGGCGGGCGGGCGCCTGCAGCACCCCGTCGGCGGTCATGCGGAAGGCGATGTGCAGCCGCATGTTCAGCGGTCCGGTTCCGGCTTCCCAAAGGCCGAGCATGCCGGTCTTCCGGTCGTCCACCCAGAGGAAAGCGACTTTGCGCTCCTCGAAGGAGGCCGCCGGTTCGAGCCCGACGATATCGCGGTAGAAGTCCGTGGAGGTTTGGAGATTGGCAACGGTCAGATGGGTCTCGTAGAGCCCGAGCAGCTTCGGCATCGCGGTATTTTCGGCGGTCATTTCTTCCTCGCGGGTCAGATCTAGGCTTTCTCGACCGCCGGAGGCTAGGACCTCAAGATTGGTTGAGGTCAATAGTTCTTGTTGAAATATTTCAGAGGCGTTGGCGCCATAGGGATGCCGCCTTAGCTCCCGGCCGTCAGCCAGAGAAGCTCGATGCGCTGTGCTTCCTCGTCGGGATCATCGGCGAAGACGGTTTCGGCTTTGACAAGCGCTTGCCGCCGGTCTTCCTGCTGGCGGAAGATGATGGCGTCGAGCAGATGGGCTAGGTCGTCATTACGGGTGAAGAGCTGCGGCTCGGCCTCGACCAGTTCGGAGAGCACGGCAAGATCATGGATATGGCCGAGATCCTCGACGAGTTCCTTGGCCGCGTCGCGCTTGGCCTTCATCGCCCCGGGCCAAACATCGCGCAACAGGCTATGATAGAGCCGATAGTCGTAGGTGCGTTTGCGCAGCTTGTGGAAGTCGTCGGCAGATGCCTCGCCATGGCAGGCAGCAAGCGCCGCATTCGCCTTTCGTGCGATGCGGCGCCAGCTCTTCGCCAGCTTGCGGGCATTCTTGCGGTGGCGGCCATTGAACGAGACGCCATCCAGGGCGGCGGACGCCTCCTTCAGAACGTCGGTGGTTTCCGCCAAGCGCTGTTTAAGGCCGCTTTCGGCCTGCGCCATCCAGTCACGGCGGCCTTCAAGCACGGTGATGATGCGGCCGAGTGCCTCGCTCTCTTCTTTCTCGCGGGCAGTCCGCTGCAGATATTGCGCCGTGCCGATGAGGGCGTTGGCATCGCGGATCGCCGAAAGCGAACGGGCGGCATCGCGCAGCCTGGCATTTTCGCGATCCTGGAAATCCGGCGCCTCGCGGGCCACGAGCCGGTAGAGCGAGCGCAATCGTTTCAGGTTCTTACGGAAGGAATGGATCGCCTCATGGGCGCCGTCCGGCTGTTCTTCGATCAGTGCGATCGCATCGTCCAGCTGCTCTTTCGCGGCGCTGCGGAATTCACTGGTGAAATCAGCCTTAGGCCGAATGCGGTAGGCCATGCCTGTCGTGCCCATATTCTGTGGCAAGGGCCTGGTTGGAATAGCGGAAATCGCCGGTTACTTCGCGGCCGAGCCAAGCGGGCAGCGCTGGATCGTCTGTCTCTGCGGTCATCTCGACCTCGGCAATCACAAGGCCGCGATGTTCGCCGGCAAAGACGTCGACCTCCCAGACGAAACCCTCATACGGAACACGGTAGCGCGTCTTCTCGATGACGATGCCGATCGCGTTCTGCAACAGTTCCTCGGCATCGGCGATCGGGATGTCGTATTCGAATTCGTCACGAGTGATGGCGCTGCGGCCGATCTTGATCGTCAGTCTCGCCTTCCTGCTATCGAGGATACGCACCCGGACGGAACGATCGTCCATGGAGGCGATATAGCCCTGCTTCAGTGCAGACTTCGTCTCGACGGCGGAACGCCATCCATCGCTGCGTACGAGGAACTTCCGCTCGATCTCTTTCGCCATACCGGTGAACCTTTTGTGACGATGCCGCACGGTAGCCCACTTTCCCGGGATTTCATACCCACCCTGTCTTAGGAATTGGTTTTATCTCGACAAGGTTCCATTAGGACGTTATTCGGGGTCGAATTCAATCGTTTCAAGGAAGTCGCACGGCTATGGGCGAGAAAACAGAAAAGCTCCTTTCCATCCTGAAACTCCAGCCGGTCGTTCCGGTCCTGATCGTCGACGATGCCAAGTCGGCCGTAATGCTGGCCCGCGCGCTTGTCGCGGGCGGTCTGAAGGCGATCGAGATCACCATGCGCACGCCGGCGGCACTCGATGCCGTGCGCGCCGTCGCCGCCGAGGTCGAGGGCGCCGAAGTTGGTGCCGGCACGATCCTGAACGCCGCCCATTGGGAAGCCGCCGTCGAGGCCGGCTCGAAATTCATCGTCAGCCCGGGCACGACGCAGGAACTGCTCGATGCCGCAGCCGATTCCGATGTGCCGCTGCTTCCCGGTGCTGCGACCGCCAGCGAGGTCATGGCTTTGCGCGAAGAAGGCTATCAGGTGCTGAAGTTCTTCCCGGCAGAGCAGGCTGGCGGCGCCGCTCTGCTCAAGGCGCTCTCCTCGCCGCTGGCCGGCACGCTGTTTTGCCCGACCGGCGGCATTTCGCTGAAGAACGCCAATGACTATCTGTCGCTGCCGAACGTCATCTGCGTCGGCGGCTCCTGGGTGGCGCCGAAGGAACTGGTCGCGGCCGGCGACTGGGCGGGGATCACCAGGCTCGCAGCAGAGGCTGCGGCGCTGAAGGCCTGAGTTTGGGGCAGGGGATGAGCCTCACGGCACAATTCCCCCTCCTCTGTTTGTATTCCAACCGTCGCAAACCTATGTAGTCCTCCAGCTAACAGGGAGACGACGAGGAATGTTCGACGCGAAGAAGCTTCTCGACCAGTTCTTGGGTTCGCAGGTGCCGGGCCTTGGTGGCTCGGTCCGCGACAGGGCGGGCGAGGCCATGCAGACGGCAAAGAACAATCCGATGAAGACCGGTGCGATCGCAGCCGCGCTTCTCGGCACCAAGACCGGCCGGAGTATTGCTGGCAACGCCCTGGCGATCGGCGGTCTTGCCGCTATCGCCGGCCTCGGCTACCAGGCCTACAAAAATTACCAGGCAGGGCAGGCGCCAGCAGCCCCTTCGGATGCACCCTCGGCCAACAATCCGGTTCTCCTGCCACCGCCTGTCGAATCCGGCTTCGGGCCGGCCTCGCCGGCCGGCAGCAATGAGTTTGTGCTGGTGCTGATCCGCGCGATGATCGCTGCCGCCAAGGCCGACGGTCATATCGACGATGCCGAACGGGCCCTTATCATGGACAAGGTCAAGGCCGCCGATGTCAGCGGCGAGGCTGCGGCCTTCATTGAACGCGAACTCGCTTCGCCGACCGATCTCGATGCACTGGTCGCCGCCGCGACGACGGAAGAACAGCGCGTCGAACTCTATACCGCCTCGCGGCTCACCATCGAGCCGGATTCGCGGGCCGAGCGTGGTTATCTCGATCTGCTTGCCGGCAGGCTCGGCCTTGCCGACCAGCTGGTCGATCATATCGAGGCGACGGTGTCCTCCGCAAAAGTTACCTTGTCACAGTAACATCTAGGCCGGTTGCCTTTGTCGGGCGGCTGGCCTATCCACTCCTGGACAAGGGGAGTGAACATGCGCGATCTTGCAAATTTCAAGGGCTGCCCGGCGCCGAAGCCGGTGACGCTGAAAGGCCGTTTCGTCACCGTCGAACCTTATCGGCGCGCCGAGCATCTCGAGGCGCTGTGGGACGGGCTTGGCGGCATGGGCATCAACCCGCTGCTTCTCTATTTCGCGCAGGACGATTTCTCCGGGATCGAGGATTTCGCCAACTGGCTGGAAACCGTCTACACCAAGTCCGGCTGGCTCACCCATATCTTCCGTGACAACGCCACCGGCAAAATTGTGGGCATGGCGAACTACATGCGCGCCGACCCGGCAAACGGCGTCGTCGAGATCGGCGGGGTGGCGCATGGTGCGGAGATGAAGCGTTCGCCGCTTTCGACCGAGGCGCATTACCTGATGGCCAAGCACGTTTTCGAGGAGCTCGGCTACCGCCGCTACGAATGGAAATGCGACAATAAGAACGAGGCGAGCAAGACGACGGCGGCGCGCTACGGCTTCAGCTTCGAAGGGGTCTTCCGCCAGCACATGATCGCCAAGCACCGCAACCGCGACACCGCCTGGTTCTCGATGATCGATGCCGAATGGCCGCTGCTCAACGATGCCTTCGAGGCCTGGCTTTCGCCGGAGAATTTCGATGCCGCCGGCAATCAGATCCGCCGTCTGCAGGATATTCGCGCCGATCTGGAAAAGGAAAGGCTCGCGTGAGCCCCGAGAGCCGCTCGCAGGCAATCGCCGCCGCCATCATCCTGCTCGGCGCCGGCCTCGTCCTCTATTTCCTGCCGACCATCGTTTTATGGATCGGCAATTTCTCGCCGGTGCTGGGGATCGCCGTCGGCGTCTGCCTGATCATGGCGTTTTTCGCGGTTTTCTGGCTGCGGGCGCGCTATCAGCGCAGCAAGGGGAAGTAGCCTATCCCTGCAGCGACGCTCCGAGGAGCAGGGTCCCGATCACGATAACCAGCACGGCGCCGAGGATTTCGATGGCGTTGCCGATCCAGACAGAGGCGGTTGAGCCGCGTCCGGATAGGCGGACGGCGGCACTCTTGGCGGTGACGGCAAGGGTGGCCAGCAGGGAAACGGTGATCGCGGTGCCGAGCGACATGGCGGCAACCGACAGCACGCCCCCGAGATAGAGCCCGTTCAGCAGCGAAAAGGTCATGACCAGCAATGCGCCGGAGCAGGGGCGAAGGCCGACGGCGACGATCGCCGACCATGCCTCGCGGGCACTGAACCTGTCGCCGGCAAGCAGGGCGGGATCCGGCACATGAGCATTGCCGCAGGTCTCGCAGGCCATGCCGGGAACAAAGGTATGGCTGGCTTCGACAGCCTGCGCCTTGCCGTTGAACGCATAGGTCTGGCGTTCGGCGGCATTGTCCTTCCAGTCGAGCATCATGCTGACCGGACCGGCTGACGCCGCCATCAGCCGGCGGTGCGGCATGTTGCCGAGCATCGAGCGCAGTTTGCGGAACAGCAGCCAGCCGCCGAACAGGATGACCATGACGAAGCTTGCGATCTCCATCGCATGGGTCGCCGCCGTCAGCGTGATGCCGGTGCCGCGCAGCACCAGCCAGGCGCCGCCGACCAGCGCCACCGCCACCACGCCTTGGATAAAGGCCGAGATGAAGGAAATCACCACGCCGCGCTTCAGCTCGATCTCGTTGGCGATCATGTAGGAGGAAATGACCGCCTTGCCGTGACCGGGGCCGGCGGCATGGAAGACGCCATAGGCGAAGGACAGGCCGATCAGCGAGGCCAGTTGCCACGGATCCTCACGCATCGCCTTCAAGGCATCGGTCAGCGCCCGGTAGAAGGCCTGTTGCTCGTAATTCACATAGAGCAAAAGCGGTGCGAGCGGCCCGCCGGTCGGCTGGAAGCTCGGTTCCGCCGTGCCGATGCCGAGCGGCGATTGCGCATGGGCGAGGGTTGCCGCAGCCAGAAGCGCCAAGACCGAGGCGGCAAGGATGAACGGCAGGCGTTTCGTCAGCATGTGACCTCCAGCCGGGTGGCGAAGAGTTTGGACATGTTGGTGCCGGTGGGATCATTGAAGAAGGCGTCGGTCAGCGACTGCTTGTTCTGCGAGATCACCTGGTCGGCATCCGGCCGCACCACCTGATGCTTGCAGGCCTTGAAGCCGTCGCCGACGATTGCCAGTTCGTTGTCGGTGGGAAAGTCGATCGAGGTATACAGCGTCGGGTCGTAGACGCCGAAGCTGAGCCTGCCTTTCAGCGGCATCTTCTCCACCGGCTTGACCGCGAAGAACATCAGCAGCTGGCCATCCTTGTAGTCGACGTGGATGATGTCTGGCTTCTGAACGGTGACGTTCTTCCCGTCGATGGTCAGGTTCATGTAGTAATCATATTCGGCAAGCGACTGCTTTACCGTTTTTCCGACCTCGGCGAGCTCGTTCGGCTCCAGCTTTAGATCGGTGTTCTTGTCGAAATCCATGACGACCGAGGAGGAGAAAACCTCGTCGAAACGCCAGACATTGCGCAGTTCCTCGACGCTGCCATCCTTGCCGGCCACGACCTCGAGGCGCGCCTCCACGAAGATGTGCGGATGGGCAAGGGCGGCGGCCGGCGCCAGCGAAACAAGCGCGGCCATCAGTATCGTCGAATATCTCATTTGTTCCGCTGCCCTGTTCGGTGACCCTGACTTCTTGCCAGAAATTGGGACGGAATTGGGACCGGATTCCGCATTGGATTCAGAGAGCCGTGGGTTTGCGCGGGGCGCGATGTCGCAGCCGCAAGAGCGACGTTACGGATGTTTCTTGAACCAGTTGTTGAGATAATCGACGAAGATCCTCACCTTGGCCGGTAGGTAGCGGCGGTGCGGATAGACGGCATAGATGCCGCGGTCGGTCGGGAGATAATCATTGAACAGCGTCACCAGCTCGCCGCTCTCGATCGGCTTGCGGGCGATGAAATCTGGGATGAGGGCGATGCCGATGCCGGCGAGGGCTGCGCGCAAAGTCGCATGCGGACTGTTCACCTCCATCGGGCCGGAGACGGCGACGGTGAATGAGGTGTTGTCGGGATTGTGGAAGCGGATGCTCGCCTGGGTGCGCGAATTGGTATCGACGATGAAAGGGACGTTGGAAATGTCACTCGGATGGGCAAGATCGGGATGGCGTTCGAGGAAATCCGGGGTGGCGCAGAGGTGGACGCGAAAATCGGAGATTTTGCGGGCGATCATGCCGGAATCTTCGAGCTTGCTGATGCGAATCGCCACGTCGAAGCCTTCCTCGATCAGGTCGACAAACCGGTCGTCGGCGGCGATCTCCAGCGAAAGATCCGGGTTCTCCCTGGAGAAATCGATCAGCGACTGGCCGACATCGGCATCGACGAAAGTGCGGGGCACGGATATGCGCAGCCGTCCCTTCAGCTGCGCATTGTTTTCACGCACGAGGTCGGCAAGGTTATCGATCTCCTTGAGGATATCGGAGGCGCTACGGTAATAGGTGTGGCCGGCCTCGGTCATGGAGAACTGCCGGGTGGTGCGGTTGAGCAGCAGGGCGCCGAGTTCATCTTCCAGCTCGCGCACATATTTGGAGAGCAGCGCCTTGGAGCGGCCGGTGCGCCTGGCGGCGGCGGAAAAGCCTTCGGCCTCGACGACATCGATGAAGGCGCGTATGCGGGTCAAGGTATCCATGGCCATCCCTTAAACTGTTTCGGAATGTTGAACAAATCGGCTCCTCCTGTTCAATTATTTTTTTGACCCCAAGATCAAAAAAAACGCTTGATTATGAAGGCGAATATTCTTATTTCCACCTCAGCCCAAAGTCGCACGTGCCCATGGGTGTCCGCCGAACCCTCGAATTGGTGAGGAAATCGGTAAGGTACCTGGAATTAACCCCTCCAGTCGCTATTCCGGCCAACCGGAAAATGCGAGGACGCCTGAAGCAACGACGGTGCGGGCCTTTTTGTTCTCTCCCTGCTTTCCATCAGCGGGGGTTACTGAAGAGGCACACCATCATTGCCGGAAGTGCGGTTGGGATTCTCCCTCCAATCCATGGCAGACAAAGCCGAACTTACACCGCATCGCGGCGTTGGTTCACTATCTGCGCATCGAGCGCTTGCTATGGTTCCGGGGTCTCCACCGGCTGGTTCCAATGCGAGTTCTCGTATGCCCTTTGTCCTCCGGCTGATGCCGGAGCTCTGGAATTGGAAGAGGGAACGATATGACCACCCAGCGCATCCGCGACTTTCTCGCAACCCGACGTCCCGACGGTCCCTGCCTCGTGGTTGACCTCGATGTCGTTCGCGATAATTTCCATGCCTTCCGTCACGCCATGCCGGACAGCGCCATCTACTATGCCGTCAAGGCCAACCCGGCCCCTGAGGTGCTGAAGCTGCTCGCAGGGCTCGGCTCCAATTTCGATTGCGCATCCGTTGCCGAAATCGAAATGGCGCTGGAAGCCGGTGCGACCGCCGCACGCATCTCCTTTGGCAACACGATCAAGAAGGAACGCGACGTTGCCCGCGCGCACGCGCTCGGCGTCAGCCTCTTTGCCGTCGACAGCCACGAGGAAGTCGAGAAGATCTCGCGCGCCGCACCCGGCGCCCGCGTCTTCTGCCGCGTGCTCACCGATGGCGAAGGCGCCGAATGGCCGCTGTCGCGCAAGTTCGGCTGCGTTCCGCAGATGGCCGTCGACGTTCTCGTCTACGCCCATCAGCTCGGCCTTCAGTCCTATGGCGTCTCGTTCCATGTCGGTTCGCAGATGACCAAGGTCGATGCCTGGGATTCGGCGCTCGCCGATGCCAAGCGCGTCTTCGTATCGCTTGCCAAGCAGGGCATCCACCTGCAGATGGTCAACATGGGCGGCGGCTTCCCGACCAAGTATCTGCGCGACGTTCCGTCCGCAGAAGCTTACGGCAAGTCGATCTACCAGGCGCTGCGCACGCATTTCGGCAACCAGATCCCGCAGACGATCATCGAGCCGGGCCGCGGCATGGTCGGCAATGCCGGCGTGATCAAGGCGGAAGTCGTGCTGATTTCGAAGAAGTCGGACAATGACGATGCCCGCTGGGTCTTTCTCGACATCGGCAAGTTCGGCGGTCTCGCCGAGACGATGGACGAAGCCATCCGCTATCCGATCCGCACGGAGCACGACGGCGACGAGATGGAGCCCTGCGTCATCGCCGGCCCGACCTGCGATTCGGCCGATGTGCTTTACGAGAAGAACCTCTATCCGCTGCCGATCTCCCTTTCGATCGGCGACGAGGTCCTGATCGAAGGCACCGGCGCCTATACGACGACCTATTCGGCGGTCGCTTTCAACGGTTTCGAGCCGCTGAAGGCTTACGTCATCTAAGGTCGTTTCCGCCGGCCCCGTAACCAGGCGGGGCGGCAATTTCACAATTTTCGTTCATCGCCGCTGATAACGGTATTGGGTACGGGAGGCCAAGATGGCCGCTGTTCTTGATTCTGTCCGCGCATTCTTTGCGCCTACCACTTTCGCCATCGACGCCGAAAATCCGTCTGACGTCGTTGCCCGTGAAAACCTGCTCGACCGGGTCATGGGGCCTGACCGCCGCAAGAAGTCGTCGGAGAAGATCCGCCGTAACCGTGTTCCGGCCGAGGGGCTGGCGCTCGTCGCGCGCGATCGCGACGGTCATGTCATCGGCTCGGTACGGCTCTGGAACATCGAGGCCGGCGTCAATGACGAGGGCACACCGATTGATGCGCTGCTGCTCGGTCCGCTCGCCGTCGCGCCGCATCTTGGCGGCAAGGGCATCGGCTCGGCGCTGATGCGCGCGGCGATCCTCGAAGCCAAGAAACGCGGGCATGGCGCCGTCCTGCTCGTCGGCGACGCCGCCTATTACGAGCGTTTCGGCTTTTTTGCCGAGAAGGCCCGCCATCTTGTCATGCCAGGCCCGTTCGAACGCTCGCGCTTTCTGGCGCTCGAGCTCACGGAAGGCTGGCTTGACGGCGCGGCCGGCATGATCGTCCCCTCGGGACGCATGCTGGCCGGCGCGCCGCTTCGCCGCGCCGCCTAGCAATCGGCCGGCCGGGGTTGAACGTCCTTACCCCGGCCGGCAATATCCGCGCCGCTTGACCATGGAGGCAGGCGGGCCTGCCGTGGTTGCGGCGCGGATTGTTTTTTCGGGTGGCGGGTGGATTCACCGGGATGCCTCACGCACTTAAAGCGCGTCGCGTCAAACTTGATTCATGCGACGCGCTTTAGCTCTTTGTTTCTACGCATATCGTTGCCGGAAAACGGCTGCACACTTTTGCGCGACATGCTTTAGCAACACAATCGCGTGAAATGTACTGCCGGCCCGCGACCATGCCAGGCTGATATCCTATCTTGCGCTGCATGATCCGCGTTCTCTCTCTTCTGGTTCTCTTCAGTTTGCCGCTTGCCGCGACGATGCCGGCCGCTGCCCAGAGCACGGCCCGCACCTTCACGGGGCTTAATCCCCTTCTCGATCGGGCGGCTGGTGACCCGGCGATGCGGCCTCTCAAGACGGTGATCGTCGCACGCGGCGGACGGTTGCTCGCCGAACGCGGCTTCCACGGCCATTCGCCGTCGGAATCCACCAATATCAAATCCGCTTCGAAGTCGGTCATTTCGGCGCTGGTCGGTATTGCCATCGGCAAGGGCCTGCTGGCAGGCCCCGATCAGAAGATCGCGCCGATCCTGAAGGCCGATCTCCCCGCGGCGCCGGATCCGCGCATCAACGATATCACCATCGGTCATCTTCTCTCCATGCAGGCCGGGCTCGATCGCATGTCGGGCCCGAATTACGGCCGCTGGGTCTCCTCGCGCAACTGGGTGCGTTTTGCGCTCTCCCAGCCTTTCGTCGATCAGCCCGGCGGGGACATGCTCTATTCCACCGCATCCACGCATCTGCTGTCGGCCATTCTCACCAGGGTTAGCCGGCGGTCGACGCTGGCGCTCGCGCGTGAATGGTTCGGCCCGGTCGACGGTTTCCGCATCGGCGCATGGGAGCGCGATCCGCAGGGCATCTATCTCGGCGGCAATCAGATGGCGATGAGCGCCCGGTCCCTGCTTGCCTTCGGCGAACTCTACCGCAATGGAGGGCGCACTCGGGAAGGGGAGCAGGTCGTGCCTGCCGACTGGATTTCCCAGTCGTGGCAGCACCACACAAACTCGCATTTTTCCGGCGACGAATATGGCTATGGCTGGTTCACTCGGCAGATCGGCGGTGAACAGGTGCATTTCGCCTGGGGTTATGGCGGGCAGATGCTCTACATCGTCCCGTCGCTGGATCTGACGGTCGTCATGACGTCGGAGGAAAGCGGCCCCTCGGCGCGAAACGGATACCGGGATCTGTTGCACACCCTGTTGGCAGATATCATCGGCACGGTGCGGGCCGCCTGAAAAAACGGTGATCGTTAAATTTCTAGCGAAGCCCCCAATCAAACCGCAAAACGCTTGCTGTATGGTCCGCGAGAATTTCGGGAAAGCGTCATGCTGCTGGATCTCAGGACGATCTATTTCATTGTTGCCGTGAGCTGCTTCGTGCTGGGCATCCTCCAGCTCGCAGCCTATGCGACCGGCCGCTTCGAGAGATGGCCGCTCTGGTGGGGCTTGAGCAACCTGCTTGTCGGCGTCGGTTCCTTCCTCGTCGCGCTGCGCAACCTCGTTCCCTATTCGGTTTCGGTCGACGGCGGCAATATCGTGACCATTGCCGGCTACATGCTGATGTTCTTCGCGGTGCGGGTCTTTGCCGGCCGGGCCCTTGACCAGCGCTATTTCTGGCTGGTCATCCTTCTCGTCAGCGTGCCTGTCGCACTTATTGTCAGCGATCCCTCGGCGGTGTCGGCGAGGCTCCTCTATGTCTCCGTCATCTGCTGCCTCTGCGATCTTGCCGTCGCAAGGGAGGCAATCGGTATTGCCCGGCGTGAGAAGCTTTATTCGGCCGGCCTGCTCGTCGGCCTCTATGTCTGCACTGCGATGATCTTTGCGGCGCGCAGCGTTCTTGCGGCGACCGGCGAGATCGGCGGGCCGGATCCTTTCGGCGGCAGTGTGGCCCATAGCTGGATGGCGGTATCGGCGGTCGCATTCATCATGCTGCGCAGCATGGCTATGGTGCTGATGGCCGCCGAGCGCAGTCGAAATCAGCTGACCGAACTCGCCCACCACGATCCGCTGACCGGCGCGCTCAATCGCGGCGGCCTTGCCCAGCGCCTGCCGGCCCTCGGTTCTCAGCCGGTATCGCTGCTGATCATCGATATCGATCACTTTAAGCAGTTGAACGACCGGCATGGCCACGCCGCCGGCGACGATATCCTGCGGCTTTTCGCCAGCGTCTCGCGAGGCATCATGTCCTCCCACGATCTGCTCGCCCGTCAAGGCGGGGACGAGTTCCTGGCGGTGCTGAAAAACATTTCCCGGGAAGAGGCGGTGGCAATTGCCGAGCACATCCGTCTTGCCTTTGCCGCGGCCGTTATGCAGCGGCCGGATCTGGCCGTCTTTCCGACGCTGAGCATCGGCGTCGCCACGCGTGGGGAAAGCGGTGGAGATTTTGAACAGCTGGTAAAGAAGGCGGATGAGGCGCTCTATCGGTCGAAGCGCGAAGGCCGCAACCGGGTCGAAGCCTTCGGAGAAAATCAGCAGGCCGCGTAACGGACGGGGTTTGTTTTACGCAATTCCGGACGCAAAACCGCTTCACGCTTTTGCTGGAATGGCTCTAAATATTCTGGTCCATCGTCTCGGCGGGGATTTCGTCGGCGCGGTGGACACGCACCAGCGTTGCCGGCACGCCGGCGACCGTGCAATGTTCGGGAACCGGCTTCAACACGACGCTGCCAGCAGCAATCTTGCTGAAGGCGCCGATTTCGATATTGCCAAGGATTTTGGCGCCGGCGCCGATCATCACGCCATGGCGGATCTTCGGATGGCGGTCGCCGGTTTCCTTGCCAGTGCCGCCGAGCGTGACATTCTGCAGGATCGAGACTTCATCCTCGATCACCGCCGTTTCACCGATGACGATGCCCGAGCCGTGGTCGAGCATGATGGAGGCGCCGATCCGTGCGGCCGGATGGATATCCGGGCCGAAGACCAGCGAGGCGAGATTGGCGAGCCAGGTGGCGATCTCCGAGCGGCCGGCATTCCAGAGCGCGTGGGCGATGCGGTGCGTCTGCAGTGCATGAAACCCCTTGAGGTTCAGGAGCGCGTGAAGAAATGTCGTGCAGGCCGGGTCGCGTTGGCGCACGGCGACGAGATCGGCCTCGATCGCCCGCATGATATCGTCGTTGAGGGTGGACAGGATGAGATCGAACAGATCTCCGGTTTCCACCTGCGTCCCAGCAAGCCGTGCGGCGAGCACGTGGGCGATGATCTCATTGCTGCCGGAGGTGGCCGTTATCTGCGCGGCGAGCAGCCGTTGCAGGATCGGTTCGCGCGCGGCAAGCTCGATTGCCTCGGCGCGGATCACCGCCCAGACGAATGCATTGTCCAAGGACTGCGGCTGTTGCTCGGCCAGACCAAGGCCGGTCGATTTCGGCATTCCTGCTTCCTCTGCGACTGCGCAGCCAATACCTGCGCGGATTTATGTTTTGCCCGGGCAAGGCTTTAGACAAGCCCTGATTTTAGCCGCCAGATGGTCGCAGGCCAGGCGTCAACTCCGGAAGCCGACGCCAATGATAGCGCACATCAGCTTCTTTTTCCTCATTGTCGGCGCCGTCGGTCTCTTCCTCGATGGAAAAACCGTGCCGCTCGTAGAAAGCGCGGGCGCCGATATTGCGTTGGAACGTCCAGAGCCTGATTTCATCCATCTCCTCCTTGGCGCAGCCAAGAAGCAGGGAGCCGATGCCCATGCCCTGGAAGTCAGGCAGAACGTAAAGCTGCTCTATCCAGTCGTCGCCATAGGCGATGATGCCGACCAGCCGGTTTCCCATGGCGGCGCCGAGGATCGTGCAATTCGGCAGCAGATGCATACGCCAGTAATGCTCTTCTTCACCAGGTGTATGCAGATCCGGCAGCCAGGGCAGCCGCTGCCACAGCGCCACGCGCCTGATCGTTGCGGCCGCCTGCATGTGGTCGGCGCCGAGCGCCACGATTTCCGCTTCCGTCACGATGTCGTCCTGGCCAGCAATAAGGCTCAAGCCGAAATATCGATGACGCCGCAATCGCCGGCTTCGGAGGCGAAGGCGAGCAGCTTGCCGTTTTTGCTCCAGCTCATCGCCGTGACCGCGCCCTTGCCGGGGCGGCGCAGCAGCGCCTCCTTGCTGTCGGCGATGCGCACGGCGAGGATCATGCCGTCGATGAAGCCGATGGCGAGGATATCTTCGAGCGGATGGAACTTCACCGCGGTCGCCATGATGTTGGCGCGGGTGCCGAGCTCGAGCGGCGCCTTGCCCATCGGCCCGTCCTTGCCCTGGAAGGGCCAGACGATCGCCGCCGGCGCGCCTGACGAAGCGAGCCATTTGCCCTTGACCGACCAGGAGAGTGATTTCACTTTGGTGGGGTAACCGGTCATGCGCATGTGGCGGGCTTCAGCGCCGGGCTTGCTGTCGAGTTTCCAGCCGTGCAGCGCGTTTTCCTGCATGGAGGTGACGAGGAAATTGCCATCGGGCGAGAAGGTGACGCCGGTATGCGCACCCTTCCATTCGAGGTCGATCGGCTTGGCGTTCATACCGATCCAGTGCAGCGACACGCCGTTATAGCGCGCGGCTGCGATGCGCAGGCCCTTCGGCGCGAAGGCAAGGCCTTCGACCGTGCGCTCCTCGGCAAATTCCTTGGTCGTGCCGTCAGCAAGGCGCACGAGCGAACTCTTGCCGTAGGAATAGGCAATGGCGCCTTGCGGGCCGGCCGCGACCTGCGAGATCCACTTGCGCGGCGCGCTGGCGAGTTCGCTGACGCTGCCGTCGGCTGAGATGCGCAGCACCTTGCCATCCTCGCCGCCCGAGATCAGGCTCTCGCTATAGGGATCGCGGATGGCGGTGAGCATGCCTTGGTGGGCTTCTGAAACCCTGTCGCTGCCATCCAGCCGGTGAAACGTGCCGTTGGCGCTGGCAAAGAAGGGGACATCACCTAAAAATTCGACGGCCAGAACGTGGCCGTCGAGATCAAGCGGTGCAACTGTCGGCATCAGGCGGCTGCCTCGCAGGCCTTAAAGGAGGCTTCGAGCTTCTCGCGGTCGAGATCGCGGCCGATGAAGACGAGACGGCTTTCATGCTTCTCGCCGTCCTTCCACGGCCGCTGGTGATCGCCCTCGATGATCATGTGCACGCCCTGGACGACGTAACGCTCGGGATCGTCCTTGAAGGCGATGATGCCCTTGAGGCGGAGAATGTTCGGCCCCTGCGTCTGGGTGATCTTTTGGATCCAGGGGAAGAAGCGCTCCGGGTTCATCTGACCGCCGCGCAGCGATACCGATTGCACCGTCACATCATGGATCGCCGACATGGCACCATGTTGATGGGCGCCATGGTGATGATGCTCGTGCCCGTGGTGATCATGCTCATGATCATGATGGTGGTGGTCGTGATCGCAATCCGGGCCGCAGATATGGTCGTCATGGCCATGCTCAAGGAAATGCGGATCGTTTTCCAGCGCGCGCTCCAGGTTGAAGGCGCCCTGATCGAGCACGCGGGCGAGGTCGACGCCGGAGCGGCTGGTCTTGTAGACACGCGCGGCCGGGTTGATGGCGCGGACGATGTCTTCGATCACATCGAGCTCTTCCGGGGTCACCAGGTCGCTCTTGTTGATGACGACGACGTCGGCGAAGGCGATCTGGTCTTCCGCCTCGCGGCTGTCCTTCAGCCGCAGCGGCAGGTGCTTGGCGTCGACAAGGGCGATGACCGCGTCGAGCTCGGTCTTGGCGCGCACGTCATCGTCCATGAAGAAGGTCTGGGCGACCGGTACCGGATCGGCAAGGCCCGTGGTTTCGACGATGATGCCGTCGAAGCGACCGGGACGGCGCATCAGGCCTTCGACGACACGGATCAGGTCGCCGCGCACCGTGCAACAGACGCAGCCATTGTTCATCTCGTAGATTTCTTCGTCCGACTCGACGATCAGGTCGTTGTCGATGCCGATTTCGCCGAACTCATTGACGATGACCGCATATTTCTTGCCGTGATTTTCGGAAAGGATGCGGTTGAGCAATGTCGTCTTGCCGGCGCCGAGATAACCGGTGAGCACGGTGACGGGAATGGGCTTCTGCGTGGAGATCGCGTCGGTCATGAGAACCTCTAGGATTAGGCGTGCGGCCGAGCCGTTTGGATCGGCTGCTTCAAACGGTTGGTCTCATATAATGGCATGGGCGCGGCAGTTCAAAGGGTTTTATAATGTTATAAGATCACATCGTCTGCACCGCTCGGATGCCGATCTTTACCGGAACTGCGTGATGTCGAAGGCGTCGACATCACGCAGCAATTCCACTAGTCCTTTCACCGCATGGGCAATCAGCGCTTCGCCCTTTTCAGCCGTCGCAGCCGCGGCGTTTCCTGCCGCGCCCTGGGGATTGAGATCCGACATCTTCCAGCCGAAAGCATGCGGCCCGTAGGCGCGCAGATGCTTGAAGCGCCCGGTAAATTCGCTTTGTCGGGAAGGGAAGTCCGCCGCCTTCGCCATATCGACCATGTCGGGATGAAGCGCCAGCATCACCGAGGTCTCGATGTCGCCGCCATGGATGCCGATCGCCTTTTCCTCCGGCGGGATCAGGCCATCGGGCAGACCGAAGCGGGTCCAGCTTGTCGCCACGGCAAGCATGGCGAAGCGGATCCGTGCCTCGGTGGCGACGATCGTCATCAGGGGCGAATTGCCGCCATGGGCGTTCAGCATCACCAGTTTGCGGATATCCTGCTCGGCCAGGCGCTCGGCGATGCCGAGCCAGCGGTCGACCGCTTCGTCGAACGCGAGCGTCTTCGTTCCTTCAACATCCATGTGCTCTATGGAATAGCCGACAGATTCGGCGCGCAGGAAGGTGACCGGCAGGCCGGCTGATAAGGCCGCCTTCAATCGTCCGGCAATGCCTTCCGCAATCAGGGTGTCGGTTTCGAAGGGCAGGTGCGGGCCGTGCTGTTCGTAAGCGCCGAGCGGCAGTACGGCGATCGGGCGGCGCCCGCCGCGGGCGGAGACCGGGTCGCTATCGTCGAAGCGGGGCGAAGGCGTCATCATCCGGTCGTTGCCTCTTGTTTATGACGAGATCCTGGGCAATGTCATATCGCAGCGGCGCCAGCGCTTAAAGATCAAAGGGATGGCTATGGGAAAGAAGCATAAGGACGGTAAGAAGAACAAGTCCAAGAAGAAGGATCAGACCGAGTATACGCTCGTCGACCTTTCGCCGGCGCTAACCCAGGCGGCTCGTTCCATGCGCACGGTGCTCTCTCGCAACCTGCTCGAAAGCGGCCTCTATGCCGGCCAGGACGGTGTCATCCTCTCGCTTGCTGAGAGCGACGGCATGACGGCCGGCGGGCTTGCGCAAAAGCTCGGCGTCAAGGCGCCGACGATGACGCGCACGATCGGCCGCATGGAGGCGCAAGGTTTTCTCGAGCGCAAACCCGATGCCGAGGATGCGCGCCTTACCAAGGTCTATCTCACCGAGCTCGGGCGCGGCAGCGTGCAGGGGATAGAAATGGCGGCCTCGGCCTGCGACAGGCTGGCGACGCAGGCATTCTCCGAAAAGGAAATCCGCAATCTCGTCCGGCTGCTAAAGGCGATCGACGGCAATCTGCAGGCCGAAGCCCTTCATATCGAAGAACCGGACGAAGACTGAAAATACCCTGAAAGACGAATTGCTTCCGCCGGTTAAATCTTTTAATTAAACATTTTAAGGGGGCCGCGCCGGTTAGCCGGCGTGGTCTTGCTGTCTTGCGTGCTGCCTGGAGGAGGACACGTGGTCCAGAAGATCAAGCTTTCCACAATTGCCGAAACACTCGGCATTTCAACGGCGACGGTATCGCTTGCCTTACGCGACAGCCCGCTCGTCGCCGGCAATACCCGGGAAAAGATCAAAGAACAGGCGCGCGCGCTCGGCTATATCTACAATCGCCGCGCCGCCAGCCTTCGCACTTCGCGCTCCGGCATCATCGGCGTCGTCGTGCATGACATCATGAACCCGTTCTACGGGGAAATCCTGAAGGCGATCGAAAGCGAACTCGATCGCAGCCGCCACACCTTCATCCTTTCCAACCATTACGACAATGTCGAAAAGCAGCGCACCTTCATCGAGACGCTTCTGCAGCTCGGCGGCGACGGCGTCATCATGTCGCCGGCGATCGGCACGCCGCCTGAGGACGTGCAACTGGCGGAAGAAAACGGCATGCCGGCGATCTTGGTCGCCCGTTCGATGGAGGGCCAGGACCTGCCGACCTATCGCGGCGACGACAGTTACGGCATCTCGCTTGCCACCAACCACCTGATCGGCCTCGGCCACCGCTCGATCGCTATGATCGGCGGTACGGATCAGACATCCACCGGCCGCGACCGCTATCAGGGTTATGTGAACGCGCTGCGCAAGGCCGGCATCGAGGTCGATCCGAACCTGCGCATCCCCGGCCCGCGCTCGAAACAGGGCGGCTTCGAGGCGGCGGTGCATTTCCTGTCGCTGCCGCAGAAGCCGACGGCCGCCGTCTGCTGGAACGATCTGGTGGCGATCGGGTTGATGAACGGGATTGCCCGTGCCGGCCTAGTGCCGGGACGCGATATTTCCGTCACCGGTTACGACGACCTCGAGGAGGCGTCGATCGCCACGCCAGCGCTGACGACCGTCTGGAACGGCCAGACCGAGGTCGGGCGCCTGGCGGCCCGGGCGCTGCTCGACCGCCTTGCCGGTAGCCACGAGCCTGACGGCATGCATCTGATCAAACCGGAAATGCGCATCCGCCAGTCGACCAGTCCTCATCGGCCCCGCGCCTGAATCAAGACCGTATCCAAGAGGAAAAGCCATGTCCCGCATCGCCATTCTCGTTCCTGGGAAGATACACGAGCGTGTTCTCGAAAGTTTGAAGGATCGTTTTGACATCATCGCCGTCGCGCGCGAGGAAAAGCTTGCGCTCGACGCCGAGACCGCCGGCCGCATCCGCGGCGTCGCTGTCTCCGGCGCTTTCCCGGGTGCGTGGATGGACCAGCTGCCTGCTGTCGAGGTGATTGCCAGTTTCGGCGTCGGCTATGACGGCATGGATGTGAAGCGCGCCGCCGAAAAGGGCATCGTCGTCACCAATACGCCTGATGTGCTGAACGACGAAGTCGCCGATACGGCGATCGGCCTGCTGTTGAACACGATCCGCGAATTGCCGCGGGCCGAGGCGTGGCTGCGCGCCGGCAACTGGAAGCCGGGCGCGACCTATCCGCTGTCGCGCTTCTCGCTCAAGGGCCGCCATATCGGGCTCTACGGCCTTGGCCGCATCGGGCTCGAAATCGCCAAGCGGCTGGAGCCGTTCAAGGTGAAGATCAGCTATCACACGCGCTCGCGCCATGCCGATGCACCCTATGATTATCACCCGACGCTGAAGGGGCTGGCGGAAGCGGCGGATACGCTGATCGCCATCGTTCCGAAGACGCCGCAGACCCATAAGACGATCGATGCCGATATTCTGGCAGCCCTTGGTCCTGACGGTATTCTCGTCAATGTCGGCCGCGGCTGGACGGTGGACGAGGAGGCGCTGAGTGCAGCCCTTGCTTCCGGCGCGCTCGGTGCCGCCGGTCTCGACGTCTTCTATGACGAGCCGACCGTGCCGGTCGGCCTGCTGGAACCGGCCAATGCGGTGCTCCTGCCGCACGTCGCCTCCGCCTCGGTGCCGACCCGCAACGCCATGGCCGATCTCGTCGCCGACAATCTCATCGCCTGGTTCGAGAAGGGTGCGGCGCTGACGCCGGTACCGGAGACGCCGCAGAAGGCCTAGGCGCGGGGCGCGCCGTTCCAGGAGCGATCAGGAGCCTCACCTGATGTCAATCGACTGTTCCTCGATGATATGTTGCCCGACACGAACCCTTCGGCTACATTCCTGCCGATTTTTACAACTTAAGTTCGTAGCTTTCCGGGCGGCTTGAAGCCGAACCGTAAGGCTAGCCGAACAAAAAGGATTGACGGCATGTCGGAGCCAAGCACGCCGAACACCGCGACTCGCGAGACGAGCCCGCGTCTGACGCCTACGCTTTCAACCGGCAATCTGCCCGCCGTCGTGACGGTCGTTCTTCCGCTTGAAAAGGCAGGCGAGGTCAGCGATCTCGCAGAGCGGTTCAGGCTGGCGACCGTAGAGCCGCATGGTCTGATCACCTTCGGCCAGGAGGCTATCGGCGGTTTTGGCGCCAAGCTCGATGCCATCCTTTCGCAGATCACCAATGCGCAGTCGCCGGTGCTGTTCGAATTATTCCGGACGATCCGGGATGGCGTCAACGATGCCGATCTGAAGGGGCTCGAGGCAAGCATCCGGGAGAAGTTGAAGGGCAGCTTCCTCGAACGTTTGCTAATGGCAGTGGGTCTCGGTGATCCCGCCAAGCGCCTCAAGGCGGTGACTGACGAGGTTCGCGGCATGCTACAAAGCAAGGCCAAGTCCCTCGGCGATCTCGTCAGGCCGATGGAGGTGCAGATCGAGGAGGAGAGTGGCAAGCTCATCCTCGATGTGTCGCGCATGAGTACGCTGGCGCAGGGGTATCGCGATACGATCGTGTCTCTCGGCGTCTTCGTCGAGGCCGGCCGCCGTATCGTCGCCGATGCCGGCCGCGAACTTGACCGGTTGACCAAAGAGGCGGCCTCCGGCGATCCGCTCAAGGTGCAGGAAGCCCGCGATTTCTCGCAGAAGCTCGACATCTTCCAGAACCGGGTCCTCGTTCTTGAAACCGCCTATGCCAAGGCTCCGGCTGATCTCGATTCGATCGGGATTGCACGCGGTGCTGCGCTCGCGACCCTTGCGGATACTGTCACCTCGGCCAATGCGGAATTCAACGACATCAAGTCGGTCCTCATTCGGCTGCACGCACTCTTCCAGATGCAGTCGATCCAGCAGATGAACGCCATGCGGCGCGAACTGCGCGCATCGCTTCAGCAATATGGATCGCAGGTGCTCGAGGATGTCTCGGTCAATGCAGTCAAAGCCGCCGGCGAGACCCGGCTTGCCGATGCCGATCTGGTGCTTAGCACCGCCCAGCGGCTGCGCGATATCGCCGACAAGGTGGTCGCCGAAGGCGAGCGAAACAAGGAGCGTTATGCTGCCGCCCGCGTCAAGCTCGAGCAAGCGCGACAAATCGTGACCGATCGCCCGATCTGAGATTTCAGGAGAACCACAGCGCATGGCAACCTTCAAGCTCAACAAGGGTCAGTCATTTCAGATCCAGAAGGAAATCCAGCTCGTCCATTCGGGACTTGTCTGGGATCCGCCCGAAGGTTCAGGCCCGGCCTTCGATCTCGACGTGCATTGTTTTGCGCTGGTCCATCCGGGCGGCGATGCCAACCGTGCGCGACTCTACAATGAAGGCTCGCATGCGCTGTGTTATGCTTTCGTGCGCAGTTCCGGCAATCCGGAAGGCTCGCTCATCAAGAACGCTGACGGCTCCTTCCAGACGGATGACGGCTCGATGTGGCACGAACGTGACGACCGGACCGGACGTGGCGGCCTGATAAAAAGGTCGGAGCCGGACGATGACGGTGACGAAGACGGCCATGGCGGCGGTCACCACGATGAGGGGTTCCGCGAGGAGTTCAAGATCGTGCTGGCGAAGCTGCCGGCGGAGGTCTCGGAGCTTGCCGTCTGGGCGACGATCCATGATGCGGAACGTAAGAGACAAGACTTCGGCAAGGTCAAGAACGCTTATATCGAAGTTTGCGATGCGATGGACGACGAGCTTTGCCGCTACCAGCTTACGGCCGAGTTTGCCGGCAAGACGACGATACAGGTGGCTTCCTTTCTCAAGCAGGCGGATGGATCCTGGCGATTCCATGCCGTCGGCGCGGGATCGAATGCCGGACTTGGCGACGTCATTCAAGCCTATTTCGGCTGAACGGGAGCCTCACTTGACAAGAGGCAAGGCAGATGGACCACCGGAAAAGGAGCCGGACCGGTTGCCAAAGGTGCTTTTTCCGGAAAGCGCATCGCCTGACGTTGCCGGTCCTTCCCGGCCGCCTGCCGAACCGAGAATCCTGTTTGGTTCGCCACAAGCCCCGACACCCAAAGGCGACACACCGCGCGTTCTTGCGGCCGGCGAAGTTCGCCGGCGCATTGCCTGCAGCGTCGAGGCGCTTCTGGAGATCGACGCCAACGCTGCGGCATCGCTTGCGTCAATGGCGTTGCGCATCGTTGACGGGGCCAATCTCGACGACCATCATTTCGACGACGTCTTGCGCTTCGGCGCCAGCCTCCAGACAGAGCATGGCAGGCTTGCCGAAAGCGAACTTGCCCTTGTCGACAGCGAAGTGTTGGCGCGCGGAAAGCGCCTGAGTGCCGAGTTGCTCCAGCGTCTCGGCGAGCTCGACCCTGACCGCGTCTTTGCCGTTCGCGGCGGCGTTCTGAGGGCGATCAAAGCGCTGGCGGCGCCGCGCGATCCTGCCGGCCTGTTTTCGCAGCTTTACCCTGAAGTGCAGGCCTTGGCGAAAGAGCTCGATGCGCTTGCTCCCGAGATTGTCACCATCGCGAAAGGGTTGCGCGCCGTCGGCAAAGGCTATGCGACGCTCGACCGCAATCTGGCGGCCCATATCCTGGCGGGGCGCTTCCTCGTTCATTACGTCAGCGCGCTCCAACTGTCCGATCACGAGCGGCAGGCCCATTACGCCTCGCAAGCCGAAGCGATCGAAACGAGGACTGTCAGTCTCGCGGCCACGAAAGCCACGATCGAGGTGAGCACGCGGACCGTTGCTGCCGTTGCACGACACGTCGATGCATTGGGACACGCTGCACAAGGCCTGTTGCAGGAGGAGCTGCCGGCGTGGCATGCGGCCTATTCCGCGGCGCTGACGGCGGCGCGAACCGCTCTATCACCATCGCAGGCCGGCGCCGGAGCGCCGTTGCGCGGCATTCACGCGCGTATTCTAGGAAAACTCAAATCGGAGGGATGACCCATGACGACATTCAAGCTGCACAAGCCCGAGGAAGAAGTTCGCCGCGTCGGCTTCGTCCTTCAGAAACAGGGCATTCACGAGCGTATTCCGGCGCAGGTCGGCCTCAACATCGATGTCTCGGGCTCGATGAGCGACCTTTTCAAATCCGGCGCGGTACAGGCGGCGCTCGAGCGTATTCTTCCCGTCGCTCTTTATTTCGATGATGACGGGCGTATCGATACCTGGGTGTTCTCCAATCAGGAGAAGATGGCATCGCTCGCGCCGGCTACCGCGAAAAATTACGAAGGTTACGTCGAGCGCGAGATCATCAGCAATAATAAGCTGAAAACCGTGCTCTGGGGTGGCACCGATTATGGCCCAGTCATCCGCTCGAACCTGATGACATATGGTTTGATGGAAGAGGAGGCGGCTGGCGGTCTGCTCGGCATGATCTTCGGCATGAGCCGCGATACGTTCGGCGAGGAGACACGTTCGGGTATTCCGGCGATCAACTATTTCCTGACGGATGGCGAGAATGCCGACCGGGATGCGGCCTGGACGCTGCTACAGAAGGCCGAGCGCGCCGAATCGCAGATCTACTACGTCATGGTCGGCGTTGGCGACGAACGCTTCGACTTCCTGCGTAGCGCGGCAGAGCAATTTCCGAATGTCGGCTTCGTCAGCGTCAAGGATCTTGGGGAGTTCGTCGGCAGCGACGATGCCTATGAGAAACTGCTGCCGGCGGAGCTCTGCACCTGGCTCAAGCATGAGCATGATGACGAGGACGAAGATCACCATTGATCGACGCAGTTCAACGCCCGGCGGGTCTGGTGGCTCGCCGGCATTGCGCCGTCACGCGATCGCCTGCGCGGGGATGACCGGCAGCTTGGCAGCGGCATAGGCGCGGACGGCGTCGCCGAAAGCGGCGAACAGCTGGTTCGAGGACTTGTCGGTTTCAGCCCAATATTCCGGATGCCATTGCACGCCGACAGCGAAAGCCTTGGCGTCGATAACGGAAACGGCCTCCACCGTGCCGTCCTCGGCGACCGCTTCCACCTGCAGGCGTGGGGCGGTCCTGGCGATCGCCTGCCGATGCAGCGAATTCACGCGGACCTCTCCGGGGCCGAGAATGCTTGCGATGCAGGAGCCTTCCTTGACGTGGACGCTTTGGCGAATCGCATACATGCCGTCGCGGTCGACACCGTCCGGTCGGCGATGGTCCCAAATGCCGGGCTGCTCCTGGATCTCGCTTGCCAGCGAACCGCCGAGCGCGACGTTCAGCTCCTGGATGCCGCGGCAGATGGCGAGCAGTGGGATGGCGCAGTCGAGGGCGCGGCGGATCAGCGGCAGGCTGGTGGCGTCTCGGGCGGGGTCGAAGGGGCCGTCCTTGTCATTGGCCTCGGCACCATAGAGCGAGGGGTGCACGTTGCTGGCCGAGCCGGAAACGAGGAGGCCGTCGACGCGGTCGAGGATCGCGTCGGTATCGTAGCCTGCCTCGAAAGCGGGGATGATGAAGGCCATGACGCCGGCCGCATTCAAGGCGGCACGCAGATATTGATGCTGCACGGCATGCCAGGTCGCGCCGTCAAAGCTGCGGATATCGGCAGGAATGGCAACGATCGGTTTCGTCATATCAACCCCGGTAAAAATCTTTCAGCACAGCGTTTCTGGCGCCAGAACGGCCCTTAAGTCAACGCTTGGCCGTGTCAGGTGGCCAAAATACGGCCGAAGCAGCCCCCTGGCTCCCGGCTTCGCTGCTAAGCCGCTGATTTTGATAGGCGCACTCGTATTCGCTAGTTGCCGTCTTGATGCCAAAGGCTAATAGACTAAAGCTTGAATCGCGGCCCCCGCCATGCTTAGGTTTGCGCCGGCTGCGGGTGGGGTGAAGATTGGCCGCGCAGTGCCATCCATACGGGAGGTTTTTGATGGATCGTCGTTCGTTTTTCAAGAAGGCGGGAACCGCCAGCGCCGGCGCGGTCGCCGCAACGGCATTGGCAGCGCCTGCGATCGCGCAGGAGAATCCAAAGATCGCGTGGCGTATGACGTCGTCGTTTCCGAAGAGCTTGGATACGATCTATGGCGGTGCCGAGGATATCGCCAAGCATGTCGCCGCTGCGACAGACGGCAATTTCACGATCCAGCCTTTCGCGGCTGGTGAAATCGTGCCCGGCCTGCAGGCCGTCGATGCGGTGGCCGCCGGCACGGTTGAGGCAGCCCACACGACCTCCTATTATTTCGTCGGCAAGGACCCGACCTATGCCATCGGAACGGCCATTCCGTTTGGCCTGAACAGCCGCCTGACCAATGCCTGGTTTTACGAGGGCAATGGCAACAAGCTGATGAATGAATTTTATGCCACACAGGGCATGTATGCGCTGCCTGCCGGCAATACCGGTGCGCAGATGGGCGGCTGGTTCCGCAAGGAAATCAATACGCTCGATGACCTCAAGGGCGTCAAGATGCGCATCGCCGGCCTTGCCGGCCGCGTCATGGAGAAGGTCGGCGTCATCCCGCAGCAGATTGCCGGCGGCGACATATATCCGGCGCTGGAAAAAGGCACGATCGATGCGGCCGAATTCGTCGGCCCCTATGACGACCTGAAGCTCGGCTTCCACAAGGTGGCGAAGTACTACTACTATCCGGGCTGGTGGGAAGGCGGCCCGACGGTGCATGGCTTCTTCAACCTTGAAAAATGGAGCAACCTGCCGAAGCATTATCAGGCAGCGCTGACTGATGCCTGCGCCTTCGCCAACACCAACATGCTGGCAAAGTACGACTCGAAGAACCCGACCGCGCTGAAGCAGCTCGTTGCGGAAGGTGCGACGCTGCGCCCGTTTAGCCAGGAGATCATGGAAGCCTGCTTCCAGGCGGCGACCGGCATCTACAGCGAAATCTCGGGCACCAACCAGTATTTCAAGAAGATCTACGACGACCAGACCGCCTTCAAGCGGGACGCCTATCTCTGGATGCAGCTTTCGGAATACACTTTCGATACGTTCATGATGATCCAGCAGCGGGCAGGAAAGCTCTGAGGGCTTCCATCGGCACACGACACCAACGCATACATAACCCCGGATCGCTTGATCCGGGGTTTTGTTTTGGCTCTTATTTGGCGGGGTTATTTGGCCGGTGGCGGCGGCGCTCCCGGCAAGCCGAGTGGGGGCAGGGTCAGGCCGGGGATCTGCGGCGAGCCGTTGCCGCCGCCGATCGGGGGAAGGCCGAGCTGGCCGCCGAAGCCCGGGACTTCGATCTTGATCGAGTTCGGGTCGACCTTCGGGCCGTGATCCAGCCAATAGGTCACCGATTGCGGCCAGAAGATCACGATCGCCACCAGGATCAGCTGCATGCCGACCCAGGGGAGGGCGCCCATGTAGATATCCGAGGTCTTGACGTCCTTGCTGGCGATCGAGCGCAGGTAGAACAGCGCGAAGCCGAAGGGCGGGTGCATGAAGCTCGTCTGCATGTTGACGCAGATCAGCACGCCGAACCAGATCAGGTCGATGCCGAGATGCGAGGCGACGGGGGCGAGCATCGGGATGACAATGAAAGCGATCTCGAAGAAATCGAGGAAGAAGGCGAGCACGAAGATGAAGATGTTGACGAAGATCAGGAAGCCGACCGGCCCGCCGGGAATGCCCGACAGCATGTGCTCGATCCAGCGCGAGCCATCCATGCCCTGGAAGACCAGGCTGAAACAGGTGGAGCCGATCAGGATCATCACCACCATTGAGGTGATGTGGGTGGTCGATGTCATCGCCTCGCGGATCAGCGGCCAGGTGAGGCGGCGATTCATGGCGGCGAGCGCCATGGCGCCGACGACACCCAGCGCACCGGCTTCCGTCGGCGTTGCAAGGCCCATGAAGATCGTGCCGAGCACCAGGAAGATCAGCACGATCGAGGGCACCATGCCCATCAGCACTTTGGCGAGCAGCGCCCAGTTGAAGTCGCCGCGCACCTCCTTTGGCAGCGGCGGCATCGATTTCGGCCGGAAGATCGACATCACCAGGATGAAGAGCACGAAGATCGACACCTGCAGGATCGAGGGGCCGATCGCGCCGAGATACATGTCGCCGACCGACCTGCCGAGTTGGTCGGCGAGTACGACGAGTACGAGCGAGGGCGGGATCACCTGGGTGATGGTGCCGGAGGCGGCGATGACGCCGGTGGCAAGGCGAGGGCTGTAGCCGTAGCGCAGCATGATCGGCAGCGAGATCACGCCCATGGTGATGACGGAAGCGGCCACCGTGCCGGTGATCGCGCCGAGGACCGCGCCGACGAGGATGACGGCATAGGCAAGGCCGCCGGGTATGCCGCCGAAGAGTTTGCCGGTGCCTTCGAGCAGGTCTTCGGCCAGCCCGCAGCGCTCCAGCACCGCCCCCATGAAGGTGAAGAAGGGGATGGCGAGCAGTAGGTCGTTGGAAAGGATGCCGAAGAAGCGAAGCGGCAGCGCCTGCAGGAAGACTTCGCCGAAATGGCCGGTGACGATGCCGATGATGCCGAAAAACAGGCCGACGGCGGCCAGCGAGAAGGCGACCGGAAAGCCGTAGAGCATGAAGATGACCATGCCCAGGAACATCGCCGGCGGGATGATACCGAAATCAAACAAATCCGTTTCTCCCCGGGAGCGCTATTGCAGCGGCTTTTCGTATGTCGTGTCGATCTGGATGTGGCCGGTCAGGGCGGCGATCCGCTTGATCAGCTCGGAAATGCCCTGAAGGGAGAGCAATGCGAAACCGGCGACCAGGATCAGCTTGACGGGCCAGCGGATCAGCCCGCCGGCATTGCCCGATATTTCTCCCTGCTGGTAGGACAGCGTGAAGAAGGGCCAGCAGATCCAGGTGAGGAAGACGCAAACCGGGATCAGAAAGACGATGAGGCCGACGATGTCGATCCAGATCTTCGCTTTGTCGGACACGGAACCATAGATCAGGTCGACGCGGACATGCTCATTGTTGCGCAACGCATGCGAGGCGCCGAGCATGACGACGAAGGCGAAGAGATACCATTGGATCTCGAGCCAGCCGTTCGAACTGTAGTTGAAGGCGTAGCGGACGATGGCGTTTCCGGCGCTGATCAGACAGCAGAACAGCACCATGTATTCGGAAAGTTTGCCCATGATCCGACTGACCGAATCGATCAGCCGGCTTGCCGCCAGAAGTCCCGACATTCGTTTCCCTTGTTCTTGTCCTGCCGTTTCTCCGGCAGCTTTCCCTCTTGCAATCGATGTAGACCACGGCCTTCGAAATTGGAAGGATAAATGCCGCGGCTTGGAGTATAGTCTTAGATGCGCTGACCGGACCGTGTGACCATATAATAATTAGACAACCCTGGCGTGGATAAAAAATTTCAATAATCTCGCCAAGAGGCTGCATTGACGCGTGTAAGCTGTAGGGTTCATCCTCTGGTTTTAGAAAATTTGACCAAATGTTTGATTCCATTGAAATCAATTTTTAAAGGGTTGGGCTTAGAATTCCCGCGCACAGGGAAAGTGTGGATGAAGCCAGATAACCCGAACAGGGTCCCTTTAGATGTGTATCTGTCGTTTGTGAGTTCCCTGTCCGGGAACCGCATGACGCTTCTTGCTGGCGTGATCGTGCACGTCGCGACATGCCTGGCCGTCGCCGCCAAGACCCAATCCTTCGTCTACATCCTGCTGGCCGCCGCCTTCCTCCTGGTCTTCTGCGTCCGCATGTTTGTCTTCCGGCGGTTCGACCAGGTCGACAAGGAGCGCCTGTCGCACGCCGGGATCGAGCGTTGGGAGCGGATCCTGGTTGCCGGTGCGGCCTGCACCACCGCTCTGCTCGGCCTCGCCAGCGGCTACGCCATCTTCGTCGTGCACGATTCCTTTGCCGAGCTTGCCTGCATTGCCGTCACCATGGCGACCATGGTTTCCGTCGTCGGCCGCAACTACGGTTCGCGCCTGGCGGTCGACCTGCAGACCTTCTCCTGCTGTCTGCCGATGATCGTCTGCAGCCTGATGGCGCTGGACTTCTATCGTGGCCTGCTGTCGATCTTCCTCATTCCCTTCTGGCTGACGACGCGGGCCATGGCGAACGGCGTGCGCGAGTTCCTTTATGAGAATGTCATCGCGCGCCGGGAAATCACCATCATCGCCGACCGTTTCGATACGGCGCTGAACAATATGCCGCATGGCCTCGTCATGGTCGATGCCGAAAACCGGATCCAGGTCGTCAATCGCAAGGCCTGCGAGCTTCTGAAGATCGGCGCGCCGGAGCGGTTAAAGGACCGCGACCTCGGCGCCGTCCTGCGTTACGGCGCGCGCTACAGCTTCATGGACGCCTCGCAGCCGGAGCTCATCCTGCGTCAGCTCACCCAGGTCGCCGAAGGTAACCTGTCGCGCACGCTCGTTCATTTTCCCGAGGGCCTGTCGCTGGAATTCTCCGCCAGCCGGAGAGCCGATGGCGGCGCCGTACTGATCTTCGAAGACGTGTCGAGCCGTGTCAAGGCGGAGCAGAAGATCATGCATATGGTCCGCTTCGATGCGCTGACCGGTCTGCCGAACCGGGAATATTTCGGGCAGCTGGTGCAGGACTATCTCGCCAAACATCAGAGGAAGTCCGGGCCGCTCGGCTTCATGGTTCTCGATATCGACGAATTCAAACATGTCAACGACATGCGCGGCCATGTCACCGGCGACCATCTGCTCTGCGCTATCGCCGCCCGCATCAAGCAGGCTTCCGGCAACGCCATTCTCGGCCGGCTGATGGGCGACCAGTTCATCCTGTTCTTCCCGCATGCGAAGGAGCCGGCCTCGCTCGACATCGAGATCCGCCGCGTACACGCGGCGATCCAGGGTCATTATGAGGTCGATGAGCTGACCTTCCTCGTTTCGCTCAGCGCAGGTTACGCCATCCTCGAAAGCACTGCCTTCGCGATGGACGAATGGAGCGTCAAGGCGGATCTTGCCCTGTTCGAAAGCAAGTCGCGCTTCAAGGGCGGCATATCAGGCTTCGAGCGGGAGATGGACGGCCGCTACATCGAACAGCAGAAGCTGAAAGCGGATCTGCGTGACGCGGTTTCCGCGCAGGCGCTGCATCTGGTCTTCCAGCCGATGTTCCGGGCCGACGGTTCACGAATCGAATGCGCCGAGGCCTTGGCGCGCTGGGTGCATCCGGAGAAGGGATCGATCCCGCCCGATGTCTTCATCCGGCTTGCCGAGGATATGGGCATCATCTCCGACATCACCCGCTTCGTCCTGTTCAAGGCCTGCAGCGAATGCATGAACTGGCCGGACCATATCGCGGTCTCGGTCAACCTCTCGGCTCGGGACCTCAGGGATGCCGACATCCTCCAGCTGGTCGCCGACGCGCTTGCTCATTCCGGCCTCGATGCGGCGCGGCTGCATCTCGAAGTCACAGAAAGCTGTCTGATCGACGAGCCGGCGGCCGTGCGTGCCATCCTGGCGGAGCTCAGGGCCCGCGGCATCACCATCGCCATCGACGATTTCGGGACCGGCTTCTCCAGTCTCAGCTATCTCGACACGCTGCCGCTTGATATCGTCAAGATCGACCGCTCCTTCGTCCGCAATATCGTCGAGGATACCCGCCGCCTCAAGCTGCTGCGCGGCACGGTCCATCTCGCCCGTGAACTGGGGCTGAAGATCGTCATCGAGGGTGTCGAGACCGAAGAGCAGCTCGCCCTGCTCAACAAACACCGCAGCACCGATCTGGTGCAAGGCTATGTTTTCTCTCAGCCGGTGCCTTCCCAGAATATCCCGCTCTTGCAGCAGGGCATCGGCCGCCGACCCGTTCAACGCCGACGCAACAAGGTCGCCTGAGCGCTCCGCTACGGCCGCTTTTCCACTGACACTCCTCCGCGCCGTTAACCTTAATACTTTATAAACGGGCCGAATTATCGGATTTCCTTGCCTAAATCTCGCCGGCATATGATTAATGATCCGTTAACGAGCGGATCGAGAGAATGTCAGAGACACTGTTCAAGCGTAGCGATTTCAGCGCGAAAATTTTGGAAGTTTTGGATCATGTCGAGTATCGTCGCGTCGAAAGCAGCGAAGACATGGAGCAGGTGGAACGCCTGCGCTACAAGGCCTATAAGGCTCACGACGTGCTCGCGCTCGCCCCGAAAGGGCTGCTGGACGATAGCGATTTCGACAGTCACGCCTATATCTTCGGCCTGTACTATTATGGGGAATTGGTCAGCACCATCCGGGTTCATTATGTGACACCGGAGCATCGCCTCAGCCAATCCGGCGGCGCCTTTCCGGAGGCGATGGATGAGCTTCTGGATGCGGGGCTGACACTGATCGATCCGGCGCGTTTCGCCGCCGACCCCGAGCTCACCACCGATCTGCCGTGGGTTCCCTATCTGACGCTGCGGCCGACCATCGTGGCAGCGGCGTATTTCCGCGCGGACCGCGTTCTTCAGTTTGTCCGGCCGCCGCATGCGGCCTTCTACAAGCGCGTCTTCTATGCCGATACGGTCGTGCCCGGCCGGCTGGCGAAGAATTACGGCATCGACATGACGCTGATGGCGACGAATGTGATCGAGGTCGGGCGCAAGCTGCTGACGCGCTATCCCTTCTTCATTTCCAGCGCCAGCGAGCAGCGCATGATGTTTTCACGCAATCCCAACGACACCTTGCCGCCGCTCACCATCATTCCGACAGCGCGCTTCGTGCCGCAAGGCGAACTCGGCACCGACCTGCCGCTCTGATTTCTGTTCTCTCACCGAGAGAGCATCAGAGTGAGAACAATGAGGGGCGACGACACTATCCGCAGTCGTCGTCCCTCATGCTTTTTTCGCCTGGGAATAGGTGGTTTTGAAGCCTAAAAGCGCGTCGCATCAAATCTGATTCATGCGACGCGCTTTAGCCCTTTGTTTTGATGCATGTCGTTCTTCCGGAACCGCTGCACACTTCCGGGCGACATGCATGAGCTGCGGCATTCTCATGGATTGCGCTTTCGGCTGTCATTGTGTAATTCCTGCAAGCAGGGATTTCCCTCGCCAGCCGAGGGAATCAGGCAGCGCAGAGGCATTTCAGGGAGACGATATTTTTATGGCCGAACATCATACCGGACCGGTCGAGACCGGCGCGCCGATGGATTACAAAGAACATGAAAAGACCTACGACATGTTCATCACTGCCACCAAATACGGCTCGATGCTTCTCATCGTCCTCCTGCTTGCGATGACCGCCGGTTTCTTTGGCGGCGCTGGCCTTCTCGGCGGCCTCCTCGTCTTCATCATTCTACTCGCTGTCGGCGTCTTCCTGTTCCGCTGAGCGCGGCAAAAGGGAGGGCTTCGCCGAAGCTTTGTGACTGAAGCGCGTTGCGATCTTTCAGATTGGCTCTTCGCGCTTCAGGTCTTTATTTTCTCGCATATCGTTATCGCAGGGCTGCCAGACAGTTTTGCACGACATGCTTTAGGTGCTTGGCCTGCGCAGGGAAGCCTGCGGCGGTCTGGCTGACCCGGAGGAGGGGGCAGTTGGGCAATATCGTTTTCGTTGCAAGGGAAATTGCGGGCGAGGAGACGCGTGTCGCGGCCTCCGCCGAGACCGTGAAAAAAATGAAGAGTTTCGGCTTCGACGTCGTCGTCGAAGCCGGTGCCGGTGCGGCGTCGCGCGTTCCAGACGGAGAGTTCGAGGCAGCCGGCGCCAGGATCGGCAGTTCTGCCGATGCAGCCTCCGCCGACGTCGTGCTGAAGGTGCGCCGCCCGACCGCACAGGAAATTACAGGCTATAAAAGCGGCGCCGTGGTCATCGCCATCATGGATCCCTATGGCAATGACGAAGCGATCGCCGCTCTTGCCAGCGCCGGTCTTTCGGCTTTTGCGATGGAACTGATGCCGCGCATTACCCGCGCCCAGTCCATGGATGTGCTGTCGTCCCAGGCCAATCTCGCCGGCTATCAGGCCGTCATCGAGGCGGCGGCGGTTTATGACCGTGCCATGCCGATGATGATGACGGCTGCCGGCACCGTGCCGGCCGCCAAGGTCTTCGTCATGGGTGCCGGCGTCGCCGGTCTTCAGGCGATCGCCACGGCGCGGCGCCTGGGTGCTGCGGTTTCGGCCACCGACGTACGCCCGGCCGCCAAGGAGCAAGTCGCCTCGCTCGGCGCCAAGTTCATCGCCGTCGAGGATGAGGAGTTCAAGGCGGCGGAAACGGCCGGGGGTTACGCCAAGGAAATGTCCGCCGACTATCAGGCAAAGCAGGCAGCGCTGGTGGCCGAACATATCGCCAAGCAGGATATCGTCATCACCACCGCGCTGATCCCCGGCCGCGCGGCGCCTCGGCTCGTTTCGCGCGCCATGCTCGCTGCGATGAAACCCGGCGCGGTCGCCGTCGACCTTGCGGTCGAGCGCGGCGGCAATATCGAGGGCGTCGTTGCCGGCGAGATCGCCGATGTCGACGGCGTCAAGGTGATCGGTTTTGCCAACATGCCGGGCCGGGTCGCGGCCAGCGCTTCGGCGCTCTACGCCAAGAACCTCGTCACCTTCCTCGAGACCATGGTCAACAAGGAGGGCCGGAGCGTGGTCGTCAACCTCGACGACGAACTCGTCAAGGCGACGATGCTGACCTATGCCGGCGACGTGGTGCATCCCGCCTTCGGCGGCGCGAAGAAGGGAGATCTCTGATGGCCAGTGAAGCAATGGACAAAGCGCTGGAGCAGCTCGACCAGGCGGTCACCGCTGTCGTCACGGCGGCGGCCCATGCACCGGAAGCGGCCAGCGCTGCGACCGGCGGGGCGATCGATCCCTTCGTCTTCCAGCTGGCGATCTTCGTCTTGTCGATCTTCGTCGGTTATTACGTCGTATGGTCGGTGACGCCGGCGCTGCATACGCCCCTGATGGCTGTTACCAATGCGATCTCCTCCGTCATCGTCGTCGGCGCGCTTCTGGCGGTCGGCATCTCGACAAGCGGGCTTGCGACCGGCTTCGGCTTCGTCGCCCTCGTGCTCGTCTCGGTGAACATTTTCGGCGGTTTCCTCGTGACGCAGCGAATGCTCTCGATGTACCGCAAGAAAGACCGGTGAGGAACCGATGACCAATATCGCAGCCTTCCTCTACCTCGTCTCCGGCGTTCTCTTCATCCTGGCGCTTCGGGGTCTCTCGCATCCAGCCACCAGCCGCAAGGGCAATCTCTACGGCATGATCGGCATGGGGATCGCCATCCTGACGACGCCGGTGCTGGCGACGCCGAATTTCGGCGGTTTCGTGCTGATCATCCTCGGCCTTGCCATCGGCGGCAGCGTCGGCGCCTATGTCGCCCGCACCATCGCCATGACCTCGATGCCCCAGCTCGTTGCCGGTTTCCATTCGCTGGTCGGTCTCGCGGCCGTCTTGGTCGCGGCCTCGGCGCTCTATACCCCCGCCTCCTTCGGCATCGGCGAAATCGGCCAGATTCACACCGAAGCGCGGGTCGAAATGGCGCTCGGCGTCGCCATCGGTGCGCTGACCTTCACCGGTTCGATCATCGCCTTCCTGAAACTTGACGGGCGCATGTCCGGCAAGCCGATCATGCTGCCTTACCGGCATGTGATCAATGCGGCGCTGCTGGTGCTGATCGTGCTGTTCATCATCGGGTTGGCCGCCACCGAAAGCCATTTCGATTTCTGGGCCGTGGTGGCGCTGTCGCTGGCGCTCGGCGTTCTGTTGATCGTGCCGATCGGCGGCGCCGATATGCCCGTCGTCGTCTCGATGCTGAATTCCTATTCCGGCTGGGCTGCGGCCGGCATCGGCTTCACGCTCGGCAATCTCGCACTGATCATCACCGGCGCGCTTGTCGGTTCGTCCGGCGCGATCCTCTCCTACATCATGTGCAAGGGCATGAACCGTTCCTTCGTCTCGGTCATCCTCGGCGGTTTCGGCGGCGAGACGGCGTCCAGCGGCCCCGACACCTCAGACAAGACGGTCAAGCTCGGCTCGGCCGAGGATGCGGCCTATCTGATGGCCAATGCATCGAAGGTCATCATCGTGCCGGGATACGGTATGGCGGTCGCCCAGGCCCAGCATGCGCTGCGCGAACTCGCCGACAATCTGAAGAAGAACGGTGTCGAAGTGAAATATGCGATCCATCCGGTCGCCGGCCGCATGCCCGGCCATATGAACGTGCTGCTCGCCGAAGCCAATGTTCCCTACGACGAGGTCTTCGAGCTCGAGGACATCAATTCGGAATTTGCCCAGGCCGACGTCGCCTATGTCATCGGCGCCAACGACGTCACCAATCCGGCGGCGCGCGACGACAAGACCTCGCCGATCTACGGCATGCCGATCCTCGACGTCGACCGGGCAAAGACCTGCCTTTTCGTCAAGCGCTCGCTCGGCTCCGGTTATGCCGGCATCGACAATACGCTGTTCTATAAGGACGGCACGATGATGCTGCTCGGTGACGCGAAGAAGATGACCGAGGATATCAACAAGGCGATTTCGCATTGATCACCTCAGAACAGCCGCCCCTCGGGCGGCTGTTCCGTTCAGGTCGGACGGGGCCGCTTTGCTCAGGTCTCGCCCGGCACCAGCGTCATCTTTTCGACGCCGATGGCGAGATTCAGCCCTTCCTGCGCCTGGACATTCAGCGGCTGCAGCATGAAAGCTTTGTTGGTGCCCCCGGCAATCACCTTGGCTCCGGCCCCTGCACCGACGCTCGCATCCGCACCGATACCGTAATATTCGCCGGCCAGCGCGAATTGCGGTATATCCGTGCCGGTTTTCGCCAGCACCTGCCAGATCATCACGCTCTTGCCGGTCTGGCCGATGTCGAGACCGAACTTCTCGATTTTGCCGGCATAGACCGCTTTGGCGCCGCCTGACGCCGGCGTATAGGTGCAGATCAGGTTCTTCTGCGAGGTAATGATCAGGCCCTGGCCACCATCCGATCCGCAGACCAGGCGGCCAAGCGTCACATAACTTTCCGCGCCCGCCTGATCTGCCCAGGCAGCGGCCGTCAGAGCCGCGGCGGCGATGATCGTTTGCTTGAACATGGTCTTTCTCCTTGGGAACGACCTGTTCGAAACGGGTAGGGGTGGCGATTGTTCCTGACTTGGATGTTTAGTCCCGTTCCAGCATGGCGCGCTGCGCCGTCAGCACCCACAACAGGCCCTCGGGCCGGAAATCGACCTGCACCGTGCCGCGGAAGGCGGAGGCGGCATGGGCCTTGATAACGGTCGTGCCGAAACCTGAGCGGGTTGGCTCTGCCACAGGCGGGCCGCCGCGTTCCTCCCAGGTGAAGCGGAGCAGGGCATCCGGCTTGTCTTCCTCCCTGACATCGCGCCATTCGAAGCGGACACGGCCTTGCGGGACGGAAAGCGCACCGTATTTGACCGAATTGGTGGCGAGTTCATGCAGGGCAAGGCCGAGATTCTGCACCGCATCCGGCTTCAGCACGAAATCTTCGCCGGTGATTTCAATCTGTTCGCGCGATTGCGGGAAGGCCTGCAGGTGGATGTCGACGACCCGCCGCAGCGACACGCCTCCCCATTGCTCGCTGGTCAGCAGCTCGATCGAACGTCCCAGCCCCTCGAGGCGGTCGGCGACGGCGGCCTGGAAGGTCTCGACGCTGTCGGCCTGTTTGGCGAGCTGGCGCATCATCGCCTGGGCAAGCGTCAGAAGGTTTTTGGTGCGGTGGACAAGTTCGTGCATGACGAAGCGCAGCCGGTCCTCGGTCTGGCTGCGATCGAAGGAGGCGTTCGAAAGCGCGATCGCCACCTGGTTCGCCTCGATGACGCTGGTCTCGACCGGCGAGACAATATGGCCTTCGCCCATGCGGTTGGCCATTTCAGCAATATCGCGGATGGTGGTGCGTACCTGCCGTGCGACGGCATAGGCGCCGAGCACGGCGACGAGCACCAAGGCTACGCCGCCGATGATGAGGAAACGCCAGGTGCTGAGGATCGAAGCCTGGGCGATCGGTCCCCAGATCACCGTTTTCCACGACCAGCCGGGAATCCTGGCATAGCCAAGCAGCATGTGCGGCAGGATCTTCTCGTCCTGGAAGACGCCGCGTGACGCGGTGAATGCCGGCAGGATGCGCGGATCGAAGAGCGTGCCGGGTTCGAGATTGGCGGGGCCGGCACCAGCGACCACATGGCCGCTTTGATCGATGATTGCGGCCGACCAGCCGGGGGCAAGGCCCTCGGTCGTCACGAGCTTGCCCAAATCCTTGGCATCCTGGGTGATGATGAGGGCTGCGACGGGATCGTCTGCCCGCGGCAGGGTGACGTTATAGACCCATTCGCCGCTGGTCCGGCCGCGGAAGACGTCCGATGCCTCGATGCGACCGGAGGCCATGACCGCTTCGAGGGCGGGCAGGTTCGCCGTCTTGCCAAGCGGCGTGCCGAACGCCCGGCGCGTATTTAACAACTGCTGACCGGTGCGATCGACGGCGATGACGAACAGCGTATTGTCTCTGAGGGCCGTTTCCGTGCGCTCGTGGAAGGCGGCGAGATTGCCGTTTTCGAGCTCCGGCGAGCTCGAAAGCAGCCGCAGCGTCGTTGCCATATCCTGAAGCTGACGGTCGATTATGCGCGAAAGCGCAAGCGCATCCTGGGCCGTCTCGCGCCGCAGCGTCGAACGCTGGTTGTCCTCAAGCTGCAGCAGAAGCAGTGTTACAAAGGCGAAGATGGGCAGCGCAATCGCCACCGCCATGGCGACGAGATAGGTGCCGATGGAGGCCTTGGGAAAGAACAACGCGACGATCTTCATCTGTTTCGCCACGTCCCATGCGCTGGCCGGCAAGGGTTTTTGCGAGCGGTCAGGAAAGCAAAGATCCGCATCTCTCGCAAGCCGCCCTCAAACTGTTTCGAACACCTGATAGCAAGCTATCGAAGCAGCGCCATGTTAGGGGGAGCAAGAGCAGGTTGCAACATACTATGATATGTCATCGAGGACGACATATCGTGCGGCGGCCGATATTTCGGCCGCCCAACTGATGTCCTTAGCCGGCTGAGGCGCCGACGCGAGCAAGGCCGTCGCGAGCCGGCTGATATTTGGGATCGAGGCCAACGGCGTGGCGATAGGACCGGGCGGCCTTCGCCTTGTCGCCGCGCCGCTCGTAAACCAGCGCCTGGTTGGCCCAAGATTCGGCGATGTTGCCGTTAAGTTCGATCGCATGGTTGAAATCGGCAAAGGCGTTATCGTTGTCGTTCAGCGCGATATAGGAAATGCCGCGGCCGTTATAGGGCTCGGGCGAATTCGGCGCGAGCGAGATCGCCTTCGAGAAATCGTCGATCGCCTTATCCTGCTGATTGCGCTTCTGATAGATCAGGCCACGATTGTGATAGGCGCGGCCATCGGTGGTGCCAAGCTGGATCGCCTTGTCGAAATCGTTGAAGGCCTGGTCGTCCTGGCCGGCCATGCGATAGACGTTGCCGCGGCCGATATAGGCGACGTCGTAGCTCGGATTGATCTGCAGCGCGGCATTGTAATCGCTGATCGCCTGGGCCTGCTGGCCCATGTTGCGATAGACTAGGGCGCGGTTGGCATAGGCCTGGAAAAACCGCGGATTGATCTGCAATGCGGTGTTGAAATCGTTCAGCGCCTGGCGGAACTGGCCGCCGCGGCCATAGGCGGAACCGCGGACGTTGTAGCCTTCCGGATCCTTGGGATTGGCGTTGATGACCGCCGTCAGAGAGGCGATATTCTCTTCCGAACCCTGCGCCTTGTCGATGCGGATCACGGCATCAGTTGTGTTTGTCGTCTCACAGCCGGCAAGGCCGAACATTGCCGCCAGCGCCAAAGCGGGCAGGAATGCGGTTTTCTGCAGGCGCCAGGCGCGGGACGGATTGAAGGTGTTGACAGCCATTCGGGCTCGCTTTCCCCATGCGGCATACCCGATACTGGGATATGCGATCTTCAGCGGCAAACTAAAAAAGGCGGTGGCGAACCCATCGCCCCCGCCACAATGCATCTGAAAACGTCGAAAAAACGACGGCAACGCTCAGCGTGCGACCAGACCTTCTCGCTGGGCGCGCTTACGGGCCAGCTTGCGAACGCGACGAACAGCTTCGGCCTTTTCGCGAGCACGCTTCTGCGACGGCTTCTCGTAGTAGTCGCGCATCTTCATTTCGCGGAAAATGCCTTCGCGCTGCATCTTCTTCTTGAGAGCGCGGAGAGCCTGATCGACATTGTTATCGCGGACAAGTACCTGCACGAGAATCACGTTCCTTTGGTTGGTTGATGCCGGCGGCGGCGCAGCGCCAGGGGCAAAAATATAACGTTCGCGCGGCCGCAGCCTTGCGATTGGTGATGCGGGATATCAGATCGGGTATAGGAAGTCCAGATGCATATGGAAAGCAGGTGGAAAAATCACGCTTGCCCCTGTCCGGTCACGATCCGGCTGCCCCGGGCGCGGTTTCATCAAGCGCGGCGATCGCCTCCTTGAGAGCCGTCCTGACCCGGAGGCGGTCGGCCGGCTCCAGCCTGCTCATATCCAGATGCAGGTCGAGGCCGGCGAGGTGTTCGCTGAGCACGCGGCTCTTGTGGTCCGCTCCGAGGGTCAGGCCATCCACCGCATAGGGCACGATCTCGCGCTGGATGCCCTTCATGGTGATTGGTGGCAGTGGGTGGGCGTCGACGATCTCGTTCACCAGCGCATAGGTTTCGTAGCTGATGACGATTTCTCCTCCCTGGGCGATCGATTGCAGCCGGGCTGCAAGATTGGCCTCCGCCCCGATGATCGTATAGTCCATGCGGTCGCTGCTGCCGAAATTGCCGACGTTGCAATAACCGCTATTGATCCCCATGCGGACGACGAAAGGCTCTTCGGTGCCGTTTCTGCGCCATCTGTCCTTGAGTTCGCCGAGACGGCGCTGCATGTCGACGGCCATGCGCAGACAGGCTTTGGCGTCTTCCTCCGGACCTTTGGTTTCCGGGTCGCCGAAAAACACCAGCATGGCGTCACCGATGAACTTGTCCACCGTGCCGCCATGTTCCAGGGCAATGTTCGACATCTCAGTCAGATATTCGTTGAGCATCGCCGTCAGCGCTTCCGGCTGCAGGCGCTCGGTGGTGGCGGTGAAATCCTTGATGTCGGAAAAGAAGATCGTCAGGCGTTTGCGCTCGGTATGGACGACGACATCCTTCTGCCCGCTGAAGATGCTTTTGTAGATCTGCGGCGAGAGATAGCGCGAAATCTTCAGGGAAACGCTGGCCAGAAACTCGTTTGCCGTTTCCAGATCCCGGTTGGCGCTATGGATCGCGCGCGCCTGCTGCCGCTGGAGGAGAATGAAGCTGATGCCGATGATGGCAACGAACAAAAAATAGCATAGCAGGTATTTGAAGGCGAAGATGTTGCTCGCATAGGGCTGCCGGATGATGACTTCCTGAATGCCGCGCACATCGCCCACTTTCCAATCGGTCTTCGGGCTTTCGGGATGGGTATTGTGGCAGGCAACACAAGCCTGGCCCATGACGACGGGGGTGATGAAGCGCAAGGTATCAGTCAATCCGACGCGGGTGAGATCGTTCAGCGTCTGCTGCGGATTGGCGCGCAGTGCGGCGAGTGCTTTGCTCTCGAATTCGTCGAGTTCGTGGGAGGCACGGCTCTTGAACGGCAGGTCGGAGACGAAACGGTAGGTGATATTGGCCTGCTGCTCCTTGATGACATCGCCGAGCTCCAGGGAAAGCGTCGCCGGCAGCGGGATGGCGCCAGGAATATTCGCGTAGTTGTGGGAGACGACCGTGCCTTCGGTCAGGCCGCTGGCATGCGCGGCGAGGACGCGCCCGACGACATTGGCGGAATAATAGGAACGGATACTCGAGATCAGCGAGCTCATGTCGCGTGCCTGACGCTGCAGGGTATTTCCCGAGAGGTCGCTGATATCGAGCCAGACGGCCAGCGGCAGTCCTGCGAGCATTGCCAGCACGACGGCAATCAGCCAGTAGCCGCTCCGACGCGCGGCGGTTTCGGAAATCACGGCGACCCCTCGTTCTTCTCTGGAAGGCATTCGACTTTCGATCGCTACAAGAACATTTCGCCGGCTGCCCGGCAAGATCGAAGCCCTGCCATATAGCCAAAAGCCGGCCTAATCTGGATAGCGCGGCCCATCGAAAGAGAGGATCCGGACGGCATGTGCGAATGGCGTTTAGACCGAAAGCGGCGTAGCCTGCGGCAGGTGCAGGCCGTTTCTGCGGGCCGTGGAGGGACACCGGTGAGATCATGACGCGCGTCCAGCAAATCGGTGTCGTTATCGGCCTCGCGATCGTGGCTCTGCTCACGATCCTGCGGGCCGACGATCCCGGGATTTTCAAGCTAATCCGCGGCGTGACCTTCGATGAATATCAGCGGCTCGTTCCGAGGACCTTCGAGCCGATGCCGGTTCGCGTGGTCGACATAGACGAGACATCCTTACGCGAATTCGGCCAATGGCCCTGGCCGCGGGACCGGATGGCGCTGCTGGTGGACCGGCTTTCCGCGATGGGCGCTTCGGCTATCGCCTTCGATATTCTTTTTGCCGAGCCGGACCGGCTGTCGCCGCGCAACGTTGTCGCCGAGGTCGAAGGCGTCGATCCTTCGCTGGCCGAGAAACTGCCTGACAATGATGAGATATTCGCCCGCGCGATTGCCGAGAAGCCCGTCGTGCTCGGCTTCGGCCTTTCCAACGTAGGCAATTACCGGCCGCCTGTGAAGGCGGGTTTTGCCTTCACAGGCGAAAGCCCCGTTTCCGCGCCGCCCTATCTCGGCGCCTCAACACCGCTCAGGCCGCAATTGGAGGCGAATGCGGCGGGGCTCGGCCATATCAGCCTTAACCCCGGCAATCCTTCGCCGGTGGTGCGGGCGGTTCCGCTGTTTTTGACCGACGGAGAGCAGCTCTATCCAAATCTCGCCATCGAGGCGCTGCGCGTTGCGCAGGGGGCGTCGACCTATGTGCTGTCGGGCGCGCCAGATCGCGCCGGCATCATGACATCGGCGAAGATCGGCGATTTCGTCGTGCCGCTGACGGCGGCGGGCGAACTCTGGCTCTATGTCAGCCCCGATCGGGCCGAGCGGTACATATCCGCCCGGCAGGTGCTTGCGGCCGAAGGGGCCTCTCCCGAGGTTGCGGCTGCCATTAACGGCAGCATCGTCTTCGTCGGCACATCGGCCGCCGGCCTGCAGGACATCCGCGTCACGGCGCTCGGCGAGAACGTTCCCGGCGTGTCGCTGCATGCCCAGGCCGTCGAGCAGATCCTGTCCGGCCATTTCCTGTCGCGGCCTGACTGGGCGGACGGGCTGGAAATCCTGACGATTGCCGTGCTCGGAAGCCTGCTCGTCGTCGTGACGACCTTCGTCAGTCCCGCCGTCGCGCTGATCTGCGGCCTGCTGATCACGGCGATGGCGCTCGTAGCCTCCTGGTCGTCGTTTCTGTATGCCGGGCTTCTTTTCGATCCGCTGGCGCCGATCGTCAGCGGATCGATCATCCATTTTGCCGCAACCTCGTTCAAAATCCTGGTGATCGACCGGGAGCGGCGGGCAGTGCGGCGCGCCTTCGGGCATTATCTTTCGCCATCGCTGCTCCATCGTATCGAGCATACCCGTGATCCTTTACGCCTCGGCGGCGACGACCGCGAACTGACGGTCATGTTCGTCGATGTCCGAAACTTCACCGAGATCAGCGAGCGGCTGGCGCCGACGGATGTCGTGGCCTTCCTGAACACGCTGCTCGATGCGCTGAGCCGCCACGTGGTGGCCAATGAAGGCACGCTCGACAAGTTCATCGGCGATTCGATCATGGCGTTCTGGAATGCGCCCGTCGATGTGGCCGATCATGAAACCAAGGCGGTTCGCGCAGCACTTGCCATGCGCGAGACGCTCGCCGAATTGAACGCCGGCGACGCTTTCGGCTTCGGACCCGGACAGCAGGTCGGGATCGGGATCGGCATCCATACCGGCCTTGCCTGCGTCGGCAATATGGGCGCCAAGACGCGCTTCAACTATTCGGCGGTCGGCGATGCCGTCAATGTCGCGGCGCGCCTGGAATCATGCTGCAAGGAAGTCGGTTTCGATATTCTGATATCCGACAGTACGGCAAGGTCGGTGCGGGGCATGGCGCTGCTCGAGGCCGGCGCCATTCCGCTCAAAGGAAAGAGCAGCCGAACGCAGATCCTTGCCGTCGTCGGCGACGAACGGGTTGCCGCATCGGCCGAATTTTCAGCCCTTGTCGTTACCCACCAGCAGCTGATGCAGGCCCTGCTTGCGCATTCGAAGAACACCCGCAAGCTCATCGGCACGGCAAAGCTCAGGGCGGCGGGAGTGATCGACGGCCTGGCGGAATTCTATCAGCGGGTATCCGGCAGGACCGATCATTTTCGCGAGGCGAATGATCGATTCGAGAAGAGCGCGGCCGACTGAACGGGTCAGCGGTTGTGATTGAAACCGTCGCGCCTGTTGTGGTGCCGATCCTTGTCGTGATCACGATCGCCATCGTGGTCGCGATCGTGTTCTTGATGATCCCGGTCATTTCCGTGATGCTGGTTGTGGTGGCCGGTCCGGTCGTGATCATCATGCCCGTCATGCTTGTCGGGACGATCCGGCTTATCATGATGCGGCCTGTCGTGATCTGGCCTGTCGTGATGGGGCCTGTCATGATGCGGTTTGTCGTGATGCGGCATGTCCGGCTTGTTCGGCCGCTCCTTCTTCGGCTCGGCCCGCCTCTGAGGCGGATCCTGCCTTTGCGGAACAGGTGTAATCGCCGGCGGAGGCGGTTTTCTATCTTTTCTTTCCGGCGCGGCCGACGCCATATTGCAGCCGCCGATCATGCCAATGCCGCCTGAAAGCCGCTGATTGCCGGAGAGAAAGGGCAGCGCGCGGGGATTTCCGAGCGTATCGAGAATGCTGGGATCGACCCGGCGCGCCGCCGACATATTGCCATTCGGCTTGGCGACCACGCAATCGCAGCGCTGCTGCAATTGCCGGCAGCCGCCCGGGCCGCAAAACCGGGCCGCGCCATTCAGCAAGACGACGGCGGTCGTGCCATCGGGGCCGACATAGAAATCGAAAGCGGTGCCGCGCACGCCGATCGTGCCGGCGGGCGTCAGGATCTGGTAGGCGGAGGAATTGGAGTTGCCGCTTACCCAGCGGAACGTCCCCTTTGCCGCTCTGATGGTCAGCTTCTTCACCGATTGGGAATCATCGAAGACATATTTGTCGATCACGACCGACGAGCCCCAGCCCACCGCGAGTTTCGTGCCGTCACGAAACAGGAATTGGCCAAGCCCCGATGGGGATGTCTTGATGCGTTCGTTGCGATGGACGCTGCTGTCGACTTCGATTGGGCCGCTCTGTCCCGTCACCTCCGTCTTGATGACGACAGCTTGGCCGACTGGCTCGGCGGCGAGAGCCGGCTGCGCGACGGCAACCACAATGCAAAGTGCTTGGAGTAATGAACGCCGACCCCACATGATACACGGACCCCGGAAACACGGGGAGAATTAACATTTTAGTAACTGCTTGTCTTCTCGCCCACTTGGGCTACGACCGGGCGGCGGCCCCTGGGAAAGGCCGATTTTGCCTCGTCCTGCCGAACGGCCTCGGAAGCAGCGGACGATGTCGCGCGAATACTGCGCAGTTTTCGGCATCATGTCGCTGAGTGTCAAAAGCAAAGCGCTCGACTGTCGCAAAAGAACCGTTGTGCCGCATTTGGATTTGCGATTTGTATGGGCGCGGAGAACAGCCCTTTCCCATAGGAGAACAAGGCGGATGCGGAAATATTCGGTTTTTGCCGTGGCGAGGGAGGCCCTTCGGGGCCATAAGGGCTGGGAGAAGCAGTGGACTTCGCCTGAGCCGCGCGCCGAATACGACGTCGTCATCATCGGCGCCGGTGGTCATGGGCTGGGTGCAGCCTATTACCTCGCCAAGGAGCACGGCATTACCAATGTGGCGGTGATCGAAAAAGGCTGGCTTGGCGGCGGCAATACCGGGCGCAACACCACCATCATCCGCTCGAACTATCTCTATGAAGAGAGCATGCACATCTACGAGCATTCGATGAAGCTCTGGGAAGGGCTTTCTCAGGAGCTCAACTACAATGTGATGTATTCGCCGCGCGGCGTGATGATGCTCTCGCACAATATTCACGACCAGCAGTCGTTCAAGCGGCATATCCATGCCAACCGGCTCTACGGCATCGACAATGAATGGCTGACGCCGGAGCAGGCCAAGGCTTATTGCCCGCCGCTCGACATTTCGGCGAGCGCCCGCTACCCGATCAACGGCGCGGCGCTGCAGCGGCGCGGCGGCACGGCGCGGCACGACGCGGTTGCCTGGGGCTATGCCCGCGCCGCCTCGGACCGCGGGGTGCACATCATCCAGAATTGCGAAGTGACCGGCATCCGCCGCGGCCCCGATGGACGCGTGACCGGGGTCGAGACCTCGCGCGGCTTCATCGGCGCCAAAAAGGTCGCCGTGTCGGCCGCCGGCCATACGTCGACCATCATGAAGATGGCCGATGTGCGTGTGCCGCTGCAATCGAGCCCGCTGCAGGCGCTGGTCTCCGAGCCGCTGAAGCCGATCTTTCCGTGCGTCGTCATGTCGAACACGGTGCATGCCTATATCTCCCAGTCCGACAAGGGAGAGCTCGTCATCGGCGCCGGCACCGACCAGTACAACTCATACTCCCAGACCGGCGGGCTGCAGATCATCACGCACACGCTCGATGCCATCTGCGAGCTCTTCCCGATGTTCCGGCGCGTCAAGATGATGCGGCAATGGGGCGGCATCGTCGACAATACGCCGGATCGTTCGGCGATCCAGTCGAAGACGCCGGTTCCCGGGCTCTACGTCAATTGCGGCTGGGGCACCGGCGGCTTCAAGGCGACGCCGGGCTCGGCCAATCTCTTCGCGCACCTGATTGCCCGCGACGAGCCGCACAAGTTCAATGCCGGGCTGACGCTGGAGCGTTTCCGCAGCGGCCGGCTGATCGACGAGGCGGCGGCCGCGGCGGTGGCGCACTGATGATGAATGCTATTTGGATGTTCGCACCTTTCGTCGCTCACCCCCTCATCCGCCTTTCAGGCGCCTTCTCCCCATTGAGGAGAAGGGGAGGAGAAGGAAATCACACATGCTGCTGATCCATTGCCCCTACTGTCAGGAAGAGCGCTCGGAGCTTGAATTCCGCGGCGCCGGTGACGCGCATATCGTGCGGCCTGCCGATATCGCCTCGGTTTCGGACGAGGAATTCGAGGCCTATTTCTTTCTGCGCGACAATCCGAAAGGCCTGATCTTCGAACGCTGGCGGCACATCCATGGGTGCGGGCGCTTCTTCAACGCGGCGCGCGATACGGTAAGCGACAAGTTCATCGTGACCTACAAGGCGGGTGAGCCGAAGCCTGAGATTGGCGCGGCGGCCGAGAAGCACGCGCCAGTCGAGACATATGAAGCCGTGGAAGGAGAGGCGCAATGAGCGGCGTGAACCGTATCGTCGGCAAGGGGCGCCTAACGCCGGCCAAAACCGCGCGCTTCAGCTTCGACGGCGAGACCTATACCGCGCTGGAAGGCGATACCGTCGCCTCGGCGCTGATCGCCCACGGTGTGCATCTTTTGGGACGTTCGTTCAAATACCACCGGGCTCGCGGTATTCTGTCGGCCGGCGCCGAAGAGCCGAACGCGCTGATCGACGTCGCCCGCGACAAGGCGCGCAAGCAGCCGAACGTGCGCGCCACCGTGCAGGAAGTCTTCGACGGCATGATCGTCAACTCGCAGAATCGCTGGCCCTCGCTCGCCTTCGACGTCGGCGCGGTCAACAATCTGATGTCGCCGTTCTTCGCCGCCGGCTTCTACTACAAGACCTTCATGTGGCCGCGTGCCGCCTGGAAAAGCGTCTACGAACCGCTCATCCGTCGCGCCGCCGGCCTCGGTGTCGCGCCGACGGAAGAAGATCCGGATCATTATGCCAGCCGTTATGCCCATTGCGACGTGCTGGTGGTCGGCGCCGGCGTTGCCGGACTTTCGGCGGCCTTGGCCGCGGCCGGGACCGGTGCCAAGGTGATCCTCTGCGATGAGCAGGCGGAAGTCGGCGGCGCATTGCGCTACGATGCTGGCGTGACGATCGACGGCCAAGAGGGTTATGCCTGGGCGCAGAAGGCCGTGGCGCGGCTGAAGGCGATGGACAACGTCGAAGTGCTGGTCCGCACGACCGCCTTCGGCTACTACAACCACAATTTCGTCGGTCTCGCCGAGCGCGTGACCGATCATATCGCCAAGCCTTCTCAAGATCTGCCGCGCGAGCGGCTCTGGCAGGTGCGGGCCAAGCGAGTAATCCTCGCCAACGGCGCGATCGAGCGGCATATGGTATTTCCGAACAACGACCGGCCGGGCATCATGCTGGCTTCGGCGGCGCGGATGTATCTCAATCACTACGGCGTCGCCGTCGGAACCAAGGTCGGCATCTATACGGCGCATGACTCGGCCTATGAGGCGGCTTTCGATCTGAAACGATCAGGTGTTTCGGTCGCTGCCATCGTCGATTGCAGGCAGGCGCCGGGAGCGGCGGTGCTGGAAGAGGCACGTGCGCTCGGCATCGACGTCCTGACCGGGCAGTCGGTGATCAACACGGCGGGGCGGCTGCGCATCTCGTCGATGACGGTGGCGCGCAACGGCGGCGGTTCGCCGCGCAAGATCGCAGTCGATGCTTTGCTGGTTTCGGCCGGCTGGACGCCATCGGTGCATCTGTTCTCGCAGTCACGCGGCAAAGTGGCCTTCGATGCCGAAAGTCAGCGTTTCCTGCCTGGCTCCTATGCACAGGACTGCCTTTCGGTCGGCGCCTGCAACGGCACCGACGATCTGCAGCGGACGATCGAAGAATCGCTTGCCGCGGGCGAGCTGATGGCGCAGGCCACCGGCAGAAGCAGCGGCGAGAAGATCGCCATTTCGGCCGAGCAGGCCTATGACTGGACGGGCGGCATGATCGGTGCTGCCGAAGGCGCCGGCCCGAAGACCAACGCCAAGGCCTTCATCGATTTCCAGCACGACGTCTGCGCCAAGGATATCCGTCTTGCCGTGCGCGAGGGCATGCATTCGATCGAGCACATCAAGCGCTTCACGACCAACGGCATGGCCTCGGACCAGGGCAAGCTTTCCAACATGCACGGCCTGGCGATCGCCGCCGAAATGCTTGGCAAGGAAATCCCGCAGGTCGGTCTCACCACCTTCCGCGCGCCCTATACACCGGTTACCTACGGCACGCTGATCGGCCATTCGCGCGGAGAGCTGTTCGACCCGACGCGCAAGACGCCGCTGCACAACTGGGAAGAAGCGCATGGCGCCGTCTTCGAGGATGTCGGTAACTGGAAGCGTGCCTGGTTCTATCCGCGGGCGGGTGAGAGCATGCACCAGGCGGTCGCCCGCGAATGCCGCACAGCCCGAGAGTCGGCCGGTATTTTCGACGCTTCGACGCTCGGCAAGATCGAGGTGGTGGGGCCGGATGCGGCGAAGTTCCTCAACCTTATCTATACCAATGCCTGGGACACGCTGAAGCCGGGCAAGGCCCGCTACGGCATCATGACCCGCGAAGACGGCTTCGTTTATGACGACGGCGTCGTCGGGCGCCTGGCCGAGGACCGTTTCCATGTGACGACGACGACCGGCGGCGCGCCGCGCGTTCTTCACCACATGGAAGATTATCTGCAGACGGAATTCCCGGATCTGAAGGTGTGGCTGACCTCGGTGACCGAGCAATGGGCGGTGATTGCCGTGCAGGGCCCGAAGGCGCGCGAGATCGTCGCGCCCCTCGTCGAAGGGCTCGACCTCTCGAACGAGGCCTTCCCGCATATGAGCGTTGCCGAGTGCACGGTCTGCGGCGTGCCGGCGCGGCTGTTCCGCGTCTCCTTCACCGGCGAAATCGGTTTCGAAATCAACGTGCCCGCCGATTATGGCCAGTCGGTGCTCGAAGCCGTCTGGGCCAATGCCGAGCCGCTTGGCGCCTGCGTCTACGGCACAGAGACGATGCACGTGCTGCGCGCCGAGAAGGGCTACATCATCGTCGGCCAGGATACTGACGGCACGGTTACCCCGGATGACGCGGGCGTTGCCTGGGCCGTTTCGAAGAAGAAGAAGGACTTTGTCGGCATTCGCGGCCTGCAGCGGCCGGATCTCGTCAAGGAAGGGCGCAAGCAGCTCGTCGGCCTTGTCACCAAGGATCCGAAGCTGGTGCTCGAGGAAGGCGCGCAGGTCGTCGCCAACCCGAACGAGCCCAAGCCGATGACAATGCTCGGACACGTCACCTCGTCCTACTGGTCGGAAAACTGCGGCCGGTCGATCGCTTTCGCGCTTGTCGCCGGCGGTCGGGCGAGGATGGGCGAAACGCTCTACGTGCCGATGGCGGACCGGACGATCGCCGTCGAGGTGACGGATCTGGTATTCTTTGACAAGGAAGGAGGCCGCATCCATGGCTGATGTCGCAATTCGCAAACCGGCGCTTGCCGGCCGTCTCGGCGGCTCCGCAACAGTACGGCTGACGACGGCGCCGGCAGCGAGTCGTGTGGCGCTACGCGCCCCGGCGGAATCGCTTGCAGCACTTTCCTCCGCGCTCGGTCTGTCCGTGCCGACCGCCCCGAAAACATCGGGCCGGGCCGGCGCCCGGTCGGTGCTCTGGATCGGGCCGGACGAATGGCTTGCCATCGACGAGGACGGCGCCGATCTGATGACGGTGCTTTCGGGCGTGGGCGCCGTGCATTCGGCGACCGACGTTTCTCACCGCAATCTGGCGATCATCGTCTCGGGACCGGGTGCGGAAAAGACGCTTGCCGCCGGGTGCCCGCAGGATCTGTCCTTGTCTTCGTTTCCGGTTGGAGCCGCGTCGCGCACGATCCTCGGCAAGGCGGAAATCGTGCTTCTGCGCACCGATAAAGACACGTTCCGGGTGGAGTGCTGGCGGTCGTTTTCCGATTACGTCTTCGGGCTGCTCGACGAGGCGGCTCATGATGCCGGCCATTGAAGCCGGACCAATCCGGCTGCGTAAGTCTCATTCGAGGAATAGGTGAATGCTGCACCATGCCTCCCTCGGCGTTTCCGATATCGAACGATCGGCGGCATTTTACGATGCCGCCCTAGCCGCGCTCGGTTATGTCAGGGTCTGGGATGACATCCGGCCGGGGCAGACGGGACAAGCCGTCGGCTACGGTCTTCCCGGTGGCGGCGACAAGCTGGCGATCAAACATAGACCGGAGGGCCAGCGCCCGGCCGGCCCGGGTTTTCATCTGGCGTTCGCCGCTCCGAGCCGCCAGGCGGTCGATTGGTTTCATGCCGCGGCGATCGCCCACGGCGGCGGTGACAATGGTGGTCCAGGCTTACGCCCACACTATGGCGAACATTATTATGCGGCGTTCGTGATGGATCCGGACGGACACGCACTCGAAGCCGTCTGCAAGTCGGCCGCGTAGCAAGCGGCGTTTTGCTCAAACGTCCTCGGGACGGTCCTTCGGGTCGAATTGGATGATGGTGATCCATTTTGCCGTGAGGGCCGGCTTCTTCTCGTTCTCGATCTCGATCGATACATCATAGGTGGTCATCAGCATGCCGCCGCCGCGGAAGCGGGCGTCCGAGAGCAGGAAGCGGCCGCGGACGCGGGCGCCGCTCTTCACCGGCGTCATGAAGCGGACGCGATCGAAACCGTAATTGATGCCCATGGTCTGCTCGCGCACTTTCGGCAGGCAGTTGTAGTTCATCGTCGACAGCAGAGACAGTGTCAGGAAGCCATGGGCGATGGTGCCGCCGAAGGGGCTTTCGGCCGCGCGCTGGGGATCGACATGAATGAACTGATGGTCGTCGGTCGCCCCTGCAAAGGCGTCGATCATCGTCTGGTCGACGGTGATCCAGTCCGAAAGGCCTGTTTCCATGCCGATCAGTCCCCGCACGTCGGAGAGTGAAATTTCCGTGACCATGAATTCCTCGTGAAATAGGCCGCCGGCCAAAGCCTTATCGTGCATTTATGACGATTGCGACAAGGATTTGCGCAAGCGAGGGGAGGCGGTCACTTTTCTACGAAAAAGGCGACGGAGCGTGGCTCGACGGTGACGCGGGCGCCGGTTTTCTTGGCTCCTTCCGGTGTCAATTGACGCCAGCCCGGTTCGGTTCCGGACGGGAGCGTGAAAATTTGGCGGTCGCCCGAACGGTTGAAGAGCACGGCAAGCCGGGTCTGCCTGCCGCACGCCGAGCGGTCACCGGTGGAAAGCAGCATGCCGAGGGTGGAAAGCGACGGTGTCTCCCATTCGGAAACGGTCATCGGCTCGCCGGAGAGCGAAATCCATTCGACATCGCCGTTGCCTGCCAGGAAGCCGGTTTCGGAAAAGATCGTGAAGCGGCGGCGCAGCTCGGCGACGAAGGCGGTATGGGCGATGAGATCCTCGTTCAGCGCCTTCCAGTCCAGCCAGGTGATCTCATTGTCCTGGCAATAGGCGTTGTTGTTGCCATGCTGGCTACGGCCGCCCTCGTCGCCCGCCGTCAGCATGATGCTGCCGCGGGTGGCAAAGAGTGTCGATATCAACGCCATCACATCCTCACGGCGACGCTTGCGGATCGTCGGATAGACGGTCTCCCCCTCGACGCCGTTGTTCCAGGAGTGGTTCTCATTATGGCCGTCACGATTGTGCTCGCCATTGGCGTCGTTGTGCTTTCCCGCATAGGAGACGAGATCGGTCAGCGTGAAGCCGTCATGGGCGGCGAGGAAATTGACGCTGCGCGTCTCTTTGCCGTCGTTGCGGGAGAAGATGTCGGATGAGCCGGCGAGTGCGGTGGCGAGCGCCCCGGTCTTCCAATCGTCGCCGCGCCAGTAGCAGCGCAGATCGTCACGAAGCCGGTCGTTCCATTCGAGGAAAGGCGGCGGGAAATTGCCGAGCTGATAACCACCCGGGCCGATATCCCAGGGTTCGGCAATCATGATCCGGTCGGTGAGCACATTGTCGGCGAGGATCGCGGCTAGCGTTCCGCCATCGCGCTCGAAGCCTGTCGCGGTGCGGCCGAGCACCGGGGCGAGATCGAAGCGGAAACCGTCGACGCCTGAATTGAGCACGAAATGGCGCAGGCTGTCGATGACGAGACGCCGCACCTCGGGATGATCGCAGGCGAGCGTGTTGCCGGTGCCGGTGTCGTTGACGAGTTCGCCCGGCATATTCCGGGCGTGGCGATAATAATGCAGGTTGTCGAGGCCGCGCAGCGATAGAGTCGTGCCGTAACGGTCGCTCTCGCCGGTATGGTTGAAGACGAGATCGAGGATGACGGCGATGCCTTCGGCATGGAGGGCCGCGACCGTCTGGCGCAGTTCCGTCATGCCGCCCGGCGCCAGCCGCGGATCGAGGGCCATGAAGGCGACCGGATTGTAGCCCCAGCCGTTGGTGAGGCCGAGCGGCGGCAGGTGGCGTTCGTCGATCCAGGCGGTGATCGGCATCAGTTCGACGGCGTCGACACCGATGCGCTTCAGATGCGCGATAACGGAGGGATGGGCAAGGGCGGCGATCGTGCCGCGCTGAACGTCCGGCACGTCGGGATGGAGGATTGTGAAGGGACGGACAGCGACCTCGTAGATGAAGCCGCCCGGTTTGAAGAGCGGCTTGCCGATTTCGGCGCGCGTATCGGTGGTGACAATCGCCTTCGGCATCAGATCCTGGCTGTCCTCGCCATAGATGCCGAGGCGGGGATCGTAGCGGAACGGCCTATCGATCTGCTTGGCGTAGGGATCGATCAGCAGTTTGGAGGGATCGTACCAGAGGCCGCTGTCGGGAGCGTAGATGCCGTCGGCGCGATAACCGTAGCGGGCGCCCGCCTTCAGACCGTCGACAAACAGACGGTGGAAGTGATTGCTGTCGCGCGCCATGGGCAGGCGCGCGAATTCCCTGTTGCCGTCATCCTCGAAAAGGCAGAGTTCGATCTGTGCGGCGTGATGCGACCACACGGCAAATTCGACACCGGTTTCGAAGACGATCGCGCCGCTTTGCGCCGAACTCTCTCCCCGCATGTTCCCCCCGGATCAGGTGATCACGGTTGGCGCATCGCGTCCCGTGCGTTCACGAATGCTGGCAATGCTTTCGGCGGCCGCGATCAGATCGGCGAGCGCTTCCTGCGTTTCGATGTTGTGGCGAGTCGAATCCGGCTCGTAGCGCTCGATATAGACACGCAAGGTTGCGCCAGAAGTGCCGGTGCCGGACAGGCGGAAGACGACGCGGGAGCCGCCCGCAAAGAGCACGCGCACACCCTGATGCTCGCTCACCGATTTGTCGATCGGATCGTGATAGGCGAAGTCGTCGGCCTTTTCGACCTTCAGGCTTCCGAAGCTCTTGCCGAGCAGAGTGGATAGCTGGCTGCGGAGGTTGTCCACCAGGCCGTTCGCCGCATCGGTGTCGAGTCCTTCGTAGTCATGGCGCGAATAATAGTTACGGCCATAGGTCTGCCAGTGCTGGGTGACGATATCGGCGACGCTCTCGCCACGGACGGCAAGGATGTTCAGCCAGAGCAGCACGGCCCACAGGCCGTCCTTTTCGCGGACGTGACTAGAGCCGGTGCCGGAGCTTTCCTCACCGCAGATCGTCGCCATGCCGGCGTCGAGCAGATTGCCGAAGAATTTCCAGCCGGTCGGCGTTTCGTACATGCCGATGCCGCGCTTTTCGGCGACGCGGTCGGCGGCGCCCGATGTCGGCATCGAGCGGGCGATGCCGGCCAGGCCGCCGGAATAACCGGGAGCGAGATTGGCGTTGGCGGCAAGGATCGCCAGGCTGTCGGAAGGGGTGACGAAAATGCCGCGGCCGATGATCAGGTTGCGGTCGCCGTCGCCGTCGGAAGCAGCGCCGAAATCGGGCGCGTCATCGCCCATCATCTCATCGAAGAGTTCCTTGCAGTGAACCGGGTTCGGGTCCGGGTGATGACCGCCGAAATCCGGCAGCGGCATGAAATTGCGCACCGAACCCAGGGGAGCGCCGAGGCGATTTTCGAAAATTTCCTTGGCATAGGGGCCAGTGACGGCGCTCATCCCGTCGAAGGCAATGCGGAAGCCGAGGCTGATCAGATTGCGGATGGCGCCGAAATCAAACAGCTCTTCCATCAGCGCGGCATAGTCCTCGACCGGGTCGATGACCGAGAGGATCATGCCGCCCGGCAGCTCGTCCTTGCCGATGCGGTCGAGATTGACGTCGGCGAAATCGGCGATCTTGTAGCTGTCGATCGTCTTCGAGCGCGCATACATCGCGTCGGTGATCTTTTCCGGCGCCGGGCCGCCATTGTTGATGTTGTATTTGATGCCGAAGTCTTCGGTCGGGCCGCCGGGATTGTGGCTGGCTGAGAGAATGATGCCGCCGAAAGCCTTGTACTTGCGGATGATGTGGGAAGCGGCTGGCGTCGACAGGATGCCGCCCTTGCCGACCATGACCTTGCCGAAGCCGTTGGCGGCGGCCATCTTGATGGCCTTCTGAATGACTTCGCGATTGTAGTAGCGTCCGTCGCCGCCGATGACGAGGCACTTGCCCTGATAACCTTCCAGCGAATCGAAGATCGACTGGATGAAGTTCTCGGCGTAGTTCGGCTGCTGGAAGACCGGAACCTTCTTGCGCAGACCCGACGTGCCGGGTTTCTGGTCCAGATAGGGTGTGGTGGGTACGGACTTGTTCATTTTAGTTCACATGCCTTTCGAGACGAGGCTTGAATAGAGGGCAGCGTAGCGTTCGGCGCTCTTCTCCCAGGAGACATCCGATTTCATGCCCTGCTTTTGCAATTGGGTCCAGAGTTTTCGGTCCGCGTAAAAATGCATCGCACGGCGGATTGCCTGTAGCATGCCCGCTTCCGTCACGGGTGAGAATTGTATGCCGGTTGCCACTTTCGCCGCAAGTGCGGCGTGATTGGCGTCGATCACCGTGTCGTTCAGCCCGCCCGTGCGGGCGACGATCGGCACGCAGCCGTAACGTAGGCCGTAAAGCTGGGTGAGGCCGCAGGGTTCGAAACGCGACGGGATGATGATGGCATCGCAGCCGGCCTGCATCAGGTGCGACATCGGCTCGTTATAGCCGATCGAGACGCCGATGCGGCCGGGATGGCGGCTGGCAGAGGCAAGCAGTGCGCCTTCAAGTGCGGCTTCGCCGGAGCCGAGCACGACGAGCTTGCCGCCCATGGCGACGATTTCGTCGGCGACATTGGCGACGATATCCATGCCCTTCTGCCAGGTCAGGCGGCTGATGACGCAGAAAATCGGGGCGTCGTCATTGTCGAGATGGAAGAATTCGGCGATCGAACGGCGGTTCTCCTCGCGGTTCTTCAGCGTCGTCGGGCCATAATGGGTGTGGACGACGGGATCGGTCGCCGGGTTCCAGATATCCGTATCGATGCCGTTGACGATGCCGTGCAGATTGTCGATGTGGCTGGCGATGACGCCCTCGAGGCCCATGCCGAATTCCGGCGTCAGGATCTCGTCGGCATAGGTCGGGCTGACCGTGGTGATCGCGTGGGCGGTCTGCAGGCCGCCCTTGAGGTAGCCGATGGTGCCGTAATATTCGATGCTGTCGGTGGCGAAGGCATGGGCGGGCAGGCGCAGGCCGGGAAAGATCTCGGGACCGAACTGGCCTTGGAAAGCGATGTTGTGGATGGTCAGCACGCTCGGCAGTTCCGGCGTCGGATAGTAGCGCATATAGACCGAGGTCAGCGCCGCCTGCCAGTCGTGGGTGTGGACGAGATCCGGCCGCCAGCCGGGCAGGAGTCCGGCAGCGATCTCGGAGGCGGCGAGCGACAGCGCGGCGAAGCGCCGCCAATTATCGGGATAGTCCTTGCCGAGCGGATCGACATAGGGGCCGCCCGGCCTGTCGTAATAGGCCGGCGCATCGAGGACGAGCAGATCGAGGCCCTCATGCTGGACCTCAAGCACAGCAGCCGGCTCGCCGAGCAGGTCGGGGAATTCGAGCCTGACGATCGGGTCGCGAATGACCTTCATGACGGCGGGATAGCCAGGCAGAAGGGTCTTGGTCTCGACCCCGAAGGCTTTAAGAGCAATCGGCAGGGCGCCTGACACATCGGCCAGGCCCCCTGTCTTGATCAAAGGGAAGACTTCGGACGAAACCGAAAGAACTTTCATAAGTCAGATATCCAGCTTGTCGATCATCGGTTGGGTGATCAGGCAGATGCCGCTTTCCGTCCGCCGGAAGCGTTTGGCGTCGAGTTTGGGATCCTCTCCGACGACCAGGCCTTCCGGAATGACGACGCCATGGTCGATCACCACATTCTTGAGCTGCGCCCGCCGGCCGATCTTGACGTTCGGCAGGATGACCGCGCCTTCCAGTTTGGAGAAGGAGTTGGCCCTGACGCCGGTAAAGAGCAGGCTGTTGTTGAGGCTGGCGCCGGAGATGATGCAATCGCCGGAGACAACGGAGGAGGTGGCCGAGCCGCGGCGATCCTCGTCGTCATGGACGAATTTCGCCGGCGGGGTGATCTCGGCATAGGTCCAGATCGGCCAGGACTTGTCGTAGATGTCGAGTTCGGGAACGATCGCCGTCAGGTCGATATTGGCCTGCCAATAGGCATCGATCGTGCCGACGTCGCGCCAGTAGGGCTCGTGCTCGAAATCGGAGCGGACGCAGGATTTGGCGAAGCGGTGGGCGACCGCCTTACCATTCTTGACGATATAGGGGATGATGTCCTTGCCGAAGTCGCGGCTGGAGTTCGGATCGGCAGCGTCGCGGCGCAGCGCGTCGAGCAGGAACTTGGTGTGGAAGACGTAGATGCCCATCGAGGCGAGAGCGAAATCCGGCTTGTCGGGAATGGGCGGCGGATCGGCCGGCTTCTCGACGAAGGCGATGATCTCGTCCTTGTCGTTGACATGCATGACGCCGAAGCCCACCGCCTCCATGCGCGGCACTTCCAGGCAGCCGATGGTGACATCGGCGCCGGAATCGACATGCTGCTGCAGCATCCACTCATAGTCCATCTTGTAGACATGGTCGCCGGCGAGAATGACCATGTATTCGACACCGTAATCCTCGATGATGTCGATGTTCTGGTAGACGGCGTCGGCGGTGCCTTCATACCACTGCGTTTCCGAGACGCGCTGGCTGGCAGGCAGGATGTCGAAGCTCTCGTTACGCTCTGGGCGGAAGAAGTTCCAGCCGCGCTGCATATGGCGGATCAGCGAATGCGCCTTGTATTGCGTGGCAACGCCGATGCGTCGGATGCCTGAGTTCAGGGCGTTCGACAGGGCGAAATCGATAATGCGGGCCTTGCCGCCGAAATAGACGGCAGGCTTGGCACGCCGGTCGGTCAGTTCCTTGAGACGGCTCCCCCTGCCGCCGGCCAGAACATAAGCCATTGCATCGCGGGCAAGTGGCTGAACACGCTTTTCTACCATTTTCTCCTCCCACCAGTCACTAATTTTCAGGTTCAAGCATGATTGTCGCCAAGGGCGGCAAGGTGATCGAGCAGGTGATGTTGCCGCCGGCATCGACGGCCTGCACGCGCCCGCCATTGCCCTTGCCGCTGCCGCCGTAGATGTCGGCATCGGTGTTCAGGATTTCCCGCCAGCGGCCTGCGGACGGCAGGCGGATCGTATAGTTCTCGCGATAGACGGGGGTGAAATTGGTGATGACGGCGACCGGTTTCTGGCCCGGCGCCTTGCGCAGCCAGGCAAAGACGGAATTCTGGTGGTCGTCGGCGACCAGCCATTCAAATCCCTCGCCCTCGCAGTCACGCTCATGCAGCGCCGGCTTGCTGCGGTAGGTGAAGTTGAGGTCGCGCACCAGGCGCCGCATGCCCTCATGCATGCGGTATTGCAGCAGGTTCCAGTCGAGCGATTTCGCCTCGCTCCACTCGCTCCACTGGGCGAATTCCTGGCCCATGAACAGCAGCTTCTTGCCGGGATAGCCCCACATATAGGCGTAGTAGGCGCGCAGATTGGCGAATTTCTGCCAGTCGTCGCCCGGCATCTTGGCGATCAGCGAGCCCTTGCCATGGACAACCTCATCATGCGAGAGCGGCAGGACGAAATTTTCCGAATAGGCGTAGAGCAGGCCGAAGGTGAGTTCGTTGTGATGGTGTCCGCGGTATATCGGATCGCGGCTCATATAGCTCAGCGTGTCATGCATGAAGCCCATGTTCCACTTGAAGCCGAAGCCGAGACCGCCTTCATGCACGGGCTGGGAGACCTTCGGCCAGGAGGTCGATTCCTCGGCGATGGTCATAACATTGGAATGATTGCCGTAGATGCGGGTGTTGAGGTCCTGCAGGAAGCGGACCGCTTCGAGGTTCTCGTTGCCGCCATATTCGTTCGGGATCCATTCGCCGTGCTTGCGGGAGTAATCGAGGTAGAGCATCGAGGCGACGGCGTCGACGCGCAGACCGTCGAGATGGAATTTCTCGGCCCAGTAAAGCGCGTTGTTGACGAGATAGGAAACGACTTCGGTCCGGCCGAAATTGTAGATCGCCGTGCTCCAGTCCGGGTGGAAGCCCTTGCGCGGATCTTCGTGCTCGTAGAGCGCCGTGCCGTCGAACCAGCCGAGGCCGTGCTCGTCGGTCGGGAAATGCGCCGGCACCCAGTCGAGGATGACGCCGATGCCGACCTTGTGGCAGCCGTTGACGAAACGGGCGAAACCTTCCGGCTCGCCGAACCGGGCGGTCGGCGCGTAGAGGCCTGTCGTCTGATAACCCCAGGAGGGGTCATAGGGGTACTCGGTGATCGGCAGGAATTCGATATGGGTGAAGCCCATGTCGGCGCAATAGGGGATGAGGCTAGAGGCGAGCTCGTCCCAGGACAGCATCGTGCCATCGTCGCGGCGCCGCCATGAGCCGGCATGCACCTCGTAGATCGAGATCGGCTGGCGGCGTTTGTCGGTTTCGCGCCAGTGCTTCAGATGGGCTTCGTCTTCCCACTTCTGTTCCAGATCGGCGGCGGCGATCGAAGCGGTTTTTGGTCGGAGCTCGCTGCGGCGGGCGAAGGGATCGGCCTTCAGCGGCAGCAGCACGCCGTCCTGGCCACGGATCTCGAATTTGTAGGCAACGCCGATCGGCACGTCAGGGGCAAAGATTTCCCAGATGCCGCTGTCGGAGCGGAAGCGCATGACGTGGCGGCGGCCGTCCCAATTGTTGAAATCGCCGACGACGGAAACGCGCTGCGCATTCGGGGCCCAGACGGCGAAGTGGATGCCCTGGGCGCCGTCATGCTTGATGAGGTGGGCGCCCATCTTGTCGAACAGGCGCAGGTGCGAGCCCTGGCGGGCGAAATAATCGTCCATCGGCCCGAGCACCGGACCGAAGCTGTAGGGGTCCGTGACAGCCCATTCGGCATCGCCGCGCCGGGCGCGGTAACGCACCGGCTGGAGCTTGGTGAGGGAAACCGGGCCGGCGAAGAAGCCGTCGGCATGGAGCTGTTTCAATTCGCCGATGACGCTGCCGTCGAGCGTCATGGCGGTGACTTCCTCCGCGCCCGGGATGAAACAGCGAGCGACGAAGGCGTCGCCTGCCTGGTGCACTCCTAGGACGGCAAAGGGATTGGAATGCGAGCCGGCAAGGATCGCCGCGATTTCATCTGCCGAAATTTCCCAGGAAAGCTTTACTTCAGGGACGTTTTTCGGCGTTTTCATCCGGCTCTCCAGATTTCGTCTGCATATTGCCTGATCGTACGGTCGGACGAGAACCAGCCCATCCGCGCCGTGTTGTTGATCGTCTTGGTGTACCAGGCGGACTGGTTGGTCCAGATCTGATCGACCTCGCGCTGGGCCTGGGCGTAGGCGTCGAAATCGGCCGCGACCATGAACCAGTCGTGCGAATAGATGCCGTCGATCAGCGAGGTGTAACGGTTGCGGTCATCGGGCGAGAAAACGCCGGAGCCGATGGCGGCGAGCGCCTGGGCGAGTTCGCGCGAGCCCTCGATGATGGCGCGGGGATTGTGGCCGTCGCTGCGGACCTTGGCGACCTCGTCGGCCTTGAGGCCGAAGATGACGATGTTGTCCTCGCCGACATTGTCGCGCATCTCGACATTGGCGCCATCGAGCGTGCCGATGGTGAGCGCACCGTTGAGGCCGAACTTCATGTTGCCGGTACCGGATGCTTCCATGCCGGCGGTCGAGATCTGTTCGGAGAGGTCGGCGGCGGGCACCATGACTTCGGCGAGCGAGACATTGTAATTCGGCACGAAGACGACCTTCAGCAGGCCGCGCACCGACGGATCGTTGTTGATCGTGCGGGCGACGTCGTTGATCAGCTTGATGATCAGTTTGGCGTTGTAATAACTCGGCGCCGCCTTGCCGGCGAAGAGTTTCACGCGCGGCACCCAGTCGAGTTCGGGATGCGAGCGGATCTGGTCGTAGAGCGCGACGGCCTCGATGATGTTCAAAAGCTGGCGCTTGTATTCGTGGATGCGCTTGATCTGGATGTCGAACATCGCCGATGGATCCAGCTTGACGCCCATGCGGCTGGCGACGAGGTTGGACAGCGCCACCTTGTTGGCGCGCTTCACCGCTGCAAACTTCTGCTGGAAGCTCGGATCCGAAGCATGCGCCTCGAGCGGCCTTAGCTTCTCGGCATCGTCGAGGAATTCGTCGCCGATCGCCTCGCGGATCAGGCCGGTGAGACCTGGATTGCACTGCTGCAGCCAGCGACGCGGGGTGATGCCATTGGTCTTGTTGTTGATGCGGTCGGGATACAGCTTGTGCAGGTCGGCAAAGACCGTGACCTTCATCAGGTCGGTGTGAAGGGCGGAGACGCCGTTGATCGAATGCGAGCCGACGAAAGCAAGGTTGCCCATGCGCACGCGGCGGTCGCCACTTTCATCGATCAGCGAGATCGAGCGGATTTCCCCATCGGAGAAGTTCTTGCCCTTGCGCGCGTCGATCAGAATCTTGGCGTTGATTGCATAGATGATTTGCATGTGGCGAGGCAGTAGACGCTCGAACAGCGGTACCGCCCAGCTTTCCAGCGCTTCCGGCAGAAGCGTGTGGTTGGTGTAGGAGAAGGTATGGCGGGTGATTTCCCAGGCCTGGTCGAAATCCATGCCGTGCACGTCGCAGAGCAGACGTACGAGTTCGGCCACCGAGACGGCCGGATGGGTATCGTTCAGCTGGATCGCCACCTTGTCCGGCAGCGAGGTGAAATCGTCATATTGCTGCAGATGGCGGCGCAGGATGTCCTGCAGCGAGGCCGACGAGAAGAAGAACTCCTGGCGCAGGCGCAGTTCCTGGCCGGCCGGGGTCGCGTCGGCGGGATAGAGAACCCGGGTCAGGCTTTCGGCCTTGTTGCTTTCGCGCAGCGCTCCGATGTGGTCGCCGGCGTTGAAGGCATCGAGCAGGATCGGATCGATCGGCTGCGCCGACCAGAGACGCAGCGTGTTGACGCGCTTGCCGCGCCAGCCGACGGCCGGCGTGTCGAAGGCGGCGGCGATGACGCGCTCGGCCGGTTTCCAGACGTAGCGCGGCTGGTCGTCATGGGTAGTGATGAATTCGACGGCGCCGCCGAAACCAATTTCATAGGCGCTTTCGCGGCGCTCGAACTCCCAGGGATTGCCGTGGGCGAGCCAGTTTTCTGGCAGCTCCACCTGCCAGCCGTCGGCCAGCTGCTGGCGGAACAGCCCGTGCACATAGCGGATGCCGTAGCCGTAAGCGGGTACGTCGACCGTTGCCATGCTCTCCATGAAACAGGCAGCCAGGCGGCCGAGGCCGCCATTGCCGAGGGCGGCATCGGGTTCCAGGCCGGCAATGACGTTGACGTCGACGCCGAGCGAGGAAAGCGCATCGCGCACCTCCTCCATCAGGCCGAGGTTCGAGACGGCGTCTCGCATCAGGCGGCCGATCAGGAATTCCAGGGAAAGATAATAGACGCGCTTGGCGCCGGTCGCATACACCTCGCGGGTAGAGGCCATCCATCTGTCGATAATGCGGTCGCGCACCACCAGGATCGTCGCCGTCAGCCAGTCGTGCGGCTTTGCCACCTTGGCATCCTTGCCGATGCGATAGGTCAGGCGCTCGATGATTTCTTCGGCGAGAATTTCCGGCTTCGAGCTGCGCGGTGCGGGGGAGGGGATAATCGGCTTGGAAACGGTGTTCATTGTCAGGTCTCGCCAATTTTAATTTGCTTTCAGGATGTTATCCCTGATTCAATCAATTTGTCGCTTGTGCCGACGACAGTTTATGCATCGTTACTAAGCACTTGCAACAAGGGATTTGGACAAACGAAAAATTTGCGAAACCTTCATTTTCACGGGGCTTAAGGGGATTGATTTCAATGGGTTTTACCGATCAAATGGGTGAGACAGCGATAACGAAAAACCGCCCCGGTTTGTTCCGAGGCGGCTTTTTGCTGCGATGGGCTTTGGAACTGGGCGATCAGTTCGTCAGCAGTGTGAGAGCTTTGGTCGCCTCTTTTGCAATGCTGGTAAAGGAAGCGACTAGTTTCTCCATTGTTTCGGCTTCATAATAGTTGCCGCCTGGGGAGGCGCAGTATTGGAGCAACTGCTTACCTTTGTCCGGGGCCATGAAGGCAACGGTGAAGATTTTGATGCCGGCTGTTTTGGTTGCGTCGCATTGGTCGCGAACATTCTGGTCAAATGATTGTTGCCATACACCCGTGTTGCCCGTCATTTCGCCGTCGGTCATCAGGATGATATAGCGAGACACATTGTTGTTGCCTTTGGCCGCGTGTGCTTGGGTCTCAACATCCGAACCGTCCAATGCTTTCGTGACCGAAAGAGTCGCTTGTCTCATAGGTTCGGTAGCATCTGTGCCCCCATTTGCCGTAATTCCGCTCACATAAGTTGCAGTCGTCGCTGTGCCCCAGGACATACCGCTCATGCTCTTGATCTGGGTCTTCTGTGCATCCTTATAGATGAGACCGTTGTTGTAAGAATAGGCACCGGTGCGTACGAGGCTGTGATCCGGATCGGCGGTGTCCAATGCAGCAAAGAGGGCATTGGCCGCCTTCTTGAGCGCGTCGATTTTCGTGACGTAGGTTTTGCAATTTTTGCCGTTATAGGTTGCGCAGGTGGTCGTATTTTCGCCCATCGAACCGGATTGGTCGAGCACCAGTTCCATCGATAAGGCGGTTTTCGTATCACTCGTGCCGCTTGAAGTTGAAGTCGAGGCGCCGATATTAAGCGTCTTGTAGCCAAGAACGCTCAAGAATGGTGTAGTGGCGACGGGGTAAGAGGTGTCGATGGCAACCTTATAGCTCTTGCTTGTTGCCGTGGTGCTGACATTGACGGTGACGCTCGTTCCAACTTTGATGCTGTTCAAGGCGTCGGAGCCGACATAATTGGCCATTTGGCCGCTTACGAAATTTCTTGCGATCATCTCGGCGTCAGCCGTAGTCGAAGCCGTTCCATTCGCAAGCGCAGTCGCGGCGGCAAGAGCACCGGCATCCGTTGCTTCCTGCAACTGGCGCTTCGACAGCATCGCGTTCGAGTAGTCGAGCGCCATGCCGACAACGCCGAGAAGAACCGGCGCCATAATCGCCGTCGTGATTCCGAAGTTACCGCCTCGATCGCTGAACATGCGACGCAGGCAGGGATGCAAAAAGGAGGTGCTCATCATGTTCACCCAATTGGAAACCCTGTGAGGTGATTAACGCACACTGCTTCTTTACGCCTGACTTACCACCTCAATAAAATTCTAATAAATCGGCGGATTTTTCCAGTTTTGGGATTATTTCAGCGGGATGACGTCGACGGCCTGGACGGCGCGCTGGCCGCCATAACTCTTCAACACGCCGATGACGGGAACGACGTCGGAATAGTCGCGGCCATAGGCGACGACGATGTGGTCGGTGCCGGCGGGGATGTTGTTGGTCGGGTCGAGTTCGATCCAGCCGATCGTCTGGCCGCACCAGATCCTGACCCAGGCATGCATGGCATCCGCCCCTTCGAGGCGTTCCTTGCCGGGCGGCGGGATGGTGCGCAGGAAACCCGAGACATAGCCGGCCGGAATGCCGAGGCTTCGCAGCCCCAGGATCATGATGTGGGTGAAATCCTGGCAGACGCCGCGCTTCAACCTAAATGCCTCAAGCGGCGTCGTGTCGACTGTCGTCGCGTCGGCGTCGTAGGTGAAATCCTTGTGGATGCGGGCACAGATCGCGTAGGCGATTTGCATCGCCGTCAGATCGGGCATGGCGCAGCTTCGGGCAAAGTCGCTGATCTCGCGCGCCTGGGTCAGGCGCGGGCTTTCGCCGAGAAAGTGGTGCGGCGAATCCGCCGCCAGCGACCAGACGCCTGACAGTTCGTCCGGCAAGTCGGCCAGCAGCGGCGAAAAATCGGCGGCGATCGGCTGGCTTTCCACCTGCACGCGGGCCTGCATGCGAATGTCGAGCGTCTCGTGCGGCGCTCGCAGCATGAAGGCGGTGGCGGGATGATCGAAGAAATCGACGAAATGCGACTGCTCGTCCGGCGTCGGCGAAATTGTGATCGAGCCGGCGACCAGGCGCTGCCTGTTGGTCAGCGACAGCGGCATCAGGCGCATGATGTGGCGAGCGCCGGAGGCCGGCACGTCGTAGCTGTAACCCATGCGCAGCGAAAGATCGTAAAGCATCGCCGTCACCCGAGATAGGTTTGAGCGAGCAGATCGGAAAGCTGCTCCAATTCGCGTTCGAGCCGCTGATAGACCTCTGGCCCCATGCCCTCCGGCGTCATCACCGCCAGGCCCGAATGAAGCCGCATCGCCTCACGGTAGAAGGGCGACATCTGGCCGTTGATCAAGGCGTTCGGCAGTTGCTCGACCTCGTGGTGGATCTCGTTGACCTGGAAGAGGACCGAGCGGGGGTTGAGGGGATCGAGCGCCAGCAGGTCGGTGACGGTCAGCCGCGCCGTGTTGACGTTGTAGCGGCGGCGGTGGGTCATGACGCTGTCGCCGATTTCGAGCAGCATGTCGAGCGCGCCGTCGGGCGCTTCCGGGCCGGACATGTGGCCGAGCAGCCGGGTCATGTGCAGGCCGCGCTCGATATAGCGGCCGAGCGAGAGGAAGCGCCAGCCCATGAAACGGTACATGTTCTCGTGCACAAGGCCGGCAAAGCCCGCAAGCTTGCGCAGAAGGATCGTCATCGCGTGGCTGGCGTCGTCGCCGGCTGCGACGGTGACATGGAAGCGGCGGGCGGTCTTGGCGAGATCGTTGAGCGCCAGCCAGCCATCCGGCGAAAAACGGTCGCGAATATTGCTGGCCGAATAAACGGCGCTGTCGATGTTGCGCAGCAGCGTTTCCGGCACGGGTTCGGCGGTGTCGATATCGACGGCTGAGAGATAGGCGGAGACGTCGGCGAGCAGCGGCTGGCTCGGATCGGCAGCTTCGGCGTAACGCGCATGCCAGGCGCGCAGGATGCGCAGCGCCCCTTCGGCGCGCTCGATGTAGCGGCCGAGCCAGAACAGATTGTCGGCCGCCCGGCTCGGCAGGCTGCCCGGCATGTTGCGGGTGAAACTGCCTTCGGCCGGGAGCAGCGTGTGGCGCTCGACCGGCTTGTCGCTGACGATCCAGACGTCGGCGGCCGCTCCGCCCGACTGCATGGCGATCGCCGCGACATCGGCGCCGGAGCCGATCCGGGCAAAGCCGCCGGGCATGATCTGCCAGCCGTTCGCCGTGCGGGCGGCGAAGACGCGCAGCGACATCGGCCGCGGCACCAGCTTGCCGTCCACCCAGGCGGGCGTCGTCGAGAGCGTCACCACCTCCTGTCCCACCAGTTTCGGGCCGTCCGAACTCAGCCAGTCGGTGATGGAATCCTTGGCGGTCGCCCGCAGCGACGATCCGAGCACGGATTCGCCGTCATCGTCGAAGAAGGGGGCGCGGGAATAGGCCGGGCCGATCACCATCTTCTCGATATTCTTGGCGACGTGCTCGCGCTCTTCCTCCTGGCCGCACCACCAGGTGGCGATCGAGGGCAGCTGCAGATCCTGCCCCAGCAGACGGCGACAGATGGTCGGCATGAAGGCCAGCAGCGCCCTTGTCTCGAGAACGCCGGTACCGAGCGCATTGACGATGGTGACGCTTTCGGCGCGCAGCGCTTCGACGAGGCCGGGCGTGCCGATATGCGAATTCTGGTTCAGCTCGAGCGGGTCGGCAAAGGCCGAATCGAGACGGCGCCAGAGCACGCCGATCGGCTTCAGGCCGGCGACGGTGCGCACCATGACGCGGCCCTTGACGACGGTGAGATCCTCACCCTCGAGCAGCATGAAGCCGAGATAGCGGGCGATATAGGCGTGTTCGTAATAGGTCTCGTTGGCGGGGCCGGGCGTCAGCACGGCGATGCGGTCGTCGCCGGAATGTTTCATTCCCTGCAGCGCATCGCGGAAGGCGCCGAAGAACGAGGCGAGGCGGTGGACCGGGGTTTCGGCATAGATATCCGAGAAGGCACGGGTGGTCGCGACGCGGCTTTCCAGCGCGAAGCCGGCGCCTGATGGCGCCTGCGTCCTGTCGGCCAGCACCCACCAATTGCCATCCGGCCCGCGGCCGATCTCGAAGGCGCAGAAGTGCAGATAATGACCGGAGGCCGGCCGGATGCCGGCAAGCGGACGTTGGAATTCGGGATTGGCGGCCATCAGCGCCGGCGGCAGGACGCCTTCCTCCACCAGCCGGTTGTCGCCGTAGATGTCGGCGACGATCGCCTCCAGCAGGTCGGCGCGCTGGACGAGGCCGGCCGACAGCGTCTGCCATTCTCGCTCGTCGATCAGTACCGGGATATGGGAGATCGGCCAGGCGCGTTCGCCGGTGCCCTTGCTGCCATAGGCACGGTAGAAGACACCGGCGTCTCTGAGGTAGCGGTCGGCGCGAGCAAATCGCTCGGCAAGATCCTTTTCCGGCATTGCGCTCAGATGCGAGAGGAAATGCTGCCAGACCGGGCGGACCCTGCCTTTGTTGTCAACCATCTCGTCGGCGGTGCCGGGAAGCGGCGCATAGTCAAAGGCCGCACGTTTGCCGGTGCGGTCCTCTGTCTCTTCCCTGCGCTCTATTGCCGGCCTCTTACCCATCAAAACCCAAGCTATCCCCCAACCCCGGCATCAAATTCCAGCGGGCCGCCGCAGATCCAGCGTCAGCGGGAATTCCAGCGAGCCCGTCTCGGCGCGCGGGATATAACCGCCCGCCGTATGTCCCCACGGCTCGAAGCGGGCGAGCCGCCTTGCTTCCGCCTCGTTGCCGTTGACCGGGAAGGTGTCATAGGTCCGGCCGCCCGGATGGGCAACATGATAGATGCAGCCGCCGATCGAACGCTCCGACCATGTATCATAAATGTCAAAAGTCAAAGGCGTGTTGATCGGCAGCACAGGATGCAGACCGGAGGCCGGCTGCCAGGCCTTGTAACGGACGCCGGCGACCGACACGCCCGCCGTGCCGGTCGGCGTCAGCGGCAGCGTGCGGCCGTTGCAGGTGACGGTATAGCGCGCCGTATTGCTGGTTTCGAGCCGCACTTGAAGTCGCTCGACGGACGAGTCGACGTAGCGGACGGTGCCGCCCGGCGCGCCTTCTTCGCCCATGACGTGCCAAGGCTCCAGTGCCTGGCGCAGTTCCAGTTTCGAGCCCTCGTATTCGACTTCGCCGCAGAAGGGGAAGCGGAATTCGAGCTGGGCCTTGAACCATTCCGGGCTGACGTCGAAGCCGTTTTCGCGAAGGTCGGCAAGCACGTCGAGGAAATCGGCCCAGACGAAGTGCGGCAGCATGAAGCGGTCGTGCAGGGTCGTGCCCCAGCGGACGAACTTGCCGTCGACCGGGTTGATCCAGAAGCGGGCGATCAGCGCGCGCACCAGCAACTGCTGGGCAAGCGACATGCGAGCGTTCGGCGGCATCTCGAAGCCGCGGAACTCGATGAGGCCGAGCCTTCCGGTCGGGCCGTCGGGCGAAAACAGCTTGTCGATGCAGATCTCGGCGCGGTGGGTGTTGCCGGTGACATCGGTCAAAAGGTTGCGGAACAGCCGGTCGACCAGCCAGGGAAGCGGCTGCTGGCCGCGACCGGGGGCAGCGATCTGCGCCATGGCGATCTCCAGCTCGTACAAGCTGTCGTGACGGGCCTCGTCGATGCGCGGCGCCTGGCTGGTCGGGCCGATGAACATGCCGGAGAAGAGGTAGGACAGCGAAGGGTGGCGCTGCCAGTGGAGGACGACGCTCTTCAAGAGGTCGGGACGGCGGAGGAACGGGCTGTTGTTCGGATTGGCGCTGCCGACGACGACATGGTTGCCGCCGCCGGTGCCGGTATGACGGCCGTCGATCATGAACTTGTCAGCGCCGAGCCGGGTGGCCCGCGCCTCCTCATAGACCGCCGTGGTGATGTCGACGCATTCCTTCCAATTCGAGGCCGGATGAATGTTGACCTCGATGACGCCGGGATCCGGAGCGACGCGGATGACGTTGATACGCTCGTCCGGCGGCGGCGGGTAGCCTTCGATATGAACGGGAAGCTTAAGTTCGGCCGCGGCGTTTTCGGCCGCGGCGATCAACTCCAGATAATCCTCGATGCGCTCGACCGGTGGCATGAAGACGCAGAGCCTGCCGTCGCGCGGCTCGACCGACATGGCGGTGCGCACGGCGCCGCCGATCTCACCGAGCGTCTGTTCGATCCGGCCGCGATTGCTCTCGCCAGCCTGGAAGGAGGCTTCCGGCATGGCGCGGCCAGCCGGCACGAAGACATCGGGCAGCGGTCCGCGCGGGATCGTCGGATCGGCAGGGTGGATATAGGGATAACGTGCCGGGGGAACATAAGGCAGGGTGCCGAGCGGTAGGCGGTAACCGATCGGGCTGTCGCCCGGGACGAGGAAGATCCGGCCGCGGCGGCTGCGCCATTTCTCGCTGATCCAGACGCGGCTTTCGGCCGCCTTGGCGTTCCATGCCTGAACCGGGAGGACGTAACCTGTGGCGACGGTAAGGCCGCGGGCAAAGACCCGGGCGATGCGGTTACGCTCTTCGGGATCCTTCAGCTTCGAATTCGCCGGATCGACGTTTTCGGGAAGATTGCCTTCCTTGATGATCCAGTCGGCTGGATCCTCGTAGGCCGGCTGCACCATGTCGGGCTTGATCGCCAGTTCTCTTGCGATTGCCGTCAGCAGCTTCTCGGCATCCTCGGCGGTAACGCCGGTATCCTTGCCTTCGGCCGCGACCAGATCGAGGTTCTGCCAGACCGGCTTGCCGTCGCGACGCCAGTAGAGCGAGAATGTCCAGCGCGGCAGGCTTTCGCCCGGATACCATTTGCCCTGGCCGTAATGCAGGAAGCCGCCGGGGGCGAAGCGTTCCTGCAGCCTGCGGATCAGGCTGTCGGCCTTTTCGCGCTTGGTCGGGCCAACGGCGGCGGTGTTCCATTCTTCGGACTGGAAATCATCGATCGAAACAAAGGTCGGCTCGCCGCCCATCGTCAGGTGCACGTCCTCGGCCTCGAGGACACGGTCGACCGTCTCGCCGAGTTCGTTGAGCCCCTCCCAGCTTTCGTCGGAGAAAGGCTTGGTGATGCGCGGATGTTCGGCGACGCGCGACACCTTCATGTCGAAGGCGAATTCGGTTTCGGCCTCGCCGAAATAACCGCCGGAGATCGGAGCGGCATTGCGGTAATGCGGGGTGGCGGCAAGCGGGATGTGGCTTTCGCCGGTCAACAGGCCGGAGGTCGGATCGAGGCCGACCCAGCCGGCGCCGGGCAGATAGACCTCGGCCCAGGCATGCAGGTCGGTGAAATCGACTTCGGTGCCGGAGGGGCCGTCGAGCGCCTTCAGATCTGGCGTCAGCTGGATGAGATAGCCGGAGACGAAGCGGGCGGCCAGGCCGAGATGACGAAGGATCTGGACGAGCAGCCAGCTGGTGTCGCGGCAGGAGCCCTTGGCACTTTCCAGGGTTTCCTCTGGCGTCTGCACGCCGGTTTCCATGCGGATGACATAGCCGATCTGCCGCTGCAGGCGGGCATTCAACCCGACGATCATATCGACCGTCGGCTGTCCGGGCGACCAGTCGAGCGTCGGCAGCAGCGCCTTCAGCCGCGGGCCGGCCGGTTCCGGCGTCATATAGATCGACAGATCTTCTTGGATCGTTTCCGGATAGCCGAAGGGCCATTTGGTCGCCTCTTCCTCGACGAAGAAGTCGAAGGGATTATAGACCGTCATGTCGGCGACGAGATCGACCTCGATCTTGAACTCGGTCACCGGGTCCGGGAAAACGTAGCGGGCGAGGTAATTGCCGTAGGGGTCCTGCTGCAGGTTCACGAAGTGGTTTGAAGGCGTGACCTTCAGCGAGTGGCTGAGCACCCTCGTCTTCGAATGCGAGGCAGGTTTCAGCCGGATGATCTGGGGGCCGAGGCGGACCGGCTTGTCATAAGTGTAATGCGTCCGATGATAGATACTGGCTTTGATCGACATATTTCTCTTTTTATCCGGCTCGCATCGTCGTGCGGCGTGCTGTTCCCGAAATCAGTGTGTGCAATGCAGCGAAATAAAGCAAGGAGGGACGAAGGCTTTTAAGCCGCCTTGGCAAAGGTGACGACCGCCTTCAGACCCTTTCCGTTCAGGCCTGGCTCCAGCGTCAGGTCGGCGTTGAAAAGATTGGCGATTTCCTCAACGATCGGCAGGCCGAGGCCAGTGCCTTGCGCACCAGTTTGATTGCCGCGCGAAAAACGCCCGCGCACTGCCTCCAGTTTATTGCGGGGAATGCCGGGGCCGTTGTCCTCGACTTCGAGGCGGATCGTCTCCGTGGCTGCGATGATGCGGACGGTGACCTCCGCCCCTTTGCCGGCATAGGCGATGGCATTTCCGGCAAGGTTGCGGAGCATTTCGCCGATCAGCAGCGGCTCGGCGCGGATCATTGCCGGGCTTTCGCCCTCGAAGCCGAGATCAATGCCGGCGACGGCTGCCGTCGGGATCTGCTCGCCGGTGATTTCCTGGGCGATGGCGGCAAGATCGATGGCGGAGGCGGTCAGCGCCTCCTTGGCGGTAGCGGCGTCGATCTTTGCCATCAGCAGAAGCTGCGCGAGGATGCGTTCGGCATGCGCCACGGCCTGATCCCCCTTGAGCGCTGCCGCCTGGGCCTCCGTAAGCGAGCCGGCGCGGGCGGAAAGGGCGAGCTGAGTGCGGATGATCGCCAGGGGCGTGCGCAGCTGATGGCTGGCATTGCCGGTGAAATGGCGCAGCGCATCGAGCGCCGATTGCAGGCGGACCATGAAGCTGCTCACCGTATCGACCAGCGGCTCGACCTCGCTCGGCACGGTCTGCTCGATCGGGTGCAGGTCATCGGGGCTGCGTTCGCCGATGGCATCGCCGAGTTTGTAGAGCGGGCGCAGAGCCACAGTGACCGAGATCCAGACGATGACGGCGGCACCGGCGATCATGAAGGCGAGGCGCAGTGCCGAGCGCACGAGGATCGCTTGCGCCAGCTGCCGGCGAGCGATGGTGGTTTCGGCGACCGTCACCACGAAGGGCACGGAGCGGATGCCTGTCGAGGCGGAGCGTTCGAGCGTGGCGACGCGGATCGGCTCGCCGCGGAAGGTGTCGTCGGCGAAAGCGGCAGCATTGGCCGGCGTTTTCTTTAGGACCGGCAGCGACTGGTAGCCGGTGATGAATTTGCCCGGCGGACCGTCGACGCGGTAGAAGACGCGGTCCTGCGCGGCCGAGGTCAGCATTTCAAGCGCGACATAGGGGATATCGACCTGCAGCGAGCCGTCCTCGGCAACGACGACACGTTCGGCGATCGCCAGCGCCGAGCCGGCGAGAACACGGTCGGAGACGATGTTCGAGGTCTGCACAGCCTCGCGATAGGTATCGGCAAGCGCCAGCGTGCCGATGACGGCCGTGGAGACGAGCAGCCAGAAGAGCAGCCGGCGCCTGAGGGAATAGGCTGATCTCATGAGGCCTCAGGGAGCTTGTCGAGATAATAGCCGATGCCGCGGGCGGTCTTGACCGTCAGGCCGTGCGGCGAGAGACGTTTCCTCAGGCGGCTGACATATTGCTCGATGGCGTTCGAGGAAATGTCGTCGTCGAAGGCCGTCAACGACTGAATGATCGCCTCCTTGGCGACGACCTTGCCGGCCCGCATGAAAAGAATTTCGAGCAGCCCGAGCTCGCGGGCGGGAATATCGAGCGGTGTGGCGCCGGCCGAAAAAGCGCGGGAATTGAGATCGAAGGAGATGCCGCCAAAACTGACGGTCGCCGAGCGCAGGCCCGCCTGGCGGCGCAGAAGCACGCGCACGCGGGCCTCGAATTCAGCTATGTCGAAAGGTTTGATCAGATAGTCGTCGGCGCCGAGATCGAGGCCCTTCACCCGTTCTTCCGGCGTGCCGCGCGCGGTCAGGATAAGGACGGCCGCCTGGTTCTGCCGGGCGCGCATGGCACGCAACACGTCGAGCCCGTCCATCTCGGGCAGGTTGAGGTCGAGAATGACAAGATCGAAATTTTCCGCGGCGATGACCGCATTGGCGGATGCGCCGTCATGGACGACATCGACGGCATGGCCCGTGCCGCGCAAGATCGCCGACAGGCCGTCGGCCAGCGCGATATTGTCTTCGGTAAGCAGGATGCGCACGGATGTCCCCTGTTTTTCAAGGGAGATTACAGAGGTGAGGGAGCGATGTCACAGCGATTTTGAAGATTGGTGAACGGCCGTGGGAAAGCCGATTTCAGCTCCCGGTCCTTTCGATCCGTTCGCGCTGCATCATTGCGGCGGCCAGCAGTCTCCGGAAGCGGGGATCGTCGCGGATGTTGTCGAGATCGGAATCATTGTTGAACCATTTGATATGGTAGACGGAGCTGTGCGGCAGCAGCCTCTCAAGGAGATCGATCGCCTGGTCGACATCGCCGAGGACGGAATAGACGCAGGCGAGATTATACTGCGCGACGATGTCGTCGGGATCGATGGCGATGGCGCGGGCGGCCCAGTCGCGCGCTCTCTTGGTATCGCCCATATGCGCAAGCGCCAGCGCGCCGCGATGGGCCGGGCCGGAATTTTCCGGATTGAGGTTCAGCGCGCGTTCGGCGCGCAGCAGACCGAGACGCGCCCAGTTTTCCGTATCCAACACACGGCCGAGCGATCGGTAGGCCGACATCAGATGGATCGGCGAGACGTAGTCGTCAGGGCGGATCGCGGCGGCGCGGGTGAAATATTGAACCGATTCGGCAAAGTTGCCGTGCATGAAGAAGAACCGGGCATAATGGAAATTCGCCTCGAACAGGTTCGGGTCGAGCGCCAGGGCACGTTCGAAGGCCGCCGCCGCTCTGTCATCAAAGCCGCTCTGATGCAGGGCCAGACCGTGAGAGGCATGGGCCTCGGGAAGGTCGGGATCAAGTGCCAGCGCGCGGGCGCTCATCTCGAGGATGCGCCGCAGCGGCACGTCGTCAGGAGCCCAGTCGCGGATCGCCGCGTCACAATCGGCGATGCCGGCATAGGCGCGGGCATAATCCGGGTCGAGCTCGACCGCCTTGCAGAACATCCGCCTTGCGAGCTGGAGATAGGATTTGGTCCAGGTGTGGGAGAGCTGGCGGCCGCGGAGATAATAAGTATAGGCCTCGACATTGGCGGTCGGCTCATTGGCGATCGCCTTCTTCTCCTCCGGCAGCAGACGCACCTTCAACTGGCCGACGATCGCATGGGTGATCTCATCCTGGATGGCGAAGATGTCGGTCAGGTCGCGGTCGTAACGTTCGGCCCAGAGGTGATCGCCATTGGCGGTGTCGATCAGCTGGCCGGAAATGCGAACGCGATTGCCGAAAATGCGCACACTTCCCTCGAGCACGTAGCGCACGCCAAGTTCCTGGGCGAGCCGTTTCACCTTCACCGATATGCCCTTGTAGGTGAAGATGGTATTGCGCGGCACCACGTGCAGGCTGGAGATCTTGGAGAGATCGGTGATGATGTCTTCGGTGATGCCGTCGGAGAAATAGTCCTGGTCGGCATCGCCGCTCATATTGGTAAAGGGCAGCACGGCGATGAAGCAGGTATTGCGGTTCTGCGCGACCAATTTCGCCGAGGAGGGCGGCGCCAGGGTGACGGTATAGACCTGAACCGGCTGCCGGATGTTCTTGAGCATATGCTCGCCGATGAACTCGAAGCCGAGATTGAGGCGCGCGCCGACCTGATCGCGTACCGAGGCCGAGACGGCGATGCCGCCCGGCGCTGCGATACGCTCAAGCCTGGCGGCAAGATTGACGCCGTCTCCGAAGATATCGCCGTCCTCGACCACGACATCACCGAGATTGATGCCGATACGAAATTCGACGCGTTCGTCCTTGGGCACGTTCTCGTTGCGGGCCGCCATGCTGCGCTGGATTTCGGCAGCACAGGCGACGGCATTCACAACGCTCTGGAATTCGGCAAGGATGCCGTCGCCGGTAAGTTTGACGATCCGGCCCTTGTAGTCCGAAATCCGAATGTCGACCAGTTCGCAGCGGTGGCGGTTCAGCGCCTGCAGCGTGCCGGCCACATCAATGCCCATCAGTCGGCTATAGCCAACGACATCCGCAGCGAGAATAGCGCTCAGTCGTCGTTCCATGACCCCTCCCATGGATCTTCCCAGAATAGTCCTAGCTTTTTATAGAGTTTTTGTCGCGTAGAGTCGTCCCACGAATAACAAAATTCGGGCGGTTTCGACGGTTTGACACGGCAGCGCGACCATATAGCGTCGCCGATCTTCATCAATACTCTGAATGGGTGAAGGATGGCGTTCGACGCTAATCCTTTGTGGTGAAATGGCGATCATGATCGGAGAAAGCGGAGTGATGTGCTTTGGACGATGCTTCGGGGTCGGTATTCGATCGAGTGGCCCTTGATCGGTTTGGAGGCGTGAACCATGTGCACGGCCGGGAGGAAGATGGCCAGGGTATGCAACACCGTCGACAATGTGATTCGCGGTTGCTGCGAGACCGGCGCCGGCTATTGTGGGCGGCGTTTGTGCGCGACGGAGATTTTGAATGACAGGTTCGGCCCGGCATTTTCTGGAGTTTCATGATATTCCGGAGGCCGGGCTTCGATCGATTGTCGCTCGCGCGGGCAAGCTCGCCGAAGCCTGGGATGAGCGTGCAATGCCGCAGAGCCTTACGGGAAAACGCGTCGCGCTGATTGTCGACGACGGCGGCTGGCGCAATACGAGTGCCTTCGATCTCGGCGTCCAGGCGATGGGCGGTATCTGCGTGCATGTGCCGATCGGCTTCAATACCAGGGAGGAAACCGGCGATCTTGCGGGTTATCTCGGCAACTGGTTCGACATGCTGGTGATCCGCACGAAGGAGCTTAATACATTGAAGGCGGTGGCGATAGCCGCGCCGGTGCCTGTCATCAATGCACGCACACGCTCCAACCATCCTTGCGAGACGCTCGGTGATCTTGCCTATATTATGAGCCGGCGCGGCTCGATCGACGGGTTGAAGGTCGTTGGCGTGGCGGCGGACGCAAATATCCTCCGCTCCTGGGTCGAGGCGTCGATCGCATTGCCGATCAAGGTGGTGCAGGTCTATCCCGAACGCTGGCACATAAGTGATGCGGCCCTGCTCAACGAGCGGTTTCGCGCGAGCACCGATATGGGCGAGCTATCGGATGCAGGCGTCGTCATCACCGATTCATGGCCGGGGGATTCCGTCTCGGAGGCGCTCGCCGGCTACCGGATCGGGACCGATATTCTCGACCGCTTGCCAGAGGATGCGATCTTCCTGCCGTGTCCACCGGTGACACGCGGCCAGGAGGTGACGGCGGAGGCGATGGAGCATTCGCTTTGCCAAAGTCGCGCCGCCAAGGCCTTCCTGCTGCACGCACAAAATGCGCTGATGGAATGGGTCGTCGCCTAGCTCCACCGCCCTTGCTCCCCTCGGCATGCTGAGGCATTGTTGCGGCATGAGGAGAGTTTTCATCTTGCTGCTGGCGTTCTGGCCGGGCTTTGCGCTGGCCGATCAGGCTTTCTATGCGGCGAAATCCGGCAATGCGGATGCGCCGGTATTGACGGTTTATTCCTCGCTCGACGAGCCGTTGGCGCAGCCGATGATCCGGGGTTTCCAGGAAGCCAATCCCGACGTCGCGGTCAAATACGAGGACATGCTGACCGGCGATATCTACGACCGGATCGTCCGTGAGACGGATGCCGGCAAGAAGACGGCGGACTTTGCCTTTTCCTCGGCGATGGACTTGCAGGTGAAGCTGTCCAATGACGGATATGCGCAGGTCAGCAACCTGCCGATGAGTGCTGCATGGCCGAAATGGGCGAACTGGCGCAACACCGCCTATGCGCTGACCTTCGAGCCGGCGGTGTTCGTCTATCACAAGCCGAGTTTTGTGCATGAGCCGGTGCCGAGCTCGCGGGCGGAATTCGTCGGTTACCTGACCCGCAAGGGCAACGAGGTCTATGGGCGGATCGGCACCTACGATATCGAGCGCTCCGGCGTCGGTTTTCTGTTCATGGCGCGTGACCAGGAGCAGTTCGGCGATATCTGGTCGGTGATCGGAGCGATGGGGGCTGCCGGCGTCAAGCTCTATTCGACGAGTTCGGCGATCCTGGAGCGTGTTGCCGACGGGCGCTTCGTGCTCGGCTACAATATTCTCGGCTCCTACGCGGCCGACTGGGCCTCGCGCTATCCGGATGTCGGCATCGTACTGCCGAAGGACTATACCGTGGTAATGTCGCGGATCGGGCTGGTGCCGCAGGCGGCGGCCGAGCCGGAGCTCGGCCGGCGCTATCTCACCTTCTTCATGTCGAGGGAAGGGCAGACGATCATGGCGCGCGAGCTGCAGATCCCAGCCGTCAGCCCCGAGGTGGCTGGCGAAAATACCGCCAATACGCTGCAGGAACTGCTCGGCGCCCAACTGCGGCCGGTGCCGGTCAGCCCCGGGCTGATGGTCTATCTCGACCAGGTGAAACGGGCGCGGCTGATCGCACACTGGAACGAGGTGTTGCGGGCGCAGTGAAGCGTTTCAGGGGTCGGCCGCTCCACACAGAGGACCCCAGTTTAGACCGGCGCCCGGCAATTACGGCAAAAAAGTGGCCCCTTCTCCTGGATATCTCACCGATGTCAGCTAAATGACAGCTTGTTGTGGTGGCTTTGGCTACTTCTTCTCCGTGGAGGCGGAGAGCTGAAGCCTTGGGAGGTATTCTGCTCGTCATTCAGGACGCTTGCGTCCGCTGGCCAGCCGTTCCTCCCGATTCCTAAAGAATAACAGGCGGTTTGCTCAGCCGCCCACGGAGGACACATCGTGAAGCACACATTCATCGCAACCCTTCTTGCCGCGACCATCGCGCTGCCGGCCTATGCGGCCGACTACACCATCATCGCGCCGGCTGCGCCCGGCGGCGGCTGGGACCAGACGGCCCGTTCGCTGCAGACGGCGCTGCAGCAGGAGAAGATCGCCGGCAACGTGCAGGTCCAGAATGTTCCGGGCGCCGGTGGCACCATCGGTCTGGCACAGTTCAGCAGCCAGGCTGCCGGCAATCCGAATTCGCTGATCGTCGGCGGCTATGTCATGGTCGGCGCGATCCTCACCAACAAGTCGCCGGTGACGCTCAAGGACGTCACGCCGATCGCGCGTCTGACCGGTGAATATGAAGCCGTCGTCGTTCCTGCCTCTTCCGAGATCAAGACGATGGCCGATCTGGTTGCGGCGCTGAAGAAGGATCCGGGCGCGGTTTCCTGGGGCGGCGGTTCGGCCGGCGGCACCGACCACATCACGGTCGGCCTGATCGCCAAGGCTTCCGGCGTCGATCCGACGAAGATCAACTACGTTGCCTTCTCCGGCGGCGGTGAAGCGCTCGCCGCCATTCTCGGCGGCCAGGTCACAGCCGGCGTCTCGAGCTACAGCGAGTTCGAATCGCAGGTGAAATCCGGCACGCTCCGTCTTCTCGCCGTCTCCAGCGACAAGCGCATCGACGGCGTCGATGCCCCGACGCTGAAGGAAGCCGGCACCGACGTCACCATCCAGAACTGGCGCATGGTTGCCGCAGCCCCGGGCTTGTCGGCAGAGCAGGTGGCAGGCGTCACCGCCGATTTCGAGAAGCTGCATAGCTCGGCCACTTGGCAGGAAACTCTGAAGACCAAGGGCTGGGCCGACACCTATCTGTCAGGCGACGCCTTCAAGGCGCAGCTCGAAAAGGATGTCTCCGCCACCGAAGGCATTCTCAAAGATATCGGACTTGTTCAATGAGCGAGGATAACACCTCCTCGGCAACCACACGCCGCCCTGATTGGGCGGCGTTCATCATTGCCGTTTTCCTCTTCGTCGTCGCCGGCGTAATGGCCTGGGATGCCTCGCATCTGAAGACGATCGCGCAATACGACCGCATCGGCCCGGCGACGGTGCCTCAAGTGGTGGCGTTCGGCCTCTTCTGTCTCGGGGTCTGGACCGTCGCCGAAGCCTGGCGCGGCGAGTTTCCGGAGCGCGACCGGCAGGAAGTGGCGCCCGTCATCTGGATCGTCGCTGGTCTTGCCGGCCAGATGCTGCTGCTGCGTGTCGCCGGTTTCTCGATTGCCACCGGCATCCTCTTCGCACTGACGGCTCGCGGTTTCGGCAAACGCAAGCTCTGGTTCTCGCTGCCGCTTGGCATCGTCCTCAGCTTCGTCGTCTGGGCGATTTTCTCGCAGCTGCTGCAGTTGACGCTGCCGGCCGGCCCGCTCGAACATCTGTTCTTCTGATCGCGCGGACGCGCTGTCAGCTCTTTTGATTTTACGCGGCGCCTGACCTCGAAATTACATGGTCGGGAACGCTGCTTGGGACACCAAGATGAGCACATTCGAATTCCTATGGCAGGGTATCCTGGTTGCGATGCAGCCGATGAACCTGGTTTATGCGCTGGTCGGCGTGACGCTCGGCACCGCCGTCGGCGTGCTGCCCGGCATCGGCCCGGCACTCACCGTGGCGCTGCTGTTGCCCGTCACCTACAAGCTCGATCCCGGCGGCTCGCTGATCATGTTCGCCGGCATCTATTATGGTGGCATGTATGGCGGCTCGACGACCTCGATCCTGCTCAACACGCCGGGTGAAAGCGCCTCGATCGTCACGGCGCTCGAGGGCAACAAGATGGCGCGCGCCGGGCGCGGCGGACCGGCGCTGGCGACAGCGGCGATCGGCTCCTTCGTCGCCGGCCTGATTGCGACGCTGGGGCTCGCCTTCATTGCTCCTTATATTGTCAAGCTGGCGCTGGTCTTCGGGCCGCGCGAATATTTCGCGCTGATGGTGCTTGCCTTCGTCACCGTCTCCTCGGCCTTCGGCGATTCAGCCCTTAGGGGTTTGACGGCGCTGTTCATCGGCTTCGCGCTCGCCATGGTCGGCATCGACCAGCAGACGGGGCAGGCGCGGCTTTCCTTCGGCATTCCCGACCTGCTCGACGGTGTCGAGGTGACGACGCTTGCGGTGGCGATGTTTGCGATCGGCGAGACGCTTTATATCGCCGCGCAGGGCAACCGCATCGCCGAGAAGGTCGAGGCGGTCAAGGGTTCGTTGTGGATGACGGCTGAGGACTGGGCGCGGTCCTGGAAGCCCTGGCTGCGCGGCACCTTGATCGGCTTTCCGATCGGCGCGATGCCGGCGGGCGGCGCTGAAATCGGCACTTTCCTCTCCTATGCCACCGAAAAGCGGCTGGCGAAGAACCCGGAGGAGTTCGGCCATGGCGCGATCGAAGGCGTGGCCGGTCCAGAGGCTGCCAACAACGCGTCGGCCGCTGGCACGCTGGTGCCGCTTCTGACCCTCGGCCTGCCGACGACGGCAACCGCGGCCATCATGCTTGCCGGCTTCCAGCAATACGGCTTGCAGCCGGGGCCGCTGCTGTTTGCCACCAATCCGCAGCTCGTCTGGGGGCTGATTGCCAGCCTGCTCATCGCCAATGCGATGCTGCTGGTCTTGAACCTGCCGATGATCGGGCTCTGGGTAAAGCTGCTGACGATTCCGAAGCCTTGGCTTTACGCGGGCATCCTGCTGTTTGCGACACTTGGGACGATCGGCGCCAATCCGTCGGTGTTCGAACTCGGCATGCTGCTCGCCTTCGGCTTGCTCGGCTATCTCATGCGGCTCTTCGGCTATCCGATTGCGCCTGCCGTCGTCGGCCTGATCCTCGGGCCGCTGGCCGAGCAGCAGCTGCGCCGTGCGCTGGCGATCAGCCAAGGCGACGTCACGACGCTGGTGATGTCGCCGATCGCCGCCGGACTGCTGATCGTTGCGGCGGCCGCCTTTCTCATCCCGCTGATCCTGCGGATTCGCGGTCGCGGCCAGGTGCTGTCGCAGCTGGCTGCAAACGAAGACTAAAAAGACGACATTACCCCTCCCTCAAGGCTGGCCATGGAAACATGCGCCGGCCTTCTGTTTTTGCATGGCTGCGGTGATTTTCTGAGCATTGTGGGGCGACCTGCGCGATATCATCTATAAGGGGTCAATCAAAACAAGAGGAAATGGACAATGTCCGCCATCCGCAATTCAGTCCGCACAGGTTTCTTCGGTCGCGCATTTGCAGTGCTTGGCGCCGCAAATGCTGTCAGCGCCGCCGTTGAAGCCGGCCGCCGGCCGCGTGCCAGCGACCTGAGGGAACTCGGCATCAACCCGGTCTCCTTCGGTCATGTTTCCCGCTAACAAGCTGGAAGCGATGCATGAATGAATTAGCCCGCAACCGATTGGTCGCGGGCTTTATTTTTGTCCAAAGGGAAGGCCGCAACGCCAAGCGCTGCGACTCTGTTTCTAAATGCATTGCAATCGTCAGGCGTGAAGCTCTTTCTGCCGGTTGGCATGATCCTCCACCCGCTCGCGCCTGTTGTGGCGAATGGAAGACCAGAGCGACAGACCGATCAGCGTCGCGCCGCCGAGCCCGGTGATAACCTCGGGGATGTGCACCAGGGTCTGCGCATACATGATTACCGAGAGGATCAGGATGGCGTAGAAGGCGCCGTGCTCGAGATAGCGGTATTCGGCAAGTGTCCCCTTCTCCACCAGCATGATCGTCATCGAGCGCACATACATGGCGCCGATACCGAGGCCGATCGCAATGACGAAGAGGTTCTGCGTCAATGCAAAGGCGCCGATGACGCCGTCGAAGGAGAAGCTGGCATCCAGCACCTCGAGGTAGATGAAGGCGCCGAGGCCGCCCTTGGCGGCAGCACTCATCGTCTGTTGCGAGGCATCGAGCAGTTCACCCACCACCTCGACCGCCAGGAATGTGAGCAGCCCGTAGATGGCGCAATGGACAAAGACGCTCGCCTGCTCGCCGCCGATCAGCCAGGAGAAAACCAGCATCAGCGCCAGAACGAAAGCGATCTCGATGCCCCTGATGGTGGCTGAGCGCGCCATCACTTTTTCCAGGCCTCGGAACCAATGGATTTTCTTCTCGTGGTCGAAGAAGTAGCTGAGGCCGACCATCATCAGGAAGGTGCCGCCGAAGGCTGCGATCGGCAGATGCGCGTCATTCATGATGCGGGCATATTCTTCCGGCTCACGGGCCGCAAGCACAAGCGCATCCCAGGGGCCGATCCGTGCCGCGATCGCAACGATCGCCAGCGGAAAGACAATGCGCATGCCGAAGACGGCGATGATGATGCCCCAGGTGAGGAATCGCTTCTGCCAGGCCGGTGTCATCTCCTTCAGCTTGTTGGCGTTGACGATGGCATTGTCAAATGAGAGCGAGATCTCAAGGACCGCAAGCACGGTGCAGATGAAGAAGACGGTCGCCATGCCGCCGATCGTGCCTGTCGTCTGCCAGCCGAGCACGGCGCCGAGAAGTAGGCCGAGGGCAGTGACGATGAAGGCCCAGCGGAAATAGCTGAGCGAGGAGTGGTGGGTCGCGGGCTGGTTCATGGCCGCACCTCGCGGCCGCAAATCATGGTGGAGAGGGAGGAGCGCGGCATGCCACAACGGGCATGCGGATAAGGCATGGTGATCTTGTTCATCGATGAAAAATCCGCCGGCTAAGCTGCAGGCGGTACCGACATCACGAGAGCGCCGTAAAAACTCTCGCCAGAGGGGCCCGGCACCAAAATTACCCGCAGCCGATGTCTGGAAGGCTGGGGACAGGCCATAGGTAATCAACTTCGCGAGGCAGTCAAGGCCGGCGGCCGCACGGAGACGAAGTGTTTTTTTGGAACCATCCCGGTGCCTGCTCGTTAGACACTGGTTGAGCTTAAAAAGGAGGCCGATGATGCACACTTCGACCCATGTTCCCGACAAACGCACGGAGGCGTCCGACCGCATGAAGCGGGCGAAGCCGAACCGCATGCAGAAGGCGCAGGTGCTGCCGCCGCATCATGTCGACCTGACTCTGACCCCGGGCGTCTACCACGACATTCACGTGCCAGCCCACGTTACCGGTGCGGATCTTTCCAAGGGTGGTCCCGACATCAAGGGTAATGCAGAAAGCAAGAAATAACCGGCATTGCGCAAGCCTGCTTGGCGCGGCTTACCGCAGAATTGAAACAGGGTGAGAAACAATATGACGATCAACTTTGTGCCCCGCGAGATTTTTATCAGGCACGAAAACGAATGGCAGGCCGTGCGCGAGGCGGCGGAAGAGCGCATTGATATCGGCAAACGCCAGAAGCCGCTTACCGCCTCCGGCGGCCCGGCGCCGGTTGGGACAAGCGATGCTCCGGCCGCACGCTCCGAATGACGAAACAGACAGGCGCAATGATATACGCCCGGCATATGCCGGGCGTTTCGTTTTCTACTGCTCTTTGTCCCGATCGGCGCGCCGGGCGGAATTGTAGCCGAATCGGTGTTCGAGCTTGCCGAAGGCGAAGAGCACGCAAATGGCAGCCAACGTCGTGAAGAAGGCGATCGGCCAATATCCGAAACCCATGGCAAGGCCGATCGCGCCGGAAAGCCACATGCCGGCCCCCGTCGTCAGCCCGTGCACCCGGCCCCTGGCAAAGACGATCATGCCGGCGGCAAGGAAGGCGACGCCGGCGGTCACGGCTTCGATGACGCGCAGCGGGTCGATCCGCACCTGCTCGTCATCGGCAAACCCCGGCATGTGCACCGCCTCGATCGAAATGATGGCGAAGAGGGCAGCGGCAAGACTGATCAGAATATGGGTGCGGAAGCCTGCCGGGCGGTCGCGTGCCTCACGCTCGAAGCCTATCAACCCGCCGAAGACGATGGCACCGAGCAGGCGGGCAAAGATGATGGGATAGTGGATACGCGACGCCGGTATCATGTCGGCGATGATCAGATCCATGGATTTTCCTACAACGGATGAATTTTTCGCTGGCTAACGTCTGAGCGCTAGATTTGTTCGGCTTTTTTCACTCATTCGCGTGGATTCCACGCAGCGCTTCTCCCAAGCCGGCTGGTATTCGCATGAAAGATCGGCGAACCCGGCATCGTCGTGCCGCGGCGCCAACCTTTCAGAAAGGATTGGGCGGCGATAATCCCGGCCTCACGGGATTCGGACAGATGGCCAAGACAGCGACACGCGGCCGCCGCAAGGCGCCGGCGAGAGGAAAGAGCAAAGCGCGCAGCAGCGGTGGCGGATTGCTGCCCTGGGCGGTGATCGGCATTGCCGCGATCGGCGGCATCGTCGCCCATGACCATTGGAGGAGCATCCAGCCGATGTTTGCCCGGCAATCGGCGCCGGTGGCGCGCGAAACGGCGGAGCGTAGACCTGCCGCCAGGAAGGACGTGCCGCCGAAGCAGGTGGCGCTTGCCACACCCACGCCGAAAGCCGTACCGCCGGCGCCGCAATCGCAGCTGCTGCCGCCGGCGACCATCCCGACGCCAGCCGTCCAGCCGGGCAAGGCGGTGCCGTCTCCACTTACCCCCGCCAATCCGGAAACCGGGACAATCGCTTTTGGTTATTGCGGGCAAGGCGCCCATATCAACTGCGTCGGCGATGGCGGCGTCTTCTGGTACAAGGGGGAGAAGATCGTGATCGCCGATATGGCAAGCCCGGTCGTCTACCAGGCGCGATGTGACGGCGAACGTAGGGTGGCCTTTGCCGCAAAGTCTCGGCTGCTGGCCCTTCTGAACGCCGGTCCCTTCACCATAAATGCTGCGGGCAAGGCTGAGCCATCCGGAGCGCCGCGTGTTGTCTCGCGCGACGGGCGCTCGTTCGGCGCGCAGCTGATCAATGAAGGGCTGGCGCGCAAGCCAGGCGCTGCCGGCGGTGCGTGGTGCGCCTGACGGCTAGAACATTTTCACACAATCCCGGACGCTAAACCGCTGCGCCCTTTTGCCGGGATTGCTCTACTTTCCCTTTTTCACCAGCTTGCCGCCGGTGCGGAAGCTGCCGGTAAACGAGGAATCCTTGCTTTCGGCCGTACATTCGATCGCAATCGGCTTGCCGGCATAGGGATTGCCGAAGGTGCAGAAGCCAGCGACCTTAACCTCCCCGGTCATCTTATTGCCGACGCCTGTGGTGACGAGGCTGAGCGGCAGGCGGGCATTGCCGTTGGAAGCGGGCTTGATGCCGCTGCCATCGCCCTGAAAGCCGAGCGCCTTGCCGTCCGACGTGAAGATGAAGGTCACCAGGCCATTGACCAGCGTGACGCTGGCGAGTTCGTTCTTGCAGCCCTTGGTGGCGTCGAACTTGGCGACGACAAGCTTGGCGCATTTGCCGGAGAGCGTGATGACGCCGGGCGCGCCTGGAAACGTCTCGGCAGGAGACGCTGGCGCTGCAGCGGCCGGCAAGGCGAGGGCGGCGGAAAAAATTGCGGCGGCAACAGGCGCGGATAATTTCATTTCGATCTCAAACCCCATGTGCTGGCGAGGCGAATCACCACCTCATCCTCGGTTCGGCCATGGCACGGCTCTGTGTCCGAAATTTGGTTCTGTTGTTCCCCGAGGCGGAAAGTTTCCATCGGCGGCCGGGCTGGCTCGGGAAGCGGTCACAAGGGTCGGCGATGGGTTGGGATGCGGAGCATCGACAACGAACAGATGCGGCATGGCGGTGGCAAGGCGCTGATAGAGCGCCTGCCGTCTTGGACACATTCTGGTCAAGGGGAATGGGCCTAGGCAGGGAAGTCCAGGCCCATTCTTTCCCGATCGGAGGTCAGTCGGATCAGGAATTTGTAGCTGCCGGCACACAGCGCCGTAGCAAGTCGCCAGCAGCCCTTTTATTAGAACGCGCGCTGCAGGCGGAAGTAGCCCGAGGTTACGTCAGCAGCATTGTCCGGATCGAGGTACTGAACCGAGACCTTGGCTGCGAGGTTGTCGACGATCTGGTAGTCGATCGTTACGCCGGCCTTCCAGGCGCTGACGTCGTCGTTGAACTCGCCGGCAGTGACACCGTAGTTGTCGTAGTACTGAACAGCCGGGGTGATCTTCAGCTTGTCAGTCGCCTTGATGGCGTATTCGGCAGCGATTGCCCATTCAGCCTTGTTGTAATAGGCGTTCGGGTTCGTTGCGTAGACAACTGCGAGGCCGAGCGTGCCCGGGCCGACAGCAACCGTACCCATGGCCCGGATGGCGCCTTCTTCGTTGTCGGTGTCGTAACCGGCAGTGATCTGGTAGCTGAAGGCACCGGCCTTGCCGCCGAGACCGACGGCAACGCCGACGTTGTTTGCGGTTTCGCCGTTGTAGAACGGGCTGTCTTCCAGCTCGTCGACGCTGATGCCGGCGTAGAAGGCGTCGGTTTCGTACTGATAACGGATGGAGTTATGCAGCGTGACCGGCGAGCCGATGTCGTCGGTTTCGCCGGAGAGGCCGTCGTCCCACCAGCTGTAGAACAGACCAGCGCGGAAGCCGGCGATGTCGAGGTAAGCGGAGTCGAGCTGAGCCTTCTGGGCAGAGGCGTTGTCAGCATTGAACTGCATGACGATGACGCCGGTCAGCGGACCGTATTCGGTGTCGCTCTTGGCGGTGAACTGAACCTGGCCGCGCGTACGGGCGTCCCAATCCGAGTCGTTGGCGACAGAACCGCCGCCGCTGGCGCCGATCGAGCTGGCGTTCGGAGCGACGTCAACCTGGAAACGGATATAGCCGTTGATCTTGAGGCAGGTTTCGGTGCCCGGGATGTAGAAATAGCCGGTGCCGTAAGCGTCGCAGACGCGAACATATTCAACCGGTTCCGGCTCGGCAGCAACGATAGCGTCAGCAGCCTGGGCGCCGGATACTGCTGCGAGAGCAGCAGCGGAGCCGAGAAGAAGGCTCTTGATGTTCATGGAATAACCTCCAGTTCAGATGCAAGAGGATGAAGACCGTTGCCATCGGCAGTCCCTACGGATCTTCACCCCGTGTGAGCGAAGCGGCGCCTTTTGGCTTGGCGCCTGCCTCGCCGCGGAACTTACATAGGGGATGCTGCGCCGCAACAACGATATCAATCATGACAGCAGGCCGGCATGGTTATGTTGCTGAAATAACACGCGTTTTGTCACAAACTCGTCATCTGTCCGTCACAAACAACGAAGGGCTGAGGGCTCGTGAGTGGTATGCAATTGATGCTCGAATGAGCGCGTTCTCATATGCGAGCGCAGATAATCGCAATCTGCGTGAATCGGCTCAACCTGACCAGCGCGCTTTGTGCGGACGTGCGGATGTCGGGCTCAAAGTCTCACTGGCAGCGGACCAGCGATCGACGCTATGTCGCATGCGCCAGAAGCGACGAAGATCCGGCATCGGCAGTGGTAAAGAAGATAACCGGGAACAATTCACCAATCAGCGGTTTGGCGAAAACCCCTCGTGGGGCAAGGAGATCGGATGGTGGGCGTGACAGGGATTGAACCTGTGACCCCTACGATGTCAACGTAGTGCTCTCCCGCTGAGCTACACGCCCATCCGATGGCGGCGCATAGATCACAAAACCTTCGGAGCCGTCAATAGGCTTTTTTCAGTTTTGTGACACGCCACCCGGCAAGCCTTATGCGGCAAGCATTTTGTTGACCTCGTCGACGAGATCGCGCAGGTGGAAAGGCTTAGAAAGGACCTTGGCATCCTTCGGCGCCTTCGAATCAGGGTTCAGCGCCACGGCCGCAAAGCCGGTGATGAACATCACCTTCAGGTCGGGGTCGAGTTCGGTGGCGCGGCGCGCCAGCTCGATGCCGTCCATCTCGGGCATGACGATATCGGTCAGCAGCAGGGAAAACGGCTCCTCGCGCAGCCGGTCGTAGGCGCTGGCGCCATTGTCATAGGAAAGGACCTTGTAACCGGCCTTTTCGAGCGCTTTCACCAGGAAGCGGCGCATGTCGTTGTCGTCTTCTGCGAGAAGTATCTTCTGAGTCATCAATCCAGACCGCTGATCAATAAGTTTTGGTGGGCTGCCAAGCGTTTACACTAGTCTTGACCCGGTAAACAACCGGTGAATTGCCTGTGCGCGGCCGCATCCCTCCTACATAGTATGGACTTGGGGCCGGGCAACTGGCAACATGGGCACAGCAGCCAGTTCATGACATGGTAAAGAGGGCCGAAAGTGCCGGAGATACGCGAATACGAGCTTTTTGAGGTTCATGAGCCCGTGTCGCAGACCATTCCCTTCGTCTACAACTCCCCGCATAGCGGCCGTATTTATCCACCGGAATTTATCGCCCAGTCCAGGCTCGAGGGCATCGCCATCCGCCGTTCCGAGGATCATTATGTCGACGAGCTCTTCGGCTCGGCCGTGGCACTCGGCGCACCGCTTCTCGCCGCCAACTTTCCGCGCGCCTATCTCGACGTCAATCGCGAGCCCTACGAGCTCGACCCGCGGATGTTCGACGGGCTACTGCCGCCCTATGCCAATGTCAATTCGCTGCGGGTCGCCGGCGGGCTCGGCACCATTCCGCGTATCGTCGCCGAGAACATGGAGATCTATGCGCGGCGGCTGCCGGTGCAGGAGGGGCTCGACCGGGTCGAAGCGGTCTACAAGCCCTATCATGCGACGCTACGGCGGCTGATCGCGCGGACGCATGTGCAGTTCGGCTTCGGCGTGCTGATCGACTGCCACTCGATGCCCGGCAATGTGCGTGTCGCCGGCTATACCGCACGGCCCGATTTCATCATCGGCGATCGCTACGGCACCAGTGCATCGGCTGAACTTTCGCGCGCCGCCATCGCCATCCTCGAGGAAATGGGTTTCGCGGCAATCCGCAACAAGCCCTATGCCGGCGGCTTCATCACCGAACATTACGGCCGGCCCTCGCGCGGGCTGCATGCGCTGCAGATCGAAGTGAACCGGGCGATCTATGTCGACGAGGTGACGCTGGAAAAACGCGCTGACTTCGCCGCGGTGGCCGAGGCGGTCACGGGTTTCATGCAGCAGATGGCGGATTATGTCGAGAAATTCGCCGGCGATCGGGCGCTGGCCGCCGAATAGCTCAGTCGATTTCACCGACATTATCCGGCCGGTCTTCGCCGCCAAAAAAAACCGCGCTTGTAAGCGCGGCTAAGTCTAGGGAGGAAACACCCAAGGAGGGTATTTACAGTCATAAGACTGTACGAAGGAGGCTACTATTGCGTTGCACAAATGTCAAGCAATATATTGCGCTGCGATATCTTTGGGCAGTTCGGCCGAACGGCTCCCGTTTGCATTCCCGCTGCTTTTCGCTATGAAAGCACCACGCCCGCCAGCAAACGGATCGACCATGCTTCCTGACCGCTCGTTCTTCAACCGTCTGGCGGAGGCCGCCAAGGCCGAGACGCTGCCGCGTTTCCGCTCGGGCCTCGACGTCACCAACAAGCTTTCCTCCGGATTCGATCCGGTGACGGAGGGTGACCGGGCGGCCGAACTTGCCATCCGGGCCCTGATCGAAGAGAGTTTTCCCGACCATGGCATTCTCGGCGAGGAGCACGGTAATATCGGGCTCGACCGCGACTATGTCTGGGTGATCGATCCGATCGACGGCACGCGCGCCTTCATATCAGGCCTGCCGGTGTGGGGGACGCTGATCGGTCTGCAGAAAGAGGGCCGAGCGATCATGGGCATGATCGAACAGCCCTTTACCGGCGAGCGTTATTTCGCCGATCAGAATGGTTCGATCTATAGCGGGCCGGAGGGCGAACGGCGGCTGACGACGCGCCAGTGCGAGACGCTTTCGAACGCCATCCTGTTCACCACCTCGCCGCATCTCTTCGCCGGCACGGAGATGGAAAAATACCGGGAGATCGAGGGCCAGGTGCGGCTCTTCCGCTATGGATGCGACTGCTATGCCTATGCGCTGCTTGCCGCCGGCCATATCGATCTCGTCATCGAAAACAGTCTGAAGCCCTATGACGTCGGCGGTATCATTCCGGTCATCGAAGGGGCGGGCGGCATCATCACCACCTGGGACGGCGGGCGGCCTGAGAACGGCGGCTCGATCATCGCCGCCGGCAGCCGGGCCGTCTACGAGCAGGCGATCGCCATCCTGCAGCGTTGATCCGGATCCGCAGGGCTAAACCCATTCATGTGCCGAGGGCGGCGACATCCTGGTTTTCCTCGGCGTCACTGCCGGGAATGAAGGCGTGGAAGGCGGCAAGGGCGGCCGCGCGGTAGGTATCCCGTTCCTGGAGAATCTCGTGGCGGGCGCCGTTGATCGGGATCAGCTGGCCGGCGCGGAAATAACGCGAGAGCCGCTCCTGCGCTGTGTAGGGCACGACACCGTCACGCGTCGGAGCGATGACGATGGTCGGGATGGTGATGGAGAAGAGATGGTAGGGCGAGGTGACCCGGTCCATCGTGCGGAAAGCCTCGGTCAGCCAGCGGGCCGTCGGCGGCCCGAGCGTCAGCTCGGGATGCGCCTTCATCATCGCGACATTGCGCTCAAAGCGGGTTTCGTCCGAGGTCAGCGGGTTGTCGCGGAAATCCGGTTCCTTCAGCTTCGAGGTCAGCGGCAAGGAACCAAGACCGATTGCCGTCAACGCGCCGGCCAGGGCGCGGATGACGCGGGGCGAGGCCGACTGGCCGGTCAGGCCGATAAAGGGCGCCGACAGCACCATGCGATCGATACGGGTGTTGAGATAGGGCGCGGCCGAGAGCGCGATCAACCCGCCTGTGGAATGAGCGAGCAGGTAGAAGGGCAGGCGGGTATCCGGCAGCACCACCTTTTCGAGGAAGGTGTCGAGATCACGTTCGTAATCGCCGAAGCGGCGGATGTGGCCGTGGTTGCGCCGCTTCAGGAGCCGTCCAGAACCGCCCTGGCCGCGCATATCGAAGGTGGCGACCCAGAGACCTTTGGCCGTCAGGTCGCGGATCGTCTCGAAATATTTCTCAATATATTCGTTGCGGCCGTGCAGGATGACGACCGTGCCCTTGGCGACCTGGGCGCCGGAGCGAAAAACGGCATAACGCAGCCGGTGGCCGTCATGGGTTTCGAAGAACCCTTCCGTGCGGTTTTCCGGGGCGGGATTGTCGGGCGTCGAATAGAGAACCTGATCCATGACTTTGCCAATGCGCCGCTGCTGAGTGCTTCGCATCAGGGATAACGCATGGCACCCGGCTTGGAAAGCGGCGGCGTCCGCAAGTCTGCAAAGCGCGAAAAGGGCCGGCAGGAGCATGAGGGTGCTCACAGCCGGCCGAGTTTGAGGCTGAAGAAGAAGGGACGATGCACTTCAGCCATCGGGACCAGATTCACCCGACGCTGCGATCTCTAGGCGCCGGCGCCTGAATGCGCTCCGAACCGGCCGTTCATGCGGGGTTCACGGGCCGGCCGGGCAATTTCGGGAGGGTCTTGAACTCGTCAAATCCCATCACCATCTCCTTTTTGCGGGTGCCGAAGAGGGCCCGCGCAACCGTCCCGAGACCGCCAAAGATGGGGTTTCAGGGGCATTTTATCGCAACACGTCGCTTCCACAGGAGGACATCATGCGTCACGTAGACTTCTCTCCGCTCTATCGCTCGACCGTCGGTTTCGACCGGCTCTTCACCATGCTCGACAGCCTCGCCCAGCCGGAGCAGGCCCAGACCTATCCGCCCTATAATATCGAGCGCACCGGTGAAAACACCTATCGGATCACCATGGCGGTTGCCGGTTTCGACGAGACCGAACTTTCGATCGAAGCCCACGCCCATGTGCTGTCCGTGAAGGGTGAAAAGGCCGAGGAACCTGCCGAAAATGGCGAATTCCTCTATCGCGGCATCGCCAAGCGCGCCTTCGAGCGCCGCTTCCAGCTTGCCGACCATGTCGAGGTGACTGCCGCTTCGCTGAAGAACGGCCTGCTGCATATCGACCTTCTGCGCAACATTCCCGAGGCCATGAAGCCCCGCAAGATTGCGATTGCCGCAGAGCCGGTCGAGGCTCCGAAGGCCATCGAAGCGCAAGTCATCAACGGCTAATCACATCCGTTAAGAAAAAAACGGCGCTCCGATCGGGGCGCCGTTTTTTATTGCGGCAATAGGTTCAGGCCGGACTGGCGGCTTCGTCTATTTCCTTTTCCGTTGCGCGGCGGGCCGCGGCGGCGGCGTATTTCTGGGCGATGAGGGCGCAGACCATCAGTTGGATCTGATGGAAGAGCATCAGTGGCAGCACGATCGCGCCGATCGACTGGCCTGAAAAGATGACGTTTGCCATCGGCACACCGCTTGCAAGGCTCTTCTTCGAGCCGCAGAAGGTGATGGTGATCTCGTCGGCCTTGTTGAAGCCGAGCCGGCGGCTGCTGAACATTGTCAGCACCAGCACGATTCCGAGGAGAACCATATCGGCGATAATGACGACGGCGATGTCGGTGATCGAGAAGGTGTGCCACAGGCCCTCCACCACCGCCGTCGAGAAGGCGAGATAGACCACCATCAGGATCGAGCCGCGGTCGACGGGCATCAAAATCTTCTTCTTGGCGCGAATCCAGTCGCCGATCCAGGGCTGCAGGATTTGACCGACGATGAAGGGGGCAAGCAGCTGCAACAGGATCTGCTGCAATGCGTCGAAGGAAAAGCCGCCATGGCCGCCGACGGAAAAGAGCAGGCCGACCAGCAGCGGCGTCAGGAACATGCCGAAAATGTTGGAGGCCGAGGCGGAGCAGATGGCAGCAGGCACATTGCCGCCAGCCATCGAGGTGAAGGCGATCGACGACTGCACCGTCGACGGCAGCACGCAGAGGAAGAGAATGCCGAGGTAGAGCGGCTGCGGCAGGATCGTGTCGGGGATGAAGCCGAGGCCGAGACCAAGCAAGGGGAAGATGCCGAAGGTGGTCAGCAGGATGACGAGATGCAGGCGCCAGTGCAACAGGCCTGCTATGACGACATCACGCGAAAGGCGGGCGCCGTGCAGAAAGAACAGGGCGGCGATGGCAAGATCGGTGGCGATGCCGAAATAACCTGCGAATGTGCCGCTCGCCGGAAATAGCGAGGCGAGAATGACGGTGCAGACCAGCAGGGTCGTAAACGTATCAGGCAAAAAGCGGCGCATGGCGGTCTCGCGGCGTGACAGATAGTCATTGTTTTGTCGTCCATTATGATCCACGATGCAAGAAATAACAGTTATCAAGAAGCTGGATCATGCTGGACCTTTCGCAACTGCGCAGTTTCGTCGCCGTCGAACAGATGAGCAGCTTCACGCTGGCTGCGGAAAGGCTCGGTCTCGGCCAGTCTACGGTCAGCCAGCACATCCAGCGCCTGGAGGCGGCACTCGGCCGCAAGCTCCTGGCACGTGACACGCATAAGGTCATTTTAACAGGCGATGGCGAGGCACTGCTGTCGCATGCGCGCAGCATGCTTTCGATCGAAGGGCAGGTGCAGTCGCTGTTTCGGGGCAACAGCCTGCGCGGCCGCCTGCGGCTCGGCGTGTCGGAGGATTTCGTCACCAGCCAGCTGCCGGCCGTGCTGGAGGATTTCGTTCGGTCGCATCCCTCCGTCGATCTGGAACTGACGGTGGCGCTATCCGGCGTCCTCTACGAGATGCAGGACAATGGCGAAATCGATCTGGTGCTCGCCAAGCGCCGGCTCGGCGATGCCCGTGGAAAACTGGTCTATCGCGAACCGCTCGTCTGGCTGGCGCGCGATCCTGAACGTGTGCTGGCCTCCGGCCCTTTGCCGCTGATCGCCTTTCCGCCGCCGAGCGTCACACGGGCGATCGCGCTGGAAGCGCTGGCGCGAAACGGCGTGGCGTGGCGGATCGTCTGCACCTGTGGGAGCCTCAGCGGGCTGACGGCGGCGGCGCGGGCCGGGATGGGCGTGCTGGTGCAGCCGCGCAGCATGGCGCCTTCGGGGCTGAAAGAGATCGCTGCGGCAAAGCTTCCGCTGCTGGAGGGCGTGGAATTCGTGCTGGTGCCGCGCAAGGGGGCGGATCAGGCGCTGGTCGCCGCCCTTTCGGACGATATTCTGCAGAAAGTGAGAGGGCTGAGGTCGGCGTGAGCCACTGCGTCGCCGAAAGGCCTGCGGCAGGCAGGCTCGGAGGCGGTCAGGCGGCCAGGCACTTCAGAAAGCCATCCACGTCCGCTTCCGTCGTCGCGAAGCTGGTGACGAGGCGGATCAGGGTTTCGTTCTCGGAAACCAGTTCGGGCGTTGCCGCCGGGACCGGCCACTCGTAGAATTTTGCGCCCTTTTCCTCGGCGGTTTTTGCCGCATGTTTGCTGACGACGGCGAAGACTTCGTTGGAAGCGGTCGGCCAGGCAAGGCGGGCGGCGTTGCTGGCGCCGATACCGGCGCGCAGGCGGCTGGCCATGCCGTTCGAATGACGGGCGAGATCAAGCCAGAGGCCGTTTTCGAAATAGGCATCGAACTGGGCGGCGATGAAACGCGACTTGGAAAAGAGCTGGGCGGCGCGCTTGCGGATGAAGGGCATTTCCCGGGCGCGATCCGGATCGAAGAAGACGATCGCTTCCGCACACCAGCAGCCATTCTTGGTGCCGCCGAAGGACAGCATGTCGACGCCGCGCTTCCAGGTCATTTCGGCCGGCGTCGCGCCAAGGGCGATCAGCGCGTTGGCAAAACGGGCGCCGTCCATGTGGAGCGGCAGGTTACGTTTCCTTGCTATGGCGGCGATCTCGCCGATCTCGGGAAGGGAATAGACGGTGCCGATCTCGGTTGCCTGGGTGATGGTCACGGCGCTGGCGCGTCCTTGACGGAGGGCGTCCTCCGGAAAGTGTGCGATTTTTGCGGAAAGCTTGGCCGGATCGATCTTGCCGGCCTCGCCGTCGACGGCGGCGAGGCGGGCGGAGCCGGAGAAAAATTCCGGCGCGCCGCATTCATCCTCGATCACATGCGCCTCCGAATGGCAGAAGGTGATACCGCCGGGGCGCTGGACGCTTGCCAGCGACAGTGAGTTGGCGGCGGTGCCGGTGGCGACGAAGAATACCGAAACCTCGCGCTCGAAGACTTCGGAGAAACGAGCCTCGACCTTCTTGTCGAGATCGCCGGCGCCATAGGCGGCGGCAAAACCGGCCGATTCCGCCAGCAGACGTTCGGCAATGGATCTATGGGCGCCGGCCCAGTTATCGGAAGCAAAGAACATGAGGGGAACCGATGCAAAGGAAGGGTTTGACAGGGCCGAGGCGGAGATTACGCCAAAGCTTCACAGGATCAAGGCTGTTGCCCATGACACATCACAGAAATTGAACTACGCAATCAATAAACAAAATGATCATCTTTTTCGTAATTTTATTTCGCGGTGGCGACCGATCCGGTAATCTTCCGTCGCAAAATGACGTTTTTTGAGGACGCGCTCTTGCGGACCCGAATGCTTTCTGGCATAGAGCAGATGAATTAGGACAGTGTTGCTGTCCTATTTTGGCCCGAACGGCCGAAGAGGCGCCGAAAGCCCTGGAACGGACGGCTTTTCACGCTATAGTTCTTCCGAGCGTCAAGCCTCAAGGGCGTTGCGCGGAGGGCGAATGGCAGGCGCGGAACGCGACGGTTTGCTTTCCTTGATAAGCAGATGTCTGCGGCCGATCTTCACCATGCAACAGCGCTGTCATGCGCCGGACCTATTTTGGTTGCGGCACAGGACGAAAAGCCGCCCGCGGCTCCGCGGGCTTCGACAGGAGGAAAGATGATGACGAAGACGCCATCCATGGAATTTGACCGGTTCGCTGCTGCCAATGTGCGCGCCACGGCCAATATGTCCAAATCCGCCTCCGGCCTGCCGAAGAAACAAGGTCTTTACGACCCGCGCAACGAACATGATGCCTGCGGCGTCGGCTTCGTCGCCCATATGAAGGGCCAGAAGTCGCACCAGATCGTCAAGGACGGCTTGTTCATCCTCGAGAACCTGACGCATCGCGGCGCCGTCGGGGCCGATCCGCTGATGGGCGACGGCGCCGGCATCCTGGTGCAGATCCCCGACCGGTTCTTCCGCGAGGAAATGGCCGCGCAGGGCATCACCCTGCCGCCGGCCGGCGAATATGGCGTCGGCCACATCTTCATGCCGCGCGATGAAAAGCAGATCGAGCACTTCAAGAAGGTGATCAAGGATGTCGTCACCGAGGAAGGCCAGGTCCTTATCGGCTTTCGTGACGTGCCGGTCGACAATTCCTCGCTGTCCAAGGCGCCGGCGATTGCCGCCACCGAGCCGCATCACGTGCAGGTCTTCATCGGCGCCGGCGAGGATGCCGAAAACAACGACGAGTTCGAGCGTCGGCTGTTCACCCTGCGCAAGGTGATCTCCAATCGCATCTATGACGAGTTCGACGGCGAAGAGAGCAATTTCTATCCGGTGTCGCTGTCGTCGGGGACGGTGGTCTACAAGGGCATGTTCCTGGCCTATCAGGTCGGCGCCTATTACAAGGATCTGACGGACCCGCGTTTCGAAAGCGCGGTCGCCCTGGTGCACCAGCGTTTCTCGACCAACACCTTCCCGTCGTGGAAGCTCGCGCATCCCTACCGCATGGTCGCCCACAACGGCGAAATCAACACGCTGCGCGGCAACGTCAACTGGATGGCGGCGCGCCAGGCCTCGGTCTCCTCGCCGCTATTCGGCGAGGATATCTCCAAGCTCTGGCCGATCTCCTATGAAGGACAGTCCGACACGGCCTGTTTCGACAATGCGCTCGAATTCCTCGTGCGCGGCGGTTATTCGATGGCGCATGCCGTGATGATGCTGATCCCGGAGGCCTGGGCCGGCAATCAGTCGATGGCTCCAGAACGCAAGGCCTTCTACGAATATCACGCCGCGCTGATGGAGCCCTGGGACGGACCGGCTGCCGTTGCCTTCACCGACGGCAAGCAGATCGGCGCGACGCTCGACCGCAACGGCCTGCGGCCGGCGCGCTACCTCGTCACCGATGACGACCGTGTCATCATGGCGTCGGAAGCCGGGGTCTTGCCGGTTCCGGAGGAGAAGATCATCCAGAAGTGGCGTCTGCAGCCCGGCAAGATGCTGCTGATCGATATGGAAGAAGGCCGCATCATCTCCGACGACGAGGTGAAGTCGAAGCTTGCGACGGCGCATCCCTATCGCAGCTGGCTCGGCCGCACCCAGCTGATCCTCGAAGAACTGAAGCCGGTGGAGCCGCGGGCGCTGCGCCGCGACGTGTCGCTGCTCGACCGTCAGCAGGCCTTCGGCTACACGCTCGAAGATACCCGCATCCTGATGTCGCCAATGGCGACGACGGGCCAGGAGGCGATCGGCTCGATGGGCACGGACACGCCGATCTCGGCGATGTCGGAAAAGCCGAAGCTGCTCTACACCTATTTCAAGCAGAACTTCGCGCAGGTGACGAACCCGCCGATCGACCCGATCCGCGAGGAACTGGTCATGAGCCTCGTCTCCTTCATCGGCCCGCGGCCGAATATTCTCGACCACGAAGGCATGGCGAACGCCAAGCGGCTCGAAGTGCGTCAGCCGATTCTGACCAATGGCGACCTCGAAAAGATTCGCTCGATCGGCCATACCGAGGACCGTTTCGACACCAAGACGCTCGATTTCACCTATGACATCGAGCGCGGCGCGGCGGGCATGCCTGAGATGCTCGACCGGCTCTGCGAGCGCGCGGAAGCGGCCGTCAAGGGCGGCTACAACATCATCGTGCTCTCCGACCGCCAGATCGGGCCAGATCGGATTGCCATTCCGGCGCTGCTGGCAACGGCGGCCGTGCACCATCACCTGATCCGAAAGGGGCTTCGCACCTCGGTCGGTCTCGTCGTCGAGACCGGCGAACCGCGTGAAGTGCATCATTTCTGCCTGCTCGCCGGCTACGGCGCCGAAGCGATCAACCCCTATCTTGCCTTCGACACGCTGCTCGATATGCATGCCAAGGGTGAGTTCCCGAAGGAAGTGGATGCTTCCGAGGTCGTCTACCGCTACATCAAGGCGGTCGGCAAAGGCATCCTCAAGGTCATGTCGAAGATGGGCATTTCGACCTATCAGTCCTATTGCGGCGCGCAAATCTTCGATGCGATCGGCCTGTCGTCGGAACTTGTCGACAAGTATTTCTTCGGCACCGCGACGATGATCGAAGGCATCGGCCTTGAGGCGATCGCCGAAGAGACCGTCGCGCGCCATAACGCAGCCTTCGGCACCGATCCGCTGCTGGCGACGACGCTCGATATCGGCGGCGAATACGCCTACCGCATGCGCGGCGAAAGCCATGCCTGGACGCCGGATGCGGTTGCCGCCCTGCAGCATGCCGTGCGCGGCAATGCCGAGGACCGCTACCGCGAATTCTCCGAGATGGTCAACGATTCGGCGCTGCGGATGAACACGATCCGCGGGCTATTCAACATCAAGAGCGCCGAGGCGCTCGGCCGCAAGCCGGTGTCGATCGACGAGGTCGAGCCGGCGGCCGATATCGTCAAGCGCTTCTCGACCGGGGCGATGTCCTTCGGCTCGATCTCCCGCGAGGCGCATACGACGCTGGCGATTGCCATGAACCGGATCGGCGGCAAGTCGAACACCGGCGAGGGCGGCGAGGAATCCGACCGCTACATGCCGCTCTCCGATGGTTCGAGCAACCCGGAACGATCGGCAATCAAGCAGATCGCGTCGGGCCGCTTCGGCGTCACGACCGAATACCTGGTCAACGCCGACGTGCTGCAGATCAAGGTGGCGCAGGGCGCCAAGCCCGGCGAAGGCGGCCAGCTGCCCGGTCACAAGGTCGATGCGACGGTCGCCAAGACCCGTCACTCGACGCCGGGCGTCGGCCTGATCTCGCCGCCGCCGCACCACGATATCTATTCGATCGAGGATCTGGCGCAGCTGATCTACGATCTGAAGAACGTCAACCCGACCTCCGATGTCTCGGTCAAGCTGGTCTCCGAAGTCGGCGTCGGCACGGTTGCCGCCGGCGTCGCCAAGGCGCGCGCAGACCATATTACGGTCGCCGGCTTCGACGGCGGCACGGGTGCGTCGCCGCTGACCTCGCTCAAGCATGCCGGCAGCCCCTGGGAGATCGGCCTTGCCGAAACCCAGCAGACGCTGGTGCTGAACGGCCTGCGGTCGCGTATTGCACTGCAGGTGGACGGCGGCCTGAAGACCGGCCGCGATGTCATCATCGGGGCGCTGCTCGGCGCCGACGAATTCGGCTTCGCCACCGCGCCGCTGATCGCCGCCGGCTGCATCATGATGCGCAAGTGCCATCTCAACACCTGTCCGGTCGGCGTGGCGACCCAGGATCCGGTGCTGCGCAAGCGCTTCAAGGGCACGCCGGAGCATGTCATCAACTACTTCTTCTTCGTTGCCAACGAAGTGCGCGAAATTCTCGCCTCGCTCGGGGTCACCCGGCTCGACGAGATCATCGGTGCCTCGGAGCTGCTGGAGAAGGACGAGATGCTGGCGCATTGGAAGGCCAAGGGGCTAGACTTCAGCCGCATCTTCCACAAGGTCGATGCCGCCAAGGAAGAGACTTTCTGGACGAGCCGGCAGCAGCACCCGATCGACGATATTCTCGACCGCGCGCTGATTGCGCAGGCTGAGCCGGCGCTGACCGACAAGACGCCCGTCGCCTTCGAGGTCGGCATCAAGAACGTCGACCGTTCGGCAGGTGCGATGCTGTCCGGCGAGGTCGCCAAGCGTTACCGCCATCGCGGGCTGAAGGAAGACACGATCAATGTGACGCTGCGCGGCACGGCGGGTCAGAGCTTCGGCGCCTTCCTGGCGCGCGGCATCACCTTCAACCTGATCGGCGATGGCAACGACTATGTCGGCAAGGGGCTTTCGGGCGGCAAGATCATCATCCGGCCGCCGGAAAATTCGCGGATCGTCGCCGAGAACTCGATCATCGTCGGCAACACCGTGCTTTACGGCGCGACCGAGGGCGAATGCTACTTCCGCGGCGTGGCGGGCGAACGGTTCGCCGTCCGCAACTCGGGAGCGATCGCCATTGTCGAAGGTGTCGGCGACCATGGCTGCGAATACATGACCGGCGGCGTCGTCGTTGTGCTCGGCGCGACCGGCCGCAACTTCGCAGCCGGCATGTCCGGCGGTGTCGCCTATGTGCTCGACGAAACCGGCGATTTCGCCAGCCGCTGCAATATGGCGATGGTCGAACTCGAGCCGGTGCCGGAGGAGGACGACATGCTGGAGAAGCTGCATCATCACGGCGGCGATCTCATGCACAAGGGACGCGTCGACGTCTCGGGCGACATGACCCGCCATGACGAGGAGCGCCTTTACCAGCTGATCTCCAACCATCTGCACTATACGGGCTCCACCCGCGCCAAGCAGATCCTCGACAGCTGGGCCGACTACCGCCCGAAGTTCCGTAAGGTCATGCCGGTCGAATACCGTCGTGCGCTCGAGGAAATGGAGCGCAGCCGGATGGGCATCGCTGCCGAGTGAATTGCACCGGGATATTCGCCACGTGCTGATTGCAGGTGGCGAATATCGGAAACGTCTCGATGATCCGTGACGATCACGCCGATGGCCGATGGCCGTCGAGATCGCCCGGAAGTTTCAGGGGATATGTTCCAATGACGGTCAAGAGAAGCAACCCGCCCGGAATGCCGGGACTGACGACAGACAATTGGCCGCGGATGAGGCGGTCATGAGGGTAAGGGACGAAGATATGGGTAAGGTAACAGGGTTTCTGGAAATCGACCGGCAAGTGGCGAAGTACCAGCCGGCGTCGGATCGTATCCGCCATTTCCGTGAGTTCACGATCCCGATGTCGGACCCGGAAGTGCAGAAACAGGCCGCGCGCTGCATGGACTGTGGCATCCCCTATTGTCACGGCCCGACGGGCTGCCCTGTGCACAACCAGATCCCCGACTGGAACGACCTTGTCTACAACAACAACTGGGAAGCGGCGATCCAGAACCTGCATTCGACCAACAACTTCCCGGAGTTCACCGGCCGCGTCTGCCCGGCGCCCTGCGAGGAAGCCTGCACTTTGAACCTCGAAGATGCGCCTGTTGCCATCAAGACGGTCGAACAGGCGATCGCCGACAAGGCCTATGAGCTCGGCTTCATCCGGCCGCAGCCGGCCACGGTTCATACCGGCAAGAAGGTTGCGGTGATCGGCTCCGGCCCCGCCGGCATGGCGGCTGCCCAGCAACTCGGCCGCGCCGGCCACGAGGTGCATGTCTATGAGCGCGAGACCAAGCCGGGCGGCCTGCTGCGCTATGGCATTCCCGACTTCAAGATGGAGAAGAACTTCATCGACCGCCGCGTCGAGCAGATGAAGGGCGAGGGGGTCACCTTCCATTGCGGCGCCAATGTCGGCGTCGACGTCATGGTCGAGCAACTGCTCGCCGATCACGACGCCGTCCTTTATTGCGGCGGCTCCGAGACACCGCGCGAAGCGGGCATTCCGGGCACGGATCTTGCCGGTGTGCATGATGCCATGCCCTATCTGGTGCAGCAGAACCGCCGTGTCGGGCGCGAGAACATCGACAGCGTCGGCTGGCCGTCGGACCCGATCCTTGCAGGCGCCAAACATATCGTCGTCGTCGGCGGTGGCGACACGGCTTCGGACTGCGTCGGCACGGCGTTTCGCCAGGGCGCCGTCAAGGTCACCCAGCTCGACATCCGGCCGCAGCCGCCTGAGAAGGAAGACAAGCTCGCCGTCTGGCCCTTCTGGGCGACGAAGATGCGCACCTCTTCCTCGCAAGCCGAAGGCGCCGTGCGCGAGTTCCAAGTGGCAACACTCGAATTCGTCGGCGAAGACGGCGTGCTGACCGGGGTCAAGTGTTGCGAGGTCGACGAGCGCCGGCGGCCGGTTCCGGGCACGGAATTCATCATCCGCGCCGATCTGGCCTTCATCGCCATCGGTTTCCGCGGCCCGTTCACAACAAGCGTGCTGAAGGAACTCGCAGGAAAGCTGACGCTCAACACCGACAAACGCGGCTCGACCAATGTCGTCGCCAACGACCGCGACTACAAGACGTCGGTCGACAAGTTCTGGACGGCGGGCGACGTGCGCCGCGGCCAGTCGCTGGTGGTCTGGGCAATCCGCGAAGGCCGCCAGGCGGCGCGGGCCATCGACGAGGCCTTGATGGGCTCAACTGTTCTGCCGAACTGACTGCAGGCCGCATAGAGATCCCGAGAGAAAACTCCGCCCTTCCGGCGGAGTTTTTTATTGGGAAAAGGCTCTGGGTGCCACCGCTTGACGCGCCGGTATCCGACGCAAGCCTCTAAGCAATGCTGGGAAGCTGGCCGCAGGTGGCGGTGACGCAAACGGAACGGTGCGGAAGGCTGCCGCGCCGACTTTTCATTTCACCGAGACTTCAGCCGGCGTCTTTGCCGCAGGCAGGCGGTAATCGTCGACGCGGCCGGGCGGCGCGGGCGTCATTTCGCCCTGCTCGACCAGGAGGTCGCGGGGCGACCTGGTCAAAGTAATTGGCGGGGGCCTCGCGCCGAGAAGCTCGGCGCCGCCGTCGAGATTGGGATCCGAGAGGCTGATCGGCACGGTGTGTTCGACCGGATTGGTGGGAAGGCCGAGGCCCGGCAGATTGCTTTCGTCCAGGCGGACCAAATCCGGGCTTGCCTGGGTGCCGAGAATGCGGCGGGCAGGCTTTTCGACATAGAAGGCGAGCTTGCGCCGGCCGGCCTGCGTCAGGTTGATGCCATCGGAGGTGCGCAGGCGCACCTGCTGGCCGTTCACATCCGAGCCGGTGACGATGAAGTTGCTGTTTTCATCGACGAAACCATCCCAGATATCGACGAATTCGCCACCGATGCTTTCGACCTGGTTGCGGTAAAGCTGGTTCATCTGGACGGCATCGGCCGTCATCTGATCGGATTCGAAGGCGGGAAGACCGACCCAGAGCAGCGGGATCTTGCGGTCGGTAACTTCTTTGCCGAAGGAAAGGACGCGGCGGCGGTATTCGCTAAACCAGCCGTCGGTGCGGAACTTCTCCTTGGCGGTATCGGTCACCATCTGTTGGCGGTCGTTGGCGCCGATCATGACGACGACCATGGCTGGCTTCAGCTCGTCGATCATCGCCGGCAGCTGTTCCGGCCAGTCGTAATAATCGTCGCGGACAAGACCGGATGAGACGTTGCCGCGGGCTTCGACGACGACCCCCGGCGAAGTCTCGAAGGCCGCAGTCAGGCCGTCGCCGAGGCCGCTGGCCAGGAAATCGCCGACGATCAGGATCTTCTTGGCGTCGCTGAGCTTTTGCACGACCGGCTCCTCCTGCACGGGCGCGCGGATCGGCGGCGCGGTGCGGGTGTTGACGATGGCTTTCTGCGGCGGCGGGCGCTTGCGTTGCTGGCGCCTCGGCTGCGGGACATCAGGCGCCTGCGGCCCGTCGTCGAGGTAGCGCCGGCCGAGGAAGAAATCGAGGATCGAGCGGCGCTGGTAGCGCTGCTCCTGGGCTTCCGCCATATGCACTGGCGCAAGCGCGCCAAGGCATAGCGAAACCGCCGCCAGGGCGAGCGCGATCCAACGGATTGGGGTCCGGTCAGTTTTCTTCGTCATGGGCAGTTCCGCATCTGCCGGCATCTTGCACGCAGGACAGGCCAGCGTCCACACCCGCTCTTATCTAGGTCACGATTCCGCCGCTTCTAGCGACGAAGGGCGTTCAGAAGCGGCAATGAGGGCTCGCCGTCCGGCTGCATGCCGATGCGAGACTGCACCGCCGATATCGCCGCTTTCGAACCCGAGCCGAAATTGCCGTCGACCTCGCCATTGTAATAACCGAGCGTCTTCAGACGGGTCTGCAGCTCGAATTTCTCTGTGATGTCGAGGGCGCCGTCCGGGCGCGGCCAGCGCTGTTGCATGCCGCCGTAGCCGGCGATCTGATCGGCAAGCAGGCCGACGGCAAGTGCATAGCTGTCCGACGCATTGTAGTTCTTGATGGTGAAGAAGTTGGCGGTCATCAGGAAGCCCGGGCCACTGGGCCCAGCCGGCATTTTCAGCACCGCCTTGGTACCGCTCTCACGGAAGGCCTTGCCGTTCGGGCGGGTCAGGCCGAGGGCTGCCCATTGGGCGAGCGTATGGGTCTTGCCGATCTGCTTGGCGGCTGCAGCGGGAACGACAACCTCGTAGCCCCAGGTCTTACCGGTGTCCCAGCCGTTCTTCATCAGCAGATTGGCCGAGGTGGCCAGCGCATCGGGCACCGAGTTCCAGATGTCGCGATGGCCATTGCCGTCGGCATCGACGGCATACAGCAGGTAGCTTGTCGGAATGAACTGGGTGTGGCCCATGGCGCCGGCCCAGGAGCCGGTCATCTCGCGTGCCGGCACGTCGCCGTTCTGCAGGATTTTCAGCGCAGCGATCAGCTGCTTCTTGGCGAATTTGGCGCGGCTCGGATCGGCGTAACCGAGCGTTGCCAGAGCGCGCGGCACGTAATGCAGCCGGTCGTCCTTATCAAGGATGGCGCCGTAATTCGATTCCATCGACCAGATGGCAAGCAGAATGGTCTTGTCGACGCCGAATCGCTGTTCGATCGCAGCCAGCGTCCTGGCGTGCTTGGCGGCCATCTCGCGGCCGATCTTGACCGTATAGGGATTGACGCGGGAATCGACGTAGTCCCAGATTTTCGAAGTGAATTCCGGCTGGTAGGCCGCCTTCTCGAGCACGGTCGGATCGGGCTCGCTCACCCCGGAAAAGGCCTTTTGATAAGTTGCCTTACTGATGCCACTCTGAGCGGCTGTTTGGTAAAAATCCGCGATCCATTTCTGGAACCGGGAATCGGCTTTCGCGTTGTCGGGGACCAGCCCCACCTGGGCGGCGACAATGAAGGCGAGAGCAAGACCACGAAGGGAGTATTTGTGATTCTGGGTCATCGACAGTCGTATCCGTCATCTTCAGTTTCTGGCGCAACGGGGCATCATGTCCGCCCAGACCCGAGACTACAGGAACGGAGTCAACAAATTCTTTACCATGGCGATCCGCTGCGGTCACCATTTGCAAAACAGTAGCAATTCTATACTAGTTAAAGCTAAAAAGCTCCATTTCCAAAGCGATATGATCGAAGCAGGAGGCCGGGTGTGGCTCAACACAACAAAGTTCGTAAAGCAGTATTTCCGGTTGCCGGGTTGGGAACGCGATTCCTGCCTGCAACCAAGGCTGTTCCGAAGGAAATGTTGACCGTCGTCGACAAGCCAATCATTCAATATGTCGTCGATGAGGCGATCGAGGCCGGGATCGAACATCTGGTTTTCGTCACCGGGCGCAACAAGCACGTCATCGAAGATTATTTCGACATCCATTTCGAGCTGGAGCAGACGCTCAAGGAGCGTGCCAAGAAGGCCGAGATCACTCTTCTAGCCCAGCAATTGCCGAAGGCCGGCACGGTGAGCTTCACCCGCCAGCAGGAGCCGCTCGGCCTCGGCCACGCGGTCTGGTGCGCCCGCGAGATCGTCGGCGACGAGCCGTTCGCGCTGCTGCTGCCCGATATGATCATGAAGGGCGACAAGGGTTGCATGAAGGGCATGATCGACCTTTACGGCCAGAGCGGCGGCAATATCATCGCCGTCGAAGAATGTGCGCCCGACCAGGCCCATAAATATGGCATCGTCGGTGTCGGCGAAGCGATCGGCGAGGGCTTCCGAATCACCGGCATGGTGGAAAAGCCCGCCAAGGGAACGGCGCCTTCCAACTTCTTCATCAACGGCCGCTACATCCTGCAGCCGGAGATTTTTCGGATCCTCGAAACCCAGGAGCGCGGCGCCGGCAATGAGATCCAGCTCACCGACGGCATGCTGAAGCTGCTGAAGGAACAGGATTTCGCCGGTTATCACTTCCGCGGCACGACCTATGACTGCGGCGCCAAGGACGGCTTCATTCTGGCCAACGTCGCCTACGCTCTTGAACGCGCCGATATCCGCCCGACCGTCGAAGGCGGCTTCAAGGAATTGCTTGCCGGCCTGAGGTAAGTTTTCCGCACATTATATCAATGTTAGAGCGCCGCGCCTCCCATCGGATGCGCGGCGCTTTTTATCAAGTGTTGTACCCTGATGCCGAAACCGCTGACACTTTTCGGCGTCAGGCTTAGCGTTTCAGCTTGAGACCAACGCCGGCGCGCCATTGCTGCGAATCGGTGCCTTCCTTGCGCGCGGTCAGCTCGTAGCCGAGCGTGCTGGTCAAATCGAGATAGCGGTTGATGTTCCAGGTCAGCCCGGTCGCCGCGGTATAGACGAGTTCGTCGTTGATGGTGCTGTCGGTGGGATAGTCGCGCCACGTCACGCCGCCGATCATGGTGCCAACCAGATTGTCGCGCAGCTGGTGGGTGACCGTCGTCGTCAGCGCGTGCGAGACGTAGCCGCTTTCGCCCGCCGTGGTCGAGGGCTGGATGCTCGTCTGCAGGTCGAGATTGACATCGGTACCGCGGATCGGGGACCAGAGCAGGCTCGCATCGAGTGTCGCGGTATCGATCGACGACAGGCGGCTGTCTTCGAAATCAGCCATTTCGTAGCCGACGCCGACTTCACCTTTCAGCTTTTCGCCGAGGTCGACCTCGACGCCTGCCTTGGCGCCGTAGCTGTGGCCCGAACGCTCGTAACCGGCCGAATCGCGCGTCTCGTCATAGAGGGTCCGGCCGATCGTCGCCTCGATGAAGGGGATGAGTGCGGGGGACAGCTCGTAACCGACGCGGCCGCGCAGCGTGCCGGTCGTCTGATTGCGGTCGCTGAGCTCAACGGTCGTGCCATTGGCAAGCGTGGCGTCGGAATAGATCGAGCGGGTCAGTGCCAGCGCCGTCGTGCCGCGCAGGACGCCGAAATCGCGTTGGACGGAAGCGCCAGCCGAAAATTCCTGCACGTCTGACTGCTGCGTGGCGTCGGCGATCGCATCGGGGTCGTCCGTATCCTCGCGATAAAAATTGTAACCGGCGGTGAGATGCGCGACCGTATCGTCGGGAAGATCCAGCCGGAGGTCACCGTTGACCTTGAAGGACGGCTGCTCCTCACCCTCGCCGCTGATATTCCGCTGCCAGGCGCCCTCCGAGGTGACGCTCAGCTGATGCCGGCCCCAGCCGGAGGTGAGCGTCGCGGCTGCATCGGTTTCGAGGAAGGCGCGCCGTTGCGTGGTGCTGCCGTCCTTGGTGGTCTCGGTGTTGATGCTCTGGGTGACGCTCGGGCGGAGCACGAAGGTGCCGATCGGAATGCCCGGCGTTTCGGCCGTCGAGGCGCTTTCGGCAGCCCGCCGCCGCGGCAGTGTTTCGTCGATCGGTGCTTCGCGGGTGTTCAGCCGGCGGATATCCTCATCGAGGATGGAGCCGGTCACGTCGTCGCCGGCCTGCGCATCCGGTATGGCCGGCCTCTGGCCGGTATCATCCGGGTTTGCGGTCGTGCCGTTTGCCGCCGTCGTGGCGCTATCGTCGGTGCCGTCATCGAAAGCGGCGGCGGCGTTCGTGGTGCTGTCCTGAGAGACCGTAGAGCGGCTATTTGCCGTCGTTGACGGCTGTTGCGAAGCGGACTCCGCCAGGGCTGCCGTCTGGCTGAGAAGCAGGCCACTGAACGCAGCAAAAGAGACGGCACGGCTTATGGCGCGGAGCGGCGTCACTCTGCTCGTCTGTTTTGGCTGGCCCATGCAATTCGCGCCTGACATGCTTTCGGTTCTTACCCAAAGGTAAAGCCTCGTGGTTAATCATTCGTTGCCGACGGCGGGCGCCGTTCACATTTCGGAAAGAGTGCGGGGTGGACTTGGAAAGTGAAAAGGTCTAACGCAGCTTCATGAACAGAAGAGCGATAAACCTCGTTGAAAACAGCGTGCTCGAATCGGCAAAACGCACGATAGAGACCGAAAGACGCGGCCTTGAAGCGCTCGAACAGGCCTTCGACAATGGATTGGCCGGTCCTTTCACCCGCGCCGTCGAAACCATCGGAGATATCTCCGGGCGTGTCATCGTCACCGGCGTCGGCAAAAGCGGGCATATCGGCGCCAAGCTCGCGGCGACGTTCGCTTCAACGGGGACTCCTGCCTTTTTCGTGCATGCGGCGGAGGCCAATCATGGCGATCTGGGTATGATCGCGACCGACGACGTCGTGTTGGCGATTTCCAAAGGCGGCGAGAGCGCCGAGCTTAAGAGCATCATTTCCTTCACGCGGCGGTTCTCCATTCCGCTGATCGCGATCACTTGCAGCGACCGTTCCTCGCTTGCAACAGCCGCCGATATCGTCCTTCTCGTGCCGAACGAGCAGGAGGCCTGCCCGAATGGACTGGCGCCGACGACCTCGACACTGATGCAGCTTGCGATCGGTGATGCGCTGGCCGTGGCGCTGTTGGAGGCGCGCGGCTTTACCGCCACGGATTTCCACGTTTTCCATCCCGGCGGCAAGCTGGGTGCGAGCCTGATGCATGTCGCGGATATCATGCATACCGGCGAGCGGCTGCCGCTCGTGGCCAAGGGCACGGCGATGCCGGAGGCGATCACGGTGCTGTCGCGCAAGCATTTCGGCTGCGTCGGCGTGCTCGACGGGGATGGGCGGCTCTGTGGCATCGTCACCGAAGGCGACATGGCGCGCAACCTGACCCGCAATCTTTCAGAGCTTGCCGTCGACGACATCATGACGCGGACGCCGAAGACGGTGAAGCCGACGATGCTGGCGACCGCTGCGCTGGCGCTGCTCAACCAGCATCACATCGGCGCGCTGATCGTCATCGACGACGACCACAGGCCGGTCGGACTGGTGCATTTCCACGATCTGCTGCGGATCGGCGTCGCCTGATCAGGGTCATCTGATCAGAGCTGATCCATCAGACGGGCTCGACTGTCAGGTCGCGGCCGTTGCTCGACACCACCTTCACCTGCGTTCCCGCCGGCAGGTCGGGTCCCATCACCTGCCATAGCGTATCGTCGAGGCGGATGCGGCCGCGGCCCTCGCGGATCGGTTCGTGCAGCGTCGCCGTGCGGCCGACGAGGCTCGCGCCGCGCTGATTGAGGAAGGGCTCGTCGGTCGTCGAATTGCGCAGCGTCAGCCGGCGGCCGGCGAAGGTCGTGGCGACGGCAAGCAGCGCAAAAAGGATCGCCTGCAGTTCCCAGACCCAGAAAGCGCTGTCCCAGAAGATGAGCGACAGCGCGCCGACGATCAAGGCGGCAAGGCCGATCCAGACCAGGAAGAAGCCTGGCACGATCATTTCCGCGGCGAGCAGCACCAAGCCTGCGACCCACCAACTCCATGCACCAAGTTCGGCGACGATCTTCGCCAGCATGGCTTAGCGCTCCTGATCGGGATTGAAAGGATTGGGGGTCGACGGGTTGATCGGCGGCGTCGAGCGCACCGGCGCCGGGCGGGGACGCGGCACGGGTGGCGGCGTTGCCGGGCTGTTGCCGGCATCGCCGAACACTTCGCGGGCGATGGCGCCGATGCCGCCGAGCGAGCTCAGGATGGAAGAGGCTTCCATCGGCATCATCACGATCTTGGAATTGGATGCCGAACCGATCGAGGTGAGTGCCTCGGTGTATTTTTGCGCGACGAAATAGTTGATTGCCTGAATGTCGCCGGCGGCAATCGCTTCGGAAACCATCTTCGTCGCCTTGGCTTCGGCCTCGGCCAGGCGCTCCCGGGCCTCAGCATTGCGGAAGGCGGCCTCGCGCTGGCCTTCGGCCTGGAGAATGGCGGATTGCTTGGCGCCTTCGGCCCTGAGGATCTGTGCGTTGCGTGAGCCTTCGGCTTCCAGTACCTGCGCGCGTTTTTCGCGCTCGGCCTTCATCTGCCGGGCCATCGCATCGACGAGGTCTCGCGGCGGCTGGATGTCCTTGATTTCGACGCGGGTGACCTTGATGCCCCAGGGCTGCACGGCCTCGTCGACGACGCGCAGCAACCGGTCGTTGATCGCATCGCGGTTGGAAAGCAGTTCGTCGAGATCCATCGAGCCCATGACCGAGCGAATATTGGTCATGGTCAGATTGAGAATGGCGTTTTCAAGATTGGCGACCTGATAGGCGGATTGGGCAGCGTTCAACACTTGATAGAAGGCGACGGCATCGGCCGAAACCGAGGCATTGTCCTTGGTGATCACCTCCTGGGTCGGCACGTTCAGCACCTGCTCCATCACGTTCATCCGGGCGCCGACACGCTCGATGAAGGGGGTGATGAGGTTGAGGCCCGGCTCCAGTGTGCGGGTGTAGCGGCCGAAGCGCTCGATCGTATAGCGATAGCCCTGCGGCACGGTCTTGATCCCGGCAAAGAGTACCAGGATGACGAAGATGACCAGCACGATCACGACGATGTCGAAGCCGCCGAACAGCATGAATTCCTCCTATCGGCGCATGCATGCGCGCCTCACAACTGATGTGGTGAGGTAGCATGTTCTTTGCGAGGAAGAAATGACCCACGAAGGTCCCGTCTCCAAGGAAAAGAAGGATGAGTCAGGGCGGATTTTTCAGGGTGGGATCTCTCAGATCCAGCCCTGCAATTCGCGGCGGACGACCTTTTCCAGCACCTTCATGCCGTCCTCGCCGTCGTTGAGGCAGGGGATATGTGCGAACTTCTCGCCGCCATTCTCGTGGAAGGAATGGGCCGCCTGTTCGGCGATCTCTTCCAGCGTTTCCAGACAGTCGGAGACGAAGCCCGGATTGATGACGGCGATGCGCTTGACGCCGTCCTGGGCGAGCTTCTCTACCGTCTTGTCGGTATAGGGTTGCAGCCATTCCTCCGGCCCGAAGCGGGACTGGAAGGTAACCATGAAATTTTCCTTCGTCAGCCCCAGCCGCTCGCGCAGCAGCCGGCCGGTCTTCTGGCATTGACAGTAATAGGGATCGCCCTGCTTGAAATAGGACATCGGAATGCCGTGGAAGGAAGCAAGCAACATGTCCGGTTTCCAGTCGAGCGTCGCAAGATGCCTTTCGACGGAGTTTGCGAGCGCTTCGATATAGGTCTCGTCGTCATGATAGTCGGGCACGGTGCGCAATGCCGGCTGCCAGCGCATTGAAAGCAGCTTCTGGAACGCCTTGTCGTTGACGGTGGCGGTCGTTGCCGCCGCATATTGCGGATAAAGCGGGAAGAGCACGATACGGTCGCAGCCTTCCTGCTTCAGCGCCTCGATGCGCGAGGCGATCGACGGCGTGCCGTAGCGCATCGCCCAATCCACTTTGACCGTCGCCAGGTCCTTCAGGCGCTCGGCCATCAGCTCGGACTGGTTGCGCGTATAGGTGCGGAGATAACTTTCGTTCTTCTCCTTGTTCCAGATCAGCTCATAGGCCTTGCCGACCTTCTGCGGGCGGGTGTTGAGCACGATGCCGAATAGGATCGGATACCACTTCCAGGGCGACCATTCGATGACGCGGCGATCGGTCAGGAACTCCCGGAGATAGCGGCGCATCGACGTGTAATCGGTGCCATCGGGCGTGCCGAGATTCACCAGCAGGACGCCGACCTTGCCTGACTTGACGGCCGGATGGTCTGCCGGGCGGAGTGAAGTATCTGCTGTCATTCTGGTCCCAACGCTCTTTTGTCTCGTCGGCTCATACGCAGCCCCGAAATCGTGGTTCACCCTATAGAAAGAAAAACCGGCCCGGGAAAGCCCGGGCCGGCCGTGGAAATCGGGACAAATCGTCTACTTGGCGGGAACCTCGATCTCTTTGCCGACCGCCAAGTGACGCGGGTTCGGACTGCCGTTGGCCTCCGAAAGCTTCCGCCACAGCGTGCCGTCGCCATAGAAGGTCACGGCCAGACCCCAGAAGGTGTCGCCCGCGGCGATGACATGGGTCGAAGGCGTCGTTTCGGCAGGCGCGGAGGCTGCCGGTGCGGGTTCCGCAGCGGGCGCGGGTGTTGCTGGCGTTGCTGGGGCAGGCTCGGTGGCTGGTGCCGGTGCTGCAGGTGCAGCGGGGGCGGGAGCAGGTTCGGTGGTCGGTGCGGGGGCTGCCGGCGTTGCCGGTGCTGGAGCGGCCGGTTCGGCAGCCGGTGCCTGCGCAACAGCCGCACCGTTTTCGGTGACGCGGCCGTCGGTATAGGGCTTATACGGCGAGTGGGCTGCCAGATATTCGGCAGTCACGTCGGCAAGATCCGGACCGAAATCATAGGCGTTCTTGCCTTCCTTGAAGATCGAATAGCCGTCGCCGCCGGCCCGCATGAAGTTGTTGGTGGCGACTTTGTAAGTCTTGGCTTGGTCGATCGGAGCGAAGTTGTCGCCCTCCTTCACCTGGACATCGCTAACGCGGCTGCCGACAGGCTTGGACTGGTCGAAGGAGAATTTCAGGCCGGCGACCTGCGGGAAGCGGCCGGCGCCCTGATCGATTTGGCTGACGCCGTTTTCGAGCGCCTTGACGATATCCGCGCCGGTGGCCTCGAAAGTGGCGAGCGTATTCTGGAAGGGCAGGACGGTGATGACTTCACCCTGGGTGACCTCACCGCCGTCGATCGACGCGCGCAGGCCGCCACCGTTCTGGAAAGCGATAGCAACACCCTGGTTCTTCGTGCGGTCGAGCATGGCATCGGCCACCAGATTGCCCATCGAGCATTCCTTGACGCGGCAGACCTTGCGGTCGCCGTCGATCGGGGCTTCGGAGGAGCCGATGACCTTCTTGCGCAGTTCCTCGATCGGTTTGGCGAGTTCCGCGATGCGGGCAACGACGGCGGGATCGGGCGTGAAGCTGGAATCGATCAGGATCGGATCGCCCTTGGCATCCTTGACGACGCCGCTATCGTCGAAATTGACGACGAGATCGCCGAGATACTTGCTGTAGGAAGCTGCCTGGACGACCGGCACCTTGTAGCCGCCCGGATTGTCGACCATCGTCGGATAGGGGCCCTCGGCTTTGGGGTCGGTGTTCGAAAGCAGACTATGGGAGTGGCCGCCGACAACGACGTCGACATCCGGGATCTTGGCGATCAAGGCGAGATCGCGGGGGTAGCCGACATGGGTCAGCGCGATGATCTTGTTGACGCCCTGGCCCTTCAGATCCTGAACGGCCGAGGTGATCGCCTGGACGTCGTCGGCGATGGTGACGTTCGGGCCGGGGGATGACAGTTCGGCCGTGTCATTGGTGACGGCGCCGACGATGCCGATCTTCTGGCTGCCGACATCGAGCACCAGCGAGGGCTTGATGCGGTCGCCGAGCTTGGAGGCGGCGGCCGCCTTGACGTTCGCGGTGACGACAGGGAACTGCACCTTGTCGAGGAAGGTCGCAAGCCCGTCCTCGCTGTCGTCGAATTCATGGTTGCCGACGGTCATGGCGTCGAACTTCATCAGGTTGAGGAATTCGGCTTCGGCCGCGCCTTTATAGGTCGTGTAGAACAGCGAGCCCTGGAAATTGTCGCCGGCATTCAGCAGGAGGACATTCTTGCCGGAGAGCGCCTGGCGGCGCTGGTCGATCGCGGTCTTCAGGCGGGCAGCACCCCCGAAGCATTCCTTCTTGCCTTCTTCCTCGGCTGAGCAGGTGGAGTCGAACTTGTTGATCGATTCGATGCGCGAATGGAAATCGTTGATATGAAGAATATTGAGTTCGTAATCCGCAAAAGCGGCGCCCGTGCCAAGCGCCAGCATGGACGCGGTCAAAAGACCGAAGCTGAAAGACTTCGTCATCCCTGTTCTCCTGATTGAGGCGAGAGATCCCCCTGATCCTCGCCGATCCCTTCCTAATCCGCCGGGGCGGTTCCCGGCCTGCGGATGTTCCATCAGACGATGGACGACCGCAAGAGAAAGCTGGGCCAGGCCGGGCGCTTTCCAAGGGGGCGGGGCAAAAAAGCGGCTGGCTACTACAGGCATTCGCCGTCGGCGGCGTTTCGATAGAGTTCGTGCACGGCCTCCGCGATATTCAGAACGGTGGCGAGGGCGATGACCAGACAAAGAAGAAAAACGAGGCGGTGAAAGCGCCGACCAGCCCGATAGGCAAAGAGCGCGCCGGCGCCATAGATCAATATTGTCGGCACGGCCAACATCAGCACCTGGCCCGGTCCGTCGCAATCGAGAGCGGCGATGCCCTGGGCACGATAGACGTTGGCCGGAAAAAGGATGGCAAGCGTCGCAAGCGGCAGCGCGAGCAGCAGGGCGAGGTAAACGGCGAGGGCGCGCATGGTGTGCTTAGCCTATCGCCTTATCTTCAGCCTCGGCGGGAAAGTGTGAACTGCGCGCCGGAATCGGAGGTGCAATTGAGCTGGCTTGGGTTGACGAGGGCGCAATTGACCTTGGACTGGGTCTTGCGCACTAGCGAGGTCATGTTGATCTCGACCAAGGTCGGCGAGGTATTGATATAGGTGCCCGAGGCAAGAAGCTGGTTACTGTCGGTCGTGCGGGTGGTGAAGCTACCGCCCTGGAAGGTGGAGACGATGCCGTTCGGATCGCTCCAGTTGCCTTCGACGCCGGTGGCGGCCGGTGCTGTTGCAACCGGCAGGCTGCGCGGCTCTGGCGAAACGCAGGCGGCAAGCGCGGCGGCGGCACCGACAAGAACGAGACCAGTTCTGATTTTCATAAGGCTTCTCCCGGCGATTCGGCGTGGCGGTCACCCGCCAAGTTCGGGCAAAACATGGCGCGCGCCCGCCGCGAAGGCAAGCCTTGGCGGGGTGCTGGGCGGCATTTAGACAGCAGGCGTTACAAAAATGCCCGCCTTGCGGCGGGCATCTTCAAACTCGCGCGAGCGATCTCAGCGAACGAGAATGTTCCTGAACTGCCACGGATCCTTGGTGTCGATATCCTCAGGGAAGAGGCCCGGGCGGCCATCGAGCGGGGTCCAGTCGGTGTAATGCCCCTCGACCGGGCCGAGATAAGGCATCTGCACTTCGAGGCAGCGCTTGTAGTCGATCTCGTCGGCTTCGACGATGCCGGCCTTCGGGTTTTCCAGAGCCCAGACCATGCCGGCGAGAACGGCTGATGTGACCTGCAGGCCGGTGGCGTTCTGATAAGGTGCGATGCGGCGCGTTTCCTCAAGCGACAGACGCGAGCCAAACCAGTAGGCGTTCTTCTCGTGGCCGTAGAGCAGGACGCCGAGTTCGTCGATGCCGTCCTCCAGCTCGTCTTCATCGAGAACGTGATGGACCGGCTGCGGCGTGCCGCCATTGCCGAACATTTCATGCAGCGAGAGCACGGCGTCGTTGGCCGGATGGTAGGCATAATGGCAGGTCGGGCGGAAGGTCACTTCGCCGTCCTTGTCGCGAACCGTGAAGTAGTCGGCGATCGAGATCGACTCGTTATGGGTAACGAGGAAGCCATATTGCGGGCCGGGTGTCGGGCACCAGGTGCGCACGCGGGTGTTGGCGCCCGGCTGCTCCAGATAGATCGCCGCCTTGTTGCCCTTCTTGTGCTTCTTGGCGTTCTTCGGCATCCACTCTTCATGCGTGCCCCAGCCAAGTTCGGCCGGCTGCATGCCTTCGGAGATGAAGCCTTCGACCGACCAGGTGTTCCAGAAGACGTTGAGCGGCTTCGGGTGCTTGGTGCGCTGGGTGTCGCGCTCGGCGATGTGGACGCCCTTGACGCCGAGCTTCTTCATCAGCTTGGCCCAGCCTTCGCGATCGTGCTGGTCCGGTTCGTCGAACTTTAGGCCGGTGTCGTTGGCGAGGTTGACGAGCGCCTGCTTGACGAACCAGGAGACCATGCCCGGATTGGCGCCGCAGGTGGAAACGGCGGTGGCGCCGCCCGGGTTCTTTGCCTTTTCCTTGCGCACGGTTTCGCGCAGCGCATAGTTAGTGCGGTCGGCATTGCTCATGCCCTTATCGAAATAGAAGCCGAGCCAGGGTTCGACGACGGTGTCGACGTAGAGCACGTCATGCTTGCGGCAGAGCTTGATAAGGTCGAGCGAGGAGGTGTCGACCGAGAGGTTGACGCAGAAACCCTGGCCTTCGCCTTCGGTCAAGAGCGGCTTCAGCAGCTCCTTGTAATTGTCCTTGGTGACATATTCCTTGATATGACGAACGCCGTGCTTCTTGAGGATTTCCATGTCGGAGGGCTCTTCGCGCGGGTCGATGACGACCATCCGGCTCTTGTCGAATTTGAAGTGGCGCTCGATCAGGGGCAGGGTGCCGCGGCCGATGGAGCCAAAGCCGATCATCACGATCGGACCGGTAATTTCGGCATATACCGGATAGTTCTGTTCCGTCATTCTTTTCTCCTGTGGAAGAGGACGAAGGCGTTCAGCCTGAAGAATTCTTTTGAAATTGCCGCAGAAATTGCGAGGTGACCGGCTCTAACCACAAATCGGCGTCACAATAAAGAGTGTTGAGGGGGAAAGCTCAAATATCGGGCGGGCGAGAGGTCGGCGAGGTCATCTGACCGGCCTCCTGCAAAATCAGCGTTTGAGGATTTCCAGTCCTGCGACCGTCGTCGTCACGGCAAGCTCGGTGATGTCGTATTCGGCGACGCCGTGGAGGGTGAAGGGATCGGCGGCGACATAGGCCTCGATTGCGGCGCGGTCGCCGATTGCGAGGATCGCGCCGCCGGTGCGCGGCACCTTGCGGCCAGAGGCGAGGAACCAGCCCTTGGCATAACCCTCCTTCACCCAGGCCATATGCGGCTCCATGTGCTTGTCGGCTTCGTCGTTGGATTTGAGATAGGTGAGGGAGAGAATGAACATGGTCAGTTCCTCAGAAGGTCGGCGCGGATCAGGCCGCGCAGCGAGTTGCCGGTATAAAGCGTGCCTGCATCGAGATCGGCAAGGGTGAGGCGGCCGACACGAGCCTTGCGCGCGCAGATGAGTTCGGTGCGCAGCACGCCGGCGAGCAGGCCGCAAGAAGTCGGCGGGGTGCGCAGCATGCCGTTCCCGTCGTCGAGGAAGATGGAGGTGATGGTACCCTCGCAGACTTCGCCGCGTTCGTTCAAGAGGATGACGTCATCGGCCTCGGCAGAGGTATATTCGGCGCGCGCGGCCTCGTAGACGGCGCGTCGCGTCGTCTTGAAACGCAGCAGCTTGTCGGTGGAGTCGAGACGGGTCTCGGCGATGCGGACGGTCCAGTTGGTGTCGGGCGCCAGCGGGACGAAAGCCGCGCTTGTCACCTCGATGCGGCCTTGGGCGTCGAAGGTCAGGCGGACGCGCAGCGGACCCGCGGCATTTGCAACGGCTGCGTCAAGCCTGGCCACCGCATCGATCGGTTGCTGGAAGCCGAGGCGACGGGCGGAGCGGGAAAGCCGGGCGAGATGCAGCCGCAGGCGGATGAAGCCGTCGCCGGGCTGCCAGCGCAGCGTTTCGATCAGCGAAAAATCGATCATCGCGCAATCCACTGGTCGCCGACGGCGAAGCGGGCCTTGAGCAGGCATTCCTCATATTCGGCCTCGGCTGTGGAATCAAAGACGATGCCGCCGCCGACGTTGAAGACGGCCCTGCCGCCGTCAAAAAGCGTGATGGTGCGGATGGCGACGGAAAAGCGCATGACGCCGCTTGGCGAGATCATGCCGATCGCACCGCAATAGGCGTCGCGGGGAGCATTCTCGAGCGCGTGCAGGATTTCCATCGCCCGCATCTTCGGCGCGCCGGTGATCGAGCCGCAGGGAAAGAGGGCTGCAAAGATGTCGCGGATCGAAAGGCCGGGGCGCAGCCTTGCCTGCACATGGCTGACCATCTGGTGGACGGTCGGATAGGTCTCGATGTCGAAGAGCTTCGGCACATCGAGCGTGCCGACTTCGGTGATACGGGAGATATCGTTGCGCAAGAGATCGACGATCATGCGGTTTTCCGCCTGCGTCTTGATATCGCGGCGCATGGCTTCGACGATTTCGGCATCTTCGGCGGCAGTGGCGCCGCGTTTCGCCGTGCCCTTCATCGGATGGGTCTCGATCCAGCCCTCCTCATCTGTGCGGAAGAAGAGTTCCGGTGAACGCGACAGGATGAGCGGACCGCCGAGATCGACCAGCGCGCCGTATTTGACCGGCTGGCGTTCGATCAGCGACCAGAAGGCGGCACGGGGATCGCCGTTCCAGCGGGCCTCGACCGGCATGGTGAGGTTCGCTTGATAGGCGTCGCCGAGCCGCAGATGCTCATGCAGGCGGTCGAAGCGCTCTTTATATAGAGGGAAATCCCAGGCGGCCTTCGGGGCGGTGAGGAATTCCTCGTTCTCAAGGCGCTGTTTCGCTTGGGCAAGCGGGTGTGTGTCCGGCTTCGGAGCATCGAAGACGCCGAAGGAGAGGAGCGGGGTTTCGCGGTTCTCGTTGGCGAAGGAGGCGAGTTTCTCCTCGAACAGATATCCGGCCTCGTAGGCCATGTAGCCGGCAAGCCATTTGCCCTCGGCCTTGGCCTCTTCCATCCTGAGAAGGCCGGCAAAGAATTCGTCGCGCGTTCGCGCGACGATGATCTCTGCCGGTTCGGTGAAAAGCATCACCTGGCCTGATGTGTCGTCGCGGAAGAGAATATAGGGGTCAGACATGATTGCGCCGCATCTTGCTTGGTTATCCGATGCTTGCGACGGTTCTGGGCTTTGACATGGGTGGCGATGCGAAGACTGCAGCAACACCCACTTCCCTCATTCCTGTGCTTTTCACAGGAATCCAGCCACGGCGCGTCTGCGCCGTGAATGACTCACTTCCGACAGACAAAGAGCCTCCCGCGCCCAATGACTTGGGCGCGCTGGATTCCTGTGACAAGCACAGGAATGAGGCAGAGGGGGCTGCTGTCATGGTTCCTCGTGGACGTTGCAGAATGCGGCCTGATAACTCACAACGACACTCGTTCGTTTCAAGTCTGGCCGAGCCTTACGCCCTATCCAAAGCCTCCAACTCATCGATTAGCCCCTCGATCATCGACAGGCCCTGGCTCCAGAACGACGGATCGGTGGCGTCCAGGCCGAAGGGCTTCAAAAGTTCCGAATGATGCTTGGTGCCGCCGGCCCTCAGCAGTTCGAAATACTTCTCCTGGAAGCCGGTCTCGGCCTTCTGGTAGACGGCGTAGAGCGAATTCACCAGGCAATCGCCGAAGGCATAGGCATAGACATAGAAGGGCGAGTGGATGAAGTGGGGGATATAGGCCCAATAGGTCTCATAGCCTTCCGAAATGCTGATCGCCGGCCCGAGGCTTTCCGACTGGACGGAGATCCAGAGTTCGCCGATGTCGTCGGCTGTGAGTTCCCCTGCCTTGCGGGCGGTGTGCAGCTTGCGCTCGAACTCATAGAAGGCGATCTGGCGGACGACCGTATTGATCATGTCCTCGACCTTCTGGGCGAGCATCGCCTTGCGCTCGCGCTTGTCGCTGGTCTTTTCCAGAAGCGCGCGGAAGGTCAGCATCTCGCCGAAGACCGACGCCGTTTCGGCAAGTGTCAGCGGCGTCTGGCACATCAGCGCCCCTTGCGCGCCGGCGAGAACCTGGTGCACGCCGTGCCCGAGTTCATGGGCAAGCGTCATCACGTCGCGCGGCTTGCCCATATAGTTGACGAGCACATAGGGGTGGGCCGAGGGAACCGTCGGATGGGCGAAGGCGCCGGGCGCCTTGCCGGGGCGGACGGGTGCATCGATCCATTGTTCGTCGAAGAAGCGCCTGGCGATATCAGCCATCTCGGGGGCGAAATTGCCATAGGCCGAAAGCACCGTGTCCTTCGCCTCGGGCCAGGGAATAACGGCGCTGGAGGTTTCCGGCAGCGGCGCGTTGCGGTCCCAGAAATTCATCTGCTCCATGCCGAGCCATTTCGCCTTCATCTTGTAATAGCGGTGCGAAAGGCGGGGATAGGCTTCGCGGACGGCCGCGGCCAGCGCATCGACGACCTCGCGCTCGACACGGTTTGCGAGATGCCGGGCGTCGGCGATATCCTCGAAGCCGCGCCAGCGGTCGGAAATATCCTTGTCCTTGGCAAGCGTATTGGTGATCAGCGTGAAGATGCGGATATTGGCCTTGAAGGTTGCCGCAAGCGCCATGGCCGCCTTGCGGCGGACGTCCGGATCCTTCTCCTGCAGCATGTTCAGCGCCACTTCGAGCGGCACTTTTTCGCCATCGATCTCATAGCGCAGTTCGGCCATGGTTTCGTCGAAGAGGCGATTGAAGGCGGCGGCCGATGTCATCGACTTTTCGAGGAAGAGCTGTTCCAGCCGGTCGTCGAGCTGGTAAGGCTTGTCTTTCCTGAGGTCGACCAACCAGGGGCGATAGTGGCCGGCGGCGGGGTCGTTTGCCATGCTCGCATCGATCACCGCGTCATCGATGCGGTTGAGTTCGAGTGCGAAAAACAGCAGGTGCCCGGAAAATTCGGTGATCTTGGTCTGCACGTCGCCGTAGAGCTTGCCGTTTGCCGGATCGGTGGTGTCGGAGAAATAGGTAAGGCCGGCGAAGGAACCGAGGCGGCCCATGATATCGTCCAGCGCCTCATATTCCTTCAGCGCCGCGCCGATGCCCTCAGTGCCGGTCTTCGTCGCGGCCTCGGCGAGTTTGCCCTTCCACTTCTCCTCAAAGGCGATAGCAGCCTTGCCGGCCTTTTCCATGTCGGCGACAAAGGCGGTCGAGGTGGCGGAGGGATAAAGATCCTGCAGCTTCCAGACCGGCAGATCGCCGAGCGCCGGATTGGCTGCCCCGGCTGGCGCTGCTGCCGACAAAAGAAGGCGGGCGTGCGGGAGCTCGATTTTCATGGGGCAATTCCTCTCCACTTTCATAACAGGTCTGTTTGAATAAGCGTGAGAAGGCGCCGCATCAAGGGCCTTTCGGCGCATGAAAGGCCTCGCTTCGGTACGAAAACGACCCGTTCCAATCGTTAAAATGCAATTATTTCTCAAAACAGGATGTTCAAGCCTTTCTGTCAGAGTGCGCTTCATGGTTTCGCATGAAGTGAGGCGACAATGACCGGTTACAATGAGCTCAAGGGAGCAGGGCAAATTCTCGTGGTCGAGGACGACCCCGTGCAGCGCCGCCTGCTCAAGAACGCAATCGAGCGTCACGGCCATGTCGTGCACCAGGCGGAAAACGGCCGCATCGGCCTGGAAATGGTCAAACGCGACAGCGGCCTTTTCAACGTCATCGTGCTCGACCTGATGATGCCGGAGATGACCGGCCTCGAATTCCTCGACGCACTTCATGAATTCGGCACACAGATCCCGGTCATCGTTCAGACCGGCCAGGGCGGCATCGAGACCGTGGTGCAGGCGATGCGCGCCGGCGCCTTCGATTTCGTCGTCAAGCCGGTTTCTCCCGAACGCATCGCCACATCGATCTCGAATGCGATGAAGCTCGATCAGCGCGAGGTGAAGGCGCGGGCCGGACGCCGGTCGCGGTCGGGCTCGGTCGGCTTCGACGACATCGTCTCGGCAAGCCCGGCGATGATCCGCGTCATCGATCTCGCCCAGCGGGCGGCGCAGTCCAACATTCCGGTCGTGCTCGAAGGTGAATCCGGCGTCGGCAAGGAACTGGTGGCGCGTGCCATCCAGTCCGGCGGCGACCGCGCGAACAAACCCTTCGTCACGGTCAATTGCGGAGCGATCCCGCACAATCTCGTCGAGAGCATTCTGTTCGGCCACGAGAAGGGCGCGTTCACAGGCGCGACCGAGCGCCATATCGGCAAATTCATGGAAGCCGACGGCGGCACCATCTTCCTCGACGAGATCGGCGACCTGCCGCTCGAGGTGCAGGTGAAGCTGTTGCGCGCCGTGCAGCAGGGCGAGATCGAGACCGTCGGTGCGCGGACCGCGCATAAGGTCAATGTCCGGCTGATCTCCGCGACGAACAAGGATCTGATCGAGGAGGTCAAGAACGGCCATTTCCGCGAGGATCTCTACTATCGCCTCAACGTCTTCCCGATCACTATCCCGGCGCTGCGCAAGCGCAAGGAAGATATTCCGCATCTGGTGCGCGTCTTTGCCGAACGCTTCTCCAGCGAGCAGAAGAGTGGCCGCCGCATGACGGTCAACGCCGGCGCACTGGCGCTGCTGACCGCCTATGACTGGCCGGGCAACATCCGCCAGCTCGAAAATGCGATCTTCCGCGCAGTCGTTCTGGCCGAAGGGCCGGAGCTGACGGAAGGGGACTTCCCGCAGATCGCCGCCCAGCTTCCGGAATACGAAGTCGTGGATCACCTGGCGCTGGTCGCCGACAATACCGGCCTCGATCCCGACGACAGCTATGGGGAGGAGTTCAGGGCGTCGATCTCGGGAGAGGTGCACCACCGTCTGTCCGAAGTCTCCGAAAACGCGATCGCCAGCGTCAATCCGGCCGGCGATGTGCGCAGGCTTGCCGATGTCGAGGAGGAGCTCATCCGATTCGCGCTCAAATTCTATCGCGGGCAGATGAGTCAAGTGGCGCGCAAACTTGGCATCGGCCGGTCCACACTTTATCGCAAGCTCAAAGATTACGGCATAGACCCCGATAATCCCCAGAAAGATGCGGCTTAAGCGCTTTTTATTAAGACTAAGGCAACCACGATTTGTTACTGATCATAAACCACTTGTTAGTGGCTCGTTCACTATGTAAAGAAAAGGTTGATCATGTGTGGCATTTTTGCCATCGTGTGACCGCATTTGACAGTCATCTGAGACAGTACGGGACATTGTCTGTCTGACGGGGATCGAGTTGCCGAATCTGAATGGGAATTCCAAGCCTTCGCGCTTGAGCTGGCGTATGTTGTGCGCCGACATCTGCGGAAAGGCAGCAAGGACGGCAGCGGCCGCCCTTCTTGCGCTCGCGGTTTCCTCACCGGTATTCGTTAGTACACCTTCCGAGGCAGCGGGCGACACCCGCAGCCTCAAGCTTTATTTCATCCATACCGGCGAAAAAGCCGTCATCACGTACAAGCGCAACGGCAAGTTCGATCCCAAGGGTCTGGAGCAGCTGAACCGCTTCCTGCGCGACTGGCGCAAGAACCAGCCGACGAAGATGGACCCGCGCCTGTTCGACCTGATCTGGGAAGTTTATCGCCAGAGCGGTTCGCGGGATTATATTAACGTCGTCTGCGGTTTCCGTTCACCGGGTACCAACGAGATGCTCCGCGGCCGCTCGCGCAACTCGGGCGTTGCCGAAAAGAGCCAGCATATGCTCGGCAAGGCGATGGACTTCTTCATTCCGGACGTCAAGCTTGCGACATTGCGCGGGATCGGCATGAAAATGCAGGTCGGCGGCGTCGGCTTCTATCCGAAATCGGGCTCGCCCTTCGTGCATATGGATGTCGGCGGCGTCCGCGCTTGGCCGCGCATGAGCCGCGACGAACTGGTCCGGCTTTTCCCGAACGGCAACACCATTCATATCCCGGCTGACGGCAAGCCGCTGCCCGGCTATCAGCAGGCAATGGCCGACTATAAGCGCCGCGTCAGCGGTACGCAGATAGAAATCGCCAGCGCTTCCGAATCGGCGCCGAAGCATAAGACGCTGTTTGCTGCGCTGTTTGGCGGCGGAGCGGACGAGCAGGAAGACGATTCGGACGATTCGACGCCTGTTGCCGTCGCCAAGGCAACGCCGCCGAAGGCAGCGCCCGAGCCTGCTCCTGTCGAGCCGCAGCAGACCGAAGTCGCCGATCTGAACGCGCCGGTGCCGCAGGTTCGCCCGGCATTCAGCAATCAGCCGGCCGGCAGCGACGTGGCGAGTGCGCTCGTCGCACCGCCTTCGGGTAATGCCGCGCAACAGGCCCTTGTCGCGGCGCTTCCGGCCGATCAGGCCCAGCCGCAGCAATTCGCCGATCTCAGCGCCTATAGCATTCCGGTCCCCTCACTACTCGGCCAGCGCCGCGCGCCGGGCGATGCTGAGCTCGCATCGACCGATCCTGACATGCTGACCGGAATGCCGGTTCCGACGCCGGTCGAACGCCCTGCCGTCGCCGAGAACCTTCTGGCTGCGGCCAATGCCGATCCGGAAGCAGAGGCCGACGAGGCAGATCAGGACGGCGGACTATCTCCCGCCGTCGCCGATGCGCTCGACCAGCAGAACAAGGGTGGAGAAAACCAGGTCGCCGGGCATGCGCCTGAGATGACGGTGGAGCAGGCAATCAACGCCGCGATGACGCAAAAGGCGCCTGCCGCAAAACCGCCGCTTGAGCTCGCAGCCTTGGCGCCCATGACCAAATCGGCAAGCTTCGGCGACGGCTTTGATGAACCGGCCGCCGAAAACGCCGTGGCGCAGGGCCTGCCCACCAAGGGCGGCCGCCCGACGCACAAGGAAGCCGCCGCGGCGGACGCCAGCCGCGCGACGGTTCGCACCGAGCCGAAGCTGACGCAGAAGATGATTTCGCAGTGGGCGCTGACCAATGCCCGTCTGGAAATGGCCTCCAAGCAGGTGAAGGCGCCACGTTTCGTCAGCCAGACGATGCGCGCGCAGCCGACTACCGTTTATACCGAAGGTTTCAACGTCAAGACCGCTTCGGTCGACCCGGCCCGCTTCAGCGGCACGGCTGTTAACTTCATGGAAGTGCGCAAGTTCAACACGAACTGAGCCGGCCATCATGAAATATCGAAAACCGTCGGGGCGATCCGGCGGTTTTCCTTTTTGGCTGCTTCGACCAGCGGCGGACAGCCATTATGGCTGTGCAGCCTAAAGCGCGTCGCAGCAAACTTGATTCATGCGACGCGCTTCAGCTCTTTGTTTTGATGCATATCGTTATCCCGGAACCGCTGCACACTTCCGGGCGACGTGCATTGGGCAAAAGAAAAGCCGCCGGGCGGTCCGGCGGCTTGTCGACATATCAGCAATGAAGGGCGGATCAGCCTTCCGGCGGCGACTCGATCATGCCGAGTGCGTGCAGGTAGGTGTCGAGGATCGCTTCCTCTTCCATGCGCTCCTGCTCGTCCTTCTTGCGCAGCGCCACGACCTTCTTCAGAATCTTGGTATCGAAGCCCATTCCCTTGGCTTCGCCATAGACGTCCTTGATGTCGTCGGCGATGGTCTTCTTTTCTTCTTCCAGCCGTTCAATGCGCTCGATGAAAGCGCGAAGCTGGTCGCGGGCGACGCCATGAGCATCAGACATCGTGTTCTCCTGATTGGGGATGATCAATTCGAAGGCACGTGACTGCCGCGAAGCGGCGTCACGGTCAAGCCTGTTCGGGGTCGGCCAGGCTATTTGTTTGGGTTGTTCAGTTCAAAAGCAGCCTTTTGCACAGGTGAGGCCTCGTTCTGGTGGAGTTTTTTCCAGTCCTCGTAGGGCATGCCGTAGACCATCTCGCGCGATTCGTCTTTGGTGACGGGCGCGCCGTCGGCCTCGGCTGCCTCGCGATACCAGTTCGACAGGCAGTTGCGGCAAAAGCCGGCGAGGTTCATCAGGTCGATATTCTGCACGTCGCTGCGCTCGCGAAGATGCGCGACAAGGCGGCGGAATGCGGCGGCCTCGAATTCGGTCTGCTGTTGTTTGCTGAGCGCGGTCATCTCGCTCTCCTTTCAATAGGGGCCTGTGCGCGAGACGTGGACGTCGTATTCGTGCAAGGCGGGATCAGCGTTCATTGCCGCAAAGATCGGCGCGAGGCGCTCGGCCCATGCCGCTATGCCGGCCTCGTCTGCAATCAGGTCCTGACGGACTTCGAGCAGCGCATGCGGAATGCCGGTGATCATGCAGTGGCGGTACATGGTATCGCCCTTCAGTGCGCCATCATAGGGTTCGTTGTCGCCGACGATAAGATCGGGATCGGCGCGCAGCATGTCCAGTAGCGGGCCGACGGCGCGGTGATCGCTGTCCCAAAGCACGGCGGCGTGCCAGGGGCGGGGAATACCTTTCCAGGCGGGCGTGAAGGAGTGCAGCGACAGCACCAGCGGCGCCTTCCCGGTGGCGTTCGCCACCCTGTCGATCGTTGCGGCGACGGCGTGGTGATAGGGGCGATGGAAGGTTTCGATGCGGTTCTCCCACTCCTGCGGCGTGATCGGATGATTGCCGGATATGACGGCGCCGTCGGAGATTTTCATGATCAGGGTCGGATCGTCTTCGCCGCGGTTCGGGTCGATCAGCAGGCGCGAGAAGCCGCCGAGCACCGCGGGTACGCCGAGGCTTTCCGAAAGCTGCCGCGTCAGGCCCTCGATGCCGATGTCATAGGCGATGTGGCGGGTGAAGGCCGCCTCCGGCAGGCCGAGCCGGCCATAGTGTGCGGGAAGGCGGTTCACCGCGTGATCTGCGAGGATCACCATGCCTTTGTCATGTTTGCCGGATAGGATTTCGAAGGATTGGAAGTCGTCCATCAGGAATTGCCGTTCGTCATTGCGCAGTCGGGCAGTGATCGCATGCGTCCGCGCCAGGTTCAAGCGCCGCAGGCGGACAGAGGTTGAGCCGACCCTCGACGGGCGGTTTGTGAAAGGAAATATAATCGATTAGCATTGCGTTGACTTTCGCTTGACGGCGGCGCAAGAAGACAAGCATACGAATAACCGTGGAGCTATTTGGGAGCCGTGTTGATCCAAGCCGCGCCAAGTTTCCTCACGCGGTCCGGACCGCTGGTCCGTCTCGCTCTGTTTGCACTTGCAGCCTTTATGCCGTTCTTCATCGCAGATGCCGCGCGCGCCGATTTTCGCGTCTGCAACGGAACGCAAAATCTCGTCGGCGTGGCGATCGGCTATCGGGCCAAGGACGGCTGGATGACGGAAGGCTGGTGGCAGGTGCCGGCAACGACCTGCGCCGTGTTGATCGAGGGAGAATTGCAATCGCGTTATTATTACCTCTACGCAGAGGACGCCGCCCGGGGAGGACGATGGACGGGGGACGTGCAGATGTGCGTGGCGGAAAACGAGTTCAAGATCTCGGGTGTGCAGGATTGTTATGCCCGCGGTTACCAGAAGATGGGTTTCAAGGAATATGACACGGGCCGCCAGGGCAGCTGGATGGTTCAACTCTCCGACACCCCAGGGACGCAAGAAAGCCAGAATTGATGAAGCGTAATCGCAAAATTAAAATCCTCGCCACCCTCGGGCCCGCCTCCGCTGAGGAATCGATGATCGAGAAGCTGCATCAGGCCGGCGCCGATGTCTTCCGCATCAATATGAGCCATGCGAGCCACGACGTGATGCGTACGCTCATCCAGCGCATCCGCTCGGTCGAGGCGCGCTCCGGCCGGCCGATCGGCATTCTCGCCGACCTGCAGGGACCGAAACTGCGAGTCGGCAAGTTCGTCGACAGCAAGGTCGACCTGAAACCCGGCCAGACCTTCACGCTCGACAACAACGAAGCGCTCGGCGACCAGAACCGCGTCTATCTGCCGCATCCCGAGATCCTGGAATCGGTGCAGCCCGGCCACCGCCTGCTGATCGACGACGGCAAGCTCGCGCTGCGCGCCGAAAAATGCGATGGCAAAAGCATCGTTACCACCGTTATTTCGGGCACGCGCATCTCCGACCGCAAAGGCGTCAGCCTTCCCGACACGCTGCTCGGCGTCGGTGCGCTGACGGACAAGGACCGCGCCGATCTCGACGCCGTGCTTGCCACCGACGACGTCGACTGGGTGGCGCTTTCCTTCGTGCAGCGTCCTGACGACCTTGCCGAAGTGCGCAAGATCGCCCGCGGCCGTGTCGGCCTGATGTCGAAGATCGAAAAGCCGCAGGCTCTCGAGCGTATCGAGGAAATCATCGAGCTTTCCGATGCCTTGATGGTCGCTCGCGGCGATCTCGGCGTCGAAATGCCGCTCGAATCGGTTCCCGGCATCCAGAAGCAGTTGATCCGCGCCTGCCGCCGTTCGGGCAAGCCGGTGGTCGTCGCCACGCAGATGCTGGAATCGATGATCTCGGCGCCGGTGCCGACGCGCGCGGAAGTTTCCGACGTCGCAACCGCCGTCTTCGAAGGCGCCGATGCCGTCATGCTCTCGGCCGAGTCGGCCTCGGGGGACTATCCGGTCGAAGCCGTTTCGACCATGGCGTCGATTGCCACCGCCATCGAGCGCGAGCCGCATTATCCGGGCATCATCTATGCCCAGCGCGCCCAGCCGGAAGCGACCGGTGCCGATGCGATCTCGCTCGCTGCGCGCCAGATCGCCGAGACGCTGAAGCTGTCAGCGATCGTCTGCTACACCTCGTCGGGCACGACAGGCCTTCGCGCCTCACGTGAGCGTCCGCAGGTGCCGATCCTGGCGCTGTCGCCGATCATCAAGACGGCACGCCGTCTTGCCGTCGTCTGGGGCCTGCATTGCGTCGTCACGCATGACGCGACCGATCTCGACGACATGGTCAACCGCGCCTGCCGCATCGTCGCCGACGAAGGCTTCGGCAAGCCCGGCGACCGCATCATCATCTCGGCCGGCGTGCCGCTCGGCACACCCGGCGCCACGAATATGATCCGCATCGCCTATATCGGTTCCGACGGCCAGAGCGGCATCTGATCCGATCGCATCCCTTCGAAAGCCCGCCGCCTCAAAGAAGCGGCGGGCTTTTTCGTTGATGGCCGGGGCATTGCCAAGGGCGCCGGTGCATGCAAGTTTCCTCCCCTATAGCGCTAAAGCGCGTCGCGATCTTTCAGATTCGCTTGTCACGCTTTAGGTCTTTGTTTTTGCCCATGTCTTTATAGCAAAACCGCTGCACACTTTTGCGAGACATGCTCTAGGTTCGGAGGGATCATCATGGATATCGTTACGCTTATGGCTTTTGCAGCCGTTTCCTTTGTCGGTATCGCCACGCCGGGCCCGACAGTGCTGCTGGCGCTGACCAACGGTTCGCGGCATGGCCTGCGCCGGGCAATGGCCGGCATGATCGGTGCCGTCCTCTCCGATTTCGTGCTGATCGGTGCTGTGGCGGTCGGGCTCGGTGCGCTGCTGGCGGCATCGGAATTCTGGTTCTCGATGCTGAAATGGGCCGGTGCCGCCTATCTCGCCTTTCTCGGCATCATGCTGCTGCGCTCGAAGGGCGGGATCGATGCGGCGTTGAAAGCAGGTGCGCCGGCGGGGACGACGTCGACTTTCTCGATCGGGCTGAAGAGCTTCATGGTCGCGGCGACCAATCCGAAGGGCTATTTGTTCTTCTCGGCCTTCCTGCCGCAGTTCATCGATCCGGCGCTGCCGCAGGTAACGCAATATGGGCTGCTCGCGCTCACCTTTGCCGTGCTCGATTTCCTCATTATGTTCGGCTACGCCTTCTTCGGCTCGCAGGCGGTGCGTTTCCTGAAAACCTCGGGCGCCCTATGGCTGGAGCGCGCCTGCGGCGGCGCGCTGCTGGCGCTTGCCGGCTCGCTCGCCTTCTATCGCCGGGCCACCGTTTAAGGTCAGGCTTAAGGCAGGGATAGGTGGCCGACGCGATAGGCCTGCATGTGCTCAGCGCTCTCGGGGATCTCTCGCCATAGCCTGAAGCGCACCCGTGTCCATGTCGTCGGCTCGAAACCGCGGATGGAGGCGAGGGCGCCTGCCCGAACCTCTGCTTCAGCCTCAGCGCTTTCGGCGTCGCGAATATCAGCAAGCGGTGCGTGAGGGTCCATTTGTAGGACTTCGCGTGTGGCAAACCTGGCTGCGGCAATATCGGGCGAGATTTCCGCCTGCCAGACGATCCAGGTTTTTACCTGCGGCCAACCGAAGGCGCCGGCGAGCGTTTGGAAAGCGGGGCCGCAGAGGAAGTCGCTTGCCCCTTCCGGCTTTTGCCAGAGGTAGAAGGGCGCATAAAGATTGTCGGGGCTGGCGAATTCGCCATGGCGGGCGCTGAGATAGGCCTTGAAGCCGAGATTGGGAAAGCCGTCGAGCAGCGGTCCCTTGTCGCGGATTCGGCGGTCGATGATCGACATGTCGTAATCGGCGGGCAGGGTGAAGCTGTATTGCATGGCGATCATGATCGTGCCTCCACCGGCTGCAGCCATTCGACGATGCTGCCGTTTTCCGTTGCCTGAATGCTGAGATAGCCGAAGGGACTGTCATGGGCCGCGCCATGCCAGTGACGCTCGCCGGCCGCAAACCAGACGGCGTCGCCGGCGCGCAGTTCCGCGACGGGACCACCCTCGCTCTGCGCCAGCCCATGACCCGAAAGCACATAGAGCAACTGGCCTCGAGGGTGCGTATGCCAGCGGGTGATGGTCCCGGGATCGAGTGTGGCGCGCATGGCCGTGTTTTCGCCATCGGCGCTGCCTTCGAGCAGCATCTCGACCCAGAAAGGCGCCGTGGCGACACCCTCCGGCGAGCGCACCGCCCTTCCGGGGCGGCTGACCGTCATGGCCTTCGGGTTCAAAGCGCTCATCGTTGGCCTCCGGCCGCCCGCAGCCGCCAATCGGGGTCGGTCATCTGGGCGATGCCGTTGCCGAAGCACCAGTCCTCCGGGGCATTAGTGCTGATGACGATCATCACATCCTCGGGCCGGAGGCCCGGTGACTGCGCCAGCAGATCGGCGAGCCGCCGATAGAGCGCCGCCTTCATCTCGACCGTGCGAGGCCGGCCGATGGTGATCGAGATATAGACGAAATCGTTTGAGCGCGGCCCGGCAAGATAGCTGCTGTCGAAGATCAGCTCGTTTTCATCATGCTGATGGATGGCCTGAAAGCGGTCGTTTTCCGGCACGTCGAAGGTTTCGACCAGGGCGCGCTGGATGGTGTCGGCGAGTGCCGTAAGATACTCCGGCGACTTGCCTCTGCGGAGAGAAATGCGAACGAAGGGCATCGGGGGGCTCCATGGTTTGGGCCGTTCGTCGGCCTTGACAACAGCACCATCGCACGACACGATGGTACCGAAAATCAGAATTTTATGAACTGATAATCCTAAAAAATGGGATTGTATGATGCGACGGACGATCTTCGATCTCGATGTGCTTCGAGCCTTTTCGACCGGCATGGAACTCGGCAATTTCGCCAAGGCGGCCGAAAAGCTCGGACGTTCAACCTCGGCGGTGAGCGCGCAGCTGAAGAAGCTGGAGGAACAGGCGGGCACGCCGATCTTCCGCAAAGCGGGGCGCGGGCTGGCGCTCACCGATGCCGGCGAGACGATGCTCGGTTATGCCAGGCGGCTGCTGGAGTTGAATGACGAGGCGGCTGCGGCCGTGCACAGCATCGAGCTGGAAGGCTGGGTGCGGCTCGGCCTGCAGGAGGATTTTGGCGAGACCCTGCTGCCGGAGGTGCTCGGCCGCTTCGCGCGGGCGCATCCGAAGGTCCGCATCGAGGCGCGGGTGGTGCGCAATGTCGAACTGCTTGAGCGCGTCACCTCAGGCAAGCTTGATCTGGCGCTCGCCTGGAGCGACGGTACGGTGACGGCACATTGCGAACGGATCGGCGAGGTGTCGATGCGCTGGATCGGGCCTGCCGAGAGATCGCCCGGCTGGCATGCGGCAAGTGGCGAGCCGATACCGCTCGCCTCGCTGGAGGCGCCGTGCCTGATGCGCAGTGCGGCGACCCGGGCACTTGACGAGGCCGGCATTTCCTGGCGTCTCGCCTTCGTCAGCTCCAGCCTCGGCGGCCTCTGGGCAGCGGCGGCTGCAGGCCTCGGCATCACTATCCGCACACCGATCGGATTGCCGGCAAAGGTCCGGCCGCTGGCGCCGGAGACGATCGGCTTGCCTGATTTGCCGAAGCTCGGGCTGGTCCTGCATCGGGCCGAAGCCGAACCGCAGCCGGCGGCGGCCCGGCTTGCCGAGCTCGTGCTGCAGTCGGTGAATGGCGCGCTTCGCGGGACGGCGGCCTGACATTGCCGCATTGACCCTTCGATCGCGTGGCTATAGCTTCGGACTGCTATGAAGACGATCACTCTCAATATCGCTACGGCCTTCTTCTTGAGCCTTTAAAGCTCTGCCTTCGGGCATCGGAATATGCGGCCGCTTGCCAACCTTCGCGGCTGGCGCGTTGCCGTGGACTGCAACCACCCTGCATCTGGCCAAGGAAAGAGCCAGCAGGATTGGCGATAGAGAGATATTTCATGACATCGAATGTTTACCCACCGGCGCTGAGCGCCGCGCAGATCGAGCAATTCATCGAGGATGGCTTTATCCGGATCGACGAGGCTTTTCCCCGCGAATTGGCCCAGGAAGCTCGTGCCATCATGTGGTGCGATATTCCCTTCGGTGCGGATGATCCAAGAACATGGACGCAACCGGTCGTGCGGCTTGCCGGTTATGGTGGAGGCCCGTTCGAGAAAGCTGTCAACACACCGGTATTGCATTCGGCGTTCGACCAGCTTGTCGGCAGAGGGCGCTGGGAGCCACGCACCGGGCTTGGCAGTTTCCCGGTGCGCTTTCCCCATCCGGACGATCCCGGCGATGCCGGCTGGCATGTCGATCTGAGCTTTCCCGGTGGGGGTTCCGATCCGAACGAGCAGCGGGACTTTTCCGCCTGGCGGGTGAATATCACCTCGCGCGGACGGGCGCTGCTGATGCTTTTCCTGTTCTCGGATGTCGGGGAAGAGGATGCGCCGACCCGCATCCGTATCGGCTCGCACAAGGATGTCGCGCGCCTTCTGGCACCGGCGGGTGAGGCGGGTATGGCCCATCTCCGGCTGGAGCATGTCGGTGAAGCCCGGCCGCTGGCCTTGGCGACGGGGCAGGCCGGCACGGTCTATCTGTGCCATCCATTCCTGATCCATGCAGCACAAAAGCATGGCGGCAATGAACCGCGCTTCATGGGACAGCCCGGCCTTGCACCGTCCGAACCGCTTCGGCTTGAGCGGAAGGACGGCGTCTATTCGCCGGTCGAGATAGCAATCCGCCGGGCGCTTCACTCCATCTGACGGTTGAATGCGGCATTCGGCTCAAGAGAGCCGGATGCCTCACGATGCCCTCAGCCGAAGCGTTCCAACGCCATGGCGAAGATATCTGCATCGACATTGCCGCCGGAGGTGACGGCGACCACCGTGTCGCTTTCCAGCGCCTCGCCATGGAAGAGGGCGGCGGCGAGCGCCACCGCGCCGCCCGGCTCGACCACGATCTTCAGCCTGACGAAGGCGAGCGCCATGGCGCGCAGCGCCTCTTCGTCGGTGACGACGATGCCGGCGCCGGCGAGGCGCTTGAGGATCGGGAAGGTGATATTTCCCGGCTGCGGCGTGACGATCGCATCGCAGATAGAGCCTGATATCGCCACGTTGCGCTCGATCCTGCCGGAGGCGAGCGAGCGGGCGGTGTCGTCGAAATCCTTGGGCTCGCAGGGCCGGACGCGAAAGCCGGGGGCGCTGGCTTCAAGCGCGAGCGCGATGCCGGAGGTCAATCCGCCGCCCCCGCAGGGCACGAGGACTTCGGCTGATGTCACGCCTTCCTCTTCCGCCTGCTCGGAGATTTCGAGGCCGGTCGTGCCCTGGCCGGCGATGACAAGCGGTTCGTCGAAGGGCTTGATCAGCGTCAGGCCGCGCTCGGCCGACAGCCTCGCGCCGATCTCGTCGCGGTCCTCGTTGACGCGGTCGTAGAGCACCACCTCGGCGCCGAAGGCGCGGGTGTTGGCGATCTTCAGCTTCGGCGCGTCGCTCGGCATGATGATGACGGAGGGCACATTGTGCAGCTTGGCGGCAAGGGCGACACCCTGGGCATGGTTGCCGGAGGAAAACGCGATAACGCCCTTCGCGCGCACTGCCGGATCGAGGCCGGAGACGGCCGACCAGCCGCCGCGAAACTTGAACGAGCCGGAATGCTGCAGGCATTCGGCCTTCACGAACAGACGCCGGCCGGCGATCTCGTTCAGGAAGGGAGAGGAGAGAAGCGGCGTGCGCCTCGCGTGGCCGCGCAGACGGGCGCGGGCGGCGACAATCATTTCAATGCTGGCCATTCGGGAATCGTCCTGCTTGCGGGTTCGCTCATGCTTAGGGCGCGGCCAGCCATTTGTGAACGGCGACTTTGTCACCGTGACATGAATGGCCTGTCGCATTTGCCGCCCGCTGCTGGCGACCGTCAGTAGCCGTTCGCCGAGCCTTCCGCCGCGCGGCTGTCCATGGCGCCGTTATAGCGCGCACCACCGCCCTTTTCGATGGCGGCGAGGCTTTTGCCGCCGACGAGGATGCCGGCGGCCTGGCCCCAGAGCGGCGCATCATTGCCGCCGTCGAAGCTGTAGCCCATGGCGGCGAGGGTCTTTTCCGTATCGGGCGAAATTGCATAGGGTTCGAGATAGACCTTGTCGGGCTGCCATTGATGGTGGATACGCGGCGCATTCACCGCCTGGCTGATATCCATGCCGAAATCGACGACGTTCAGGATCGCCTCCAGCGTGATGGTGATGATGCGCGAGCCGCCGGGGCTGCCGATCACCATGAAGGGCTTGCCGTCCTTGGTGACGATCGTCGGGCTCATCGAGGAGAGCGGTGTCTTCTTCGGAGCGATGGCGTTCGCCTCGCCCTGGACGAGGCCATAAAGGTTCGGCACGCCGGGCTTGGAGGTGAAATCGTCCATCTCGTTGTTGAGCAGGACGCCGGTGCCGGGCGCGACGACCGCGGCGCCGAAAGACCCGTTCAGCGTATAGGTGACGGCGACCGCATTGCCCTCGTCGTCGATGATCGAATAATGCGTCGTCTCGGTGCTTTCCTTGCCGCCGAGCGGTTTAAGGTTGGCCGACGTGCCGGCCTTGTAGGGATCGATCTTGGCAGCGATCTCCTTGGCATAGGTCTTGTCGATGAGCTTTGCGACGGGGTTCTCGACGAAATCGGGATCGCCGAGCGCAGCGTTGCGGTCGACATAGGCGTAGCGCATGGCCTCGACCATCACATGCGCGGTGTCGGCCGAGCCGTAGCCCAGGTAGGAAAGCGGATAACCTTCCAGAACGTTGAGGATCTCGCAGATTATGACACCGCCGGAGGAAGGCGGCGGCGAGGAGATGATGTCGTAACCGCGATAATTACATTCGACCGGCTTCAACTCGCGCACGGCATATTGCTCGAAATCTTGCCTGGCGAGGATACCGCCCTTGGCCTGGCTTGCCTTGACGATCGCCTCGGCGGGCGCAGCCTTGTAGAAGGCGTCAGGACCTTTTTCGGAAATGGCCGCCAGGACCGCGGCAAGGTCGGGCTGCTGGAGCTTTTCACCCGATGCATAGGCTTTGCCATCGGGTTTCAGGAAAATCTTCGCCGCCGCCTCGTCCTTGGCGAGCCGTTTGGCGCTGCCGGCGAAACTTGCGGCATCGCCCTGTTCCAGCGTGTAGCCTTCCCTGGCGAAACGAAGTGCCGGTGCGATCAGATCCTGGCGCGGCTTTGTGCCGTATTTCTCGCGCGCGGTTTCGAAGCCCATGACGGAACCGGGAACGCCGACGGCAAGATAGCCGTCGAGGCTGGCGCGCGGCACGATATCGCCTTTGGCATCGAGATACATGGTCTTCGTGGCGGCAAGCGGCGCGCGTTCGCGGAAATCGAGGAAGGTCTTGGTGCCGTCCTTCAGGCGGATGGTCATGAAGCCGCCTCCGCCGAGATTGCCGGCCGAGGGATAGACGACCGCCAGCGCATAGCCGACGGCGACGGCTGCATCGACGGCATTGCCGCCGCCCTTCAGCACCTCGACGCCGACATCGGTCGCCAGATGCTGGGCGGTGACGACCATGCCGTGCTCGGCCTCGACAGGCGCGGGCGAGGCGGCGAAGGCCGACGTCAGGCTCAGCGACAGTGCCGAAATGACGGAGATCGTGCCGATATGCAGGCGGTCCATGATTTCCCCTCCTATGGACAATGATGGAAAACATATGGGGCTGCGACGGCCCGAGGCAATGCAAGGGATTAGCTTTAGGCAAGAAGCTCGGCGAGTTTCCGGTTGGTGTCTTCATCGTCCAGCGGCGTGTAGACAACGAGCTTCATCTCCGGCCGGCTCGTCAATGTCAGCCCTGTATGCTCGAAGGACATGCGGCCTTTAACCGGATGATCGATGCGCTTGATACCCGACAGCGGGCTGACGACCTCGTGGCGCTGCCACCAATCACGAAATTCAGAGCTTGCCTGTTTCAGCAGTGCGATTAGGAGCTCGAAATCCGGATCACCGGCATAACGCGCGCTGTCGGCGCGAAACATCGCCAGTGAGACGCGGGCAACCGCCTCCCAATCGACGAGCAGCCGGCGATGCGCCGGGTCGGCGAAGAGGCGATGCATAGTGTTGCGCTCGTCACGGTCGAGTGTGTCATAACCACCGAAGAGTACTTCGGCGGCGCGGTTCCAGGCGAGCACATCCCACCGGCGGCCAAGCACATAGGCCGGTTGGTGGGTGAGGTTGGCGAGCATGCGCTTCAGCGGTTCGTCGACGAATTCGGGCGCGCTGGATACTGTCTGCGCCGTCTGGCGGTCGTTGAGGGTGAAGAGATGTTGGCGCTCGGCCTCGTCGAGGTGCAGCGCATCGGCAAGGGCATTGAGCACCTGTGCCGAGGGTCTGATGTCACGGCCCTGTTCCAGCCATGTGTACCAGGTGGTGCCGACGCCGGCGAGCATGGCGAGTTCCTCACGCCTCAGACCTGGCGTGCGCCGGCGAAAACCCTCCGGCAAGCCGACTTCGGACGGCGCCAGCCGCTCGCGACGAGAACGCAGGAAGGCTGCGAATTCACGGCGGCGGGCTTCGAATGTATCGGCTCTCTGGTCCATGCCGGGGATCATATCAGTATTGATACCAGGATAAAAATGGAACTGTTTGACATTTCCAGGCGGCGCATGATGCAGGCGTCGCGGGTGATTGAAGCGCCTGCGGCTCGACTAGAACAGGATGATTTTAGGCCCGGTCGGCCTAAAGTCTGAATCCTGTTCCAAATTCAAGAGTTAGAGCATGATGTCGTCCGAAAACCGCTCATACTTTTCGGCATCATGCTCTAATCAAGGAGCAGCATCATGTCTTTACAGCATGTCGTCGTCATCGGCGGTTCTTCCGGCATCGGCCTTACTACGGCGAAACTACTTTTGAAACAGGGATATACGGTCACCATTGCGGGCCGTGATGGTGACAAACTTGCCGCGGCAAAAGCATCGCTCGACGGTGATCTGCGCAGCCTCGTGCTCGATGCGGCGAAGCTATCCGCACTCGGAAAGGCTTTTTCCGGGATCGGCGCGTTCGATCATCTGGTGCTGGCGATGGGCAGCGGTCACGGCGCCGGGCCTTTTGCTACACTCGACATGGCTGATCTGCTGGCCGGGTTCCAGACCAAGCTCATTCCGCATGCCGCGGCAGCCCAGGCGGCGCTGCCGCTGTTGCAGCCGGGCGGCAGCATCACCTTCGTTTCGGCGGTCAGTGCGCAGGCCGCGATGCCCGGTACGGCTGGGCTTGCTGCCGTCAATGCCGGCATCGAGGCAATGGTGCCGGTGCTGGCCGCCGAATTGAAGCCGTTGCGTGTCAACGGCGTTTCACCTGGGGTCATCGATACGCCGTGGTGGAGTTTCCTGCCCTCGGAGCAGCGTGACAACGTCTTTGCGGACTTCGCCAGCCGCACGCCGGTCGGTCGCGTCGGCAGGCCGGAGGATATCGCGGAGGCGATCGCCTTCCTGATCGGAAACGGCTTCATGAGTGGCCACGTGATCACCTGCGACGGCGGTGTGCGTCTCAGCGCCTGATGCGGGTTTCGGTGTTGCTGCCGATGGTTTCACCGGCGGAAACTCGAGCCGTAGAGGTTATGCGCCGTGAAGGGCGCCTGGCCGCAACGATGGCACGGCTGCAAGCGTTCGATCGCGTGATGCGGCGGCGAGCCTCTCTTCGGCCCGGCGCGCGATCGCCTGCAGGTCGCGCGGCATGCCGGCGATCTTCTCGATGGCGGCAATGGCGACATCGGTTGCGAGATAATCCGGCTTGTGGCCGACGCCGCGAACGGTGATGAGTTCGGAGCCTGCTATATCACGGGCCAGGCCGCGTGAATGCAGGTGCTCCCAGACGATCTCGTCACTGTCGCCTGTGATGATGACGGTCGGCGCGGTGATCTGAGAATAGCGCGGCGACTGTTCCTTCACATAGGCAAGCAGTCTCTTGAAATCGGCGGCATTGTTGTGGAAAGCGTCGGGCCGCAGCACCAGCGAGGGACCGGTCCTTTCGATGTAATCGGCGGGGCGCGGATTGGGGTGGAAGACGTTCCGCGTTCCGCGTTCCAGCCGGCTGAGACCGAGCGGCACGACGATCGCGTGGTTGAAGAGCCAGCCGAGGACCGGCACGGTTGCGACGTGATAATACCAGTCGATGCCGCCCGGCCAGGGGTGGGTGGCGGGGGCGAGGAAAAGCAGGCCCGAGGTCTTGTCGGGATGGCGCAGACCGAAAGCGGCGGTGATTGCGCCGCCGAAGGAATGGCCGACGATGACAGCTTTTTCGATGCCGCGCTTTTCCATCAGGCTGGCGATCGCATCGGCCTGACCGGAAGGGACAGCGTTGTCAGGGCCGCCGCGTTCGGAATAACCGTGGCCGGGACGATCGACGAAGAGCATCTCGGCCCGGCCTTCGAGTGCTGCGCGAAAGGCGACGACCTGGTCGAGCAGATTGCCGCTGGCGCCGTGAATGAAGACGAGGGCCGGCAGGTCGGCGCCTTCGGGACGCTCGATATGGACGGCATTCATGCGGTAGCCGCCGACATCCGTCAGTTCGCCGATATTCGGATAGGTCTGTTCGAATTGCCGCGCCTTGTAGGAGGAGTAACCGATAGCGGCGGCGAGCGGGGCGAGAAGAGCGGAAACTTCTGCAAGCATGATCTTAACGGGCGATAGTTGCGGCGGTTTTGCCGAGAGCGGACGCGCTGCGTCGTTTCCCGTCTAAAGTTCTAAATTGCGCGGCTTGGCCGGAGGTCAAGATCAACGCCCGAGGATCAGGTGCGGTTGCCGGCAAGTTTTTCAGCAAGCGTGTTGACCTGTTCCTGCGCGGTGCGTTCGGCGGGGTAGATGTCAAGAAAACGCTCCCAGGCCTTCAAGGTCAGCTGGTCGTTGCCGGAATTGCTGAGGATCGCCGCCATGCCGGAGAGCGCGCCGAAATGGCGCGGCTCGAGATCGAGCACCCGTTCGATATCGGACATCGACTTGCGATAATTGCCCATGACGAAGTTCAGCGTCGCGCGGCGGTTCCAGCTTTCGGCATAATCGGGTTTCAGCGCGATCGCCTCGTCAAGGAAATCGAGGGCGGCGGGATTGCGCTTTTCCTCGATCGCCTTGTCGGCCCACTGCATCAGCAGATTGATCGTGGCGCTGCCGGAATCGTTCCATTCGATGCGGATCTCATTGGCGATGCCGCTGGCTTTGTCGGGGTCGCGCTCGCGTTTCAGCTGGCTGAAGAGTTGGTCGAGGTGCTGTTTCGGCGAATTGTTGGCATCCGCCGGCTCGACGATAACCTCCTTTTTCGTGGCGGCGGCCGGCTTTTCCGCGGCGGCGGCCGGAAAGGAGGAGGTGAGCAGAATGAGGGCAAGCGGCAGCGCCGCTGATGTCAAAGCAAAAAAGCGCATGGCGGGCATATTAGCCCGCCAGCGCCGAAGATCAAACAAATTTGACGTGATCACCGCAGCGACCCACCGGATATATCTGCCAGCGCAAGCTCACGCGGCAGGGCGATCCGGACGCGCGAAATCAGCCCTGACGAGCCTTGAAGCGCGGGTTCAGCTTGTTGATGATGTAGATGCGGCCCTTGCGGCGAACCAGACGGTTGTCACGGTGACGAGCCTTGAGCGACTTGAGCGAATTCTTGATCTTCATTTTTCTGATCCGCGATCTCTATGGGGGAATTCACATTCGCCCGTATCTTTTAACAATCAAAAGCGCGCCATCGGGCGCGCTGTTTAGGTGGGGGAGCAGATACCCCGTCACCTTTTCCGTGTCAACCACATGAAGGTGTTTTTCCCAAGGCAACGGGGTGTTTTCTCAGGCCAAAACCGGCGATTTCGGCGTCAAGGTGGTGACATGGCCCATCTTGCGGCCGGGGCGCCACTCGGTCTTGCCATAGAGATGAACCAGTGTATCGGGGCGCCGCAGCCAGTCCGGAACGGCAAGAATATCGTCGCCGATCAGGTTCTGCATGACGCAGTCGGAATGGCGCTCGGCATTGCCGAGCGGCAGGCTGGCGACGGCGCGAATATGCTGCTCGAACTGGCTGACGACGCAGGCGGCTTCCGTCCAGTGACCGGAGTTGTGAACACGCGGCGCCATCTCGTTGGCGATCAGACCGCCATCGGCAAGCACGAAGAATTCGATGCCGATGACGCCGACATAATTCAATGCGGCAAGGATTTTCTCGGCCGATTGCCGCGCGGCGTCCGCCGCCGGCGCAGAGATCGCAGCGGGAACCGTCGAGGTGTGGAGGATGCCGTTGCGGTGGACATTCTCGGCGGGATCAAAGCAGACGACCGTTCCGTCGCTGGCGCGGGCGGCGATGATCGAGACCTCGCGCTCGAAGGCGACGAAGCTTTCGAGGATGAGCGGCACGCCGCCAAGGGCTGCATAGGCGCCATCCGGGCTGTCTGCCGCCGAGCGAAAAACCTTCTGGCCCTTGCCGTCATAACCGAGACGGCGGGTTTTCAGCACGCCTTGGCCGCCGAAATCCTTCAGTGCCGTCTCAAGATCGGCCTGGCTGTCGATCGTGTGGAAGCGGGCAGTGGTTATGCCGCAGCCATTGAGAAAGCGCTTCTCGACCAGGCGGTCTTGGGCGGCTTCCAGCGCCTTCGGCGGCGGATAGACGGACACGCTCGCCGAGAGCCTTTCGGCTGCTGCGACGGGCACGTTTTCGAATTCGTAGGTGACGACGTCGCATATGTCGGCGAGTTCGGCCAGCGCAGCCGGATCGTCATAGGCGGCAGTAATCTGCCGGTTGGCGAGCTGGGCGGCCGGGCAGTTGGCCTGCGGCTCGAGGATGACCGTGCGAAAATTCAACCTGGCGGCGGCAATGGCCAGCATGCGGCCGAGCTGGCCGCCGCCGATGATCCCGATCGTTCTTGCCGTCATAGATCGTCCATCGGGTATTCGGCGACGGCAGCACTCTGGCGCTCGCGCCATTCGTCTAGCCGGTCGGCGACTTCTTCGTCGGAAAGGGCAAGCACCGCGGCGGCGAGAAGGGCGGCGTTGACCGCGCCGGCCTTGCCGATGGCGAGCGTACCGACAGGAATGCCGGCCGGCATCTGCACGATGGAAAGCAGGCTGTCCTGGCCGGACATGGTTTTGGACTGGACCGGCACGCCGAAGACCGGCAGCGGCGTCATCGCGGCGGTCATACCCGGCAGGTGGGCGGCGCCGCCGGCGCCTGCGATGATGACCTTGAAGCCCTCCGCGCGCGCGCCCTTGGCGAAATTGACCAGCCGGTCGACTGTGCGGTGCGCCGAAATGATGCGCGCGTCATAGGGAATTTCCAGCGCCTCGAGCGTGTCGGCTGCGTTTTTCATGGTCTCCCAGTCGGACTGGCTTCCCATGATGATGGCGACGGGTGGTCTGTCTGTCATCGTTGCTGCTCTTCCCTCTCAGGCGATGATGTCAGGGATGATCTGATCTTCCAGCTTGGAGAGCTTGTCCTTGATAACGAGTTTTTTCTTTTTCATGCGCTGGATTCGCAGAGCATCGCATCCGGTTAGGATCATGGCGTTGATCGCGGCGTCGAAATCCTCGTGCTCCTGGCGCAGCCGCGCCACGGTGAGCCTGATTTCCGCCTGTTCCTGATCGGCCATATGCATTCCCCGTTATCGTCCCCGGACTTTGTCCGATCTGCCGATGATTTCCGCAAGCTCCTATCACCAAATACGGGTAACGGCTAGTTAGTCTTGATCATGAAATTGCCATCCAGTCTTCATCTTTTGGCCTTCGACAAGCCTTCAAAAATATGTCACAGTCCGCCGCGTTGACACCTTGATCCCCGACGATGTTGGCCGGGGAGGGTAAGAGGAAGGAAGGGTCAAATGACAGTTCAAGCTCATCTTGAATCACTCCAGAAAAAGCATGTCGCTCTCGAAGAGGAGCTGCACGCGCTCAGAACAGCTCCCTCTATCTCCGATACGGAAATTGCCGAATGCAAGCGCCGCAAGCTGCGCATCAAGGACGAGATTATGCGTCTCAAGTCATCCGTCCACTGATCTTCCCAAGGGTCGCCGGTCGATCATCTTGCGAAAGAAAAGGTAAATCCATCCATTCCGCCTGAAATCAGCAAGAACCGGTGAGTTCACACCAGAATTGCGCCAGCCCGATGCCAGCGGCATCGCGGCTGGCGCTTTTGCGAGCGCCGCGCTTCAAGTCACAGCCATACGAGGGGCGGGGCTGTCATGTGAGCCGGCTTCAAGCCCAGAACTGATCCAGCCATAAATTGAGCATGTCGAAACCGCGGTTGTTGACCGTGTAGATGCGTTTCGTGCCTTCCGAGGTCACCGAGACGAGGTTGCTGTCGAGCAGCGCCTTCAGATGTTGCGACACGGCGGGGCGGCTGATCGGCAGGCCCTCAGCCAGTTCGTTGACGGTCCGCGGCGCACGACGCAATTCCTCCAGCAGAAACCGCCGGTTCGGATCGGCAATCGCAGAGAAGGGGTCCGTGTTCGACATAGCGGGAAAGCTACGTCAAACCGGACGTTCCAGCAAGGAAATTGTGCATTGCAGCGTACTACGGCCTCGTAGTCTTTCAGACGCGCCAAGGATGGTTACACTTAGAATTGCTGCATAATTCTTCAGGTCGGTTCCGATTGAAGGAAGATGCAGCAGGGCTGCCCTACCAGCCAAGACCCTCGCGCACGATGAGGAAGGCGGCGATGAGGGCCATCGCATACATGAAGGGGTAGAAGATCGCCGGCTTCATGCGGCGCACACACCAGGCGCCTGCAAGGGTGGCGAGCGGGGCGAAGGGTAGAAGCGTTGCGGAGGTCGCGAGATTCTGGGTGTCGAGCTGACCGAGTGCGAAATAGGGAATGAGCTTGATGGCGTTGAGGATCGCGAAGAAGCGCACGCTGGTGCCCGTATATTCGCGTGGCTGCAGCTTGAGCGGCAGGGCATAGATTTGAAAGGGTGCGCCTCCCGCATGGGCGACGAAGCTGCCGTAGCCGGAAAATGTACCCCAAAGGCCGGCGGCCACCGGCCGCTGTCCGCGCGGCGGGACGATCTTGCCGGCGCCCGGGCCGTAATTGTTCCAGAAATAGCGCAGGCAGAAGAGGATGGTCACAGCGCCGATGACGATGCGCAGCATGTTGCCCGGAACGAGCGCCGAGGTCGCCCAGCCCATCGCGATGCCGAAGACTGCGCCTGGCAGCATGATCTTCAGCGTCGCCCAGTCGCCGTGCTGGCGCCAGATGACGAGCGAGATCATGTCCATGAAGACCAGGATCGGCAGCAGGATGGCCGCCGCCTCGACCGGCGAGACGACGAGGGCGAGGAAGGGCAGGCCGATCAGCGACAAAGCGTCGCCCATGCCGCCCTTCGCGAGGCCCACCAGCAGAACCGCGGGCACGGCGGCGTAGTAGAATGATAAATCCTGCGGCATGCTTTCGACGTCCTCCTCTTGCAAGCCTCGTCTAACGGAACTACTCACACAAAACGAGTGCGGATCCCTCATCTCAACGAGGAATTCGCGAGGAAACGGGAAGAACTGATGACCGAACCGGAAAACCGCTGCCGCCTTGTGCTCATCGTACCCGATATTGCCGATGCCGATGAGCAGGCAAGGATCGTTGCCGGCGCGCTGAAGGGCGGCGATGTCGCTTCGGTGATCGTGCCGCAGTACGGGCTCGACGACGGTACCTTCCAGAAACATGCGGAGAAACTGGTGCCGCTGATCCAGGATGCCGGGGCGGCCGCCCTGATTGCAGGCGACAGCCGCGTTGCGGGACGGGCCAAGGCCGACGGCCTGCACCTTTCCGGCAATGCCGAGGCACTTTCGGAAGCGATCGAAAAACATGCGCCGAAGCTGATCGTCGGCGGCGGTAACGCAGCCGACCGGCACAATGCGCTGGAGATCGGCGAAGCCAGGCCGGACTATATTTTCTTCGGCAAGCTCGACGGCGATATCAAGCCGGAGGCACATCCGAAGAACCTTGCGCTCGGCGAATGGTGGGCCTCGATGATCGAGATTCCCTGCATCGTCATGGGCGGCACCGATCCGGCCTCGGCGCTTGCCGTCGCCGAGACCGGAGCGGAATTCGTGGCGCTGCGGCTGGCTGTCTTCGGCGAGCCCAACCGGGCGCCGTCTATCGTCGCCGAAGTCAACGCGCTTCTCGACGAAAAAGCGCCACGGTTTGAGGATTGAAATCGCGCTCATGCCGATCCCCACCGCCCGCCTGTTGAATCTTATCCTTGCCAGCATGGCCGCCTTGGTTGCGGCCGGGCCGGGTGTCGTCTTGGCGCAGGCCACCGACAGCGTCATCAGCCAGCCGGGCTCGGCGCCAGCATCGACCTTCCGCACCGACCGCCCCTCTGTCCCGGGTGTGCGGCCCTCCGATGGTGTCGGCGTGTTCGACCGCATGGGTGCGAAGCTGCCGGACCTGCCGCCGGAGAAGGATTACAAGGGACCTGTCGACGAGGCTTACGGCGCCTTCCAGCGCGGTTATTACCTGACGGCAATGGACAAGGCGCTGCCACGCGCCCAGCTCGGCGATGCAGCGGCGCAGACGCTGATCGGCGAAATCCTCTCGCAGGGGCTTGGTGTCAAGAAGGACATCAAGAACGCCGCCTTCTGGTACGGCAAGGCGGCCGAAGGCGGCGATGCGGCGGCAATGTTCAAATATGCGCTGATCCTGATGGAAGGCCAGGGCGTGCCGCGCGACAAGGTCAAGGCCGACGACTACATGCGTAAGGCCGCCGAGGCCGGCAATCCTTCGGCGGAGTTCAACTGGGCGCAGCTTGTCATCGCCGATCATCCCGGCGAGACGGGACTGAAGCTCGCGCTGCCATTCTACGAGAAATCGGCCGAGCAGGGCATTGCCGATTCGCAATATGCCGTGGCGCAGATCTATGCGACGCTGAAGGACTTGCCTGTGGAAAAGAAGCAGCTCGCCCGCGAGTGGATGGCACGTGCGGCGCGCGCCGGTTTCGACACCGCTCAACTTGATCTCGGCATCTGGCTCGTCAACGGCGTCGGCGGGCCGAAGGATTACGTCAAGGGCTTCGAATGGCTGAAGCTTGCCGCCAATGGCGGCAATGTCGTTGCTCAGAACAAGCTCGCCCATCTTTATATCAACGCTATCGGCACGGCGCCGGATCCTGTCGAGGCGGCAAAGTGGTACGTCCTGTCGCGCCGGGCAGGGCTCGCCGATCCCTCGCTCGAGGATTTCTATCTCGGCATTGAGGATGATCAGCAGAAGGCGGCGATCGAGGCCGCCAACAAGTTCCGGCGGCGATAGATTACAGCATCTTTTGCGCGTCCCAAGCGGGAACGTTTTTAAAACAGCGCGTCGGCGAAAAGATCCTCGTCGCTTTCGGCTTTGACGGTCTCGGCGGGCGCCGGGGCGCTGTCTTCGCTCGCCGGGATGATGTCGCGGTGAATGCTGCGCTCCTGGACCATCGTATAGTGTTTGAAGATCTTGCGGTCGAGCGGAGCGATCGCATCGGTAAGATCGGAGATATCGGCGACCTCGGTGCCGGCAGCGCTTTCGAGCAGATCGGCACAGCTGGCAAAGACTTCGCCGAGATCGCGCTGAAAATCGAGCTTGCCGATCAGCAGGCTGATCTTGGTGGCGACCTCGCGGCCGTTCTCGGCGAGCACCTTCAGCTCATTTTCCATCATATTGGCTGCGGAGCGGATATTGCCGACAGCTGATGTCAGGCTTTCTCCGAGACCGCCGGTCCCGACATCGGCGGCGGGGGCGACGCGCCCGGCCGCGGCCTCGAGTGCCGGCAGGCCGGTGACGATAGCGTCGGCAGATTCGTCGAGCTTGCCGGCGAAGATGCGCAGCTCGGCGGTGACGACGTTGATGGACCTGCCTTCCTCGCCGAGGCGGCTGCAACGCAGGTTGGTATTCAAAGCCATATAGTGAATGTCGGTCTTGACGGCGCGGATGTTGGCGATCGCTTCGGAGAGCTTGGCTGCCGTGCCGATCGTCGACTGGCTCACCTGGTCGGCCTGGCGGCTTGTCGTGTCGACCTGCTTGACGATTTCGTGGGCGGCCGAAACGCTGGATTCCAGCGCGCGCATGAAATTGCCGCCGGCTTCGCCGCTCTCACCGCTCATCTGATCGCGCAGCTTGAGGATCTCCCGCATGTCGTGGTCGAAACTGGCGATCGTCTTGACGACATTCTCCGAATCCCGCTGGAAATTGGCGCACATGTCGCTCATCTGCGCTGCTGTGAGATGGTGGATGACGTTCTGCAGGCGCTTGCGCGCGCCGGCATCGAGCTTTGCGCCCTCCTCGCCGGCAAAGAATTCCTCAAGCAGCGAAAGGGTGGCCTGCACATGCTCGATGCGTTGACGGGTGATGTCGCCGATCTGCAGGGCAGAGAGCGTCGAGGCGACCTTGCTCTGGACGCCGCGGGCAATCGCGCCGACCTCGCGGGCGACGACGCCGAGATGCTTGCGGTGTTCGGCGATCTTGGCGGCATCGTCGCGCAGGGCGGCGGCGACGGCTGGAACGGTATCGGCATAACCCTTGGAGACACTGGCGCCGAAGGAGGCGGCGAGTTTGACCTCCTTGTCGAGGCTGTCGAGTTGGGTGGCGAAACGGTTGACTTCATCGGTGCCGGAATAGATTCGCTCCAGGATCTCCTGTGCGAAGCCGGAGAATTCCGCAAGACCGGCGCCGGTGATCTTCACGGTGACGGCGAAGGTTCTGAGATAACGCATCGTCTCCTGCATGTCGGAGACATGTTTGCGCAGTTCCCTGCCGGTCTGCGCCAGCGAGACGAGTGCCTCCTGGCGGTTTTCCTCGGTGACCGGCAGCGCCGTCAGGTTCTCCACCGTGACACGGAGATCGGCGCCGGTATCGCTCGACTCCCCATTGTCGAGCGCGGCGGTGACACTCTCAAGAGAATTCAACAGATGGTTGAGAACATCCATCACCGAGAGCAGTACCCTGCCGCCTTCGAGAAAACGTTCCTCGACCCGGCTGCGGGCGGATTCCAGGGTCCGGCCGATGTCCCGTCCGGATGTGCAGGCTGCAGCGGTCGGCGATACCAGAGCGTGTGCCAACATTTATCCCTTTTCTTAAACACAGGCATATTCGACTCTCGTTTTACGGGCAGGATGAAAACGTCCGGTAAACGCGCCGGACTCGTCACCGTTGTGATTAACGAAAGATGTGGATGGGCGTCGGTCCAAATCGAACATCTAGTTAATATTGCTTAACTTGTTGCTTTTATTTCATTTATCTCTAATTTTTGAGAAAAAAATACAACTTATTCCGGATGAGAAATTGGGAGTCCGAGGACTCGTTATACGACAGTTTCATACAACCGCTGTTTACCCTGCATTAACGCTACCGTGAGAGTCCTTTAAAGGTCGTCAAGTATTTCTCCGGCCAAGGGGGCTGCATTGGATACTCCTAAGCAATATTGCGAATCTATAAATTTGCCTGATGGGCTAAGTATTCGTACGACGTCCGAACTATATTCAAAGTTTACTGACGCAATTCGCGCCAACGATGCAATCACAGTTAGCATTCCCGAAAGTGCGGAAGCGGATCTGAGTTTCGTTCAACTCATCGAGTCCTCGCGCCGTCAAGCAAAAGCTGAGGGGAAGACATTCAAACTATCTACGCCTGCAAGCGGCTCGGTGCTGAAGGTACTTGAACGCGCAGGTTTCATCGAATCCTTCGATCAAGAAGATTCCAAGTTCTGGTTGCATAAAGAGGTGTAAGGTTATGAGTGCAAATATCCTGACTGTTGACGATTCCGCTAGCATCCGCCTGACCACCAAGGTCACGCTGAGCAATGCCGGTTACAGCGTCACCGAAGCCGCCGACGGGGCCGAGGGCCTGGCGACGGCCAAGGGTGGCCGCTTTGATCTGATCGTGACTGATCTCAACATGCCGGTCATGGACGGCCTGACGATGATCGAGGAACTGCGGAAACTGCCCGGGCAGGCCGGCGTCCCGATCATCTTCCTGACGACGGAATCGGATGCGGATCTCAAGGCTCGCGCCAAGGCCGCGGGTGCTACGGGTTGGCTGACCAAGCCGTTCGACCCCGAACATCTCGTGAAGATCGTGAAGAAGGTTCTCGGACGATGAGCACGCTCGATCCCGTTGCCGTGTTCCGCATGGAGGCTGCCGAATGCCTTGAAGCGATTGAGGCGGGTCTTCTCGACCTGACCCACCAGCTCGACAACAAGGATCTCGTCGACGCCGTGTTCCGCGGGCTTCACACGCTCAAGGGCTCCGGCGCGATGTTCGGTTTCGAGGCGCTCGCCGCCTTCACCCATCATTGCGAAACCGCCTTCGACCGCGTCCGCAAGGGCGAGGTCGCGGCGACCAGCGAACTCGTCGCCGCCGTTCTTGCCGCCGAGGACCATATGCGCGCCCTCGTCGACCAGCCAGACGCCGATCACGGCGATACTGGCAGCAAGCTTCTGGCGCAGCTGCAGGCGGCCGTCGGCGGCAGGCCGGCGGCGCCGGCCGCTGTTGCCACACCCGCAATCGTGCGTGAGGTGTCGACGAAGAAGAAAAGCAGCTGGCGCATCCGCTTCAGCCTGCCGGCCAACTCGATGGCCAACGGCACCAACCCGCTTGGCCTGCTGGACGAGCTGCGCGACCTCGGCGAATGCACCGTGCGCGCCAACACCTCGGCCATTCCGCCTCTTGGCGAGCTCACGCCGATGGAACTCCATATCTCCTGGGACGTGATGCTGACCAGCGAACAGGACCGCTCGGCGATCGACGACGTCTTCATCTTCGTGCTCGACGATATGGAACTCAGTGTCGAGGAGATCGACGGGCCGGCCACGGTAGATGTTGCTCCGATCGAGCAAAAGGCAGCACGTCTCCCCGTCGCCGCAGTCTCTGCGGCTGTTCCCGAGTTTCGTCCCGTCGAGGCGGTGCCGGCGAGGCGCGAGCCGCCCGCCGCCGTCAGCCAGGCGAAGGCGGCTGAGAATGTCCGGGTTCCCGCCGAGCGTCTCGACGAGCTGATGGACCGCGTCGGCGAGCTCGTCATCGCCCAATCGCGTCTCAGCCAGCTTGCCAGCGCCAGCGCCGATATCGCGCTACGCTCCGTCTCGGAAGAAATCGAACGCCTTTCCGGCGAGTTGCGCGACACGATGATGGTGCTGCGCATGGTGCCGGTCGCCACCCTGTTCTCCCGTTTCCGCCGCCTCGTCCACGATCTCGCCCGCGAAACCGGCAAGGTGATCGAGTTGGTGACGGAGGGCGAGAGCACCGAAGTCGACAAGACCGTCATCGAGCGGCTGGCCGATCCGCTGGTGCATCTGGTGCGCAACTCGATCGATCACGGTCTCGAAACGCCTGCCGACCGCCTTGCCGCCGGCAAGACCGAAGCCGGCACGGTGATCCTTTCGGCTCGCCAGGCCGGCGGCGAGGTGATCATCTCGATCAAGGACGACGGCCGCGGCATCAACCGCGAACGGGTTCGCGCCAAGGCGGAATCCTCGGGCCTTATTCATCCCGGCCAGCCACTCTCCGATTCCGAGCTGCTGCAGCTGATTTTCGCTCCCGGCTTCTCGACGGCGGCGGCGATCACCAATCTATCTGGTCGCGGCGTCGGCATGGACGTGGTCAAGAAGACGGTCGAAGCGCTTCGCGGCGCGATCGACATCGTCAGCGTGCCGGGACAGGGTTCGGAAGTGTCGCTGCGCATCCCGCTGACGCTTGCCATCATCGACGGCCTGCTGGTGCGTGTCGGTTCCGGCCGTTACGTCATCCCGCTCTCGGCGGTCGAGGAATGCCTAGAGCTGTCGCTCGAGGAAGATCTCCGCTCGCGGGGCCGCAGCTTCATCTCGCTGCGCGACAGCCTGGTGCCGTTCCTGCGCCTGCGCGACCTCTTCCGCACCGGCACCAAACCCGACGTGCACCAGAAGGTCGTCGTCATCTCGACCGGCACGGAACGTGTCGGCCTCGTCGTCGATCAGATCATCGGCGACCACCAGACGGTCATCAAGTCGATGTCGAAACTGCATAACGACGTCGCGACCTTCTCGGGCGCGACCATTCTCGGCGACGGCAGCGTCGCTCTCATTCTCGACGTCGGGCACCTGGTTGCCGCGGGTCAGCAACAGGAGGCGCAATTGCGTGTAGCAGGATGAGTGCAGCAGCAACAGCCGAACGATTCGACAATCACTGGAGCTATGCCGAGGAAGTCGAAGTCCTGACTTTTGATCTCAATGGCGAAACCTTCGCGCTGGAAGCGGTCATCGTCCAGGAAATCCTGGACCTGCTTCCTGAGACCGCGGTGCCGGGCAGCCAGCCCTTCGTCGCCAGCGTCATCAACTTCCGCGGCAAGGTCATTCCGCTCGCCGATCTGCGTCTCGCCTTCGGGATGGAAGCAGCAGAGGCAACGATCGACAGCCGCATCATCGTCATCGAGATCGACCTGCAGGGCGAGCAGACGCTCGTCGGCCTCAGAACCGACAAGGTGAACGAGGTGACGACACTTGCAAAATCCGCGAGCGAGGCGCCGCCGAGCATCGGCATGCGCTGGCGCGCCGACTACATCAACTGCCTGGTGAAGAGGGGCGGAGAGTTTATCATTCTCCCGAACCTGCAGGCCATTTTTTCATCGAGGCACAAGGCGGCGGGAGCCGCCAGTTGACCCGGATGAATTCAAACTTGGGGGTTTGACGATGCGAATGACAATTAAGACGAAACTGGTGACGGCGTTCACGTTCATCATTCTGATGCTGGTGGGTACCGCCGCCTACGGTGTCCTCAGCCTTGGATCGCTGAACGACACGATCGATAGACTTCTCTCCGGTCCGGCAGCTCGTCTCGATCTCGCGCAGCAGATCAACATTGCCCAGCTTGAGGCCATCCGCCAGCAGAAGAACCTGCTCACCGCCCGGACCGCTAATGAGACGGCCGGTTCGATTGCCAAGGGCGATCAGGCCCGCAAGGACTTCGCCGACGCTTTCGGCCAGGTGCTGGCGCTGGCAACGGAAGAGGGCAAGGCGCGCTGGGCGCGCATCGCCGAGCTTTCCAAGACCTTCAATGCAGCCGACGATCAGATCCGTGACTATGTGAAAGCCGGCAATGCCGAAAGCGCGAATACGATTTCCGTCACCACGGCGCGGGCCGCTGCCAACGACATCGACGCAACGCTCAGCGAAATCCTGACCCTTGAAAAGCAGCGCATGAAGGCTGCCGACGACGGTGCCGAAGCGCAATATATGACGACGCGCACGACGATGGTTGCGGTGGCCGCCGCAGCTCTGCTGATTGCCGCCGTCACCGCCTTCTGGATCGCCAACTCGATCAGCAAGGGCCTCAACCGCGCCAACATCGTGGTGCGCGAAGTGTCGGAAGGTGATCTGACGAAGATGGCCGATATCACCAGCCACGATGAAATCGGCGAGCTTCTGGGCAACGTCAACACGATGATCGAACGCCTGCGCGGTGTCGTCGCCGACGCCTTGTCGGCTGCCGACAACGTCTCTTCCGGCAGCCAGCAGCTTTCGGCAAGTTCGGAACAGGTGTCGCAGGGCGCCACCGAACAGGCCGCTTCGGCTGAAGAGGCTTCCGCTTCGATGGAGCAAATGGCCGCCAACATCAAGCAGAATGCCGACAATGCCGCTCAGACGGAAAAGATCGCCCGCCAGTCGGCCAAGGATGCCGAGATGAGCGGTGAGGCGGTGACGCGCGCTGTCGATGCCATGCGCACGATCGCCCAGAAAATCAGCATCGTCCAGGAAATCGCCCGCCAGACCGATCTGCTGGCGCTCAATGCTGCCGTCGAAGCGGCGCGTGCCGGCGAACACGGTAAGGGCTTTGCGGTCGTCGCTTCGGAAGTGCGCAAGCTTGCCGAACGCAGCCAGTCGGCCGCGGCCGAAATCAGCTCGATGTCGAGCGATACGGTCAAGGCCGCTGCCGATGCCGGCGACATGCTCGGCCGTCTGGTACCCGATATCCGTAAGACGGCCGAACTGGTCTCCGAGATCAGTGCGGCCTGCCGCGAACAGGACATCGGCGCCTCGCAGATCAACGAAGCGATCCAGCAGCTCGACAAGGTGACGCAGCAGAATGCCGGCGCTTCCGAGCAGATGTCGGCAACTTCAGAGGAACTCGCCTCCCAAGCCGAAGAACTGCAGACCTCGATTGCCTTCTTCAAGGTCGATACGGCGGGCAGCCCGCGGCCCGGCATCAACAAGGTGCAGCCAAAAGCGTCGCCCAAGGGTCTCCTTTCCTCTGCCTCTGTCCGCAAGTCCGCTCCGCAGGCCTACGGCCAGGGCCGCGGCCAGACGGTTTCGGCTCAGCAGCAGCGTCTCAAGGGCTTTGCTCTCGACATGTCGATGGGCGGTCCAGACGCTGGCGATGACGACTTCAGGGAGAGCGCATAGGCGCTCCCCCAAAGCGCATAAGTGCTTTCGCCAACGTGATCCTCGGGTTGCCCCAGCGACCCGAGGCGGGAATACCCCCCAACGCGTGTAGGCGTTGGTGCTGCGATCGATAGATGTCGGCCACCGGGAAGCGAATGAGTCGCTTGTCCCCTTTCAGACACATCCTTCCAAGCTCGACGTCCCGCCAGGGGGACATGTTTCTCTCCATTCGTTTTGACCGCAAATCGGGGGTATCACATGCGTTTCACCATCAAACTCAAACTAGGCCTTGCCTTCGGCATCATGACGTTGCTGCTGATCGGCATCGCCGTCTACGGAAGCATGAGTCTCGGAACTTTGAATGATGCAAGCGCCCAGATGATCAACGGCTCAGTCCGTCGTCTGGAGCTGGCACTGACCGCCAATGTTGCCGAAGTCAACGCCATTCGTTCCCAGAAGAACGCACTTCTCTCCACGGATCCCGAAACTGCTGCCGCTTTCTATAAGGACGCCGACCAATACCTGCAGGAGATGTTCGGAGCTGTCGATAGCGGCCTTGCCATCGCCTTGCCGGAGGGGAAGCCATATTGGGAGAAGTTGCAGACGATTGGCGCGAAGTTCCGCGAAAGATCCGCCGAACTGCAGCAACTTGACGCAAGAGGTGACCAAGCCGGCGCGCTGGCGCTTTCACTGGGTGAGCTGAGAACAATGACCGACGATATGGGCACCGCAATCGCGGCTCTCGTCGAAATCCAGCGCAAAGGAATGAAGGCGACCGCCGCGTCAAACACCGAGCTCTATGGCTCGACCAAGCTGATCCTCGGCAGTGCTTCCGGATTTGCAGTGCTCATCGCGCTCGGCGCCGCCTTGTGGATCACCCTTGGAATCAACCATGGTCTGCGAAAGATCACGATGGTCGCAAACGCTGTCGCAATCGGTGACCTCAACCAGAAAGTCGATGTCAAGACCAACGACGAGATCAAGGATCTTATCGATACGGTTAACGCCATGACCGCCAATCTGCGCGCCACGGCGGCCCTTGCCGACCAGATCGCCATGGGTGACCTCAGCACCGATGCAAAGCCGCTGTCGGACAAAGATGCGCTCGGCATCGCCATGCAGAGCATGATCTCCAACCTTAGAACCACCGCCGGCATCGCCGATCAGATCGCAAACGGCGACCTGACGGTGTCCCCGAAGCCGCTCTCCGACAAGGATGCGCTGGGCCTCGCCCTGGAGCAGATGGTCGAGCGCCTGCGCGGCGTCGTTGCCGATGCGATCTCAGCGGCGGAAAATGTCTCTTCCGGCAGCCAGGAGCTTTCAGCAAGCTCCGAGCAGGTATCGCAGGGCGCTACCGAACAGGCGGCTTCCGCCGAAGAAGCTTCTGCCTCGATGGAAGAGATGGCGTCGAACATCAAGCAGAATGCAGATAATGCGGCTCAGACGGAAAAGATCGCCCGCCAGTCGGCCAAGGATGCGGAAGCCAGCGGCGAGGCCGTTTCCCGCGCCGTCGATGCCATGCGCACGATCGCCCAGAAGATCGGTATCGTTCAGGAGATCGCCCGCCAGACCGATCTGCTGGCTCTCAATGCCGCCGTGGAAGCAGCGCGTGCCGGCGAACACGGCAAGGGTTTTGCCGTCGTCGCCTCCGAAGTGCGCAAGCTTGCCGAACGCAGCCAGTCGGCGGCCGCCGAAATCAGCTCGATGTCGAGCGATACGGTAACGGCCGCCCAGGAAGCGGGCGAAATGCTTGGCCGCCTGGTGCCGGACATCCGCAAGACGGCCGAGCTGGTTTCCGAGATCAGTGCGGCCTGCCGCGAACAGGATATCGGCGCGGCGCAGATCAACGAGGCGATCCAGCAGCTCGACAAGGTAACCCAGCAGAATGCCGGCGCCTCCGAGCAAATGTCTGCGACCTCGGAAGAGCTTGCGAGCCAGGCGGAAGAGCTGCAGACGTCGATCGCTTTCTTCAAGGTCGATATGGCGGGCGGACACCGTGAGCGCGCGCCGGTGGCAAAGGCTGTCGCCCGCAGCCGGCCTCAGGCCGCCCCGCGCAAGCCGGCCACCAAGACGCCGGCCAATACGGTCGCCGGCCAGCAGGCCCGCGTGAAGGGCTTTGCCCTCGACATGTCGATGGGCGGTCCGGACATGGCCGATGACGAGTTTCGGGAGAGCGCGTAGGTACTCTCTGGGGAAAGCGCATGAGCGCTATCCCCTTCGCAACTGTGATGGGCCAGCCAGAATGGCCCGTGACGCAGGCTTTCGGCGCTTGGGGAAGCGACACGGAAGTTTATTCATGTCCTCCGTCGGTTTCGCCGGATGGGAATTTCTTTGCTGCATGATGCCGCGCCAGTTGGACCATATTTATTGCTTCGCTCTCTGAGAGGAATATTGAGATGCGTATTACGATCAAACTCAAACTCGCGGCTGCATTCGGCTTTGTCATATTATTGCTGGTGGGCAGCGCGGTTTATGGGATCTTCAGCCTCAGCTCGCTGAACGATGCCGTCAGCGATCTCATTGCCGGTCCTGCAAAGAGGCTGGAACTGGCTCTGGAAGCGCAAACTGCCGAGCTCGACGCTGTTCGTTGGCAGAAGAACGCTCTTCTGGAAATGGACCCCGAAATCGCCAGGAAAGACTATCAGAATTCGGCAAAAAGCGTGGATGAAATGCTCACGCTGGTGACAAGCGGCCTACAGCTGGCAACCGCTGAGGGCAAGCCTAGCTGGGACAGGCTGGTCGAGCTTGCCAAACGTTTCGATGAAGGCTCCAACAAAGTCGCCTCCATACAGGAAAGTGGCGACAGAGCAGGCGCCGTGGCGCTTTCCTCAGGGGAGGTTCGCGCCCTCGTCGCGGAAATGGAAGAGGTTTTCGGAAGACTCGTCGGGCTACAGCAGAAGGCGATGGCGCAGGCCGATAACGACACCGATGTTCTTTATAGTTCCACGAAGAACATGTTGATCGGTCTCGCAATAGGCGCCTCCGTCATCGCTTTTGCCGCTGCGCTGTGGATCGCGTTCGGCATCAACAGCGGGCTGCGCAAGATCATCGACGTTGCCGGCGCCGTCGCAATCGGCGACCTGAATCAGAAGGTCGAGATTAAGAGCAACGACGAGATCAAAGATCTGGTCAAAATGATCAACACGATGACGGACAACCTTCGCGTCACCGCTGACATCGCCGCGCAGATCGCCGGCGGCGACCTGACGGTGTCCCCGAAGCCGCTGTCTGACAAGGATACGCTGGGCATTGCACTCGAACAGATGGTCGAGCGCCTGCGCGGTGTCGTCGCCGATGCGATCGTGGCTGCAGAAAATGTTTCGGCCGGCAGCCAGGAACTTTCGGCAAGCTCGGAGCAGGTATCGCAGGGCGCCAGCGAACAGGCGGCTTCGGCCGAAGAGGCCTCCGCTTCGATGGAGGAAATGGCCGCCAACATCAAGCAGAATGCCGACAATGCCGCGCAGACCGAGAAGATCGCCCGCCAGTCGGCCAAGGATGCTGAGATGAGCGGCGAAGCGGTGTCGCGCGCCGTGCAGGCGATGCGGACCATCGCCGAAAAGATCGGCATCGTCCAGGAAATCGCCCGCCAGACGGACTTGCTGGCGCTCAACGCCGCCGTGGAAGCCGCGCGTGCCGGCGAACACGGCAAGGGCTTTGCCGTCGTCGCTTCGGAAGTGCGCAAGCTTGCCGAACGCAGCCAATCGGCGGCCGCCGAAATCAGCTCGATGTCGAGCGATACGGTAACGGCCGCCCAGGAAGCGGGCGAAATGCTTGGCCGCCTGGTGCCGGACATCCGCAAGACGGCCGAGCTGGTTTCCGAGATCAGTGCGGCCTGCCGCGAACAGGATATCGGCGCGGCGCAGATCAACGAGGCGATCCAGCAGCTCGACAAGGTAACCCAGCAGAATGCCGGCGCCTCCGAGCAAATGTCTGCGACCTCGGAAGAGCTTGCGAGCCAGGCGGAAGAGCTGCAGACGTCGATCGCTTTCTTCAAGGTCGATACGGCAGGTGATCGCCAATCCCGCCTGCCGGCCGCCAGGGTAACGGTCCGCAACCCGGCGCCGGTCGCCGGCCGCAGCCTCGGCGGCAGGAAGCTCGCCGCCAACAGCATCGCCGGTCAGCAGGCGCGGGCAAAGGGCTTCGCACTCGATCTCTCCATGGGCGGTCCCGATGATGGGGACGTCGAATTCAAGGAAAGCGCCTGATCATGGCTCCAACATCTCTGGAAGCGCAATTCGTGACCTTCAGCCTCGGCGAGGAGATTTTCGCCGTGCCGGTTGAGGTCGTCCGGGAAATCCTCGACTATGCGGAAGCTTTCAAGATTCCGAATGGTCCCGACTATCTGCTCGGCCTGCGCGATGTGCGCGGGCAGGGCGTGCCGACGATTGATCTTCGATTGAAGCTCGGCATGACGAAGACCGAGCCGACCCCGCATACGCGGGTGCTGGTCCTCGACGTGCCGATGGAAAGCCGGCTTCTCACCCTCGGCCTTGTTGCCGACCGCGTCTTCGAGGTCACGCCGTTTCGGCGTGACCAGATCGAGGCGGCGCCCGATATCGGCGTGCGCTGGCGTTCGGACTATATCGCCGGCGTCGTTCGCCGTGAAAACGGCTTTGTCGTCATCATCGATCTGGCGCGGTTGCTGTCGCGCGAGGACGCCTCTGCACTGCAATCGGCGGCCTGACCGCTTCGTCACTCGGAGTACTACGTTTTATGAGTATGGCAACAGCGGTGGAAACCCAATTGCCGGGCGACCGGATCAGCAAGCGCAATTTCGACAAGCTTGCCCGGTTCATCTACGACTATAGCGGCATCAAGATGCCGCCGACCAAGCTGACGATGCTCGAGGGGCGGCTGAGGCGCCGCCTTCGGGCAACCAATCACGCGACCTTCGACGATTATTGCGACTTCCTGTTCAATCAGGACGGTCTTGCCCAGGAAACCGTCTACCTGATCGACGTAGTGACGACGAACAAGACCGACTTCTTCCGCGAAGCCAAACATTTCGACTATATGCAGAGCGTGGCGCTACCGGCGATTGCCGGCAGCGGCGTCCGCACCATTCGCACCTGGAGTTCGGCCTGCTCGACGGGAGCCGAACCCTATACGATGGCGATGGTGCTGGCGGAATTCACCGAAGGCCGCAACGACGTATCCTACAGCATACTGGCGACCGATCTTTCCACCGACGTTTTGCAGACGGCGCGCCGGGGCATCTACCCGGAAGATCTCATCGCGCCGGTGCCGTGCGACCTGCAGCGCAAATATGTGCTGACGGCCAAGCAACCGGATCGGCGGGAGGTGCGCATCACGCCGAAACTGCGCAGCAGGATCGGTTTTGCCCGCATGAACCTGATGGACGAGAAATATCCGATCGGCGAGCCGATGCACGTGATCTTCTGCCGCAATGTGCTGATCTACTTCGACAAGCAGACTCAGGCCGGCGTGCTCAACCGCCTCTGCGATTGCCTGGCGAAGGGAGGGTACATGTTCATCGGCCATTCCGAATCGATCACCGGCTTCGATCTGCCGTTGAAGCAGGTCTCGAACACGGTGTTTCAGCGCATTTAGAGGCTTCATGGCTAAGAAAATCCGCGTTCTCATCATCGACGATTCCGCCAGCATCCGTCAGACGCTGACGCATGTGCTGGAGCAGGATCCCGATATCGAGATCATGGCGGTGGCGTCCGACCCCTTCGTGGCCGCGCGCAAGCTGCTGGAGGAAATCCCCGACGTCATCACGCTCGATGTCGAGATGCCGCGCATGGACGGCATCACCTTCCTGCGCAAACTGATGGCGCAGCGGCCGATCCCTGTCGTGATGTGCTCGTCGCTGACGGAAGCCGGTTCGGAAACGCTGATCCAGGCGCTGGAGGCCGGCGCCGTCGACGTCATTTTGAAATCGAAGATCGGGGCCGCCGACAGTCTTTCCGATGATGCGATACGCATTCGCGAAATCGTCAAGAGCGCCTCGCATGCGCGGCTTACCACCGTCCGCCGCGCTGCCGGAACCATCCGCTCGGCTTCGGCCGACGGACCGACCAAAAAGCTGACGGCGGATGCGATGCTGCCGCCGCCGACGGGACGGGCGATGGCGAAGACGACCGAGATGGTGGTCTGCGTCGGCGCCTCCACCGGCGGCACCGAAGCGCTGCGCGAGTTACTGGAGGAACTGCCGGCCAATGCGCCCGGCATGGTGATCGTCCAGCATATGCCGGAGAAATTCACTGCCGCCTTCTCCAAGCGGCTAAACGGGCTCTGCGAGGTGGAGGTCAAGGAAGCCGTCGACGGCGATCCCGTGTTGCGCGGCCACGTGCTGATCGCGCCAGGCGACAAGCATATGCTGCTCGAACGCCAGGGTGCGCGCTATTATGTGAGCGTAAAGACCGGGCCGCTGGTGTCGCGGCACCGGCCTTCGGTCGACGTGCTCTTTCGCTCGGCGGCGCGCTCGGCCGGCTCGAACGCCATGGGGATCATCATGACCGGCATGGGTGACGATGGTGCGCGCGGCATGCTGGAAATGCATGAGGCAGGCGCCTACACGGTGGCGCAGGACGAGGCGAGTTCGGTCGTTTTCGGCATGCCGAAGGAGGCGATCGCCAAAGGCGGCGTCGACCGTATCCTGCCGCTCGATCAGATCGCTCGCGAAGTGCTGATAACGCAGCAGAAGTTTTAAGTCGGTTTCAACGGAAGCGGCTGAAGCCGGCGGTATCGCAAGATGCCGCCGGCTTTTGATTATCACCCTGCAGATTCTCTTTTCAGGCGAGATAACCGCCGTCGATCGTCAGGCTGGCGCCGGTGACGAAGGCGGCCTCGGCACTGGCGAGATAGGCGGCGAGGCCGGCAATCTCGCGGTCCTCACCCAGGCGGCCAAGCGCCATCAGTGGCTTGAGGCGTTCATGATCGTCTTCATTGGGGTTCATGTCGGTCGCCGTCGGGCCGGGCTGGATGTTGTTGACGGTGATGCCGCGTGGACCGAGATCGCGGGCGAGGCCGCGGGTCATCGAGGCGATCGCGCCCTTCGTCATGCTGTAGACTGCGGAGGTCGGAAAGCCGCTGCGATCGGCGGTGACGCTGCCGATGGTGATGATGCGGCCGCCTTCCTTCATATGTCTTGCCGCTGCCTGGATGCCGACGAAGGCGGCGCGGACATTAACGGCAAACATCCGGTCGAAATCTTCGAGCGAATAGTCGTCGAGCGGGTTGAGGATGAGAATCCCGGCATTGCTGACGAGAATGTCGAGACCGCCAAAGGTCTCGGCTGTCAGCGCAACGGCATCCTTTACGGCTTTCGCATCGGCACTGTCGGCTCGGATCGCCAGCGCCTTGCCGCCAGCAGTCTCCAGCTCGGCGACGATTGCCTTCGCCCTGTGCTCGGAACTGGAATAGGTGAAGGCGACGGCGGCGCCGTCAGCGGCGAGCCTTCGGACGATGGCGGCACCGATGCCGCGCGAACCGCCGGTGACGAGGGCGATCTTGGTGGAAAGGGATTGAGACATGCAGGTTTCCTTTGTTTTGGATTGATCAGTCTAGAATTGGCCGTGGAAAGGCCGGTTCGGAATTGCCCCGTCGTCAGCGAAGGCTTCTGATTGCCATGCGTGCGATAGCGCGGAGCGTCTCGGGTGGGGCGCCGTTTCGGGCGCTGACTTTCATGCCCGCCAGGGCAGCGCCGAGAAACGGAATGGCGTTGGCGATATCGATATCTGTTGCGAGGTCTCCGGTCCTGCGAGCCTCACCGAGAAGGCTCTCGATCGCCGCGTGAAGCGCGTGGCCGGCGCTGTCGGTAAGAGCTGCGACCTCGGCATCGGTGCGGCCGAATTCGCAGATGGCGCTGACACCGAGGCAGCCGCGCCGCGCCTCGGCAGCGGGACGCGAGGCGAAGGCGACGAGAGCACCTTCCAGCGCCTCGATCGGCCGGCCTTCGCGGCGAAGATCGGCGATGATCTTGTCGATGCTCTCCACATTGTAGCGCTTCAGCGCTTCCAGATAGAGGCCGCGCTTGTCGCCGAAGGTGTCGTACATGCTTTGCCGACTGATCTTCATCGCCGTCAGCAATTCCTCGGTCGAGGTGCCTTCATAGCCGTGCTCGGAAAATACGCCGATGGCGGCATGAAGGGCGGTGTTGCGATCGAATTCCTTGTGTCGTGCCATGACGAGGCTTCTACTCTTATTGGACTAATCTGTCCAGAATAAATTTATGGTTTCCGGCGCCGCAGGGCAGCCATGCGCGCCTCCCCTTGAAATTTCCCTGATTTTGTGGTCTTGAGGCCGCCAATCTTCGCAGCGCTGCCTGTCATGCATGTTCAGGGACACTTCCCGCCCCTGGCAGCGCGCGCGCCCCGTATCAGTCCCAAGGAAAAATGCGCCGATGGCCCGTTCAGCTCTTCTCAATGTCATGGTTCAGGCTGCCCTCAAGGCAGGAAAGTCGCTGGGACGTGATTTCGGCGAAGTGCAGAACCTGCAGGTTTCCGTGAAGGGGCCGGGCGATTTCGTTTCCACCGCCGACCGCAAGGCCGAAAAGATCGTCAGGGAAGAGCTGCTCAAGGCGCGTCCGACCTATGGCTTCCTCGGCGAAGAGAGCGAGGAAATCAAGGGCACCGACGGCGCGCATCGCTGGATCGTCGACCCGCTCGACGGCACGACGAACTTTTTGCACGGCATCCCGGCCTTCGCGGTCTCGATCGCGCTCGAACGCAATGGCGAGATCGTTGCCGCCGTCGTCTTCAATCCGGCGACCGACGAGCTCTATACCGCCGAGCGCGGCGGCGGCGCCTTCCTTAACGACCGGCGCCTGCGCGTCGCCGCGCGCCGGGCGCTGTCGGATTGCGTCATCGGCTGCGGTGTGCCGGCGCTCGGCAAGCGCAATCACGGCAAGTTCCTGGTCGAGCTTCGCCACGTGATGGGCGAAGTTGCGGGCATCCGCCGCCTGGGCTCGCCGACGCTCGATCTTGCCTATGTCGCTGCCGGGCGGTTCGACGGTTTCTGGGAAGCGGAGCTTGCGCCGTGGGACATGGCGGCCGGCATCCTGCTCATCCGCGAAGCCGGCGGTTTCGCCACCGACTGGGACGGTGGTGCAACGATGCTGGAGAGCGGCACGATCGTCGCCGGCAACGAGATCATCCATAAGGCGTTGATCGAAGTCGTCAAGCGGCCAATTCCCGCCAAGTGAGCGGACGAAAATCCGGCTGTTGTAAAGTCACGGTTTTCGCCTCGGCATACTTCAATTCGGCACAATGTTGCTCTAGTCTCCGCCAGCAATGACTCCGGAGGCAGCGGACCCTATGGAAAATGTGAATGTGGCGGAGATCGGCTCCACCGAAAAGACGGCCAGCGGTTATGCCTACAGGCTTTCGAGCCCCATGCCCTTCCTCTGGACTATGCTGCTTTTCCTCGTCATCGTCGGCTTTATCGCCGCCATCCTCTTCCGGCAGACGCAGACCGCTTTCATGCACAATCCGGGCCTCAACGGCCTGATCGTCGGTGTTCTCGCAGTCGGAATCATTCTTGTTTTCAACCATGTGCTGGCGCTTCGCCCCGAAGTGCGCTGGTTCAACTCCTTCCGCGCCGCCGGCAGCGCCGACAAGGTCAACCGCAATCCGCGGCTGCTCGCGCCGATGCGGGCGCTGATCGGCAGCCGCAAATCTTCGGTGGCGCTATCGACGACGGCGCTGCGCTCGATCCTCGATTCCATCGCCACCCGCCTCGACGAATCGCGGGATGTCTCGCGGTACCTGATCGGCCTTCTGGTTTTCCTCGGCCTGCTCGGCACCTTCTGGGGCCTGATCGGCACGATCGGTTCGATCAGCATGGTGATCCAGTCGCTCGATGCCGGCTCGAACGGCACGGGAGATGTGCTTGCGGCGCTGAAGGAAGGGCTTTCCACCCCGCTTTCGGGCATGGGCCAGGCCTTTTCCTCCTCGCTGCTCGGCCTTTCCGGCTCGCTCATTCTCGGCTTCCTCGACCTTCAGGCCGGCCGCGCGCAGAACCGCTTCTACATGGAGCTGGAAAACTGGCTCTCCTCGGTCACTGATGTCGGCTCCGACCTGGCGCCGGCCCTCGACGCCGTTGCCGGCGCTTCCTCGGACGATATGCGTGCGCTCTCCGATTATCTGCGCAAGGTCTCCGAGGAGGGGGGCGCCGGCAGCCAGCGCTCGGTCGCCGCCATGGCGAGCCTTGCCGAAGGCATTCAGGGTCTCGTCAAGAACATGCGCAACGAGCAGCAGATGCTGCGCGACTGGATCGAGGCGCAACAGGACGAGGCCAAAGCGATGCGCCGCACGCTCGACCGGCTGGCCGAACGCATCGGCGTTCAGGAGCGCGCCGGCGACCGAAGCGAGCGCGTGCGCGACCGCGCCAGTCAGGCAGAAAAGAGCGAGGGCAAGTAAGCCATGGCTCTTGCCCGCAACCGGCGCCGTGAACGCACGGTGGATTATTGGCCGGGCTTCGTTGACGCGCTGTCGACGCTGCTCATCTCAATCATGTTCCTGCTGACGGTCTTCGTCGTCGGGCAGTTCATCCTCAGCCGCGAGATCACCGGACGCGATGAGGTGCTCAGTCGCCTCAACAGCCAGATCAACGAGCTGACGCAGCTTCTTGCGCTCGAAAAGGGCAGCAATCAGGACCTCCAGGATTCGGTCGCCAATCTTCAGGCCTCGCTTGCCAGCGCCGAGGGCGATCGATCGCGGCTGCAGGCGCTGCTAAATGCCGGGTCCGGCGGGCAGGACGCGGCGCAGAAGCGAATTGGCGCGATGACGCAGGAGCTTGACGAGCAGAAGCAGGTCAGCGAGCGGGCGCTGAGCCAGGTGGAGCTGCTGAACCAGCAGATTGCAGCACTTCGCAGCCAGATCGCCGCCGTCGAAGCCGCTCTTCAGGCTTCGGAGGAGAAAGACCGGGTCTCGCAGACCAAGATCGCCGATCTCGGCAGCCGCCTCAACGTTGCGCTCGCCGCGCGCGTGCAGGAGTTGAACCGCTATCGTTCCGACTTTTTCGGGCGCCTGCGCGAGATCCTTTCCGACCGCGAGAATATCCGCATCGTCGGCGACCGCTTCGTCTTCCAGTCGGAAGTGCTGTTTCCCTCGGGCGGCGCCGATCTAAACCCGGAGGGACAGACCGAGATGGGCAAGCTCGCCGCCGCTCTTCTCGATCTCGCCAAGGAAATTCCGCCGGAGATCAACTGGGTGCTGCGTGTCGACGGCCACACCGACAATGTGCCGCTGGCCGGGACGGGCCGCTATCGCGACAATTGGGAGCTCTCCTCGGCGCGCGCGATTTCGGTTGTCAAGTTCCTGATTGCGCAGGGCGTGCCGGCCGACCGGCTGGTTGCCGCCGGCTTCGGCGAGTTCCAGCCGATTGCGCCCGGCGAAACACCGGATGCGCGCGCCACCAACCGCCGCATCGAGCTGAAGCTGACAGAGAAATAATCAGCGTGGCGTGGCTTGTCGCACCTCCTTCAGCCGGTCGGCGAGAAAATCGCGCACGGCGGGGCTGTCGCTGAGGCCGATCGCCGTTATGTAGGCATCGACTGCTGCGGCATCGTCGCCGGCGCGTGCGAGAAGAAAGGCACGCACGGCCCAATAGGGCTGATAGGCCGCGGCATCGCGCGGATCGAGCCTATTGAGCCGCTCCAGACCGGCGGTGGCGCTCAAGGCCCTGCCGATCACCGCTGCTTCGGCGACGCGTGCGCCGAGCGTGTGTTTTATCTTTACCAGCGCCGCGTAGAGCGTTGTCAGCGCCGGCCAGTCGGTCATTCCCGAAACCCGGCGCGTTGCATGCACGGACTGGATCGCAGCATGGCACTGAAAGGGACCGAAACGGTCGAAAGCTCCGGCCTTGCGCAGCAGCGCATCCGCCTCGGCGATCATGATCACGTTCCAGGCCGCCGTATCCTGCTCGTCGAGCGGCACGTATCGGCCATTACGGTCGCGCCGGGCGCTGCGGCGGGCCTCGCAGTGAAGCATCAGCGACAGCAAGCCGATCGCTTCCGGTTCATCAGGCAGCACCGCCAGAAGCGCGCGGCCGAGCCAGATCGCTTCGCCGGCAAGCGAATGGCGCTCCTCCTCGCCGTCGAGACCGTCCCATCCGAGGCCGTAGGCGGCATAGATCGCCGAAAGCACGGCAGCGAGCCGCTCCGGCAGAGCGGAGCGAGGGGGAATGGCGAAGGGAATGCCGGCATCGCGGATCTTCACCTTGGCCCGCACCAGCCGTTGGCTCATCGCCTCCGGTGAAACGACGAAGGCCCGTGCTATGGTTTTCGCCTCGATGCCGAGAACCGTCTGCAGCATCAGCGCCGTATGCACGGAGCTGTCGATGGCGGGATGGGTGCAGGCGAAGAGCAGCTTCAGCCGCTCATCGGGAAAGACGGCTTTGCCGGCCTCGTTCATGCGTTCCTCCGCCTCCTCGAAGGCGACGGTTATCGTCGTCTGCGCGTTGGCCGCGACGGTGCGGTGGCGGGCCGCCTGCATCAGGTTGCGGCGTGCGGCCACCAGCAGCCAGGCTTCCGGCTTGTCGGGAACGCCGCGCTCCGGCCAGACGCGAAGGGCCGACGCCAGCGCTTCCGACAATGCGTCTTCCGCCGCCGGCACGTCACGCGAGCGGGCGGCCAGAAAAGCGATTAGCTTGCCGTAGGACTGACGCGCCACCTGTTCGGCGGCGCGTCCCGCATCGGGCGGCATCGCCGTTTCACATTTGCAGGCGCGGACGCACCTCGACCGAACCCCTGTCGGAGATCGGAACGCGTGTTGCCCATTCGAGCGCGGTGTCCATGTTGGGGACTTCGATCAGATAGAAACCGCCGAGCTGTTCCTTGCCTTCCGGATATGGGCCGTCCTGAACGTCGTGATCCTCGCCTTTGCGGCGCACGATCGTACCGGTCTCCGGTGCCGTCAGCCCGGCTCCGCCGGTCATGATCCCTGCCTGGGCAAGCGCCTTGCTGTAGGCGACCCAGCCGTCGCGATAGGCGGGATCGCTGCGGTTGGCGAAATCCTCGGCGGCTTCGCGAATGATGAGAGCATATTGCATGGGAAACTCCTGATCTCTTTGTGGCGTTGATCCGGGCATCGCCATATCGGGAATATTCCGAAAGCCGTGACGCCCGGTGGAGCGGTTCAGCCGTTCCGAGACAATGAGGCGCGACCAGCGGTCATTTCGACATGGTTTTCAAGAAATCTGCAAAAAAGAAAAATGGCGCGGAGATCACAAGGAAACAGGCCGGGCGCGAGGTGCCGCATCGCTCATCGGCGCGCGGAGAGGCAGGGCGGCGCTTTACGCCGCCGCCGCCATTTTGCTCAGGCCTCGGCCTTCGTCTGGTCGACGACGTCAGCGCTTGGCGTGTTCTTCTTGATCGATTCGATGGCACTCATGGCGGACGCCTTCGCCTTGTAGCCTTCGGAAAGGAACATGGTTTCCCCGTTCGATGCCTTGAAGCGGAAGCGGAACTCGCCGGCCTTATCCTTATAAACTTCGAATTTATACATTGGATGTCTCCCGAAACGCTGAATTGCAACCATCAGCGTTAGGGAGGCTAGATCAAAATGGCGAGCTTTTCCACTGCCTTAATTAGAATTGGATGCTCGGCGTCCAATTGTCGCCGTTCCCAGGGACGCAACCGGAGGGGTCTGCGCCGCCGACGTCATTCCATCTGGATGTTCGCGCCCTTGACCACCGGTCCCCATTTGGCGAGCTCGGCCTTGACATGGGCGGCGAGTTCATCCGGCGTCGAGCCGACGATGGTGGCGCTGAATTCTTTCATCCGTTCGGCAACGGCCGGGTCTTTAAGCGCTTTGTTGGCCGAGGCGTTGAGACGCATCACCACCTCGTTCGGCGTCTTGGCCGGGGCGAAAAGCGCATTCCAGGTATAGGTCTCGTAACCCGGTATGCCTGACTCGGCGACCGTCGGCACATCGGGGAAGGAGGGCGCGCGCGCGGCCGTGGTCACCGCCAGCGCCCGCAAAGTGCCGGCCTTGATATGGCTCGATGACGAGGGCAGGTTGTCGAACATGATCGGCACCTGATTGCCGATGACGTCATTCAAGGCCGGGCCAGCGCCCTTATAGGGAATATGCTGCATGCTGACGCCGGCCATGGATTTGAAAAGTTCGCCGGACAGATGCAGCGGCGTGCCGTTGCCAGACGAGGCATAGCTGTATTTGTCGGGCTCGGCCTTCAGCAGCGCGATCAGCTCCGGCACGGTCTTTGCCGGCAATTCCGGATTGACGACCAGCACGTTCGGCACGACGACGAGCAGCGAGACCGGCGCGAAATCCTTCTCGGGATCATAGGGGGTCGATTTGAGGATCAGCGGATTGAGCGCGTGGGTCGCGACAGTGCCCATCAGAATCGTGTAGCCGTCGGGTTCGGCGCGGGCGACGTTACCGGCGCCGAGATTGCCGCCGGCACCGGCGACGTTCTGAACGATCACCTGCTGGCCCAGATCCTCCGACATCTTCTGCGCGACGATGCGCGCAACGACATCGGTCGAGCCACCGGCCGCAAACGGCACGACCATGGTGATCGCGCGATCGGGAAAATCGGCAGCAGCGGCGGATGCGCCTGATGCAAAGGCCGCAAGCATACCGAAGCCGAGCGCAAGGCTCGCACGTCGCGTCATATCGAAAGGCGCCATTCCTATCTCCTCCCAAGAATCTCAACAGCGATATCCCCACCCCGGGGCATGAAGAGGGTAGTGCGGAAGACGCGAATGACAACCGTGGAGGGGTCAGACTTTAGTCGCGGAGAAGCGGATGGCCGCCTATTTCGCGGCGGCGAGCACATCCTCGTTGGCGGCATCGAATTGCAGCCGCGCCAATCGTGCATAGATGCCGCCGTGGCGGATCAGGCTCTGATGGGTGCCTTCCTCGACGACGCGGCCCTGATCCATCACGAGGATGCGGTCGGCCTTCAATACGGTTGCCAGGCGATGGGCGATGATGAGCGTCGTGCGGCCGTCGACAAGGCCGTCGAGCGCCTTTTGCACCAGGGTCTCGCTTTCCGCATCCAGCGCCGACGTGGCCTCGTCGAGCAGCAGCACGGGCGCGTTCTTCAGGATGGCACGAGCGATGGCGATGCGTTGGCGCTGGCCGCCGGAGAGCGTAATGCCGCGTTCGCCGACCTCGGTCTCATAACCCTGATCCAGCCGCGTGATGAACTCGTCGGCCTGGGCGGCAAGGGCTGCGGCGCGGACCTCGTCTCGCGAGGCTCCGGGACGACCGAAGGCGATGTTGTCATAGATCGAGGCGGCAAAGATAGTGACATCCTGCGGCACGATGGCTATGCGCCGGCGCAGTTCTTCGGGGGTCGTCAGCTGCGCGTCGACACCATCGATCGTCACGCTGCCTTGTTGCGGATCGTAGAAACGCAGAAGCAGCGAAAAGACGGTGCTCTTGCCGGCGCCGGAAGGGCCGACAATGGCAACGGTCTCGCCCGGCGCAATGGTCAAGCTCAAGCCATGCAGCGCCGATTTGCCGGGGCGCGAGGGATAGGCAAAATGCACGTCGGAAAATTCGACGCGGCCAAGGCCGGGCGAAGGAAGAACCTGCGGATGGTCGGGGGCGGCGATCGGCGAGACTTCGTCGAGAAGCTCGGTCAGCCGGTCGGCGGCGCCGGCTGCCTGCGAGAGTTCGCCCCAGACCTCCGACAAGGCGCCTAGCGAACCGGCAGAGATGACGGCATAGAGCAGGAACTGGCCCAGCGTGCCGGCCGAAAGCGTGCCGGCAAGCACGTTGTGGGCGCCGACCCAGAGCACGGCGACGACGCTGCCGAAGATCAGCGTGATGGCGATCCCGGTCAGCAGCGCGCGCGAGCGGATGGCGGCACGGGCCGCTTCATAGGCGGATTCAACGGCGCTGCCGTAGCGTGTCGCTGCGGCATCCTCGCCGTTGAAGGCCTGGACGGTGCGGGTCGCGGCGATCGTCTCGTTGGCGAAGGCGGAGGCATTGGCGAGCGTATCCTGGGCGGCGCGGGAGCGCTTGCGCACCGAGCGGCCGAAAGCGACGAGCGGGAAGACGATCAGCGGGATCGCCCCGATGACGAGGCTCGAAAGCTTCGGCGAGGTGACGATCATCATACCCATCGCGCCGATACAGAGGATGAGGTTTCTGAGCGCCACCGAGGCCGTGGCGCCAACGGCGGATTTAATCTGCGTTGTATCGGCGGTCAGGCGCGAGACGATCTCGCCGGACTGGTTGACGTCGAAGAAGGATGGCGACAACCTTGTCACATGAGAAAAGACATCGCGGCGAAGATCGGCGACAATGCGCTCGCCGATGGTGATGACAAAATAATAGCGCAGTGCGCTTGCGACAGCGAGCACGACGGCCATGATCATCAGCATGGCGAAGTAGCTGTTGATGAAGCGGCCGTCGGACTGGGTGAAGCCGTGGTCAATCATGCGACGCACGGCGAGCGGCAGCGCCAGCGACGTGATGGCGGCAAGCGCCAGCGACGTCAGCGCACCGGCCACCAGGCCGCGATAACGCATGACGTAGGGCATCAGCCTACCGAGCGGCCGTAGCGACCGCCTTTTGTTTTCCTCAGCCCGTGCCTGCTCTGCCAAATTGTCTCCGATCGCCCTCAGGACCCGCGCAATGCGGCCTGTTGGCTCTTGTTATCTAGGCGCTCTTCATGTATAGGCACGCCATCCTAATGGGAAGCCGTAGCCATCACGACTGCGGCTTCATTTATTCAATCGGTTCGGTGGCCGCAACTGCATGCGGCAAATTGAACTCCGGTATCGCAGGAAGATTGTTATGAAGGCAGGCATCCATCCCGACTATCACATGATCAAGGTGGTCATGACCGATGGCACCGAATACGAAACCCGTTCGACCTGGGGTTCGGAAGGCGCTGTCATGAACCTCGAAATCGATTCCAAGTCGCACCCGGCCTGGACCGGCGGCAACCAGCAGCTCATGGACCGCGGCGGCCGCGTTTCCAAGTTTAACAAGCGTTTCGGCGGCCTCGGCCTCTAATCCCTTCTGCTCGATGGAATTCGAAAAGAGCCCGGTTTTGCCGGGCTTTTTTGCGTTGTCGGGAAGGGGCGTTTTCAGGCAAAGAAAAACCGGCCGCGTCGGACGCGGCCGGTTTGTATGGAATTCCCGCAGATCTGGTCAGTTGTTGCCGAAGGCGGTCTGCAGCAGGGAAAGCTGGGCCTGGACGCTGTTTTGATTGTCGTGAACGATCACGGCTTCGGACGGGCGGTAAATCTCGCGGTCGAGCAAAGCAATGCGGTTCTGCAGACGCAGCGAGCGCTCGACGAGGTCGCGGAAGGATTCCGGCAGGTCGCCCCAGCCGGGCGCGGCGCGGTCGACGTTGAAGCCGTCGAGGCGAACCTTGTTCTTTTCTGCCAGCACCTGGTCACGGGACATTTCGCCATTGTTGACGGCGCGCTGCAGCAGCAGCCAGGAGGCCATCTGCATGAGACGGGTGGTGAGGCGCATCGATTCTGCTGCATAGAGAACCGAGGCCATCCGCGGCAGAACCTTGGACGCGGCGCGGCCCTGGCCGTCGAGATAGGCGGCGGTCTCTTCGACCAGCGACATGCCTTCCGCATAAAGTGCCTTGAACTGCGAGGATGCAGCCGCGCGACCTGCAAAACTGATCGTGTTCAATCCAACTTCCGACATCGCAATAGTCCCTGTTGCACGCAGCTACATATGTTCAGGTAACGCGGGCACCGACGGAAAAGTTTCCGAGCCCGGTCTTTATGACTTTAAGATGGTATCATTAGCCCAAATGCGCAAGCCGTTTCTTAAGAAAGGGTTAATCTCCACAGTTTCGTGGAGAAGCGCCGGGCACAAGGAAAAAGAAGAGCCGCAAAAGCGGCTCTCAAGGTAAAACAGGGAGAAAAATCAGACCAATTCACCGCTTGGAAAACTGTCTGAGATCCAGAGAAAATCCGGATGAGTACAGTAATATCTTATAAAGCTTAATATTTTATTAACATTGTGCCGAACTAAGACTTGAGGCGGGTTCATTTATCCGCCTATAGCCTTGTTTTTTGGGGTTTATCGGATCACGAGCGGAAGAAACTTTCCGCTGCCTGCCGTCCGGAGGCCTTGCGGGTGGCCTCGGTTTCGAGACGGGCGATCTCCGCCTTCAGCAAATCCACCCGCGCCTTTAACTCATCCACCGAAAGCATGGAGAGATCGGAACCGATCTCGTGGGCGATCTTCTTCTGCGGCCGGTCGTCATCGATGAAGCTCATGGGTTCTCCTCCATTGCTGCCTGGAGCATCATGCCGAAAGGTAAGGAATCGGAATTTAGGCCAATCCGGGCTAAATTCATCCTTTAGTCCCTTGTTTTTATGCAGGTCGTTATCCCGGAACCGCTGCACAGCTCCGGGCGACATGCATTAGCCGAACTTTACAGCAGGATCGCCGCTTTCGGGAGATTTGCCAGTTTCAGCCGCTTTGCCTGCGCCGCGATCGGCAAGCGACATGCTCTGCGGCGTCAGCATCGGCGAGGTGCCGGTCGGGATCGTCGTGTAGGCGTCGCGGTCGCTGGCCGGGACGGCGGCGCGGATGCGGCTCCGGATGATGGCATAAACGGTGATCAGCACGTGGGCGATGGCAGTGACGAGGAAAAGCGCATGCGGGGTGATCACCGACATGACGGGGCCGCCGATCGTCGGGCCGATCACCGTGCCGATGCCGTAGAGCAGCAACAGGCCACCGGAGACCTTGACGAAATCCTCCGATGCCGCGAAGTCGTTCGCGTGGGCGACGGCGATCGGATAGAGCGTATTGGCGACCGCGCCGTAAAGGACAACGAGCCCGATCAGCAAGGCTGGTGACGTCGGGTGGAGTATGAAGATCAGCAAGCCGGCAAGGGCGGCCACGCTGGACATGGCGGCGAGCACATAGCGCCGATCGATACGATCGGAAAGCCGGCCGGCGGGCAGCTGCATCATGGCGCCGGCGAAGATGGTGGCGCTCATCATGATGGCGATGCTGGTGTCTGAGAGGCCGGCGCCGGCGCCGAAGACGGCGCCGAGCGTGCCATAGGCGCCATTGGCGATGCCGACGAGCAGGATGCCGAGGCAGGAGACCGGCGAATTGCGATAGAGCGCCGGCAGGTCGAGGCGGACTGCCTTCAGCGGCTGCGGCGAAGCGGCGGTCGAAAGCGTCGTCGGCAGCATGGCGATGCAATAGAAAATGCCGCAGATCATGAACAGCACCGGCGTGCGCACGTCCTCGAGCGGGATCATCATCTGGCCGCCGACGACGCCGAGCAGCGTGATGCCGATATAGAGCGAGAAGATCGCGCCGCGGCTCTCGTTGCTGGCGCGCTCGTTCAACCAGCTTTCGATGATCATCGAGGTGCCGGCGGTCGAGAAGCCGGTAACGGCGCGCAGAACCACCCACCAGACCGGATGGATGATGATGCCGCTCACCAGGGCGATGATGGCGATGATCGAGATGAAGCCGGAGAAGGCTCTGACATGGCCGACGCGGCGCACCAGTTTCGGCGCCACCAGGCAGCCGATGACGAAGCCCCCGGCCCATGAAGTGCCGAGCAGGCCAAGCGTCGTGGTGGCGTAGCCTTCGAGATTGCCGCGCACGGGAAGCAGGATGCCCTGCAGGCCGTTGCCCATGAAAAGGAAGAGCGTGCCAAACAGCAGCGCGGCGACGGACAGAAGGTTTCTCTTCATTTCCCCAGACTCGGTCTCAGTGATTTTGGAATGGACATAAGGCATGACCTGCGTCAGCCCAGCCTCAAGATGATTGATTGTGCCCCGGAATGTCTTTACGGCGTGCGAAGCACCTGTGTTGGCGCGGAAAAATGTCCGTCCTGTGACATTCCGAAAAATGGAAAAAATAAAGCATGACAAAGCTGATAGCCTTGCTGCTCATCCTTGCCATGGCGATACAGCTGATCAAGCCGCTCGGGCTCCCCGGCCTCAGGCGGCGGATGGATTTCTGGAAGATCGCGCTGATCGCTTTCGGGATCTGGGCACTTGACCTGCTTTTGCGCGATTTCCTGATGTAGGCCTGTCGTCGGCCTGCGATCGTCAGTCCTGCAGGATGATTTCTCCGCGCATGACGGGAACACAGCTGCCCGAGATAACCACATCGGTGACGGTGCCGCGGAATTTCGAGACATCGAGGGAGATGATACTGCGCCGGCCCATTTCGACGCCTTGTTCGACGGTAATGCGGACGTTCATGTCGGCGTCCAGCGCAAGCGAGACAAGATAGGCGCCAAGCGCAGCTGAAGCGCTGCCGGTTGCCGGGTCCTCGGGCACGTTGTCGAGCGGTGCGAACATCCGGGCGCGAATATGCCACGGATTTTCGGATGTTCTGGCATAGACGAAGAGCGAGAAGTCGTGGCCGCTCGTCGTCTGGCGGCCGGCGGCCGCCTGGAAGCCGGCAAGGTTGGGACGGGCGGCTGCCAACGCTTCAAGCCCGCCCACTTCGGCAATGGCGAAGTTCAGGCCGACCGAGGCAAAGACCGGAGCGTGGGTGGTTGTGACGACGGCGCGAGATTCGAGCGAGACGCAGCGGGCGATGGTTTCCTCGGCGATGGTATTGCCGACCGTCAGCGGCTGCGGCACGCGGATGGCTGTTGCCGCGACCCTTCCGCCGTTGCGTTTCAGGCTGACCTCGACGATGCCGGCCTTTTCCTCGAAGCGCAGTTTCTCGCCGACCGGCTTGCCGAAGATCTCCGCCTGCTGGCCGAGCACATAGGCTGTGCCTACATTCGGATGGCCGGCGAAGGGTACTTCCATCGTCGGGGTGAAGATGCGCACGCGGGCGGAATTTTCAGGATTTTCCGGCGGCAGGACGAAGGTGACTTCGGAGTAGTTGAACTCGGTGGCGATCCTCTGCATCGCCGCATCGCTCAGGCCCCGCGCATCGGAGATGACGGCAAGCGGATTGCCCTCGAAGCGGGTGGAGGTGAAGACATCGACGGTGACGTAGGAGAGGGTGTCCATGGCGGCTCCTGTTGCGGCTGCGGCTATGGATAATCACGATTTTCCGGCGAGGCGAGCCGGTTTCTTGTCGCCGTGACAATGCAAGAAGGGGCGGCAACGATGTGTTGCCGCCCCTTCTTCATCTGAGTTAAGGCTGCCGAAAAATCAGGCGGCCTTTTCCAGGTCCTTCTTCCAGCTGCCCTTGGCGGCGAGGCTGTTCATCTCGGCGCGGTGGGTGAACTCGCGCTGGCCGGCGGCGACGTTCTCAGGCTTGCCGTTCCAGGCCTTGAGCGCGCTGTCCTGCAGGGCGCGGCCATAGGAGAAGGTGACGAGCCAGGGCAGGTCAAAACCATTGATCGCGGAAAGATGCGCGGTCGCTTCTTCCGTGGTCTGGCCGCCGGAAAGGAAGGCGATGCCGGGAACAGCAGACGGAACCGTGCGCTTCAGCACTTGGACGGTGCGCGCGGCAACTTCATCGACCGAGGCCTTGCGGGCGTTCTTGCCGTCGATGACCATGTTCGGCTTCAGGATCATGCCTTCGAGGCTGACGCGGGCATCGGCCAGTTCTTCAAAAACGACGCGCAGCGTGGCTTCGGTGACTTCGGCGCAGCGGTCGATGTTGTGGTCGCCCGGCTTGCCGTCCATCAGGCATTCCGGCTCGACGATCGGTACGATCTTGGCCTCCTGGCAGAGGGCGGCATAGCGGGCAAGCGCCTGAGCGTTGGCGCGGACCGAGCCGCGGGTCGGCAGCGAAGAGGAGATGGCGATGACGCCGCGCCACTTGGCGAAACGGGCGCCGGCGTCATAATACTTGGCAAGGCGCTCGCCGAGACCATCGAGGCCCTCGGTGATTGTTTCGCCCGGATATTTGGCCATCGGCTTGGCGCCGGTGTCGACCTTGATACCGGGAATGGAACCGGCCGCGCGGATGATATCGACGAAAGGCGTGCCGTCGGCGGCCTTCTGGAAAAGCGTCTCTTCGAACAGGATGACGCCGGAGATATATTTCTTCATCGCCTCGTCGGAGCGGAAGAGCATCTCGCGGTAATCGCGGCGGCTGCTTTCGGTCGATTCCAGGTTGATTGTATCGAAACGCTTCTTGATGGTGGAGGTCGATTCATCTGCCGCAAGCAGTCCCCGGCCGCCTGCAACCATCTGCACTGCAATGTCTTCCAGTCGTTCGCTCATTCTCGTTCTCTCCACAGCATTAAACATCGGCGGTTTAAGAATATAGGACGGCGATAACAGAAGTTTATAGAGAGGAAAATGGAAGCCTAAGTCACTGAAACGATTGAAATCAATTCAATCGTTTGAAAAAATGGGAATTTTTCCAACGCGTGAGCAAAAGACCGCGAAAGGCTCTTCGCCGCCGCGGTCTATCCACATGTAAAACCTGTCAAATCGGGCTTGCCGCGCCGCGCGCCTTTTGCGAGCGCAAAGGACGCTGCCAACATTTTAAACGGACGCATCGGCCCGATTGTCGGGCCGATGCGTGGGGCAGGTTACCGAGCGGCGTTGAGGACGGCGACGCCGGGAAGCTCTTTGCCTTCCATCCATTCGAGGAAAGCGCCGCCGGCTGTGGAGACATAGGTGAAATCGTCGGCAACGCCGGCGTGGTTCAGCGCAGAAACCGTGTCGCCGCCGCCGGCAACGGAGGTGAGCTTGCCAGCCGCGGTGCGCTCGGCTGCGTATTTCGCGGCGCCGACGGTTGCGGCGTCGAAGGGCTCGATCTCGAAGGCGCCGAGCGGGCCGTTCCAGACAAGGGTCGAAGCGCGCTCGATCCAGGCGCTGATGGCTTGGACGGATTTCGGGCCGACATCGAGTACCATGGCATCGGCGGGAATGGCGTCGATATCGACCGTCTCGTTGGCGGCACCCGCCTTGAACTCGCGGGCAATCACGCCGTCTTCCGGCAGGATGATGGCGCAGCCTGATGTCGCCGCCTCGATCATGATCTGCCTGGCGGTTTCGGCGAGATCATGCTCGCAGAGCGATTTGCCGACATTGGTGCCCCGGGCCGCGATGAAGGTATTGGCCATGCCGCCGCCGATGACCAGCGCATCGACCTTTTTCACTAGGTTCATCAGCAGGTCGATCTTGGTCGAGACCTTGGCGCCGCCGACAATTGCGACCACCGGGCGGGCGGGATCACCCAGGCCCTTTTCCAGCGCCTCCAGCTCGGCCTGCATGGTGCGGCCGGCATAGGCCGGCAGATGGTGTGCAAGCCCCTCGGTGGAGGCATGGGCGCGGTGGGCGGCGGAGAAGGCGTCGTTGACATAGATGTCGCCGTTGGCGGCGAGCGCCTTGGTGAAGTCGGGATCGTTCTTTTCCTCGCCCTTGTGGAAACGGGTGTTTTCCAGCAGCAGGATATCGCCGTCATTCATCGCGGCGACGGCGGAGGCGGCGGCCTCGCCGATGCAGTCGGAGGCCGTCGACACGGCATGATCCAGTACTTCCTCGACGGAAGGGGCGATCAGCGACAGCGACAGTTCAGGCGACGGGCCGTCCTTCGGCCGGCCGAAATGGGCCAGCAGGATTACCTTGGCGCCCTTCTCGGACAGTTCGAGGATCGTCGGCGCCACACGCTCGATGCGCGTCGTATCGGTGACCTTGCCGTCCTTGACCGGGACGTTGAGATCGACGCGGACGAGAACGCGCTTGCCGCGGATGTCGGAAAGATCGTCGAGGGTCTTGAAGAAAGGCATGGGGAGATCCAGTCTTGGTTGGCGGAAATTGCGCCGACCATAGCAAGGATCATTCGAGACGCAAGGCGTTCAACGACCGTTTTCGTGTGTGCCTTCGTCGCGTCCGACCGCTGTTTTCGGAGCGGCTTCGGAGGCCGCCGCTTCTCGCCTCCGGCGCCCCTTCAACCGGTCGCGGATCCGCTCGATAATGTCCTTGAGATTAATGAAGATCGGCAGCGTGATGGCCGGTTCGACGGCTTCGAGTGACATGCCGACGGAGGCGACATGGTCGTGCTCATCGAGATCGCGGACGATCAGGATGATCGAGCCGAGACGGACGCGGTCGGCATAATCGGCCTTGCCGCCGAGGCGCTGCCGCATCAATTCGGCGATGGTCAGGCCTTTTTCGGATTCGTTTAGCAGGCCGGGACCGTAGGCGGCATCGAGATCGGCGGCGGGGCGGGCGGGCGAGAGCGCGAAGGCGCCGAAGAATTCGGCATCGTCTTCATCGACAGGCGCACGGCTGGCGAAGAGCCGGTCGAGAAGGCGGGAGTAGCTCGGCACGATGAAGAGATAGACGAGATCGTTCTCGCGCAGCCGCCCGGCATATTGATAGCGCATCGATTTTCCGTCGCGGATGACGAGCGAAGGTGTGGCCCAGCGCGGAATGCGCTCACCGCGCAGCACCGGACTATCCTTGATGACGCGGTAGGAGAGCAGTTCGTGATTGGCAGCACCCGGCAAGTCGACCTCGACCTTGTCGACCGCGCCGATGCGGGGCGGAATGATCAGGCCGAGCTTCTTGGCGACGGGTTTGATCGTCCAGCCCTGGACGAGCAGTGAGACCAGCACGATGATGAAGGCCGTGTTGAAATAGATCTGGCCGTTTTCCAATCCGCCGAGGATCGGCATGATGGCAAGCAGAATGGAGACGGCGCCGCGCAGGCCGACCCAGGCAACGAAGCCGATTTCCTGCTGCGTGTAATCGAAGGGGAGCAGCGACAGCCAGATCGCCAGCGGCCGGGCGACGAAGATCAGGAAGAGGGCAAGCAGAATGGCCGGCACGATGATCACCGGGAATTGCGACGGCGTGGCGAGCAGGCCGAGCACCAGGAACATGATGATCTGCGCCAGCCAGGTCATGCCGTCCTGGAAGCGCTTGATGGTGCCGATCGCCTGCATCTTGCGGTTTCCGGCGTAAATGCCGGCGACATAGACGGCGAGGAAGCCGCTGCCGCCGACGGCGCCGGTGAAGGAGAAGACGAGAAGAGCGAGCGCGAGCACGAAGATCGGCGTCAGACCGCGATCGGTGTCGAGCTTGCTGACGATCAGCACGATCATCATGCCGCCGAGCAGGCCGAGAATGACGCCGAGGCCCATCTGCTGGACGAACATGGCGAGCATGCCGATATTGATGCCGGCGTAGCGCTCGCCGCTTGCCAGCACCTCGACAAGGGCGATGGTCAGGAAAATCGCCATCGGGTCGTTGGTGCCGGATTCGACTTCCAGAGTCGAGCGCACCTTGTCGCGGATGTTGATGCCGCCGATGCGCAGCAGGAAGAAGACGGCGGCGGCGTCCGTCGAGGCGACGATCGAGCCGAGCAGCAGACCTTCCAGCCAGGTGAAGTTCAAGAGCCACATGGCGGCGAAGGCAAAGAGCGAGGCGGTAATCAGCACGCCGACCGAGGCGAGCGCCAGCGAGGGCACGGCCGCGAGCCGGAAGGCATGCATCGGCGTGCCGAAGCCGGAATCAAACAGGATGACGGCGAGCGCGATGGAGCCGAGAATATAGGCGAGGTAATTGTTGCTGAACTCGATGCCGAGGCCGTCGACGCCGGCGGCAAGCCCGATCATCAGGAAAAGCAGCAGCAGCGGGGCGCCGAACCGGAAGGCGAGCAGGCTTGAAAAAGCGGCAAGAAGCACGAGCGCCGTCGAGACCAGCACCACGATATAGAACGCTTCCATGCCCACCCCTTTCCATCGACTGCTTCACGAATACGGCCACCCGGCCGATCCGTCTTCATCCAACCCCTCCTCACGCGCGGCGGCCCATTAGTAAACGGCAAAACGCCAGAGAAGGGTAGGCCTTGCGGCTTAACCTCGTCGCGATGCTGCATCATGCTGCTGAACGGCTGCCGGACGGCCGACCGCCACGGAATGCCACGGGAGAAATTCTCTACAAAGAATGTATAAGAAAATCAGGCGAGAGCAGGGCAAAAAAGACAGGCACGGATTTTTCCTGCCGGTCGGCCGCTGCCCTGCGATCACAACACTGCCTGAAGGATGATGATGGCGAGAAATGTGAGGCCGATGAACGCTGCAACCCAGATGACCAGACGGTTGGCCTTTGCCAGCACGGCAGGTCTGACGTCCCGCTTGGGGTGAAACCGCTGCCGCCGCTTGAGGGTAGTGTGGGACGAGCGTTTTTGTGCCTCTGCCATGTATCGCCTCCACTTGGATCATTTCAGCATTGTGCAGCGCCAGTGCATATCCTCAATCTATCACGCTTGGTCAGCGGATTGCCAACCCGTCATCCAGCCTTGCCTGCGACGGCAACGCCACACCGAAGCCGTCGCTTCGATGTGGCTTTCGAAGCCGGAGTCAGTCTTCAGTGTCCTCGCCCTCGTCGGTCAGATCCGCGACCGGCACAAGGAAAACGACGAACTCGTCCTCGATTGTTCTTTCGGGGTCGTCGTCGAATTCATAGGCATGCTCAACTTCGCTTGCCTCTTCGGCGGTCGCCTTGCGCAGGCTCAGCGCGGCCTTGCGGTCCCACAGGGGTTTACCCTCGGACTCCAGGATGGTCAGGTCGTCGCGAAAGTCTTCCGCCTCGAAGAAATGCGTCGCATCCTCGCTATTTTCGGAGCGAAAGCTGGCAACGGCGCGGCCGGCGATTTCTACGGTAAAATAATCCATCCATCTCTCTCATATTGGCGACAGCGCTGCCGCACGGTATTGGCGTTCCGCGCCTGGCCGGTGGCCGATGCGGCGCGAGGAACTGGGCATTGTGGAATGTCCAGGTGAGTTATTCTAACAGATCTCGTCCCGGCCATGAGCGAAAAGATACCAGTCCGGGGTAGACTGGTTTCGTTTGCGACATGGCAACAAAAAACGGCCCGGTTTCCCGGGCCGCTTGTCTGTCGATGCTTTAACAGCGCTCAGATGAGCTTGGCGAAAGCAACGGCCGTGTCGGACATGCGGCTGGAGAAGCCCCACTCGTTGTCGTACCAGGACAGGACGCGCACGAAGTTGCCTTCCATGACCTTGGTCTGATCGCTTGCGAAGATCGAGGAGTGGTTGTCGTGGTTGAAGTCGCGCGAGACGAGCGGTTCGTCGGTGTAGCCGAGGATGCCCTTCAGCTTGCCGTTTGCAGCCGCCTGGATGGCTTCGTTGATTTCGCCGACGCTGGTCGCCTTCTTGGCGACGAACTTGAAGTCGACGACCGAAACGTTCGGGGTCGGAACGCGGATCGAGGTGCCGTCGAGCTTGCCCTTCAGATGCGGCAGAACGAGGCCGACGGCCTTGGCAGCGCCGGTCGAGGTCGGGATCATCGAGAGGGCGGCGGCGCGGGCGCGATACAGGTCCTTGTGCATCGTGTCGAGCGTCGGCTGGTCGCCGGTGTAGGAGTGAATGGTCGTCATGAAGCCATGGTCGATGCCGACGGCGTCATCGAGCACCTTCACGACCGGCACCAGGCAGTTGGTGGTGCAGGAGGCGTTGGAGATGACCATGTGCTCCTTGGTGAGCTGGTCATGGTTGACGCCGAAGACGACTGTCAGGTCGGCACCGTCTGCAGGCGCCGAAACGATGACGCGCTTGGCGCCGGCCGTCAGGTGAGCGGCGGCCTTGTCGCGCGCCGTGAAGATGCCGGTGCATTCCATCGCGATGTCGACGCCGAGTTCGCGGTGCGGAAGCGTTGCCGGATCCTTGATCGCGGTGACCTTGATCGGCTTGCCGTTGCCGACGATGATCGTGTCACCCTCGACCTTTACGGTTGCAGGGAAACGGCCGTGGATCGAGTCGTAGCGCAGCAGATGGGCGTTGGTCTCGACCGGACCGAGATCGTTGATGGCGACGACTTCGATGTCGGTGCGGCCGGATTCGACGATAGCGCGGAGAACGTTGCGGCCGATGCGGCCGAAACCGTTGATGGCAACCTTGACTGTCATGTTCATTCACTCCCGATAGAATAGAGCCCGATAGAAAGGGCCTGGAATTGAGGAGATGGAGAGCGCCTCAAGGCGCCCTCATTAAAGCTTTGCTTCCGCGGCCGCAACGACGGCGTCGGCAGTGATGCCGAAATGCTTGTAAACGTCCTTTACCGGGCCGGAAGCGCCGAAGCCCTTCATGCCGACGAAAGTGCCTTCCGGTCCGATGAAAGCATCCCAGCCTTCGCGGACGGCGGCTTCGACGGCGATCTTGATCGGCGAGTTGCCAAGGATTTCCTTGCGGTAGGCGTCCGGCTGCTCGAAGAACAGTTCCGTGCAGGGAACCGATACGACGCGCACCGTGACACCCTTGGCTTCAAGGGCTGCGCGGGCGGCAACGGCGATTTCGACTTCCGAGCCGGAGGCGAAGATCGTCACCTTGGCGTCGGCATTGCCGGCCAGCGTATAAGCGCCCTGTTCGCAGAGGTTCTTTTCGCTGTATTCGGTGCGGACCGGGCTAAGGTTCTGGCGTGTCAGCGCAAGGCCCGAAGGACGATTGTGCGTCTTGACGGCGATCTGCCAGCATTCCGCCGTTTCCGTGGCGTCGGCCGGACGGAAGACCATCAGGTTCGGGATGGCGCGCAGACCAGCGAGCTGTTCGACTGGCTGGTGCGTTGGACCGTCTTCGCCGACGCCGATCGAGTCATGCGTCAGGACGTGAATGACGCGGATGCCCATCAGCGCAGCGAGGCGGATCGGCGGGCGGCAATAATCCGAGAAGATCAGGAAGCCGCCGCTATAGGGAATGAGGCCGCCATGCAGCGCAATGCCGTTCATGGCAGAAGCCATGCCGTGCTCGCGGATGCCCCAATGCATGTAACGGCCGGCGAAATCCGTCGGCGTGATCGAATGCATCTGGCTGGTCTTGGTGTTGTTCGACGGCGTCAGGTCGGCCGAGCCGCCGAGCGTTTCCGGCAGGAAGCCGTTGATGACCTCGAGGGCGTCTTCCGAAGCCTTGCGGGTGGCAACCGTCGGCTTGGTCTCGGCGAGCTTCTTCTTGTAGGTGCTGATCGCGGCATCGAAGCCTTCCGGCAGTTCGCCTGCCATACGACGGGTGAACTCGGCCTTGGCCGGAGCCTTGGCCAGACCCTGTTCCCAGGCGTTGACGAGATCGACGGAGCGGGCGCCGGCTGCACGCCAGCTGTCCAGGACGTCCGACGGGATGACGAAAGCTTCGGATTCCCAGTTCAGCGCCTTGCGGGTTGCGGCGATTTCCTCGGCGCCGAGCGGGTTGCCGTGGACCTTATGGGTGCCCTGCTTGTTGGGCGCGCCGAAGCCGATGATCGTCTTGCAGGCGATGAAGGTCGGTCGGTCGGACTTGTGGGCGGCTTCGATCGCGGCGGCGATGGCGGCCTGATCGTGACCGTCGATCTCGATCGTGTTCCAGTGAACGGCCTTGAAACGGGCGATCTGATCGGTGGAATCCGACAGAGACACGGCGCCGTCGATGGTGATCGAGTTGTTGTCCCAGAACAGAACGAGCTTGTTGAGCTTCAGGTGGCCGGCGAGCGCGATGGCTTCGTGGCTGATGCCCTCCATCAGGCAGCCGTCGCCGCAGATCGCATAGGTATAGTGATCCTGAAGATCGGAGCCGAACTCCTCGCGAAGCTTGCGTTCGGCAATCGCCATGCCGACGGAATTGGCAATGCCCTGGCCGAGCGGGCCGGTCGTCGTTTCGATGCCGGTGGCGTGACCATATTCCGGATGGCCGGCGGTCTTCGAGCCGAGCTGGCGGAACTGCTTCAGATCCTCGATCGTCATGTCGGGATAGCCAGTCAGATACAGCAGCGAATAGAGCAGCATCGAGCCGTGGCCGGCCGAGAGCACGAAGCGATCGCGGTTCGGCCAATGCGGCTTCTTCGGATCGAACTTCAGATATTTGGTGAACAGGACCGTCGCCACATCGGCCATGCCCATCGGCATGCCCGGATGGCCGGAGTTTGCCTTTTCGACGGCGTCCATGGCGAGGAAACGGATCGCATTCGCCATCCGGTCATGTTGTTCGGGAGAGGTCATGGCTTTTCCGCAAGTTCCGGGTGTCGGGGGATGGCCTAGAGCCTCCAAGACCATCGAGTGAAAGCGGCAGACACATAGCAGTTGGCGCTAGCAAGTCAACAAATGGGACACCAAATCCGGGTGGGTCGCCGCGATTTTTGACATTTGATCGCGCGATTGTACAAAAGACAAATCTTGCTCGGCGAGGATCTCTAAAACGCTCATCCACAAGATAGGCCGGTGGGCAAGTGACAGGATTTATTGACGGGCCGTCGGCGAGCTGCATATCCTTTTTGAAATCGCAGGACCGGCGCGGCGTGCCGATTCGCGTATCCTGCGCGGGAATCGGGAAGGCATGATGCCCACAGGCAAAACCATGGAAGCAGCGCTCAACGAATTGAGACAGGCGATTTCGAGTCTCGAAAACGCCGTCGACGTGCGCGTCGAGCGGGAGCGCGAGCAGGGCGAGATCGAGGGCGAGGTGCGGCGCGTGCACGCCGATCGCTCCCGGTTGGCGCAGGAGCTTGATCAGGCCGAATTCCGCGCCAACCGGCTTGAGGAAGTCAACCGCGAGGTATCGCGGCGGCTGGTGACGGCCATGGAAACGATCCGGGCGGTTCTGGATCGCTAGAACAGGATGGTTTCAGGCCAGGTTGGCCCAAAATCTAGATCCTGTTCTCATTGAAAGAGTTAGAGCATGACGTCGTCCGAAAGCCGCTCACACTTTTCGGCATCATGCTCTTATAGAAAGAGTTTGGCATGGCGCAGGTGACGGTAACGATCGACGGCAAAGCCTATCGCATGGCCTGCGAGGAAGGGCAGGAGGATCACCTGACCGATCTCGCCACCCGTTTCGACCGCTATGTCGGCCATCTCAAGGGGCAGTTCGGGGAAATCGGCGATCTCAGGATTACGGTCATGGCCGGTATCATGATCATGGACGAGATTGCCGAGCTGACGCGCCGCGTCACAGGGCTGGAATCCGAACTCGAATCCTTGCGCGGCAACCGCGACACGGTGCTTGCCGCTACCGCCCGCACCGAGGAGAACCTCGCGGCGGCGCTCAGCGAGGTTTCATCCCGCATTCGCGGCATCACCGACAAGCTGAACGGCCGGCCAGCCCCCGAACTCAATTGATCTTCAATTAAATAAGGACGACTTGCAGCCGCCACTGGCGCGTCGGCGCAAACGACCTTATATATCGCGATGCGGTCTGCGCCTCTCGACAGGAACCACAATCCCTGGGGCCATACTCGATCCAAAGGGAGCTGTCCCTGGCCAGGCCCGTGGGCCTGGACACACGGCGCCCACCTACGTTTGTAGGCACCCAGGATCGTAAACATCCATCGGTTGCCGTGGATCGCACTTTCCCTTCCATCTTCAGCGAAGACGCCGGACCAAGCGGGCGAAGGCGGCTACAGCGCCGCGCGTCTTTCTAGACGCGCAAAGGACGCTGTAGCACTTTGAATGGCTGTCCGCCCTTCGTCGAGTACGGCTACTTCCTCAAGCCGGGAAGGGTGACCTGGAAGACCTGGAACATGGTGTCGACGTCGGCGCCGCCCTCCGCCTTGTAGGCTGCGCCCACCTGGAAACCATCCTGCGTCAGGAAGTCGTTGTCGTTGGCGACAAGCAGGAAATAGTCGTCCGGCAGGTTCGGATCGAGAACGCTCGCAAGACCCATGGCTTCCCATTTTTCCGACAGGTTGTTCTTGTCGTTCGGTGCGCCATTGTGCAGGCCGAAGCGGGTAAGCTCGGCCTTGTCGTTGATGTCGATGAAAGGCGTCAGCGTCGCCGGCGTCAGCGAAGGATCGACGACGCCCTTCGGCGCGATCGGCTTGCCGGCATCGAAATTGCTGCCGGCGATATCGGTCGCAGTGGAGAGATCGACGATGTTGATCTTGCGGTAGAGCGAGGTGTCGCCCTTCAGGCCCTGACCGTTGCCGCTGTCGCGGGCAAGCATCAGGAAGGTCTTGTCGGAAAGGGCGACGATTTCGCTTTCTGCCGCGATCACCGTCTTGTCCTTGGCATCTTTGAAGACCGGCAGCGGCACGACATATTCGTGCACCAGCTTCAGGTGATCGGGATCGGCGGCGTCATAGATCATGGCGCGGGTATTCTGGCGGGTCGAGCCGGAATCGCCGCCATCCTGGCGGGCTGCCGACTGCAGCACTGCTATGATGAACTTGCCGTCCGGCGTCATCGCCATGCCTTCAAGGCCCTGGTTGTTCTGGCGGCCGGTCTCCGGGTCCTTCGGATCCGGAGCGGATACGCCGGGGCCGGGATTGTTGGAGGCGAAGCTCAGCGCGCCCTTGCGCATCGGCAACAGCGCCTTCGGCGGCTGGGTAGCCGAGAGCAGGTGACCGTCGGCTGCGAAGCGATAGATATAGGGGCCGTATTCGTCGCTGACGAACATGCTTCCGTCGGTCATGTGGATGATGGCTTCATTGTCGAGCGCGATCTTGCCGTTTACAGCCTGCGGCAGCGGCGGAAAGTCGCCGGCGGCGGCGCGGACGCCGGATTCCGGGTCGAGGCCGGTCATGTCGCCGCCCTTGTCATCGACAAACAGGGTGGAATCGACAAGTTTCGCATCGACCCCGGATTGCTCCTTGCCGTTCTCTGGCGCCGCACCCGGAGCGGTCGGTGTCAGGCCGATCGCAATGGTGTTCAGGCGCGGCCGATAGTCGACGGTGCCGACGGCGTTGTAACCGCGGTCGGGCAACAGGTAGAGCGTGCCCTTGTAACCGGCGCCATCGCGGCTCCAGGCGGCGGAATCGATCGCCATGCCGGAGCCGGAGCCGAAGGTTTCGCCGAATTTGTCGCGCTGATTGGCCGGGATGCGGCCGATGCCGACCAGGCCCTTGTTGACGAAGGTAAGGCTGCCGACGGTGGCGGAATTCTCCGCGCTTGTTGCGGCCGGAATGGCGGCGGATGCCGCGAGAACCGCAGCAAACAGCCGCGATGCGTATGATTTGACGTTGTTCATGAAATACCCTCTCGGTCAAAGCGTTCCTGCAGCGGCTTCCGCCCGCAGGCTGGACACCGCTTCAAATGACACCCTCGGCCTTGGGATCGATCCGCAGAGAGAACACGTCCTGGATCTCGTCCCCCATATCCCCGGCTAACGGTCTAGGATGGGATCGTGATATCTGGATGACGCTCCTACAGCGCCGCGCGTCTGAAAGGACGCGCTAAGGACGTTGTAGCACTTTTGAAGTGCTGCATGATTTTATCTTTAAATCGGTTCCGATTGAAGGAATTATGCGGGAGAGCCTGCAATTCAGGCCGTTGCCTGATCGACCGGGTAAGGTCCTTCGGTGAAGACCTCGTCGTGGTAGCCCCTCGAGCCGACATCGAGCGCCAGCGGGCTGCGCCATTCCCTTTTGTCGCTGAGGCAATCGAGCACGAAACGAAAATCATAGCGCGGCTGCCAGCCGAGTTTCCGCCTCGCGCGGGCGTTGACATAGACGCGACCGAGGCTCGGGAACATCTTCCAGCCGCGCTCGGCATAGAGCGTACCCGCACCTGGAAACAACCGCTCGACGGCGGCAGGCGCGTCGCGCCTGATCTCGGCGAGATCGTCCGACGAAAATGGCGTCGTGGCCGAGATGATGTAGCGGCCGAAGCCGACTGCCGGTGCCTTATCGAGCGCCAGCAGATGGGCGCCGGCCACATCGGCGATGTCGACGCGGCGGTGAAGAAGCTCGTTGGCTTGTGCATTCTCTGCCGAATAGCCGCCGCGAATATCAGGATCATCGTCGCGTTCGGGGAAGAAACGCGAGGTCCTGAGAATGACGACCGGCAGGCGGGATTTGCGGGCGAAGAGTTCGCACAGGCCTTCGGCAGCGAGTTTCGTCACGCCGTAGATGTTTTTGGCAACCGGCAGTACCTCCTCGGTGATCCATGCGGCCGGCTGGCCCGCGGCCGGCGTCAATGCCGCACCGAAGGTGCTGGTGGTGCTGGTGAAGACGAAGCTTGCAACGTCCGCGGCGATCGCCTCTTCGAGCAGGTTCAGCGTGCCGCCGACATTGGTGTCTAGGAAATCGCAATTTCCATGGGTCGCCACATGCGGCTTGTGCAGGGTCGCGGCATGGACGACGTGGCGAATGTCCGACATCGCCTGTCTGACAAAAGCACGATCGCCGATCGAGCCGACCATGTCGGTGAAAGCCGACGGCTTGACATCGATGCCGCGCGCCGGCCGGCCTTCACCTCTCAGGCTACGCATCAGCGCCTCGCCGAGATGGCCAGCGCTTCCCGTCACCAGTATCGTCATCGCACCGCCTCTTCAGTGTTTCGGCGCCGGAGGCTATAAAGGCCGGGATTGCCAGGCAACGCATAAATTATGCATGGGGGTGCAGGAAAGCTGCAGGCCGGATCATTGTTCCGGCTGGCCTTCGAGATCGTTTTTCAACCGGTCGAGGATCGATAGAGCGTGTCCGGCATAGGCGCTGATCCAGCGGTCATGGATGTGCTTGATCGGCAGGCTGTTCAGGTGGTTCCAGCGTTCGCGGCCCTCCTTCCTGGCGATGACCAGATCGGCCTCTTCCAGCACTTTCAGATGCTGCATCACGGTGCAGCGGTCCATCTGCGGAAACATTTCGCAAAGCGCCCCCGTCGTGCGGGGGGCATCCTTGAGCAGGTCGAGAATTTCGCGCCGGCGATGATGCGCCAGCGCCTTGAAAACGGGGTCGTCGGTCGATTCGCTTGACATGTTATATTTTTATAACATAATGGCGCCGAGTACAATGGAAACTCACACAATGGAGAAGAGGAGAAGGACCATGTCTCTCGGAATCCGCGTTTCAGGCCGTATCGGCCGACCCGTCGCAGAGGTATTCGACGCTGTCGTCAACCCGAAGAAGCTCAGCAGCTATTTCACCACGATCGGCGGGGCGAGCGCGCCGCTGGTCAAGGGCACCACTGTGACCTGGTGGAAGGACGCCCAGGTGGAGGTGGTCGAACTCGTGCCGGAAAGTCGCATCGTGCTCAGCTGGGATGGCGGCACGGGCGACGACAAGAAGACCTATAAGACGTCGGTGGAGATGAACTTCAAGCCGCTCGAAGATGGCGGCACGCTGGTGACCATCGCCGAGAGCGGCTGGCGTGAGGACGATGCCGGCCGGCGCGGCACCTATCTCAACTGTGAAGGCTGGACGCAGATGCTCTGCTGCATGAAGGCTTTCGTCGAATACGGCATCAATCTGCGCGAGGGCATGTTCCTCAGCGAAATGAAGGGAGAGCCGGCCAGCGCGCCGGACGCCTGACCGGCAAGTCGGCTTCAAGGAGATCGGCGGCGTAATCGTCGCATTCGCCAAGAGTAGCGAGAGTTCGCTTGCCTGTCACACTGCGGGTGCTAGTTTCCGGAATCGACACTTCATCTCGATTTCCAGGAGATTTCATTATGCAGCTTGGCATGGTTGGTTTGGGCCGCATGGGCAATTACATGGTCCAGCGCCTGATGCGGGGCGGTCACGAATGCGTCGTCTACGACGCCAGGCCGGAAAGCGTTGCCGAACTCGCAGGCCTCGGTGCGACCGGCAGTGCTTCGCTCGAAGAGTTCGTCTCGAAGCTCTCGCATCCGCGGGCGATCTGGCTGATGCTGCCGGCGGCGATCGTCGACAAGGTGCTCGCGAACCTGGTGCCGCTGCTTGAGAATGGCGACATCGTCATCGACGGCGGCAATTCCTATTACCACGACGATATCCGCCGCGGCGCCGACCTTATCACCAAGGGCATCCACTATGTCGATGTCGGCACCAGTGGCGGCGTGTTCGGCCTGGAGCGCGGCTACTGCCTGATGATCGGCGGCGAGAAGGGCACCGTTCAGCACCTTTCGCCGATTTTCGCAACACTGGCGCCCGGCGCCGGCACAACGGAAGCCTCGCCGAACCGCACCGCCGAAGCGGCTGCGGCGAGCACCGCCGAACAGGGCTACCTGCATTGCGGCCCGCATGGCGCCGGCCATTTCGTCAAGATGGTGCACAACGGCATCGAATACGGTCTCATGGCCGCCTATGCCGAGGGCATCAACATCCTGAAACATGCCAATATCGGAGCAGCCTCGCATGAGGCTGACGCGGAAACCGCGCCGCTCGCCCATCCTGAACATTTTCAATACGACTTCAATCTGCAGGACGTCGCCGAAGTCTGGCGCCGCGGCAGCGTCATCACCTCCTGGCTGCTCGATCTGACGGCCGATGCACTGCATGCCGATCCGGCGCTGGCGAAATATGCCGGGCGTGTCTCCGATAGCGGCGAAGGGCGCTGGACGATCATGGCGGCAATCGACGAAAGCGTGCCGACGCCGGTGCTGAGTGCCGCACTCTACGGCCGCTTCTCCTCGCGCGACAACGACGAATTCGCCAATAAGGTTCTGTCGGCGATGCGGGCGGGCTTTGGCGGCCACGTGGAAAAGCCGGCTCCGAAATCCTGAAGGCCAGAGGCTTTCGGCGCCTTCCAGACCAGGAAAGGCTCTAGCCATCGGTATGGGGTTCCTACCGCTTGCTGGCGGCAGCGGTCGCGAGTATCCATTGCCGAACGGGAAATGTCGGGGCTGCTTCGTCCAAGCGGCCGACACTCCATTGGAGGGCGGTGATGGAGCGTGACGGGGCAGGGGTCTTGAAGGCCGCCATATCGGGAATATTGGCACTCATCGTACTTCTTGGGGTGATCTCGCCAAGCTTTGCCCAGACATCGCCGGCGCAAGTCCCGGCCGCGGCCGCTCCTCCGGCGCAGGTGCGTGAGATGATGCAGCTCATGCAGACGCCCGAAGTCAAGCAGTGGATGTCGACCCAGATGGCGACGGCACCTGCGGGCGGTTCGGCGGCTGCGGATCAGATGTCGGTGCTGTCAGGCCTGCTGCAGCATGCCCGCCGGCACGTCGCGATGGTCTCAGATGCGGCGATGACGCTGCCCTTTCAGATCGGCAATGCGTCCTCGCTGTTGCTAGGTGAAATCGCCGCGAACGGCTGGCCGCGCATGGTGGCGCAGTTCCTGGCCATCTTCCTGCTCGGCGCGATTGTCGAAAGCCTTGCCCGTTATGCCTTCCGCCGCCGCCGTCGTCGACTGGCCGAGATGGCCGGCATGCATCTGGCGCCGCGGGTCATACCGGCGCTGATCTTCGCGGCGTCAACGGTGCTTGCGCTTCTGAGCCTCGGCTGGCCGCCGCTCAGCCAGAGTATCGCGATCGTCTGCGTCGTCGCGCTCATCGTCCAACGCTTCACCATTTGCCTCGGCGGTGTGCTGGTCGATCTCATCGGGCTGGCGCGGACCGAGGAGGAGAGGCAGGGCATCACCGCTCCCACCATGCCAGGGCATGTCGTTGCACTCTTCTGGTACCGCCGCTGCGCGATCTTCGTCATCTATTTCATGCTTGGCTGGGCGGCGATCCAGTCGATGGAGCCGCTTGGCTATTCCCCGAGTGCGCGGCTCCTCGTCGGCTACATCCTCGGTATCGGCCTGCTGCTGATTGCGATCGAAGCGGTCTGGTCGCGGCCGCACAAGGACGAGAAGCGCGGTCACGGGACCTCCTGGGCGCTCACCGTTTATTTCCTATTGCTTTGGAGCCTTTGGGTCGCAGGCTTCAACTGGCTGCTCTGGCTCGGCATCTACGTACTGCTGCTGCCGCGCGTGCTTGCCGTTTCGACGATTGCGGTGAAATCGCTGCAGCAGACTGAAGCGAGCTTCCTGGCGACGCGCCGCATTGCGACCGTGCTTCTCGACCGGGGTGTGCGGGCGCTGATCATTGCCGTTGCTGCCATCTGGCTCGGGCATATGCTCGGCGTCGGCGCCGATACGATGGCCGCCGGCGAGACCATGGTGGACAAGATCGCCCGCGGTGTCATCGGCGGCATCGTCATCCTGCTGGCCGCCGATCTGCTCTGGCATGTCGTCAAAGCCTATATCGACGGCAAGCTACTCGATTCTTCCGTGGATGGCGGAGCAACGGATGAGGAGAGGGCCAGACGCGCACGGATACAGACGCTGTTGCCGATCTTCCGCAATATCCTGGCCGTCGTCATCGCCGTCATCGCCGTTTTGATGGTGCTCTCCGGCCTCGGCATCGAGATCGGGCCACTGATCGCCGGTGCCGGTGTCGTCGGCGTGGCGGTCGGTTTCGGCGCGCAGACGATAGTCAAGGACGTCATCAGCGGCATGTTCTATCTCTGGGATGATGCTTTCCGTATCGGCGAATATATCGAAAGCGGCAGCCACAAGGGCGTGGTCGAGGCTTTCAGCCTGCGCTCGGTGAAGCTCAGGCATCATCGCGGGCCGCTGACGACGGTGCCGTTCGGCGAACTCGGCGCGGTGAAGAACCTCAACCGCGACTGGACGATCGACAAGATCAGCCTCAACGTCAAATACGACACCGATCTCGTCAAGGCGAAGAAGGTGATCAAGCAAATCGGCCAGACGCTGCTCGAAAATCCAGAATTCGGCCCTCATATCATCGAGACGCTGAAGATGAAGGGTGTCGAGCAGTTCGGCGAATTCGCGATCGAAATCCGGCTGTCGATGATGACGAAGCCCGGCGAGCAATTCGTCATCCGCCGCAATGCGCTGGCGATGATCCGCAACGCCTTCAAGGAAAACGGCATCGAATTCGCCGTGCCGACAGTGCAGGTGGCGGGTGATCGCGATGCGGAGGTGGATGCCGCCGTGGCGCGCTACGCCGCCCATGCGCGGGCGAATGGCGAACCGGCGGCATAAGCCGCTTCACATCGGGCCGGCGGCGGCGATCAGCAGACCGCCGATGATCGCCATGTTGGTTTTCCAGGTATTGATCGCGCTTTCGCGGGCCGTTCCCTGCATGTCCCAGAAATTCAGCAGCATGATAGTGGCGGCAAGGGTGAAGAGGATAAGACCGAATGCCGCTGCGGTCACGAAGAGCCCTAACATCAGCTGCGTGCCGGCCAGGACCTGGAACATGCTGCCGGAAAGCAGTACCCATTTCGCAAAAGGGATGCCGCGGGCTTCGATCGCATCGGTCAGCGGCACGATGACGAAAAAATGATGAATGCCGCCAGCGACATAGAGGCCGCCCAGCAACAGGCGGCCGAGGACGATCATCATCAGAGCCGGACCATCCTGCATATCGAACCGTTCTCCTGTGTTTCAATTCGCCGTCGCGGGTAAAGCTCGTCCGAAGCTTACGAAAATGCAATGCGCCGTTACGCTCACCTGCGCAAATTCGCCCCAATTGAGAGTGATGGAGGCCCGAGCGGCGGGCTGGGGTTGCGGCGGCATGTCTTCATAGAGCTTGTATGCCTCTCATGTTACGTCTTTCAAAATGATTCCCGCCGAGCTGGCAATTGCAGCAGGATAAGAGATGTCGGGTCACGACAATTTGAAAGAGATCGAAGACGCGGAAGGATTTTCTTTTCGTGGTTTGTTCAGACGTTACAGGACACCGCTGACGGCAGCGGCGACACTCGTGGTCTTCTGCCTCGTCGGCTACGCGATCATGCAGCTCACCAACGAAGTGCGCTATGACGATGTCGTCGATGCGCTGGCGGCGACCAGGCCGAGCGCCATCCTGCTTGCCCTGTTCTTCACCGCACTCAGCTTCCTCTCGCTGGTTTTCTACGATCTCAACGCCATCGAATATATCGGCAAGAAGCTGCCCTTTCCGCATGTGGCGCTGACGGCGTTCAGTGCCTATGCGGTTGGCAATACCGCCGGCTTCGGTGCGCTTTCGGGTGGCGCGATCCGCTACCGCGCCTATACGCGTCTCGGGCTTTCGCCCGAAGATATCGGCCGCATCATCGCCTTCGTCACGCTTTCCTTCGGTCTCGGGCTTGCCGGAGTCGGCGCGATCGCCCTCATCATCATCGCCGACGAGATCGGCCCGCTAATCGGTGTCAGCCCCTTCCTGCTGCGGTTGATCGCCGGCTCGATCGTTGCCATTCTGAGTGCAGTGATGATCATCGGCCGTGATGGCCACGTACTCGATCTCGGCCCTGTGGCAATCCGCCTGCCGGATTCGCGCACCTGGTCACGGCAGTTCCTCGTCACCGCCTTCGATATCGCCGCCTCGGCGTCCGTGCTTTACGTGCTGCTGCCGCAGACGGCCATCGGCTGGCCGGTCTTCCTGGCCGTCTATGCGATCGCCGTCGGTCTCGGCGTACTCAGCCACGTTCCGGCCGGGCTCGGCGTGTTCGAAACCGTGATCATCGCCTCGCTCGGCAGCGCGGTGAACATTGATGCGGTGCTCGGATCGCTAGTGCTCTACCGGCTGATCTATCATGTGCTGCCGCTGCTGATCGCCGTGCTTGCGGTTTCGGCGACGGAGCTGCGCCGTTTCGTCGACCATCCGGCCGCCTCCAGCGTCCGGCGCATCGGCGGACGACTGATGCCGCAGCTGCTATCGGCGCTTGCGCTGCTGCTCGGCGTCATGCTGATCTTTTCGAGCGTCACGCCGACACCGGACCAGAACCTCGAATTCCTCTCCAACTATCTGCCACTGCCGATGGTGGAAGGGGCGCATTTCCTTTCCAGCCTGCTCGGGCTCGCGCTCGTCGTTGCTGCGCGCGGCCTCGGCCAGCGACTCGACGGCGCCTGGTGGGTGGCGGTATTTTCGGCCCTTGCGGCGCTGACTTTGTCGCTCTTGAAAGCGATCGCGCTCGTCGAAGCCGCCTTTCTTGCCTTCCTCATCTTCGGGCTCTTCGTCAGCCGGCGGCTCTTTACCCGCCATGCCTCGCTGCTCAACCAGGCGCTCACGGCGTCCTGGCTGATGGCGATCGCGGTCATCGTCGTCGGCGCCGTCGTCATCCTGCTCTTCGTCTATCGCGATGTCGAATACAGCAACCAGCTCTGGTGGCAGTTCGAGTTCACCGCCGAAGCGCCGCGGGGCCTACGCGCCGTCCTCGGCATCACCATCATCTCGTCGGCGATCGCCATCTTCAGCCTGCTCCGGCCGGCGACATTCCGGCCGGAACCGGCGACGGAGGAGGCGCTGGCGCGTGCCGTCGAGATCGTCGGCAAGCAGGGCAATGCCGACGCCAATCTGGTGCGCATGGGCGACAAGAGCATCATGTTCTCGGAAAAGGGCGACGCCTTCATCATGTACGGCCGGCAGGGCCGTTCCTGGATCGCGCTATTCGACCCGGTCGGCGAACATCGCGCCGGGCAGGAGCTTGTCTGGCGTTTCGTCGAAGCAGCGCGCGCCGCCGGCTGCCGGGCCGTGTTCTATCAGATCTCGCCGTCGCTGCTTTCCCATTGCGCCGATGCCGGCCTGCGCGCCTTCAAGCTCGGCGAACTGGCCGTGACCGATCTTCGAACCTTCGAGATGAAGGGGGGCAAATGGGCAAACCTTCGCCAGACGGCGAGCCGCGCCCAGCGCGACGGGCTGGAATTTGCCGTTGTCGAACCTGAGGACGTGCCCTCGGTCATCGATGATCTCTCCGCCGTTTCGACGGCCTGGCTCGAGCATCACAACGCAAAGGAAAAGGGTTTTTCGCTCGGCGCCTTCGATCCCAATTACGTCTGTTCCCAGCCGGTCGGCATTCTGAAAAAGGACGGCAGGATAGTCGCCTTCGCCAATATCCTCGTCACCGAATCCAGGCAGGAGGGCACGATCGATCTCATGCGCTTTTCGCCGGACGCGCCGAAGGGCTCGATGGACTTTCTCTTCGTGCAGATCATGGAATATCTGCGCGGCCAGGGTTTCACCCACTTCAATCTCGGCATGGCGCCTCTCTCCGGCATGTCGAAACGCGAGGCGGCGCCCGTCTGGGACCGCATCGGCAGCACCGTTTTCGAACACGGCGAGCGCTTCTACAACTTCAAAGGCCTTCGGGCATTCAAATCAAAATTTCATCCGCACTGGCAACCGCGCTATCTTGCGGTCTCCGGAGGGGGCAATCCGATGATCGCGTTGATGGACGCGACATTTCTGATCGGGGGCGGATTGAAAGGGGTAGTGAGAAAATGATCAGGACAATCCTACTTGCCACGGCATGCGTCTGCATGCTCGCGGCCGCATCGGCTGATGCCGCCGAGGAGACCACGCAGAGCTTCGAAACCGGGCTCATCCCGTCGCCGCACATCTTCCTGCCGGAAGGAGAGGTGAAGGGCACGGTGATGCTGATCTCGGATGCCGCCGGCTGGGGCGACTATGAGAAGGGGGAGGCCGACAGGCTGGTCGCTGAAGGCGCCGTCGTCATCGGCGTCGATTTTCCCTCCTATATCCAGGCGCTTGACCGCTACGATGTCGGCCTCAATGACGGCTGTCTCTACATGGTTTCGGATATCGAATCGCTGAGCCAGCAGGTGCAGCGTGCGACCGGCAACAACGCCTATCACTTGCCGATCGTTGCCGGCATCGGCGAGGGCGGAGCCCTGGCGCTGGCGATCGCCGCGCAGACGCCGGATGCGACGATCGGCCAAACGCTTGCCGTCGATCCGGCCGCCGGCATTCCGCTTGCCAAGGAGCTTTGCACGCCGGCTTCCAAGCAGGTGGTCGGCCAACGCACGGTGTATGGCCTCAGCGAGGGGCCTCTGCCGGATCCTGTTGTGTCAGTCTTCACGCCCAAGGCCGACAAGGACGGCCGGGCGCATGTCGAGGCACTGAAGAAGACCCATTCCGCAATCGAAATTCGCGATTCCACCGACGACGCGCAGACGGTGCTTGCCGATACGCTTGACGATCTCGTTACCGCCTCCGGCGCCTTCGGCAATCCGCTCGGACTGCCGCTGGCGATCCTGGAGGCGACGCCTGCCCTCGATACGATGGCGGTGATCTATTCCGGCGACGGCGGCTGGCGCGACATCGACAAGGAGGTCGGCGGCACGCTGCAGAAGGAAGGCATTCCGGTCGTCGGCGTCGATTCGCTTCATTATTTCTGGTCGGAGCGCAAGCCGGAGGAGACGGCCACCGATCTTTCGAAGATCATCGATTTCTACCGGAAGCAGTGGAAGGTGAAGCATGTGCTGCTCGTCGGTTATTCCTTCGGCGCGGACGTTGTGCCTGCCACCTATCAGCTCCTCAAGCCGGCCGAAAAGTCGGCGGTGGCGCAATTGTCGCTGCTGTCGCTCTCGCACCAGGTCGACTACGTCATCTCCGTTCTCGGCTGGCTTGGCCAGAAGACGGAAGGGGCTGGAGGCGATCCCGTCGCCGATCTGAAGAATATCGATCCGAAACTTGTGCAATGCATCTATGGCAAGGACGACGATGACGATGTCGCCTGTCCGGCGGTGAAAGATAGCGGCGCGGAGGTGGTCGAACTGCCCGGCGACCATCACTTCGACGAGAATTACGATCTTCTCACCAAGACGATCATCGACGGACTGAAAAAGCGGCTGCGGAATTAGAACCTTTCCTGGTCAGATTGAAGCATTCTGCCGGAGCCGGTTTTCGTCAGGGCAGAGGCGATTGGCGAAGGGCATACCCGTTGGTACGCTCGAGCCGATCGCCTCTGATCCTGGCGGAGAGATGCCCGGCCCACCGACCGCACCGATTCGCCGTGGCGAAGCGATAAGTGCGTCCGGCGATTCCCAAGTCTTGCAGATTTGCCTGGCAAATCTGCGGGAGGGTTGGCTGAAACGGGCCGGCTGATCGACCGGCCGGCTTGGCCGTGGAGCTTTGCTACGACGCGCCGGCCGGTCGACCATCCGACTCCGTTTGAGCCAACAGAATGCTTCAATCTGACCAGGAAAGGCTCTAACGCATCAGCATTTCTTCGCTCCATCCGAGCTCGGCGAGTTCCTCACCGCGGAACCGCGCGTCGCCGGCGACAATGAATTCGTCGAGCTGCGGCGGAGCCACGCTGGTGCCGGAGAGCATTGCATGCACCTGGCCGCGATGATGCGTCTGGTGCTGGAAGAGATGGGCGAGGACGTCGTCCATCCGCTCTTCCTGGATGCGGTCGCCGCGATGGAGGCGGACGGCCGACACTAGCCTTTCCGGCGTTAGAGCCTCGCAAAGTGCGACCAGGCGCTGATCGACCCTGGCCTGAGCTTGCGCCAGCGATGAAATATCATCGAACGGTTCGTCCATCTCGAAGGCTTGGTAGCCGAGCGTGCCGCCTTCCAGGCCGTCGACATAGAACCAGTCGACCGTGATGATGTGGTTCAAGGTTTCCTTGATCGAGGGGAAGAAGCTGGTGCGCGGCGCTTCGAATTCACCAGGCTTCAATGCCGTGCAGGCCTGAAGCAGACGGTGGTTGGCAAGGGCGTTGTTATAGGCGAGCTTGCGAAATGACCTGATGGGATCGAAGGTCGGCATCGGCGCATCTCCTCTTCGCGTGCTTTCGGACTGGCTTGCGTCAGTTTTTCTCATCGAGATTGCCGTCCCGCCAGACGAGATGACGGGGGGCGACAGGCAGATTCTCGATCTCATCGGCGATGAAATAGGGCGGGATGTCGAGGTCGGTCAGGGCCTGGCGCGTCGCAAGCACCCATTTGAATTCGAGGTGGTTGTCACCGTCTTCGACGCGGTGGATGATTTCACCCGGCTGAAAGGGGAATTCCGGGGGGATGTCCATCAGGTAATAGAGGCCGAGTTCGTGCCAGTCGCGTTGTTCATAGCGGAAAAAGTTCTCGACGACCCAGAGCAGGCGGGAGACGGTGACTTCGAGGCCGAGTTCTTCCACCATCTCCCGTTTCAGCGTTTCCTCCGACGTCTCGCCGATTTCCGCCCTGCCGCCCGGAAAGGTCCAGAAAGGCTCATGCACGGCGCGATGAACGAGCACGTGGCCATCGCGAAAGCCGAGGCCGGCGATACGGTAATTGAAACGCTCAGCGCCTGCCGTCAGGCGGATGAGAGTGCGCTTGCTCATGTCATTCTATCCGAGATCGATCACGACGATTTCCGGCGGCACGCCGAAGCGCACCGGTGCGATGGAGCAGCCGAGGCCGCCGGAGACGATGATATTGCGGCCCTCCTCGACAATATGGCCATAAGCATAGCGATTGCCGTAACGCGAGGGGACCATCGGCGAACGGCCGAGGAAGCGGATCTGGCCGCCATGGGTGTGGCCAGACAGCGTCAGGGACACCCGCTCGGGCACGCGCGGAAAGATGTCGGGCTCATGGGCGAGCAGGATGACGGGGGCATCGTCGGTCACTTGAGTCAGCGTTCCCTCGAGGTCATCGAGGCCGAGCATATGCGTGCGGCCCCATCTCCTTCCGGGCAATAGCGCCAGCTGATCTTCGAGGCCTGCGAGCCAGAAGCCGCGGCCATCCTTTTCGAGCCGGACGGCGCGGTTGCCGTAGACAGGGATACCGACATCGCCAAGCGCCCGGTGCCCGAATGTCTCCATTCCGCCGTTCTTCTGGGCGGTCCTGTCCTCCCACCAGTCGTGGTTGCCCATGATCGCATGGACGCCGAGGGGGGCCTGCAGGGTGGCGAGCGCCTTCGACCATTGGCTCGAATGCACATATTGCGTCACCATATTCATGCCGGCGGCGTAATCGCCGAGAAGGAGGGTGACGTCGCCTTCGAGCTCGTTGGCCCTGTGGCAGATCGCGGCAATGCGGCTTGCCGACATCCAGGGTTCGCAGGCATGGATATCGGCGAGCGCGACGACGCGGAGCTTCAGCCCTGGTGTCCACCCCGGCGGCGTCAACCGGTAACGGGCAATGCCGAGCCGCGCCAGCGGTTCATAAGCGAAGGCGTACCCACCAAGCGACATGACGCCTGCAATGCCGCCGCCAAGAACCTTGAAAAATCCGCGGCGGGTAATCACTCAGTTGTCCTCCTGGAACAGCCGGAACTGCGCAGCCTCCATTTCCTTGGGCGGTTGCATTCCGAGATGTTTCCACGCGATTGCGGTCAGAACACGGCCGCGCGGTGTACGCTGAATGAAACCCTGCTGGATCATGTAAGGCTCGATGATGTCCTCGATCGCGTCGCGCGGCTCGGAAAGGCCGGCGGCGATGGTCTCGATGCCGACCGGGCCGCCGCCGAAATTGACGGCGATCATGTTGAGGTAACGTTTGTCGAGCTGGTCGAAGCCGACATTGTCGACGAGCAAGCGAGTCAGTGCCTCGTCGGCGATCTCACGCGTCACCGCCTCGGCCCTTGCCACCTCGGCGAAGTCGCGCACGCGCCGCAGCAGCCGACCCGCGATGCGCGGCGTGCCGCGGGCGCGTCTTGCTATTTCGCGAGCGCCCTCTTCGGTCATCGGCAGGTTCATCAGCCGCGCGCCGCGGCGCACGATCAGTTCCAACTCCTCGACGGTGTAGAAGCTCAGGCGCACCGGGATGCCGAAGCGGTCACGCAGCGGCGTCGTCAACAGACCGAGACGGGTGGTAGCCGCCACCAGGGTGAATTTCGAGAGATCGATTTTTACCGAGCGGGCGGCAGGGCCTTCGCCGATTATCAGGTCGAGCTGGAAATCTTCCATGGCGGGATAGAGGATTTCCTCGACGGCCGGGTTGAGGCGATGGATCTCGTCGATGAAGAGCACGTCTCGCTCCTCGAGATTGGTGAGGAGGGCGGCGAGATCGCCGGCCTTGGCAATCACAGGGCCTGACGTCGAGCGGAAATTGACGCCGAGTTCCTTCGCCATGATCTGCGCCAACGTCGTCTTGCCGAGGCCGGGCGGACCGACGAAGAGCACATGGTCCAGTGCCTCGCCGCGGTTCTTCGCCGCCTCGATGAAGACCTTGAGATTGGCGCGGGCTTCGGCCTGGCCGGTGAATTCGTCCAGCGATTGCGGGCGCAGGGTGATGTCGAGATCTTCGCCCCGCTTTTCCGGCGATATCAGGCGGGCGGGTTCGCTCATGCTCTCATTCCGTTTTGAAACCTGTCACAGCAATACACCAAAAATCGGCCGCCTCGACATCCTATCATCGGTTTTCCTGGCTTCACCGCGCCAGTTCTTTCAAGCCCAACCTGATCAGCTTGGCGCTATCGGCGTTTTCGCCGGCCGTCTTCATCGCCGCGGCAACCGCATTTGCCGCCTGGTCTCTGCTGTAGCCGAGGTTGGTCAGGGCGGAAACCGCGTCGGCAACGGGTGCGGCCGCGACACCTTCGCCGAGCTCCTGCTTGAGGGCGATGTTGATCGCTTCTCCGGCAAAGGCCGGCGCCCGGTTCTTGAGTTCGGTGACGAGACGCATGGCCACTTTCGGGCCGACGCCCGGCGCGCGGGAGACGGCGGCGCGGTCCTGCAGGGCGATCGCATTGGCGAGTTCGCCCGGCGTCAGCGTCGAGAGCACCGCGAGCGCCACCTTGGCGCCGACGCCCTGGACGCTCTGGAGCAGATTGAACCATTCCCGCTCCAAGGCGGTCATGAAGCCGAACAGCTTCAACTGGTCCTCGCGCACATAGGTTTCGATGAACAGTACGCAGGCCTCACCGGCCGAGCCAAGCTTGGACAGGGTGCGGGCCGAGCAATGGGCGACGTAGCAAACGCCGTGCACATCGACGAGCACATAGTCTTCGCCGATCTCGTCTATTGTGCCTTTCAGCTTGCCGATCATAGGGCGCGGTCTCTCAAGGGTGGGTTTCGGGCGTGATAAGTTCAACGGAGGGAAAATAAGATCGGTATCCGCTGGGGTCGCGGGTCAAAATCTTGTAGCCCCTTATCGCCGCATGGGCGCCGATGAAGAAGTTAGGCAATATCTGTTCGCGTCCGCCGCCGGCGTGACGGTAAAGCCGGAAGACTTGCGCCGCGGCGAAGGCAGCCGGCCAAGGCAGGTTCTCGCGGCGAAATTCATCCTGCGGAAGCAGTTGGTCGACTTCATCCATATCGTCGTAGCGAACGCAAAACTCGGAATAGATGATCGGATTTATGAGGACCGGTCCATCTTTAAAGACGTCGAGCATTTTCCGACGCGACCAACCGTGCCAGTCCGAACCGGCCACAGCCAGGTCGACGAGTATGTTTGTATCGACAAGCGTCGCCATCAGCGATCACGGGTCATCGACATGAGGTCTTCGGCATCAATCGCCTGATCGCCAGTTCCCTCGAGCCGACGGATCGTCTGCAGGAAACGGTCCAGCCGGCCCCGATCCTCGATCTCCTGCTTGCCGTTCTTCGGCGAGAGAACGAGCTTGCCGTTCTCGATCGAGAAGATGACCTCGCTGTTGGCCTTGATGCCCGCAAGCTCTCTAAGATCGCGAGGAATGGTGACCTGGCCTTTGGACGTCACGCGCATCTTGCTGCTCCTTCGAAGTAAGAATTATCCTTACTGTTGGAACAAGTCAAGAACAGATTAGCCGGCCAGCGCTTCCCGCATCCGGTTGCTGCCGCGATTGTGGGCATGGCAAATGGCGATCGCCAGGGCGTCGGCAGCGTCATCGCCTTTGAATTCGACCTTCGGCATCAGGATCTTCAACATCATGTGGATCTGGTGCTTTTCGCCGTGGCCGACGCCGATGACGGCCTTCTTCACGGCGTTCGGAGCATATTCGGAGACCCGCAGACCGGCGCGGGCCGGCACCAGCATGGCAATGCCGCGGGCCTGGCCAAGCTTCAGGGTCGCCACCGCATCCTTGTTGACGAAGGTCTGTTCGACGGCGGCTTCATCCGGCTTGTAAGTGTGGACGACCTCCGCCAAGCCGTCATGCAGCTGGCAGAGGCGAGAGGCAAGGTCCATGTCACCGTCGGATGTCACGGTTCCGGAGGCGACAAAGCGCAGGGAATTGCCAAGTGTGTCGATGATTCCCCAGCCGGTGCGGCGAAGGCCGGGATCGATGCCGACGATGCGAATCGTATTTTGCATGCTTCAACCTATAGCGACTACGAAATAACTGCCACCGATATGTGAACAAAACAAAAACATTCTCGGTTTTAAGCCGGTCCATTTACCGCGAATTAAAACAGATGCTTGAATTCTAGTGTCAAATACGAAGGGGGTCTCGTGTCGCAAGGAGCCCCGATGTTCTGTTTAAAAGATCGGTCGATCAGGCATGCGCTGCGTGCCAACGCCGGCAGGCGTGTTCAGAGGGGTTCGTCGTACATGGCACAGAGATTTCAATCCCTGTCCTTCAAGGTCATCGCCACATTCATTCTGCTGACGGTGCTGTCGATCGCAGTAATCGACGTGCTTGCCTATTTCGCCAGCAGCCGGATCTCCGACGAGCAGGCGCTGAAAGCCAAGGAGAGCGTGCTGATCTTTCGCGGTGACATGCTGCAGGATCAACTGACGCAGCTTGAAAACCAGGCAACGTCGATTGCGCGCATCGAAGCGCTGCAGATGTCGATCACCAGCCTGAAAAGCGGTTGGAAGACGATCGAGAAGACCTCCGGCGATGCCCGCGCCGAGTTGAAGAAGATTTTCATCTCCAGCAATCCCAACCCGGCGGATCAGCGCGAGAAACTGATGAAGCCGGAAGGGCCGAGCGGCTTTTATTATTCGAACCACGAGAAGACGCAGGGCGAAGTCGCCCGCGACCTCGCAGATACCGCCTTCAGCGATCTGCTGATCGCCGATCTCGACGGCACCGTCCTCTATTCCTACAAGAAGCAAGACGACTTCGCCGAGAATCTGAAGACGGACGCGTGGAAGCCAACCGGCGCCGGTATCGCTTTCGCCAAGGCAATCGAGAATACCGCCAAAGCGACCGATGACGCCGCACCGACAGGTTTTTCCGGCCTTCGCGTCGATGCCGCCAGCGGCAATTCGGCGATCTTCTATGCCGTGCCGATCGTCAAGCTCGGGGCGGCCAAGGGCATCATCCTGTTCAAGGTGCGCGACGACATCGTCACCGGCATCCTTGCCAAAGGCATCGTCCAGGGCAGCACGGCGCGGGCGGCGATAGTTTCCGGCGATGGGTCGGCCATCGGGCTCGACGCGAACGGCAGGCTTGCGACGCTCGACGCGACACCCTTCACTTTCATCAAGGACGCGCTTGCCAGTTCGGCGATGACGGTTGCCGATTTCAGCCGAGCGGATGGGGCGGCCCGCGCCTATGTCCGCGGTATTGACTATCGCGGCGACCGTTTCCTTGTCGTCGAGAGCGTGCTGCTCAGTGAGCTCAATGCCGGTTCGATCGAGATCGCCACTTTGCTAACCATGATCGGCATCGGCGTGCTCGTCGTCATGGCAGTCGCCACCGGGCTGGTCACCAATTTCCTGTTCTCGCCGCTTGCGCGGCTTGCCGGTGTGACCCGCGACGTCGCCGACGGCAAGCTCGACAGCGAGATCGGCAGCCTGAACCGCAAGGACGAGATCGGCACGATGGCGAATGCGCTCGCCCGCTTCCGGCAGTCGCTGATCGAAAGCCGCGAACTGGAAGCCGCCAGCGAAGAGACGCGCCTGCAGGCCGAGCAGGATCGCCAGCAGAATCTGGCCGAGCGCGAGGCCGAGGCAAAGACGCTGCAGCAGGTGGTCGAAGCGATCGACGAAGGCCTGCATCATCTGGCCAGCGGCGATCTTGCCTATCAGATCGATACGCGCTTCCCGAACGAGCTCGAAAGCCTGCGCATCAATTTCAACGAGGCGCTCGCGACGCTCAGCGAAACCATGACGGCCATCGGTGGAAATTCGATGGCGGTGCGCGCCGGCTCCGAGGAAATGCGCACCGGCGCCGACGAGCTCGCGGGGCGCACCGAGCGCCAGGCCGGCTCGATCACCGAGACGGCGAATGCGATCAGCGCCATCACCCAGTCCGTCCGGCGGCAGATCGAGCGGGCCGAACAGGCCGAGCGCATCGCCCGCGACGCCAAGAAGGAGACGACCGGCTCCGGCCAGATCATGCGCGAGACGATTGCGGCGATGGAGGCGATCCAGGCCTCCTCGCGCCAGATCAACACGATCATCTCGGTGATCGACGACATCGCCTTCCAGACCAACCTCCTGGCGCTCAATGCCGGCGTCGAGGCAGCGCGCGCCGGTGAATCGGGCAAGGGCTTCGCTGTCGTCGCCATGGAAGTGCGCGAACTCGCCCAGCGCTCGTCGAGCGCGGCCAAGGAGATCTCCAGCCTGCTGCAGAAATCGACGCATGAGGTCGAAAGCGGTGTGGCGCTTGTGGAAAGGGCTGGAGTGGCGCTGACCGGAATCGGCGCCCATGTCGAGGCGATCAACGGGCAGATCCACGACATCATGGGTGCGACCCGCGAGGAGGCCGATACGCTGCGGGAGATCAACAGCGCTGTGGCCGAACTCGACGCGATGACGCAGCAGAATGCCTCGATGGTCGAGGAAACGACGGCGGCGATCCACAGGCTGGCGACGGAAGCCCTGGAAATGGACCGCCAGCTCGGCAATTTCACGCTGCCGTCTGGCCACCACCAGTCCAGCGCCGAGGTGCACGTGCTGCGGCGTCACCGGTAACCACTATCTGACCGGTAACCACTATCTGACGGTATGGCAAAAGGGTCGCGCTGGCGCGGCCCTTTTTCTTTGCACGCACGGTTTGGAATGGTGCGGGCGCGAACCTACATAGGCTGCATCCTTCAACTGGCCGGCAGGTTTCCCATGGTTCCCTTCTCCATACTCGACCTTTCCCCCGTTGCCGACGGCAGCACCGTTAGCCAGTCGCTCGAGAGTTCGGCGCGGATGGCTCGCAAGGCCGAGGAATTCGGTTACAAGCGCTTCTGGCTCGCCGAACATCACGGCATGCCGGGGATCGCCAGTGCGGCCACATCAGTCGTCATCGGCCATGTCGGCGCCGCCACCAAGCGCATTCGCATCGGTTCCGGCGGCATCATGCTGCCCAATCATTCGCCGCTCGTCATCGCCGAGCAGTTCGGCACGCTTGAGGCGCTCTTCCCCGGCCGCGTCGATCTCGGCCTCGGGCGCGCGCCGGGAACGGATATGCGCACGGCGCAGGCGCTGCGTCGCAACCTCGAGGCCGCCGCCAACAGCTTTCCGAACGATGTGGTGGAACTGCAGCAACTGCTCGGCACGCCGGTCGAGAACCAGGCGATCCTCGCGGTTCCCGGGAATTCATCGCATATCCCGATCTGGCTGCTCGGCTCCAGCCTCTACAGCGCCCAGCTTGCCGCGATGCTTGGGCTCCCCTATGCCTTCGCCTCGCATTTCGCGCCCGACATGCTGCTCGACGCGATCGCGATCTACCGCGACCGCTTCCAGCCTTCGGCGACGCTCGACAAGCCCTATGTGATGGTCGGCGTCATGGGCTCGGTGGCGGCGACGGATGAGGAGGCGCGCTATCATTTCACCTCCGCCGAGCAGCAATTCGTCAACTTGCGCCGCAATGTCCGCGGCCCGTTCCCGCGTCCGCTGGCCGATATGGAGGGCTTCTGGTCGCCGATGGAGAAGATGAATGTCGAACACACCCTGCGTTGTGCCGTGGTCGGCTCGCCGACGACGGCGGAGGCGAAACTGACGACGTTTCTCAAGGAAACACAGGCCGACGAGGTGATCATCTCCATGCCGATCCATGATATCGAGACGCGGCTGAGATCGGTGGAACTGTTCGCGGGCCTCGGCAACTTCATGCGGGTGGCCGCATAGGTTCGCAACGAGCGCCTTGGCACAAAAAACCCGGCGTCACCGCCGGGTTTTCCATACAAGATCGTTTTAAGAGAATCAGGCGGAGAGCTTGGCCAGCACTTCTTCCGAGACCTCGAAGTTGGAATAGACGTTCTGCACGTCGTCATCGTCTTCCAGGCTGTCGATGAGCTTCATCAGCGACTGGGCCTTTTCTTCGTCCACCGGCACATTGTTCTGAGCGCGCCAGACTGCCTTGACGGTTTCAGCTTCGCCGAGGCCGGATTCCAGCGCTTTCGAGACCTCACCAAGGGCTTCGAAGGCGCAGGTGATGTAGTGGCCCTCTTCGTCGGTCTCGACATCATCGGCGCCGGCTTCGATCGCGGCTTCCATCACCTTGTCGGCGTCGCCGACGGAAAGCTTGTAGGTGATTTCGCCGACATGGTCGAAGGAGAAGGAAACGGAACCGGTTTCGCCAAGAGCGCCGCCGGCCTTGGTGAAGATCGAGCGGACGTTGGAAGCGGTGCGGTTGCGATTGTCGGTCAGGGCCTCGACGATGATCGCCGTGCCGCCGGGGCCGTAACCCTCATAGCGGACTTCGTCATAGTTTTCGCCGTCGGCGCCAGCTGCCTTCTTGATGGCGCGGTCGATGTTGTCCTTCGGCATGGACTGGGCCTTGGCGTTCTGGATCGCCAGGCGAAGACGGGCGTTCATCATCGGGTCGGGCAGGCCGGCCTTGGCGGCTACGGTGATTTCGCGCGCAAGCTTGGAGAACATTTTCGACCGCACGGCATCCTGACGGCCCTTGCGGTGCATGATGTTTTTAAACTGTGAATGGCCAGCCATGGCACCCCTGTTCACGTCTCATTGTTCGGAATGGGCCGCCTTATAAGAGCGAAACCGCGCCCTTTCAAGGAAAAAGCAGTTTGGAACAAAGGTGAGGGGATGACGTTTCAAGAACTCCATCCAACGGAAAGGAACGGTCATGGCAAGTCTCAGCGATGCGCAGGAACAGCCAGCACGTCAGCTCTGGGATCAGGTCAACGATGTTCATGCCGGCATGCTCGGAATTTCCGGGCTCGACATGCACATGCAGCCGATGGCGCCGCATGCCGATCCCACCACCAATACGATTTGGTTCTACACCAAGACCGATGCCGATATCGTCCGCGCCATCAAGCCCGGCAGCCGCGCGCATTTCTGCGTCATCGGCAAGGATCACGATTATCACGCCTGCCTTGCCGGTGTGATCGATGTGCGTCCCGACCCTGCCAAGATTGAGGAATATTGGAGTTCGATCGTCGCTGCCTGGTATGATGGTGGCAAGAAGGATCCGAAGCTCACCATGCTTGCTTTGCATGTCGACGATGCCGAGATATGGGTCTCGACGGGCAACAAGCTGAAATTCGGTTGGGAGATTGCCAAGGCCAATCTCGATGACGACAAGGTGCCTGATGTCGGCATCAAGCGTCACCTGCAATTCGCCTAACGCGCCGAAGCCCGGAAGCAAACCGCCGGGCTTTTTACTGCACACCCTTCAGCACATAGATCAGCGGGCTTTTCGGTAGCGTCCGCATGGAGACGGTGACGCTGTCGTCAGGGGCATAGGCGACGTCGAAATCCTTGCCGAACATCGAGACGAATGCTTCGACCGGCGGGCCGCGCCGGTGCATCGGCAGGATAAGTGAAGAGCGCAGCCGCTTGATGACGCGGCTCATGCTGTCGGCGCCCATGGTCAGACCGCCATCGACAGGAACCATGACGACGTCGAGGCGGCCGATCTCCGTATATTGGACATCTGTCAGTTCGTAGTGCAGGTGGCCGAGATGGCCGATGCACAGACCTGCGATCTCGAAAATGAAGATCGAATTGCCATTCTCATGCGCTCCGCCGAGGCCGTAGCTGAAGCGGATATCCGTGGGGACATTGCGGATATAGGCATCGCCCACGACGAGATTGATGTTGGCCTTCTCGCCCGGAATATCGCTCCAGCCATGCAGTACATGTTTGATGCCTGGATCGGGCGCCAAGGTGAAGTGGGTCGTGTGCGCCTTGTTCATGGTCACGACATCCGGCATCGTCGCCGGCCTGTACCAGCCATTATAGTCTGTCGCGATGACGATGCCGCCAGGGGTGTCGATCTCGAAGGTGGAATGGCCGAGGAAGGTGAATTTGACCTCTTCTCCCTCGGAGACGGCAGGCGTCAGCGGCGCGGCGCCGGAAAAGCTGGCGAAGGTGACCTTGGGGATATTCTTAGCGATTGCCTGGCAGTGGCTGACGGGTGTTCGCTGTTCCTGCGCTCCGGCAGGATCTGCCGCAGCGAAGGCCGTAAGGCACGCGATAGCGAGGACGAGATATTGCGGCTTCATACCGGCCCTCCGGCGCTCTACCACTTTGAAAGTAGCGGCGGGAGGATGCGGCATGAGGTCGCAGCGGTCCAGACGAGGGATGCTCACGATTGCGTGTTGGCGGTGGGTAGAGGCTAGCGCCAGAACTCCGGCACTGTCTCGGCCAGCCGCGGTCCGAGCCTGAGCGGCGCGATCTTTTCGGCCAAGCCCGTGCTGTCGGAAATCTCCACGCCGACGCCGCAGATCGTCGCCGGCCCGCTGGCGGCTTCCATGCGGCCCTTCGGCATCTTGGAGATGAAGCGGTTGAGCGGCTCTTCCTTGTCCATGCCGAGGGAGGAGTCGTAGTCGCCGCACATGCCGGCATCCGACATATAGGCGGTGCCGCCGTTCAGGATCTGCGCGTCGGCCGTCGGCACATGCGTGTGGGTGCCGACGACGAAACTGGCGCGGCCATCAACGAAATGTCCGAAGCACTGCTTCTCGCTGGTCGCTTCCGCATGAAAATCGAAGATGATCGCATCGGCCTGCTCCTTCAGCGGGCAGGCGTCGAGGATCACTTCCGCCGATTTGAACGGATCGTCGAGTTCCGGATGCATGAAGACCCGGCCCATGACATTGGCGACGAGCACGCGCGCGCCGTTCCTGGCATAGAACAGCCCGGAGCCGCGACCGGGCGTGCCTTGCGGATAGTTGGCCGGCCGCAGGAATTGATCGTGGCGCCCAGCAAAAGCCACGGCTTCCTTCTGGTCCCAGACGTGATTGCCCGTCGTCACCACATCGGCGCCGGCATTGATCGTTTCCAGAAAGATGTCCTCGGTGATGCCGAACCCGCCGGCGGCATTCTCGCCGTTGACGATGACGAAATCGAGTTTGAGGTCGGAGATCAGGCCGGGAAGGCGGTCCCAGACCGCCGAGCGTCCCGTCTTGCCGACCATGTCACCCAGAAAAAGCAGCCGCATTCCCTATCCAATCCAAGAGGCAAAAAAGCGAAGGCCGCTTTCTGTCAGGATGGCATCCAGGCTTATGTCATGCGGCTCGTCGGGCACATGTGCCACTTCCTGGCAGTCGAATGCAATGCCGATCAGCTTCGGATGCAGGCCTTTTTGCCTCAGCCGGCTGATGGCGCGGTCATAATGGCCGGCGCCGTAGCCGATGCGGTGGCCGCGGTCATCGAAAGCTGAAAGCGGCACCAGCATGATTTCCGGATCGAGAATAGCGGCATCCGCCGAAGGGCCGACCGTGCCGAAACCGGTATCGACAAGCGGGGCGTCCTCCGCGAGCTCGCGAAAGACGATGGTCTGCCGGTCGAGGATCGCCGGCACGCAGAGCCGCGCACCGCGCACGGCAAAGCGCGCCATCAGCGGCCTGAGATCTGCTTCCGAACGGATCGGCAGGAAGCCGGAGACAATTGTGCCCAGCGCAAAGCCAACCGCCTCGCCGGCATGATCGGCCATCGCAAGGCTTTTGGAGGCGCGGTTCTCAGGAGACATGGCGTCGCGTGCCGACAGTCGTTCGTTGCGCAGCTGCGCTTTCAGGTCTTTCACGGTCATTCCATCCGCCGGATATGGAAAAGGTCGAGCGAGCATAGACGGCTGGGTGTCCGATGCAAATGCCGGATGCGACAGCACTGCGCCCGTTTCACGCCCTGTCGCGGGATGCGGCCGAAGGTCAGACGACGATGCTTGTCGGTATTGTCGTGGTGGCGATGGAGAAGGCTGCCATGTCAGGAACGGCGTTCGCCCCGGCCTGCCGGTTCTGCTGCCGCAGATCGTGCATTGCGTTTTCGAGCAACTGCTTGAGTTCGCGCACGACCGCCTTGAAATCCTCCATGGTTTCTCGATCATCGGCCGAGATGCCCGAGAATTGTGGGGTGTCCTCGGCAACACTCTGATAGGCCTTGCGGGCGTTGGCGGCGTCGTCCGGCTCTTGCGAGCCGGTCTCTTCGTCCGCGGTTTTTTCTGAGGCATCCGCCGGCGCAGCCTCGATCCCACTCGTCGCGGCGGCCGTTGTATCCGTGGTTGTATCCATTGAAGCGACTGCTGCCGGGCTGCCAGTCGCGACGGTCGATGCGAATTCGGAGGCGACGGTGCCGAGCTTGCGCGCGAGTTCAGCGGCCAGACGGGCGACCACCTCGGGCGGCATGTTGGAGCTGCGCAGCATTTCCAATTGCTGCTTCGCCTCTTCGAGCTTGCGTTCTGCCTTCGTCTTGGCTTCGTCCCCGGAATTCGCCAGAGTCTGCCGCATCTGCTGCAGCGTCTGGGTGCTACGTTGTAGTTTCAGCACACTCTGATCGCTCTCGTCTCCGGCAGCAGAGATGACCGTTGCTGAAGACGTGCCGCGCAAGATGTTGGAGGCAGAGGTGGTTGCGACCTGCATGGACAATTCCCGACAGTCCGGGTCCCCGATTGCAATTCGGCGCATTCTGCAACGTCAGACTTGCGTGGACCTGTGTTCCGGGGCCGCCGGCAGCGCCGCGGCGAGCCGTTGCATCGTTTCCTCGAACAGCGGGGCTCCGCCCGGCATCCAGCCGAGCGCGCGGATTTTCGCCGTGCTCATGGGATTGAGCGCCGCCCTGTCGGCGAGTGGCGGCAGCACGTGCCGACAGCCGGTCTCGCGTCGGATGGCTGAAAGGATGTCGCGCGTGTCGACTGATATGTCCGAGACGTTGAAGACCTCGCCGGAGATGCGGGTGCTTTCCGTCTCCAGCATCAGCCGTACCGCACGCCCGAGGTCGTGGCCGTGAACTTCCGTCCCCACACGCGAAACCACCGGCCGGCCGGCGAGGTAATCGGCGATGAGGCCGTCCCACTTGTTCGGCGAGAGATCTCCGTAGACGCCGGTCGCCCTCAGGCTTACGCCGGCAAAACCTGGAGTGGAGAGGTGGGCAAGCGCGCGTTCGGCATCCAGCTTGACCTGGCCGTAGAGCGTTTCCGGCTTGGCCAGCATCGTTTCCGCGAGCTCGGTTCCCTCAGAATGTTCGCCATAGGCGGCGCGGCTGGAGAGGAAGATGCAGCGGCGCGTGCCGGCGCGTTTGGCGGCGTCGAAAAGGCGGACGGTGCCGTCGAGGTTCAACCTGTGGAAACTCTTTGGATCGTCGCCTTCGCCGCCGCGATATTTGCCCGGAACATGGTTGAAGGCGGCGTGGACGAAGAAATAGGCGTCGTCGAAAATGTCGATCTGATCCTTATTGGGATCGAGCGAAAGTGCCGCGAACTCAACCGGGCGGGAGAAGAGACGAGGTGGCGGCGCACGGCGCCCGCCGACGATCACCTGATAACCGGCGCTCAAAAGTTCCTCGACGACATAGCGGCCGACGAGACCCGTTCCGCCGGATACCAGTACCTTCATGCTGCTCCTTCCGGATTGGCCAGCGCCGCGATCTCGGGCGGATCGCCGCCATCGTGGAAACGGTGCCACAAATCGATCAAAGGTTGTAGCCGCGCTGCCTTCGGATGATCCTTTTCCCACGGCTTTTCATATTGGTAGTGCAGGATCGAAACGCTCTTCCAGTCCCAAAGCTCCGGCATGGTGAACCATACATATTGCAGCATGTTGAAATAGACCGGCAGGCCGTGCCAATCCGGGAAGAACGTCTCGAGAAAGGTCTGGTCGGTGCGCCGCCAGAAGGCGCCCGGCCTGTCGAGGCTTTCGAGCATGTGCCGGAATGTGTCATGCGATGGGGTGGCGACGAAGACGCCGGAATTCATGCGGCGGAAGTCGGCAAGGCTTTCATAGACATTGGGCGCGGCTGAGAATTCCGGATAGAGGAAAAGCCTGTCGACGTTCTTCAGCACGAGGGCATCGGCGTCGATGAAGACGCAGCGTTCGTATTCGACGAGCTGCCACAGCCTGAGCTTGCAGAAATTGTCGAGCGGCGAATGGAAGTCCGGCTTGCGGCCCTTGGTGAAGGGGGCGGCGGAATGGAGTTGGCCGCGGGCGTGGCGTTCGTTGAAGGCATCGGAGAGCGGCAGGTGCTCGACCTCGATGAGGCGGCAGCCGAGAGTTTCAAGCGGGGCGAGGGCGGTTGCATCGACGCCGCCGGTGTGGAGGACGACGATGTCGGCGCTGGTATCGGTGCGACGGAGAGAATTCGCCAGGGCGGTGGCGCCCATGGCGTAGTCGGGATTGGTGACGAGGGTGACATAGGCGAGGTTTGAGGTAGAGGTCATCGGCGCCGGCGACTTCCTTGCACGCCCTCATTCCTGTGCTTGTCACAGGAATCCAGCCACGGCCCGTCCGCGCCGTGAATGATTCTCCAGCGCCCAAAGACTTGGGCGCGCTGGATTCCTGTGACAAGCACAGGAATGAGGGAGAGATCGTTGGACTGGTGGCGCCTCAATAGCAAACCATCACTCATGACACTGACTTCAGTCGCTTGCCTTCCGGATCGTGGTTGATCGTCGCGGCGATGTCCTTGGTCCAGGCGGAGACGGCCGGCACGCGCGAGCGGTCGACGCGATAGGCGAATTTCTTCGCCACGTCGACGATCTCGCCGAGAAGGCCTGCTTCCAGCGTGATCGGTTCGAGGCCGAGAATGCGGAATTTCTCGTTCTGAACGATCAGCTCGTTCTCGGCGGCTTCCTTGCGCGGGTTGGGCAGCCAGGCGATGTCGGCGCCGCTTATCCCCGCGATCATCTGGGCAAGGTCGCGCACCCGGTGGGTTTCCGTCATCTGGTTGAAGATTTCGACACGGGCGCCGCGGGCGGGCGGGTTTTTCAGCGCCAGTTCGATGCAGCGCACCGAATCCTGGATATGGATGAAGGCGCGGGTCTGGCCGCCGGTGCCATGTACCGTCAAGGGATAGCCGATCGCCGCCTGGATAAGGAAGCGGTTCAGCACCGTGCCGTAATCGCCGTCGTAATCGAAGCGGTTGATCAACTGCGCATGGCGGCGCGTCTGCTCGGTATGCGTGCCCCAGACGATGCCCTGGTGCAAGTCGGTGATCCTCAACCCGTCATTCTTGGCGTAGAACTGGAAGAGAAGCTGATCCAGGCACTTGGTCATGTGGTAGATCGAGCCGGGATTGGAGGGATAGAGGATCTCCTGGCTGACCGTCTCGCCGGCCGCGGTTTCGATGCCGACCGGCAGGTAGCCTTCGGGGATTGCTGCGCCCACCGTCGAATAGCCGTAGACGCCCATGGTGCCGAGGTGGATGAGATGGGCGTCGAGATTGAGCTCGGTCAGCGCATTTAAGAGGTTGTGGGTGGCGCTGACGTTGTTATTAACAGTGTAATTCTTGTGGCGGTCGCTTTTCATGGAATAGGGCGCGGCCCGCTGCTCGGCGAAATGGATGACAGCATCCGGGCGGTGTTCGGAAAGCCAGTTCTTCAGTAGTTCATAGTCCTTGGCGAGATCGATCAGGTTGAAGTGGATGCGGCGCCCGGTTTCGGCATGCCAGATGCGGGTGCGCTCCTGGATCGAATCCATCGGTGTCAGCGACTGAACGCCAAGTTCCGTGTCGATCCAGCGGCGTGAGAGATTGTCGAGGATATGAACGTCATGCCCGGCATCGGAGAGGTGCAGCGACGTTGGCCAGCCAATGAAACCGTCTCCGCCCATAACCGCAATCTTCATCACATCGTCTCCTGATCTGTCGCTCAATATCGGGAATAGTTAGGAATTATGACAATCATTCAATGCCTACCGGCGGGGCATTCAATGCCTGCCTACCGGTCATTCAGTGCTTGCCTGTCGGGAAGCGTTGCGCCAAAGAGGGCACCGCAGTTTGGAGAAAATTATGACGGAGCGCCCATTTTCCATTTCGGGGGAGCTGACCGAGGCCGGACACCGCCTCGTGCAACGGGTCTATTATGAAGATACCGACTTCTCCGGTCTGGTCTACCACGCCCGCTACCTGCATTTCCTCGAGCGCGGCCGCACCGATTATCTGCGTTGCCTCGGCGTGGAGCAGCGCGAACTCGTCAGCGCCGACGAGGAGGGCCTCGTCTTCGTCGTCCACCGCATGGAGATCGACTTCAAGAGCCCGGCGCGCATGGACGACGTGCTGACCATCCTGACCCACACGGAAAAAGCCGGCGGTGCCAAGATGGTGCTCAATCAGCAGATCCGCTCGGGCGAAACGCTGCTGATATCAGCCAAGGTGATCATCGCCGTCATCAACGCCAAGGGGCGGCCGCGGCGGCTGCCGGAAACGCTGGCGGCGAAATTCCTGGAAGGCAGCACGCCGCTATAGGCGCGAATCGCGCGGAATTCAGGCTTGTCAAAACTTGAGCTTTATGTGAAGGAATTCCCGCGCTGCAGGATGAGCGCTCTTTCGGCAGCCGGATCTTACTCCGGTCAAGTAAACCATGGAACGAAATCTTCCAAACACAGGCTTACTGTCACAGTCAGGCACTAACGATCTATTAACCATAATAGTGTCTTACTGGGAAAGTCGGAGTTTGTGCGGTGCACGCCTTCCTTTGACCAAATTTGACGGCAAGAAGGCGGAAGATGAGCTTGGAAGTTTGACCAGGGCTTTGGGCGGCGGCCGCCGGACACTTCTTGCGAGATCACTTTGTGCCGCCCGGTCCAGCACCGGGCGTTTGGATTCGGGGATTTTGGATCAATGGAACAAGTAGGATTGGCAGCAGCAACGACGGACGTCAGCCTCTGGTCGCTTTTCATGCAGGCCGGTATCGTCGTCAAGCTCGTCATGCTCGGGCTTATCGCCGCTTCGGTGTGGACCTGGGCGATCGTCATCGACAAATACCTGGCCTATGGCCGCGCACGGCGCCAGTTCGACAAGTTCGAGCAGGTGTTCTGGTCGGGCCAGTCGCTGGAAGAACTCTATCGCTCGCTGTCGGAACGCAACAATACGGGGCTGGCGGCGATTTTCGTGGCCGCGATGCGCGAGTGGAAGAAATCCTTCGAGCGCGGCGCCCGTTCGCCGATCGGCCTGCAGATGCGTATCGACCGGGCGATGGACGTGACGCTTTCACGCGAATCGGAATTTCTCGGCGCTCGCCTCGGATCGCTGGCGACGATCGGTTCGGCCGGTCCGTTCATCGGCCTCTTCGGCACGGTCGTCGGCATCATGACCTCGTTCCAGGCGATCGCTGGTTCGAAGTCGACCAATCTTGCGGTCGTTGCGCCCGGTATCGCCGAAGCGCTGCTTGCAACCGCCATCGGCCTCGTTGCCGCTATTCCGGCGGTTATCGCCTACAACAAGTTCTCTGCCGATGCCGGCAAGCTCTCGGGCCGCATGGAAGGTTTCGCGGATGAATTCTCCGCCATACTTTCGCGCCAGATCGACGAGAAGCTGCAGCCGCGCGCTGCAGCTCAGTAACCAGCGGAGTATACTGACATGGGTATGGCTGTTGGAGGCAATGGCGGCGGGGGCGGCGGACGCCGCCGTCGCGGCGGTCGGAACAGGGCCGTGATTTCCGAAATCAACGTGACGCCGCTCGTCGACGTCATGCTGGTGCTTTTGATCATCTTTATGGTCGCGGCACCGATGATGACCGTCGGCGTGCCGATCGACCTGCCGGAAACGCAGGCCAAGGCGCTGAATTCCGAGACGCAGCCGATCACCATCTCCGTCAAGAACGACGGCGAAGTGTTCCTGCAGGAAACGCCGATCCCGGCCGCCGAGATTGCCGCCAAGCTCGAGGCGATCGCCACCACAGGCTATAACGAACGGATCTTCGTGCGTGGTGACGCGACAGCGCCTTATGGCGTCATCGCCGACGTCATGGCCCGTATTCAGGGCGCAGGCTTCAAGAATATCGGCCTCGTGACGCAGCAGAAGAAGGACCAATAGCGTTCAAGATGAAGACCAGCGTCGTCACATCTGCTGTTCTGCACTGCCTGGTGCTTACCTGGGCGATGGTGTCGCTTAGCGCCCCGGAATCCTTCAAGGTGGAGGATTTCGAGGCGATGCCGGTCGATCTCGTGCCGGTGGAATCCATTACCCAGATGCAGCAGGGCGACAAGAAGGCTCCGAAGAAGGAGACGTCTGCGCCGGTACCGACGACACGTCCGCCGATCGCACAGCCGGCCGAGAATGCCGGCGACAACAATGTCGACCTGAAGACGCCGCCGGTGCCGAACGCCAAGCCGAGCAACAGCGAGGCCGCCGCGGCGAATTCGAGCGAAAAGCCGATGCCGAAGACCGATCCGAAGCCGAACGACGTCAAGGACATCGTCAAGGAGGAAACGGAAGTCGAGCAGCCGAAGGAGGTCGCTTCCATACCGCCGCCGAAGCCCGTCGAAGTGACGCCGCCGAAGCCGGAGGAAAAGCCGCCGGAAGAGCAGGCCAAGCCTGAGGAACCGCCGAAGCCGGAGGCCGAGGCACTGCCGGACAATGTGCCGACCCCCGTCGCCAAGCCGCAGGTGAAGCCGCCGGAACCGCAGAAGCCCGCCGAAAAGCCGCCGGAAAAGACCCCCGACCAGCCGAAGACCGCCGACATGCCGACCGACAAGAAGAAGGCGGACAAGAAGCAGGAAACGGCGAAATCCGCCTCGTCGATGAAGAGCGACTTCAATGCCGACGAGATTTCGATCTTGCTGAACAAGACCGATCCTTCCGCCGGTGGCGCCAAGCGCTCGACGCAGGAAGCGTCGCTTGGTGCGAAGAAGAGCAATGGTGGTTCCAAACTCAGCCAGAGCGAAGAAGATGCGGTGCGCGGCTTGATCGAGGGCAATTGGCTTGTCACGCCTGGGATGGAAGGCCTTTCCGGCATGGTCATCAAAGTGCATATGAAACTCGACAAGGATGGCAATATTATTGGTCAGCCAGAAGTCGAGTCATCGGGCGGCAGTAGCAGCGATGCCACACGCCGTGCGTTGGAAGGCGGGGCCTATAGAGCTGTCATGAAGTCCGCCCCCTTCTCGATGCTTCCGAAGGACAAGTATGAGGCTTGGAATGAGTTCGACCTGAATTTCGATCCGAGTTCTATGGGAATCTAGATGCTGACGGATCTGTCCCATGGCAACAAGCCTTTTGCAGCCGCTATCATGCTTGGAGCGATTCTGGCTTGTGCGCCTGAGGCGTTGGCACAGTCGGTGGACGCGGCGACCTCCAAGAAGTCAGCCTTGGATTTACAGCACGCAATTGCTTCCTCCTTCAATGTTCCTCCCGGGCAGGCGAGGGGCGGCAGAGTTGTGATCACCGTCCATCTGCGGCTCGACAAGAATGGGGCGATCGTTGGTTCACCCGAGGCAATAGCCTCGGGCGGCAACGAAGCTGCTCGAAAAAGCCTGTCGGCTCCGGCTCTCCGGGCGGTGAAGCGCTCATTGCCATTCCCGATGCTCCCGAAAGAAAAATACGAATCCTGGAACGAAGTCGTCCTGCGCTTTGAATCCGGCGATCCGACTCCATAGATGCTGAAAGGCTGTTTGGTATGACAAAGTGTTCCTTTTTTCGCGCCATTTTGGTTGCAGTCGGTCTGATAACCACTGCCGTCTTTGCAACGCCGGCCAACGCGCTGGTTACCCTCGACATCCGAAAAGGCAATGTCCAGCCGATGCCGATTGCGGTGACCGACTTCCAGGGTGATTTGGGCGCGCAGGTCTCGCAAGTCATCGCCGCAGACCTGCAGCGGTCCGGTCTCTTCGCACCGATCAACAAAACCGCCTTCATCGAAAAGATTTCCAATCCTGATGCCGCGCCGCGCTTCGAAGACTGGAAGGTCATCAATGCGCAGGCACTGGTTACCGGCCGGGTTACCAAGGAAGCGGATGGCCGTCTTCGCGCCGAATTCCGGCTCTGGGACCCGTTCGCCGGGCAGCAGATGACCGGTCAGCAATTCTATACGCAGCCGGAGAACTGGCGCCGGGTGGCTCACATCATCGCCGATGCGATCTACAAGCAGATCACCGGCGAAGAGGGTTATTTCGACACCCGCGTCGTCTTCGTCTCCGAATCCGGCACCAAGCAGCAGCGCAAGCGCCAGCTGGCGATCATGGATCAGGATGGCTTCAACGTGCGTATGCTGACGGATGGCAGCGATCTCGTGCTGACGCCGCGCTTCTCGCCGAGCCGGCAGGAAGTCACCTATATGTCCTTTGCCAACCAGCAGCCGCGGGTCTATCTGCTGCAGCTCGAAACCGGGCAACGTGAAGTCGTCGGCAATTTTCCCGGCATGACCTTCTCGCCGCGCTTTTCGCCCGATGGTCAGAAGGTGATCATGAGCCTGCAGCAGGAAGGCAACTCCAACATCTATACGATGGATCTGCGCTCGCGCACGACGACGCGCCTGACCTCGACGGCTGCGATCGACACTTCGCCTTCCTATTCGCCCGACGGTGCCCGCGTCAGCTTCGAGAGCGACCGGGGCGGCAAGCCGCAGATTTACGTGATGAACGCCGACGGTTCGGGCCAGACCCGTATCTCCTTCGGCGACGGCTCCTATTCGACGCCGGTCTGGTCGCCGCGCGGTGATCTCATCGCCTTCACCAAGCAGGCCGGCGGCAAGTTCTCGATCGGCGTGATGAAACCGGATGGTTCTGGCGAACGCATCCTGACGACCGGCTTCCACAACGAGGGCCCGACCTGGGCGCCGAACGGCCGCGTGCTGATGTTCTTCCGCCAGGCGGCAGGCGCTGGCGGGCCGCAGCTCTATTCGATCGATCTGACCGGCTATAATGAACAACTCGTCAAAACGCCGAGCTACGGTTCCGACCCGGCTTGGTCGCCGCTTCTGGAGTAGCAGGCGCGGGAATGCCTTCATGTCGCCTCAGAATCATGGGAACCCGGCGACTACGGGACAAATCAATAAATTGTTAACCATAATCTTTGAGGGGCGGTTAACCGAGTGCGGTTACTGTCCGGAAACCCTGATGAACCCGCAAGGAGACCGGCCATGAGCCGAATTCATACCCCGGCAATGAGCCGCATGCAGAATTTCGCCCGCAACCCCGTCATGATCGCGCTTGTCGCCGGTCTCGCTCTTGCGAGCTGCGCCAAGAAGAACGGCGGCATGCCGAATAACGCTGGCGATATCGGCCTCGGCGCCGGTGCCGCAACGCCGGGCTCTGCCCAGGACTTCACGGTCAATGTCGGCGATCGCATCTTCTTCGACACCGACTCCTCGTCGATCCGCGCCGATGCTTCGCAGACGCTCGACCGCCAGGCCCAGTGGCTCGCCCGCTACCCGAATTATCAGATCACCGTCGAAGGCCATGCCGACGAACGCGGCACGCGTGAATACAACCTCGCGCTCGGCGCCCGCCGTGCGGCTGCCGCCAAGGATTATCTCGCTTCGCGCGGCGTTCCGGCGCAGCGCCTGAAGACGATTTCCTACGGCAAGGAACGTCCGGTTGCCGTCTGCGACGATATTTCCTGCTGGTCGCAGAACCGCCGCGCGGTCACGGTTCTCGGCGGCGCCGGCATGTAATCTGCCGATTTCGGTCACTTTCGGAAGGCGGTCCTCTCGGGGACCGCCTTTCTTTTTGACCACACTTTGGCCAGACTCCGTTGCTTTTTGACAGCAATTGGAAAAATCTCCTGTTCGTGCCATCGAGGTGCGAAGAATCACTGGGACAGGACGATACATATGAAGAAACTTGTCGTGGCAGGCATGCTGTGCCTCGCGGCTGTGACCGGGAGCGAACGGGCGGCCTATTCCGCCTCGTTCTTTGGGCTGCATCTCGGCGGCCGGTCCGCGGAAAACCAAGCGGCGCCGCCTGTTGTCAAGGTGCAGAGCGGCGATGCCGAGATGCGCGTGCAGCAGCTCGAAGAGCAGCTTCGGCAGCTGAATGGCCGGATCGAGGAGATGAGCTTCCAGCTGCTGCAGATGCAGGAAACGATCCGCAAGCAGCAGGAAGACAATGAATTCCGCTTCCAACAGTTGGAAAAGACGGGTGCCAGCGGCGGCGGTGCCAAAGCTCCTGTGAAAAAGAGCGAGACCGATACCGCTCCCGCAGCGTCCGGCAGCGATGACGTTGCCAGGGTGATCCAAGCACCGCAGGGAGCCGAGACGGCTCCCTCCACCAACGTGCCCAGCAATACTGGCCTCGGCCAGCCGCCGAAGGAGCTCGGCTCGATCGATTTCGATCAGAACGGCAATCCGGTCGGCGGAACCGTTGATGCAAATGCGGGCGTGGGCTCCGGCCCGATACCCGATGCCAATCCCGGAGCGCCGCAGCAGACTGCCTCGCTCGGCGGTGAGGCGGACCAGTACAAGGCGGCCTATGGACATGTCTTGTCCGGCGATTACAGCACCGCCGAACAGGAATTCACCCAATACATTACCCGCTACCCGAGCAGCGCGCGGGCGGCGGACGCTAATTTCTGGCTCGGCGAAGCGCTCTATTCGCAGGGCAAGTACAATGAGGCGGCCAAGACATTCCTCAATGCGCACCAGAAATACGGCACATCCGAAAAGGCGCCCGAGATGCTGTTGAAACTCGGCATGTCGCTGGCCGCCCTCGACAATACCGAGACGGCCTGCGCGACGTTGCGCGAAGTCTCGAAGCGTTATCCGAAGGCTTCGCGTGCCGTCATAAGCAAGGTTGCGAGCGAACAGAAGCGCCTCGCCTGTTAAGGTCTTCCGGCATGTCTCCGGAAGCCCGATCGCCGCGAGAGGCGATCCTCCAGTTTCTCACGTCGCTTCAAAGCCCCGCACGTATTCTCGTCGCCATATCAGGCGGCAGCGATTCCACCGGCCTGCTTCTCCTTCTCGATGAAGCCGTGAAGGCCGCGCCCCATTTCAAAATTTCCCTATGCGCTGCGACCGTCGACCATGCGTTGCGCGCCGGCTCCGCAGACGAGGCGCGAGAAGTCGCATCCCTCTGCGCGTCGCTAGGCATTGCCCACACCAGCATGACCTGGCAGGGCGACAAGCCGAAAACCGGCATCATGGCCGCGGCCCGCGAGGCGCGTTACGGCTTGCTCGCCGAAGCGGCGGAAGCGTTTGGCGCCGATCTCATCGTCACCGGACACACATTCGACGACCAGCGCGAAACACTTGCCATGCGCGGCGTGCGAACGGAGCAGGTTTCATCAGGCATTGCCGACGCGGTGCTCTTCGATCGGCGTTTCTGGATCTTGCGGCCGCTTCTCTTTTCCAGCCGGGCGGACATCCGCGCTTTCCTCAACGAGCGGGGCGTGAAGTGGATCGACGATCCGAGCAATGAAGATGTGAAGCACGAGCGTGTGCGGGTGCGCCGGCAGCTTTTGGCCGATGCCGGTGCCGAGGCGAATGTCAGTGCCGTCTGGGACGAGCGACTGGCTGTTTCGGCCAAGGGAGCCGAATGGCTGGATCACCATTTCAAGCTTCACGGCGGCCTGCTCGGGCAGGTGGTGCCTGACGGATTGCGGCAGGATCGCGCCGTTCTCGACTATGTGCTCGGTCGTCTCACGGCCATTTTCGGTGGGCAACCGTTTGCGCCGGGGAGGGCGCAGATTGAGCGCCTTCTCTCATTTGCCGCCGGCGGGGAGCCGGGGCGGATGACGGTCGGCCGGGTGGTCTTCGATCTCAGACGGGACGGGCTTTACCTCACGCGCGAAAGCCGCGGGATCTTGCCGCTGGTCTTGCAGCCCGGGGAGGCGGGCGTGTGGGATGGGAGGTTTGTGGCGCGCAATGGGTCGGCGGCTCCGATTATAATAGAAACCACCGCTACACACTCCCCCTCATTCCTGTGCTTGTCACAGGAATCCAGTGCGAACAAGTCCTTGGCCGCGAAAGACAGTTTGCACTTTATGGGGTCAATCACCGCGCGGACGCGCGGTAGCTGGATTCCTGTGACAAGCACAGGAATAAGGGAGCATCATATCGGGCACCTTCCCAAGGCCGCATGGAAGCGTGCAATCGCCTCGGCGCCGGCCATATCGGCGCAAGAGGTCCCTCTATCTGCGGAAACCGCCGAAGCGATCCACCTCACGCCCTATTTCGCACCCTTCGACCGCTTTTTGACACGATTTGATTTCATCTTTGCCAACAGGCTTTCGGCGGTTTTCGCGACGGCGCCCTATGCGAGGCCGCCTTTAAGAAGTATTGACGGAAAAACCATCTGACCTGGGGTGTCGCCTTGGCAATCGCACGGCGCAACCCTATGTTAGAAACGAATAAGACGGTCGCCATGAGGCGGCTGTTCCAGTGCTGGGGAGTTCAATGAACCCTAACTTACGTAATTTCGCCTTGTGGGCGATCATAGCGCTTCTGCTGATCGCCCTATTCAGTATGTTCCAGACGGCGCCGGCGCAGACGGGCTCCCGCGAAATCCCTTATTCGCAGTTCCTGCGTGAGGTCGATGCGGGCCGCGTGAAGGACGTCGTGGTCACCGGCAACCGGCTGAGCGGAACATATCTGGAGAATAACAATAATTTCCAGACCTATTCGCCCGTTATCGACGACAGCTTGCTCGATCGCCTGCAGGCCAAAAACGTTGCTGTCACTGCGCGTCCGGAGACCGATGGTTCCTCCGGCTTTCTGAGCTACCTCGGAACGCTGCTGCCGATGCTGCTCATCCTCGGCGTATGGCTGTTCTTCATGCGGCAGATGCAGGGCGGCTCGCGTGGCGCGATGGGCTTCGGCAAGTCGAAGGCCAAGCTGCTGACAGAAGCACATGGCCGTGTCACCTTCGAAGACGTCGCCGGTGTCGACGAGGCCAAGCAGGATCTCGAAGAAATCGTCGAATTCCTGCGGGATCCGCAGAAGTTCCAGCGTCTCGGTGGCAAGATCCCGCGCGGCGTGCTGCTCGTCGGCCCTCCGGGCACCGGTAAGACGCTGCTCGCCCGCTCGGTCGCCGGCGAAGCCAACGTGCCCTTCTTTACCATTTCCGGTTCCGACTTCGTCGAAATGTTTGTCGGCGTCGGCGCTAGCCGTGTGCGCGATATGTTCGAGCAGGCGAAGAAGAATGCGCCCTGCATCATCTTCATCGACGAAATCGATGCCGTCGGCCGCCATCGCGGCGCCGGTCTCGGCGGCGGCAACGACGAACGCGAGCAGACGCTGAACCAGCTGTTGGTCGAGATGGATGGATTCGAGGCGAATGAAGGCGTGATCCTGATTGCCGCCACCAACCGCCCCGACGTGCTCGACCCGGCGCTTCTGCGTCCGGGCCGTTTCGACCGTCAGGTCGTGGTTCCGAACCCGGATATCGTCGGCCGCGAGCGCATCCTTAAGGTGCATGCCCGCAACGTTCCGCTGGCGCCGAATGTCGATCTCAAGGTTCTCGCCCGCGGCACGCCCGGTTTCTCCGGCGCCGATCTGATGAACCTCGTCAACGAAGCCGCCCTGATGGCGGCCCGCCGCAACAAGCGCGTCGTCACCATGCAGGAATTCGAAGACGCCAAGGACAAGATCATGATGGGCGCCGAGCGCCGATCCTCGGCCATGACCGAGGCGGAAAAGAAGCTCACTGCTTACCATGAGGCCGGCCACGCCATCACCGCGCTCAATGTCGCCGTCGCCGATCCTTTGCACAAGGCGACGATCATTCCGCGCGGCCGTGCGCTCGGCATGGTCATGCAGCTTCCCGAGGGCGACCGCTACTCGATGAGCTACAAGTGGATGGTGTCGCGCCTCTGCATCATGATGGGCGGCCGTGTCGCCGAAGAACTTACCTTCGGTAAGGAGAACATCACCTCGGGTGCCTCTTCCGACATCGAGCAGGCCACCAAGCTTGCCCGCGCCATGGTCACGCAATGGGGCTTCTCCGACCAGCTCGGTCAAGTCGCCTATGGCGAGAACCAGCAGGAGGTCTTCCTCGGCCACTCGGTTTCGCAATCGAAGAATGTTTCGGAAGCAACCGCGCAGAAGATCGACAATGAAGTGCGCCGCCTGATCGACGAAGCCTATACGCAGGCCCGCACGATCCTGACGGATAAGCACGACGAATTCGTCGCTCTTGCCGAAGGTCTGCTCGAATACGAGACGCTGACCGGTGAAGAGATCAAGGCGCTGATTCGCGGCGAGAAGCCGTCGCGCGATCTCGGCGATGATTCACCGCCAAGCCGCGGCTCGGCGGTTCCAAAAGCCGGCGCACGGCCTGCCGCCAAGGGTGATGAGCCCGAAGCCGGCCTTGAACCGCAGCCGCATTGAGCGGCTTGCACGATTGTGAACAAGGCCGGATTTCCCCAGCGGGGAGATCCGGCCTTTTCTATTTGGTAACGGGATATAATCATTTTTCTTGCTAATTTACGTGCCGATCGCCGCATTTTGTGGCATTCCGCTGAATTGAGGCAAGCGTGAATCACGCTCCTGGATTGACGACATTCCATGGAAGCCGGATTCGCTTGGAACGGTGCGCTGCCTTGAATGGCGCGCGGAAAGCGCAGGAGTGCAGATGAAGAGACGCTATTTCGGTACGGACGGTATTCGCGGCCAATCCAACGTCTTCCCGATGACGCCGGATCTCGCCATGCGGGTCGGCATTGCCGCCGGCACGATCTTCCGCCGCGGCAACCACCGCCACCGCGTCGTCATCGGCAAGGATACGCGCCTTTCCGGTTATATGCTTGAGAACGCCATGGTCGCTGGCTTTACGGCCGCCGGCCTCGACGCCTTCATTCTCGGGCCGATTCCGACGCCTGCCGTCGCCATGCTAACGCGCTCGCTGCGCTGCGATATCGGCGTGATGATCTCGGCGTCGCACAATCCTTACGAGGATAACGGCATCAAGCTCTTCGGCCCTGATGGTTACAAGCTTTCCGACGACCTCGAAGCCGAGATCGAGGATCTGCTCGAAAAGGACCTGAACGCCCAGCTTGCCAAATCCGACGATATCGGCCGCGCCAAACGCGTCGATGGCGTGCATGACCGCTATATCGAACATGCCAAGCGCACGCTGCCGCGCGACGTGACGCTGCAGGGTTTGAGGATCGCGATCGACTGCGCCAATGGTGCCGCCTACAAAGTGGCGCCGGCCGTGCTCTGGGAGCTCGGCGCCGAGGTCGTCACTATCGGCAACGAGCCGAACGGCACCAACATCAATCTCAATTGCGGCTCCACCAGCCCGGTCGCGCTGCAGAAGAAAGTCGACGAAGTGCGCGCCGATATCGGCATCGCGCTCGATGGCGATGCCGACCGCGTCATCATCGTCGATGAAAACGGCTCGATCGTCGACGGCGACCAGTTGATGGCCGTCATCGCCGAGAGCTGGGCCGAGAGCCAGCAGCTGCGCGGCAATGGCATCGTCGCCACCGTGATGTCCAATCTCGGCCTCGAGCGGTTCCTCGACGAGCGCGGCATGGCGCTTGCCCGCACGCGGGTCGGCGACCGCTATGTCGTCGAGCATATGCGCCAGCACAATTACAATGTCGGCGGTGAGCAGTCGGGCCACATCGTGCTCTCGGACTACGGCACGACTGGCGACGGTCTGGTCGCAGCGCTGCAGATCCTGGCCGCGGTCAAGCGGACCGGCCGGACCGTCAGCGAGGTCTGCCGCCGCTTCGAGCCGGTGCCGCAGCTGCTGCGCAATGTCCGCATCAGCGGCGGCAAGCCGCTGGAGGATATCCAGGTGCAGAAGGCGATCGCCGATGCCGAAGCCGAACTGGCCAAAAACGGCCGCCTCGTCATTCGCCCCTCGGGCACCGAGCCGCTGATCCGCGTCATGGCCGAGGGCGACGACCGCGCCCAGATCGAGCGAATCGTCAACGAGCTGATCGGCATGATCTCGAACGTGCGGACTGCCGCCTGATTCTTTGGAGATACATGAGGGCTGGTCGGCGTGCTTGCTCGCGCAGCGTCGTTCGGCGCTACGCTCTACGGCAGAAATCTAGCGCAAGTATAAACCCATCTGCCCTCATTCCTGTGGCCTCAGGCTTCGCCCCAGGGATGTCACAGGAATCCAGCCGCGGCGCGTCGGTGCCGTGAATGACTCCCATGCAAATTAAGGAAGTTTTCCGCGCCCAAGGACTTGGGCGCACTGGATTCCTGTGACGAGCACAGGAAAGAGGGTGGGTGGGGGTTAACGTTCTCGCCAACTTATCACCCGCCAGTGATGCTCACAGTCGTGCCACGGCAAGACAAAGATTGTGGGAGGTGTCGGCTCTTTTGTTAATTCCGTTAACCAGCCAAATCGCCTTCATAAGGGCGTCTCTTCAAAGATTTACCGCGGCAATTCATGTTTCCTCTACCGGAAGCTTCAGGATCTACGGTAAATAATCGTGGTTAAGCAGCTTTTAACGTTTCCCGTTCATTATCCATCCGAAGCGTATCAGTTTGGCAGCGACTTGAGCCTGCCGTCTCAACGAATTTTGGAGTGGGATCCATGAAAAGAAGCTTGTCCGGCATCTTCGCCGCATTGTTGATCGCGACAAACGCCTATTCCGCGGACCTCGCCCCTGCCGAACCGATCCCGGAGCAGCCGCCCGAAGTCACGGTCAGCGAAGCGACCGGCTGGTACCTGCGCGGCGATGTCGGTTATGCCTTCACCGATCTGCGCGGCGCCCGCTATTTCCAGGGCAGCAACGCTACCGAGGTCGATTTCGACGATGCTGACCTCGACGACGCATGGACGATCGGCGGCGGCGTTGGTTATCAGATCAATAGCTATCTGCGCACCGATCTGACCTTCGACTATCTGACGCAGGCTGATTTCAAGGGCTCGACTGTGGGGCAGTGCGGCTTCCCGCTGGTGGATTGCACGTCGACCGACCGCTCTTCGCTGACCGCCTACACGCTGCTTGCCAACGCCTATGTCGATCTCGGCACCTATGGCTATGTCACGCCTTATGTCGGCGCCGGTATCGGTGGTTCCTATGTGAAGTGGAAGAACCTGCGCAACGTCGCCTGCGCCGATGACGGCAGCTTCTGCGACGATCAGGTCACCCATGGCGGCAAGGGCAACTGGCGCTTTACTTACGCCCTCATGGCCGGCGCCTCGGTCGACGTGACCTGCAACTTCAAGGCCGATGTCGGCTACCGCTACCTGCATATCGATGGCGGCAACATGTTCGGCTATGCCGAAAATGGCGGTCCGGGCCGAGACAAGGGCCTCAGCGCCCATGAAGTCCGCGTCGGTGGCCGCTACCTCTTCGGCGGATGCGCCCAGGCGAGCTACGAACCGCCGCCGGAAATTCCGCTGCAGCCGGCGGTCTACAAGTAAGCTCAATTCGCGCCCATCAGAAAAGCCGCCCGCCCGGGCGGCTTTGCTGCGTCAAGCGTGCCTGCGTCAAAATATCCTCTCTCTGCGACACTTCGATCTTGACTAAGACGCCTGCTATCCATACACACGGCGGCGGGACACCCTTCCCCAACGAAGGGCTTTCTATCTGAGAGGATAGCATCATGGCGAAGACCGCAAAGCCGGACATCCGTCCGAATAATACTCATTTTTCTTCTGGCCCCTGCTCGAAGCGTCCCGGTTGGTCGCTAGACGCTCTTTCCGACGCGGCCCTTGGCCGTTCGCACCGCGCGAAAGTCGGCAAGACCAAGCTGAAACAGGCCATCGACCTTACCCGTGAAATTCTCGACGTGCCGGCGGATTACCGCATCGGCATCGTTCCGGCGTCCGATACCGGCGCCGTCGAAATGGCGCTCTGGTCGCTGCTCGGCGAACGCGGCGTCGACATGCTTGCCTGGGAAAGCTTCGGCGCCGGCTGGGTGACCGATGTCGTCAAGCAGCTGAAGCTCAAGGACGTGCGCAAGCTCGAAGCCGGTTACGGCGAGCTTCCCGATCTTTCGACCGTCGATTTCGACCGCGACGTCGTCTTCACCTGGAACGGCACTACCTCGGGTGTACGCGTGCCGAACGCCGATTTCATCCCTGCCGACCGCAAGGGTCTGACGATCTGCGATGCCACCTCGGCCGCTTTCGCGCAGGAACTCGATTTCGCCAAGCTCGATGTCGTCACCTTCTCCTGGCAGAAGGTTCTGGGCGGCGAGGGCGCGCACGGCGTCATCATTCTTTCGCCGCGCGCCGTCGAGCGTCTCACCACCTATACGCCCGACTGGCCGCTGCCGAAGATCTTCCGCATGACCTCGGGCGGCAAGCTGACGGAAGGCATCTTCCAGGGCGAGACGATCAACACGCCGTCGATGCTCTGCGTCGAGGACTATATCGATGCGCTTGTCTGGGCAAAGGGCCTCGGCGGCCTCAAGGCGCTGATTGCGCGCGCCGATGCCAACGCCAAAGTCATCCATGATTTCGTCTTGTCAAACGACTGGATCGCCAATCTCGCCGTCAAGGCGGAAACGGCCTCCAACACCTCCGTCTGCCTGAAGATCGTCGACAAGGACATCGCGGCGCTCGACGAAGACGGCCAGGCGGCTTTCGCCAAGGGCCTGGTCGGCCTGCTGGAAAAGGAAGGCGTTGCCTATGACGTCGGCCATTACCGCGACGCGCCGTCCGGCCTGCGCATCTGGGCCGGCGCCACGATCGAGGCATCCGACATGCAGAAGCTGATGCCCTGGCTTTCCTGGGCCTTCGAAACCCAGAAGGCGCAGCTCGCTCAGGCGGCCGCCTGACGTGATCGCGTCCGACTCCGCCACAGGGCGGAGTGGATCAAAGAATAAGAGCATGATGTCGTCCGAAAACCGCATACACTTTTCGGCATCATGCTCTGGCATCCCTGATTTCATCCATCGCTGAACACTTTTGAAGGAGGCCACAATGGCACCTCGCGTTCTCGTATCCGACGAATTGTCGGAAACCGCCGTCCAGATCTTCCGCGACCGCGGCGTCGAAGTCGATTTCGAACCGCAGCTCGGCAAGGACAAGGACCGTCTGCTCGACGTCATCGGCAAGTATGACGGTCTCGCCATCCGCTCCGCCACCAAGGTGACGGAAAAGATCATCCAGGGAGCGACGAACCTCAAGGTCGTCGGCCGCGCCGGTATCGGCGTCGATAATGTCGATATTCCGGCCGCTTCGCGCCGCGGCATCATCGTCATGAACACGCCGTTCGGCAATTCGATCACCACGGCCGAACACGCGATCGCGCTGATGTTCGCCGTCGCCCGCCAGCTTCCGGCAGCCGATACCTCGACGCAGGCCGGCAAATGGGAGAAGTCGAAATTCATGGGCGTCGAGATCACCGGCAAGACGCTCGGCGTCATCGGCGCCGGCAATATCGGCTCGATCGTCTGCGCCCGCGCCATCGGTCTGAAGATGCATGTCGTTGCCTATGACCCGTTCCTCTCCAAGGAGCGCGCCGAGGAGATGGGCGTCACCAAGGTCGAGCTGGACGAGCTATTCGCTCGGGCCGATTTCATCACGCTGCACGTGCCGATGACCGACAAGACACGCGGCATCCTCAACAAGGAAGCGCTGGCGAAGACCAAGCCGGGTGTGCGCATCATCAACTGCGCCCGCGGCGGCCTGGTCGATGAAGCAGCGCTGGCCGAAGCCATCAAGTCCGGCCACGTCGCGGGTGCCGCCTTCGACGTGTTCGAAGTCGAGCCCGCCAAGGAAAGCCCGCTCTTCGGGCTGCCGAACGTCGTCTGCACGCCGCATCTCGGCGCCTCGACGACCGAGGCGCAGGAAAACGTCGCTCTCCAGGTGGCCGAGCAGATGGCCGATTACCTCGTCAAGGGCGCGGTCTCCAACGCCATCAACATGCCGTCGATCACGGCTGAAGAAGCGCCGATCCTGAAGCCCTTCATCCGCCTTGCTGATGTTCTCGGCGCCTTCGTCGGCCAGGTCACTGAAGAGCCGATCAAGGAAATCGAGATCCTCTATGACGGCATCACTGCCAACATGAACACCCGGGCGCTGACGAGCGCGGTGCTTGCCGGCCTCATCCGCCCGCAGGTCGCCGACGTCAACATGGTTTCGGCGCCGATCATGGTCAAGGAAAAGGGCGTCGTGCTTTCCGAGGTCAAGCGCGACAAGACGGGTGTCTTCGACGGCTATATCAAGCTGACGGTGACGACCGAGAGCATGACGCGTTCGGTCGCCGGCACGGTGTTTTCGGATGGCAAGCCGCGCTTCATCCAGATCAAGGGCATCAACCTCGATGCCGATGTCGGCTCGCATATGATCTACATCACCAACACCGACGTTCCCGGCATGATCGGCTTCATCGGCACGACGCTTGGCGCTGCCGGCGTCAACATCGCCAACTTCCAGCTCGGCCGCGACAAGCAGGGCGGCGACGCCATCGCGCTGCTCTATGTCGACGGCGAGGTGGATGACGCCGTGCTTGGGCAGCTGACCGCCCACCAGGCGATCCGCCAGGCGAAGCTGCTCACCTTCAATATCGACTAATGCATCGGCGGGAAGTGCGCAGCGGTTCCCGGATAACGACATACATAAAACGAAGAGCTAAAAGCGCGTCGCATGAATCAAGTTAACTGCGACGCGCTTTAAGTTTCTTCCTCCCAAGGAAAACAGCAAAAACCCGGCGCTGGACGGCGCCGGGTTTTTGCTGCGTTAGGAATGGAATTCAGTGGTGCTTGCGTCGGCGGACGATCCGGCCGAGGCGGGCGGCATCGTCCTCTGCCTTGGTGCGATGTAGAAAAGCGAGCCGGCTGCCGTCAAAACCCTGGAAGAATTCGTCCCAGGAAATTTCTTCCATCGGCGCCGACGAGAAATCGATGCCGACGGTTTCGCTATCCCGGGCGTCCTTGACACGGGCGGGATGGCCGCCGCGTTCCTCAATCCAGTGTCTGATCCTGCTGTAATCCGCTGTCGTTCCGAACCTGGCCATGAAACCCTCCGCAGTAATTCGATTGCGACATTCACCACCTGCAACGCATGATCGAGCGAAACGTTCCACGGCGTGTAAATTATTCTATCGAATGATTTCCTGGCGAGCCGGCTCCCCCGCTCAAGCATTCGTCATTTTGAGAATGGCGGCCGAACCGTCATAATTCACCTGGGCTGGAAAGGAGGATGTCTATGAAACGCTATTCATTCTCGATAATCGGACTGGCGCTCTTGACCGCCATCATCGCCAATCCGAGCGTCGCATTCGCCTGCAACAAGCTGATCGGTACCTGAGCCGCACCCCCGCTTCCAAGGCGTGGCCAGGCTGCGCCTTGCTTTGCCGGGAATTCCAAAAATTCTCTATCCGAGGCCGCCCCTTGCGTCCCGGTACAATCCTTTCTATATCGATTGCTCATCGAGAAATGGCGGCCGATCCCGCCTGATATCGGCAAATCCGCCGCAATTGCAGCGCAAGGGCGGATCGTGACCCACGCAGAATTTGGCACCACCGTTGAACACACTGGATTTTGACAAGCAGCCGGAAGAGACCCGTGTCGTCGTCGCCATGTCGGGCGGCGTCGATTCATCCGTCGTCGCCGGCCTTCTCAAACAGCAGGGTTACGACGTGCTCGGCATTACCCTGCAGCTTTACGACCACGGCGCCGCCGTTCACCGCGCCGGCTCGTGCTGCGCCGGCCAGGATATCGACGATGCCCGCCGCGTCTGCGAAACGCTCGGCATCCCGCATTACGTGCTCGATTACGAGAAGCGCTTTCGCGAGACGGTGATCAATCCCTTCGCCGAAAGTTATGTTGCCGGCGAAACGCCGATCCCCTGTGTCTCCTGCAATCAGACCGTCAAGTTCGCCGACCTGCTGGCGACCGCCAAGGAACTCGGCGCCGATGCGCTGGCGACCGGCCACTATATCCGTTCACGGCCGAACCCGTCGCCGGAGCATCCCGGCCGCCGCGCGCTGTACCGCCCGGCCGATGCCGACCGCGACCAGAGCTATTTCCTGTTCGCCACGACGCAGGAACAGATCGACTATCTGCGCTTTCCGCTCGGCGGCCTGCCGAAAGCCGAGACCCGCAGGCTCGCCGAACAGATGGGCCTCGTCGTCGCCAAGAAGGCCGACAGCCAGGACATCTGCTTCGTGCCGCAGGGCAAGTATTCCGACATCATCACCAAGCTGAAGCCGAATGCGGCGCTCGCCGGCGAAATCGTCCATCTCGATGGCCGGATCCTTGGAACCCATGAGGGCATCCTGCACTTCACCATCGGCCAGCGCCGCGGCATCGGCATCGCCACCGGCGAGCCGCTCTACGTCGTCTTTCTCGACGCCCGCTCGCGCCGCGTCATCGTCGGACCGAAGGAGGCGCTGGAAACCCATCGCGTCTACCTGCGCGACGTCAACTGGCTGGGCGACGAGACGCTTGTGCAAGCTGCCTCCGGCAACGGTTTTGCCTGCTACGCCAAGGTCCGCTCGACACGGGCGCCGGCGCCCGCCGTGCTGCATGTCGATGCCACGGGCACCTATGTCGACCTGACGGTCGGAGAGGCGGGCATAGCCCCCGGCCAGGCCTGCGCGCTTTATTCCGCGCCCGGCGACAATGCCCGGGTCTTCGGCGGCGGCTTCATCGACCGCTCCGAGCGCGAACCCTCGGCCGAGGCCTCGCTGAAGGCCCTGCTGGCCAGCCCCGTCGCCGCCTGAAACCAATAGGAGAGGGCGGGCGGAAAAGCCCAGCGTTTTTCTCCATCATGCGCTTGACACAAAGCCGAAGCGCACCTTATAAGCCGCTCATCCCACGAGCCCGCAGCGCTTCGCGAGCAGGTATCGTTTGACCAGTGGCGGAGTAGCTCAGTAGGTCAGAGCAGAGGAATCATAATCCTTGTGTCGGGGGTTCAAATCCCTCCTCCGCTACCAACTCTCATTGCAGAATTGGCGATTTTTGCGGCTTGCTTCGAGCCGGTGCCGGCAGCCGCGGCAGTGCATCGGCAGCAGCGCAAACAGGCCTGCGGCCGGCAAAGCCGGTCAGCTTCCGATCAGCAGGATTTCCGCTAAGGCGCATCGCGTCAAACTTGATTCATGCGACGGCTTTAGCTCTTAGTTTTCACGCATGTCGTTGCCGCAAAACCGCGGCACACTTTTGCGCGACATGCTTTAGCGCCGAAGACAGGACTATTGCGTCAGAAGCAATATTGGCAGCTTCATCGTCCAAAGGTTGGATGCGGCAGCGATAATAATAGCCCATACGGCAAGCGAGAACGTCACCGCCGCTAACTTGACCCCGACTGGCTGCATCATTTCCTCCGTCCCAGCACCCGTGTCCTCCTCGGACATTCTCATGCTAGCAAACACGCAGGTCCGTCCGCTATCGCAAGAAATTGGTACTAGGCAGGCGGCTACAGTGTGAGGATGCTTCCCGCGGGTAACGCTCGTGGTTATTCTTCACCATGGCAAACCGCTTCGGCCCCCTGACCTCTGGAACATCACCTCGTTTGCGATGCGGGTCGGAAGGCCGCACCATTTGTTCATCCGGCACGACACTCAAACGATGAAATGAAAGTTGTCGTATTGTGCGCCATAATAATCCGGGCCGCTCGTTTCGGTAATGACCGGCTCGGTGTCGAGCACGAGAGAGTCGATTTCGCCGTAGGCGCTGAGATCGATCACTTGCGGGTCATGAATGCTGTCGGCGGTCACGTTGACCGTGACCAGGAATACGGTATCGCCATTCAGCTTGCCTTCGATCGTTAAAACGTTGTCGTAGTCCGATGTGCCGTTTGCCACGCTGAATTGCTCGATCTGGAAGGTGCCGCCATCAGCGGCTTGGATGGGTGTCCAGAACACGCCCCCTGCGAGGTAATGGTTGCCGTCGGCTTCCTTATGTACCGTTGCATCATCACCATCGTGCCAAGCGCCCCAATCGAAGCCTTTGTAACCCGTGGGGAAGTCGTGTTTGCCGACATCCTCGAAATTGACGAAGACGTCGCCGCGTTCCGGCAAGTCGACCGCGATATTGAGCAAGCCGAAGTCGGTGGCGCCTTTGCCATCCGATATCTTGAAATTGAATTGGTCCACGAGTTGATCGCCCGGGCCGAGCGCTGCAACCACCGGGTTGGAGTGATCGAGTTCATAGGTGTAGTTGCCGTTGGAATAGACGGTCAGCGTGCCGTATTTTCCCTCGATTGTCGTCGTCGTGGCGGGTCCATCCGGATCGGCCGGCTGCGGAATTCGCTGTCCGTTCACGAAGTTGAGACGCACCCGATCTCCGTCGGCATCTGTGGAACTGGTGCTGTCCAGGATGTTGCCGTCGATCGGGTTGTCGATGTTGAAAATAGACTGGTATACGTCACCTGCGACCGGCTTGTGATTTGCCATTTCTACCTCCCGTGTGATTTTAAATTCGACTATGCAACCCTGTCGGGTGTATGGCAACCCAAATTGCTGGGAGGGTCAGAGCAGTTCCGGTCAATCCCATGAATTTTCGGCCGGCTGTAGCTCAAACACCCAAGTAAAGAAGGTGCAGGAACCAGGGTTTTACGTCTTGTCCTGCGCTGCTGCGGCACGGTCGACCATCATGTTTCTCGCCTCTTCAGGCGATCCATCAATTCGGTCGGCAGGAAACTTTCGGTCAGGATAATATTGGCAGGTCGATGATGACGTCGTGATGACGATATACTGCATGAATGGCCAAGCTCAATCTGGAAGGCGGAGCGGGGTCACCGACGGCCCCGACTTCGGCCGGCTATCAATCAATGCAGACCGCCAACGCCCAGCAGGCTCTCGACAGCCTCATGATCCTTGGTGAGGTTCGCAGGCGTTCCCGCCCAGGCTAGTCTGCCCCGTTCGAGAACGACGACCTGATCAGCGAAATCAAGCGCGCTCTGGATGCGCTGTTCCACAAGCACGATGGTCATGTCGCCTGTCTTGGCGAGCACGGCGAAGGCGGCCATCAGTTCCTCGCAGATAACCGGCGCCAGGCCCTCCAGCGGCTCGTCGAGCAGCAGCACGGACGGGCGGCCGAGAATGGTGCGGGCGGTGGAGAGCATCTGCTGCTCGCCGCCGGAGAGCTGGCTGCCGAGGTTGCGGTGACGCTCCTTCAGGCGCGGGAACATGGCATAGGCTTCCTCAAGCGCCGTTTTCGGCCGCGCCTTCAGGCCGACGAAGAGGTTTTCCTCGACCGTCAACGTCGGGAAGACGCAGCGCGTCTGCGGAACGTATCCGAGACCCTTATGCGCCCGTGCGGCACTTGGCGCGGTGGTGACATCGGAATCGCCGAGGCGGATGTAGCCTTCATAGCGCCTGGTCTGGCCGGCAAGCGTCGCGAGCAGCGTGGTCTTGCCCATGCCGTTGCGGCCGAGCACGGCAAGCCGGGCGCCGGCCGGTATGGAGAAGGAAATGTCTTCGAGCACGCGCGTCGGCCCATACCCGGCCGACAGATTTTCGACCTCAAGCGACAGGGCTGGCATTGGCATAGCTCCCGAGATAGGCCTCGCGCACGCGCGCATCCTTAGTAACGTCTTCAGGCCGGCCATCGAAGATGATGGCGCCGGCCGCCAGCACGATGACGCGCCTGGCAAAACGGAAGACAAGGTCCATATCGTGTTCGATCATGAGGACGGCGAGATCGGCAGGCAGATCGGCAAGCGCCTGCTCGATGCGGCCGGTATCGCTTTGCGGCACGCCGGCTGCCGGCTCGTCGAGCAGCAGCACCTTCGGCTTCAGCGCCAGCGCCACGGCGATCTCGAGAAGCCGCTGCTGGCCATAGGCGATTTCGCTGACCTTGCGATGCATCAGCGGCGTCAGCCCGAGCTTTCCCAGGAGATCGTCGACCTCCGCCATGACCTCGGGCATATGCAGGAAATTGCCGAACATACGTCCGCTGCGTCCGTCCCGCTGAAGAACAGCGAGCCCGACATGTTCGGCCGGTGTCATATCCTGGAAAAGCCGTGTCACCTGGAAAGATCGCACCAGACCGCGTTTGACCCTGCCGATAGCATCGACCTTCGTCACCCTCTCGCCGCCGAGGCGGACCTCGCCGGAATCGGCGGCGAGGTTGCCGGTGACGAGATTGACGAAAGTGGTCTTGCCAGCGCCGTTCGGGCCAATCAGCGCGATGCGGTCGCCTGGAGACATCGCCAGCGACACATCATGGGTGACGGCAAGGCCGCCAAAGGCTTTCCTGAGATTGACAACTTCGAAGACCGGGCTCATGCGCGTGCCTCCTTGCGACGGCGGACGAAGGCGGCAGCCGTGCCGAACAGGCCTTTCGGCGCGAAAAGCACGACGGCGATCAGCAGCGCGCCGACCATGGTCAGCCAGTGGAAGGGATTGGCGGCCGAGACATAGTCCTCGAAGAGCATGAAGATGACCGTGCCGGAGAGCGCGCCGAAGAGAGAGCCGGTACCGCCGAGCACGAGCATGACCAACGCTTCGGCAGATTGGGTGAAAGACAGGCTGTCGAGGCCGACGACCTGCGTCGAGATCGCATTCAAGGCGCCGCCGACCCCAGCCACGGCGCCCGAAATGACGTACATCCTGATGAGCGCCGCCTTCGGCGAAGCACCCATGGCGCGGATGCGCAGCGGGTCCTGCTTTATGCCGCGGCAGAGCATGCCGAAGGGCGAGCGGACCAGGATTCTGAGCAGCACGAAGACAACAAGCAGCAGCGCCATGCCGAAGAAAAAGGTGGTTTGACCGTAAAGATCGAACTCGAAAATGCCGAAGATCGGATCCGGCGCGATGCCGGAAAGTCCATCGCTGCCTCCCGTCCATGACGACGCTTTGTTGGCGAATTCGTGGAAGAGGTTGATGAGTGCAATCGACAGCACAAGCTGCGGCAGCCCATGCGCCCGCAGAATGATTACGCCGCTGAGCAGCCCGGCAATGGCGCCGCCTGCAATGCCGGCTAGCATCATCAGCAGCGGATCATTGATGCCGTAATGCGCCGACAGGATCCCGGCGGCATAGGCGCCGGAGCCGAAGAGCGCGGCATGGCCGAGCGTTGCGACGCCGCAATAACCGGTCACCAGATCGAGCGACAGGACGAGCAGCGCGATCGTGATCATCCGGGTCAGAAGCGCCAGATTATCAGGGAAGGCGAAATAGCCGATTGCAGCGATGACCGTCATCACCGCTATTCCGATGAGATCGTGGCCGAGAGCCCCGCGCCGATGCCGAAGACGTCCGTTTTCGTTGTTCACCACGAGCACCATCTCACTTCGTCCTTCCGGCAAGGCCGCGCGGGAAAACACAAATGATCGCGATCACCGCGAGATAGAAGAAGAATTCGCCGAATTCAGGCATCAGATAACGTCCCGTCGTATCGATTGCCCCAAGCAGCAGGCAGGCGATCAGCGCGCCCGAAATGGAACCCGCGCCGCCGACGGAGACGACGACCAGGAAGGTGACCATGTAGCGCAACGCGTAGTAGGGCTCGACCGGCAGGAGTTCGGCGCCGACCACGCCGCCAAAAGCGGCAAGCCCGACGGCGACGGCAAAGCTCACTGCGTAGATGATCTCGGTGCGCACGCCGAGTGCCGCAGCCATTGCCGCATCGTCCACGGAGGCGCGCAGCTTGACGCCGAAGCTGGTCCTTTCGATCGCAAACCAGAGCCCCAGTGCAACAGCCAGGCCGCAAAGAATGACGAAAAGCCGGTGAACGGGAATGGTGCGGAAGCCGAGATCGGCTGATCCCTGCAGCGCGGCCGGAAGCGGTATGGTCTTCAGCGTCGGCCCCATCGCGTAATTGGCGATGCCGATGACGCAGAAGGTGATGCCGATCGTCATCAGCACCTGGGTCAGCTCCGGCGCGCCGTAGATCCGGCGGTAGAGAAAGCGCTCCAGCGGGATCGCGACGAGGATCGTGACGACGATGGCGGCGATGACCGCTACCGCATAAGCGAGGCCGAGATCGCGGGCGGCATAGGAGGCGATATAGCCTCCGATCATCGCGAAGGCGCCGTGCGCCAGGTTGACGACCCGCATCAGCCCCATGGTCACGGAAAGTCCGATCGATATGACGAAGAGCACCATGCCATAGGCAAAAGCGTCGACGGCTATGCTGAAGACTGTCTGCATGGAAATACCTTGCTACGATGCGACGGGCGCGGGTTGCCCCGCGTCCGCCGCCTATCACGATGCCGGACGTTACTTGGCGGCGGCCAGGCCCGGATCGCCTTGCTTCTCGAAGGTCTGGACCTCCTTGTTGATGTAGGTCCCGTCATCGGCCTTGGCGACTTCGCGAAGATAGATGTTCTGCGTGATGTGACGGCTTTCGGGGTCGATCGAAACCGGGCCGCGCGGGCTTACCCAGGCAAGACCCTTCACCGCATTGACCGCCTTTTCGGCATCCTGCTTGCCGCCCGTCGCCTCGATCATCTTGTAGATGACATACATGCCGTCATAGGCGCTGACCGCGGGGAAGGAGAGTTCGGCCTTGTTGCCGATCGCCTTGGCGGCGGCCTCGACGAAAGCCTTGTTCTCGGGCGAGTCGTGCGATACGGCATAATGGAAGGTCGTCTGGATGCCGAGTGCGGCGTCACCTAGCGCCGGCAGGTCGGATTCCTGCGTCAGATCTCCCGGCGCAAAGAACTTGATACCGGCGGCCTTCAGGCCGTTTTCATTGTAGGCCTTGACGAAGCCAAGCGTCGTCGGGCCGGAGGGCAGGAAGGCGAAGACGCCTTCCGCGCCGGAATCCTTGATGCGCTGCATGATCGGGCTGAAGTCGTTGGTTGCGAGCGGCATGCGGATCGCCTCGACCACTTGGCCGCCGGCCTTTTCGAAGCCGGTCTTGAAGGCATTCTCGGCGTCGATGCCCGGGCCGTAATCGCTGACGACCGAGATCACTTTCTTGACGCCCGCGTCGAAGGCGACCTTGGCGATTGGCGTCGAGGTCTGCCAGGTGGTAAACGAGGTGCGCACGACCAGCGGGCTCTTGGTGACGATCGCCGAGGTGGCGGCGTTCATGATGACCATCGGCACATTGCCCTGCTTTAGGATCGGCGTCACCGCCATGGCATCGGGGGTGAAATAGAAGCCGGCCAGATACTGGACCTTCTCCTTGACGATCAGTTCCTGCGCCAGAGCCTTGGATTGGGCAGGATCGGCCTGCGGCACGTCGCGATAGACGATCTCGACCGTGTCGTTGCCGACCTTGCTGCCGTTGACCGCCACATAGGCGTCGATGCCGGCCTTGAAGTTCTTGCCCTGAAGGGCGAACGGACCGGAGAACGGGCCGATGACGCCGACCTTGATGGTGTCGGCATGGGCAACGCTGCTGAGCACGATTGCCGCAAGCGCGGCGAGAACGAGCTTCTTCATGGTTTTGATTCCTCCCTTTCAATATGCGGACCTCGATGGTTCGCACCAGTCTCAAATCTTCCTGTCAGAATGGCAGTCCCACATAGTTTTCCGCGAGCGCCGTCGAGGCCGCACGGGAATGGGTGAGATAATCGAGCTCCGCCTCCTGGATCTTCTGGTCGAAATCGCCACTATCGGGAAAACGGTGCATCATCGTCGTCATCCACCAGGAAAACCGCACCGCCTTCCACACGCGGGCAAGCGCGGTCTGCGAATAGGTGTCGATGCCGTGGTCCGAGCCTTCGCGGTAATGCTCGATCAGTCCGGAGAAAAGATAATGGACGTCGCTGGCCGCAAGGTTCAGCCCCTTGGCGCCGGTCGGCGGCACGATATGCGCGGCGTCGCCGACGAGGAAGAGCCGGCCGAAACGCATGGGCTCGGCGACGAAGGAGCGCAATGGCGCGATCGATTTCTCGAAGGAGGGCGCCGTCATCAGCGCTTCGGCATGATGCGCCGGCAGACGCCTTCTGATTTCGTCCCAGAAGCGGTCATCACTCCAGTCCTCTACCTTCTCGTCGAGCCCGCATTGGATGTAATAGCGGCTGCGCGTGGCCGAGCGCATCGAACAGAGCGCAAAGCCCCTCGGATGGTTGGCGTAGATCAGCTCATGGCTGACAGGTGCTACGTCGGCAAGCAGGCCCAACCAGCCGAAGGGATAGATCTTTTCGAAGCGCCTGATCGCCCGTTCGGGAACGGCCTTGCGGCTCGCTCCGTGAAAGCCGTCGCAGCCGGCAATGAAGTCGCAATCGATACGCTGCGCGACGCTGTCCTTGGTGTAGGTGACGAAGGTGGAGCGGCCGTCGAAATCATGCGGCGCGACATCGGCGGCATCGTAGATCGACAGGGCGCCGCTTGCTTCGCGGCGCTCCATCAGGTCGCGCGTCACCTCGGTCTGTCCGTAAACGGTGACGCGCCTGCCGCCCGTCAGGTCGTGCAGGTCGATGTGATGGTCACGACCGTCGAAAACCAAGGAGAAGCCGTCATGCGGCAGGCCTTCGGCATGCAGCCTCGCTCCCGCCTTGGCCTGATCCAGCAGCCCGACCGTGCCTTCCTCCAGAACGCCGGCGCGCACCCGGCCGAGGATGTAATCCTTGTGAACGCGATCGAGAACGACATTGTCGATGCCGGCCTCGGTCAGAAGCTGACCGAGCAGCAGGCCGGATGGCCCCGAACCGATGATGGCGACCTGGGTTCGCAAATGCGTCCTCCCATTTTTGCGTTTTGTCAGATTCTGCCGCGCGGTCCCTGCCGCAGCAATGGACATCCCGGCCAAAAAATTGCACTAATCGAACATTGCGCGGGAGGAGCCCGATGAGCAGGCCTGTACCGACCTACGATCTCTATGGCGAAAATACCGCGCGAGGCCCGGATTTTTGGTTGCATTGCGAAACAATTCGCTCCCGCAGCAGCTTGCATCAATGGGAAATCTGCCTGCACCGCCATGAGAGCTTCTTTCAAATATTGTACATCGAAAGCGGCTCGGGCGATGCGATCTTCGGCGAAAAGAGTCATACCATCCGCCCGCCGGCAATCATCACCGTGCCGCCCGGGCTCAACCACGGCTTTCGCTTTTCGCGCGATATCGACGGTCTCGTCATCACCCTGTTGCGGTCCCATCACCCGCTCGGCGACCGAAGCCAGTTCGGCGAATGGCTGGCGACGCCGCATCTGACACCGCTCGATCCTGACAATGCCGAGGCTGCCTATGTCATGCAGACGTTGCGGCGGCTGGGCGACGAGTTCGAAAATCGCCGCAGCGGCCGCAACGAGACGCTCGGCGCTTACGTTGCTCTGGCGCTGCGGCTGACGGCGAGAATTTCCCATGAGGGAAACAGTTATGAGCTTGTGTCGAATGAGAATGAGCGGCGCATGGAGATACTCAACGAGCTTCTTCAACAACATTTTCGATCGCACAAGCCCGCTTCCTTCTACGCCAGCGAGCTTGGAATTTCGCCGACGCATCTCACCCGCATCGTTCGGTCGACGACCGGCAGTACCCCACACGAGTTGATCGCCGGCAAACTCATCGAGGAGGCAAAACGGCAGCTCGTTTTTACGCTCAGCAGCGTTCAGGAGATCTCCTTCCGGCTCGGCTTTGCCGACCCCGCCTATTTCTCGCGCTTCTTTCTCAAATATACGGGAGAAACGCCGCGGGTCTGGCGCGTGAAAGAGAAGGTTCGGCTCGAGCGCGCATAGGTTTCGGGCATTGACCTACGACGCATTCCCGAGCTCGGATCCGTTATGCCGCCGGCCACGTCCAGTTCTGCACCTCTGGCATGTCCTCGCCATACTCCCTGACATAGTCGTGATGCTTGGCAAGCTGGCCACGGAAGGCGGTGAGTGCATCCGACGCCTTCTCCTTGAGACCCGGGACGCGTTCGATCGCTTCGATGGCGAGGTGGAAGCGGTCGAGTTGGTTGAGGACGGTCATGTCGAAGGGTGTCGTCGTCGTGCCCTCCTCGATGAAGCCGCGGACATGAATGTTGCGGTGGTTGGTGCGTTTATAGGTCAGCCGGTGAATAAGATAGGGATAGCCGTGATAGGCGAAAATCACCGGCTTGTCTGATGTGAAGATCGCATCGAAGGCCTCATCGGTCAGGCCGTGCGGATGCTGATCTTTGGATTGCAGTGCCATCAGATCAACGATGTTGACGGTGCGAATCTTCAGTTCCGGAATGGCCTTGCGCAAAAGGTCGACGGCAGCGAGCGTTTCCAGGGTCGGCACGTCGCCGGCGCAGGCCATGACGAGGTCGGGAGAAATCGTGTCTTCCTCGTTGCTCGCCCAGCGCCAGATGCCGATGCCGGCCTCGCAGTGTTTCACCGCCTCGTCCATCGACAGCCATTGCGGTTCCGGCTGTTTGCCGGCGACGATGACGTTGATGCGATCGTAGGTGCGCAGGCAATGGTCGCCGACCCAGAGCAGGGTGTTGGCATCCGGCGGCAGATAAATGCGGACGATGTCGGCCTTCTTGTTGGCGACGAGATCGACGAAACCCGGATCCTGATGGCTGAAGCCGTTATGGTCCTGGCGCCAGACATGCGACGTCAGCAGATAGTTCAGCGATGAGATCGGCTTTCGCCATTCGAGCTCGCGCGTCACCTTCAGCCATTTGGCGTGCTGGTTGAACATGGAATCGATGATGTGGATGAAGGCCTCGTAGCAGGAGAAGAGGCCGTGCCGGCCGGTCAGCAGGTAGCCTTCCAGCCAGCCCTGGCAGAGATGTTCGGAGAGCACCTCCATGACGCGCCCATCCCGGGAGAGGTTGATATCGTAGGGTTCGATACCTTCCATCCAGATGCGGTCGGTGACTTCGAAGACGCTGCCGAGACGGTTCGATTCCGTCTCATCGGGGCCGAAGATACGGAAGTTGGCAGCCTCCGCGTTGCGCTTCATCGTGTCACGCAGGTAATGGCCGAGGATCTCCGTCGACTGCACCATGGCGCTGCCGCGCTTGCCGATATCGACCGCATAGTCGCTTATATCGGGAACATCGAGTTCTTTGCGAAGCAAGCCGCCATTGGTGTGGGGATTGGCGCCCATGCGACGTTTGCCGGCAGGGGCGAGTGCCCGCAACTCGGGCTTGAGCCGGCCGTCGGCGCCGAAAAGATCTTCCGGATCGTAGCTGCGCATCCAATCCTCGAGGATATTACGATGGCCATCGTTTCCGCGGCAGTTGGATACCGGCACTTGATGAGCGCGCCAGAAGCCTTCCACTTTCTTGCCGTCGACCTCCTTCGGGCCCGTCCAGCCCTTGGGGCTACGCAGCACGATCATCGGCCAGCGCGGGCAGCCCTTCGCGGCCTGACCGTTGCGGGCATGCTTCTGGATCTCGCGGATGCCGTCGAAGACCTGGTCCATTGTCGCCGCCATCTGCTGATGCATGTCGTGCGGCTCGTGTCCTTCGACGAAGAAGGGTTCGTAGCCGTAGCCTTCGAAGAGGCGCCGGAGGTCATCGTCACCCGCACGGCCGAGAATCGTCGGGTTGGCGATCTTGTAGCCGTTCAGATGCAGGATCGGCAGCACGGCGCCGTCGCGGGCAGGATTGAGGAATTTGTTGGAATGCCAGCTGGCGGCCAGCGGCCCGGTCTCGGCCTCGCCATCGCCGACGACGCAGGCGACGATCAGATCGGGGTTGTCAAAGGCTGCGCCATAGGCATGGACGAGGGCGTAGCCGAGTTCGCCGCCCTCGTGAATGGAACCGGGGGTTTCTGGCGCTGCATGGCTCGGGATGCCGCCCGGGAAGGAGAATTGCCGGAAAAGCTTGCGCATGCCTTCGGCGTCCTCGGATATGTCAGGGTATAGCTCGCTGTAGCTGCCTTCGAGATAGGTATTGGCGACCATACCAGGCCCGCCATGGCCGGGGCCGCATATGTATATGACGTCGAGATCGCGGGCGCGGATCAGACGGTTTAGATGCGCATAGACGAAGTTGAGGCCGGGTGTCGTGCCCCAGTGGCCGAGCAGGCGGGGCTTGATGTGCTCCGGTTTCAGCGGCTCGCGCAGCAGGGGATTGGCAAGCAGATAGATCTGCCCGACCGAGAGATAATTGGCGGCTCGCCAATAGCGGTCGGTCAGGGTGAGTTCGGCGTCGGTCAGGGCGGCGGTCGAGACATGCTTCTCCATGGGTTTCTCCCGTTCGAAAACGTCTTTAACGCTTGTTCTACCGGCTGGCGCCGGCATGTTGTTTGATCTCGATCAGCCAGTGCCAAGAATGGACAGCGCCTCGTCGGCGATAACCTGCTCCTCATCGGTGGCGATGACGTGGGCGGTGATACGACTTTCCCCGGTGCTGATCGTGAATTCATTGGCGATATTGGCCTTTTCGTCGACCGCAAGGCCGAGCCAGGAGAGCCGTTTCGCTACGCCGGCGCGGATCTCCGGCTGATGCTCGCCGATACCAGCAGTGAAGACGACTGCATCAAGGCCGCCGAGCGTTACAGCCATGCGGCCGATTTCGCCGGCAATGCGCAGCGTGAAGAGGTCGATTGCCTGGCGCGCCTCCGGCCGTGTGTCGTTCAAAAGGTCGCGGATATCGGCGCTGATGCCGGAGACCCCGAGCAGGCCGGAGCGGTGATAGAGCAGATCTTCGATCTCTTCGAAGGATTGTTTCCGCTGACCGGCTAGATGCAGAATGACGCCGGGATCGAGTGAGCCCGGGCGCGTCGCCATCGGGATGCCGTCGAGCGTCGAAAAGCCCATGCTGCAGTCGCGGCTGACGCCTTGATCGAGCGCACAGAGGCTGGCGCCGCTGCCGAGATGGGCGACCACTGCCTTTGCCGCTTGCGGCGCCTTGCGGGTTAGCTCGCCGGCGATGAATTTATAGGAAAGGCCATGAAAGCCGTAACGCTTGATGCCTTCCGCATGCAACGCACGAGGAATGGCGAAGCGGCGAACGAGATCGTCCTGCGTGGCATGGAAGGCGGTGTCGAAGGACGCCGTCTGGGCAAGATGCGGTTTCAGATGCGTGAGCGCTCGGATGAACCGCAGCGCCTGCGGCTGATGCAGGGGTGCCAGCGGCGTCAGCGCATCGACGCCATCGATTGCGGCTGCGTCGAGGGCGATTGCACCGGTGAAACGGTCGCCGCCATGGACGACGCGGTGGCCGGCGGCGCGGGTGGCGGCAATGTCGAAATGATCGGCGAGAAGTCCGAGGACCTCATCGATAACGCCGTGCAGGTCTTCCGTCACCTCGGCCTTCAACGGCATGTCGACCGTCTGCGCTCCCTGGCTCAGACCGAGCGAGCGCGGTTCGGCGCGGAAATCGATCACCCCCTTGCCGATTCGCCGCGCCTCGCCGCCATCCATGGCGAAGATGCCGATCTTGATCGTGGAGGAGCCGGCATTGAAGGTCAGGAGGAAGTCGGTCGATGACATGATCTTCGGGGCTCCGCGCAGTCGTCACGATGACCGAACTTAGGGTCGGGGCAGCGGACGGAAAGGCATCTGTTCGCCCGTCGCATGTTTTCTCCCTGCACATCCTATATCATCCTGTCCGGCTGGGAATGTGACGCGGCATCTCACAGGATGCGCCGGGCGGCAAGTCTGCGACGGCCAATATCGCCTGATGTCAGTGCGTTACGGAGCGGACCCGAACACGTCACGAGAGCTTCATGCTGCGGAACTATTAACAAAAGGCAAACTTGCAAAACGGAATAAGGAACTATGCCATGGCCGATATTGCCCCCAGCCAGGTTCATAGCGACACTTCCCACCCGCTCCACAGCTCAAATTCATCAGGCAAATGGTTCTTGCCGCTCTTCGCGCTCGTTCTGGTCTGCGGTCTTGGATATGTCGCCTATGCACTCGGACGCGACCTGACAACCGCAGTTGCCGTTCCCTGGATTCTGCTCGGCCTTGCGCTGCTGATCGCGCTCGGTTTCGAATTCGTCAACGGTTTCCACGATACGGCCAATGCCGTCGCCACCGTCATCTACACCCGTTCCATGCCGGCCGAATTCGCCGTCATCTGGTCGGGCTTCTTCAACTTCCTCGGGGTGCTGACCTCGAGCGGCGCCGTCGCTTTCGGCATTCTGGCGCTGCTGCCGGTGGAACTGATCCTGCAGGTCGGCTCCGGCTCCGGCCTTGCCATGGTCTTTGCGCTGCTGATCGCCGCGATCGTCTGGAACCTCGGCACCTGGTATCTCGGTCTGCCATCGTCGAGCTCGCATACGCTCGTGGGATCAATCATCGGCGTCGGCCTCGCCAATCAGTTCCTGGCGCCGGCAGGCACGGCGACGAGCGGTGTCGACGGGTCGCAGGCGACCAATATCGGCCTGTCGCTGCTGATCTCGCCGCTGATCGGCTTCGGTCTATCCGCGGTTCTGCTGCTGGTGATGAAGCTTCTGGTGCGCAACAATGCGCTCTATGCCGAACCGAAGGGCAACCAGCCGCCGCCGCTTTGGATCCGCGCGATCCTGATCTTCACCTGCACCGGCGTCAGCTTCGCCCACGGCTCCAACGACGGCCAGAAGGGCATGGGTCTGATCATGCTCATCCTGATCGGCCTGGTGCCGACGGCCTTCGCGCTGAACCGCACGCCTGATGTGAACTATCTCGAGGCCTACAAGTCGGCATCGGTCCAGGTCGAATCCGCGCTCGCCAAATATGTGAAGCCGGGCGTTACCGTCACGGACTACAAGGCGGAGGTCAGCAACGCGGTCAAGAACAAGATCTGGACGGACGCGACGACACCGGCCCTGCAGCAATATATCCATCGGACAAGCGCCGAAGTCGCGGCCTTCCCGACGCTCGAAGCGGTGCCGACCAATCTCGTCGGCAACGTCCGCAACGACATCTACCTGATCGGCGAGGCGCTGAAGCTGATCGACAAGCAGAAGCTGCTACCGATGGATGCCGGCGATCTCAGCGCGGTGACGAACTACCACAAGGCGGTCGACAACGCGACGAAGTTCATCCCGCTTTGGGTGAAGGTGGCGGTCGCGATCGCGCTTGGCCTCGGCACGATGGTGGGCTGGAAGCGCATCGTCGTCACCGTCGGCGAAAAGATCGGCAAGACGCACCTGACTTACGGCCAGGGCGCGGCAGCCGAAGTCGTGGCGATGGTCACCATCGCTTCGGCCGATCACCTCGGCCTGCCGGTCTCGACCACGCATGTCCTGTCGTCAGGCGTCGCCGGCACCATGGCGGCGAACGGTTCCGGCCTGCAATGGTCAACCGTGCGCAATATGCTAATGGCCTGGGTGCTGACCCTGCCGGCCTCGATCGCGATCGCCTTCGTGCTCTTCGTGATCCTGCGCCAAGTTTTTTAAGACATAGCGTCAGGCCGTGGAGGCCAGACTGGCATTGCGATCGCTGATGAAGATGCCCGCCTCGGCGGCGGGCATTGCCTTGCCGAAAAGATAGCCTTGGCCGATGTCGCAGCCAAGCTGCAGCAGGAAGGCAAGCTGGCCGTGCTCCTCGACGCCTTCGGCAGTCGTCTTGATGTTGAGGCTCCGGCCGAGGCCAAGCATAGCGCGGACGATCTTTTCCTGGCGTTCGTCGCCGCGATAGGTGGCGATGAAGCTTTTGTCGATCTTGATCTTGTCGAAATGATAACGGGCGAGCTGGGCCAGACTCGAATAGCCCGTGCCGAAATCGTCGAGCGCGATCTGGATGCCGGCCGCGTGCAGCTCGTCGAGGATGACGGCGGCGACGACGGGATCCTGGATCAGCGCGTTCTCGGTGATCTCCACCTCCAGGCGCTGCGGCGGCAGCCGGCTTGCCGCAAGGACTTTGAGAATACGCGACGTCAGAAGCCTGTCTTCCATCTGCACCGGCGAGACGTTGAAGGACAACATCACATGGTCCGGCCAGGTGAGTGCGTCGCTGCAGGCCTGGGCGAGAAGATCCTCGAACAATGCGGTGATCATCCCGTTTTCCTCGGCGATATCGATGAAAACAGGCGGCGGTATGTTGACGCCATCGTCACTGATCCAGCGCGCCAAGGCCTCGAAGCCGCAGAGCTGACCGGTCTTCAGGTCGATCAGCGGCTGATAAAAGGGTTTGATCGCCTTGCTGGAGATTGCGGCGCGCAATCTGGTTTCCAGCGCTGCGCGTTCCGTGACCTTGTCCTGCATGGCCGGTTCGAAAACGAAATAATGGTTGGGGCCGCGTGATTTCGCCTCGTACATGGCGAGGTCGGCCCGATGAGCGGCATCCTCCAGCGGTTCGGTTCCCTCGGCCCAGCGGTCGTAGCCGACGCTGGCGCCGACTTCGACGGCAAAACCATCGATATGGATCGGCCTGGTGACCGCCTGGATCAGCAGCTTGGCAAAGCGCTCCTCCCGCTGCGCTGTCAGGGCAAAGGCTACAATGATGAATTCGTCGCCGCCGAATCGATAGACGCAATCGGCATTGCCGAGCGCGCAGATCCGCCGGGCAACCTCGATCAGCAGAATGTCGCCCCCCTTGTGGCCGACGAGATCGTTGACTTTCTTGAAGCCGTCGAGATCGACGGAGAAAAGCGTGACGTTCTCGTCCCACTCCTCGATCTGGTCCTCGTCGTCCTTGATCGGCCGTGAGAGGATCTTGCGTTCGAAGGCGTAGCGGTTCGGCAGCTTGGTCAGATGGTCGTGGGTCGCGGTCCAATCGGCCTTCGCCTGGGCGGCGGCGCGCAGTTCCGTTTCCTTGCGCAGGTCGGCGATGCGCAGCACCGAATAGATGAAGCTCATGGCGCCGGCGATGCCAAGCGCCAGAACGAGTTTGTCGGCGCCGTATTCGCCGAAACCGGTCATGAAGAAGACAAGGCTGTCGTCAAGCTGCAAAAGCGCGCCGAGGAGCCAGAGAGTTATCCCAAGCCCGACGATCGATACGCATTGCCTTCCGGCCCTGCTCTGGAAAAACACCGGCATGTGGCCTTCTCCATCTCCACCATCTGCCGAACTATCATGAAAGTCTGAAATGTTCGTTGAAACCAGAAGGCGAATTTTTGGAGGCGGCAGCCTGTTGCTGCACCGTTGAGGGACTGAGGATGCTGAGCCGGGACGGGAAAGAACGAAGGCGAGCGTGCTGGTGCATCGCTCGCCTTTTCTCGTGCTTCAGGCGGTGACGATCAGCAGCGGAACGCTGACGATGAGACCGACCAGAACCGTGATTGTGGCGACACGCATCAAACGCAGACGACGCGTGCGCTCCCCACTCCAATCATATGTCATTCTTCCATCTCCTTGGGAAAGGAAGTAGTCCCGGTCAAACCCGGTTCAATAGAGATGACGCGATTTGCTTGTGTAAGGCTGGATAAAATGAGGAGCCGCTAATACGGAAAGCGCAGAGACCAGCGGCTGCCATTGCTGGTCATGCAAACGATGGCGAGCGGCTCGATATCGCTCCGCCAGAAGGAGGAGTGCGGCGCCTGAAGCACATGGGCGACCGCCGCCCGGATCACGGCCGCGTGGCTGATGGCAATCACATGGCCGCCGAGGGCGGATTCACCGTCCATCCAGCCGGCGACGCGTGTTCTGAGATCAAGAAGGCTTTCGCCACCATGCGGGGCCGCTTCCGGATCGCTCATCCAGGCCACGAGGTTCTCCGGCTCTTCGGCCTCGATCGTTGTGATCGACCTGCCGGCCCAGCGGCCATGGTCGCAGTCACGCAGCGCCTGATCTATCCGGGCTTCGAGGCGGAGCGCGTCAGCGGTCTGGCGGGCGCGCAAAGCGGGGCTGGTGGCGATACGGTCGGCGCGGGGTGGGGCAGCCATCCGGCCGGCGTCTTCCGCCGCCTTGCCTTCCAGCGGTTCGTCAAGTGGGAACAGCGTCTTGCGGCTCGCCGTCGTCGCGCCGTGGCAGATCCAGGTGAGGCGCGTATTCACAGTCTTCCGATCTCCCGGGGTGCAGTGGGACGGCCCTTTGCCGGCTCGTGAAGTTTCGTTGACAGTCTCTTCGGCGAGCAGATATAACCGTGTTGTTGCGGGTTTGGAAGCCGGTGGAAATCCGGCGCGGTCGCGCCACTGTGACCAGCGTGTTGAAGCTTTTTCACGCTGGAAGTCAGACCTTACCGCACAAACACTCTTTCGACTGAACGCGTCATTCCGGAGGAATACATGTCTGACACCACTTTCGCGCCCGCCGCGGCGCCGGCCCCGATCCCCGTCGGCGAAATCCTGCCCTGGGCGATCTTCGGCGGCCTGCTGATGCTTATCGCCATCTATTTCGTTGGCACCGAGGAAGGCGCGATGGCGCTGTTCAACGGCATGTATGTGCACGAATTCGTGCATGACGCCCGCCATCTCCTTGGCTTTCCCTGCCACTAGGGAGATATTGACATGGTTGGAAACCTTCTCCTTCGCGGCATGCTCGCGGGGCTGCTCGGTGGCATCCTCGTTTTCGCTTTCGCCCATGTCTTCGGCGAGCCGCTGGTCGATGCGGCGATCGCTTTCGAGGAGGCGAGCGCCCAGGCGGCCGGCGAAGCTGCCGAACCTGAAATCGTCAGCCGGGCCACCCAGGCCGGTCTCGGCCTTTTCACCGGCGTCATGGCTTACAGCATCGCCGTCGGCGGGCTTTTCGCGCTCGCTTTTGCTTTCGTGCACGGCCGCGTCAGCAATCTTTCGGCGCGCGGCACCTCGGCGGTCATCGCCATTTTCGCCTACGTGGCGATCGTGCTCGTTCCCGCTATCAAATATCCGGCCAACCCGCCGGCGGTCGGCAATGCCGATACGATCGGCGTCAGGACCGAGCTGTTCTTCCTGATGATTGTCGTCTCGCTCGCCGCGCTGATTGCCGCGGTGGCGCTGTCGCGCCGTCTTTCCGAGCGTTTCGGCCTCTGGAACGGCGCGATCATTGCCGGCATCGCCTATCTCGTCTTCATCGTGCTCGTGCTCTATCTGCTGCCGCCGATCAACGAGGTGCCGGAGAACTTCTCGGCCATGGTGCTCTGGCGTTTCCGGACGACAACGCTCGCCATGCATGCGATCCTCTGGGCAACACTTGGCCTTGGCTTCGGGGCGCTGGCGGAAAAGCGGCTTGCTGCGAAGGGCGGCCAGCGGAGCCGGCCGGCAACGGCACTCCGCTGAACGCAATGAAGGGCGCCGTTTTGCCGGCGCCCTTGGGTTTTCAAGCGACCATGAAAAGCAGCAGAGCCATATCAATCCTGTCGGCGGCCTTTGCCGCCGCCTTCTTTTGCATGCCTGCTGAAAACGCCCTTGCTCATAGTCGCAGCGCCGGCGGCAGCCAAGCGGGTCTCGATATCCCAGAAATTTCGCATGGCGAGATGGCGGTGATTTCGCACTATCGCGGCCGAATTATCGGCCTGTGTCCCGCGCAGTCGATACAAACGAGCCCTTCCGCCGCGTTCTGAACTATGCCGAAATCCAATATTCCTATTGTCTTTGGGGGCGGATGCCGGGCAGCGTGGCCGACGAGGAAAGTCCCTTCAACGAATGCGCCCACGCCTACCTCGCGGCGACGAAAGCTGTGTTGATGGCGATGCGCGAGATGCCAGGGGAGCGGGCTGTGGCGAGTGAAATCATTTCCGCGGTCGACGCCGACATGGTGCGGCGCGGGCTTGCGCTCATCACCTGCCGGTTCAGCGGCGAGGCCTTCAACACCGCCGGTCTCGTCAATCCACGCTGGAGCAAGGTGCCGCTTCATCCCGCCAGCATGGCGTCGCTGACGGCGCTCGCCTTGATGCTCGGGCTTGGTGTCCTTGCGCTGGGCCGCTTTCTGCGGCCGAAGACTCAATCGTCGGAATAGCGCTGCTCGCGCCACGGATCGCCATACATATGATAGCCGTTCTTTTCCCAGAAGCCGGCTTCGTCCTCCGGCATCAGTTCGATGCGGCGCAGCCATTTGGCGCTTTTCCAGAAGTAAAGATGCGGCACGACGAGGCGCATCGGGCCGCCGTGGTCCGGCGTCAGCGGCAGGCCTTCCCAGGATGTCACTAGGATCGCGTCCTCGGCGGCGAAGTCGGCAAGCGGCAGGTTGGTGGTATAGCCATCATAACTCGTCAGCATGACGTAAGCGGCTTCCGGCTTCGGCATGGCGAGATCGAGCAGATCGCGCGTGGAAACACCCTTCCATTTGTTGTCGTAGCGCGACCAGGTGGTGACGCAGTGGATATCGCTGACCTTGGTGCTCTGCTCAATCGCGTGGAAGTTGGCCCAGGTGAGGGTGAGCGGGGTTTCGACAAGGCCGCGCACTTCGAGACGCCAGGTTTCGGTGGATATGACGGGCTGCTGGCCGAGATCGAGCACCGGCCAGTTCTTGACGAGGTGCTGGCCGGGCGGCAGGCGCTCGGTTTCAGGGCGGGCTATGCGACCAGTCAGGAACTTGCCCTCAGCCGCCCAGCGCCGCTTGGAGCTGGTGAGCTTGCTATCGGCGGGCGTGTTGTCGTCACTCATGATAGGGTTCCCTTGCGATGCAGCAATAGGATATCGGCCTTTGCCGGGTGTCAAGTTCGACGGCCCTTGGAAATCGCTGCCGGTATTATTAGACTTGGGTATGCCTCACTGGGGAGTGGAGGCGGAAAGGGGAGGAGCCGGATCTGTCTTCGAGATATCGTGCGATAGCGGCGTTGCTGGTGGTGCCGGTGATCATCTTCGCCTTCTTCACCTATGGAAGCGCGATCGCGACGCGCGCCTATATGGGGGAAGCCTCGGCGCAGGCGGGAACGGCGTTGCGCCTTGCCGTCTCGGCCCTCAGCGGTCACCTCAACCGCTACGAGGCGCTGCCGGCACTGATCGCCGATCACGACGACATCAAGGAACTGGTGAGTGCACCCGAGGATGCGGTCTTGCGCGATGCGGCCAATCTCTATCTCAAGGAGATCAACGGCCTGCTGAAATCCTCCGACATTTATGTGGTCAAACCTGATGGAGAGACCATCGCGGCCAGCAATTACGATGGACCGGGAAGCTTCGTCGGGCAGAATTTCAGCTACCGGCCTTATTTCCAGGACGCGATCGAAGGCCGGCAGGCGCGGTTCTATGCACTCGGCACTACCTCGCTAAAGCGCGGCTATTATTTCTCGGCGCCTATCAGGGTGGAGGCGGATATTCGTGGCGTCATCGTCTTCAAGGTCGATATCGACATGATCGAAGCCTCCTGGGGCGGCGGCGAATACAAGATCTTCGTTTCCGATCCGGAGGGTATCATCTTCATGTCGGGCAGCCCGGAATGGCTGTACGGGGCGATCCTGCCGCTGACGGCTGACCGTATCGCACGGACGGAAGCGTCGCGGCGTTATGCCAATGCCAGGCTGACAGAGTTGCCGGTGTCGCGCCAGCGCTTTGAGCCGCATGAGCTGATGACGCTTAACGGCGAGCGCGGGTCTAGCGAATATCTGGTGCTCTCGCACTACATGCCGACCGAAGATTGGACGGTGAACGTGCTGATGGAAACGAGTTCCATTCGCGCCCAGGCGCGCACGGCGCTTGCGGCCGTCTTTCTCATCCTCTGCATCGCCGGGCTTGCGGTCGCAGTTCTGCGCCAACGGCGGGCGCGGCTTGCCGAGCGCATGCAGTTGCAGGCCGAGGCCCGCAACGAGCTGGAACGGCGCGTCGAGGAACGCACGGCCGACCTTGCTCGCGTCAACAGCCGCATCGAAGAGGAAATAGCCGAGCGGCGGTTGACCGAGCAGCAGCTGCGCCAGACCCAGGCCGACCTCATCCAGGCCGGAAAACTTGCCGGTCTCGGACAGATGTCGGCTGCCCTTTCCCACGAGTTCAACCAGCCGCTCGCCGCCGCCAAGACCTATACGGACAGCGCCTCGGTGCTCATTGATCGCGGTCGGACGGAGGAGGCGCGGGACAATATCCGGCGCATCGGCGGGCTGATCGACCGGATGGCATCGATCAGCCGTCACCTGCGCAACTTCGCCCGTAAGCCGAACGAGAAGCTCGGTCCTGTTTCGCTCGACGAGGCTATGCGCGATACGCTCGAGATCATCGCCTGGCGGCTGAAGGCGGCGGAAGCAGAGCTGTTGCTCGATCTCGGGCCGCGTCCGCCGGTGGTGCGTGCCGGCTCGGTGCGTTTGCAGCAGGTGCTGGTGAATGTGATTTCCAATGCGGCCGATGCCGTGGAAGGCCTGGACGACAGGCGCATCGAGATTTCGGCCTTCGAGGAAGCCGGCAAGGTGGTGTTGACGGTACGCGACCATGGGCCGGGCGTGCCACCGGCAATCGGCGAGCGCATCTTTGACCCGTTCTTCACGACCAAAGGCGTTGGCAAGGGTCTCGGCCTCGGGCTTTCGATCTCCTACAATATCGTCAAGGACTTCGGCGGCAGCCTTGCCGCCGTCAATCATCCTGACGGCGGTGCGGTGTTCCGCATCGAGCTGCAATCGGCGGCGGGGCTGATGCCGGAGGCGGCGGAATGAACGATGCGAAGATCCTTCTGGTCGATGACGAGGAGGAGTTGCGCCGTTCGACGGCGCAGGCGCTGGAACTATCAGGCTTCAGCGTCGAGACCTTTTCCAACGGCGACCATGTGCTGGAACTGATCGGCTACAGCTTTCCCGGCGTCGTCGTCAGCGATATCCGCATGCCCGGCATTGATGGCATGACGCTGATGCAGAAGATCCGCGAGATCGATCCGGAGGTGCCGGTCATTCTCGTCACCGGCCACGGCGACGTGCAGCTTGCGGTGAAGGCGATGCGCGAAGGCGCCTATGATTTCATCGAGAAGCCGTTCACGCCCGAAATGCTCGCCGGCGTCATCCGCCGGGCGATGGAGCGGCGCGGCCTCGTGCTTGAAAACCGGCTGCTGAAGGCGGTCGCCGGCAAACGCGACGATATCGAGGCGCGGCTGCCGGGGCGCACGCAGGTGATGGTGGACCTGCGCTATCGCATCCGTGCGATCGGGGCGAGCGATGCCGATACGCTCATTGTCGGCGAGACGGGAGCCGGCAAGGAGGTGGTGGCGCGGGCGCTCCACGATATCAGCGGCCGGGCAAGCCGGCCGTTCATCGCAATCAATTGCGCCGCCCTGCCGGCGAACCTGATCGAGAGCGAGCTTTTCGGCCATGAGGTCGGCGCCTTTCCGGGCGCGGTAAGGCCGCGTTACGGAAAATTCGAACACGGGCGCGGCGGCACCATTCTGCTTGATGAAATCGGCTCCATGCCCTTCGACCTGCAGGCAAAGTTCCTACGGGTGCTGCAGGAGCGGATGATTTCCCGGTTGGGATCGAATGAGACGGTGGCACTTGACGTGCGCTTTATCGCGACTAGCAAGGTGGATCTCGAGGCGGAGGTGGCGGCGGGGCGTTTCCGCGCCGACCTGTTCTACCGGCTGAACGTTGCGACGCTGCATGTGCCGTCGCTGTCGCAGCGGCGGGCGGACGTTCCACTGCTCTTTCTGCAGTTGGTGCGGGAAGCCGCCGCCCGCTACGGCCGCGACGAGGTGGCCGTGCCGCCCGAGGTGATCTCCGACATCGCCCAGCGCGACTGGCCGGGCAATGTGCGTGAACTGAGGAATGCGGCCGACCGTTTGGTTCTCGGTCTCGACGATGGCGGCCCACAGACCGGCGAGGCGACCGGGCTTGCGGAGCGCGTCGCCGAATTCGAGCGGGGTGTCATTGCCAGCGCGCTGGTGGCGCATGGCGGCAGCCTCAAGCCGGTCTATGAGACACTCGGCATTTCCCGGAAGACCCTCTACGAAAAGATGCAGAAATATGGCCTCGACAAGCGGATGCTGACCACCGAGGACTAATCTCGGCGGTTGCCTGTGTTCGTTATGGGTGGAAATCCACCCATCGCACAAGCCGTTTGTTTCCAAATCGACCCATGCTGCATCGCACTGACGCAAAATCGTCTGTCAAAAGTGGCCGCACTGATTGCGGGTCGGTTTTTCCCGGCGGCAAATAGGTCATGCCCGGCGCGGAGGATGTGTCGGCGGGCTTGCTTGTTTCATCAGGGAGGAAACGATGAAAATTCTGAAGGCCATGCTTGGCCTGACCGCGGCTGCCGCAGTCTCTCTTCTCGCCGGCGCCGCTTCGGCGCAGACCTATCCCGAACGCACCATCACCATGGTCGTGCCCTTTGCGGCCGGCGGCCCGACCGACACCGTCGCGCGCCTCGTCGCCGAATCCATGTCGAAGGATCTCGGTCAGCAGATCGTCGTCGAAAATGTCGGCGGCGCCGGCGGGACGCTCGGCGCCGGCCGCGTGGCGAGCGCCGATCCCGACGGCTACACGATCCTGCTTCACCATATCGGCATGGCGACCAGCGCCACGCTCTACCGCAAGCTCGCCTATGACACGCTCGGTGCCTTCGACTATGTCGGCCTCGTCACCGAGGTGCCGATGACGATCGTCGCGCGCAAGGATTTCGAGCCGACCGACCTCAAGGCCCTGATCGAATACGTCAAGGCCAACAAGGACAAGGTGACGGTCGCGAATGCCGGTATCGGTGCGGCCTCGCATCTGTGCGGCATGATGTTCATGAGCGCCATCCAGACACAGCTCACGACCGTTCCCTACAAGGGCACCGGCCCTGCCATGACCGACCTTCTCGGCGGCCAGGTCGACGTCATGTGCGACCAGACGACCAACACGACCAAGCAGATCCAGGGCGGCACGATCAAGGCCTATGCCGTGACCTCGCCGAAGCGCCTCGACGTGATGAAGGACATTCCGACCGCAGTTGAAGCCGGCCTGCCAGGCTTCGAAGTCGGCATCTGGCACGGCATCTACACGCCGAAGGGCACGCCGGCCGCCATCAACGAACGCCTGTCGAAGTCGCTGCAGGTTGCTCTGAAGGACCCGAATGTCGGTGCCCGTTTCGCCGAGCTCGGCACGACGCCATCCTCCGACGCCGATGCGACGCCGGCTGCGCTGAAGGCCAAGCTTGAAAGCGAGATAGCCCGCTGGAAGCCCGTGATCGAGGCTGCGGGGGAATATGCGGACTAGTGAGGGATGTGCCAGGAATAGCCCCTCACCCTAACCCGACCGGGGTCGAGCCACTGGTCTCGACCCGTCCTTTCGACCCTGAACGGGGAGAGGACCTGCCCGAAGAATAGTGGCAGAGGCCGGCGGCGGATCCTCTTCTCCCCGCTTGCGGGGCGAAGGTGCCGGCAGGCGGATGAGGGGAAATCGCTGCAGCAACGACGCTCCATCTCCAACTCCAGGAGACACCATGAAATCCATCAGTTTCGATACGACCAATGCGATCTGCGGCGGGCTTTTCGTCGCGACCGGCGCTTTCTTCGCCATCCAGTCGCTGGGGCTCGACCTCGGCACGGCGGTGCGCATGGGACCCGGTTATTTTCCGCTGGTGCTGGCCTGCGTGCTCGTGCTTCTCGGCGCGATCATCTTCATTCAGGCGTTGCGCGTCGAGGGAGAGCCGATCGGTCTCTTCGCCTGGCGCGGCATGTTCTTCATCCTGCCAGCGCCCGTCTTTTTCGGGCTGACGGTGCGCGGGCTCGGATTTGCGCCGGCGCTGTTTTTTACCGCGTTCATCGCCTGCTTCGCATCGCAAAAGATGAACGTGTTCTTCGCGATCATCCTTTCGCTGCTGCTGACGGTCTTTTCGGTTGCGGTTTTCAGCTATGGCCTCGGCCTGCCGTTCGAGCGTTTCGGCCCCTGGGTCCGGTTCTAGGAGGCGATGATGGACCTTTTCAGCAATCTCGCGCTCGGTTTTGCGACAGCCGGCACTCTTGACAATCTGCTTTTCTGCCTGATCGGCGTGCTGCTCGGCACGCTGATCGGGGTGCTGCCCGGTATCGGCGCCACGGCGACGATCGCCATGCTTTTGCCGATCACCTTCCAGCTCGAACCGGTCTCCTCGCTGATCATGCTGGCCGGTATCTATTACGGCGCCCAGTACGGCGGTTCGACGACGGCGATCCTCATCAACATGCCGGGCGAATCCTCCTCCGCCGTCACCGCGATCGACGGTTACCAGATGGCGCGCAAGGGCAGGGCGGGGGCAGCGCTTGCGATCGCAGCACTCGGTTCGTTCTTTGCCGGCACGGTCTCGACCTTCCTCGTTGCGATCTTCGCGCCGCCGCTCACCGCGATTGCGCTGCAATTCGGCTCGGCGGAATATTTCTCGCTGATGATCGTCGGCCTCGTTTCGTCGATCGCGCTTGCGCACGGCTCCGTCGTCAAGGCCTTAGCGATGGTGGCGCTCGGGTTGCTGCTCGGTCTGGTCGGCACCGACATCTATACCGGCACGCCGCGCTTCACGCTCGGCATCCGCGAATATGCCGACGGGCTGAATTTTGTGGCGCTCGCCGTCGGTGTCTTCGGCGTGGCGGAAATCCTCCGCAACCTCGAAGGCGAGTCGACACGTACCGTACTAATGGCCAAGGTGTCCGGCCTTTTACCGTCTCGTCAGGAATTCAAGGAAATGATTGCGCCGATCATTCGCGGCACGGCGATCGGTTCGGCGCTCGGCATTCTACCGGGTGGCGGCGCGATCCTTGCCTCCTTTGCCTCCTATACGGTGGAGAAACGCCTGTCGAAGACGCCGGAGGAATTCGGCAAGGGCGCCGTTGCCGGCGTGGCGGGGCCGGAATCGGCCAACAATGCAGGGGCGCAGACCTCGTTCATTCCGCTTTTGACGCTCGGCATTCCGGCCAATCCCGTCATGGCGCTGATGGTCGGCGCGATGATCATTCAGGGGATCGTCCCGGGACCGAATGTCGCCACCGAGCAGCCGGCGCTGTTCTGGGGCATCATCGCCTCGATGTGGATCGGCAACCTGATGCTGGTTATCCTCAACCTGCCGCTGATCGGGCTCTGGGTGAAACTCTTAACCGTGCCCTATTACGTGCTTTTCCCCGTCATCATGGCCTTCTGCTCGATCGGGGTCTACAGCGTCAACGCCAATGTCTACGACCTCTATGCCGTCGCCTTCTTCGGGTTGATCGGCTACGTGCTGGCAAAGCTTCGCTGCGAGCCGGCGCCGCTCCTGCTCGGCTTTGTGCTCGGGCCACTGCTTGAGGAGAACCTGCGGCGGGCGATGATCCTGTCGCGCGGCGATCCGATGACCTTCGTCACACGGCCGATCAGCGCCACGCTGCTGGCGATCGCGGTCGCCGTGCTGATCGTGGTCTTCCTGCCGAGCGTCAAGAAGAAGCGCGAAGAGGTGTTCGTCGAAGAGACTTGATGGTTGAACTTGCGGCCTGTTTGATGAACAAAGGATGATCTGACGCGGGCGCCGATGGGCGCCCGTTACGCTTGACAGGACATTCAGGCTCATGAGCATCCCCGCCCGGATCAAGGACGATCTGCCGTTCCTGATCTCTTTGCGCCGCGATCTGCATGCCTATCCCGAACTCGGCTTCGAGGAGGAGCGCACTGCCGGCATCGTCGCGAGGCTTCTCGAGGAGGCTAATATCACGGTGCATCGCGGGCTGGCCGGCACCGGCGTGGTCGGCACGCTCACAGTCGGCAACGGCACGCGCAGGATCGGGCTCAGGGCCGATATGGATGCGCTCGCCATGCCTGAAACGGCGGAGCGGGCTTATAAATCGACCGTACCCGGAAAGATGCATGCCTGCGGCCATGATGGCCACACCACGATGCTGCTGGGTGCCGCGCGTCATCTGGCGGCGACGCGGGGTTTTTCGGGCACGGTGCATTTCATCTTCCAGCCGGCCGAAGAGGGCCGTGGCGGCGCGAAGCGCATGGTGGAGGAGGGGCTGTTCAAGCTTTTCCCCTGCGACGCTGTCTACGGGCTGCACAATATGCCGGGACTGTCGGTCGACGAGATTGCCGTGGTCGAGGGGCCGCAGCTCGCCTCCTCCGACAGCTGGCGCATCACCTTTCGCGGCATCGGCACGCACGGCGCCAAGCCGCATCTCGGCCGCGATCCGATCACGGCCGCCGCCACCTTCCTGTCATCGCTGCAGACGATCGTCGGGCGGGTGGTCGATCCGCTGCAGCCGGCGGTTGTCAGCGCCTGTTTCCTGCAGGCGGGCGACCCGAAGGCTTTGAATGTCATTCCCGATATCGTAGAGATCGGCGGGACGGCGCGAGCTTATTCGCCCGATGTGCGCGATCAGTTGGAGAGCGAGATTGGTCGGCTGGCCAGCGGAACGGCCGCCATGTACGGCATATCGGCCGATTATCGTTTCGAGCGGCGCATTCCGCCCGTCGTCAATGATGGGGATGCGACCTCCCGAGCGCTTGCCGCCGCCGGCGCGGTGTTCGGCGGGAAGGTGCGGACAAGCTTTCCGCCGTCGACAGCAGGCGACGACTTTGCCTTCTTCGCGCAGAATTCGCCAGGCTGCTACGTCTGGCTCGGCAACGGCCCGGCAGTGGACGGGGCGCTGCATCACAACACCGCTTACGATTTCAATGATGAGGCGCTTGGGTATGGGGCGGCTTATTGGGTGGCGTTGGTGGAGCGGGAGTTGAAAAGGGAAACTTAAGCGTTTGCCGCACCCTCTCATCCGACCCTTCGGGCCACCTTCTCCCCGCTGGGGAGAAGAGGGTTGCTGCGACGTCTCGACTCCTCTTCTCCTCTCGGGGAGAAGGTGGCCCGTAGGGCGGATGAGGGACTGCACCGCAATCCCTTGGTTGCGGTCTGTGCGCCCCGACCCTACAAAACCTCCAGCACCGGGCTTTCCAGCACCTTGCCCGTCACCACATCGGCAATCCCCCGGTCCGTCTGGTGCGGGCCGGCATTGCAGGCAAGCGTGGCGCCGAAGCAGGCCTTGAAGACCCGGTAGGGCGGTTTCCAGTCGACGATTTTTTCCATGGCCTTGCGGATGCCGGCGAAGGCCGAAGCTGTGTCCTTCAGCGATGCGTCGGTCACCAGGCCGGAGAGCGGCAGCGGCAAGATTGCCTCGATCGCGCCGTCTTTGGCGACCGCCATGCCGCCGCCGGCTGATATGACGGCGTTGGCGGCGAGCGCCATGTCGCGCGCATTGCCGCCGAAGACGGTGAGGTTGTGGCTGTCATGCGAAACGGTGGTGCAGAAGGCGCCGCGCCAGTCGCCCCAGCCGGTGAGGAAGCCGAGGCGCGGGATGCGGTCGGCCTTGCCGTGGCGATGGGCGACGGCGATCATGGCGCTGCCGGCCGGCGGTACCACGAAGCCATTCGTGACCTCCGTCTCCGCCTCACCCCATTGCGTGAAACGCGGGCGGTCGATGGTGGCGACCCGGACGCGTTCGCCTCTCGACGGGATGCGGAAATCATCCTCGGTGAATTGCGGCAGCTTCACCGAATTTTCAAGCGGCGCCGTGTCGAGCTGCTGGATGTCGACCTGCATGCTGCCGTTGCGGGCGACGATGCGGCCGCTTGAGATGACCAGCCGCGCCCGGAATTCCTCAAGATCTTCGAAGAGCACGATGTCGGCGCGGCGGCCAGCGGCGACAAGGCCGAGATCGGAGCGCTTCAGGCGCTGAGCGGCGTTGAAGGTCGCAGCGCAGAGCGCCCATTCCGGCTTCATGCCGTAGCGCACGAGGCGGCGGATGACGTCGTCGAGGCCGCCGCTTTGATCGAGTTCATCGGGAAAGACGTCGTCGGTGCAGAGCGTCACGGTCGCGGGCAGGTGGCCGAGACCGTTCAGCACCTCGACGAATTCCTGCAGCAGATGGTCGTGGGAGCCGCGCAGCTCGATCGTCAGGCCGGCTGAAAGCTTGGCGGCGAGGTCGGCGCCGGAAGTAAGTTCGTGGTCGGAGGTGACGCCCGCTGCCATGAAGGCGTTGAGGTCGGCACCCCCAAGGCCGCGGGCATGGCCACAAACGAGCTTGCCAGTGGCAAGACCGGCATTGACGATGGCGTTCATGCGCGGATCGCCGTCGATGACGCCGCGCATGTTCATGACCTCGGCAACGCCGCCTACGGCCGGCGAGCGCAGCATCTCGGCGATGACGGCGGCATCGAAATCGGCGCCGGCCAATTCCAGGCCCGGTGCCGACGGCACGCAGGAGGGGGCGAGCAGGATCATGCGCAGCGGCAGTGAGCGTGCCGCCTCGATCGCCCAGCGCACCCCATCAAGGCCATGGACATTGCCGAATTCGTGCGGATCCCAGACGATGGTGGTGACGCCGCGCGGCAGCACGGCGCGCGCATATTCGGCCGGCGTCACCATCGAACTTTCGATATGCATATGGGTGTCGATCAGGCCGGGTGTTGCGATGCTGCCCGCCGCATCGATGATCTCGGCCGCATCCGTGCGGCTTGCCGGGGCATGGACGCTTGCGATCAGCGCGCCGACGAGTCCGATATCGGCCTCCCGGATCAGGCCTGTCACCGCGTCTAGCAGCCGGCCGCCGGTAATCAGCACATCGAAGGGGGCGTCGCCGCGTGCAGCCGCGACGGCGCGGGCGCGCAAGGCGGGATCGTTAAGATCGGCGGGTTCTTGGCGAGGGGTGGCGTTCATTTGCGGGCCTCGTTGACCAAGGCGGCGAGAATGATCCCGCGCGCCCTATCGGCATCGATTTCGGCGGCGAATTGCGCATTGAAAGCCGCGTGCGTGGCGCGGGTCTCGACGACGGTGCGGCCACGGGTCAAGCTGCCCTGAAGCTCGACGTCGATGCGCGCGGGGCGGAAGCCGACGATATCGGGAGCCACGAAGGCGACCGCGGCAGAAGGATCGTAGATCGCCATACCGGGACGGCCGCGGCTGGTGCCGATGCGAATGTAACCTGCAAATAGATCGGCGATCAGCTCGGCATTGGTGCCGCCGGCATTGCGCACCGGCTCGGTATCCTCCGGCTTTGCCAGCACCTTGCGGCAGAGGTCGAGGTCGACCATGCGCAGCGGCAGGCCATGGGCGATGACGATCGACAGAGCTTCGGGATCGGCGAGTGCGTTGAACTCAGCGGACGCCGTGTGGTTGCCCAATGTGACGCCGCCGCCCATCCAGACGAGGTCGTCGATGCGGGCGGCGAGGTCGGGGCGGGCGAGCGCCACGGCGGCGATATTGGTGAGCGGTCCGAGCGCCAGGATGCGGTGCTGGCCGTCACGTTCCAGCCAGCGGCAAAGCGCTGAGAAGGCATCGCTTTCGGCAAGGGCTGATGCCTCCGGCAGGCTCCTGCCGCTCGTCGGGATGCCGGTTGCGCCGAGGATCGCCTGGGCGGTTTCGAGCTTGCCGAGAACCGGCATGGCGCGGCCGGTGTGGATGGGGAACTTCCAGCCGAATGCAGTGGCTGCGCCGGCGGCGTTCCTTCTCACCTGGGGCAGCGGCGCATTGCCGAAGACCAGCGATATGCCGTCGATTTCGAATTCCGACTGTGCCACCACCAGAATGGCGGCGATGTCGTCGAAGCCCATGTCTGTATCGATCCAGACGCCCATGACTTCACCCGAACCGTTTGAGGTTGGCCGCACCGGCAACCGGCAGGTCGAAGGCGAGCGCGCTGCCGATCTCGTGCGGCGGCAGGCGTGCATCGATCTCGGCCTTGATGGGCCCAAGCGGCGTATCAAGGAGATATTCGCGGGTATTGCCGGCGAAAGAGGTGCCGCGCACGGTGCCCTGGAATGGACCGGAGCCAAGGTTCACCATGCGCGGACGCCAGGCGAGGCCCGCCCCGGCGTCTGCGACCGGAGCGGAAAGCGCGACTGGGCCGTTCGGCGTCGCAAGCTTTCCATCCTTCAGCGCAAAGACATTCTCGAAGCCGACGAAATCGGCGACGAAGGCGGAGGCGGGATGATTGTAGATCTCCTCAGGCGTACCGATCTGCTCAATGCCGCCGTTCAGCATGACGACGATGCGGTCGGCGAGCGCCAAAGCCTCCACCTGATCGTGAGTCACGAAGATCATGGTGACCCCGGTTTCCTTCTGGACGCGCTGCAATTCGGCGCGCATTTCGAGGCGTAGCCGGGCATCGAGATTGGAGAGCGGCTCGTCAAGCAGCAGCACTTTCGGCTCCATCACCATTGAGCGGGCGAGGGCCACACGCTGCTGCTGGCCGCCGGAGAGTTCGGCCGGCTTGCGGCTCGCGAAGGCGGCGAGGCCGACGGATTTGAGGCCAGCGCCGACGCGGGCGTCGAGATCGGCGCCCGAGATGCCTTTGAGACGCAGGCCGAAAGCGACATTCTCATGGACCGTCAGATGCGGGAAAAGCGCGTAGGACTGGAAGACGAGGCCGACGGCGCGTTTGTTGGCTGAGACGCGGGTGATATCGGCGCCGTCGAGGCGGATGCGGCCGGAGGCAGGCGTCAGCAGGCCGGCGATGGCGCGCATCGTTGTCGTCTTGCCGCAGCCCGAGGGGCCGAGCAGCGCCACCAGTTCGCCCTTGCCGATCGCGAGGTCGAGATTTCCGACCGCAACCGTATCGCCATAGGCAAGCGTCAGCTTGTCGAGTTGAAGATAGGCATCAGACATAACGCGAGAATCCCAGGAAACGTTCGGCGAGGAAGACGATGCCGATGGAGAGAAAGGCGAGAAGGGCGGAGAGCGCCGCAATGGACGGGTCGTAGGTGGTTTCCATGTAGCCGAGCATGTCGACCGGCAGCGTCCTGACGCCGGGACCGGAAAGGAAGAGGGAGACAGGCACCTGGTTGAAGCTGGTAACAAAGCCGAGGATGAAGGCTGCAAGAATGCCGCCGCGGATATTCGGTATCACCACGCGGAAGAAGGCGCCGAGCCTGGAGGAGCCGAGCAGGACGGCGGCCTCCTCGATATCCGAGCGCAGATTGTCGAGGCTCGCCGAGACGACGCGCACGGCATAGGGCAGTACAAGGGCGGTATGGGCAAAGAAGAGCGCCAGCGTGATGTTGAAGCCGAAGGGCACGACGAGATAACGCAGCAGCGCCAGGCCGACGATGATGCCGGGCACGATGATCGGCAGCGAGACGACGGTGCGGACGGTTTCGGCCGCCGGCAGCCGGTAGCGCGACAGGGCATAGGCGGCCGGGATGCCGAGGACGAGGGCTGCGAGCGTCCCGAAGACGGCAAGGAACATCGACATGGCGAAGCTGTCGCGGAAACTCTCGACGGTGAACACCTTCATCACCCAGCGCAGCGACAGTCCTTGCGGCGGGAAGGCCAGCGTATCGCCTGCCGACAGCGACGCGGCGATGATGATCAGGAAGGGACCGATCAGAAAGACCAACAGCAGGAAAAGCACAATGGGCGAAAACAGGCGCAGGGTCATCGGCGGCTCCTTGCCGTCGCAAGCCGTTTCAGCAGGATGTTGGCCGCAAAGCTCATGATGATCAGGATGAAGGCGATGACGCTGGCCGAGACGAAATCATTGGCGACGGAAACCTGCTGATACAGCAGCGTTTCCAACATCAGCACCTTGGAGCCGCCGAGCACGGCAGGGGTGATATAGGCGGTCAGCGATCCGGTGAAGACAAGCGTGCCGCCGACGACGAGGCCTTCCCTGGTCAGCGGCAGGATGACTTTCCAAAAGACCTGGAACCAGTTGGCGCCGAGCACGCGGGCAGCGGGAATCGCATCCTTCGGCATGTTCTCGAGCGCACTGATCAAGGAGAGGATCATCAGCGGCAGAAAGAGCTGCAGGAGGCCGATGAACACGGCGGTCTCGGTGAACAGCAGCCGCAGCGGCTCGCCGCTGAGGCCGAGGCCCGTTATCGCCTGGTTGACGATGCCGGTGCGGCCGAGAATGACGATCCAGGCATAGGTGCGCGCCACCGGCGAGATCATCAGCGGCAGGGTGATGAGGCCGATCATGCGACCCTTGCCAGTCGGCGGCAGGTTCACAATAGCAAAGGCTGCGGCATAACCGATGACCGCCGAGACGGCGGTGACTTCGAGGCCGAGCCGGAAGCTGCGCAGGAAAACGGTGCGGTTCAGCGTCTCGGAGAAGAAACCGGCATAGGCCGACAGTGTCCAGGCGCCGCCGGCACGGAAGCCCTCCGACAGCAAGACTGCGACGGGCAGCAGGAAGACCACGGTCGCGAAGACGGCTGCCGGCAAGGCCAGCGCCATGGCTTCTGCGCGGTTCTGGAACATGAGGCGCCTTTCGAGCGGACAGAGGATGGTCCCGGCAGGGCGCCGGGACCGGTTCTCACGCAGGCCTTACTGGCCGACCTTGTCGTTCCATGACTTCAGCCAGCCGGCGCGGTTGTCGAGTGCGACGGCCGAAGGGATCAGCTTGAGGCTCTTGGCCGTTTCTTCGCCATAGGTGAGGTTGTTGGCGGCGGCTTCGGAAAGCTTGACCTCGCTGTTTGCTGGACTGTCGACCAGCTTTTCGGCGAGTTTGGTCTGGATGTCGGTCGAAAGCCAGAAATCCATGAACTGCAAGGCGAGATCCTGGTTCTTCGAACCTTTCGTCAGCACCAGCACATTCATGCCGCCGGTCTGACCCTCTTTCGGCGTTGCCCAGGCGACTGGAACGTCGAGCTTGGTAAAGCCTGCCCAGGAGAAACGGCCGATCGGCGCTGCCCAAATCTCCTCCTGCTGCATCAGCTGTACGAGCTGCGAGGATTTTTCGTAGAAGGTGACGATGTCGTCCTTCTTCTCGCCCAGCGCCTCGATCGGACCCTTCAGATCGGGCGTGTCCTTTCCGAGCGCCTGGCCCAGCATGTAGAGCGCCGGCGGCCCCTGGTTGGTCGTCACGTTCGGAAAGGCGACGTGGCCGACATATTCCGGCTTCAGGAGATCGGCCCAGGAGTCGATCTTCATCTTGTCGGAACGATAGGCGATCGAGGTGGCATAGAAAGTGTAACCGACGCTCATGCCGTCGCCGTTCGGATCCTTGGCGACGTCGTAGAGCTTGGCGAAATTGGCGAGCTTAGCGGTGTCGACCTTGTCGATCAGGCTTGCACGGGAGGCAGCCAGTGCATCGGCCATGGAAACGGCGGCGAGGTCGACGACGGGATTGGCCTTGTTCGCTTCCATCTTGGCCAGACGCTCGACGCTATTGCCTGTCTCGACCACGAGCTTGCAGCCGCATTTGGCTTCGAAGGGATCATAGACCAGAGTTTTGAAATCGTCTTGTGCAAAAGCATAGACCGAGATGGTCAATGTGCGGTCCGCTGCTGTTGCTCCGAACGGAGATAGGGCGGCGAGTGCTGCCGAGGCAATGAGCGCTTTTTTCATCTTACATGTTCTCCATCTCTGAGGTTTTTTGTGCCGGGTCCGCAAGGCCCGGATGATTGGCGGACGATCAGCTGCATGGGGACACGGTCGACCTCGGCGGTCACGAGCATGCCCTGCCGGATGCTGCTCGCCCTTATGGTATCCACCAGTGCCGACACGGCAATCCCGGCAATAGCGTCCATGTCCATACGAACCGTCGTCAACGACGGCGTAACGACCGGCGACCAGATGAGATCGTCGAAGCCGGTGACGCTGACATCGGCGGGAATGTTGACGCCGGCCTGCTGCAACTCTGTCAGCGCCCGTAGCGCCTGCAGGTCGGAGAGGGCTGCGAAGGCGGTGAAACCCTGCCTGACTTTTTCGGCGAGACCGAGCGGGCAGCCGCTGCCGCTATCCCGCTCGAGCCTGTCGATCCACAGTGTTTCCGCATGCATGTCCGGGCGCATGCTGGAGCGGATGCCATCGGCGCGGTCGTTCTGGACGCTGGATTCCTGATTGTTGCCGATGATGAGGATGCGGCGATGGCCAAGGCCGGCGAGATGGCTGGCGATTTCGCTGCCCCCCTGCCAATGGTCGGCAGCAACTGTGTTGCCTGACGTCGATGGGGTATCGATGACGGCGACAGGACAGACGGCCGAAGAGATGCGGGTGGCGCGGCGGGGAATGACGACCATGCCGTCGACGCCGCGCTCGACCAGCCGATTGATCGCCTCGGTCTGGGTGGCGACCTCGCCGCGGGAATCGGCGATCAGCACGCCGTAACCGGCGGCAGAGGCGGCGAATTCGATCGCCTGGGCGATCTTTGGGAACAGCGGATTGGCGATATCGGGCAGCACCAGGCCGAGAACGCCGCTGCGGCCGGTCCGGAGCGCCCGCCCGGCCTGGCTCGGGACATAACCGAGCTCGGCGGCATGCTCGCGAATCCTTTCGACCAGTTGGCCGGAGACGCGGCCCTTGCCTGATAGCGCATTGGAGACGGTGGCGACGGAGACGCCGAGAGACGTCGCTATCCTGCTGAGGTTCGGTCCCGAACGCGATGAAGCCATGATCGACGGCGCTCTGATTAATCGTTTAATCAGAGCTTTACCTCAGCTCTTTTCGCTTGTCGATTCCCAATTCATCTTATTGCGCATTATCCGCGATACAAACTCGGCCGATATGAAAAAAGCCCCGCGAGACGATCGCGGGGCTGTGTATGTCCAGACGGCACAAGGCAGCCGATCAGGTCTTGGCCGGCTTTACCACGACAGTGGTGTTGGCTACGGTCGTCTTGCCGCCGGGGGCATAGCCGCCGCCGACCGCGATGTTGAGGGAGACATAGTCCTTGGCCATCTGCTGAACTGCCTGGGCAAGGCTTGCCTGGGCGAGCGAAACCTGGCGCTGCGCGTCGAGAACGTCGAGCAACGAAGAGGCGCCGTCCTTGTAAGATGCAGTCGACAGTTCGAGGGTTTCCTGCGTGGTCTTCACCTGGGCCTGGAGTGCCGAGACCGTGCGGGCGTCACGCCGGACAGCGGCTAGCGCGTTCTCAACCTGCTCGACGGAGGTCAGCACCGTCGATTTCCAGTTGAGGTAGGCGGTCGCGGCGTCGGACTGTGCAGACTTGACGTTGGCGCGCAGGCGGCCGCCATCGAAGATCGGCAGGTTGAGGGTCGGACCGAAGGACCAAGGCGTCAGGCCGCCATGGATGCCGCGCTGGTTGATGTAGGACGGCGAGATCGAACCGCTGAGCGAGATGCTCGGATAAAGCTGTGCCTGGGCAACACCGATATTGGCCGTTGCCGCGGCGAGATCGCGCTCCGCGACGCGAACGTCGGGACGGTTGCGGATCAGGTCTGCCGGGATGCCGGAGTTGATGCCGCCCCGGAATACGGGCTGTCCATGACCCTTCAGCAATTCGTCGACGAGGGCCGAGGCCGGCAGGCCGAGCAACGTGGCAATGTGATGGGCTGATATGCGGATGTTGGTTTCGAGGCCGGGAATTTCGGCGAGCGTCGATTGTACCAGGCCTTCGGCCTGGACGACGTCAAGACGCGAGGCGGCGCCGGCTTCAAGCTGGAATTTGGTGAGCTCGTAGGTTTCCTGACGCGACTTCAGGTTGGCTCTCGAGAGCGCCAGGCGCTGTTGATAGTAGCGAACGTCGATATAGCTCGAGACGAGATCCTGCACCAGGGTCAGCTTGGCGACATCGGCGGATGCGTAGGCGGAATCGAGCGAAGCAAGCGCGCTCTCGGTGCTGCGCTTGTAGAGGCCGAAGAGATCGAGCAACCAGCTCAGCTGGACGTCGCCGGCACTGGTGTTGCGCGTGTCGAACTGCGTGCGCAGCTCGCCCTTCTGGCCGCTGATCGTGTGCGAGCCGCCGACCGTCAGGTTCGGCAGGGCGCCGGCACCGGCGGTGGTGACGTTGGCGGAGGCCGCATTGATGCGCTCGATCGCCTGCTGGACAGTTAGGTTCTGATCGAGGCCGGCCTTGACATAGCCATTCAGTTTGGGGTCGTTGAAGGCGGTCCACCAGGCGGCAGTAGCAACATCGCCTACACTCTTCGTTCCGCCCTCTCCGAATTTAGCGGGCAGCGGCATCTCAGGAGGAACATGATCCGGGCCAACAACGCAGCCCGACAACAATAACAATAATGCCGGTGTAGCGGCAAAACGAAGAGATACCATTCATTTCATCCTGTACTCGAGCAAGTCAATTCTTGTCCGAAGCTTCATGCTTCACTATCGGCCGCCGCGCCTCGTTTTACCAAAAACACCATTCCGAAGCAGTCGGGCGCAATGTAGCAACGCCGACAGCATTATCACAGTGCATTTATATCACACTCCTGCCGCATTTTTGCCGCCTGTGGCAAAGATGCGTCGGATGACGACGAAAAACGACGGCACGAAGAAAATTCCGAGCATCGTCGCCGCCAGCATGCCGCCGAGAACGCCGATACCGATGGCGTTCTGTGCCGCCGAACCCGCGCCTGTCGCGATCGCCAGCGGCACAACGCCGAGAATGAAAGCAAGCGAGGTCATGATGATCGGCCGCAGGCGCAATCTCGCCGCTTCCAATGTCGCCTCGTAGAGCCCCATGCCGCTTTCCATGCGGTCCTTGGCGAACTCGACGATCAGGATCGCGTTCTTCGCCGCCAGCCCGATGGTCGTCAGCAGGCCGACTTTGAAATAGACATCGTTCGCCTGACCGAAGAGCGTTGCTGCCGTCAGCGCTCCGAGAATGCCGACGGGCACCGCCATGATCACCGAGAAGGGAATCGACCAGCTTTCGTAAAGTGCTGCCAGGCAAAGGAAGACGACCAAAACGGAGATCGCATAGAGCATCGGCGCCTGTGACCCGGAAAGGCGCTCCTGATAGGAAATGCCCTGCCATGCGACCGTATACCCGCCGCCGAGCTGTTCGGTCAGCGCTTCCATCTGGTTCATCGCATCGCCGGACGACACTCCGGGAGCCGAAGCCCCGTCGAGCGGGATGGCGCTGACGGCGTTGAAGCGGGCAAGCGAGGGCGCACCCTTCACCCATTCCGTCTTGGTAAAGGCGGAGAAGGGCACCATTTCGCCGTCGTTGTTGCGCGCATACCAGTGGTTGAGGTCATCGGGCTGCATGCGGAAGGGGGCATCGCCCTCGACGTAGACCGGTTTGATTTCGCCGTTCAGGGTGAAGTCGTTGACGTCGCGGCCGGTGAAGATGATCGACAGCATCGAATTGACCGAGGCGATGTCGACGCCCATGGCGCCGATCTTCTCCTGATCGAGCACGATTCGCATCTGCGGCTCGACTTCCTTGTTGCTGGTGCGCAGCGCCACGATCTTGCCCGAGGTGTTGCCCATCTGAATCAGCCGCTTGGAGGCGGCTGTCAAGGCGTCATTGCCGTGGCCACCGGTATCGACGAGATACATGGAGAAGCCGCTCGATACGCCAAGACCCTGGATCGCCGGCGGCAGGAGGGCGAAAACCTGCGCCTCGCGGATCGCAAAGAAATTGCCGAGCGCACGGTTGACGACCGATTGGGCGCTGAGCTTGGGATCGGTGCGTTTTGCGAAATCCTTGAGCTTGGTGAAGACGATGGCGCTGTTCTGGCCGGATCCGTTGAAGCCGAAGCCGAGCGCGCCGAACACGGATTCGACCGCGTCCTTCTCGTTTTCACGGTAATATTTCTCGACCTTCTCGACCACTGCCTGGGTCTGCTGGGTGGTCGAGCCCGGCGGCGTGGTGACGATCGTCAGCAGCACGCCCTGGTCTTCCTGCGGCAGGAAGGAGCTCGGCAGGCGGGTGAAGAGATAGGCGCAGCCGGCGCCGACGAGCAGGAAGACCACCATGACGCGGATCGGCCGTTTCAACAGATAGCCGATGGCGCCGATATAACCGTTGGTCGAGCGCGTGAAGTTGCGGTTGAACCAGTCGCCGACACGGTGCTTCCTGTGTTCGCCGACCGGTTTCAGCATCGTGGCGCAAAGGGCCGGCGTCAGCACGAGCGCGACGAGCGCCGACAGCAGCATGGCCGAGACGATGGTGATCGAGAACTGGCGATAGATAATGCCGGTCGAACCGCCGAAGAAGGCCATCGGAATGAATACGGCGGTCAATACGAGCGCGATGCCGACAATGGCGCCGGTGATCTCGCCCATCGATTTTTCCGTCGCCTCGATCGGCGAGAGCTTCTCTTCGGACATGATGCGTTCGACGTTTTCGACGACGACGATAGCGTCGTCGACGAGAAGGCCGATCGCCAGCACCATGGCGAACATTGTCAAGGTATTGATCGAGTAGCCGGTGACCGCCAGCACCCCGAAGGTGCCGAGCAGCACCACAGGAACGGCAATCGTCGGGATCAGCGTCGCCCGCAGGTTCTGCAGGAAGATGAGAAGGACGACGAAAACGAGCACTATCGCTTCGATCAGCGTGTGCACGACCTTTTCGATCGACAGCTCGACGAAGGGCGTCGTGTCGTAGGGATAGGTGATCTCCACACCTGGCGGCAGGCCGCGGCCGATAACATCGAGCGCCGAGCGCACGCGGGCGGCGGTATCGATGGCGTTGGCGCCAATCGCGAGATTGACGGCAAAACCGGTCGAGGGCTGGCCGTTGTAACGCGAATTGCCGCCATAGCTTTCCTGGCCGATCTCGATGCGCGAGACGTCGCTCAAGCGGACCGTCGCGCCATCCTTCTCGACCTTCAGGATGATGTGCTCAAAATCGGCGACGGTGGTCAGCTGGCTTTGCGCGGTGATGGTGACGTTTATCTGCTGGCCGGGAATGGCCGGCTGGGCGCCGAGCGAACCGACGGAAACCTGGGTGTTCTGCGCCTGGATGGCCGCGGTGACGTCGCTGGGCGTCAACTGATATTTCAGCAGCTTGAAGGGATCGAGCCAGACGCGCATGGCATATCCCGAACCGAAAACGTTGATGCTGCCGACGCCTTCCAGGCGCTGGATCTGATCCTCGATCGAGGTCGACAGAATGTTGCCGAGGTCGACCGAGTTGCGCTTGCCGTCGGTGGAAACCAGCGAGCCGACCAGAAGGATGCTCGAGGTCGAGCGGGTGACGCTGATGCCGGCATCGATGACGTCGCTCGGAAGCTGCGACTGAACCAGCTGCAGCTTGTTCTGCACCTGCACCTGGGCGATATCCGGGTCGGCGCTCGTTCCGAAGGTCAGCTGGATGCTGGCCGAACCTGTCGACGAGGTCGAGGTCATGTAGGTCAGGTCGTCGAGGCCGGTCATGCCATCCTCGATGATCGTCGTCACCGATTTCTCGACGGTCTCGGCACTCGCACCCCGATAGGTGGCGTTGATGCGGACCGTCGTCGGAGCGATGTCGGGATATTGCGAGATCGACAGCGTGAAGATCGCCAGCAGGCCGGCGAGCATGATGGTGATCGCAATGACCCAGGCGAAAATCGGACGTCGGATGAAAAACTTGGCCATCGGTTGTTCCTGTGCGGCTGAACGGTGACGTCGGGGGCTCGAAGCGATTAATTCGCTGCGGGCTTCTGCGCGTCACCGGCCGCGGGCTGATCGGCAGCCACGACCACGCCGTTGTCGGTGATCTTCATCGGGACCGGTTTCACCGGCATGCCTGACGTGATCGATTGCAGACCGCTGACGATCAGCTGATCACCGTCCTTGATGCCTTCGGTCACGAGCCAGGAATTGTTGGAGGGCGAGCTGTTTTCGAAAGCACGGGTCTCGACCTTGCCCTCGGCCGAAACGAACTGCGCCGTCAGCCGGCCGTTGGCGTCGCGGCTCGTTGCCAACTGCGGCAGCGCATAACCGTTCTCCGCGCCGAGTTCGACGGTCGCCCGGACATACATGCCGGGCAGCACGACCCGGTCGGGATTGGGAAAGAGCACGCGGATGATGAAGGTGCCCGTGGTCTCACTGACCACCTGCTTCGACATGTCGAGCTTGCCCTGCTGGTTGTATTCCTTGCCGTCTTCGAGGATCAGGTGGAAGACGACATTGGCTGCACCCTTGATGTCGCCGGCGGCCATCGCATCGCGCAGCTTCAAGAGGTTGGTGCTCGATTCCGTCAGCGAAATATAGATCGGATCGAGCTGGCGGATCGTCGTCAGCGCCGTCGTCTGATTGGCCGAGACGACGTTGCCGACATTATAGGCGGTCTGGTCGATGATGCCGTCGAAGGGCGCGATGATCCTGGTGTGGTCGAGATCAATCTGCGCGGCGGACAGTGCGGCCTTCGCCGACTCGACTTCGGCCTTGGCCTGAAGCAGCGTCGTCTTGGCGGTTTCGAATTCGATCTGAGTGGCGCCGCTGCCGACGAGGCGCTGGTAGCGGTCGAGATTGCTTTCAGCGCTCGGCACACTCGCCTCGGCCTTGGAGATCGCCGCCTTGGCCTGCTCAACGGCAGCAATATAGGGCGCATCCTCGATCTGGTAGAGAAGGTCGCCCTTCTTGATCTCGCCACCTTCCTTGAAGGCGATCTCGCGGATGAGGCCGCTCACCTGCGGCCGGATATCGGCCGTCTGGAAGGTCTCGGCGCGGCCGGGAAGGATAGTGGTGACCGGAAAACTACCCTTATTCAGCGTGATCACGCCGACCGGCGAGGCCGGCTGGGCCGCGCCTGCGTTGCCGGCAGGCTTGCTGGCGTTGTCGCTGCAGGCTGCGAGCAACACGCCGAGCGCCAGCGCCGAGGAGATGAGAAGGGCACGCCGTATCATTCTGAATTTCCTGTGCGGTGGCAATTGCGGTTCGATCCACGGGCTCGGCACGGGCCGAGCGCAGGCTTGTAAAAGCGTCAGGATTGATCTGGCTGCAAATGCCTTTATCCGAATTTAACAAAAGCTTTACGAAGTGACGTAAGTCAGCAATCATCACTTAGCAAGCGTTATTTTGCAGTGCGGCATCGACAAAGCCGACGATGTCCTCGGCGCGATGCACCAGAGTTTCCTTGTCGTCGCGGGCAATCAGGATCGGGTGCAGGACGCAGGCCAGGAGGTCTGCGACCGTGCGTGCCGCGCGCTCGGGATCGCGGCACTGATAGCGTCCCTCCGCGATACCCTCTCGGATGATTTCGTCCAGCTTCAACTCGATTCGGGCGCGATAACGGTTGCCGGCCTCGAGTTTTGCCTCGATCGTCGAAAGCACCATTTCGAAGATGTAGGGATTTTTGTGGATGTCCTGCAGATGGCCTTCCAGCAGGCGCAGGACGAAGCGGAGCAATTGCTCCTTCGGGGGCAGGTTCTGGTCGAAGGCTGCGAAACGCTCGGTAGCATTGTCGAGATGGCGTCCGGCGATCGCATCGACCAGGGCGACTTTGGTATGGAAATGCTTGAAGACATTGGCGGGCGACATGTGCAGCGCGCCGGCGATATCGGCGATCGACACCGCGAGATAGCCGCGCTGACGAAACAGCATCTCCGCCATCGAGAGAATGTCCTCCCGCGTTTCCTCGGCCTTGCGTCTCGGCCTTCTTGCCATCCGTCCCCCGCCGGGCCAGGCCCGATCCTTCTGGCTGATGTTAGCGCGATTGCACGAAATGCCGCAAGCCGATGATCGGCCGGAGGCTTTCGCGCGCTGCCATCTCAGGGGAAGTGGGGGGCGAGGTTCTGCCGGATGCGGGCAAGCGGTGTCTCGCCGCTATCGTCGGGAACAAAGTGCTCGCCGGTGATCGCCTCATAGGCCCTGATATAAACAGCCGAGGTCTGTTCGATCAGTCCGGTGGGAATCTCGGGGATCTCATCCTTATATGGGTCGCAGCGCTCCGCCACCCAGGCGCGGACGAAATCCTTGTCGAAACTTTCCGGACGTTTTCCGGCGGCAAAACTGGCCGGATAGCTTTCGGCAAGCCAGTAGCGGCTGCTGTCAGGCGTGTGGATCTCGTCGGCGAGGATGATGTTGTCGTCGCCGTCGGTGCCGAATTCATACTTGGTGTCGACGAGGATCAGGCCGCGTTTGGCCGCCATCTCCTGGCCGCGGGCGAAGAGCGCGAGCGCGTATCGCGACAGTGTCTCCCACTGCTCCTTGGTCAGAAGGCCGCGGCTGACGATTTCGGCAGGCGTCAGCGGCTCGTCATGGCCGCCGTCGAATTCCTTGCTGGTCGGGGTGATGACCGGTTCGGGCAGGATCTGGTTGTCGCGCATGCCGTCCGGCAGGCGCATGCCGTACATCTCGCGCTCACCCTTCTTATAGAGCGTCAGGATCGACGTGCCGGTGGTGCCGGCGAGATAACCGCGCACGACAATTTCGACCGGCAGAATGTCTAGCCGCTTGCCGATGACGACATTGGCATCGGGATAGTCGAGGACATGGTTCGGGCAGATGTCCTTCGTCGCCTCGAACCAGTAGCGTGCCGTCTGCGTCAGCACCTGGCCCTTATAAGGAATACAGGTGAGGATGCGGTCGAAAGCGCTCAGCCGGTCGGTGCTGATGATGATGCGGCGTCCGTCCGGCAGATCGTAATTCTCGCGCACCTTGCCGCGATAGTAGTTCGGCAGTTCCGGGAAATGGGCTTCGGAGAGAATTCGCACGGCGCTCGACTGTCCTTGTGATTGGGGGGAAGGCTTCCTGCTCTACTGCAAAATTCCTCAAATCGGAATCGATTTAAGAAATTATGCAGCACTCAAAGTGCTACAGCGTTCTTTGCTTGTCTGAAAGACACTCGGCGCTGTAGTCATTGCCGGGAAGTCAAGGTGGCCCAACTATCGCATCAGAGCCAGAACAGGGCCAGGAGAAACAAAGCGAGGCCGTAGCTTGTGACGGCAAGCGGCCAGCCGGCGCGCAGGAAGTCACTGAAGCGGTAGCCGCCGATGCCCATTGCCAGTGTGTTGTTGTGATGGCCGAAGGGTGTCAGAAAATCCAGTGAGGCGCCGACGGCGACGGCAATCAGATAGGCGTCCGGCGCATGGCTGCCGGCTTTGGCGAATTCCAGTGCGATCGGGGCCAGGACGATCGCAACCGTCGCGTTGTTGACGAAGGGCGTCAGCGCCATGGCGAGGAAGAGGATGAGGGCGATGCCGAAGAGCGGCCGGCTGACCGGCACGACGAGACTCAGCCAGCCGGCGATCGTTTCGGCCGCCCCGGTCGTTGCCACCGCCTGGCCGATTGGGATCATCGCTGCCAGCATGATGATGATCGGCCAGTTGAGATCGGCCATCGCCTGGCGGATGTTCAGGTGATTGAGCAAGGCGAGCACGAGCACGACAGCGGCAAAGGCGATGTCGGGAGGCAACCCGGCCGCAGAGGCGGCTACGCCGCAGACAAAGAGCGCGAAGGGCCGCCAGGAGAGGACGGCCGGTTCGGCCGGGGCTGTCGGGGCGAGCGGCAGGCACTCGCTTTCTTCCAGCGCTTCGGCGATTGCCGTTCGCGGCCCTTCCAGTGTCAATATATCGCCGATCGATAGTTGCAGGTCGATGAAACGGCCTTCGATGCGCGGCGCGCGCATGGAAAGAGCGGTGACTGCGACGCCGCGGCTTTGGAACACTTCAAGCGAGCGGACGCGCGAACCGACCAGCGTGCTTTCCGGCATGACGACGGCTTCGACACGGGAAAAATCCGGCTGGAGGCCATGCGGATGGGCATCGGCGATCAGCGCCTGGGTGGCGGCTAGCCCGGCAAAAACCGCATCGGCGCCTTCGGCAAGCAGCACGTCGCCGGCTGAAATGACTGACTGATCGAGCGGACCGAAGACGAAATTGTCGCCGCGGATGAGCGCGTGCGGTTTAATGCCGAAACCCGCCGGACAATCGGAAAGCCGGATGCCGATCAGCGGCGAAATGTCGGGAATGCGGCGCTCGACGACGATGCGGCGCGTGCCTAGGGAGATCGCTGCCGGCGTTTCGTCAGGTTCAGGAAAGAGACGCTGGATGCGAAAGGCGATAAGCAGAATGCCGGCGATTGCAACCGGCAGGCCGACATAGGCGAAATCGAAGAAGTGAAAGCCTGCTCCGGTCGCCTTGGCGAGCGCGTCGCTGACGAGCAGGTTGGCCGGCGTGCCGATCAGCGAAACGAGACCGCCGAGCAACGCCGCAAACGAGAGCGGCATGACGAGCTGGCGGCGAGGGATCGTCAGCGCCATGCCGAGCCGCAGCGCCACCGGCAGGCTGATTGCAAAGGCGCCGATATTGTTCATGAAGATAGAAATGAAGCCGGCAAGCGAGGAAGCGCCGGCGATGACCTTGAAGCTCGAAGGCCTGGCGGCGGCGAAACGGGCGGCGAGATTGTCGAAGAGCCCGGCGCGCGCCAGCACCTGGACGATCAGCAGGATCTCGACGACGGTGATGACAACGGGACTGGCAAAGCCGGTGAAGATGTGGTCGGCGGGATAAAGTCCGAGCGAATAGCCGGCGAGCAGGCCAGCGATCGAAATCACCTCGATGCGGATGCGATCGAAAGAGAAGAGAACGAGCATCGCCAGCAGGAGGATCAGCAGGGATGCTTGCTCGAACGTCATGCGTGGATCCGGTGTTTCATCGATTGGGCAGACTGTAATCGTTCCTCCTGCGCTGTACAGAGGTGCCCTCGGGCAAAGATTGACCAATCCTCATGTATCGCCTCAGGCGGGTGTCTGCCACCGGCCTGCGGCGTTCCGCTCCAATATGGGCGTTGTGAAGACGCCGACGGTGCGTGCGATCCATCGCGGGCCGGCGGCAGCAAGGCTTTCGCGCCAGCGCTGCGACTGCAGCATGGCCGCGCCGATGACGACCGGTTCGATGCCGCAGACCTCGAGCAGATCAAGAGCCGCGACGATCGAGGCGCCGCTGGAAATGACGTCGTCGATCAGAGCGACGCGCCGTCCGGCAAGCAGCGGCAGCATGCGCGGATCGATATAAAGGCGCTTCTGCTGTGTCGGCGTGGTGATCGAGGACAGGGGGACGGAAAGCTCGTCGCGGTACCAGAATTTGCGCGAGGTGCCGAGCGGAACATAACGGCTGTGGCCGAGCTTCTGCGCAACGGCGGCGGCAAGCGTCAGGCCGAGCGTTGGCAGGCCGGCGACGACGTCGATGCGCATGGGCCGGATCTTTTCGGCGAGGCTTTCGGTGAGCACATCGAGCACGGCGAAGCTCGCCTGGTTGATGATCAGCGAGGCGAGAGCGTGATCGCCGTCCGCAGCACGCGGATCGGCAGGCGAACCTGACGGCCGTCTTCCAGGACGGCGACGTAGAAGGAGGCGAATTCGCCGTCGACGGCAAAGGTCTCGGGCGGATGAACCTCCTGCCAGAAATCGTGCGGCGCCATATCCCTTTGATTAGTCAATTGCGTCTCGCCTTCTCGATCCCGGTTTTCCGGCGCAACGACTGTAACTCCGCCTCGGTCAGCGCGCGCACGGCGCCTTTCGGCAGTTCGCCGAGCTCGAGCCTGCCGATCGCAACGCGCACGAGGCGCAGGCATTCGGTCCCGAGCGCCTCCAGCATGCGGCGGATCTGGCGGTTGCGGCCCTCGTCGAGCTCGACCTCGATCCATGAATTCCGGTCGCCCTGGCGGAGGCGCCGCGCGGCGGTTGCCGTCAGCAGTTCGCCGTCGTGGCGGATGCCCGATGTCATGGCGGCAATGCCCTCATCGTCCATGATCCGGTCTATCTGGACATGATAGGTCTTCGTCACGTGGGTGACCGGATCGAGAAGGATCTGGGCGAATTCCGTGTCATTGGTGAACAGCAGCAGCCCCTCGCTCGCCTTGTCGAGCCGGCCGACCGGAGAGAGATGCGGGATGTCGAAATCCCTCAGGCAATCATAGACCGTCGGCCTGCCTTCGGGATCGTCGCGGGTGGTGACGAGCCCGCGGGGCTTGTTAAGCATCAGATAGATTTTCGCTTCGGCGGCAATGACGAGGCCGTCGACACTGATCTTGGCGGTAGCAAGGTCGACCCAGGCGGAGATATCGCTGACGGTGCGGCCGTCGACGGCAACGCGGCTCTCGGCAATCAGCCGTTCGGCCTGGGTGCGGGAGCAATAACCAAGTTTGGAAAGGGCGCGGGGGAGGGTGACACGCTTGGCCGCGGCGCCGACGGCGGGCTTTGTCCGCTCACGCGTCTTATGCGATGGGCGCCGTTCCCTCATCTGCTGTCCTTATACTGCCTCGATGCCTTCTCTTGGCATGAACGGCGCAAGGATGCCAGCAAGGCAAAGAAAAAGTGGGCAGAAGAGACGCGTTAAAAAACGCCAGCGCTTTGGTGGAAGCGCTGTTACGGCATGGCAGACTTGCGCTGGTTCAGCGGCAGGCCATAAAGCCGGCAAGTTCCTTGCGGCTGACAACGATACCCGCGGCGGCCTTGACCGGGTCCGGATGCGTATACGACAGACTTGGCATTTCGGGCAGGTCGAGTGCCTGGCGCATGTTCATGATGCCGACCGCGTAACGGCCGTTAACGCCATCGACGCTGACTTCAATGATGCAATTGGCCCTCTTGTTTTCCATGTTGTCCTCCCTGTCGTTTTTTATGTTCCCATCAATCGCATTAAAAATTGGTTTTTCTAAGACATAAGCATTTACGCACCCTGCCGAAAAACGGATCGGCGGGTGCGTAAAAATATGATTTTTCAGCGGATGCGGCGGAGCCTTACCGCCACCAATGGCGAGGCTCCGGCTGCGAACTGCCGGACAGCAGATAGCCGGCGAGGAATCCAATAGCGCCTGCAAGCACCAGCGCAGTGGTCGCTGCGGTCGGGTGTTCGCGGGCGGCGCCGGCAGCAGCTGACCCTTCGGCTCTGATCTGGGCGACGGCTTTCTTAGCGCGGGGCAGGGCCTCGTCATAAGCCTTGCCGGCGCGGCCGCGCACTTCGTAATAGGCTTCGGCGCCTTGAGCGGAAATCATCTTCTGCAGGCGCGAGACTTCCTGCTGGAGTGCGGTAATGTCCTTGCTGACAGATGCTCTGATATCATCGGTGTTGGCAGCCATATCGGTCTCCTTCCTTCAATGGGAAAGACAACACCTAAGACGGCGATAGGTTCCGAAATGTCTGCCGTTGATTTGTGACGGAAATTTAAAGCTCGCGGCGGGAAGCAGTTTAATCCTCCATTAACCATAAATCCGCTCAAGCCGCTGTTTTCTCGTTATCTTTCGGTGGCCGGGGGCGCCTTTTCGAGGGATTTTTGACCAACTGATAAAGGAATTTTCGGGAATCCGTCCCGAAAGGGTGCCCTGTGGATAATATCGACCGACAAAAACGCCAGCTGAATCAACCTGTTACAAAAATGTCAAAAAACTTTGGGTATGTGTGTTGACTGTTTGGGAGGGTTAGTTCTATAAGCCCACTCACTGAACGAGGGCGGCGGCGCTGCTGGCGACGAAGTCTTTCGTTCTAA
>NZ_JAILYH010000079.1 GCF_019793435.1 Rhizobium redzepovicii | reverse complement strand
ATCCTAAACAGAACCTGAAGGGTGAAAACGAACTTAGGGCCAGCCTGTCGAAGCTGGAGAGCCTATCGGCACCGGATGCCCGGTCGCGAATCCTGGAACTGGAGGGCCAGCATGCCTGTCGCAGGGAGACGGTCTGGGCGAAGCGCGGGGAAGCGCCCTTGGCTCAGGCTCTGTCCTTCCTGGCCGAGGTGGCGAAGGCGAAGGCGCTCCCGGCACATGACGGGGACGCCTTGGCGGAATCCTATGTCGATAGTGGCGCGGGCGTGGATTCAGCCGCTATGCAGGCGTTGGCCGCGGCACCCCGTGACGTCGATCGGAACGTCGTGTCCGTGGCCCTGCGAGCGATCTATCTGCCTTGGCTCGAGGAAGGCGCCAACGCGCTTCAGGAACTGATCCGGACGGGCGGCGTGAAGCTCGCAAAGCCAGAGGCAACGAAGTCAACGGCGACGAC
>NZ_JAILYH010000078.1 GCF_019793435.1 Rhizobium redzepovicii | reverse complement strand
CGACACACGCATTTCCTCGACAGTCCGCGCATGACCGGGGTGTTGGGGCGATCGGACTTTCGGTTCGCTGACCTCAAGGCAGACAAGGCGACCGTGTTCCTGGTCTTGCCGCCAGACAGGCTTGCGGCCTACTCGCGTTGGCTGCGTTTGCTGGTGGCCCAAAGCCTGACCGAGATGGCGCGAACCCTACCCTCGCCGCATTCATCTGCGCCACCGGTTCTCTATCTGCTCGACGAGTTTACCGCCCTTGGTCATCTGGCGCCGATCGAACGGGCCATGGGATTGATGGCAGGTTACGGTGTGCAACTCTGGCCGATCATCCAGGACATTCATCAGCTGCGCGCCACCTATGGCCAGCGTGCCGGCACGTTTCTGTCCAACGCCGGCGTGCTGCAAGTGTTCGGCGTCAATGATCACGACAGCGCCCGTCTGGTATCCGATCTGCTTGGCCAGGAGACCGTAG
>NZ_JAILYH010000077.1 GCF_019793435.1 Rhizobium redzepovicii | reverse complement strand
ACGGCCAGAACGTTGTCGACCTGTGGACCACGACGGGCACCAAGCTCGCCACCGCCACCTTTGCCGGCACCACCGGCAGCGGCTGGCAGACGGTCAACTTCTCAACCCCCGTCACGATTACTGCCAACACGACCTACGTTGCCTCCTATCACACCACCGGCGCCTACGTCGCGACCAACAATTTCTTTACGGCCGCCGTCACAAACGGCCCGCTCACGGCGTCGGCCAGCGGCAACGGCGTATACACCTATGGCGGCTCCGCTACCGCTGGCATTTTCCCGAATGCCACCTACAACGCCGCCAATTACTATGCCGATGTGGTCTTCCGCCCGGCATCGACAACGCCGAACACGACGCCGACGGCGGTTGCCGATGCGGGCGATGCGACCGAGAAGGGCGGCGTGGCCAACGGTTCGGGCGGCGTGGTTGCCAGCGGTAACGTGCTGACCAACGACACCGATCCGGATTCTGG
>NZ_JAILYH010000076.1 GCF_019793435.1 Rhizobium redzepovicii | reverse complement strand
TCGTCGCCCTGATCACGTTTCCGCTGCGATATGCCAAGTCGTTTGTCATGGGTGCGGTCGGCTATTTGCTTGTCGTGTTCACCGTCTACTTCGGGATCGACTACCTCAGACGCGTGATCCTCGGCGGTAGCAGAGGTGACATCGTCTGGCATGTCGGCGACTGGGTGGTGATGGCCTTTGCCATCGTGCTGCTCATTCGATTGTTGTCCGTTCCGTTGATCACGCATTTTGGGACTGTCAGCGACGACACGCACGGGTCTGCGCGCTTTGCCGGCCGAAGAGAGATTGCGCCTTTGACAAAGGCAGAAGGTGGATTGCTGATCGGCCGTGCGAACAACTCTGGCCGGCTTCTTCGCTATGGCGGGCCGGCTCATCTTCTGACCATGGCACCGACACGCAGCGGCAAGGGTGTCGGCACCATCATCCCGAACCTTCTGACCGCCGACCGCTCGATCATCTGCATCGATCCGAAAGGCGAGAACGCGATCATCGCCGGTGATGCGCGCGAGACGTTCGGGCCGG
>NZ_JAILYH010000075.1 GCF_019793435.1 Rhizobium redzepovicii | reverse complement strand
CAGGATTTCCGGTTCCAACCAATCCATCCGCCGGCCTTTCTGATTTCGCCGCCTCAGGCAACGGAACCATATGCGGTGTAGCTGCTGACAGAACCCGTTGCGCGCTTGATAGTTATGCGACCTATGGGGCGGCGATCAGGATGAGACGCGCGCGACAATCTGGATGAGATTCTCATGTCGCGGTCGGGATGAAGTTATCATGTTGATTGTCGCTGGCAAGAGCTTCATCGTGGGTCTGATTGCCGCTCCGCGACTAACCGTGCGGTGCCTTTGATTGTCGCGAATGAGGCTGGCCTGCCGCGCCGGCGTTTGACCCCCATGGGTGGAACGTCGTCGATAGCTTTCGACGTTCATTTCGAATGATCGTTGCGTGATGAACAAGTCGGTCCACCGCGGCACCCGCCCGCAGGCATAGTTTGATAGTTGCAGGATACGTGGTCGGCATCGAGTACCCAACTCACACGTTGGCTCATGATCGCTGTATGAAATGCATCCGGCGCCATGGGCGGGTTTCGTCCTGGCCTGAAGCCATAGTAGAACCCGCAAAGGGTAGGCCGTCATAGACGGCACTAAGCAC
>NZ_JAILYH010000074.1 GCF_019793435.1 Rhizobium redzepovicii | reverse complement strand
GACAGCGCATCCTTCACGAAACGCGACAGACCCGGATCGGAGACCGCCGCGATCGCCTCCACCGTTGCAGAGCCGCCTTCGGCAGCCGAGGCAAACGAGGCGGTGCGCACGGTGATCACCTTCCTGGTATCGCTGGCCTGCACCGTCTGGATGGCATTGCCGGCATAGATCGGCCGCTTGAAGGTGTCGGGGCTGACAACCTCTATGATCTCCGAGACCTGGGCGACATCGAGCAGGGCAGCGACGCGCGGCAGCACATTCTTGCCGACCGAGGTGGCGGCAGAGACGATGGTGTCATAGGAGCCGGCGAGCGAGACGATCAGGTCGGCAAGCGGTTCGGCCAGATTGTTGGCAAGCGCGTCGCTTTCGGCCAGCAGCACCTTGGAGACGCCGGCGAGCTTGGCAGCCGCATCGGCCGCAGCCTTGGCGCCCTTGCCGGCAACGAGGATGTGCACGTCGGAGCCGATCTGGCTTGCTGCCGTCAGCGCCTTGGCGGTCTGGTCGGAAAGGCTGACATTGTCGTGGTCGGCCAGAAGAAGAATGGTCATGATGGTGTTCTCTCTTTCCTGCCTTAAAGCACGCC
>NZ_JAILYH010000073.1 GCF_019793435.1 Rhizobium redzepovicii | reverse complement strand
GCCTGGGCGATGAGAGCACCGCGCTGAGCGCTTTCCAGCGCATCGTTAATGATCAGGATGGAAGAGATACAGCCGACTTCCTGTTCCTTCCAGTGAGCGATGCCAGTGCTTCGGATCCTGATCACCGGGGCACCCATTGGTCGCTGCTACTCGTTGACCGTCGCAACCGCGAGGAGCCGGCTGCCTATCACTATGACTCCTTCCGGGGCCAGAACGACGAGTTTGCAGCAATGCTCGCACAAAGGTTGGGTACCCGTCTGGAGCCCGTCCGCATGACCCAACAGCGCAACGGCTATGATTGCGGAGTCTTCGTGGTTGACGGCACGCGGGCGCTCGTTAGACGTCTGGCGCGAAGAGACCGGCCAGCCGTGCTGCACCTCGACAACCTCGTCGCCGATCGGGAGCAACTCCAACGACGTCTGAGCACCGCGCCCAACAGTGCTCGAGCGAGGGCTGCGGCGGCTGAACCGGAGTCCTCCACACAGATCGCCGATCCCGCAGAGTTTTGGCATGGAGTGGCTCAACCCGGCCAGCTTCCCGATAGCTGGAATACAGCGCCCTTCCGGCAGGATTTGCCGTCAGCCGCCTATTCA
>NZ_JAILYH010000072.1 GCF_019793435.1 Rhizobium redzepovicii | reverse complement strand
AGACAAGGCGGCGAAGCGCCGCAAGAAGCACCTCAGCGTCGCAACGAGCGGCGACGAGCCTGGCGATGAGCCGAAGGCCCTTTCCGAATGCGACGTCAAATCGAACATCAAGTCCATTCCGGGCGTGATGACGATCCGCGGCTGCGCCTATGCCGGTTCCAAAGGCGTGGTATGGGGGCCGGTCAAGGACATGGTCCACATCTCGCACGGGCCGGTCGGTTGCGGTCATTATTCCTGGTCGCAACGCCGCAACTACTACGTCGGCCTGACGGGCATCGACACGTTCGTGACTCTGCAGTTCACCTCAGACTTCCAGGAAAAGGACATCGTGTTCGGCGGCGACAAGAAGCTTGAACAGGTCATCGACGAGATCGAGGAGCTTTTCCCCCTCAACAACGGCATCAGCGTGCAGTCGGAATGCCCGATCGGGCTGATTGGCGACGACATTGAGGCGGTGTCGCGCAAGAAGGCCAAGGAGCACGAAAAGACGATCGTGCCGGTACGCTGCGAGGGCTTCCGCGGCGTCTCGCAATCGCTCGGCCACCACATCGCCAACGACGCCATCCGTGACTGGGTTTTCGACAAGAACGAAGTCGAGTTTGAGACCGGCCCTTACGATGTCAACGTCG
>NZ_JAILYH010000071.1 GCF_019793435.1 Rhizobium redzepovicii | reverse complement strand
TCAGGATCGGCACCGTCTATCCGGCGACCACCGGCGTGCTGCCGGCGTTTCTTTCAAAGATCGCCCGCAAGTACCCGGATATCCGCATCCATATATCAAGCGGCAATACCGGCGACATCATCCGCGGCCTGGAAAACGGCCAGATCAATCTGGGCTTCATCCGGCCGGTGGAAAACATCGGCTCGTTGCGCTTCTCCTCGATCGCCCATGAACGGTATCTCTTGGCGGTCGCCAGGACAAACCCACTGGCGGAGCAGACGGAGATCGCCATCGACGACCTGCGCTCGGAAAAGATCATCGCCTTCAACCGCAAGAACCTCTCCTACACCGAGCGGTACTTCAATGAGAAGTTCGAGGAATACGATCTGACCGGCAACATCGCCTATAGCTGCGACGACACCTATTCACTGGTGTCGCTGGTCTCGGCCGGCCTTGGCATCGGCTTTGCGCCGGAATGGACCGAGGGCCTGCCGAACCGGGCCTTCGAGCTGAAGGCGGTCAGGGGCATCGACTTCAGGATCGGGCTTGGTGTTGCCTGGAACAAGGAGGATCCAACCGCCTCGCGCGACGACATCGTCCTATCGCCCGCTCACTGGCGCGGCCGGGCAGGTAAGCCATCTTCGCCGCAGCTCATCTGGGATGCGGGCGATGTGACGCCGCCTCGCGATTCTG
>NZ_JAILYH010000070.1 GCF_019793435.1 Rhizobium redzepovicii | reverse complement strand
AAGCGCTGCGAGCGTATTTTGGGAGGTGGTGGACTTGCCGATCCCCCCTTTGCCGTAAAATGCGATTTGACGCAAATCTGACATATCGCCTTCCTTCTTTCGTTCCATCCATCGCTGAGTAAAAGGCCGGCAGCTCGCGCCGCCTCGCATGGCAATCTTCAAAACCCGTGCCATGTGGGCCGATCGAGCCAAAGGAAAGATCTTTTTGTTGGGTTTCAGAAAGTTACTCCGAACCACCACAGGAAACTGCCAAACAAACCTAATGTCGCCGATCAGACAAAGCCGACAGACGGTGTCGTGATGGCATCACTTGCACCGCTAGGTCGACCGCGACTATCAGCAGGACAACGGATCCGAAAACTGGAGACAATCGCACCCAGCTCCCAATCGAAAAATGTTGAAGCTTTCGATCCTGACCTGCCGCTGACGGCGATTAGAGCCTCGGCGGTCTTGAACCGCTCCCAAACGTTGGACCACCGGATGCTAGAGTTTTCCGGCTTATTCAGGGAGGCGGGCTGGTTGCGCCTCCCGAATTCACCAACGAGATCGGCGCCTTGTTGCCGATCGCACCATGAGGTCTTTCCTCATTGTAGTATCTACGCCAATCCTCCATCTTTTCGCGGGCATCCGCAAGGGTCAGGAACCAATGCTGGTTCAGGCATTCTGCACGGAAGCGGCC
>NZ_JAILYH010000007.1 GCF_019793435.1 Rhizobium redzepovicii | reverse complement strand
TCGTGTTATAATCAAGCAAGTCAATCAGACTTGCCATGGCGCGGGGTGGAGCAGCCCGGTAGCTCGTCAGGCTCATAACCTGAAGGCCGCAGGTTCAAATCCTGCCCCCGCAACCAAATTCCCTTAGCACAACACCCCAAAACCCGCCTCTCGGCGGGTTTTGGCGTTGCTGGGAACGGTCGTGGGATTCAGCGCGCAACAGCGGGATCCGTCAGTTCAGCTCATTCCGGGCCAGGAATTCCGCTGCTTGCACAGTCTCCAAAGCATTCGCGGTCTCCCTGAAGTACGGCAAGGTTTGCCAGAGAGTGCGGTCGCCGACGATATAGAAGCGGCGTTTGGCGCGTGTCAGCGCCACGTTCAGGAGGTTCGGCTTCGATGCGGCCCAAGCTGCGGCTCCGCTGTGATCGGCATCGGCGCCGAGCACCATAAAAACGATGTCCTCCTCCTTGCCCTGGAAGGTATGGACCGTGCCTATCCGCTCCCGCAGCCATCGAGACAACCTCAAAGGAGGGGACCGCATATTTCCGAGCGGATCGACCCATCCTGCATGGGTCAGAGCCTGCCTCAGATTGCTTTTGATCTCCTTGAAGGGCGAGATGATGTAGAGGTCCGGCAATGCGCCATCGCGGCGATAGGTTGCAGTGAGGACATCGACGATGAAGTCCGTCTGTTCGGCAACCGTCTGTTTGCCCGCTACCCTGCCCCTGACGTCGATCCAGGCGCTGTCACCATAAAATGGCGGCGCGTCGCCGGCCGGCCGGCGATTCTCCAGCCCGAATACCATCTTGTCCTGATAGGCGATCCGGTTGGCCAAGCCGAACATCGGATCGAAGCAGCGCCGATGCACCCTCAGTGGGGAGCCGATCCAAAGCCCGTCCGCTTCCTCGCCGGGGACGGTCGTTCCATAGCGGTTGGCGGCATCGGCGAGCATCTGCACCGACGCCCGGTTCGGCGAATATTGTCCTGCCGCCGTGTGGGCAGAGAGAGCAGAAGCGGCAGTGATCAGCGCGCTGGGAAGGATAAAGACCGGTTCGATCTGCTGCGGATCGCCGATCGCCATGACGCGGCGCCCTCGCAACAAGGCCCCGACCGCCGCTTGCGGCACCGCCTGACCGGCTTCGTCGATGAAGACCCAGCCGATCGAACCGGCGCCCAGCCCGCGAAATTGTCGGGCGAAGGAGGCGAATGTCGTCGAGACGATGGGAACGATCATGAAAAGGCTCTGCCAGATCAATGCTATGTGCTCGTCATCGACGGGACTGTTGTTGGACAGCAGTTTGCTGATGGCAACGATGTTTCCGCCAAAACCCCCGCCTTTTCTGCCAACCTCCGCCAGCCAGGCTTCGTGCAGCGTCAACGCCGCTTCCAGCAATGCCGAGCGCAGGCCTGCCAGCTCGTGCTGATGCCAGAGACCATCGATCTGCAACCGCTCGGTTTCGAGGTCTGTGAGACGCCCGGGCAAAGTGGGATGACCGAAAACTTCCCCCAGACGGTCGAATTCCTCTCTTTTCCTCTCCCAGATTTTCTGTCGTGACCGCAGTGCCTGTTCGGCCCGCTCATGTTCTCGCAAAGACTGTTGCCGCTGAGGTTCATGGATTTTCGCAAGATACTGTTCACAGTCCGCCAGCGCCTTGCGCAATTCCAGCTGCCGGCGTGCATTGGCGCCGACATTCTGCCGGTGCTGGCGGGCCGGACTGCTCGGCATCACTCGCTCCCACCAGGCAGGCGCGCTGCGGTCGAGCAGCTGTTCCTCCTCCTTCAGATGTGACAACTCTTCCTTGATCTGGAGCATTTCCGCCGCGGTCAGGTCGCAGCGCTTCTGCGCGCGCCGAAGGTCGGCGGCGGCGGCCGCGACCCGTTCAAGCGCGTCGCGGCAGAATGCATCCTGTGAGACCCGCGCGATATCGTCGTGGAGATCGGCATAGCGCGCATATTGACCGATCTTGTCGCGAACCCGCTCGTCGGCGGCACGAAAGGCCGACGATGCTTCGGCGAAGCTCGGCCCCTGATAGCTCTCTCGCCACTGCCAGATCGTCTGCGGCTTGGCCGCGCCGGACCAGCCGGGGTTCGGCCTTTCGGGGATCTCCATGAAGGCGAACCGTTCTTTGAAGGCTCGCCGGTTCCTGGAGTTGCCGAGCGCGCAGGCGATCAAACCCCATGGGCGGTCGCCGTCGGAAAGCTTGACGGCGGCGCCATTGTCCTTTTGGCAGGCGATCTTGTGCGCGACCGTCTGCAGATATTGGAGGGAAGACGTCCTGGCGATCGAGCTTCGCTTGGGAAGGTCGCGCGAAACATTCTCCACGGCGGCATTGTTGGAAGAGGCGACCACCATTTCGAAACCGGCGAGGCCCGGAATCAGCGCCGATATCGAGGCGGTGCTGCGGTCTGTGAAGGTGACGCGGCGCGGCGATCCGTCAAAGGCATCGCGCGCCACCTTCAAGGAAGAGAGAACGCGGGCGCGCCGAACGATATTATCCGCGAACATGTCGCGAAGCAGGGTCGTCTTTCCCGTCCCCGGTGGGCCGTTGACCGAGAAAAGTCCGGTCTCCGAAAGGTCGCCAATGGCGGAGTTGATCGCGAACTGCTGCATGAGGCTCATCGCGTGATGAGATTCGCTGAGCCAGCGTCCACTGTTGAGTTTTCCGGGATGCAAGGCCCGAATGATCGCCTTGCGCCCATCCTCCGAATAGAGATCGATCCGCTTCTCCGGGGCGAGGGGGGTGAGATATCGCCTGAGCGGCTCGGGAATATCACCGTGTTTGACGCACATTATCGCCCGCTCGATATCCTCGATGAAGAAGCTGTTCAGGATACCGATCTCTTCCTCGGCGCTTGCGCTCTCATCATCCTCATCGTCGGCATCGGGCGCATGGCTCTCCGGTCGCGGTGGCAGCGAGAGGATTTCGGGCCTTTCCGCCCTGTCTTTGTAGCGTATTTCAACCGCGGCAATGGGCTTCTCCTGATGCGTGGCGAAGCTCGCCCAATCGCAGAGCAATTCATGCAGCGTCAGGATTTCGCCGGCATCGAGCGGCTGATCGGCATCGTCGTCGAAGGATGAGGATCTCAGCTGTCGCTGCGTCCGAAAATTCTGAAGCAATTCCGTCAGTTGCCGCTTGCCGTCGGCAAATGCCTCGTGGCTGAGCGAGGAGAGGCCGGATTTTCGCACGCGCCCCAAAGCCCACGGAAGCGTGGACACGGAAAATGTTTCGAAAATCGGCTGCCCCAGGGGTGTCAGCTGCAGGCTGGCAAAGCAGGTATCGCCGTCGAGATCGCCGCGTTCGGCATCCTCATATTCGGCGATATCGGCCGCAGTCATATCGAAGTGCCTGCGGACAGCGGTAATTTCGGATTTGCCGAAAACGCCGAGAAACAGGGTAAAACCCGTGATCTGCTTCTCCTCGGGGATTGCTGGACGGCTGAGCGCGGCACTGTCATCGTCGAGCGTCCTTGCATGCAGCCAGAAGACACTTCGCCCTTCACCTGCGACGATACGGCTGGAGAGATCGTAGGGAATAAAGAACTCGATCTTGTGCCAGAAATCGAGAATGGCCAGAAGCCGTTCCCTTTCGGCGCCATCTGCATTGGTCTGCATGAGGTTCCACTGAGGCGTTGCAAATTAGGCTTGCGCCTCTTTTAACAACGATCACAGCTCGAAATCAAAGACCATGGCGGCTGCGCGTCCAGGAACCGCCAGAAGGCATTGTCCCGGCAGGTATCTCGTCAGTGCAGACGTGGCTGGCGTCGCTCGCTGAGCTGCCAGCCTCGGTTCCAGCGGGCGATGGTCTCGGACACGACATCGGTCTTATGAGGCGTGGGTTCGGCCCTCGCCTGGATCCGTTCGAGGGCGGCATTTGCCTTGGCAACATAGTCGAGTGCGGCCGGATCGTCCGAATGCACGTCCCGGATCGCGGCGAAAACGGCCTCCGCTTCGGCCAGCCGTTTGCCGGCTGCAAGAGCAATGCCACGCTTGTAATGCGCCTGGATCAGATGCGGCCCGACATCGCCGACCAGGCGGAACGTCTCGGCGGCCTGGTCGTATTGATGCAAAGCAAGCTGCGTATCGCCAAGCCGCATCTGGATCGGCGTCGGATCGGGCGCTTGCTCGGCGAGCGCCTTATAGGCGGCCAGAGCCTCCGTCAGCCTGCCCCGGTCGAACAGCAGATTGGCGAGGCCAAATCCCGCGCCGGTATGGCCTGGAGCCGATTGCAGGACCTGGTTGAAGGCAATCTCCGCTTTCCCGCGGGCGCCGTCGCGGTACATGTCGAGCGCCTGTTCATAGACGAAACGAATACTGCGCGGGTTGAGCGCTCCATGCAGATTCTGGCCATTGCGGGTGCGGAAGAGCGTGCAGCTGATCCGTCGTTCCTCGACCCCGAACATATATTTATAGGGCTCGTTCCCGCGCAGGAAGTCATAGGTCTTGAAGCCCTGCTCGATCGCCCGCCGGATGCAGTGGCCATGCAGGATGAGACCGGGAGACGGCGTCTTCCAGTTTTCGTCGCGGCCGGTGACATAGAAGAGGATCGCCTTCTTCCGCCAGTCGACGATATTCGCCAGCGCGCCAAGCGGCTGGTCGCCATGCCAGAAGACCGGCACCTCGAGATTGCCGTTGTCGAAGCAGTCCATCAGCATTTCGCGGGTGGTGATGATCAGCCGCTCGGTCCGCTCCGCGCCTTTGCGGGTGCTCCACTTGGTCCGCCAGAGATCGAAGAGGATGTCCAGGTCGCGATGGATGGTCTCGGGGGTCGCCGTCGTGATGCGGAAGATATCGCCGCCTTCGACCTTGCGCAGGAATCGCCGGAGCTTCTGGCGCGTCTGACTGCTCATGCGCTGTTCGAGATAATCGTCAAAGCTTGCCGGCAGGGGAACGATCGGGCAGATCGTATTGTCGATGTTTTCATTGTTTCTGGGCGAGCTGTCGCGAAACATCACCTCCGGCCCCCGCAGCGCCTCGATCATCTTCTCGCGCCGTCCGGCAGGGCCGCTAAAATAATCGAGCTTCAGGTCGGTCCAGTTCTGATGTTTGATAAACGAGGCAAAGCCGGCAATGGCATGATGTTCGTAATCCGGCCTGACGATGAAGCCGGTATAATCGGCCGCAAAATTCCCGGCCATTATGATCTCGTCGTAGAAGAGGCCGGTTTTTTCGTTGAGATGCGTGATGAGGCGCAAGGGAAAAAAAGCAACGTAGGGTGCATCCGGATCGCGTTCGCGAAGGGCGAGTATGAACCAGCGGCGCCGGCGCGACAGATAATTCTTCAGCCAGATCCAGGAGAGGAAATGCTGCGCATCGGGATCGTCCATGAAGACCTGGTCCCAGTTGTCGCGCACCGCCTCGAACCCGGCAATGGTGTCGATGATATCTATGCGCATGGCCGCCCCCCAATACTCCATACGTTACTCGGGAGCTTTCATTCTAAGGGGAAAAACCGATCTTCAAATAAGCCGTCCGGATGATTTTCAGGGCTTAATTATGATTAGTTTTGAGCCGGCAAATAACCCAGAATCCGGATATATTTTATTAAATAATTCAATTACATAGAGTTAAGCAATTTGTATGGAACACGATGCCTCAATATAGGTCGCCAAGGTGTCCAAAGTTCGGCCACTCACCATACATAAGGACTAGATCAGAGCTCGCCGGAGATCCGCGGGCTCGCATGGATAAAGGCCCAGAGCGTCCGGCTGATGGCGACGATCTCGGCTATCGACTTCTCCAAATGGTCGATCTCGCGCGCATCCATCTGCTCGATCTTGCCGTAGCGGATCTCCTTGTCGTCCTCGACCAGCCGCATCAATTGTGTGCTTGAGATGTCTCCCTTGTCGTCGAAGGAATAAATACAATGATTGTATTTGTTGCGGGTCTTGGATTCCTTCTTCAGCCGCGCCATGGCCGAAAGGATCGCTTTCCGGTCGGAAGGCGGGGTCGAAGCGAGCTTTGCAAGCCGTTCGATGAGATCCATCCGTGCACGTGTCGTGTTGAGGGTCAGGAACACGACGATTGCCGCATCTTTTTCGACCCGGAGGAGATGGGCAATGATGTAGATCAGCAGGCTTTCGGTATTCGTCCAGACATAGTTCAGGCGCCCGACCCGTAGCAGGACATCCGACATCGCCGCCATGCTCGCCCTTTCTTCCCCGGAGGGGACGATCCATCCCGAAGGGATGATACATTACCGACATCATATCAGAACACGGACAAATCCCTGATCCTCGCGGACCCCCGTCGTTTGCTGGATCGCTCAGCGTTCCTTGAAAGCCCGGGACATGCTGTCGGTAATTGGTTTGCTGATATATTCGAAGAAGGTGCGTTCCGACGTCTGGATCAGCACTTCGGCCGGCATGCCTGGAACCGGATGGAAATTATGCACCCGCGCAATCTCGGAGTCGGGTATTGCGACGCGAACGATATAGACGTCCTTGACCGAGAGGCCCGCATTCTCCTCGATCGAATCGGCCGAGACATAAAAGACCTTGCCCTCTAGAACCGGCGTCGTCCGCCGGTTGAGCGCCGTCAGCCTGACCGATGCCATTTCTCCCTCGCGCAGCTGATCGATGGAGGTTCGCAGCACCTGCGCTTCCAGGATCAGCGGCACATGCGCCGGCAGGATCTCCATGATCGGCTTGCCCGTGGTGATGACGCCGCCGGCGGTATGAAAATAGGAGCGTACGACGGTTCCCGACACCGGTGAACGGATGGTGGTGCGCTCGAGCACGCCTGCAGCCTCGCGCATCTGTTCGCGCACGCTGTCGAGATCGGATTCGGCGGTCTCAAGCGCATCGAGCGCCGCCTGCTTGTTGGAGTTGACGGCGATGACGGCTTCCTGGCGGAATTTGGCGATTTCTGCCTCGCTCTCGTTGATCTCGCCGTTCAGGCGCGCAATGTCGCCCATGGCATCGGCGATCGCCCGCTCGATCGCCAAGAGATCCGTCTTGCGCATATAGCCGACCTTGACCAGCCGGGCCTTGGAGTCGCGTTCCTCGGTCAGCAGCGATAGCTGCCTTTCGAAGGATTCCTTTTGGCCGGTATAACCGGCGAAGCGATATTCCAGCGATTGGATGTTTTTTTCGATCAGATTGAGCTGCTCTTCGAGCTTGATCTGCTTGCTGTGAAAGACGATGTTCTGGCTCTGGATGATCGCGTTGATGTCCGGATCGCCCGCCTCTTTCGTCACAATAGCGGGAAGGTGGAATTCGCGCAGACCCTGCGCTTCGGCGCGCAGCCTTGTGACGACGGCTTCCAGGCGCAGGCGCCGAAGCTGCAGCATCCGCTCATTCGAGCGAGAGGCGGTTGGATCGAGGGTCAGCAAAATATCGCCTTCCCTCACGGTATCACCCTCGCTGACGCGCATCTCCTTGATGATGCCGCCTTCCAGATGCTGGACGATCTTGTTGTTGCCCGTCGCAACGAAACTTCCCTGGGCGAGGACAGCCGAGGCGAGCGGCGCCGTTGCGGCCCAAAAGCCGAACCCTCCGAACGAGGTGAAGAGAACCGTCAGGCCGACGATGCTGTGCATCCGGATCGAGCGCGGCACGTCGCTATACCATTCGAGCTGCACCGGACCGGCGGTCTCCTGTTGTTTCCGTGCCATAGCCTTCACCCTTCGATGCGCGGTGCTTGTTGACCGTTATTGCTGTTGTTCTTCGATAGCGCCTGCAGCACCTCGATCCGCTCCCCGAACATGGCGACAGTGCCGTCCTTCAGCACCAGGATCTTGTCGACGCACTGGAGCAGGGCCGGGCGCTGGGTGATCGTCACGGTGGTGATGCCCTGCTTCTTGGCATGGATCAGCGCCTTGGCAAGGGCTGCCTCACCCTGTGTATCGAGGTTCGAATTCGGCTCGTCGAGGACGACGAATTTGGGATTGCCGAAGAAGGCGCGAGCAAGCGCGATGCGCTGCTTCTGGCCGCCCGAAAGCGGAGCGCCGTCGGCCGCCACGATGGTCTCGTAACCCTGCGGGAAACCCGCGATGAGCTCGTGGACGTCGGCCAGCACCGCGGCCTCGTAGATCTGGTGATCTTCGATGTCGTCGCGCATGCGGCAGATATTCGCCTTGATCGTGCCGGGAAAGAGCTGCACGTCCTGCGGCAGATAGCCGATGCTTTCGCCGAACTGGCGCTGATCCCAGTTTCGCAGATCCATCAGGTCAAGGCGCACATTTCCCGACGTGGGCACGATCGAGCCGACGAGCATCTTGCCGAGCGTCGTCTTGCCGGACCCGGAATTGCCGATGACCGCCAGCGATTCGCCCTTCCTGAGGGAGAAGGAGATGCCGTTGAGAATGACCTTCTTCTGCGGCGGCGGCACGAACAGAATGCGTTCGACATCGAGCCGGCCTTCCGGATTGGGAAGGCGCAGGCGCGGGAAGTTCAACGGCGAGTTCAAAAGCAGGCTCTTGATCCTGGAATAGGCGGCCGCCGACCGGTTGAACTGGTGCCAGCCTTCGATGGCGCCTTCGATCGGCGCCAGTGCGCGTCCCGAGATGATCGAAGAGGCAATCACCATGCCGCCGGTCAGCTCACCGGAGAGCGACAGATGCGCGCCCCAGCCGAGCAGAGTGATCTGGGTGATCATGCGGCAGGCCTTCGATATGCCGGAGAAGATGATGTTGCGGTCCTGCGCCTCGACCTGCGATTTCAGCGAGCCCGCCGTTTCCCGGCCCCACATCTTCACTGCCTCGGGGATCATCGCCATTGCGTTGATGATCTGCGAATTGCGCGACATGGAATCCAGGTGGAAATTCGCCCGGCTGAGATAGCTGTTGGATTCGGCAAATTGCCGGGCGGTGAATTTCTGGTTCAGATAGGCGATGAAGAATAGCACCGCGCAGCAGGTCATGATGATGATGCCGAGATGCGGATGCACGAAATAAACGACGACGACGAAGAACGGCATTAGCGGCGCGTCGAGAAACGCAATCAGCGTGCCGGATGTGAGGAAACCGCGCAGCAGCTGCAGGTCCTGGAGCGTCTGATAGTCTTTGCCGCTGCCATGCAGCGAGGCCCGCGCCGCAGCGCTGAGGATCGGCGCGCCGAGCTGCACTTCGAGTTCCACCGCGGTTCGCATCAGGATGAAGCGCCTAACCGTATCCATGAAGGCCTGAAGCAGCACGGCGCCGAGCACGGCGATCGAGAGCATGACGAGCGTGTCGATCGAGCGGCTGGTCAGCACCCGGTCGGATATCTGGAAGAGATAGAGCGGGATCGCCAGCAGAAGCATGTTGATGGCGATCGTGAACATCATGACGACCACCATGTTGCGCCGTACGGCCCCCATGCCGCGCGCGAGGCTGGCGGCGAAATTCACAGGCTCGCTGCGCTTGTGAAAACCGCCGCCACTTCCCCCGCCCCCGCCTTCGCCGCCCCCGGGATCGGAATGCTTGCCATTTCCGCCTCCGCCGGTGCGGAGACGCCTGTCGGTCTCGCTGACCGGACCGCTGTCGCCTTCGATGGTCTTAGCGAAAGGCATCGTCGGGCTCGATTTGAGCTCGGTTTTCTCTTTCGGCAGTTCAGGCGTCGCCCGCGCCTCGATCGGCGATGGGTCGGATGCCTCCGCCAGTGTTGCTTCAACCGGTTTTTCTTCCACTGGTTTTGTTGGTGCCGGGCCCCTCATCACTGCAGCGGGAGCCGCCGGTTCTGCATTCCAGGCTTTTAATGAGGATTCCAACGTCACCGTCTTTTGCGGGAGGGGTGCCTGCACCGTGGCTGCGCGCGCCATATGGGCAGCGTCGCTTGCTGGAACATCGGCCGGCGCCTTGCTGCGATCGGAAGACGCAGACGAAGCGGCGGCACCGGTGAGCCGACGAAGGTTCTCGACGGCTTCGTCGATCGCAGAGATGCACAGATCGTTCCTCACCGCTTCCGAGGGCGCAGCGGAGGGAATATTGCCTGACCTCAAATCGAGGGCGCTGCCCGCTGCAAAGACTTGTTTCGAAATCTGGTTCATCGTGATTCTCTCACAATCCTCAGGGTCACGCGACCACGGCTTGCATGACGTCGGCGGGATGCGCCGACGACCAAGAAAGGTCATGCCCTGCATTGATTACGCCATCGGCAGAATCGCCGGCCGCAGGATCATCGTCGTTGAGAAAGGCGATGACTTCGTTGGCGAGCCTGTCGTCTGCCTGGTGCGGCTGGGTCGTGTCATGCTCTACAAGCCCGCCCTGAATGAGGATAGCGTCCGAGTAGAGCTGGCCTGCCAGATAGGTCGTCTGGCCGAAACTGTCATAATCGATGATCTCGGCGATATTGACGACCGCATTGCTGCCGGTGTCGATCGTGACCGTTGCATCGGGATTGTTCTTCAGAAGCGTCGATGCCGCCTGGGTCACATCATCGGAATCGCCGAGGATGCTGACCTGCTTTATAACAGTCATGTCGTAGAGATTACCGGTAATGTAGAGCACGTTGAGGCCGGCATAGCCTTGGAAATTCACATCGAAGGACAGCCCTTCCGGCATGTTGGGATCGCGATCTTCGATGGCTTTCTGGGTCTCGATCATATAATCCGGCATTGCCTCGAAGGGGCTGCCTGCGCCGACATTGTGAATAGAGGCGAAATTCCAGATCAGATTGTCGCCGGTCTCGATGTCGGCGCCGGGATCGGCGCCGTCTTCCGCCCGCACCCAGTCATTGTCGTAGAGCAGCGAGATCTGCGTGATGCTGTTGATGTCGAGCACATTGCCGCCGATGATCACCAGATCATATTGCATGCCCATCCCGAAAAAGGAGGAGAGGTTGATGGAGGTGTTGCCGCCTGTCAGAACCGTGGTTTCGGATCCCGAGGTGGTGACCGTCATCGTGTCGTTGTCGCTGACGAAGTGATACTGCTCGACCCATTGTACGAAGGAGACATCGCCGTCGATGACACTGACGCGCCAGCTGGTCGGGAACGTCGGATCGGCAGCATCGGTTTCGGCATGGCTCGATGCTTCGAAGGTGCTTTGTTGGAAGACCGCGATATTCTTGGCGACTGTCCCCGCCTCCTCGGCCGAGTGCGCGGATGCGCGCAGCGCCGAGGCGATATCGTCATTATCGCTATAGACAAAGGATTGGGAAACCGCATCAACCTGATGGTAGTCGCCCATCACCGCGGTGACCGAGGTGATGACGGCGGTATTGATCACCGAGGCGACGTTGATGACGAAGTTCGCCCCGGCGGTCACCTCAAGGCTGTTGCCGCTTGGGTCGGTCTGCTCAACGGATGAATTGCTATCGTCGGGTTCTTCCGGGAGCTTGGCGAGACCGCGGTAGGGCAGGAAATCATCGAGGACAGGGATCTCGGCCTCGATCTTGCCGTTGACGTAAACCGGACCGTTGACCTCGGGATCGAGGCGGATGAAATCGTGCGTGGCGTCGGTGCTTGGCGGCGTTGCACCGCAGCTCTCGCTATCCTCGTCTTGGACATTTGCGGCATCCTTGGTATCGCGGGCATTATGGATGTAGCTTTCCAGATCCTGGGCGATCTTCAGGGCGCCGTCATAGCTGTCGGTTCGGTGGAGATCCGAAAAAGGCGTGAAGACTTCGGCCTTGGTGCCGAACTCCGCCAGCCGCTCGGTGACGAAACTCGTGTCCCGGGCAGCATGATTGCCGTCCGTCATGTCGAGATAGTCGTCGTCGTAAAGCACGTTGACCTGGAGGACATGACTGATCGCCGAACCAGGCCCGGCAAAGACATTCAATTCCGGCTCATTCGACAGCACGATATCCGTGGGCGAGCCGAAATGCGGTAACGGGATGTCCCTTGCGGCAATCGCCGCCAGCTTCTCGATGCTCTCTTCGAAGACGCGGCCCAAATGACGCGAAGGACCAAATTCGATCTCGTAACTGCCGCCTTTGTAGATGATCTCGGGATCGTAGTCCTTGAGCTGCAGATTGGAAGTGAAGGCCGCGGTAAACGCGTCCTGATCCGGCAGAACCGGTCCATCGTCGCCGGCTCCTGTGCCTTCGGCAAATTTGGTGCGCGCCCTCATCTCTTCGGTGGTCATCTCGAAGAGACCGATGAAGTGCGCAATGATTTCCGAAATCTTCTCGATATGCATGGTTCGGCCCTCCCATTCGAAATGACGATCGGCCTTTTAAAGCGGCCCCGCCGGGAGCCATGGTCGTCAAACCGTTTTCAAACAGTCGAACTGCACCGGCGCCGGCCGGTGCAGTTCGTCTTGGTCGCTGGAGGTTAGTATCAGGTGCCGGTATCCTCGCCGACGTCGGAGACATGAGAATTGCCGCCGATGACGCTGGAGTCGACCGTGTTGCTGAGCAGGTTCGCGCCCTGAACGAGCTCGAGGTGGAAGCCTGAATTGGCAAGGATCGCCGAAGCATCGGCCGCGCTCGAGCCGGTGGCGTCGTCGCCGGCCTTGAGATCCCAGCCCCGGCCGTCCATTTCCATGCCTTCCGCGCTATCGGCGGTGCCTGCATTGGCGTTCAAGTGGTTCTGGGCGCCTTCGTTCTCCATCTTGATGTTCCAGGCGCTGTCCTGGTCGGCCAGATGGTTTGCCTGAACGGCGCTGAAGCCGCTGTCGTTGCCCGCGCCGGACAGCGAGTCATTCAGAATGCTGTCGACGTCGAGCGTGAAGGAGAAGTCGTCGCCGAGGTTGAAGGTGAGGTCGTGGCCGGCAACGCCGAGGTTGTCGAAATCTTTGACGTCCTCGATGACGGCGAAGTCGGTGTCCGTCTTGTTGAAGCTGTCAGCGGTGTTGTTGCTATCGGAAACCGTCTTGGTGTCGGTATCGGTAATGGTCTTGATATCGGTGTCCGTAATCGTCTTGGTGTCGTTGTCGCTGTACGACTTGCTATCATAGCTCCAGTCGTAGTCGGTTTTGGTGTCGGTGATCGTCGTGGTCTTGGTGCTGGTGTCGTCGTCGGACTTGTAGCTCCAGTCGTATTCGTTATCGCGGTTGTCGCCATTGTTGGCGGAGAGTTCGGCTTTGACGTCGACGTCGACGCTGTTGTCGGTATTGTCACGATTGTCGCCATTGGCGACGCCACCGACATAACCTGTCGAGCCGTCGTCGACTTCAGTTGAATTAATAGCGCTGTTGGCAAAGCCGTCGGCCAGCGCCCCGACCTTCGTGATTTCGGTTACGTCGCCCGATGGTTTCGGGTCGTGTTTATAGGCGTCAGACATCAAAATCTCTCCAGAAAAAAACCGGAGCAGCTTTTCGAAATCCCTCTCATCTCAAATGGGATCTTGCTCGCGCTCGCTCCGATGCGGTTAACATCGGCAGATGTATTCGATACCAGTCATCTGCAGCTTCATCGCGATTTGTTCGTCAAACCGTTGGTATTGGGACCGTACGTACTCAGTACAAGGCCGCACATATCCAGCTCCGCATCCTGACGAGGATGAGGAGTGTTCAGGCTTTATTGTCGTTGATTTGCCCTAAATGGATGCCACGTACCAAAAACACACGCCGATACCTGGATCGTCCATGCCGCCACTTTGGCGACGATCACAGATTGCTGGAAAAAATGCGGAGCCGATAGATATCAATTCGGGCTAAGGCAGATTGACCACCTCCGTCTAGCCCCTGTCGGTGGAGCAATGGGACGTCTCAGGTGGGGTATTGCCGAGCGACGAGAGTAAGACTTGCAGCGCTCGCCGCGGGGTTGAGTGGCGCCATTCGACGGTTGTTCGGCCCATATCCGCTTGAGGACGAAAATATAACAATCTGTACTGAACTATTACATCGAGCTCTGATCTATATTGGGAGCAAATTTAACCTCGAAGTACGCATCATAGTAAAAATACAACCAAAGCTTAGTATATTGTTGTTTTTCGCCCGCTAAAACTAATCACTTTGGGCCATTTCCTTCCTTCTCAATCCGTATTAACATAATTAAGAAATGTCTAAAAAATAAGGCGGTGACATCCGGGGCCGGCATTTCATACTATTGAATACCCGCCATCGCTCCACGTTTGAGTAAAGTGTAACGCTAGGGGAGGCGTATATGTTCATGACAGGCTCAGAGACGGAGAATTCTGACCAGGGACGGAAGTTGGAGTCATCGAGAAATACTATACTAGTGGTCGCCAAGGCGGACCTGTTTTCTGAATGCATGGTAGAAGCGCTGGCGAAGAAATTTCCGAACTGTGAGGTGTCAAGCATAACGAGCACAAAGCCGATGCTGGACAAAGATGCCAACGATATAAAGCTTGTTTTATTCTATCACATACCTGCGCCCGAGCTTCATGAAGCGCTGCAGGCTGCTCGCGAAAATCACCCGGAAACTTCCGTCGGACTCGTCGTCGAAGCGATCGACATGCTCGAACCCTATGTCAGCCGCCTGGTGGAGGCAAGGATCATCGATGGCGTCCTGCCGCTCAACCTGCGGCTCGATGTCTTTATGGCCGCGGTTGATCTGCTGATGAAGGGTGGCGAACATTTTCCGTCAGCCCTTCTCAATCGCCTCACCAACAAGAACACCCCGCTGGAGCCTTCGCTCTATCAGACAAAATCGGTCGATGCGGCGCGCACCAATGCGCTGAAGCTGAGACGCGACAGCATCTCCTCGTTGACCACGCGCGAGGTTCAGATCCTGGACCTCATATGCAAGGGCACGCAAAACAAGATCATCGCCGACAAGCTGCATCTTTCCGAAAACACCGTGAAGGTTCACGTCCGCAACATCTACAAGAAGATGAACGTCCGAAACCGCACGGAAGCTGCATCCCGTTTCTTCAACGAGCATCCCGCCGGCGAGGACGACATGTCCGGCCGGTGGCGCAACTGATCCAGAGCAAGTCCGGCAAATTGGCTAGCGATTTTGCCAGGCAAAGCGCGCTATTGCCGGGAATGGCGTGAAAACAAAAAGGCTGAGCATCTTGGTGAACCGAAGAAAGGCGCAAATACTCTCGCGCGCCACGCGTCCATTCAGACGCGCAAACAAGGCCGTCGCACTGATTGTTGCGTCAGATCGACGGACGTGCGAAGCAGCGCGACTTCTGTCCGAAGCCGCTGGGAGAGCAGATATAAGGCGCTGAGCCGTGATAGGCGACGCGAACCGTTGGCGTAGCCGGGCGTTCGGGCCGATTTGCCGGATAGGCATAGGTTTTTGCAGCGCGCGGGGCCTCGACCACGACGACGTTCTTTTTCGCGACGGCGGCTATGTCGTCGTTAACGACGGTACAGGCCGCTGTCCCGATCGCAAGAAGCGTCGTTCCCCCGGCAAACATCGCAAGATGAAATAGACGCCAGCCTTTCGGCTGCGCTGCAGCTTGTTTTTTCAACATGGCCAAAACCCCTCGCATATGGCGCTTCCGGATGCAAGGCCGGTCGTGCGGTTCAGCCCGGCCGATCTTCCCGTTACTTCTAGGTGAGCTGCATTGAGTGAAGCTTGAGCGCGGTCTGGACACTCGCTCTGAGGGTAAAATAGACAGAAAATGATTAATCATTTGTTACATCAAAGAATAGTTGCGTAATTATTTCGAATACTTGGAATTTTTGAAGTTGACCTTATCCGCAATCGTCTTATCATTTTAATAGTAATTCAGTTGTTCTAAGAATAACTCAAAAGTTATTCATGTTGAGATAGTCGGTACAGAGTCGGTACAATGAATATCCAACAGGATAAGGACGGCATGAAGTGCTTAACTAAAACAAAAGACTAAAACATGGGAAGGAGTTGTAATGCGTAGTTTCGTTCCCAGCGAAGGCTATTCCGAAGTGACAGACATGCCGGTGCGCAAGGATTTGGGCACCGCTCTTGTGAATGGCGGCGCCGGTTTCCTCGGCTCGCATCTCTGCGAAAGGCTTCTACAGCGCGGCCACCGAGTCATCTGCCTCGATAATTTTTCCACCGGGCGCCGCGTGAACGTCGATCACCTCGCATCGAACGCCCGTTTTCAGCTCGTCGAGCACGATGTTCGCCAACCCTTCGATATCGAAGCGTCCCTCATCTTTAACTTCGCCTCGCCCGCCTCTCCGCCCGACTATCAGCGGGATCCTGTCGGCACATTGCTCACCAACGTGCTTGGCGCCGTCAACACCCTGGATTGCGCCCGCAAGACCGGTGCGGTCGTCGTTCAGTCGTCGACGTCGGAAGTCTATGGCGACCCGAACCAGAGCCCGCAGCAGGAATCCTATTGCGGCAACGTCAACCCGATCGGACCGCGGGCCTGTTACGACGAAGGTAAACGCAGCGCCGAGACCCTGTTTTTCGATTATCACAGGACCTACGGCGTCGACATCAAGGTCGGCCGCATCTTCAACACCTATGGGCCGCGCATGCGCCTGGATGACGGCCGCGTCGTCTCCAATTTCATCGTACAGGCTTTGCGCAATGCAGATCTGACGATCTATGGCGACGGTGAGCAGACCCGCTCTTTCTGCTATGTCGACGATCTCGTCGAGGGCTTCCTGCGTTTCTCGGCCGCCGGCAACGCCTGCCACGGCCCGATCAACCTCGGCAATCCGGCCGAGATCACGGTTCGGCGCCTGGCGGAGATCGTTCGCGACCTCACCAATTCGCGCTCACAGATCGTTCATCTGCCGGCGGTCACCGATGACCCGCGCCAGCGGCGGCCGGATATTTCCCGGGCCATGGCCGATCTGGGCTGGCAACCCTGCATCGGGCTTGAAACCGGCCTGGCGCGCACCGTCGATTATTTCGACGGCTTGCTTGCCGGCGCCGAGAAGGCGGAGGTCGTATGAGATGCCCCGCTACATTTTGGTTACCGGCGGCGCCGGTTTCATAGGCAGTCATATCTGCAAAACGCTGTCGCGTGCCGGTATGGTCCCCGTCACCTACGACAATCTCTCGACGGGGCATGCCGACAGTGTCCGCTGGGGACCGCTCATCCGGGCGGACCTCGCCGATGCCGCCACGCTGCGCCGGACCCTTGCAGAGTTTTCGCCCGATTGCGTCATCCATTGCGGCGCCAACGCCTATGTCGGCGAATCCGTCGAAATGCCCAGGAAATATTACCGCAACAACGTCGTCGGCAGCCTGACGCTGCTTGAGGCCTGCCTCGACCAGGATATCGACCGGATCGTCTTTTCGAGCAGCTGCGCCACCTACGGTGTCCCGGCCTCGTTGCCGATACTGGAGGAAACTCCACAGCACCCGGTCAATCCATACGGCCGCACCAAGCTGATCTTCGAGATGGCGCTCGAAGATTTTGCCGCCGCCTATGGCATCCGCTTCGCCGCGCTGCGCTATTTCAATGCGGCCGGTGCCGATCCGGACGGCGAGCTTGCTGAGCGCCACCATCCGGAAACCCATCTTATCCCCCGCGCCCTTCTCGCTGCCGCCGGCAGGCTGGAGCGCCTCGATGTCTTCGGCACCGATTATCCCACCGAAGACGGAACCTGCGTGCGTGACTATATTCATGTCAGCGATCTCGCCCAGGCGCATCTTGCCGCCGTCAATCACCTGATGGCCGATGGCGATTCGCTCAGCGTCAATCTCGGCTCCGGCCGCGGCACCTCGGTGCGCCAGATCCTCGAAGCCATCTATCGCGCGACCGGCCGTGAAGTTCCCGTCCGGTATCGTCCCCGCCGGGCCGGCGATCCGCCGATCCTCTTTGCCGACACGGCAAAAGCCAAGGCGGAACTCGGCTTCGCGCCCTCTCTCTCGGATATCGATACGATCATCCGCACCGCCGGTCCCACGTTCGGGCTGGAGGTGAAGGCATGAGCATCGGTTCGGAAATCGGCCATCGCACCAGGACGGCGAAAGCCGCCTCCGCGGATGCATTCGATGCCGTCTTCGCCGGCTGGAACCGCGTCGTTTACGGTTTCGGCATCCTCTGCTGGCTGGCGGCACTCGGCTATTTCTGGATCTGGTGGTGCCAGTCGGCTCACATCATTTCCTGGACGGCCTTCGTGCTCATTACCCTCGTGCTGGGCTGGATCACGCTTGTGCCGGCCTATTTCATCCTGATCTTCCTCGATGCGAGAACGGTCAGCCCCCACGCGCGGCTGCCGGAAGGGCGGGTGGCGATGGTGGTCACCAAGGCGCCGTCCGAGCCCTTTGCCGTGGTCCGCGCAACACTGCGGGCCATGCTCGACCAGATCGGCGTAGATTTCGATGTGTGGCTGGCCGACGAAGATCCTTCACAGGAAACCCGGCGCTGGTGCGCGGAACACGGCGTGCTGATCTCCACCCGAAAGGGCGTGGCGGAATATCATCGCGCCACCTGGCCGCGCCGGACGCGCTGCAAGGAAGGCAATCTCGCCTATTTCTACGACCATTTCGGCTATGCGCGTTACGATTTCGTCGCCCAGTTCGATGCCGATCATGTGCCGACTCCGACCTATCTCCGTGAGGTCCTCCGTCCCTTCGCCGACCCCGGCATCGGCTATGTCTCCGCGCCCAGCATCTGCGATGCCAACGCCGCGACGAGCTGGGCCGCGCGCGGCAGGCTCTATGCTGAAGCCAGCCTGCACGGTTCGCTGCAGACGGGTTACAACAATGGCTGGGCGCCGCTTTGCATCGGCTCGCATTATGCCGTTCGCACCTCAGCGCTTCGTGAAATCGGCGGCCTCGGCCCGGAACTCGCCGAAGACCACTCGACGACACTGATGATGAATGCCGGCGGCTCGCGTGGCGTGCATGCCGTCGATGCGATCGCCCATGGCGACGGACCGGCGAATTTTGCCGATCTCGTCGTCCAGGAATTCCAGTGGTCGCGCAGCCTCGTCACCATTTTGCTGCAGCATTCCGGCGGTTACATCGCGCATCTGCCGTGGCGGCTGAAATTTCAGTTCGTGTTCTCGCAGCTGTGGTATCCGCTCTTTTCCGTCTTCATGGCCGTTATGTTCCTGCTGCCGGTTGCCGCCTTGCTGACGGGCCATGTCTTCGTCAACGTCACCTATCCTGATTTTCTGGTGCATTTCACGCCGATATCGGTCGTGCTGACGCTATTCTCCGTGTTCTGGCGGGCGACGGGCACTTTCAGGCCGTATGATGCGAAGCTGTTCGGCTGGGAGGGGCTCGCCTTCATCTTCCTGCGCTGGCCGTGGTCGCTCGCCGGCAGCCTGGCCGCCATGCGCGATCGCATCTCCGGCTCCTTCGTCGATTTCCGCATCACGCCGAAGGGACAGCAGCAGCAGCATTCTCTGCCGCTGCGCGTCGTCGCGCCTTATATCGCGCTCGCCGGGCTGTGCGCCGTCGCCATGGCTTTTGCCAGCGAGGCCGCTGCCGCACAGGGCTTTTACATCTTCGCCGCGATGAACCTGTCGATCTATCTGTTGCTGACGGTGCTGATCGTCGTTCGCCATGCAATCGAGAACGGCCTGCCGCTGCTGCCGCAATCGCATGGGCTGCGGCTCGCGACCGCCATGGGGCTTGCCATCTGGGTTACCGGCGGAATGCAACTGGGCGGCCATGGCCTCCGCAGCCTCGAAGCCCTTTCCCATGGCCAGCCATTCGTCAGCTTCACCGAAACGCAATTTGCCGTGGCCGGCGCCGGCCTCGGCGGCGGCAAGACCAAGATCACGAAATTCCGTCTCAAATGGAATGGGTTCGGCAACATGGGACGGGACCAACAGGGTGTCTGAGCCGGCGGAACCGGTAAGTGTCGAACAGGAGGAAGTAATGCGTATCGGATCGAAACTTTATGGAGCGGCCCTTGCTCTCAGCTTGTGTCTGCCAGCGGCGGCCCAGTGCGCCGAGGCAGCTGGCAAGATGGCGCCGACGCCGACGCCGCTCAGCGCCTATGAGCTCTACCGCATCTATGGCGACAAGACCTGGGTCTGGAACACCGGCGGCGGCCGTTTCCTGGATGACGGCCGGCGTTTCGTCGCCTGGGTGAACGATAAGGGCAAGCAATCCTTTGCCGAAGGCAAGTGGGTGGTCGACGACCTCGGCCAGCTCTGCATGCGCGCCACCTGGACGAACGCCGAGGGTGCGGCCCGCGCCAGCACTTGTTTCGGCCACCGCAAGATCGGCAACACGATCTATCAGCGGCGCCAGCCGGACGGCAATTGGTACGTCTTCCGTCATGCGTCGGTGCGCGGGGATGACGAGTTTCGCAAGCTCGTTCCCATGGATTCGGTCAGCGACAAGGCGCGTGACCTGAAGCAGGTCCTGCTGAGCCAGGAAGTAGCCCGAAAAGGAGGGTGAGCCATGAAGAAGCTGATGAAAAAGAACCTCTCCACCGCAGCGATCGCGCTGCTCCTGCTGTGTGCCGCGGATATGCCCGGCCGAAGCGAGGTGCAATATGCGGGCATAGCCCCGAACCCGGCTGCAAGCGTCAAGACGATCATCGATAAACGCCCCGAACTTCATGCCGACGGCATCAAGTTCGGGGCCTACGATCCGCATGGCGATTTTGGCGCACAATCGAATGTCTCAACCGAAGCGCTGTTCCTGCCCTGGGAAGACGTCGATCTGGAGACGCTGCGCGTCGCCGATGCCTACGCGCAGGCCAGAGGCCGCAATCTGCTGATCACCGTGGAGCCATGGTCCTGGGACGTCGACTGGCGGCTGACCTCCGCCGAGCTTCGCCGGAAGGTCCTGCGCGGCGATTACGATGTCAACATGCGGGCGATCGCGCAGATGATATCCCAGCTGAAAAGCCCGGTGATCGTTCGCTGGGGCCAGGAGATGGAGGACAAGTCGGGGCGGTTTTCGTGGTCCGGGTGGAACCCGCGGGACTATATCGCCGCCTATAAGCGAATGATGGATATCGTCCGCCAGGAGGCGCCTGGCACTCAGATCATGTGGTCGCCGAAGGGCGAGCCGGGCTTGCAGGACTACTATCCCGGTGACGATTATGTCGATCTTGTCGGGCTCTCGGTCTTCGGCCTGGAACGCTACGACGAGCTTGCATACGACAAGCATCGGACGTTCTCCGAAGCGCTGAAGCAGGGTTACGATCTCGTCGCCGGCTATGGCAAGCCGATTTGGGTGGCGGAGCTCGGCTATCAAGGCGGCGACGCCTATGTCCGGCCCTGGATCGAAACCGCGACGCTGAAACAGAGCGCCTTTCCAAACTTGCAGGAAGTCGTCTATTTCAACGATCGGGATGTGCACGCCTGGCCGTACGATCTCGGCCGGCCGGACTGGCGCGTGGTCGATAGCGTCAGCAACTGATCCCACAAAACAAGGAGAGGTCCGCCGGGGTTCGCGGGCCTCTCCTCGCAGGTTAAAGCATGGCGCGCGATACGATCGCGACGCGGCTTAGCTCTTTGTTTTATGCATGTCGTTTGCGGCAAAAGCGCTTCGCGCTTTGCCTGGGAAAACCGCTGCACACTTGCGCGACACGCTTTAGGCGATCGATCATCCTTTGAGCGTCGCCTTACCCTCTTCGACGAGCCGGGTCGCCGCATCGGCCGGAGAAATCCGTTCGAAAGCGAGTTCGTCGCAGATCGGGCGCAGCACGCGCTGGTCGAACTGGGTCGCGCCCATCGGCACCGGCGGCGGATATTCGCCGACCTGATCTTTCAGAAGATTGACGTATTTGACCGTTTCCTGCTCCGTCGGATTGAGCTGCGGCAGAATGGCTTCACGCACTGTCGGCGACATCGGCACGCCGCGCTCGACGCCGAGGCTCTTGCCGGCCTCGATATCGTTGACGAAGAAGTCGATGAATTTCGCCGCCGCTTCGCCGTTCTTTGTCGTGGCGCCGAGACTCCAGATCAGCGCAGGACGGTAGTAGTGGCCCGACGGCCCGCCCTTTTTTTCCCGCGGCAGCATGGTGATGCCGAGCTTGTTCTTGATGATCAGCTGATAGCCGACCATCTGGTTGGAATAGGCCATGCCGATCACCGATTTGCCGACACCGAGGCTGTTGGTGTCGATGGTGTTCTGATCGAGCGTCTGGACGTCGGCGGCAACGGTTCCGCCCGCCTTGCGCAGCTTCTCCCAATAGTCGAACCATTGCGTGGCATCGTCGGCCGTGAAGCCGAGCCCGACGGTTTCTTTTGCAAAAAGGCTTTTGCCGCGCTGGCGCAGCCAGGCATCGAACACATAGGCGTAGCGGGCTGCATAGGGGCCTCCGCTCTTGCCGGAAGATTTTGTAAGTTCGACGGCGAGCTTGGCATACTCATCCCAGGTAAGGTCGGGTGTCGGCAGCGGGATGCCGGCCTTTTCGAATTCGACCGTGTCGAAAAACATCGAGAACGAGTTGAGGCCGAGGCCGACACCATAGAGTTTACCGTCGATGGTGGTCAGTTTCAGCATATCGGCGCCGAAGGACTGGACCTTCAGCGTCGAGGGGACGAATTCATCGAGCGGCAGGCAGGCGCCACGCTTGGAATAATCGGAGATCGTTCCCGGCTCGAGCTGGAAGATGTCGGCGATCGATCGGCCGGCCATCTGTGTTGCGAGCTTCGTCCAGTAGCCGTCGCCGGATAGCGATTCGCCGACGATCGTGACGCCGGGTGTCTTCGATTGATAGAGCTTGGCGACATCGAGCGTGCGCTTGGCGCGATCGTTCGAACCCCACCACATTGCACGCAGCGAGGTGTCCTCGGCAAAAGCCGGAATGGCGCTTCCCGCGCCAAAGGCGAGGCCGGCGGCTGCTCCGGCTGATCCCATCAGAAATGAACGGCGGTTGACCTGCATGATATCCTCCTTGCCCCAATATGCCCGCCGCCATCCTCCAATGGCGTTTGCGAGCAATTCGTCACAAAGACTACGCAAAAAAATAATTATTGCAAGAAATAATGATTATCTTGCAAATTTGCATAACTTGCATAAACTTTGCCCCATGAATGACGAAAAAATCGGGAACGAACAGAAAGTCAGACGGCCGCGCCAGGCCGATATCGCCACATTGGCCGGGGTCTCCGTCTCGACGGTGTCGCGGGTACTCGCCAACGAACCCGGCATCAGCGAAACCGTGCGCCGCCAGATCTTGAAGGTGGCCGCTGAGCATGGCTATCCGGTCAAATCAGCGACTGAAGCCGTTGCTGGCGGGCTGGCGCTGATCGCCAGCGATGGCGTCACCGGCGGCCTCAGCGTCTTTTATGAAGCGATTGTCGACGGGTTGCGCGCCGGCGCCGCCGACGCAGGCATGCCCTTCGAAATCCGCATGGTCCGCGAGGATCGCACGACGCCGGATGCCGTGCGCGACTATATGCAGGCAGCAGGCGCCGAAGGCCTCTTTCTCGTCGGCATCGATCCGAACGAGAGCCTGCGCGGCTGGCTGCGGGACACCTTGACGCCCGCCGTTCTCGTCAATGGCACCGATCCTCGAATGCAATTCGATGGCGTTTCGCCGGCTAATTTCTTCGGCGCCTATCAGGCGACGAGCCGATTGATGAAGGCCGGCCACTGCCGCATCCTGCATTTGAGCGGCTCGCACCGCCATACGATCCGGGAGCGCATCCGCGGCTTCGAGGCGGCGATCGCCGCCGTTCCCGGTGCCGAAGGCCGTTTCGTGGACCTCGCACTGCAGGGCAGCGCCAGCGGCGAGGCCCATGATCGCACGGCTGCGATCCTTGCTGAAAATGCCGGTTTTACCGCCGCCTTCTGCATGAATGATTTCATCGCCGTCGGCGTGCTGGAGGCCGTCACCGAAGCCGGTCTGCGTGTGCCGGAGGATTTCGCCATCGTCGGCTTCGATGATCTGCCCTGCGCGCTGATGACAAATCCGCAGCTTTCCACCATGCGCGTCGACCGTGCCGCCCTCGGGCGCGAGGCCATCTCGCTGATGCTGTCTCGTTTCCGCAACAGGACGGCGCCGGCGCGCCACATCTGCCAGGCTGTCATTCCCGTTTCGGGAGGGACCGTTGTGAACGCTGAAACCCGTGAGTGACGCCGATGACCTATGATCCCGCCAGCGCCAACCCGCTCGCAGGCAATCCGCTCGAAACCCGCGCCGATATGAGCCGGGCCCTGCTTGATCTCTTCGATCCGCTGCTTGCCTGCTTCTCAAAAGGCAATGCCCGCGTCAGGCTGAGCGGTGCGGCCGCCCATTTCGACCGGGCGGCGGCCGATCTTGAAGGCTTTGCCCGCCCGCTCTGGGGTTTGGCGCCGCTTGGCGCCGGCAAGGGCGACTTCGCCCACTGGCATCGGTTCGCCGAGGGCCTCGCAAACGGCACCGATCCCGCTCATCCGGAATATTGGGGAACGGTCAATGGCCGCGATCAGCGCATGGTCGAGCTTGCCGCTCTCGGTTTTGCCCTGGCGCTGGTGCCGGAAAAGATCTGGGAACCGCTCGATGCGCGCGCCCGCGGCAATGTCATCGCCTATCTCAAACATGCCAGGCAGTTCGACTATGCTGATAACAACTGGAAATTCTTCCGGATTTTCGTCGATATCGCCCTCGATCGCCTCGGCGCCGATTTCGACCGCAGCCTGACCCGGCACTATCTGGAGGAACTCGAAGGCTTCTATATCGGCGACGGCTGGTATCGTGACGGAAACGTCCGCCGCATCGACCACTATATTCCCTTCGCCATGCATTTCTATGGCCTGATCTATTCGAAGCTGGTCGACGACGATTATGCCAAGCGCTATCGCGAGCGCGCGATCCTCTTCGCCCGGGATTTCCGCCACTGGTTCGCCGCCGACGGCGCCACGATCCCCTTCGGCCGCAGCCTGACCTATCGTTTCGCCTGCGCCGGCTTCTGGTCGGCGCTCGCTTTCGCCGATGTCGAGGCGCTGCCTTGGGGCGAGGTCAAACACCTCTGCCTGCAGCATCTGCGCTGGTGGAAGGATAAGCCTATTGCCGATCGCGACGGCGTGCTGTCGATCGGTTTCGGCTATCCGAACCTGCTGATGTCGGAGAGTTACAATTCCGCCGGCTCGCCCTATTGGGCGTTGAAAGCCTTTCTGCCGCTGGCGATCCGGCAGGATCATCCGTTCTGGACCGCTGAGGAAAAGGCGCCGGAGCAGGCACCTGACGTCGTCCCCCAGCGTCATCCCGGCATGGTGATGATGCGGACGGGCGGCGATGTCGTGGCCCTTTCCTCCGGGCAGGAAAATCTGCAGATGCGTTTCGGCACGGAAAAATACGCGAAATTCGCTTATTCCTCCCGCTACGGCTTCAGCGTCGAATCCGACGAACGCGGCTTTGCGCTGGCCGCCTTCGATTCGATGCTGGCCTTCAGCGATGACGGCCTGCACTATCGCGTGCGCGAAACCAATGAGGAAGCCAAGCTCGTAGGCGACGTGCTGTATGCGAAATGGTCGCCGTTTGAAGATGTCGGCGTCGAAACCTGGCTCGTCCCGGCAGCCCCTTGGCATATCCGCCTCCACCGGATCAGCTCAGGCCGGCCGCTACGCATCGCTGAAGGCGGCTTTGCCATCGGCCGCCGGGATTTCGAACTCGATAGGCTGTCGGCTTCGGAAGGGGCTGCCTATGCGATCGGCGACGCCGATTTCACCGGCATTCTCGATCTCGGTTCTTCGGTCAGGCGCACCGGCCTGGCCCAGAAGGCGCAGCCTAACACCAATCTGATCGTTGCGAAAACCCTGGTGCCGCAGCTGCGCGGCCAGATCCCGGCCGGCGAAACCATCTTGGTGACGGCGGTACTGGCGTTCAACGATCCCGCTGCCGTCTCCTCGGCCTGGACGAAGCCCCCGAAAGCGCCCGACATCGCAGCGCTGGAGGCCCTAGTGCGGGAAAAGGGCGTGACCGTCAGCGCCATCGAAGCCCCGGGACAGATGCCATGAGCCGACCGGCCATTGTCCTTGCCATGCAGCCTTCTCGTACCGAATACGTCCTGCCCGACGAGATCCTGCGCCGGCTCGGCGGTATCGGTCGCCTGCTGGATCCCGAGCCGCTGCAGCATTTCGACGATGCGCGGGCAAGACGCCTGCTGAGCGAAGCCGAAATCCTGATCACCGGCTGGGGCGCGCCCTATGTCGGACCCGATATTCCCGCCGCCGCGCCGCGGCTTCGCCTGATCGTCCATGCGGCGGGCACGGTGAAGGGCATCATCGACGACGCCGTCTTCGAAGCCGGCATAGCGGTCAGCCACGCGGCCGAGGCCAATGCTATGCCGGTCGCCGAATTCACACTGGCGGCGATCCTCTTCGCCGGCAAACGCGCCTTCCGTTTCCGCGATCTCTACGTCGCCGACCGCAACCGCGATCGAACCTATCCGATGCAGCGCGAAGCGATCGGCAACTACGGCCGCACTCTCGGAATTGTCGGCGCATCGCGCATCGGCCGGCGGGTAATCGAGCTGTTGAAACCCTTCGGTTACAGGCTGCTGCTGTTCGACCCCATGCTCGACGCCGCCGAGGCAGCCGGCCTCGGCGGCGAGAAGGTCGAGCTCGACGAATTGATGCGCCGCGCCGATATCGTTTCCCTGCATGCGCCGTCGCTGCCGTCGACCCGGCATATGATCGACGCGCGAGGACTGTCGCTGATGAAGGACGGCGCGACGCTCATCAATACGGCGCGCGGCATTCTCATCGATGAGGCGGCGCTGCTTTCGGAGCTGAAGACCGGCCGCATCGATGCGGTCATCGATGTCACCGATCCGGAAATCCCGGAGCCGGATTCTATATTTTACGATCTGCCGAACGTCTTCCTGACGCCGCATATTGCCGGCGCCATCGGGCTGGAACGGGCGCGCCTCGGCGAGATGGCGGTGGACGAGGTCGAGCGCTTCGTGACCGGCCGGCCGCTGCTCTACCAGATCCACCAGGCAAATCTCGAAAACATCGCCTGAGGCGCATCGAGCGGCTCAGGCGAGTAAAAACAAAGACCTAAAGCGCTAGGAGCGAATCAGAAAGATCGCGACGCGCCTTAGCTATCAGCGCGCTGTTTTCAACGAATTCGGCGACCCGTCATCGGCAAGCTCAGGCATCAGATCGGAGATATTGACCACCTTGCCGGTGCGTGAGCTCGTCAGCGCGGCAATGCCGCAGAGCACGGACATGGCGCCGGCCCGCGTGCCGGCGCGCTGGCCGAGACGGTCTTCCATGTCGGGCTTGAAGATCATGTTGCGCATCCGGTCGTCGCCGCCGTAATGGCCGCCGGTGAAATGCGGAACGATGATGCGCTCGACCGCCTCCTTGCCGTTCGGGAAATTGCGGATGAGCAGGATCGTGTCCTGCTTCGGCTCTTCCCACGGCTGGGTCTCATACTGGCGAATTTCGATGCGTCCCTTGGTACCGTTGAAGGCAAGGTGATGGCCTTCGATCGGCTGGAAGGTGTTCAGCGAATAGGAGACATGGACATTGTTGCGGTAACGCAGGCTGACCACCATCGTATCGGGAATATCGATGTCCTCGCGGAAGACGCAGCCGTCGCGAAAATAGCCGTCAATCTTCGACGGATCTTCATAGAGCTGATCGAGAAAGGAATCCTTTTCGATATCGAGATAGTAGTCGCATTCATGCGCGTGCGGACAGAGCTTGCAGCGCGGTCCGCGGAACGGGCCCTTGCCGCCGTAGTTCTGCAGGTCGGCGAAGGAGGTGACGGCGTCGGGATCGCTGTCGAGATACCAGTTCAACAGATCGAAATGATGCGTCGCCTTGTGGACGAACAGGCTGCCGGAATTTTCCGTATAGGCATGCCAGCGTCGGAAGTAGTCGGCGCCATGCTTGGTGTTGAGATACCAGTGAAAATCGACGGAGGTCACTCGACCGATCTCGCCGCTGTTCAACAGCTCCTTGATCTTTGCGGCCGTTGGCGCGTAGCGATAGTTGAAGGAGACGTCGACGCGGCGGCCGGTGCGCTTTTCGGCATCGAGAATTCGGCGAATTTTCTCGACCGAGGTAGTCATCGGCTTTTCGGTAATGACGTCGATACCGGCCTCCAGCGCCCGCACGACGATATCGTCATGCGTATGGTCGGGCGTGCAGACGATGACCAGATCCGGTTTCTGCTCGGCGAGCATGGAATTGATGTTTTCATAGAGCGGCGCATTGCTGCCGATCATGTTGCGGGCGCGCTCGCCGCGCAATGAATTTGTCTCGACGATGGCTGTGAGGTCGACATGTTCGCGCCAGCCGGCCAGCAGATCCTTGCCCCACATGGTGGTGCCGCGGTTTCCTGTGCCGATCAGGGCAAAACGGCGTTTCTCCATCGAATGATCCTCCTGCATGCGTGATGAAACGAATATTGAAAAATCAGATCTGGCAGCAACTTTTGAACCGCTCGACGCAGGTGGCGATCACCTCGTCGGCCGGGCGTTTCCACCAGGTCTCTGCCGAAAAGATCTCCACTTCCTGCGCCCCGAAGAAACCGGCCGCCTCGATCATCCGTCTTATGCCCTTGAGATCGATGACGCCATCGCCCATCATGCCGCGGTCGAGCAGCATGTCCTTGGTCGGCACCTGCCAGTCGCAGATGTGGTGGGCAAAGATCCGTTTCATACGTCCGGCGCGGGCGATCTGGTTGGCAAGATCGGGATCCCACCAGACATGGTAGACGTCGATCGCGACGCCGACATCCTCGCCGAGCGGCTCGCACATGTCGAGCGCCTGGCCGAGCGTGTTCACGCAAGACCGGTCGGCCGCATACATCGGATGCAGCGGCTCGATGGCAAGCTTCACGCCTGATGCCTGGGCATGCGGCAGCACCGCGGCAATGCCGTCGAACACCATCTGGCGGGCCGCGACAATGTCCCTCGAAGCGCCCGGCAACCCACCGACGACGAGCACCAGGCAGTCGGCTGAGAATGCTGCTGCCTCGTCGATCGCCCGCTTGTTGTCGTCGAGATTCTTCTGCCAGTCGGCGTCGTTTGCCGCCGGAAAGAAGCCGCCGCGGCAAAGCCCGGTCAGCTTGATGCCATTCGATTTGACGATCCTGACCGCTTCGTCGAGTCCGGCCTTGGCGACCTGGTCGCGCCAGGGCGCGATCGAGGTGATGCCGTGCTTCAGGCAGATGTCGACGGCTTCGGCAAAACCGCATTGCTCGCGGACCGTCGCCAGATTGATCGAAAGTCCTTCGACCTGCATGTCATTTTCCTCCCATCGCCGTGACCGAGATCAGTGAACGCCGTTGACGGCAAGCACTTGGCGCATGCGCGCCGTTGCCAGTTCTGGATCGGCCAGCACCCGCGCCTTGTCGGCCAAGCGGAAGAGCTCTGCCAGATGCGTCAGGGAGCGGGTGCTCTGCTGGCCGCCGACCATGACGAAATGATCCTGCAGGCCGTTGAGATAGGCGAGGAAGACGACGCCGGTCTTGTAGAAACGCGTCGGCGCCTTGAAGATGTGGCGTGACAGCGGCACGGTCGGCTCGAGCAGGTCGAAGAATTCGTGGTTGCTCCTGCGGCCGAGCGCGTCGAGCGCAGCAGACGCTGCCGGCGCGATCGCATCGAAAATGCCGAGCAGCGCATCGGAATGGCCCTCTTCGTCGCCGGCGATCAATTCGGCATAGTTGAAGTCGTCGCCGGTATACATGCGCACGGCCTCAGGCAACTGCCGGCGCATCGCCACTTCCTTTTCTTTGGAAAGCAGCGAGATCTTGATGCCGTCGACCTTGGCGGCGTTGGCTTCGATCACGTCAAGGCAGGTTTTCATCGCCTTCAGGTGGTCGCCATTGCCCCAGTATCCCTCGAGCGCCGGATCGAACATTTCTCCCAGCCAATGGATGATAACGGGTTCCTTGACCTGGCGAAGGATGCGGTCATAGACCCTGACATAATCGTCCGGTCCCTTGGCCGTGACGGCAAGCGCCCGGCTCGCCATCAGGATGATGCGGCCGCCAGCCGCCTCCACCGTTTCGATCTGCTCCTCATAGGCTCTGAGAATGGTATCGACGGTCACGTCGGGTCCCGGCGTCACATGGTCGGTGCCGGCGCCGCAGGCGATCAGCGCATCCTTGCGGCCGGCCGCTTCGCCAAGCGCCCGCCGGATGAGGTCGCGCGCTTCCGGCCAGCCGAGGCCCATGCCGCGCTGCGCCGTATCCATCGCTTCGGCAACGCCGAGGCCGAGATCCCAGAGCCGGTGGCGGAAGGCGAGCGTCCGCTCCCAGTCGATCGCCGGCGTCAGCCAGGGATCGTTGTCGGCGAGCGGATCGGCGACGACATGGGCGGCGGCAAAGGCGATGCGCGGAAAAGCCTTGGCGTCGCGTTTTTTCAGTTCGATCGGCGTTCCGGTCAGCGTGTAGGGGACGATCTTGCCGTCCAGCGGGAGATTGATCGTCGTCACGGTTCAGAACTCCAATGCGGGAACATCGAGCCAGCGGCGTTCGGCCCAGGATTTCAGGCCGAGTTCGGCCAGCTGCACGCCCTTGGCGCCGGCTTCCAGCCCATAGGGCCACGGCGCGTCTTCGACGACATGGCGGATGAACATTTCCCATTGCACCTTGAAACCGTTGTCGAAAGCCTGCGTATCTGGAACCTCGTCCCAGGTCTTGTAGAAGTCGATCGTCTGCGGCTGGTCAGGATTCCACACCGGCTTCGGCGTGTTGACCCGGTGCTGGCTCCAGCATTTCGTCAGGCCGGCGACGGCCGAACCATGGGTGCCGTCGACCTGGAAGGTGACGAGGTCGTCGCGGCGCACACGCACGGCCCAGGAGGAGTTGATCTGGGCGATCGCGCCGCCGTCGAGCTCGAAGGTCGCATAGGCCGCGTCGTCGGTGTCGCAGTCATAAGGTTTGCCCTGCTCGTCGATGCGCTGCGGAATATGCGTGGCCCCGAGGCAGGAGACGGCCTTCACCTCGCCGAACAGATTGTCGAGCACGTAGCGCCAGTGGCAGAGCATGTCGAGGATGATGCCGCCGCCGTCGCCCTTGCGGTAGTTCCAGGAGGGACGCTGGGCCGGCACGCCCCAATCGCCTTCGAAAACCCAATAGCCGAATTCGCCGCGCACCGAGAGGATCTTGCCGAAGAAGCCGGAATCCCTGAGCAGCGCCAGCTTGCGCAAGCCGGGAAGGAAGAGCTTGTCCTGCACCACGCCGTGTTTGAGCCCGGAGCCGCGCGCCTTGCGGGCAAGATCGATCGCCACCTGCAGGTCGTCGGAAATCGGCTTTTCGCAATAGACATGCTTGCCGGCATCGAGCGCCCGGGACAGAAGTTCGGCGCGCATCAGCGTGGTGCCGGCGTCGAAGAAGATCGTGTCGTCGGGGTTGGCGAGAGCGGCATCGAGATCGGTCGACCAGCGCTTGATGTTATGCTTCTTCGCCAGCTCTTCCATCTTGGCGCCGTTGCGGCCGACGATGATCGGGTCGATTTCTAGCTTCTCGCCCGATTTCAGCGTGATGCCGCCCTGGTCGCGGAAGGCGAGGATCGAACGCACCAGGTGCTGATTGTACCCCATGCGGCCGGTAACGCCGTGTAAGATGATCCCCAAGCGTGCCATGTTTTCCTCCCTGGAATCTTTTGCGGCGCGAGCGGGCATCAAGCCGGGCCCTCCCAAGCCGGTAACTAAACAGTTACTTGATGGCAGAAGAGCGGCGAGGCTGTCAATAGTCAAATCCTGATTTCAGAATTCAGTGCTTGATCGAGGCGAGCGTCACGTGGACGATATGTCTTTCCCAGGCATTGAGATGGTTTGGCTCGATCAGGTCGCGGCCGAAGATCGTCGAAAGCGTGTACTGGTTGGACAGGTAGAAATAGCCGAGCGAGGCGATCGTCAGATAGACGTGCAGCGGATCGGCGCTCTCGACGAAGACGCCTTGCTTCTTTCCCCGCTCGAGGACGTCCGAAAGCTCGCCGATCAGATGCGAATGCAGTTCCTTGAGCCGGACGGATTGGCGCAGCCAACGGGCCCGATGCAGGTTTTCCGTGCCGAGCAGGCTGAGGAATTCCGGGTGCTGGAGAAAATAACGCCAGGTGAAGAGCGCCAGTTCCCCGATGCCTTCCTCCGGGCTGCGGTCACCGATATGGAGCGCGCGCTCGGCGGTGCGGATGCCGACATAGGCCTCTTCGAGCACGCGGAGATAGAGCTGCTCCTTGTCGCCGAAATAATGGTAGAGCATGCGCTTGTTGGTGCCGGCGCGCTCGGCGATGGCGTCGACGCGGGCTCCGCCCATGCCGTTTTCGGCAAATTCCCGGGTGGCCGCTTCCAGGATCGCGGCGCGCGTCCGCTCCGGATCGCGTTGCGCCGTGCGTTCCTGAGATGGGCGCCGGGATTTTTTCTTCTCCCCGTTTTGGCCGTTGTCGTTCATCGTTTCCCCTCCGTCTCGCATGTTGCGCTCATAAGCCTTCGGTGCGAAATTGTAAAAACCGAATTTTAGAAGGGCGGCGAGCAAGAACCGACACCCCGCTTGACAGGCTTGCCGCTTTGCTCGTAGCTTGTAACCAATTAGTTATTTATGCAAGAGTAACTACATCGGAAGCGTGTGGAGGCGCTTCCCCTTTGGAGGAGGAAAAAATGAGCCTACGTATAAGCAGACGTAATTTCTTGGCGGGAGGCGCAACGCTTCTTTCGCTCTCGGCGCTCGGAACCAGCGCTTTTGCACAGGAAAAGCGCTTGCGCCTCCTGTGGTGGGGCTCGCAGCCGCGCGCCGACCGCACTAACAAGGTTTCGCAGCTCTATCAGTCGAAGAATGCCGGTACCTCGATCACCGGCGAATTCCTCGGCTGGGGCGATTACTGGCCGCGCCTTGCGACCCAGGTTGCCGGCCGCAATGCGCCTGACGTCATCCAGATGGACTACCGCTATATCGTTCAGTACGCGCGTCGCGGCGCTCTTGCGCCGCTTGAATCCTACATGCCGGCTAAGCTCAACCTCGACGATTTCGACAAGGCGCAGATCGATGGCGGCAGTGTCGACGGCCATCTCTATGGCGTCAGCCTCGGCGCGAATTCGGCCGCGACGGTTCTGAACACCACCGCCTTCAAGGAGGCCGGGGTCGATCTGCCGACGCAGGCGACCACCTGGGATGAGTTTGCACGCATGGGCGCCGAGATCACCAAGGCCGGCAAGCGCAAAGGCATGTTCGGTCTCGCCGACGGCAGCGGCGGCGAACCTCTGTTCGAAAACTGGCTGCGTCAGCGCGGCAAGGCGCTCTATACCGCCGACGGCAAGATCGGCTTCGGCGTCGACGACGCATCGGAATGGTACGATATGTGGGCCAAGTTCCGTGAGGCCGGCGCCTGCGTTCCCGCCGATATCCAGGCTCTCGACAAGAACGATATCGAAACCAATACAGTGTCGCTCGGCAAATCTGCGGCCGGTTTTGCCCATTCCAATCAGTTCGTCGCCTATCAGGCCATGAACAAGGACAAGCTGGCGCTTACCAACTATATGCGCATCAAGTCGGATTCGAAGGGCGGCCACTATCGCAAGCCTTCGATGTTCTTCTCTGTTTCGGCCCAGTCGAAAGCGATCGACCTGGCCGTGGACTACATCAACTTCTTCGTCAAGAATCCCGAGGCAGTGCTGCTCTTGGATGTCGAACGCGGCATTCCGGAATCGGCCGCCATGCGCGAGGTTGTCGCGCAGAAGCTCGATGAGAATGGCAAGGTTGCATTGGCCTATGTCAGCGGTCTCGGCGATCTCGCCGGCAAATTGCCGCCGCCGCCGCCGGCCGGCGCCGGTGAAGGCGAGCTGATGCTGCGAAACATCGCCGAACAGGTCGGTTTCGGACAGCTGTCTCCCGCCGATGGCGGCAAACAGTTGGTCACCGAAATCACGCAGATTCTCGCACGAGGCTGATCCCGTATGAGCAATGCGATGCGCACGCCCGCAGGGGCCATAAATGTCGAAAGATATCAGGGGGCCGTGGCCGAAGGACGCTTCCGGCGTCTCTGGAATGCCAATGCTTCCGGCTATCTCTTCCTCCTGCCATGGCTTATCGGCTTTTTCGGGCTGACGCTCGGGCCGGCCCTGATTTCGCTTTACCTCTCCTTCACCGACTTCGACATGCTGCAGTCGCCGCGGTGGGTGGGAATGGCGAATTACGTGCGCATCGCCACGGCGGATCCGAAATTCTCGGCCGCGATGCACGTCACCCTGACGTATGTTGTCTTCTCGGTGCCGTTCAAACTGACCTTCGCTTTGCTGGTCGCCATGGCGCTGGACCGCGGCCTGCGCGGACTGACCTTCTATCGCGCCATCTTCTACCTCCCTTCCTTGCTGGGCGGCAGCGTGGCGATCGCCGTGCTCTGGCGCCAGCTTTTCGCCAGCGATGGTCTCGTCAATGCCGCACTCTCGCAGTTCGGCATCGAAGGTCCGAGCTGGATCTCGCATCCGAACTATTCGATCTATACGCTGGTGGCTCTGTCGGTCTGGCAGTTCGGCTCGCCGATGATTATTTTCCTCGCCGGCTTGCGCCAGATTCCCCAGGATATGTATGAGGCCGCAAGCCTCGATGGCGCCTCGAAATTCCGCCAATTCTACAAGATCACCCTGCCGCTTTTGACGCCGGTGATCTTCTTCAACGCCGTCGTCCAGACCATTGATGCCTTCAAGGCTTTCACACCCGCCTTCATCATCTCCGGCGGCACGGGCGGTCCGATCAACTCGACGCTGTTCTACACGCTCTACCTCTATCAGGAAGCCTTCGGCAATTTCCGCATGGGCTATGCCTCGGCGCTCGCCTGGATCCTGGTGCTGATCATCGCCGTCTTCACCGCTTTCTCTTTCCTGACCTCGCGTTATTGGGTGCATTACGATGACTGAGATGACCGCTTCCGTCACTGCGGCCAGGCCGCCATCTGATATCACCAAACGGAGCCTGCCGGCGTCGCTTGTCATCCACGCCCTGCTGATCGCCGCATCGCTTCTGATGGTCTATCCGCTGTTGTGGATGGTTTCGGCATCGGTCAGGCCGGAAACCGAGATCTTCTCGTCGACCTCGCTTATTCCGTCGTCGATCGATTTCTCCTCCTACGCGCGCGGCTGGGTCGGCCTCGATGTCAGCTTCGGCCGGTTCTTCTGGAATTCGCTCGTCATCTCGGTGCTGGTGGTGACCGGCAATGTCATCGCCTGTTCGCTGACGGCTTTCGCCTTTGCCCGGCTGCGTTTTGCCGGCCGCAATTTCTGGTTCGCGATCATGCTCGGCACGCTGATGATCCCCTATCACGTGACGCTGATCCCGCAATATGTGCTCTTCCTCAACCTCGGCTGGGTCAACACCATCCTGCCGCTCGTCGTGCCGAAGTTCCTGGCAAGCGATGCCTTCTTCATCTTCCTGATGGTGCAGTTCTTCCGCGGCATCCCGCGCGAACTCGACGAAGCTGCCATGATGGACGGCTGCAGCGCCTGGCGCATTTACTGGAAGATCATGCTGCCGCTGTCGCTGCCGGTCTTGGCGACGGCTGCCATCTTCTCCTTCATCTGGACCTGGGACGATTTCTTCGGCCCGCTGATCTACCTGAACGACATGAACACCTATACGATCCAGCTCGGCCTGCGCACCTTCGTCGATTCCACCAGCGCATCGGATTGGGGCGGCTTGTTCGCCATGTCGACGCTGACGCTGGTGCCGGTGTTCTTCTTCTTCCTGTTCTTTCAGCGCCTGCTGATCGAGGGCATCGCCACGACGGGCATGAAGCGTTGATGGCGGCAACGGGAAAGAGCGACATGAGCATCAGAACGGTCGCAATCGTCGGCTGCGGCATTGGCCGCTCCCACATTGTCGAAGGTTATCTGCCGCATGCCGACAAATTCAAGGTCGTGGCGATCTGCGACCTGAACGGAGAGCGCCTGGCGGCAGTCGGCGACGAGTTCGGCATCGAACGGCGCACCACCTCCTTTGCCGAGCTGCTTGCCGACGACACAATCGACATCATCGATATCTGCACCCCGCCCGGGGTGCATCTGGAGCAGGTGGTGGCTGCCCTTGCCGCCGGCAAACATGTCGTTTGCGAAAAGCCGCTGACCGGATCGCTCGCCGCCGTCGATACCATCATGGCGGCGGAAAAGACTGCAAAAGGCGTGCTGATGCCGATCTTCCAGTATCGCTACGGCGACGGCATCCAGAAGGCCAAGCGGATCATCGACGCCGGCATTGCCGGCAAAGCCTATACGGCCTCGGTCGAAACCTTCTGGCTGCGCAAACCCGAATATTATGCCGTGCCCTGGCGCGGCAAATGGGCGACGGAACTCGGCGGCGTGCTCGTCACCCATGCGCTGCATCTGCACGACATGATGATGCATCTGATGGGCCCGGCAGCAAGGGTCTTCGGCCGTGTCGCCACCCGCGTCAACGACATCGAGGTCGAGGATTGCGCCTCCGCCAGCCTGCTGATGGAAAGCGGCGCCTTCGTCTCGCTGTCCTGCACGCTGGGTTCGCAGGAACAGTTGAGCCGGCTGAGGCTGCACTTCGAGAATGTGACCTTCGAAAGCAGCCATGAGCCCTATACGCCGGGCAAGGACCCCTGGAAGATCATCGCCGCCAATGACGACGTTCGGGGGCAGATTGACCGGGTGATTGCCGACTGGCAGCCGGTCGCGCCGCGTTTCACCACCCAGATGGGCCAGTTCCACGCCTTCCTCAGCGGCCAGGGGCCGCTGCCGGTGACGACGGTGGATGCGCGCCGGGCGCTGGAACTCGTCACCGCCATCTACCAGTCTTCCGACAGCGGCGCCGAAGTGCCGCTGCCGGTCGGCCCCGACAGTCCGAAATACGCCGATTGGCGCGCAAGAACGAAGTAACCGATAAATGAAACGAGAGGGGTTTTGAGAAGATGGCAACCAGTGTCGTTCTTCAGAAGGTCGAGAAGCGCTACGGCGCGATGGATGTGATCCATGGCATCGACCTGACGATCGATCCCGGCGAATTCGTCGTTTTCGTCGGTCCATCCGGCTGCGGAAAATCGACCCTTCTGCGCATGATCGCCGGTCTCGAGGAAATCTCGGGCGGCGGGCTGCTGCTCGACAACGAGCGCATGAACGAGGTGGCGCCCGCCAAACGCGGCATCGCCATGGTCTTCCAGTCCTACGCCCTCTATCCGCATATGTCGGTCTACAAGAACCTTGCCTTCGGCCTGGAGACGGCGGGTTACAAGAAGGCCGAGATCCAACCGAAGGTCAAACGCGCCGCCGAGATCCTGCAGATCGAGAAACTCCTGGAGCGCAAGCCGAAGGCGCTCTCCGGCGGCCAGCGCCAGCGCGTCGCCATCGGCCGGGCCATCGTTCGCGAGCCGCGCATCTTCCTGTTCGATGAACCGCTGTCGAACCTCGACGCCGAGCTGCGCGTGCAGATGCGCGTCGAGATCTCTCGCCTGCACCGGCAGCTCGGCAACACCATGATCTATGTCACCCATGACCAGGTCGAGGCCATGACGATGGCCGACAAGATCGTGGTGCTCAACTCCGGCCGCATCGAGCAGGTCGGCGCGCCGCTCGATCTCTACAATAACCCGGCCAACCGCTTCGTCGCCGGCTTCATCGGCAGCCCGAAGATGAATTTTCTGAAGGCCCGCATCGAAGAGGTCGGCGAGACGGAAACCAGCATTCATGTCTGCGGCAATTCCGTCCGCCTGCCACGCCGATTGAAAGGCGAGGCCGGTGAGGACGTCACCTTCGGCATCCGCCCCGAGCATCTTTCCCTCACGGAGGGCGCCATCACGCTGTCGACCGTCAACGTCGATCTCGTCGAAAATCTCGGCGGCGCCACTATGCTCTACACCACGACGCCGGATGGCCAGCTCCTGACGATCGCTCTCGACGGCCAGCAGAAGGTCGAGCGCGGCGCCAATGTGAAGACCTTCTTCGATCCGGCCCGCTGTCACGTCTTCGACGCCGCTGGAAAGACGATCTAACCGCCCTGCTTGACAGCCGATCCTGCTCTGCCCCATCATTTCGAGAAGGTGATGGGGGGTGATGCATGACGCCTGAAGATAGGATTCATGCGCTCGGCATTTGGCAGGGCCCGATCGAAATCTCGCCGATCTCAGGCGGCATCACCAACCGGAACTATCTGGTCAGCGATGCCGTCGCGCGCTGCGTGGTGAGGCTCGGCACCGATATTCCCATCCATCACATCAGTCGCCAGAACGAGCTTGCCGCAAGCCGCGCGGCGCATGCCGCCGGCATATCGCCTGCCGTCATCCACCATTCGCCCGGCGTGCTGGTGCTTGACTATATCGAGGCGCGGGCGCTGTCGCCGGAGGACGTCAGGACACCTGATATGCTCGCCCGGATCGTTCCGCTCATCCACGCCTGCCATCACGACATCGCCCGGCAATTCCGCGGCCAGGCGATGATCTTCTGGGTCTTCCACGTCATCCGCGATTACGCCGCCAGCCTGAAGGAGTCGGGCACCCCCTATCTTCCATTGCTGCCGGCCCTGATCGGCAGGGCCGAGACGCTGGAACAAGCGGCAGGGCCGTTCGACATCGCCTTCGGCCACAACGACCTGCTGGCCGCCAATTTTCTCGACGACGGCAAGCGGCTCTGGCTGATCGACTGGGACTATGCCGGCTTCAACACACCGCTGTTCGATCTCGGCGGATTGGCTTCCAACAACGAGTTTTCGGAAGCCGCCGAGCGAATGATGCTGGAGGCCTATTTCGACCGGCCGCTGACATCGGATCTCAGCCGGCGCTATGGCGCGATGAAATGCGCCTCGCTGCTGCGCGAGACGCTGTGGAGTATGATTTCGGAAATCCATTCCACCATCGCATTCGACTACGCCGCCTATACCGCCGAAAATCTCGGGCGCTTCGAACGCGCCTATCAAGCCTTTGAACAGGATCGATAAATGACGAAACAATTACCGAAGACGGCAAAAGCCGTGGTCATCGGCGGCGGCATCATCGGCTGCTCGACAGCCTATCATCTCGGCAAGCTCGGCTGGACCGATACCGTCCTTCTGGAGCGTAAGAAGCTCACCTCGGGCACCACCTTCCATGCCGCCGGCCTCGTCGGCCAGCTGCGCAGCAGCGCCAACATCACCCAGCTGCTCGGTTATTCCGTCGATCTCTATAAGCGGCTGGAGGAGGAAACCGGCCTCGGCACCGGCTGGAAGATGAATGGCGGCCTGCGTCTTGCCTGCAACGAGGAGCGCTGGACGGAGGTCAAGCGTCAGGCAACGACGGCCCAGTCCTTCGGCCTCGAAATGCAGTTGCTGACGCCGCAGGAGGCCTTCGATCTTTGGCCCCTGATGACAATAGACGATCTCGTCGGCGCCGCCTTCCTTCCCACAGACGGCCAGGCCAATCCCTCCGACATCACCCAGGCGCTGGCGAAGGGCGCCCGCATGTGCGGCGTTTCGATCTTCGAGGATACCGAAGTTCTCGACCTTGAAATCGACAAGGGGAGGATACTCTCCGTCATTACCGCTGAGGGGCGCATCGAATGCGAGCGGGTCGTCGTCTGCGCCGGCCAGTGGACACGCGCCTTCGCTGCCCGCTTCGGCGTCAACGTGCCGCTGGTCTCGGTCGAGCATCAATATATCATCACCGAATCCTTCGGCGTTCCCTCCAACCTGCCGACCCTGCGCGATCCCGATCGCCTGACCTATTACAAGGAGGAGGTCGGCGGCATCGTCATGGGCGGCTACGAACCGAACCCCATTGCCTGGGCCGAGAAAGGCATCCCCGAGGGTTTCCACTACACGCTGCTCGACAGCAATTTCGACCATTTCGAGCAGATCATGGAACAGGCGCTCGGCCGCGTTCCGGCGCTGGAGAATGTCGGCGTCAAGCAGCTGCTGAACGGCCCGGAAAGTTTTACGCCTGACGGCAACTTCATTCTCGGCGAGGCACCGGAGCTGAAGAATTTCTTCGTCGGCGCCGGCTTCAACGCCTTCGGCATCGCCTCTGCCGGCGGCGCCGGCATGGCGCTTGCCGAATGGGTGACGAAGGGCGAGCCGCCCTATGATCTCTGGCCGGTTGATATCCGCCGTTTCGGCCGTCCGCATTTCGATACCGACTGGGTGCGCACCCGCACGCTCGAAGCCTATGGCAAGCATTACACCATGGCTTGGCCATTTGAGGAACATTCGAGCGGCCGCCCCTGCCGCAAATCGCCGCTCTATGACCGGCTGAAGGCGCAAGGCGCCTGTTTCGGCGAAAAACTCGGCTGGGAGCGGCCGAACTGGTTTGCCGATCTCTTCGCCAACGAGGAGCCGAGGGATATCTACAGCTACGGCAGACAGAACTGGTTCGAGGCCGTCGGCCGCGAGCACAAGGCCGTGCGCGAGGCGGCCGTCATCTTCGACCAGACCTCCTTCGCCAAATTCGTGCTGAAGGGCAGCGATGCCGAGGCAGCCCTCTCCTGGATCGCCTCCAACGACGTCGCAAGGCCTGTGGGATCGCTCATCTATACGCAGATGCTGAACGACAAGGGCGGCATCGAATGCGACCTGACCGTCGCCCGCATCGCCGAGGACGAATATTATATCGTCACCGGCACCGGTTTCGCCACCCATGACTTCAATTGGATCGCCCGCAATATTCCGGCGGAGATGCATGCCGAACTGGTCGATGTCACCTCGGCCTATTGCGTGCTGTCGCTGATGGGGCCGAATGCACGCGCCGTGCTGGAACAGGTGACCGGCAGCGACGTCTCGAATGCCGCCTTCCCCTTCGGCCAGGTCAGGACCATCGGCATATCAGGCTGCCCGGTGCGGGCCTTGCGCATCACCTATGTCGGCGAGCTCGGCTACGAACTGCATATTCCCATTGAATATGCGACCACGGTCTATGACGTATTGATGGCATCAGGCGGCGAGCTTGGCCTAGTCAATGCCGGCTACCGCGCCATCGAGAGCTGCCGCCTGGAAAAGGGCTATCGCGCCTGGGGCTCGGATATCGGCCCGGATCACACGCCTGTTGAAGCCGGCCTCGGCTGGGCGGTAAAGATCAGGACGAACATTCCCTTCCGCGGTCGCGAGGCGATCGAGCGGCAGTTGTCGGGCGGGGTGAAGAAGCGCCTCGCCTGCTTCGTTCCCGACGATCCCGATACCGTACTGCTCGGCCGCGAAACCATCTATCGCGACGGCAAACGCGTCGGCTGGCTGTCGAGTGGCGGCTTCGGGTACACGCTTGGCAAGCCGATCGGCTATGGTTACGTCCGCAATACCGACGGCGTTACGGAAGATTTCATCCTCTCCGGCACCTATGAACTCGATATCGCCAGGGAACGGATCCCCTGCAAGCTGTCGCTGACGCCGCTTTACGATCCTGATATGGCGCGGGTGAAGGCGTGACCACGCAGTGTGGGTTTGCGCCTCCGCGGGAGAAGAGGCGTGTAGCACGCGCCTCGCTATCTCTCCCTAGTCAGAGCAAGGCGTCCGAGGAAGAGAGAAAACCTCAAAACAACGGCAGCCGGTCGTCCTGGATCAGGATCTCCAGCTTGTCCGAGACATCCTGCGCCCAGGCGCGGTGTCCGGTCAAAGCCGCCGGGAACAATCCGGGCAGGGTGAAGAGAGCCGCCGAAATCGCCGGGCCGGTGCGCGGGACATCGGCAATGAGTGCGGCGATTTCCGCGGCCCGGGGGTCGCGCAGCTCGAAGCGCTCGCCATTGCCGTGTTCGCCGATCGCATAGCGCATCCAGGCCGCCACGGCGATCGCATAGGTCTCCGCCCGATCACCATGCGCCAGCGCTTCGCATGCCGGTTCCAGCAGCCGCTGCGGCAGCTTCTGCGTGCCGTCCATGGCGATCTGATAGGTGCGGTGCGCGATCGCCTTGTTTGCAAAGCGTGCTATCAATTCATTGGCATAGTCGTCGAGATCGATGCCCGGCACCGGATCGAGCGTTCTCGCCGCTGCATGCATATGGCGATAGGCCAGGGCTGCCAGGGCGGCATCGTCCATCACGTCCCGGATGAATTCATAGCCGCCGATATAACCGAGATAGGCAAGCAGCGAATGGGCGCCGTTCAGCATCCGGAGCTTCATCTTCTCATAAGCTGAAACGTCTTCGACCATCAGCGCGCCGCGCACCTTTTCCCAGGCCGGACGGCCATCGGCGAAATGGTCTTCGATGACCCATTGCGTAAAAGGTTCCGTCTCGATCGCCGCCATATCCGTGCGGCCCGTCAGCCGCTCGGCATCGGCATAGGTCGCGTCGGTGCTGGCCGGCGTGATACGGTCGACCATCGTCGACGGGAAGGGCACGTTCGCTTCGATCCAGCGATGCAGATCGGCATCGATGCGGGAGGTGAATTCGAGCACCAGGCGCTTCAGCACGGCGCCGTTGCTCGGCAGGTTGTCGCAGCTGAGCGGCGTAAACGGGGCGATGCCCTTCTGCCGTCGGCGCGCAAGGCCCTCCACCAGGTAGCCAATGACGCCGCGCGGTGCATGCCGGTTGGCGAGGTCGGCGACGATATCGGGATGTTTAAGGTCGAGACCGCCGGTTGCGGGATCGAAACCATAGGCCTTTTCCGTCACCGTCATGCTGACGATGCGGATCGCGGGATCTTCGAGCCGCGCCAGCAGGCCGGCCGGATCGCGCGGCGCCACATGCGCCTTCAGGATCGAGCCGATCACCTCGGCCGTCGTGCCTGATGTATCGCGGATCAGTGTCGTATAGAGCCCGTTCTGGGCGCTCAGATTGTCGGCGACATCGGGCGTGCGCAGGCTTGCCACCTCGATACCCCAGTCGCCGGCTGCGGCGGCCAGCGCGCCATCGGTAAACGGTGCGAAATGCGCGCGAAAAAAGGCGCCGGGTCCCAGATGCAGGATGCCGCTTTTCAGCCGGCTGCGGTCATAGGCGGGAAGCTTCGCCGTCGGGGCGAGGCCGGAAAGGGTCTGCAGTCGTTCGCTCACAGCTTGTAGGCCTTCTTCGCATTGCCATAGGAAAGTTCGCCCGCCACGATCGCGGCGTCGCTCTTGGAAATCCGGTGCTCGGCGGCGAGCCCGGCGAGGAAACGGCAGACTTCGCGGCGCCAGACATCATGCCGCGCCGGGATCGAAAGCAGCGCCCGCGTATCGTCGTTGAAACCGGCCATATTGGCGAAGCCTGCCGTTTCCACCACCTGGTCGAGATAGCGGCGGATGCCGAGCGGGCTGTCGTGGAACCACCAGGGCGGGCCGATCATCAGGCAGGGCCAATGGCCGACCATCGGCGCCATTTCGCGCGCATAGGTCGTCTCGTCGAGGGTGAAGAGCAGCACCCGCAGCCCCGGCGCATGGCCGTATCTGGAAAGCAGCGCATTGAGGCCGCCGACCCAGTCGGTGCGGGTCGGAATATCGGCGCCCATATTCGGGCCGCGCGTCGCAAACAGCCCGCTGTCGGTGTTGCGCCGCGACCCCGCATGGATCTGCATGACCATGCCGTCCTCGGCCGAAAGCCCGGCCATCTCGGTCATCATCTGGCCGCGGAAGAGTTCCGCCTCCGCAGCCGACAGCGGCCCCCTCAGCGCCTTGTCGAGCAGCGCCTGCTTTTCCGCAAGCAGCAGATCGGCGGTGAAGGCTGTGGGTACGCCGTGATCGGTCGCGGTGGCGCCGAACTGGCGGAAATAGGCGCGCCGGCGCCGGTGCGCCTCGATCAGGCCCTCCCAGCGCGTCACGTCAGCGCCAGTGATCTCGCCGAACTTGACGAGATTATCGCGGAAGCCGACCGCATCCGGATCGGTGACGCTGTCCGGCCGGTAAGTGGTGCGCACCTTGCCGATCCAGCCGTCGGCGGTCATCTTCTGATGATGTGTCAGCGGGTCAAGCGCGCCCTCCGTCGTCGCGATCGTTTCGATGCCGAATCGCTGATGCAGCGCCCGCGGGCGGAATTCGGGAAGGGCGAGCTGAGTATTGATATGGTCATAGAGCGCATCGGCATTGTCTGATGTCAGCGGCTCGGTGCAGCCGAGCACGGCCGACATGGCGTGGTCGACCCAGAGGCTCGACGGCGTTCCGCGGAAGAGATGATAATGCTTGGCAAAGGTTCGCCAAATCGTCCGCCCCGCAGCCACCGGCTTGCCGTCGAGCCTGGGAACGCCGAGCTCGTCCAAGGGAACGCCGACGCTGTGCAGCATCCGGAAGAGATAGTGATCGGGAATGACCAGCAGCGAGGCCGCATCTTCGAAGGGCTTGTCGTCGGCGAACCAGGACGGTTCGGTATGCCCGTGCGGGCTGACGATCGGAAGATTGCGCACCGTCTCGTAGAGGTCGCGCGCAATGGTCCGTATTGCCGGGTCGGCCGGAAAGAGCCGGTCCGGATGAAGAAAGCCGTTTCCTACATCCATCAGTATTCCTCCCTGATGGATAAGGGCCTACCCCACAACATCAGGCGCGGCAAGGTCTTTTAGTAACCGGATGGTTCGGTTTTTGCGCACGGTCGCACCAGCCATGGAAAGCATTGACGAAGCGGCCTATTTCCGCTTTGGGAGGAGCACTGTATTGCCGGTTTCGGCAAAGGAGGATCGATGTCCGACGAGACGAACCGCATCACCCGGCTGGAGGAAATGCTGGCCCATCAGGCCAAGACGATCGAGGAGCTTTCCGATCAGCTGACCGAGCAATGGAAGATCGTCGAGCAGATGCGCTCCAAGCTCGACCGGCTGACCGAACGTTTCCTGTCGCTCGAGGAGCAGTCGCTGGAAGCGCCTGGTATTACCCGCCCGCCGCATTATTGACGGCACGCGGCGAGAGGCCGCGTGCGCGATTTTCCCGGCTGGCCGATCAGACGCCGCCGATGCAGAGATATTTCATTTCCAGATAGTCGTCGGCGCCGTGGCGTGAACCCTCGCGGCCGAGGCCGGATTGCTTGATGCCGCCGAAAGGCGCGGTCTCGGATGACATGATACCGGTATTGATGCCGATCATCCCATATTCCAGCGCTTCCGCCACCCGCCAGACCTTCTTCAGGTCGCCGGCATAGAAATAGGCGGCAAGGCCGAATTCCGTATCATTGGCTTGAGCGATGACATCTTCGGCCGTCTCGAAGCGGAAGAGCGGCGCCACTGGCCCGAAGGTTTCCTCGCGCGCCACCTTCATGCCGCGCGCAACGCCGGCCAGCACCGTCGGCGCAAAGAAGGTGCCGGCGCCGTCGATGCGCTTGCCGCCGGTCAGCAGCTTGGCGCCCTTGGCAAGCGCGTCGCCGACATGGTCTTCCACCTTGGCAAGGCCCTGCTCGTCGATCAGCGGCCCGATCTCGACACCCGGCGTGAAGCCGTCGCCGACCGACATTGCGGCGACCTTGGCGGCAAGCTTGGCCGCGAAGGCGTCATAGACGCCCGACTGGATGTAGAGGCGGTTGGCGCAGACACAGGTCTGGCCGGCATTGCGGTATTTGGAGGCGATCGCGCCCTCGACGGCGGCGTCGAGATCGGCATCGCCGAAGACGATGAACGGCGCGTTGCCGCCGAGCTCCAGGCTCACTTTCTTGATCTGATCGGCGCACTGCCGCATCAGGATGCGGCCGACTTCCGTCGAGCCGGTGAAGCTGATCTTGCGCACCTTGTCATTGCCGCAAAGCTCGCGGCCGATCGCCGGGCCGTCGACGCCGACGATGAGGTTGAAGACGCCGGCCGGAATGCCGGCCTGTTCGGCGAGCGCGGCAAGGGCAATCGCCGTCAGCGGCGTCTGTTCGGCGGGCTTCGACACGACAGTGCAGCCGACGGCAAGCGCCGGAGCCACCTTGCGGGCGATCATCGCCGCCGGGAAATTCCACGGCGTGATCGTGCCGACGACGCCGACCGGCTGCTTGATGACGATCATGCGCTTATCTTGAGACGGCGCCGGGATCGTCTCGCCATAGATGCGCTTGGCTTCCTCGGCATACCATTCGATATAGGATGCGGCATAGAGAATCTCGCCGCGCGCTTCCGCGAACGGCTTGCCCATTTCGGCGGTCAGGATCGCGGCGAGTTCGTCAGCATTGGAGACCATCAGGTCGAACCATTTGCGCAGGAGGGTGCTGCGCTCCTTGGCCGGGCGGGCAGCCCAGGCCGGCTGGGCGGCATAGGCCGCATCGATCGCCGCCCGCGTCTCGGCTGCCCCCATGTCGGGCAGCGAAGCAAGCAGTTCGCCGGTTGCCGGATTGAGCACGTCAAAGGTCTTTGTGGCATCGCCCGATGTCCAGACGCCGTTGACATAGCCGGCAGCGCGCAGGAACGGCGAAGAGAAGGGAACGTGCCTTGTCAGGGCGGTGGTGAAAGCCATGTCATATCTCCTTGGGAGCGGCCGCCTGTTGCCGGCAACCCTTGTAATTCGGGACCCATCGCGTCACTTGGCCGAAGTCGCTTCCAGCATCGAGGCCTCGAGAATGTCGAGCGCCTCGCCGAACACTTCGTCCTGGATGGTGATCGGCGCGAGAAAGCGGATGACGTTGCCGTGGACGCCGCAAGTGAGCAGGATCAAGCCCTTGCCGAGTGCTGCCAGCCGCACCCGGTTGGCGAAATCGGCGCTCGGCAATCCCGTCTTTCGGTCGTTGAATTCGACGGCGTTCATGAAGCCCGGCCCGCGGATATCGACGATCTCGGGCACTGTCTCGCGCAGCGATTCCAACCGCTGCTTCAGCCGGCCGCCGAGCTGGTCGGCACGGCCGCAGAGATCCTCGTCGGCAATGACGTCGAGCACTGCGTGGGCGGCCGCGATGCCGAGCGGATTACCGCCATAGGTGCCGCCGAGCCCGCCCGGTCCCGGCGCATCCATGATTTCGGCGCGGCCGGTGACGGCGGCGAGCGGAAAGCCGCCGGCAAGGCTCTTTGCCATTGTCGTCAGGTCGGCCGCCACCTCGTGATGATCCATCGCGAACATCCGGCCGGTGCGGGCAAAACCGGTCTGCACCTCGTCGGCGATCAGCAGCATGCCGTGCTGGTCGCAAAGCTCGCGCAGCGCCTTCATGAAAGCTGGGGGTGCGGAATAGAAGCCGCCTTCGCCCTGCACCGGCTCGAGGATGATGGCGGCGACACGCTGCGGATCGACATCGGCGGCGAAGAGCTTCTTCAGCGCCGCGAGCGACTGGTCGGCGGTGACGCCGTGCAGTTCGACCGGGAAGGGGACGTGGAAGACGTCGCCCGGCATGGCGCCGAAGCCGACCTTGTAGGGCACCACCTTGCCGGTCAGCGCCATGCCCATGAAGGTGCGGCCGTGAAAGCCGCCACCAAAGGCGATGACGGCCGAACGGCGGGTTGCCGCACGGGCGATCTTGACGGCATTTTCGACCGCTTCTGCGCCCGTCGTTACGAAGATCGTCTTCTTCTCGAAATCACCAGGCACCAGCGCGTTCAGCCGTTCGGCGAGATGCACATAGCTTTCGTAGGGCACGACCTGATGGCAGGTATGGGTGAAGCGATCGAGCTGATCCTTGACCGCTGCGATGACCCGGGGATGGCGGTGGCCGGTGTTGAGAACGGCGATGCCGGCGGCGAAATCGATGTAGCGACGGCCTTCCTTGTCCCAGATCTCGGCATTCTCGGCGCGATCGGCATAGATCTGGGTCGTCATGCCGACGCCCCGTGAAATGGCGGCGTTCTTCCGGTCCGTAAGGCTCGTCGCGGTCATCGATGCGCTCCTGTCTGAAGGGTTTGAAATTATCTTGTATAAGTTCTGCAATTTGCCTATAAAACTCCTACATTTTTCCTGCAAGAAAACAAGTGGGATTTTTTGCTTCAAACATCACGCATTTTGATAAATGCTCGGCAGCGATTGGAATCGGGGATATTGGCGGATGAACGATAACGGGCCGGTACGCTACAAGGTGGCGGAAGCCGCACGGCTGGCGGGCGTTTCGGCCTCGACGCTGCGTCTCTGGGAAAGCCAGGGCCTGGTCGTTCCCGGCCGTTCGCAGACCGGTCATCGCCAATACAGCGCCGAGGATGTGGCGCGGCTGAAGCGCATCTCCTGGTATCGGGCCGAACGCGGTCTCAATCCCGCCGCCATCCGCGAGGCGCTGGAAGGTGAGGAACCTTCCGCCGATGGCGCCGAGGCAAGTCAGGATACCGGCCTCGGCCGCAAGCTGCGCAGCCTGCGCCACGCCGCCGGCAAGACGCTGGATCAGGTGGCCGGCGATATCGGCGTCACCTCCTCGACACTTTCGACGCTGGAGCGCACCTCGCAGGGCGTCGGTTTCAAGACGCTGCATGACCTCGCCGAGTATTACGGCACCACTGTCTCACGTCTCTCCGGCGAAGAAAGCGCCGAGGTGCCGGTGCTGGTGCGTGCCGGGGAATGGCGCAGCTGGCCGGAAACGACGCCTGGAGTTGCGGTGCAGTTGCTTGCCGAAGGCCCGAGAATGATGGATTGCCATCGTTTCGTGCTGGCGCCGGGCGCTGCGAGTGAAGGCGCCTATCGCCATGAAGGCGAGGAATTTATGCATGTCCTGTCCGGCCGGCTCGAGCTGGTGCTCGACAGCGATCAGTTCTTCGATCTCGGTCCGGGCGATTCACTTTATTTCGAAAGCCGCCGCTACCATTCCTGGCGTAACCGCCACGACGGCGAAACTGTGCTTCTCTGGATCAACACGCCGCCGACATTCTGAAGCGCCTGCAGAGGAAGCGGTTTCGCATTTTGCGGCTTTGCGCTATAGGGCTAGTGCATAATTCCTTAAATCGGAACCGATTTAAGGATAAAATTATACTGCAATTCATAAGTACCGCAGCGTGCTTTGCGCGTCTGAAAGACGCGCGGCGCTGTCGGGGACGCATTCGAACGAAAGATAGTCTCATGGCCGCCACCATACGTTATCACGAAGGCGACATTTCCGCGGCCGATGCCGCGCGCTACACCGGCGCGATTGCCATCGACACCGAAACGCTCGGCCTGGTGCCACGCCGGGACAGGCTCTGTGTCGTCCAGCTTTCACCTGGTGATGGCACCGCCGACGTCATCCGCATCGCCGCCGGCCAGAAAGCGGCTCCCAATCTCGTCGCCCTGCTCGAAGATCCGACCCATCAGAAGATCTTTCATTACGGCCGCTTCGATATTGCCGTGCTCTTCCACACTTTCGGCGTCACGACGAACCCGGTCTTCTGCACCAAGATCGCTTCGCGCCTGATCCGCACCTATACGGATCGCCACGGCCTCAAGGACAATCTCAAGGAGATGCTGGACGTCGATATCTCCAAGGCGCAGCAGTCTTCAGATTGGGCGGCCGAAACGCTGTCTCCGGCCCAGCTCGAATATGCCGCTTCCGACGTGCTTTACCTGCATGCTTTGCGCGACAAGCTGACCGCGCGCCTGATCCGCGACGGCCGCTTCGACCATGCGACGGCCTGCTTCGCATTCCTGCCGACCCGCGCCAAGCTCGACCTGCTCGGCTGGGAAGAGGCCGATATCTTCGCCCATAGCTGAGTAAATTGCCCGCGCCTTGCGTGAAACAAGGATCGTGGAAGCGGCTGGTCCGCGGCCGTTAGCAATTCGTTAACGCCTCTTTCCTAAAATTCCCATTAATATTTATGCATTTCGATGACGCCGGTATTGCGTCATGCGGACAGGAGGATCTGCGGGGATGCAAGGGGCCGGATGAGCGCGGTCCTTTATAGAGCCTGCTTTCATCGTCACTTTACGAAAGGAGCATGCCATGTTGACTCCCGTTCGTGCAGCGTCCAATGCAAGCTTTTCGTCTCAAGGCCAGACTGCGGCGATCGTCGCCGGCGGCCTCGGCCGTTCTGTGATTGCTCCCGCGTCGGTCAACGCCGTCGAAGCCGCCGACCTGAATTCCGCCGTTGCCGGCAAGCTCAGTATCCTGCTGCTTGCCGCACGCGAGCGCATGATCGAGGCCCTCTTCGATGCCATTGATGCCGCCGGCCGCGCCATCTCGCTAGATCGCGGCGAGGACGAAACCAATCTTGCCTTCGCCTCCCGGCTAGCCGATGCCATCCTGCGGCTGCCGGGCGTCAGAATCGACGAGGTCGAGCGCCAATTGACGGAGCAAGGCCACAGCCTGCCACTTCGGATGATTGCCGCAGCCCTGAAGAACCCTGCAGGCCCGGAAGCGGCGCGGATCGTCGCCTATCTGGAAATCGTCCGCTACAAGGACCGCGATCTCGCCGCTCGCGCTGTCGTGCGCTCGTACGGCCAGAATGACGCTTCGCCGATGCGCGCTGAAGCCCGGCCGGAGATCCAGCTGCATGAGGATCATGAGCCTGCCGCCATGCGCAAGCCGGCAGACGAGCTGTCGGCGCCGCCCGGCGCGCTCATCGAGGCGGCGGCGCTGGCCACCGCCGAGGAAGCGGTGATCGCCGAGGCCGTTGAGGTAGCCGATCCGGAAACGCCGCGGCCTGAAAACCGGGCTCAGTCCGCGTCGGCAGCGGCAAGCGAGGTCGCCGCGGAAGAATCTGAACGGCAGGAGATCGACACCGCGCCAGCCTTGCCGGCCGAAGCCACAGCGGCCGAGGAGGCGCGGGAAACGCCGGAGGCGCCCGCCCTCCAGCCTCGCACTGTGTCGGAAAAGGGCGATCCTGTCATTCCAAGGAACTGGACAGGAATTGCCGCTTCGATGACCGAAGAGGTCTCCGAGATGATTGTCACCATCATCCGCGAGCAGGATGTCGAAGCGGTGCTGGAGGATGGTCCCGTCGAAGCGGCCGTGGAGATCGATACGATACTCGACGATGCCGTCATCAGCGATGCGGCCGAAACCTTGACCAGGCAGCCGGCTGACCTCGCAGCAGCCGACGCGCGCCCCTCCGCAGCGCTGCACCCATCGCCGATGGAAACGGAGATCGTGGCTGCGGCTGCCCGCCAACCGAAAGAGACCGATGCGCCACTGCCAATGACGGCGATTCCCGAGACGGCCTATGTCCCGCTTGCAGCAAGGATGCCGGAGGGACTTGCCTATACGCAGCTGCCCTATCAGTTCGCCAAGGATGTCCCGCCGAACGGGAAGGCGGATGAAACCAGCCACCAGAATCAGCACCACCACGATGGGGCACCGCCAGATCAGCAGCAAGAGGATAAGCAGCAGGCGCAATCCGGCGGCGGGGATGCCGCGGCCGATGGCGAAGCAGCCAATGCGGCGCCTCAGCGCCGGACGCCGAGAATGATCGATACCGAGCCGACGCCATATCAGTCAGGCGCGGCCGCCGACCCGGTTTATGCGCTCTATCAGCGCATGGTCGGCTGGGAATAAATAACCTGAAAATGAAGAACCCGCCGGATCGCTCCGGCGGGTTCTTCAATTCAAAGGCTGATGCGAGGCTTATTCGCCGCCGCGGTTCTTGAGCGCTGCGCCCAGGATGTCGCCGAGCGAAGCGCCGCTGTCGGACGAACCGAACTGGGCAACGGCTTCCTTCTCTTCCGCAATCTCCAGAGCCTTGATGGACAGCATGATCTTGCGGTCCTTCTTGGAGAAGTTGGTGACGCGGGCGTCGAAGACCTGGCCGACCGAGAAGCGCTCGGGGCGCTGTTCGTCGCGGTCGCGGGCGAGGTCGGCGCGGCGGATGAAGGAAGTGATGTCCTCGTGGTTGACGAGCTTCACTTCGACGCCGCCGTCGTTGACCGCGATGACTTCGCAGGAAACGACCGCATTCTTGCGCAGGTCGCCCGATGCAGCGGCGTCGCCGACCGCATCCTTGCCGAGCTGCTTGATGCCGAGCGAGATACGTTCCTTCTCGACATCGACGTCGAGAACGACGGCCTTGACGACGTCACCCTTGTTGAACTCCTCGATGACCTGTTCGCCCGGACGGTTCCAGTCGAGGTCGGAGAGGTGCACCATGCCGTCGACATCGCCGTCGAGGCCGATGAACAGGCCGAATTCGGTCTTGTTCTTGACTTCGCCTTCGACTTCAGTGCCGGCCGGATGGCTGCGGGCGAATGCTGCCCACGGGTTTTCCAGCGTCTGCTTGAGGCCGAGCGAGATACGGCGCTTGGACGGATCGACTTCGAGAACGACGACTTCGACTTCCTGGCTGGTGGACAGGATCTTGCCGGGGTGTACGTTCTTCTTGGTCCAGGACATTTCCGAAATGTGGATCAGGCCTTCAATGCCCGGCTCCAGCTCGACGAATGCACCGTAGTCGGTGATATTCGTGACGGTACCGGAAATCTTCTTGCCTTCCGGATACTTGGCCTGGATGCCATCCCAAGGATCGCTCTCGAGCTGCTTCATGCCGAGCGAGATGCGGTGGGTTTCCTGGTTGATGCGGATGATCTGAACCTTGACCTGCTGGCCGATGTTCAGGATTTCCGATGGATGGTTCACACGGCGCCATGCCATGTCGGTGACGTGCAGCAGGCCGTCGATGCCGCCGAGGTCGACGAACGCACCGTAATCGGTGATGTTCTTGACGACGCCGTCAACAACCTGGCCTTCTTCGAGGTTCTGAACGATTTCAGAGCGCTGCTCGGCACGGGATTCTTCCAGAACCGTACGGCGCGATACGACGATGTTGCCGCGGCGCTTGTCCATCTTGAGGATTTCGAAGGGCTGCGGGTTGTGCATCAGCGGCGTGACGTCGCGGATCGGGCGGATATCGACCTGCGAACGCGGCAGGAAGGCGATCGCACCGTCGAGGTCGACCGTGAAGCCGCCCTTGACCTGGTTGAAGATCACGCCTTCGACGCGCTCGCCGGCTTCGAACTTGGCTTCGAGCTTGACCCAGCTCTCTTCGCGGCGAGCCTTCTCGCGCGACAGAACGGCTTCGCCGAGCGCGTTTTCAATGCGCTCAACGTAAACTTCGACTTCATCGCCAACCTTGAGCTGGCCATCCTTGGCGCGCGCGCCGAATTCCTTGAGCGCGATGCGGCCTTCGACCTTCAGGCCGACGTCGACAACGGCGACATCCTTTTCGATGCCCGTGACGATGCCCTTGGTGACATAGCCTTCGGCCAGATCGTTCTTGGCAAAGGACTCTTCGAGAAGGGCCGCGAAATCCTCGCGAGAGGGAGTAGCTACTGACATAAAATCTCCTGCGTGTCCTGAATAGCGGAGCGGACACGTATGCGCCGGTTGGTTTGCGTTGAACGGGCCTGAACCCAGTCCGCCCTCTTTCACGAAGGCAATCCGGCGCTTGGACGGAATTTCAGGCTGCTGTATTAGAAGCGATCCATGCGTCTGAGCATGCAAAATCGCTTGAATTTAGGCATTTCGGCTCAAGACCGCATCGATGATCGATTGAGCGGCTTGAAACGCGGCCTCTATACTCATTTCCGACGTATCAAGCAAGTGCGCATCATCAGCTGGTTTCAAAGGGCTGTCGGCCCGTCCCATGTCGCGTTCGTCGCGCCGCTTCACGTCCTCGAAAATCACATCGAAATCCGCCGTCGCCCCCTTGCCGAGAATCTCGTCGTAACGGCGTCTAGCGCGCACCTCCGGCGTTGCCGTCACATAGAGTTTGACCGGTGCATCCGGGCAGACGACCGTGCCGATATCGCGCCCGTCGAGCACGGTTCCCGGCGCCTTGGTCGCAAATCGTCGCTGTGCCTCGACCAGGGCCCGACGCACCGCCGGCATCACGGCTATTTTCGAGGCCGCTTCGCCGATCTCATGCTTGGAAAGTATATCGCGATCCAATCCGGCGAGTTCAACCTCCCGCGCGATCTTTTCGGCCACCGCCTCGTCGTCAAACGGCAGGCCGGCGTCGAGCAGCGCCTTGGCCGTGGCGCGGTAGGTCAGGCCGGTGTCGAGATGATGGAAGCCGTATTGCTCGGCGATGCGGCGCGAAAGCGTGCCCTTGCCGGCCGCAGCCGGGCCATCGATGGCGATGGTGAAAGTCTTGCTGCTCATGTGTCGATCCTGGGGCACCTGGCTGAAAGGCGGCGGCGCGGCGCCATGCACGGCGTAATCCTTTGTAAAGGCGCAGGATTTCCTGCGCAAGACCGAACCTTCCGGTGACGATCTTCGTTCAGCTCTGCGGCTGCCGCGGCTCGTTACCATAAACGCGCCGGGCGGTCATCCGCCGCTGGCGGAAATAGCTTGCGCTCCGATCATAAAGTTTGGCTTTGACATGGGAAGCCGCAGCGATTAAGGGGACCGGCTTATAAATTCCGATGGAACGCCGGCTTGAACGGCATTTGCCGAATCTTGCATTCGGCCATTCTCACGAGGCTTATAGTGGCGAAAGCGGAACTTGGAACCAAGCGTACCGATCCGGAAACCGGCAAGAAGTTTTATGATCTGAACCGGGATCCGATCGTTTCTCCTTATACCGGCAAGTCCTACCCCCTGTCCTTCTTCGAGGAAACCTCGGCGATCGCCGATGTTGCCGAAGAGGACGAGGTTGCGGAAGTCGATACCGAAAACACCGAAGTCGAACTGGTTTCGCTTGAGGATGCCGATGACGCCGCCTCCGGCGACGACATCCCCGATATCGGCGACGACGATGTCGAAATCGAAGGCGATGACGACGACGATACCTTCCTCACACCCGACGAAGACGATGACGATGACGACATGAGCGACATCATCGGCGTGACCGGCGACGAAGACGAAGTTTGACGGCTGCATTTCGGCCCGGTGAGGAAAAAATTCTCCGGGCCGAATTTTTTAGGCTTGCTATCTCCGAAAACCGGAAGTAATAAGCCGCCACTCCGCAGGGCACGCCCTGCGAAGCATCCCAGGACCGGCGCTCAGCCGGACCACCTTGATGGGGCTATAGCTCAGCTGGGAGAGCGCTTGCATGGCATGCAAGAGGTCAGCGGTTCGATCCCGCTTAGCTCCACCACGCTTCGCCCTTACGGGCTTCGCGTGGCGCAGCCGCGGGAGACCGTTAGGCCGAAGCAGTGCCCGGCATAGCCCGAAGGGCGACGACGTGCTGTCCGCAGCGTCGATTTTTCCGATCAGGAATACACTGGCTCTACCGCAGATCTGAAACAGCGATTCGCCGCTCACAACGCCGGAAAATCTACCCACACTGCCAAATTTGCACCATGGAATTTGCTCTGGTATTGCGCCTTTCGTGACAAGCACAAGGCGCTTGAATTCGAAACATACCTGAAATCGCATTTCGGCAGGGCTTTTGCCAGCAAGAGACTGGTCCAGCCGAATCTGACTTCAACTCGCTTGGCTAACGGGAAGACCGATTCCGAATAATCGCAGGTGCATGCGAAAGCGGTGTAGTTGGATCACGCGACGTGTCTGGCGCATTCAACGAAAAGACTCCAGGAATAGAGGCCGTCGGGCGACGCAGGCACTCCGCTCCCACGACCTCAATCTCTCGGCTATTGCACCGACAAACCGGCAGCCTCTATTCCCGCAAGAAACCGCCGCTGATCCTCGGTCCGCGCCAGCCGGCTGGTGACCTCCTGCCTGATGTTCGGGATCAAGGCGGGTGACTCGCGTCGGATCCAATCAAGCTGTTCCTCTGCCTCCTGCTTTTTTCCGAGCGCGCCGAGAATGGAGAGCAATACCAGGCGATGCATCGGATTATAGTTGAGATCCGACATGCGTGACCAGAGTTCCGCAGCCCGTGTATCGCCTCGCATGAAGGCGCAGAGCGCCATCCCGACCTCATAATATCCGCGTGGCCCGGCATTTTTGCCGACCGCTTCTGAAATCAGCGTGCAGCCTCTTTCCCATTCCCCCGACATTGACAGCCGCAGGCCGTATTCACCGGCCACTTCGGTATCGTTCGGATTGCTGGCATAGGCGCTGGCGCCGGCGCTGAGGGCCGCAACCGGATCATTGTCGAAAAAATTGGCGAGCATCAGCGCCTGAAGTGCGCGTGCATTCTTCGGGTCGAGCTGCACCGCGTGCTCGGCAAGTTGCTTTGCCAGGCCGAGCGTCGCGGCCGTCGCTTTTGTATGAAGTTGGTATGAAAAGCGGAACTCGTCGAGATGGATCAGCGAAAGAAGGGCCACGACATTGGATTCGGCCGGCATTTGCTCCACGGCCCGTTGCAGGCAGGATTTTGCCACCTCATGCGCCTGCACAGTCATTTCGCTGCGGTAGCTGTAGTAGGAGAGAATGCATGAAAAGGCGTCTGTGCGTCCGGCGATGGTCGCGGTATCAGTTTGAAACATGACGCCGAAAGGGCGCGCGACCGCAGTCGCGATATCCCCGGCAAGGCTTGCTTGCGTTTTCGGGATGCCTTGCACCGTCATGTCTGCATCGTAATTGTTTGCCCAGATGACAGCCGCATCCGCCCGCCGCACGAGCCTTGCCGTCGAGCGCAGCATGCTGCCTTCGAGCCGCACGCTTCCCTGCAGGGCATAGAGAGGCTCCAACGAAGCTTCGCCGGATTTACTCCGCGGCATGGCAGTGACGACAACGATATCATTGAAGCGCACCAGCTTCTCGATGATGTCGTCGGTCATGCCGCGAGAGATATCGGAGGCAAGGTTCCCGCCAGAGACATTGTCAAAACGCTCGACGATGATGGTGGGGCGGTTGTTGGCGCCCAGTCCCGTTTCGCGCTCTACACCCGGCGACCCGACCTGCCGAAGGATAGCCGCTGTCGAGGCTAGGATAATCACCGTGCCTGCTGCAAGCAGCCAATATCGAGGCGAAAGGCGCCGGTCCGCGGGGTTCCGGCCGATGGCATCCGTTGCTGCATGTATCTGTCCGTTATCCGCGCCTGACGCGTTCGCCTGTTCGGGCGGCAAGATATCTGCGGGTTCAGCGCCGCCGATGACATCGAAGACCGGCGCGTAGCCGCCCTTCGGGATGGTGATGATGATCCGGTCGGCGCCGCCGGCTGTGAGGTAATAGTGTTCGAGTTCCCGTCTCAGCCGGCCGGCTTCGATACGAACGCAGGGATCCTGCTGGGCATCGAAGTTCGCGTCCCGGCCAAAAACCGCTTGTGCGATGGTAAAGGCCTTCAGATAGTCACGGCGGCCCGCCAACGTTTCCGTGACCACAAATTCGAGGAACTTCCTCGTCCGTTCGGGAAGGCGGAATTCGCGGCTGGACAGAATGCGCTCAAGTTGCTGCTGTACCTCCTCCTGCGAGGCGGCGACCCTATTTATGCCTGCACTCGTCATCGGTTCCCCCAGACGCCGATTGCGAACAACCTGCAGCACGCTGTCTCAAACGATAGTCTCACCGCGGCATAACAGCAATGCCGCCCGGCCGAATACCCTAACCAACTCTAAGCCAATCCGATGATTAGCCCGAAGATGGACGCAGTCACGGCTTACGAAATGCCAGCGTAGGATACCGTATTCTACCGACGCCGTCATGTATCTTACTGCCTTAGTCTCCAAGCTCGCCCTATCATCGCCGTGTATTCTGGAGGAGGCTGCGATGACATCACCTGAGAGCTCTACACCCCATTCCATGACAAGCGCAGAGGAGCTGCGCAAACGTGCTCTGGAGCTTCAGCTTGTCGAGATGGAGCGCAACGAAAGGATCATGGCGCGTGAAGCAAAAAAACACGCGGAATTCGTCGAGGATTTTTTCCGCAAGCAGATCGGCGAAACGGAACGCGCCGTCATCAAGCGCCTTGTGATGAAAGCGGCGGCAGACGGCAAATACGAGGCATTGATCTACAGTTTTCCCTCGACGTTTTGCACCGACAGCGGCCGTGCCATCAACAACAACCTGCCGGGATGGCAGAAGACGCTGCAGGGAAAGGCAAAGGAACTCCTGGAGCTCTTCGAGCAGGTGGCCAAGCCACAGGGTTATGGGCTGAAGGCCATGATCATCAACTTCCCGGATGGCATGCCCGGAGACGTCGGCTTCTTCCTCACTTGGGAGCCGCCGGTCGACTGACCGGCAGTAAAGTAGGGGGTGATCAACTTGAAAGCGATCGAGATCGAGCGCAAGTTCCTCGTGCGTAACAATAGCTGGCGCGATTGTGCCGGCATTTCGCATGTCCTGCAGCAAGCCTATTTATCTCGCGATGAGAACTCGGTTCGTGTTCGCTTGATCGACGGTCGTTCAGCTTGCCTGACGATCAAATTCCGCACGACAGGGCTCGCCAAAGACGAATATGAATATGAGATTCCGGTCGATGAGGCGCGGGACCTGCTTCACCATGCGACCGGCCACGTCATTGAGAAAACGCGCTATCGGGTCCTGTACGAGGGCAGAAACTGGGATGTGGACGTCTTTGCCGGAGCCTATGAGGGATTGACGCTTGCCGAGATCGAAATGGCGAGTGAAGATGATCTGCCGGTCCTGCCGCAATGGCTTGGGCGAGAAGTCACGGGCAACGATAGCTATTCCAACCGCGCTATGGCCGCTGCCTCAAGTAAGCCTCCCTTGGGTGCAGAATGCGGCGACTGATAATGGCGCCCCTCTGGAGACGCGCAGGCAGTGTAAAACCCTATTCACTGACAACGGTCCAATCGGCGTCTGGATTGAATTCCATGATCGCCGCGGCGCGCTGTTCCGTTTGCGGCCCGAGATCGCGTTGATAGATGACGTTCATCCCGTTGACGATAAAAGTCTGCACGCCGGTCACCCGATATGAGACCGGCCAGGCGATGAGCGCAAAGCCGCCGGTCAAGTAACCATTGACGAGGTAGCTTTGTTTGCCGCCGAGCACATTGTCACCCTGGGCTGTCAGGATGCGATAGCGATATCCGAAATAACCTTCCCCGCGTTTGGCGGCACCGAAGGCAGCTGTCTCGACCAGCGCGCTTGCCGGGCTTTCCTCCGGATAGACGCTTGGATCCCAGTAAAGGCCGTCCAGCTTGCCGGGACTGCTGATCAATTTTTTGGCGAACTCGTAAATACCGTCACCGTCGCGATCGTCGGATGCATATTGATATTGCGCGACCACATATTCGTGCATGGTATCGATCGTCGCGAGCTCGTTTTCGCCGACGCGCCGATTGACGATCTCCGCCAGGCCGCGCTGCGTGTCGAAGGACCATTTCCCGTCCTTGCCCTCGGTGAGCGGAAACGGCAGGGGCCAGAGACGGTCGCCGATCGCAATGAACTTCCGTCCCCCGAGATCCTCCAGAATCATCTGCCGCGCGGCGCCTTCGCGGATCAACCCATATGTGATCATCGCCTCGTTGCTGGACCGCAGCTTGTCCGCTTTCAGGCCGAGAAGGCCTGCAAACCCGTCGACATCGTTGGAAGCCAGAACTGCCTTGAGGCGATCGAGAACCGCCCCCGGCGTGCCAAACGACGGCGTCGGACCTGCCGTCGCAAACTCCGTGAGATCGGTCCGCATCTGCGATGCTGACGGGGTCGCGGAGACCACGCAGAGCACGGCAGAAATCATAAGCGGGATCAAGGTTGATTGAGTTCTCATCATATACCTCCGGCAGTCTTGGAAGGAAGATATCTATCGCCGGCCGCCGCCGCCACGGCCACCGCCGCCACCACCACGGCCGCCGCCACCACCACGCGATACAGGAGGACGGGAGCGCTGTGGCGCCGCACGCGGTGCAGAGCGAGGTTGGCTGCCCATGCTCTGCGCCCCCCGCTTCGAAGAGACCGCCTCCCGGCGGCCGGATTGGACATTCCCAAGCGCATTCGGCTGCCGGTTGCGATTATCGGGTCTGGCGGCCATCTGCGGTTTGTTGGGCTTCTTGACCGATTTCTGTGCTGGCTTGGCTGCGCGATTAGCCGATTGAGGACGGGCTTCGGGCCGGGTTGCATTCTGACGAGTGGCGGCCGTCGGCTTGTTTCCCTGCGGTTTGGACTTCAGCCCTTGCACCGTGCCTTTTCGAATATCGTCGGCGCGCGCCGCCGTTCCACGATTGCCTGGCCTCTCGCCAGCCTGGAAATCCTTGGCTTGGTTCCGCAGCTGGTTACGGTTGTCGGCTTGCAGGCCGGACTTGATCGTCGAACGGTCAAGCTTGGCAAGCTGGTCTTTGCCGATGCTCATTTTGCTGCGATCGACCTTCGACCAATCGACATCGTTCCACTTCATCTTGCCATTGAAGTCTCGACCGTTCAGGCAATTGTTGCAGTCGATATCGATGTCACCACCGCCCCAGCGACCGCCCCACACCCCCCAGTCGTCCCAATTAACGACGGCCGCCCAGGCGAGCCCGGTGACCGCGCCGGCAAAAAAAGCGGCTCCGGGATAGTAATAATTGTCGTACGGCTCCGGATAGTAGGAGATCGGCTCGGATGCATAGCCTGGGTCGTAAAGCATCTCCGGCGCATATTGCGGGATATAGATTTTTTCCGGATCGGTGGGACGGATGATGACATTGTCGTTTTCCGTAACGACCGTCACCTTGTCATCCGTCTTGATAATGTTTTTTGCCACTGCTTCATCGCGAAGTTGCTGAATGGCAATCAGCACATCCTTCTGCTGGTTGGCGAGCGCATCGGCAAGCGACTGGGTCCAATCGAGATCCTCACTCATCATCTTGACGATATCGGGGTAGTTCAGCAACGAGACGACGCTGCCGTCCCAGTCGCTCTTGGGCTTGAGGTCGGCGTTCTTGTTTTTCGCATCCAGAAAGCGCTGGGCTTCGATGATCTGCAAGGGGAAGAGCGATGCGGCCGAAATCGCCGCGACCAGTTCGTCCGGATAAAGCGCGATCCGCGCCACGAGCACTTCAAGTTCATCGTCTGAAAGGAGTGTAGCCGTGGACGGTTCTGCCTCCGCCTGGTTGGGCGCAGCAGCCGGGGCAGGAGCCTGCGCTCGCACTGGGAGTGCCAGCTGCAGCGTGATGATCGCCAGGGTCGACAACCCAACCAGCAGCTTGCGTGAAACTCTATTCATCGCACAAGGACCTCCCTCTAATTATTGAATGACAGAAGCGTTCACCGTAGTTTTGGACTCACGGGAGTCCGCCTGAGCATCACAATTTTCGATTGTGCTATCGCTTCCCTCATTTCTTTCAGCAACGCATCGACCAAGCCTGCATATTCCAGCCGTCGCGCCTCCCTCACAGAGTCGGACAGCTGTTCGACATGCGCCAATGCCTGCGCCGCCGCCGCCAGATCCTCACACATGCTTCGAAACGTGTCGTTGACGTAAAAAAGTCGCTGCACCAGCCTTGCCTGGTCGGGAAAATGAGCTTCTGCCGCTTCAAGGGCGGACAAATATGTCGAACCACTTTCTCCCGACGCCATCTCCGCCCCCGCCGACGAACTGCCCTAAGCAGTGCGAAAACTATATAACAGCCGCACCTGCAGGAGACGTAAAATACGCGAACCTACGGTCGCCGGCTTCTGACAGCCGCATCCCGGTCGCCATACGAGGCGACGATTGGGATTCGGCGGCCGATCTCGCGTCGTTCCTTGCTGGACAGGCAATCTCCCCAGCCGGATCGGCCGCGAAGGCCCCGATAGAGATTACGCGATGCTACGGGTCTTTGCGCCGCAACGGGCCTATTATCCGATCGTCGCTTGCGATCAAAATGGCTCGGACAGACCAAGCCAGAGGGGGATCCGTGTTTCTCGACTATTTTGCCTTGGGCGTCTTGGTCTTCGTCGTGATCACGCTTTTCTATGCCATGATTGCCATTCACGACATTCTCCACCTGATGGCCAAGGCGCGGAACCGTCCTCATCAGGATGCCATCCATGTTGCGGGATGGGTCAGCCTCTTCACGCTGCATGCGATCTGGCCCTTCCTGTTCATTTGGGCAACACTTTACCACGACGACCGCGGCTGGGGCATCCGGCAAGACGGAAAGCTGTCGGCGGAAGTTGCTGGATGAACTTCGTGTTCCTCGAACACTAAAGACATGTCCGCAAACACCTTGCCTAGGTTTGCACCGCAAAAACAAAGATCGAACGGGCACGAGGGCCAACGGCATCAGATAGGGAGCCAGGGGTGATAGGAAGTCTTCCCATGTTGCGGGGCCTAGCCGGCTTCAACAGAGCCTGGCTTCGCAGTGACATTCCGGCCGGCCTGTCGATCGCCGCAGTCGGTTTGCCGAGCGCCATCGCTTATCCCGCCATCGCCGGCCTGCCACCGGAGACCGGCATCTATGCCAGCATCGTCGCACCGATCGCCTACGCGATCTTTGGTCCTTCCCGGCTCTTGGTCGTCGGCCCAGACGCTGCGACCATGACCGTGCTGGCGGCCGCCATGGGCGCCATCATCGCCGCCGAACCCGCGACGGCAAGCGTCGACAGGGTTGCCATTGCCTCGGCCCTTGCGCTTGGCGTCGGCGTCTTCTGTATCGCGGCGAAATTGCTGAGGCTCGGCGTTCTCGCGAGCTTCCTCTCCCGTCCCATCCTGGTCGGCTTCTTCGCCGGCGTGTCGCTCTCGATCCTTGTTGGGCAAATCGGTCGCTTCACGGGGGTAAAGATCCAATCGGATGGACTGATCCCGCCGCTTGTCGAAATGCTCGCCAAGAGCAGTCTGATCCACTGGCCTTCGCTCGTCCTCGGACTCGTGATGTTCGCCTTGTTATGGATCGTCCGAGCCTTCCGATTCAGAGTTCCGGGTCCCGTTCTGGTGGTTGTCCTCTCGGTCGTCCTTTCGGCGATCTTCGATTTCCAAGGCCGAGGCATAGCAGTCGTCGGCGATATCCCAAGCGGGCTGCCGAGTCTGTCCCTGCCTCCATTGCATCAGATGCCTCTCGATAAGATCGTGCTCGGCTCGGCCGCGATCTTTCTGGTCAGTTTCGGCGCCGGCATCGTCGCGGCAAGAAGTTTCGGCTCGCGAACCGGCGAGGAGGTCGATGCCAATCAGGAATTGGTCGGACTTGGCGCCGCCAATATCGCGCCCGCCCTGTTCGGCTCTTTTCCGGTCAGCGTCTCGGATTCCCGAACCGCGATAAATCTGTCGACTGGCGGTGTCTCCCAGGCCGCAGGACTGGTATCGGCCGCGACGCTGGTTGCCGCACTTGTGTTCCTTCACAGTGCGCTGCGCATACTCCCCATTCCCGCGCTCGCGGCAATCCTCGCGACGGCGGCGATCAGCCTCATCGATATTCACGAATTGAAAAAGATCTGGCGCATCAGCCGCATGGAATTCATTTTCGCGCTGATCGCCATGTGGGGCGCAATCAGCTTCGGTGTTCTCAATGGCGTCATCGTCGCGGTTGCGGCAACGCTCGTCTATCTCTTGCGGCAGACGATGTTTCCCCGCGACGGTCTTCTTGGTCGCATCGAGGGACGGCATGGCTTTTTCGATCTTGCCCGTTTTCCGGAAGCGCGCCCTGTGGAAGGTGCCGCCGTCTTCGCCATCCAAGGCAGCATTCTGTTTTACAACGCCGATTACGTGCGCATGCGGCTGACCTCGGTCGCGAAGGCACTTCCTGCTGAAACCAGATGTCTCGTGCTCGATGCCGGCGCCGTCACCCATATCGACAGCACCGGCGCAGCCGCACTCGACGCCGTGGCCGAGATCCTGGCAAAGCGGAATATCGTCTTCGCCATGGCCGATCTCAGCGAAGAAAGCCGCGGCATCCTCGAGCGCGCCGGGGTCATCGAGGCGATCGGCGCCGACAATCTCTTCAATGGCAGGGAAGAAGCACTGAGAGCGCTGATCGGTGTCGGCGAGTCCGGCAGTGCCGCGTCGGCAGGGTAGAGCAATTCCGGCAAAACTGCACAGCGGTTTGCGTCCAGAATTGTATGAAAACAAAGATAGCATGTTCGCGAAAGGGAGGGAGAGAAAATGGACGAGAATTACGAACCCAGCCGGACGGATGGAGAGGCAGGCCGCGTCGGAAAGGATAAGAAAAAGAAAAAGAAATCATGGGATTACGACAAGGAAATCGCACGGCTCCAGGTGGAACTGGCCCATTTGCAAGCCTGGATCAAGAAATCCGGCACGAGGGTCGTCATCGTCTTCGAGGGCCGGGATGCCGCCGGCAAAGGCGGCATGATCAAGCGTATAACGGAAAGGGTCAGTCCGCGGGTCTTTCGCATCGTCGCATTGCCGGCGCCGACCGACCGTGAGAAGTCCCAGATCTACATGCAGCGCTATATCGCGCATATGCCGGCGGCCGGCGAGGTCGTCATATTCGACCGCAGCTGGTACAACCGCGCCGGCGTCGATCGCGTCATGGGATTCTGCAGCGACAAGAAAGCGCAGCGCTTTCTTGAGTTGGCGCCTCGCTTCGAGGCGGCGATCGTCGAAAGCGGCGTCGTTCTGCTGAAATACTTCCTGACGGTCAGCGAGGAAGAGCAGGAACGCCGTTTCAGACGCCGGATCGACGACCCGCTGCGGCAGTGGAAACTCAGCCCTATGGATGTCGAATCCTATCAGCGCTGGTGGGACTACACGCGCGTTTATGACGAGATGCTGCGGATGACCGACAGCAATCACGCGCCGTGGTGGGTGGTGCCCTCGGATGACAAGAAACGTGCCCGGGTCAACTGCATTTCGCACATCCTGCAATCCATTCCCTATGAACGGGTGAAGTTTGAAGCACCCGACCTCGGCAAACGTCAGAAGCGGCCGGCGGATTTCATGGAGGACCTCAGCGTCCGCCATGTTGTGCCCGACGCGACGTCATAACACGGCTTTAGCCGAACATGGCTGAGAACATAGGCGATACGGCGGCGCAGGGAGCCGGGTCAGGGCAGATTTCGGTAGAGGCGAGAATAAGCGATCTTGTCCGGTTGGGCATCATCGGGCTTTTCGCCTATTGGACGATCGTCCTGATTGCTCCCTTCGCGCTGATCGTTATTTGGTCGGCAATTCTGGCGGTGGCGCTTTTCCCGATATTCCAAGCGCTCTGCAGGTTGCTTGGAAACCGGCCCGTCATCGCAGCCAGTATCATCGTCGTCTTTTGCCTCGTCCTGATCATTGCGCCCCTGGCTCTCGTTGCGGTCAATTTTGCCGACACAGCGCAGGCGTTGATCAACAAGTTGCGGGTGGGGGATTTCACGCTCCCCTCGGCGCCGGCGGCCATTCGGGAGTGGCCCGTCGTCGGCGAGCGTATCCATGACGCCTGGAATCAGATTGCAAGCGATCTGGCGGCGACGATCATCAAGTTTCAGGCGCCGATTCGTGAGGTGACGGCCGTTATCGTCACAAAGCTTGCCTCAATCGGCGGCGGCGTGTTGAGCTTTGTCGTTTCGATCATGCTTTCAGGAATATTTCTCACGCGGTCAGCACGCCTGGCTGCCGCCATACAAGTGCTGGCAAACCGCATCGCCGGTGAAAAGGGTGTCGGCTTTGCCCGGCTGGCCGGAGCCACGGTGCGCAATGTATCGCGAGGGGTCATTGGCGTTGCCTTCCTGCAGACCTTGCTCTGCGGATTGTGCTTTGCTTTCTTTGGCGTCCCGGCGCGTGGGGCACTGACATTCGTGATCTTCATGTTTTGCCTGATGCAACTGGGGCCTGGGCTCGTGCTTCTTCCGGTTATTATCTGGTCGTGGGTTTCGTGGTCGCCCGCCGCTGCTTTTGCGTTTACTGCCATCACCGTGCCTATCACGCTCATCGACAACATATTGAAGCCCATGCTGATGGCGCGAGGTCTCTCGACCCCGATGCCGGTCATCCTGATCGGTGTCATCGGCGGCACTCTTTCCCATGGGCTGCTGGGCTTATTTTTGGGGCCGGTCGTGCTCAGCGTCTTCTACGAGCTGCTGAGAGCCTGGGCCTGGCCGTCGGTTCAGGCCGGAGCGGAAAATAGCCGAGCCGCCAGCGTCGACGCCCTACCGGAACCCATAGAAAATAGGCAATGACGGTCTTATGTGGCGGCAGGCGAGATGCCCCTCGGATTGGTCGCGGTCAGTGTTGGGCGGGGTCACCGGTTCTTGCAGTAGACGACAACTTCCTGCTCAATTTCGCGGCATAGTCGTTCATACTCGCTGATCAGCTTGTCTTCCCTCGGGTTCTTGCTTCGGAACCGCTCCAGCGCGTCGGCTGCAAGATCGTAGGATTCAAACATTTCCGCGAGCGCTTCACTGGTCTTATTCGCGAGAAGATGCCGAATATCGGGAAGTCGCAACATCAATTTTCTGCGGCCGCGCTCTTTGCTCATGGGTCAGCTCCGCATTCAAACACTCTTGCAATGGATACGAAGCTGCGAAGGTGACGGATCGTTCCCGAGATCACGAACAAATGTATGGATTTGAGAACAATAGCCACGGGAAGCCGCATCCGACCCGGAATGGCTCTACATGTAAAGCGCGTCGCGATCTTTCAGGTTCGCTCCCCGCGCTTTAGGTCCTTGTATTTACGCATGTCGTTATCGCAAAACCGCTGCACACTTTTGCGCGACATGCTTTAGCTGCTGCCGTCACGGTCCGTTGCGTTTAAAGCCTTTACTGTGATGGCTGCGATGACGCCGGTCAGAACGATCCCTGCAAAACCGATGAGCAAGGCCAGGATTCGTGCCGAAACATGTTTGGGCGTGAAATCGCCGTAGCCGATGGTAAGTCCCGTCACGAAGGTAAAATAAAGCGCTTCGTCGATCCGCCAATTCTCGATCTGCCAAATGGCAAGCCCAGACGCGACCATGATCGATACGATGCCGGAGAGGATCGGCCAGATGACGCGAAGCTGCTTTGCCAGTGCGATGAAGAACAGCCGCCTCATCTGCCGGGTGTGCGGCCCGCCGGCTGATTGCCTGGGAACGCGGGACATCATCGCACTGCCGGCGGCAGGACATACAGCGTTATCGCGAAAATCATGTACACCATTAGCACCAGGACGCCGACAAACCATGCCGATCGTCCGCTGTTGGTGACGAACATCGCAGTCACCGTCGCAAGGAACATCATCGTCACGGCGCCCGGCCAGAATTGCAGATCCATTTGCGACGGGCCGATAACGTAGCTCATCAAGACCAGAACGGGTGCGACGAACAAGGCGATCTGGGACGCGCTCCCGAGCGCGATGCCGACGCTCAGATCGAGCCGGTTCTTACGCGCGCCGGAAAACGCTGAGGCCATTTCGGCGGCGCCACCGACCAATGCAACGACGATAAAACCGACAAAGGCGGGGGTCATTCCGAAGGCTTCGGCCGCTTCCTGCACGGACTCGACGAAAATCTCGCTCACCAAGGCGACAAGGACGGTGACCCCGCCAAGCGTGCCGAGAGCAAGACCGATCGGCCAGGGCGCTTCACCGGCCTCGGCATGATCCGCCGAAGAGAAAAATTCCCGATGTGTTCCAAGCGTGAACAACAGCCCTAGCCCGTATCCGATGATCAACAGGAGGGCCAGGCTGAGGCTGAGGGTTTGAGTGACGGGTGCGACCGATGCTGTGTCCAATCCGCCAAGTGCCGAAGGCATCAGCAGGGCGACCGTGGCCAGAAACAGCAAGCCGGCTTGAATACGCGCGCTGGCACGGTTGAATTCCTGAATGTGGTATTTGAGTCCGCCGAGCAGAAACGAAGCGCCGAGCATGAACAGCGTATTGGTGACGATCGCTCCGGCGATGGACGCCTTGACCAGCGTATATTGGCCGGCCTGCAGAGCAGCCAGCGCGATGACCAGTTCGGTCAGATTGCCGAGGGTCGCATTCAGCAGACCGCCTGCGGCGTCACCCGTCTTGGCGGCTACCGATTCGGTTGCGTGACTGAGCAACCCCGCCAGCGGCACGATAGCAAGCACCGAAAGGACAAACAGCGCAGTGTGGGCTTCGGGCATTACCGCCGCAGCTACGAACACCACCGGCACCGCGATCAGCAACCACAGCATAGGGCTGTCGCGGATCTCTTGCAAAAGGAGGCTCAACGGTTTGCTCCCTTTGGGTGGTGTTATTCGGGCAAAGCAGTCTGCTGGAAGAAGTTGACTGTCGACTCATCCGGCGGACCAAACCAGGTTGTAAACAACGTGCGGAAATCCTTGGCCGCATAGGCTTGGCTCAACGCTCGATCAACTGTCAGCCGGAAGTCCTCGTCCGTTCGCGCGAGTTCAAGACCAAGCGGCACGTAGGTGAAATGACGTTTTAAAATAACCAGATCGCCAGAATTATCGCTGCGCGCCGCAGCGTCCATCAGAAGCGGCATGTCTCCAAAAAGGACAGCTGATCGACGGTCCAGAACGCGCTCGATGCCCTGCTGGAAGTTGTCGACGGATGCCGCCGTCGCGGCGAGCTGGAAGGTCTTGATCCTGTCCGACAGCCACCGCTCGCTTGTCGTGCCCGTTACAGACGAGAATGTCTTGTGCTCGAGTATTGTGCGCGCAGGCGAGCCTCGCCATACAGGCCTGTTCGTCGGTTCGCCATACTCCAACACCTCCCGTAGAGCCAAAGGCGCGCTGGCGCTGACAACGGCCCCGGTGCCGCTCGGAAAGATCGGGATGGAGAACGAGACCTTTTGCCTGCGGCTGAGTGTGACCGGCTCCGCACCGCAGACGAGATCCACGACGCCATCTGCAACAGCAGTCTCCCGCGCGTCGGCGCTCAGGGATACCCACTCCACATTGAGCCTCGACAGGTTCAGTTCGGCTTTCACGTTGTCTGCAACCTTGTTGCAAAGCGCGACCGCATACCCGTCGGGCGCTCCACTGTCGGTCTTGAACGAAAACGGTCGGGCGTCGGGCTCGTAGCCCAGTTTTAACGAACTGCTGGCGCGGACACGATCCAGCGTCTGTGCGTCGGCTGGGGCTAAACCTATTGACGAAAGCGCCGCGATGGCAATGACGGTGCCCGTTGCGATCCAGCGACCTTTGATAGACATGGTTTCTCCTCCCCCGCTACTCGGCCGGCACACGGTTCACGCCGACGGCGAAGCGCGGTGCGATCAGGCCGTAGATGATGAAGCTGATGCCGGTCACGAGCATTCCGCCCAACACGGCATCCTTGCCGGAAGCATAAATTGCAAAGACGCTGTAAAGCATGCCGATCATGCAGATGACGGCATTAAGCCGGTATTTCGCAGGCGGCACACGCGCCGCCTTCATGATGACGAACAGCGCCGAGAGTGCGATGATGTAAGGCAGGACGTTGGTTACCACCGCGAGATTGACCAGAGCGGAAAACTGCTCGCTGAGTGTCGGAGAAATTGTCATGAGAGCAAGACATGTTTGCACGACACCGAGAATGATCATCCCCTTTACCGGCGCACCCATCTCGTTAACGTGGGAGAATATGACAGGGAACATTCGGCCCTCCGCGGCGGTGCGCGCAGTCTGCGCGATCGTGAACTGCCAGCCCAGGAGCGAACCAAGGCAGGCAAGCACTGCAAGCGCCATGATGATCGAACCGATCGTCGGATTGAACATAGTGGCGTAGGCCAGCGCGAAGGGTCCGGTCGAAGCTGCAAGTTCTGCGTTCGGTACGATGCCCTGAATGACCGTCGTCGACAGGATATAGATGACCGCAGCGCCAAGTGTGCCGAACATGCAGGCAAGCGGCACGTCGCGCTTCGGGTTCTCAACGGCATCCGAATTCTGCGCCGCCGACTCCATCCCGAGAAAGGCCCAGAGCGTCAGGGAAATACTCGATCCCATTCCTTGGCCGAGCGTCAGCCCCTTCGGATTCCAGGCGGCGGCGAAAGTGCTTGAACTGAACCACAGCCACCCGATGATCGAGAGCAAACCCACTGGAATGATAACACCCCAAACCGTGATCGAGCCGATACGCCCGGTGATTCGGGGCCCGCCGAAATTTGCCGCAGTCGTCAGCCAGAGAAGAACGATGAGCGCCAGACATGTCATGATCGGCGTCGAGGTCAAAACGGGAAAGAAGCCCGCGAGGTAGCCCACCGCAGAGATGCCGATCGCGACATTGCCGATGGCGAGCGACAGAAAATACAGAAAGAACACCAGGAAAAAGCCGTCCTTGCCATAGGCATCCTCCGCATAGGCCGACATGCCCCCCGGCCGCTGGTTGAAGATCCCTGCCTGAGCGAACCCGTAGGCAATCGCCATCGAGCCGATGGCGGTCACAAGCCAGGAGAGAAGCGAGATCGCACCCACTTGCGCCATGTTGGCAGGCAGCATGATGATGCCTGAACCCATCATATTGACCGCGACGATGAAGGTGAGTTGCACCAGGTTCATCTTTTTCTTGGCCGTGGCCTCGCCCGCAAGATGCATTGTGTTGTCGGTCATGATGAGATCCTCCCGTCCCCTTGCTCGCGCACGACGTACGTATAGAACTTGATCCGCCCATCGATCCGTTCCTGGAACACACCCTGGACTTCGTAGTTGAAGCCCGGGAAGCGATTGAAAGATTCTTCGAAAGCCAGGAAATAATCGCGCATCGGCCGCGCCCTTTCATCCCACCGCTCTCCCGGCACGATCACTCCGATGCCGGGGGGATAGATCAATGCCAGCGTCGCCGAGATCCGGCCAGCGGCTTCAACGAGCGGCACGTAGTCGACATTGTTGGCCACCAGCGCTTCATAGGCCTGTTTCGGCGCAATTGCCGGTTCCGGAAAACTTTCTGAACGGAAACACAGGCGCTGCAGGTCCTTGACGCCGGCATCGCGATAGAACGAATGCATCTCCCTGCAGACCTGCCGAACCGTGTAGCCCGCATAACGCTCGCGATTGGCCGCAAACACCGTCGGCAGAACCTCCTGCAGAGGCGCGTCGCGATCCCAGAGGTTCTTGAACTTCACCAGCTTGGCCACCAGCGTATTCAGCTTGCTCTCATCCTCTGCCGGCGTAAGCAGGAAAAGCAGGCTGTTGAGATCGCACTTCTCCGGCACGACCCGCTGCTCGCGCAGATAGTTGGCGACCACGGTCGCCGGAATTCCGAACTCGCGATATTCGCCGGTCTCCCGGTCGATGCCCGGCGTCAGCAGCGTGAGCTTGTTGGGATCGACCATGGTGTAGCCGGGCGCATAGCCGGCGTAGCCATGCCATTTTGCCTCCGGGCCGAACCTCCAGCACTGCTGCTCGCGCTTGAGCACATCGGTGGGGATATCTTCCCAGCGTGTCTCAGCGAGGTCACTCGAATGCTTTGAACCGGACACCGAGATCTTGTCCGGCACGAAGGGATCAAAGAACCACTGCTCTTCGGGATTTGCACCCTTTGTTTCGTAATGCTTCACGAAGCCGCGCAGCTTCTTGCGAACCTCGATCCCGAGTTCGATACAACGATCCCAGAGCATTTCGCCCGCCTTGCCTTCATGGACCTTGGCATTGACGTCAAGCGAGGCGAAGAGCGGATAGAATGGAGAGGTCGACACATGCATCAGCAGCGATTCATTAAAGCGCTTGTGTTCGACGAACCGGCGCTGGCCGCTGATATGTTCGTCGCGCTTATGAATCTGCGACGCCTGTGAAAAGCCGGCACCCTGCTTGTGCACCGACTGGGTTGAAAACAATCCCGGCATGTCGGCCCCAAGGTCCTTGAGACGCATCGGGCTGTGGCCCTCGAAGAGCGGGTGGAAGGCATTATAGCCGATCCAGGCCTCGTCCCAGAGCACGTAGTCGCAGAGATGGCCGATCTTCTCCATGACTTGGCTGACATTATAAATCGTTCCGTCATAGGTTGCGAGCTGGATGCAGGCGAGGCGGAAGGGCCGGTCTGCCTTCGCACGGTTCTTGTCGGAAACGAGCGGATGTTCCTCGATCTTTCGCCGCAGCCAGCTTTCCTCCCATGCCGCCCAGTCCACCGCGCCGATCATGCCGAAAGAATTGCGGGCCGTTGGCAGATAGATCGGAATGGCGCCGGCTTGAACAAGAGCGCCCTGATGCAGGGATTTATGGTTGTTGCGATCGAAGAGCACGAGATCGCCGCTGCGCAGCACCGCATTGGCGACCACCTTGTTGGAGGTACTTGTTCCGTTGAGAATGAAATAGGTGCGGTCCGCACCGAAGATGCGAGCTGCCTGTTTCTGGGCTTCGACGGCTGGACCTTCATGGATCAGGAGGTCACCGAGATCGACATCCGCGTTGCAAAGGTCGTTACGGAAAATGCTCTCGCCGAAATATTTGAAGAATAGCTGTCCGGCCGGCGACTTCCGATAGAACTGGCCGCCCTGATGCCCGGGGCAGTCGAAGGCGATATTCGCCTCGCCGTCATACGCCATCATGCCGCCGAAGAACGGCGGCAGCAGCGACTTGCCGTAATTGACCGCGCTGGAGACGATCTGCTTGGCGTAGAAGGTCGGCGTCTGCTGGCCGAGGTAAACGAAGCCGTCGACCTCGCCGGCCATTTCGACGACGTCCATATCCTTGATGGTCAACGTATCGGCCATTGCCCAGATCGGTGTACGGAAGCCGATATCCCTCACCGCGCGAAGGAAGCTGCGAGCCGCCGACAGCTGGCCGCCTTCCACCGAGCCGATATAGGCGCCAACATCGGCATCCTCTGAGACATCGGCTGAATAATCGCCACGCAGTTCCACCTCGAAGCCCTGGTCGACGATCTGTGAGACCAGTTCCTGAGCCTGAGAATTGCCGCGATCGATGATCGCCACGATCTTCAGCAACTTGTGGAAGGGTATGGCGACCGTCGGAGACTTCACATCACGCGGGATCATTCCTGCTCCTCCCCTGCAATGCAATCGACAAGGTAGCGGCGTCCGCCGTCACCGGACGCGAAGCGAAGGCCGTGAATATCCGTTTCGAAACCGGGGAATTTGCGGTCGAAGTCTCGGGCGTAAAGCAGGTAGTCCTGGATGGACTTCGTCGATTGCGTGATCCTCTCGCCAGGCATGATCAGCGGGATGCCCGGCGGATAGGGAACGATCATCACGGCGAGGATGCGGTTCATCAGATCGTCGATCTCGATGCTCTCGATCTTGCCCTTGACCAGCCGGTCATAGGCATCGGCGGGACGCAGCGCCATCTCGGGCAGCACCGTGTACATCTCGCGCTGGGCTTTCGGCACGTCGTCCTTGCGGTAGATCGCATGGATCTTTTCGCAGAGATCTCTCAATCCCACGCCGGCATAGGCTTCCGGATGGGCTGCGGCGAGCGCCGGCAGCGCCCGCGTCAGCGGCGCATTGGCGTCATAGAGGTCCTTGAAATTGATGAGCTCGGTGACGAGCGTGCTCCACTTGCCGCGGGTAATGCCCATTGAGAAGAGAACAAGGAAGGAATAGAGGCCGGTCTTCTCGATTTCGATGCGCCGGGAAGAGAGGAACTTCGTGATAACGGCCGCCGGTATCCCGTGCTCGTCCATCGCTCCGCTTGCAGAGAGGCCCGGCGATAGGATGGTGACCTTGATGGGATCGACCATGACATGATTTTCGGCAAGGCCGGCGAAACCATGCCAGGCATCGCCCGGCTTCAGCACCCAGTCGGCATGGGTGTCGCTCGGCGTCTGCTCGGCAACCGTCGGCTCCCAGACGTCGAACCACCAGCTGCCCTCGATTTGTTTTTTCACGCTGTTCATCGCCCGGCGGAAGCTGATCGCCTCATCTATCGTCTCCTGCACCAACGCTCGCCCGGCGGGTTGTTCCATCATCGCAGCCGCGACGTCGCAGGAGGCGATGATGCCGTATTGCGGCGAGGTCGAAGTGTGCATCATGAAGGCTTCGTTGAAGCGTGTGATGTCGAGCCGCTTGGTCTCGGCATGCTGGATGTGAATCATCGATGCCTGTGAAAGCGCGGCAAGCAGCTTGTGCGTCGAGTGCGTGGCAAAGGTGATGGCGTTTTGCGATCGGGTCGGCTGGTTCGACGAGATGCCGTGGAAGCCATCATAAAATTCGTGAAAGTTGGCGTAGGCATACCAGGCCTCGTCGAAATGCAGCACCTCGACCGCGTCGCCGAGCGACGCCTTGATCGCATCGACATTGTAGCAAAGCCCGTCGTAGGTCGAATTCGTGATGACCATCAGCCGGACCTTGCCACTGGTCTGCCCCGCAAAGGGGCTTGCGGCAATCTTGCGGGTGATCGCCTCTTGCGTGAACTGATCCTTCGAGATCGGACCGATGATGCCGAGCCCATTGCGAGAGGGGATGAGATAGATCGGGGTGGCGCCCGTCATGATCAGCGAGTGCAGGATGGACTTGTGGCAGTTGCGGTCACAAAGCACGAGATCGCCGCGTCCGACCATGCCGTGCCAAACGATCTTGTTGGCCGTCGACGTGCCGCCGACGACAAACAGCGTCTCGTCGGTGCCGAAGATGCGGGCCGCGTTGCGTTCGCCCTCGGCGATCGGTCCGACATGATCCAACAGCGAACCGACGCTGGCGACCGATACGGAGATATCGGACCGCAGCGTGTTTTCGCCGAAGAACGTATAGAAAAGCTGGCCGACCGGGCTCTTGCGGAAAGCGACACCGCCGCCGTGGCCGGGAGTGTGCCAGGAATAGGCGCCCTCAAGCGTGTAGTCCATGAGCGCCTTGAACATCGGCGGCGGTAGCCGGTCGAGATAGTTGCGGGCGGCCTGCGCAATGGCGCGCGCCATGAATTCCGCCGTATCCTCGAACAGCCGGAAGAAAGCGTTGGCGTGGCGCAGTACCGTGGCGGGAACGTCTTCGGCGGTGGTTTCGTCGCCGAACAGGAAAATTGGCAGGCGGTCGTTCCTCTGCCGCTTTGCGGCCAGGACCTCTCCCAGAACCTGCCAGCGCGTGGTCTTGTCTTCGCTTCCGTCGACGGACACCAGCCAGCAGGATTCGGTGTTGAAGATATGCACGAGGCGCCGCGCATCCTCGTAGGAAACGCCGGAAACGATCCGGAAGCCCTCCTTCTCGATCGCAGCCGCGAGATCGCGCATGCCGCGGCCGGCAGCGCTTTTGCTATCAAAATCCTCGTCGATAACCGCTATCGGAAATGACATCTGGAATTCCATGCGTTCCTCCAGAAACCGAGGGTCAGAAGCCGCGATCGCTCTACAGCGACGCGCATCTCAGGTGACGGGATCGTACAGGACGGAAAATGCTCCGTCGTTGATTGCAATCAACGCGAGGCAAAAGCATTTCGATTTTTGTGTGAAGGCCGACGCGGAATTAGTCGGCCCATTCCGAATCGGCCGTAAAGGCGATCGTCAGCCAGCGATTGGCGCTCTCATCTCCGATTGCATCGCCTATCTCATCCCTGAGTGCGTCCCATTCCTCCACGGTCTTCGGACGTAGTCCTTCGGGCACGATGAAATAGAGCTCGATCTGCGTCGCCCTGCCTATCCGGGCGACATAGGCGCGATGAGAGAGAAAACCGAGGCGACGAACGGTTTCCGTGGCGACGTGATCGACATGCTCCTGGAGATCGACGGGCGCTATCAGCAGGATTTCGGTCATTGCCTTCCAGACGGTACCGATCGGAAGTGGGATCATGACCAGGCAGACCAGCGCCAGAACGGCGGGGTCCACATAGCTGGCAACCCACGCGATCGGCGTCGGCTGCACGGCCATGCCCATCAGAAATGCAATTAGCAGGGCAAGCGCGATGCCGCCGGACATGATCCAGGCCGTGATGTCGAGCGAGATGAAATCGGATTTGACCCGGGCATTCAGCTTGATGCCGAGGAAAGCCATGACGGCGCAGACTAACAGGGTGGCCGCTGAATAAGCGATCGCCATGCCGAATTGCAATTCATGGCCGCCGTTCAGGATGCTGATGATCGCGCTGATGAGCGCATAGACGGCGACTGTCATCAGCAGGCAGCCGTTGAGCATCAGCACGATCGGCTCCAGGTGCCAGAAGCCCATGGTAAAACGGTTTCGGATTCTGCCCGATTGGGCGTCGCTCTGCGTTGATTGTATGATCAGAGAGGAAACCCAGAGCGCCAACCCGGTCATCGCCGCATCGGCCAGCGCATAAACGCCGTCGAAGGCGATGGAGAACGATCCGGAAAGAATGCCGAAAACCACGCCCAGCGTAGCGACCACCACCGTCGCTGCGATTGAGATCCTGAGAAATCCCCGCTCGCCTAACATCATTGCCGTGCCTTCGACAGCCTTCATTGCAACTGTTTTATGCTGATCGTGAAGGTGAAACGAGATGTGAACAGGTGGGTCTGCCTTCATCTCTTGCCAGTCGCAGTCGCCCACGGCAGCCTGGCGACTGTCCTATCAGTGGAGGCGGCCTCGCGGCCTGCCTCAGCTTATAGATCTGGTCGGCTCAGATAGCGGTCATTTTGTATAGAATGTCATATTGCCGTTGCGTGCTCGCGAAACCCATTCGATATCGCTCGCGGTGAGCTTCTTTGTCTTGAGCTGGGCCGTAAGCCATTTGTTCGCGCGAATTGCATCTCGAATGGCTTTGACATGCTCTTCGCTTCCCTGCGTTGGGTGTGAGCCGGTCTCGGAAAAATCGGCCGTCCTATAGCTGACGATCGTGAATCTTCTGTCGTGATAGGTTCGCACCGCCTCAGGCAGATTCTCGCTCCAGTTCATTCTGCGATATTCGCGCCTAGTTTGCTGGGCCTCGACCGGCGCAATTCCGGCGGCGGCAGTCACTACGGCAAGTCCAATGATCATGGCCATCTTCATCGCACTAACTCCCGAGATCGAAATGTTGTTTGCTTGCCCAGGATAGCGCATGTACCCGCGCCAGGCATTGCGTACGATCAACGCTGTTCAAAGAACGGCATCCCCCTGCTCGCGCGGGCCTGACCGTGATGCTCGAAAGACCCCCACCGACTACGCATTGAACCGGATTGCGGCGTCCGTTCTTTGGGAGGAAGATTGCGTCTGGGAACGGGTGTCCAATTTGAATTAGGCTTCACAAAGGGCGTCTCTAGGGAGCGGAGCATGACAACGTCGCCAAACGGCAAGAGTCTTGGACTTGGTGCCTGCACCGCCATCGTGGTCGGAAATATGGTGGGGTCGGGCTTTTATCTTTCGCCGGCTGCGGTCGCGCCCTATGGCAATCTCGCGATCATTGTCTGGATTCTCATGGGTGCGGGGGCAATCTGCCTCGGCCTGACCTTCGCGCGGCTGGCAAGCCTGGTGCCCGCCGTCGGCGGACCCTATGCCTATACGAAGATCGCCTATGGCGATTTCGCCGGCTTTCTGATTGCCTGGGGATATTGGATTTCCATCTGGACGTCGCTTCCCGTGATCGCGATCGCCTTTACCGGCGTGATGATCGACCTCTTCCCGGCCCTCGGCAACCGCTTCACGGCGACCGTGCTGACGCTCGGCGTTATCTGGGCGATCGTGCTCGTCAATCTTCGCGGCGTCCATGCGGCAGGTCTGTTCGCGCAGGTGACGACCTATGCCAAGCTCATCCCCTTCGGAGCCGTCGCCATCATCGGCCTGCTCTTCATCGACACTTCGAATTTTTCCGATTTCAACCCGAGCGGCCAGCCTCTGTTGCAGTCGTTTGCGACGCTGGCGCCGCTGACCATGTTTGCCTATCTGGGGCTTGAATCGGCGACGGTACCGGCAGGCGATGTCGAGAACGCCGAACGAACCATTCCGCGGTCAACCGTAATCGGCATCTCGATCGCTGCGGCCCTTTACGTGCTTGGCACAGTCGTTGTGATGGGCCTCGTGCCGCGCGAGCAGCTTATCCATTCGGTCGCGCCCTTCTCTCAAGCCGCGGGCATCATGTGGGGGCGTCCCGGCGAATTGGTGATCTCGATCGCGGTCCTAGTCTCCTCGATCGGTGCGCTCAATGGTTGGACCTTGCTGATGGGGCAGGTGCCGATGGCAGCCGCCCGCGACGGACTGTTCCCACCGCTTTTTGCCCGACTCTCGAAGCGCGGCGTTCCGGCATGGGGCATGATCATCTCAGCCGCGTTCGCAACAATCCTGGTGCTCGTCCAGGCGCTTGGTTCAGATGGTTTTGCCGCAGTCTATCGATTGATGGTCGGGCTGAGCACGATGGCCGCCGTCGTACCCTACGCTTTTTGTGCGCTTGCTGGAACTCTGGTTGCTGGCGCGACGCGAGGGCGAATGCCAAAGGTAAGCACGATCGAACTTATCGCCTTTGTCTTTGCGATCTTCACCCTGTATGGATCCGGCGCCGAACCGGTACTTTATGGCCTCGTGCTCCTGATGCTCGGCATCCCCGTCTATGTCTGGCAGAGGCGCAATGCCAGTGTAGCGACAGACAAAGGGACGGCATCGGGTGCTGTCACGCACCCTGCCGTCTCTGGATAAACCGCATCGAAAGGTCAGTGCCAAGTTAGGCGGGCAAAGCCGTCATGAATAATTGTCCCGCGCTCAGCGCGCACCATCCCGGCAATATCGGCGAGCGAACCGATAGCGGCCGTCTTCCCGCTTGAACGCGCGAAATGGCAGGCCGCTTCCACCTTCGGGCCCATCGAGCCGGCAGGAAAGGAGAACTGGTTGAGGTCATCAGGACGAGCCAAATGGATCGCCTTCTGGGACGGCTTGCCCCAGTCGATGCAGACTGCGTCGGCGTCGGTTGCCATCACCAGCAGATCGGCATAAAGCTCGCGGGCCAGGAGTTCGGAGCAGAGGTCCTTGTCGATGACCGCCTCGACACCGGTCAGCTTTCGCTCGGCGCCCTTTTCGTACATCGTCGGAATGCCGCCGCCGCCTGCGCAGATCACGATCGTACTCTGCTCCAAAAGCCAGCGGACCGGACGAATCTCAAAGATGCGCTTCGGCGCCGGGGAGGCAACGACACGCCGCCACTTCTCGCCATCCTGTTTGAAGACCCAGCCCTTTTCGGTACGGATCCGGTCCGCCTCGACCTGTTCGTAGACCGGACCCACGAATTTGGTGGGATTCTCAAAACCGGGATCGGCGGCATCAACCTCCACCATGGTAAGAAGCGTTGCCAGAGGTTGTTCGAACGGCAGGAGATTGCCGAGCTCCTGCTCCAGCATGTAACCTATCATGCCTTCGGTCTCGGCGCCGAGAACATCGAGCGGATAGGCTTCCTCGGGCTTGTAGGCCGCCCCCTGAAGTGCAAGCAACCCGACCTGCGGTCCGTTGCCATGTGTTATGACGATCTGGTGCTCTGCCGCCAACGGCGCAATCGCCTGAGCGGCGATGCGGGCATTCCGCCTCTGGGCGTCGGCTGTCATCGGTTCCCCACGCCGAAGAAGCGCATTGCCACCCAACGCTATAACGATACGCATCCCTAGTCTCCCAATGTAGCGACAAGAAGGGCCTTGATCGTATGCAGGCGATTTTCCGCCTGCTCGAAGGCGACATTGGCCTCGGATTCGAAGACGTCGTCGGTGACCTCAAGGCCGTTGCTCATGCCGTAATCTTCCGCGATCTGCTTGCCCAATACGGTCTCGGTGTCGTGAAAGGCCGGCAGGCAATGCATGAATTTGGCTTGACGATTTCCGGTTGCCTTCATCAAGGCTTCGTTGACCTGATAAGGCGTGAGCAGCTTGATGCGTTCGCGCCAGACCTCCTTCGGTTCACCCATGGAGACCCAGACGTCGGTGTGAACGAAGTCGACGCCCCGCACTGCCTCGTTGGGATCATCCGTGACCAGCAGGCGCGCCCCGGACCTCTGCTGCAGCTCCTTGGCGATGATCATGTACTCATCGGAAGGCCAAAGCGACTTGGGCCCGCAAATGCGCACATCCATGCCGAGCAAGCACCCAATGATAAGAAGCGAGTGGCCCATGTTCGAACGTGTGTCGCCCACATAGGCATATTTGATGTCGGCGATCGGCTTGTCGCTGTGCTCGCGCATCGTCATCACGTCGGCGATCATCTGCGTCGGATGATATTCGTCAGTCAGGCCGTTATAGACCGGCACGCCGGCATAGCGCGCAAGCGTCTCGACGCCCTGCTGGGCAGAGCCGCGATATTCAATTGCGTCATACATGCGGCCAAGGACGCGCGCCGTGTCCTTGAAAGATTCTTTGTGGCCGATTTGCGAGCCGGACGGATCGAGATAGGTCACGTTGGCGCCTTGATCCGAGCACGCGACCTCGAAGGCGCATCTTGTGCGCGTCGAGGTCTTCTCGAAGATCAGGCAGATCTCCTTGCCCTTGAGGTGCTGTTGTTCGGTGCGCGCATATTTGGCACGCTTGAGATCTCGGGCGAGATCTAGGAGGTACCGGAATTCGCGCGGCGTATAGTCCTGCACGGTCAGAAGCGAGCGATTGCGCAGATTAAAGCTCATTGTCTTGCTCCGTCGGTCTGGTTCGTGGGTGTGAAACGTCAGTAAGCGGGGTCGCGCCAGATGGGACACGTCATACAGTGCCCACCACCACGGCCGCGGCCGAGTTCGGAGCCGCGAATGGTGATGACCTCGATTCCCGCCTTGCGCAGAAGCGTATTCGTGTAAGTGTTGCGGTCGTAGGCGACGACGACACCAGGCTCGAGCGCGACGACGTTGTTGCCGTCGTCCCATTGTTCGCGCTCGGCCTGGTAGGAATTGCCGCCGGTTTCGACGGTGCGCAATCGCGGCAGGTCGAGCGCCTCGGCGACGACATCGAGCATCGGCCGATTTTCAGGGTGAATCTCGAATGTGCCGTCGTCGTCCTTCGGGTGCATGCTGTAGCAGCGGACCTGATCGACGACCTCGGCAAACAGCGTGACGACATCGCGATCGCAAAAGCTGAAAACCGTGTCGAGGTGCATTGCCGCCCGGCTTTTTGGCATTAGGCAGCCGATCACCCTCTTTGCCGCCTTGCTGCGGAACAGGGCCTGCGCCACCTGGCCGACGGCTTGGTAGGTCGTACGCTCGCCCATGCCGATCAGCACGGTGCCGTTGCCGATCGGCATGACGTCGCCACCCTCCATCGAGGCATTGGCGAACGGCTGGTCCGAATCGCCCCACCAGATCTGGAAACCGCCGCCGAGGAAGATCGGATGAAACTTGTAGATCGCACGCTGGATCAGCGTTTCGGCGCGTCGTGCCGGCCAGAACATCGGGTTGCAGGTCACGCCGCCGTAGATCCAGCACGACGGATCGCGCTGAAACAGCGTATTCGGGATCGGCGGGATGACGAAATCCGTCTCCGGCAGGGCGCTGAGCATCAGCGACTTCGCCTTGACCTCGGGCAGATCGGAGATTGCGATGCCGCCGATCATGAATGCGGCGAGCTGCGCTGGCGGCATTTCGTCAAGCCATGGCCGCATCGCTTCGGCGATCTGCGAGCCGAGCACATTCGGGGTGATGCGGCGGTCCAATACGAAATCGCGCGCCTGCTTGTTGGTAAGCGTCTGGCCAAGCAGGTCGTGGAGCTCAAGAACTTCAACGCCCCGTTCCTGCATCTTCAGCACGAAATCAAAGTGATCTTTCTGAGCCTCATGCACCCACAGGACATCGTCGAAAAGCAGATCATGGCAGTTGGCAGGCGTCAGGCGCTGATGAGCCAGAGACGGTCCGCACACCATGACGGTTCTTAATTTCCCGACCTCCGAGTGAACCCCGAAACCACGCATCTGGTCCTCCTTCCGGTCTTCCGGACCGCGGCCGCGCCGCCCGTTCTTCGAAAATCAGATTATTTCGGCCCCCTCACTCGTGTCATTGATCGCAGACAATCCGTGGCACATTATGTTGCAGCCCCTTCACCGGCGGAGGCTCTGGGTTCATTGGAGACCCGAAACATCGCATCGATGGATTTGCCATAGGCGCCAGTGGGTAGGATGAATGTCGAGCGCTTCGCCGGTTACGGCGTTGATCCAGCCATCGGGGCGACGCTGGCAGGGAAAAACCAGGGCGTGGACGCCTTCGTCGTCGATGACGGCGAGCTCTACATCCTGTTCGAACGGAGCTTCGACGGGCAATCGCCACATCACCGAACCCTCCTAAGTGTCCGCCAGCAAATGATCCACTGCGTCAGCCGGATACGAGGCTGTGAATCCGGCCCACCAAGACTTCCCGCGTGCCACGGGCGCCACTCCTATGGATTTTTCACGATAGTGGAACAACGACGCGGAAGCATTGAGCCGGATCAATGGCGACGAAGGACGTCGGCTATGAAGTTGCGCGAGTGTTCGCGAGAGAAGAACAATAGAGACTACGCGATACTACACGGCTTACCCACCCAATGATGGTATCGTGAGCCCATTCTGGAGGATAAAAGACGGTCCACGGGGCCAAATTCTCAAGGGGCGGAGGAGACCATCATGCCGATCAAGATGGAGGCGCCGCGCGTCGTCGCCGAAGTCGGTTCCACCGTCGTAGTCGAGCCAGGAAAAGTCCCACCCGGCATATCGCAAGCGCAGCCACGCAAAACGATGGGTGCCTTGCGTGATAAAAACAGCGGGCTGCGAATGGACTGGATCCGGCAACTCCACGAACACATGCCGGACGCTGTGTTTTTTATCGGTGATTCTCATGCAATTTCAGCCTGCAACGAGGCTGCGGTCGCGATGTTCGGTTATGAAGAGCGCGAGATGATCGGCCAGAAGATCGGTTTTGTCTGGCGCTCGACACCGAATGTAAGACTGAATGGACGCTGGGCAGACCACGGGGCGGTACGCTCCGGTCTGGTGACCACCAAGAGCGGAATTCAATTTCCGGCCGCCCTTACAATTATTCGCAAGCATGACGAAACAGGCGCCTTCACGGCGGCGATTTTCGAGGACTTTCGAACCGAGCGCGAAACCCTGGAGCAAGTTCAGGAGCTGCAGCATCAGATTGCCCGTCTTGCACGAATGACTGAATTGGGAGAGATGGCATCCACTCTCGTCCATGAACTTTCCCAGCCGCTATCGTCTATCGCAGCTTATTCCGAGGGGTGCGGGCGCCTTGTCATGAGCAAACGTCGCCAGAGCGATAAAGAGCTTCGCCAAGCGCTGTCGGAAATTACGGAGCACGCGCTCTGGGCAGGAAGTATCGTCCAGAACGTCAGGGAATTCGCGGAACGTGGTGCGTCCGAGACGAAACTGGAGGCGATGCACGAGCTGATCCATAGGGCGACAAGGCTGGCGCTCATTGGGTCGCGGCGTAAGGATCTTCATACCGACCTTCGGCTCGAAGCGGTTCAGGACACAGTTCTTGGAAGCCGCGTTCAGATCGTGCAGGTGCTCACGAACCTGGTTCGCAACGCCCTGGAGGCGACGGAGTGTGTCAAGCAACCCTCGATCGTGATCAGGACAATAATAGACAATTCCTCGCATCTCGTTGTTGAGGTGTCCGACAATGGCTGCGGGATTGCGGCCGAGATGGAAGAGTCGTTGTTTCGACCCTTCGTGACCGGCAAACCGCATGGCCTTGGGATGGGCTTGGCATTGTCCAAGCGCATTATCGAAGCGCATGGAGGCCGCATAAGCGCGCGTCGAAGAACGGAGAGCGGTTCAATCTTCTCCTTCTCGCTTCCGCTGGTGGAGACCGAAACCGATGGCGAACGACCTTACGATTCATCTCGTCGATGACGAGGAAGCGTTGCGACGATCTTTGACGTTTCTGCTGGTGTCGGCAGGTTTTGCCGTGCGGGCGCATAGCTGCGCAAAACAATTTCTGGATCTTCTCCCTTTTTCGGGCAGAGGCTGCCTTGTGACGGATCTGCGCATGCCCGATGTCGACGGCATCGACCTGCTCCAGCACCTGCGCCGGTTCAACATGGAGGTTCCGGCGATCGTCATTACCGGCCAGGGCGACGTCGCCGCAGCCGTTCGGGCGATGAAGGCGGGGGCGGCGGATTTCCTAGAAAAACCTGTCGGGGAGGGGGCACTAATCGCAGCGATCAATCTGGCAATCGGGCAAAGGAGGCCGGGTCGCGCGGTTGCCGATTGCGAAAGTGTCGCAGCACGCGTTCGTCAGCTCACGGACCGCGAACATCAGGTTCTGACCGGCGTGCTGGATGGCTTGCAGAACAAAATGATCGCCTATCATCTCGGCATCAGCTCGCGCACGGTTGAGGTCCACCGCGCCAACGTGATGGCCAAGATGGGGGCTCGCAATCTTGCAGAACTCATGCGCATGACCATCGCCATAGATGCAGTTGAGCAGCCAACCGACACCGCCCGGATCCCGGCGATCAACGCGTGGCCAGCCTGCGCCCGATAATTTCGAAAACGATGCTTGCAAGTGGAAGCTCCTGCGATATGATGATTTAGAAAGTGCTTAAATAATTGCGTGATCTAATCGTAGGGGCGATCATGAGAAACGCAACAAATATCGATGTATTCAGCAGTCTTGGACCGACGGCTGAGGAAATCTGCCGACAAGTCGAGCGAATTCTTGCAAGTGAAGAATTTCACGCGCCGAAGCGTGCGCGCAATTTTTTGGAGTTTGTCGTCAGTGAGACGCTCGCTGGTCGATCGGGCTTCCTGAAGGCCTTTACTATCGCAAATGTGGTTTTCGGTCGGGAAGCGTCATTCGACCCGCAGAATGATCCGGTCGTGCGGATCGAGGCAGGCCGAATACGAAAGGCCCTGGAACGATATTATCTTGTCGCCGGCCAGACGGACGACGTCATTGTCACTGTGCCGAAAGGCGGCTATGTGCCGCATTTCGAATATCTCCGCGATGCGCCGCCGCCGCCGCAGAACGAGCCGGAAAATGCTCGAATCGCATACCTTGCGCAGCAAGCTCATCCGCTTCCGGAGGTGCTCGCACCGACGCTACCGGCGGGTCGCGGCCGCGGGATCGGTCTGCCGGCCATCTTCGTTCTTCTTCTCCTCGCGCTGGTGTCTGCACTTTTTATTGTCGGAGGTGTCCCAGTGCGCACGCCGCCGCCAGCAGCCCCCGTGCCGACCGTTGCCGTCGAGGTTTTCGCCGAAAGCAGCTCCGTTGATTCCAGGGCGGATATCGCCCGCGGCCTGCGGGACGATATTATCGGCCAGCTTGCTCAGCTCGATGAGGTCATCGTCGTCTCCCATCCGTCAACGGGCGATCGTGCCGCTGCCGCCGACTACGCGCTTCAAGGCAACATCCAGATGGACGGCAGCAGGTTGCGTTCGGTCGCCAGGCTGGTGCGCCAAACAGACGGGGTCGTCATCTGGGCCGATAATTTCGATGCCGATTTTCGCGCGCAAAACAAGCTTGGAATTCAAGCAAATGTCGCCCGGCAAATCGCCGGTGCGATAGCGCAGCCTCATGGCGCGATCTTTCAGGCCGAACCGGCGATAATCGCCCGGTCGGCGCTAAAAGCAGACCAGGATGCTGAAGCCTGTACCCCAGCCTATGATAGCTATCTGCAGACGATGACTGCGCAAAACCATAGTGTTGTGCGCGAGTGCCTGCGACAAGCAACTCAGCGTAACCCTGATAATGCTACGTCCTGGGCGCTCTTGTCCCTCGTCTATCTTGACGAAGTGCGATTTCGCTACAGGCTCGGCACCCCACCTTCGGCCGAACCTCTCGAATTGGCAAATGCTTCGGCACAACGGGCGGCATCGCTCGCGCCGGACAATACCCGCGTGCTCCGCGCCGTTATGCTGGTGAATTTCTTCCGGGGAGATATCGACAAAGCACTGGCAGCTGGAACGGCGGCCTATGCTGCAAATCCTGACGATGTAGAAGTTGCAGGCGAGTACGGCTTGCGTTTGGCGATGTCCGGAAAATGGCAATCAGGCTGCGAGTTGGTATCGATCGCGATCGACAAAAATGCCGGCCCGAGAGGCTATTATGCGGGTGGCATGGCGATGTGCGCCTTTATGCGGGGCGATTTCGAAGCGGCAGAACAATGGTCGCGAATATCCGATCTCGACTGCAATCCCATACGCCACCTTGCCCTGCTGTCCATTCTCGGGGCTGCCGGCAAGATGGCCGAGGCCAAGCTGGAACAGGATTGGATCCTTGCCAACGCGCCGGCATTGATGACGAATATCCGTCAGGAGATTTCCCTACGCTTGCAGCGCCCGGAGGATCAGGAAAGGGTTTTTGCCGGACTGCGCGCCGCAGGCATCCCCGTTGAGCTGCCGTCGGGAGGATAATGCATTTCGCCCGGAAGTGTGCAGTAGTTCCGGGATAACGACATGGATCAAAACGAAGAGCCAAAGCATGTCGCATGAATCAAGTTTGATGCGACGCGTTTTGGTGCCAGCAACCATGCCGATTGGACGGTCGCCGGCGATCGGAAACACGTTCGCTGGCAATGCGGCTACGGAAGCGGCGCTGCGCCGCTCAGTTTGCGGCTACTTGAAATTTCTACAATGACTTGAGCGGCAAGTTCATCCTCGACATCGAGAATGGTTTGATCGCGCAGCTCGCGTTCATATTGATTTGCCCAGATGACCGCGCCGTCGGCGCCGTCGACCAGGCGGACATGCAGATGCAGGATCGCGCCTTCGACAAGGGTGCTGCCCTGAAGAGTGAACAACATGCCGGTCGTCTCCATGCCGGATCGACCAGGAGCAAGCACGACAAGACTGTCCACCTTCATGAGCTTGGCGATCAGCTGATCGACCAGTCCCTTGGCAAAATCCGCCCCGCGCGCGCTGCCGCCGAGGGCCACGAGGGGTTCGACGACGATCCTGGTCTTGCTCTTCGATGTCGAGGCGGCAGGTGTCGGCGGTGTCTTGGGTGGTGAGAGGTAGGATTCGAGCGGGCGGATGAGGGCGAGTACCGCGATTGCGCCGAAGAGGGCGGGAATACCGATCGGCAAGAGAAGATCGCGATAGCTGATTGGTCGCTCATGCCTGGGCTGACCATGTTCATGACCCGGTTGACGGTGCTCGTTCGTACGATTTGGTGCATCGGCGGCCCCCAGGTTCGAGGTGTCTTCATTGCTCGAAAAATGCGGAGCATAACCCCCTTTGGGAATGGTGATTTGTATCGGGTCGTTGCGTCCGCAGACGAGATAATATCGTTCGAGGGCGCGACGGATTCGCCCGGCTTCGATACGGACAACCGGATCGTTCTGGGCATCGAAGGAGGCATCGCGGCCGAATACCGCCTGTGCGATCGCAAAGGCCTTGAGCTGTTCGCCGTGCTCTTCAAGCGTCTCTTCGACGATATATTGCAGGAAGCGGCGCCCGCGTTCAGGTGCAAGAAATTCCGGGCTTGCGAGTATACGATCGAGCTGCGCGCGAATGCTTTCCGAGTCTTGACGCGCCTTGCTGCCCCCTCCTTCTTCCGGTGCCATATAGACCTCCCGCGATACCGCCGTATCACTCTCAAGGGGCGATAGCTTTATACACTCTTCTGCGTCCGCGTGCTTCCGTAGCAATACGTAAGGGGTATCTCGAATACCGAGGCGCGCGAAGACTGCTTATGCTGGACGCGGATGGGGGACGACGCACATGTTTCAGGATTACGCGATCGGAAAATACACAACGGTGCCCGGCCACCGCAATGGATCCGTTTCCGCGACAGCCAAAGATCAGTCGATCAAACTCAGCGCCGATGAAACGATCTATAGCGAAGGGGAATACGCCCTCGCGATCTATCAGGTCGAAACGGGTGCCGTGCGAATTTACCGCCTGACAGCGAATGGCCACCGGCACATCTTATCCTTCTGCGGCAAGGGTGAATGGTTCGGGCTCGAAAACGGCAAGGTCCGAACCGATTTTGCGGAGGCCATCTGCGAAACGCGGGTGCGGCCGTTTCCCACCAATCAGGTCGCGGTCGTCCCCATCGATCTTTTGCACATTGCCCTGACCAATCTGGCAAAGGCGCAATGCAAACAACTCATCATCAGCGAACAAAGCGCCTTGAAGCGCCTGGCGGCTTTCGTTCAGGAGATGGCTGACAGCCATCCGGAGGATTCGGAATTCGATATGATGATGTCTCGTAGCGATATCGCCGACTATCTCGGGCTGACGGTCGAGACGGTTGCCCGCTCTTTCACGAAGCTTCGGGAAAAACGCATCATTCGTCTTGCCGGCAAGTCGCAGCGGATCGTTCGGCTTCTCGACCGGGATGCGCTCGTCGCCTTGACGACTTAGCCGGTCGGCGTCGTTTGCGCGCCTCAGAACGCGGCGCCCCAGGTCACAACAGAGGGTTTGAAACATGACACATGCGCCCCGCCGCAAGTTAATCGGAATCACCAAAAGAGGACTTGCCGGCCTCGTCGTCGCCCCGGTTTTGGCGGCGGTTTTTCAACTGCCCACCATCCATGCCGAGGACGATCCTTTCTCTCAATTTCCGTTGGTTATCCATTGCAAGTACAACGAAACCTATCATGCCTTTTACATATCGCGGGTCTCGCGTGACGGCGTGGCGACCTATGTCGCATCCGACCGGATCGCCGGCACGATCACGCTCGGCGGACAGGCAAAAGCGATCGGCGGTGCCGGCGGTGGGAGCTGTGTCGGCAAAACGCTGGTGGAGCTTCGTGCATCGCATCAGGCCTATGATTTGAAGCCTTAGCGCTTCATCCGCCTTGCCGGCGAGGTCACTTTGCCGGCGCCGCCGTGTTTGCCGCCTGTTGCGCGCGGATCGCTTGCGCGGCCGCCGCCGCGGCGCCGCCACCCTTGTCGTCGCCGCCGACCTGCACCGTCGGCTGCGCGAATGCGATGCCGTTAGCCAGGAACACCTCGCGAATCCTGGCATAGGCCTTGCGGCGAATATAGGTCTGCATGCCCGGAACCGTGGTCATGGCGAAGCTCAGGACGATGCCGTAGTCGCCGAACTGCTCGACACCCTTCATCTTCAGCGGTTCGATGAAGTGCTGGCCGAGTTCCGGATCTTCGATCAGCTCAGCCCCGATTTTCTTGGTTAGCTTGCGCGCCTTGTCGATGTCGGTGTCGAAGCCGACGGTGATCCTGAACTTATCGATCACCCAGTCCCGGCTCATATTCTCGACAGCGCCCAATTCGCTGAACGGGACCGTGAACACCGGGCCGCGATGATGGCGGAGACGCACCGAGCGCAGGCTAAAACTCTCCACCGTTCCCTTGTAGTCCTTGGCCTGGATGTATTCGCCCACCCGGAAGGCATCGTCGAGCATGTAGAACACACCGTTGATGACGTCCTTGACGAGGGTCTGCGAGCCGAAACCGATAGCGACGCCGAAGATGCCCGCGCCGGCGATCAGCGGGCCGATCTGCACGCCGAGTTGCGCCAGCACAATCAGCCCCGCCATGACCGCAACAGCGACCGCGAGCGCATTGCGAAAGATCGGCAGAAGCGTGCGGAACCGTGCGCGCCGGGCGGCGTCGGCCGGCGCAAGCGATGTCGTGCTGGTCGATATGCGCAAGGTTCGGTCGATCCAGCCGCGAGCTGCCTGCCAGAGTAGGTCGGCAACCACGAGAATCAGAACGCTCTTCAGGCCGCCATAGAACAAGGCGACGATCATCGGGTCGCGCTGACCGAGCGTATCGGGATTGAGCTGCCAGACGAGCGCCAGCCATCCCACCGCAAGCGCGATAACACCGGCGCGTGCGCCTCGGGCGATGAGGATACCGCGCAAGCTGCCGGGATCGCTGGTGAAGGATAGCGCGAACCGGCCGACCGCATTCAGGATGCCGGGCAGTACCAGCGCGTAGATGCCGATCCAGAACAGGCCTCTCATATTGAGGCACCAGACGAGCCACAGCACGACCAGGAAGGCCGCTATCGCCGCTTTCCTGGCGCGGCTTCCCTCCCACACCGACCACACCGCCTCGATCGCAAGCAGCAGTCCGAGCACCGAGAAGCAGTAGGTGATGGCCTTGATGACGTCAGGGGAAACGCCAAGCGGCTCGCTTGCGGCCGCGGTCGCGCCCGCAAAACAAACGAGGCCGAACAGGATCAATAGCCTCCGCCGCAGGGATGCTCCCATCGCCGCCGCAGACAGCAGTGCGGCCACCAATCGAAACAGGATGAAGGCCGAGAGATAGGCAAGCAGCGTCACGCGCGCGAGCGGCGGCCATTCCACCGCGAAAAAGACGATGCCCATCGCGCCCGCGAATATGCCGACCGGGATCAGCCGGCCGAGCAATGCATCGCGGCGCGCGGCAAATCTGCGATAGATCGCCTCGGCGGCAAGACCGAAAGCGACCAGGCCGCCGAATATGAGGAAAACAGGCGCATAGCCTCTGCTGGCGGCTTCGCTCCGGGCTCTCGTCGCCGCCGCCGTCACCTCAGCCGGGATTGCTGGGATTGCTGACAAAATCGCATGCACACGCGCCCGCGCGCCCGCCTCCCAGTTGGCCAAGGTCGAATTGCCCGCTGGCGTGGCGGGTGTCGCGGCCCCGCTTTCCTGCTTGCGGCTATCGAGCCAGGCTTTCACCTCGGGATCTTGCAACAGGCGCACGAGTTCGTCGATCTTCTGTTGCGGGGCCGCTGGCTGAGCCTGCGCCAAAGCACTCAGCGCGAAGAAAAAAGCGGCGGTGAAGGAAAGAAGCCATTTCAAGCTGGAACTCCTCACTGCGTCAGCGGCTGTTTTTTCAGGTCGCCGTCGAGCGTCTCGTCGGCGGGTCGTGGCGGTCTCTGGCGCGTAACCGGCTGCTCGATGATCGCAACCGGCGCCGCCACCGCGGTCGCGGCAACAGTGCCGATATTCGTCACCGTTCCGCCGACGACGGCGGTAATACCCTGGCCCAGCGTGACCTTGGAATCGGTCAGCGTCTGGCCGGTCATCAGGCGCTGGCCGATGAGCTGGACGATCTCGGGACTTTCGGCGAATTTGCCGTGGTTGAGCCTGTCGTTGGTCTTCACCTTCGTCAGGTCGATGGCCGTGATGCCGGCTTTCTCAAGCTTCGAACGGTAGGGCTCTTCCGCCGGATTGATCGCGCCGAGACGGGAAACGCGTCCGGTGATGAAGCTGGAGACGGCGAGAGCCTTGTCGTCCTGGGAAACGAAGATCGTGAATTTTGGACGCGGCTCGCCCATCTCTACATATTGTTTGGCGAAGACCTGGATGTCGATGTCGGGTGAGGCCAGGATGACGTTGTGGATCTTCGAATTGACGTGGCCGTCGCGTATCCCCATCTGCCGCAGCGATTCCATGGCAAGCCAGGTCCCCATCGAGTGGGCCATGAGGGTGATGTCCTTGACGTCGGGGTCGGCTGCCAGCGTACGCAGCGCCTGCTCCAGTGCCGTGCGCGAGTAGTTGGTGCTTTCCTTGTCGTATTCGTAGGCGGTGATCTCCGCTCTCGACGGCCAGGTGAACAAGACAGGCGTCGCCTGCATCTTGCTGTCGTGCATGATCTGCGCCAGCCGGAAGACGGAATCTTCATAGGTGTTGTTGAAGCCGTGAATGAAGACGAGCGCATGCCCGCTGTGCACATGCTGCCGGAACCAGACACGGCCCTGCGCCACCGTGTCGATCTGCTGGACGTTGGTCACGGCAAAGTCGGTGGCAGGATCGGGCGGAAGGCGCTTCGGCCATTGCACGGTGCCGGCTTCGCGCTTTGCCGGGATGGAAATCGAAATCTGCGTCAGATGCGGCTTCGAACTGCGCTCGCCGTTGAACAGCGTCGCCGGGTTCCCGGAAGGCTCGCGCGTGGTCGCAACCAGCATGTCGACCCTTGATGTCGGCGGCATTGCCGACGAACTGGAAACCGGCGTCATCACGCCGCCCGGATGCCCGCAACTTGCCAGCAGAAGAAAAAGAGCCACGCCACGTCTTGGCATTCACACATCCAGCAGTCGCCCAAGGAGGCTTTCCGAGCCCTGGATACTAGCAGGCGGGGTATGGCGGCGCCTGTAGCATCACGTAATATCTGTGGCTTTCAAGCCGATCCGGCTCGTCGGCCAGCACATTTTCAGCCATTCCGATCCCCTTTGCCAATTCCTCAACGAAGAGGATGTATCTTTGCTGCCGGAATCGCAGCGATTCGGCTTCAGGATCCGCAACCCATGACCAGAGCAAGACGCCGCCGTCTCATCCGCACCCGACGCACCGCAACCGGGCTTGCCCTCGTCGGCGCCATCTCATTTCTGGCCGGCATGACCGACGCGACCGGTCTGCTGCTGACCGGCGATTTCGTCTCCTTCATGACCGGCAATACGACGCGGGCAGCACTCGCCTTGAGCCAAGGCAATCTCTATCACGCGGCGGTGCTGATCTCCGCCATCGGCGCTTTCGTGCTCGGCAATGCGGCGGGGATCGTCATCGCCCATGTCTCCGAGCGTCGCATTTTCGTGGTGCTCGGCTGCGTCGGTCTCGTCCTGGCGCTCGCCTCGCTGACGACGGTGCAGGGCCTGCTGCTTGCACGCTTCTATATGATCGTTTTTGCCATGGGCATGGTGAATGCCGCCGTCGAACACATCGAAGGACTGCCGATCGGGCTGACTTATGTCACAGGCGCGCTGTCGCGCCTCGGCCGCGGCATCGGCCGCTGGATCATCGGAGACCGCCATATCGAATGGACGATCCAAATCGTGCCCTGGGGCGGCATGGTGCTCGGCGCGATCGCCGGCGCGGTGCTGACGCGGCAGACCGGCGCGCATGCGCTGTGGCTGGTCGCCATCTTTGCGATGGCGCTGGCGCTTGCCGCCATGTTCATTCCCCGGCCGCTTCAGCGGCGCTTCAACCAGAAGCCCGCGCCGCACCACTCGGCCATTGCACGCGGCAAATAGAAGCGTCGCATTCCTGTTACCCTCGAATCGGATAGGAAGCATCGTCGTCCGTCTCAAGGAGTAGGTCTTGTTCCTGATTTCGAAGCTTGTATGGATTTTCGCTCAGCCGCTGTCGCTGGCATTCTTCCTCGTCTTCCTGGCCCTCATGGCCGGCCTTCTGCGCTGGCGTATCTTAAGCATCCTCGGTGCCGCGGCTTCGGCCCTCATCCTCTTCGTCACGCTCTACACCACGGCCGGCAACCTCATGATGCAGGGCCTTGAGCAGCGCTTCGCCAAGCCAGCCGGCGATCCGGAGAGCCTGCAATGCATGATCGTGCTCGGCGGCGCCTTCGAAAATGAGGTGAATACGGTACGCCACGGCATCGAATTCAACGGCGGCGCCGACCGCTTCGTCGAGGCCCTGCGGCTTGCGCAGAAATTTCCCGACTCGCGCATCCTGGTCTCGGGCGGCGACGGCTCCATCTCGGGCGTCTATGAAGGTGATGCGGCGGCATCCGAGCGCTTCTTCCCGCTCTTCGGCGTCGGCAGGGATCGGCTGATCGAGGAGACGCAGTCGCGCACCACTTTCGAAAACGCCGTCAATACCAAGGAATTCCTGGCGAGCCAGGGGCTTTCCAAGTGCCTGCTGATCACCTCGGGTTTCCATATGCCGCGCTCCGTCGGCATCTTTCGCAAGCTCGGTATCGATATCGTGCCCTGGCCGACCGATTATCGCACCGACGGTCAGGTCAGGCTGGGCCTGGATTTCACCCAGCCGAACCTCAATGCCCAGAACATGGCGACGGCGATCCGCGAATGGTACGGCCTGATCGGCTATTATCTCGCCGGCCGGACGTCGGAGCTGTATCCGCGCTGAGTTACTTTTTTGAAATTGTGACGAACTTCGTGCCGCGCACACGCGCGGTGACAATGCAGGGGTCACCTTCGGTGCGGTCGCAGAAACGCGGATGCATCTTCATTGCCAGCACCATGTTGCCGAAGCGCTGGACGAAGTCGTAGCCGTAGATCTGCGCCGTCGCGATCATGAAATAGCCGCCTTCAGCCACCTGCAGATAGAAATTATAGGTGCAGCCGTCGTCGTTGCATTGCGGCCCCTTCTGCCCGTCGCAGGTCAGCTGGCCCTCGTTGACTACGGCATCGATCAGCCCGTCATTGTTGATGTCCTGCCGAGTGACGAAGCCATCGGCGAATTCGGCCGCCTTGCATTGCTCCTGGAAATGTTTCTTCTCGTAGATCTCCGGATCGGAGATCAGCGATTGCTGACCGAAGGCCACAGCCGGCATGATGACCAGCAGGAGAATATTCAGAACGGCGAGCACCAGCGTTTTCACGGCTTTCCTCTTTTGGATAAGGCTCTGCAGCCCGATGCATGTCGCCCACAAAGTGTGCAGCGGTTCTTGGTCAACGACATGCATCAATAAAGACATTATCTTTATGGCCCCACCGCCTTGCGCCGCCCTTGCCGCCGTGGTTTTTGGTGAAATATTCCGCCGTTCCGGGGTTCGCATGTCCTTGCTCGTCTATCTCGATTACGCCGGCATCGCGCTGTTTGCCGCGACGGGCGCGCTCGCCGCCTCGCGCAAGCAGCTGGACCTGATCGGTTTTCTGTTTTTCGCCATGGTGACGGGAACGGGCGGCGGCACCGTGCGCGATATCGTGCTCGGCCGCGTGCCGGTCTTCTGGGTGCTGAATCCGGCCTATATCCTGGTCTGCTGCATCGTGGGCGTCGTGGTTTTCTTCACCGCCCACCTCTTGGAATCACGCTATCGCCTGCTGATCTGGCTGGATGCGATCGGCCTTGCCGCCTATTGCGTGCTCGGCGCCGCCAAGGGGCTCGCCGCCACCGGCTCACCGACCATCGCGATCGTCACCGGCACGCTGACGGCAACCTTCGGCGGCATTCTGCGTGATCTGATGGCAAACGAGCCTTCGGTGCTGCTCAGGCCGGAGATTTACGTGACCGCGGCCCTTATTGGCGCCGGCGTGTTCACGCTCGCCAATGGGCTGGGAATGCCGCTCTATCTGGCGTCTGCCTGCGGTGTCGTGGCGGCCTTTGCGGTGCGCGGCGGCGCTCTGTGGTTCGGCTGGACTTTTCCGACCTACAGGCACAAGCCCGGCCGGCACCCTGACGATGTCATGTAACGCGGGCGTCAGCCCTGCTTCGCCCGCAGCCGGATTACCACGTCGACATGGGCGATCTCCATGCCTTCAGGCGGCTCTGGCAGATTGGCGATCGTCAGGTTGCTGACCGGAATGTCGAGCACCTCGTTCTCGCCTTCGACGAAGAAATGGTGGTGGTCAGAAACATTGGTGTCGAAATAGGTCTTGGCGCTCTCGACGGCGAGAACGCGGATGAGGCCGGCTTCGGTGAACTGATGCAGCGTGTTGTAGACGGTTGCCAGTGACACCGGCACGCCGGCGGCAACGGCCTCCTCATGCAGTTCCTCGACCGTCAAGTGCCGGTCGCCCTTGGCAAAGAGCAGGTCGCCGAGCGCGACGCGCTGGCGGGTAGGCCGCAGGCCTGCGCCGCGCAGCCTGACCTCAATGGCGATCGGGAGTGCACCCGTCATCAAAACCAACTCCGATTATTCCTGCATAATTCAATCATGTTTCTTCAAGCGGTATAACTTTTGCACAGGAGCCTTTCAATAGTTCAATGGGGACAAGAGCCTGATAAACGCCGCCAAAACCGGCTTTTAACGCAAATAGGTCTGGTCGCAGCCCTGGCCTTCCTGTATGCGACCACCAAATAATAGCGCAAGCTTGGTCCGGGACCATGGATGAAGCCGCCTTGCTCGTGCTTCATTTTCTGAAGAACTTGGACTACACGTTCACATCCATGGGCTCACGCGGGAGGGAAAAGAAACTTTATGACGACCAGACAGTCCAGCTTCTCGTACGACGAACTCATCGCCTGCGCACATGGCGAGCTGTTCGGACCCGGCAATGCGCAGCTTCCGCTGCCGCCCATGCTGATGGTTCACCGCATCACCGACATTTCCGAAACGGGCGGGACCTTCGACAAAGGGTATCTCAGGGCCGAATACGACGTACGCCCCGACGATTGGTATTTTCCCTGCCATTTCGAAGGCAATCCGATCATGCCGGGCTGCCTCGGCCTTGACGGCATGTGGCAGCTGACCGGCTTCTTCCTGGGCTGGCTCGGCGAGGAAGGCCGCGGCATGGCGCTGTCGACAGGCGAAGTGAAGTTCAAGGGCATGGTCCGTCCGCACACGAAGCTGATCGAATATGGCATCGACTTCAAGCGCGTCATGCGCGGCCGCCTGGTCCTCGGTACGGCCGATGGCTGGTTGAAGGCGGACGGCGAAACCATATATCAGGCGGCCGATCTTCGTGTCGGTCTCTCAAAAGACAAGACGGCCTGAACCGCATCTTGAGCGGCTCACGAAACAAAAAAAGGTTTGATCAGATGAGACGGGTAGTTGTCACGGGTCTGGGTATCGTGTCCTCGATCGGAAACGACGCCGCCGAAGTCACCGAATCCTTGCGGCAGGCAAAGTCGGGTATCTCCTTCTCCAGCGATTTCGCAGAACACGGCTTCAAGTGCCAGGTTTGGGGCAGCCCCGCGCTCGGCGCTGCGGACCTTGCCGAACTGGTCGATCGCCGCGCCATGCGCTTCCTGTCGCAGGGCGGCGCCTGGAACCATGTCGCCATGAAACAGGCACTTGCCGATTCCGGGCTGGAAGAGAAGGACTACGCTCAGAACGAGCGCACCGGCATTATCATGGGCTCTGGCGGCCCATCCACCCGCACACTGATCGAGGCGGCCGACATCACCGTCAAGAACAACAGCCCGAAGCGCATCGGCCCCTTCGCCGTGCCGAAGGCGATGTCCTCGACCGCATCTGCGACACTTGCCACCTGGTTCAAGATCCACGGCGTCAATTACTCGATCTCGTCAGCCTGCTCGACATCAGCGCATTGCATCGGCAACGCCGCCGAGATGATCCAGTGGGGCAAGCAGGACGTGATGTTTGCCGGCGGCCACGAAGATCTCGACTGGACGATGTCCAACCTCTTCGATGCCATGGGCGCCATGTCCTCCAAGTACAACGATACGCCGGACAGCGCCTCGCGCGCCTATGACGTCAACCGCGACGGATTCGTCATCGCCGGCGGCGCCGGCGTGCTGGTGCTCGAGGAGCTGGAGCGCGCCAAGGCCCGCGGTGCGAAGATCTATGCCGAAATCGTCGGCTACGGCGCAACCTCGGACGGTTACGACATGGTCGCCCCCTCGGGCGAGGGCGCCATCCGCTGCATGCGCCAGGCGCTTGCATCAGTCAAAGGCGACGTCGACTACGTCAACACTCACGGCACCTCGACGCCGGTCGGCGACAGCAAGGAAATCGGCGCCATCCGTGAAGTGTTCGGCGCCAAGATCCCGCATATTCAGTCGACCAAGTCGCTGACCGGCCATTCGCTGGGTGCGGCCGGCGTGCAGGAATCGATCTATTCCCTGCTGATGATGCAGCACGGCTTCATCGGCGAAAGCGCCCACATCACCGAGCTCGATCCCGAATTCGAAGGCGTGCCGATCGTGCGCAAGCGTATCGACGATGCGAAGATCGATATCGCCCTCTCCAACTCCTTCGGCTTCGGCGGGACGAACGCCACGCTCGTCTTCCAGCGCTATAACGGATAATAAAATGACTGGAATCATGCAGGGTAAACGCGGCCTCATCATGGGCGTCGCAAACAACCACTCGATCGCCTGGGGAATTTCAAAAGCTCTTGCCGCACAGGGTGCGGAACTCGCCTTCACCTATCAGGGCGATGCGCTGGGCAAGCGCGTCAAGCCGCTTGCCGCCGAAGTCGGCTCCGATTTCGTGGTGCCCTGCGACGTCGAGGACATCGCCTCGGTCGACGCTTTGGTCGACGCGATCGAACAGCGCTGGGGCAAGCTGGATTTCATTGTCCACGCGATCGGTTTTTCCGACAAGAACGAGCTGAAGGGTCTCTACGCCGACACGACGCGCGAGAATTTCAGCCGCACCATGGTCATTTCCTGTTTCTCTTTCACCGAGATCGCCAAGCGCTGCGCGCCGTTAATGGAAGACGGCGGCGCGATGCTGACGCTGACCTATAACGGCTCGACGCGGGTCATCCCGAATTACAATGTCATGGGGGTCGCCAAGGCAGCGCTCGAAGCTTCGGTGCGTTATCTTGCCGCCGATTACGGCCCCCGCGGCATCCGCGTCAACGCTATATCGGCCGGCCCGATCCGCACGCTCGCCGGTGCCGGCATCTCAGATGCGCGCGCGATCCTCTCCTGGAACCAGCGTAACGCGCCGCTGCGCAAGACCGTCACCATCGACCAGGTCGGCAATTCGGCTCTCTACCTGCTTTCTGACCTTTCCGCCGGCGTCACCGGGGAAATCCACTTCGTCGACGCCGGTTTCAACGTTACCTCCATGCCGACGCTAGACACGCTGCGCAGGGCCGACGTCGAGTAGACACTCCTTTGATGTGAAACGTAAAGGCCGTGCGCAGATGATGCGCACGGCCTTTTTCTATCGATGGAATGCCCGGTAGCGAGGCAGGCTAAACTCTATTTCTTCGCCCACAGCACCTTGAAGCGGGCGTTGCGGCAGGTTTCGCCGCTTTCCCTGAAATTCGCCGCCAGAACCGGCTCGTAGGGCAGGCCGCGATTGGCGACCAGCATCAGACGGCCGCCGCCGCGTAGCGCAGATGCGGCGGTTTTGATCATTGCCTGGCCGAGCGCCGGCTCGGCTGCGTGGCCCTCATGGAAGGGCGGGTTCATGATGACGAGATCGTATTTGTCCTTGACCGGCTCGCCCGCCAGATCGTGCCAGAAGAAGCGCGCAGGCGCGTTCGGGCAGTTCTCCGCCAGATTGTCCCTAGCAGCCTCCAGAGCCGCGTGATCGGCCTCGTAGAGGTCGAGGCGGGTCAGTCCGCGCGACCTCTGTGCCAACTCGACGGAGAGATAACCCCATCCGGCGCCGAAATCCGCAACATCGCCGGTAAAATCCTGCGGCAGGCGCGAGGCGAGCAGTTCCGACCCGGCATCGACCCGGTCATGTGAGAACATGCCGGCGGTGGCATTGAAACGGCCGTCGACGCGTACCGGCGCCTTTGCCAGCTTGGAGACGATCTCGTCGGCGTCGGCAGGGCGGCCGAACCAGAAGGCGACACCGTGATATTTCGGCATATGGTCGATGGCGAGGCCGAAACCTTCGAGGCGCTTGCGCAGCGGCTGGATGCCGTCTTCCTTGGCGCCGGCAACGACGATCAGGCCGCCGGCCCGCGTGCGAGCGATGGCGGCGGCAAGATTGGCCTCGTTCTCGCCCTTGTGCTTCGTGCAGAGCACCAAGGCAGCATCGTAGTCCTCGCCCTCGATCTCAGGCTTTGCTTCGATCCGCTGCGCCTGAAGCTGCCGGTAGAGCGGCCGGAAGCCCTGGACGGCGCTCAGCGTGGCGGCAAAACCTTCCGGCAGCGCAAAGCCTGCCTCGGCACCGAGGAAGAGCACGCGCTCGGCCTCGCCGGGCGCCGCGACCGTGCCGCTGGCAAAGGGATGGAACAGGGTCTTCAGCGTCTCGCGGCTCATGGGTCTCGTCTCGTTAAAGCATGTCGCGCAAAAGTGTCGAGCGGTTTCAAGGCCACGACATGCGCAAAACCAGGATGCAAAAAGGGCGCGGAAGATTCCCGCGCCCGGAGTGAAATCTGGGAGACGCGGCTTATTCGGCCGCTTCTTCCTTCTTCTTCTCGTTCGCGATCTCCTGGCCGGTGGCCTGGTCGACGACCTTCATCGACAGGCGAACCTTGCCGCGTTCGTCGAAGCCGAGCAGCTTGACCCAGACCTTGTCGCCTTCCTTGACGACGTCCTGCGTCTTGGCAACGCGCTCGGACGCCAGCTGCGAGATGTGGACGAGGCCGTCACGGGCGCCGAAGAAGTTGACGAAGGCGCCAAAGTCGGCGGTCTTGACAACAGTGCCTTCGTAGATCTGACCGATTTCAGGCTCGGCGACGATCGAGTGGATCCACTTGCGGGCCGCTTCGATCTCCTTGCCTGAGGAGGAGGCGATCTTGACGGTGCCGTCGTCCTCGATGTTGATCTTGGCGCCGGTCTTTTCGACGATTTCGCGGATGACCTTGCCGCCGGAGCCGATGACTTCGCGGATCTTGTCGACCGGGATGTTCATGACTTCGATGCGCGGAGCGAATTCGCCGAGCTGGCCGCGGCTTTCGGTAATGGCCTTCGCCATTTCGCCGAGAATGTGGGCACGACCGCCCTGGGCCTGGCCAAGGGCGACCTTCATGATCTCTTCGGTGATGCCGGCGATCTTGATGTCCATCTGCAGCGAGGTGATGCCGTCGGCAGTACCTGCAACCTTGAAGTCCATGTCGCCGAGGTGGTCTTCGTCACCGAGAATGTCGGAGAGGACGGCGAAGCGATCGCCTTCCAGGATCAGGCCCATGGCGATACCGGCAACCGGCTTTGCCAGCGGAACGCCTGCATCCATCAGGGCGAGCGAGGTGCCGCAGACGGTCGCCATCGAGGACGAGCCGTTCGACTCGGTGATCTCGGAGACGACGCGCAACGTGTAGGGGAACTGCTCAGGCGTCGGCAGCATCGGACGGATGGCGCGCCATGCGAGCTTGCCGTGGCCGATTTCGCGGCGGCCCGGGGAGCCCATGCGGCCGGTTTCGCCAACCGAGTAGGGAGGGAAGTTGTAATGGAGCAGGAAGCGCTCCTTGTACATGCCCGTCAGGCTGTCGACATACTGTTCGTCTTCGCCGGTGCCGAGCGTGGCAACCACGATGGCCTGCGTTTCACCGCGGGTGAACAGTGCCGAACCATGGGTGCGCGGCAGAAGGCCGACTTCCGATACGATCGGACGAACGGTTTCGAGGTCGCGGCCGTCGATGCGGCTCTTGGTGTCGAGGATGTTCCAGCGGACGATTTTCGCCTGCAGGTGCTTGAAGATCGCGCCGACTTCTTCGGCCGTGTACTTGGCTTCGCCTTCCTCGGGCAGGAAGTGTGCCTTCACCTTGGCCTTGACGGCGTCGACGGCGGCGTAGCGGTCAGCCTTCTGAGTGATCTTGTAGGCTTGGCGAAGTTCAGCTTCGGCAAGGCCGAGCATCTCGGTTTCGAGAGCGGAATAGTCTTCCGGCTGGAAGTCGCGCGGCTCCTTGGCGGCCACTTCGGCGAGCTTGATGATCGCGTCAAGAACCGGCTGGAAGCCCTTATGGCCGAACATGACGGCGCCGAGCATGACTTCTTCGTTGAGTTCCTTGGCTTCGGATTCAACCATCAGCACGGCGTCGTAGGTGCCGGCGACGACGAGATCGAGGCTCGATTCGTCCATCTCGTCGAGATGCGGGTTGAGAACGTATTCGCCGTTGATGTAGCCGACACGCGCACCGCCCACCGGGCCCATGAAGGGAACGCCGGAGAGCGTCAGCGCTGCCGAGGTCGCGACCATGGACAGGATGTCCGGGTTGTTCTCGAGGTCATGCTGGATGACGGTAACGACGACCTGCGTGTCGTTCTTGTAACCTTCCGGGAAGAGCGGGCGGATCGGGCGGTCGATCAGGCGGGAGACGAGGGTCTCGTTCTCGCTAGGGCGCCCTTCGCGCTTGAAATAGCCGCCGGGGATCTTGCCGGCTGCGTAGGTCTTTTCCTGGTAGTTGACGGTGAGCGGAAAGAAGTCCTGGCCGGGCTTCGGCGCCTTGGCCGAGACGACGGTGGCGAGAACGACGGTTTCGCCGTAGGTGGCAAGAACGGCGCCGTCGGCCTGACGGGCGATCTTGCCGGTTTCGAGCTTCAGCGGGCGGCCGGCCCACTCGATTTCGACTGTGTGTGTATCAAACATGATTTGTCCTTCAATGCGGGAGCACGCGCCATCGCCGATACCAGGGCGCAGCGCACAGTCGACCGCAAATAATGTGACGTATCACGGGCAAGACAACGGGAGGCTTTTCATCCTCGGTTCCTCGACAAATCCGAGATCCCTTAGAAAACCAGGCCAAAGCTTTGAAGAAGCCTTGGCCGAAAGCATCCGGCAATCCTGCCCCATGACAGGTCAACGGTTGGTTTGGCAGAACCGGCCCATCCGGGTCCGCCGATCTTTCCACCGCTTGCAGATAGGGCGCGGCTGGAACATTTCATCGGGAACCGTGTCCCCAAACAGGATCCGGCGGGCGCTCGGAAAGCGCCCGCCGGGCAATCTTAGCGGCGGATACCCAGGCTGGAGATCAGCTTGGAATAGCGGCCTTCATCCTTCTTCTTGAGATAATCAAGAAGCGAGCGGCGGCTCGAAACCATCGTCAACAGGCCACGGCGGGAATGGTTATCCTTCTTGTGGTCCTTGAAGTGTTCGGTCAGGTTGTTGATGCGTTCGGTCAGGATCGCGACCTGGACTTCCGGAGAACCGGTATCGCCTTCGGCGGTTGCGTATTCCTTGATCAGCGCAGACTTGCGCTCAGCAGTGATCGACATCGGGTGATCCTTTCTAAGAGAGGAGATAAAGGTCGCCAAAAGCCGGGATGCCGTCCAGCTTTGGCCGTGAATGCGAGCAGGCGAACCTGACGCTGGCGCTGCCTATAAACCAATTAAGCAGCGATGGAAAGAGGGGAGCGCCCGCGGCGGTTTTCAGCGGCCCGCCATCGCCTCCCGGATCATCGCATCGTAACCCGCGGGATCCTGCAGCATGGCGAAATGGCTGGCCTCTTTCAGGATCACCAGCTTTGCGCCCGGAATTTCTTTCGCCATCATCTCGTTATGGTCGAGCTTCACGGCTTCGTCGTGATCGCCGATGGCGAGCGTGACCGGCACCGTGATCTTTCCGAGATCCGCTGCCGTCCAGGCCGGCTGTGTCGCCCACATCTCGGAGATCTGGGTGACGAAGGCGTCGTACTCGTTCGGCGTCGGCGACAGCTTCCGGTACTGTTCGCCGGCGACGTTGATATAGTCGTTGAAGGTCTTGTTGCTCATGACGTCAGGCTTGACGCCGTCGGTCGTGACGTTGGCGGCCTGGGCAATGACGCGCGTCAGCTTTTCCGGATGGTTCATCGCCATGTCGATGCCGATGATGCCGCCGTCCGACCATCCCACCAGGGTCACCTTGCCGATCTTCAGATGGTCGAGAAGGGCTGCATAATCCGATGTCATCAGGTCGTAGCCGAAGGGCTTTTGGCTGCGCGTCGAGCGCCCATGCCCGCGGCTGTCGGCAACGATGACCAGGTGGTCTTTGGCGAATTCGGCGATCTGGTGACCCCAGACATCGGCATTGCCAAGCCCGCCATGGATGAAGAGCATCGGCTCGCCTTCACCATATTCGGCGTAATACATCTTGATGTCGTTCACCTCAGCCATGCCGCTGGTCTTCGGCACGGGCATCGCCGGAAAAGCCGGCAGCTCGGCCCAGCGCTCGCCGGATTGAGCGCCGGTAACGGTGAGAAACATCGAAAAGAACGTCAGCATGCGGATCGCGGTTGCGCGCATCATCATCCCCCTTGCCGGGCCGCAACGGCCCCTCGGGCGGCCATCGCCCGAAAGGAAGATATCGCATCGCTACCGCCTGACAATCGTCAGCTGCATAGGTTCAGGCAAAAACCCGCTTCGGGCGAAACTCGCCCTGGCCGATCTCACCGATCGCGATCAGCCTGCCGCGGGCCGTCGCATAGGCTTCGCTTTCGGCAATCGGCGCATCGCGGCCGCGCACGAGGATCGGGTTGCCCATCTTCAGCCTGTGCGCCTGGTCGTCGTTGATGACGAGGTGAGGCAGGGCCGATAGCGCCTCGCAGGTGTCGATCAGCAGCGCGTCGAGGGCGGCAAGCCGCTCGTCCATGTCCTCGATCGCTTCCAGCGCCACGAGGTCCGCGAGCGGCACCATCGCTTCTTCCGCGAAGGGCGCCACGAAAGTGCGCCGCAGCCCGGACACATGGCCGTAACAGCCGAGCTCGCGGCCGAAATCGCGGGCAAGCGCCCTGACATAGGTGCCCTTGCCGCATTCCACTTCGAAATGCGCGCTATTCGCATCCGGGCAGGCGAGCAGGGTCAGCCGGAAGATATCGACTTCACGCGAGGGGATTTCGACGGTTTCGCCTTCACGCGCCAGATCATAGGCGCGTTCACCCGATATCTTGATGGCGGAAAACTGCGGCGGCACCTGGCTGATGGTGCCGATGTAGCCGGGCAGGATATCGCGGATCTGTTGTTCGCTGGGACGGTTGTCCGAGCTTGCGGTCACCTCGCCTTCGAGATCGTCCGTTGCCCGCTCTTCGCCCCAGCTGACCGTGAATTCATAGATCTTGCGGCCGTCCATCACATAGGGAACGGTCTTCGTCGCATCGCCGAGCGCGATCGGCAGCATGCCGGAGGCGAGCGGATCGAGCGTGCCGGCATGACCGGCCTTCTGCGCCTTGTAGAGCCACTTGATCTTGGAAACGGCTTCCGTCGAGCCGAAATCCACCGGCTTGTCGAGGATCAGCCAGCCGGAAATCGGCCGGCCTTTGGGTTTGCGTGGTTTGGACATGCGTCTCTTCTGTTTATTGTTCGTCGTTATCGCCGTCGAGGTCGCGGCGCACCTCGGGCGAACGCAGCAGCTCGTCGATTTTCTTGTAGTTGTCGAAGCTGGTATCGTCGCGGAAGCGCACTTCCGGCATGTATTTCATCTGCCGAAGCTGCTGCCCGAGCCTGCCGCGGATATACTTCGCATGACGGTTCAGCGCCTCGATGACCACGCTGTGGTCGGAAACGCCGAGCGGCGTCACATAGGCGGTGGCGATCTTCAGGTCGGGCGACATGCGCACTTCCGAGATCGAGATCACCGTCGCTTCGATGACATCGTCGCGCACTTCGCCGCGCTGCAGTACCTGGGTAATCGCGGCGCGGACCTGTTCGCCAACGCGCAGCATGCGCTGCGAAGGCGCGGAAGAAGTTGCTCTGGTCATTGTTATCTCTATTTGCCGATGCGGCTGGGAATCGAACCCGTCAAAGGAGAGCGTCAATGACTCCTTTGGCCGAAAAGGTCAAGCCGGCGGATGCCCGAAAGCCATCCGCCGGCTGGCGAATGGCTTTCGGAAAGCTGATGCTGCGCCTAAAGCGCGGCGGTTTAGAGCGTGCGCGTGATATGTTCGACGCGGAAGCACTCGATGACGTCGCCGGCGCGCATATCCTCGTAATTTTCGAAGGCCATGCCGCATTCCTGGCCCATCGGTACTTCGGAGACTTCGTCCTTGAAGCGCTTGAGGGTCTTGAGCTTGCCTTCGTGAACGACGACGTCGTTGCGGATGAGGCGGACGCCCGCACCGCGTTCGACCTTGCCTTCGACAACACGGCAGCCTGCGACCTTACCGACCTTGGTGATGTTGAACACCTCGAGGATTTCGGCATTGCCGATGAAGGTTTCGCGCCGTTCCGGAGAGAGCAGGCCCGACATCGCTGCCTTCACGTCATCCACCAGGTCGTAGATGATGTTGTAGTAGCGGATTTCGATGCCTTCGCGCTCGGCGAACTGGCGTGCCTGCGTATTGGCGCGAACGTTGAAGCCAATGATGGCCGCGTTCGACGCTTCGGCGAGCGAGATATCCGACTCGGTGATGCCGCCGGCGCCCGAATGGACGATGCGGGCGCGGACCTCATCGGTGCCGAGCTTTTCCAGTGCGCCGGCAATCGCTTCGATCGAGCCCTGCACGTCACCCTTGATAACCAGCGGGAACTCCTTGATGCCGGCGCTTTGGCGCTGCATCATCATCTGTTCCAGCGAACCGCGCTGTCCCGACTGGCGGGCAGCAGCCTTGTCGCGGGCCAGACGCTGACGATATTCGGAGATCTCGCGGGCGCGGCTTTCGCTTTCGACGACGGCGAACTTGTCGCCCGCCTGCGGCGTGCCGGAAAGACCGAGAACCTCGACCGGAGTCGCGGGACCCGCTTCCTTCACATGGTCACCCTTGTCGGTGACGAGGGCGCGCACGCGGCCCCAGACGTCGCCGGCGACGATGATCTGGCCCGGACGCAGCGTGCCCTTCTGGACGAGCACGGTCGCGACCGAACCGCGGCCACGATCGAGCTGGGCTTCGATGACGGTGCCTTCGGCAGTCCGGTTCGGGTTGGCCTTGAGATCGAGAATTTCCGCCTGCAGCAAGATCGCCTCAAGCAGCTTGTCGAGGTTCTTGCCGGTTTTGGCCGAAACTTCGACGTCGAGCACTTCACCGCCCATAGATTCCACGAAGACTTCGTGCTGCAGCAACTGGTTGCGGACCTTCTGCGGATCGGCCTCGTGCTTGTCGACCTTGTTGATCGCAACGATGATCGGAACACCGGCCGCCTTGGCGTGGTTGATCGATTCGATCGTCTGCGGCATGACGCTGTCGTCGGCTGCAACGACCAGGATCGCGATGTCCGTCGCCTGGGCGCCGCGAGCACGCATGGCCGTAAAGGCGGCGTGGCCGGGAGTGTCGATGAAGGTGATCTTCTGACCGCTCTGCTCCACCTGATAGGCGCCGATATGCTGCGTGATGCCGCCGGCTTCGCCGGAGACCACGTTGGCATGGCGGATGGCGTCGAGCAGCGAGGTCTTGCCGTGGTCGACATGGCCCATGATGGTGACGACGGGCGGGCGCGAAACCAGTTCGCCATCCTCGTCGGAGACGTTGAAGATGCCGAGTTCGACGTCGGATTCCGACACGCGTCGGACCGTATGGCCGAATTCGCTGGCGATGAGTTCGGCAAGGTCGGCGTCGATGACGTCGCCCGGCTTCATCATCTGGCCTTCCTTCATCAGGTACTTGATGACGTCGACGGCGCGTTCGGACATACGCTGCGACAGTTCCTGAATGGTAATCGTCTCTGGCAGAACCACCTCGCGGGAGATCTTCTCGCGGGTTTCCTGCATCTGGCCGCGACGGAATTTCTCCTGCCGGCGGCGCATGGCCGAGAGCGAACGGCCGCGGGCATTATCCTCGCCGTCGACGTTGGCAGTGGAGATCGTCAGCTTGCCGCGACGGCGCTCTTCATCCGTCTTCGGACGTGTCGTGACCGGCTTTGCCGGTTCCGGACGAACGACGCGGCCACGAACCGGGCCGCCTCGCGCGGCACCCCGATCGTCGTCTTCCTTTTCGTCGCGGCGGCCGCGAACGGCGCCGGGGGCGACAGCACCCGCTGCCGGACGGGCAGCAGTTGCTGCTCCAGCCGCATCGGGCCGGCGCGCGGCAGGTGCCGAGGATGCCGGTTGCTGTGGCTGCGGGGCGTCGGCTGGAGCCGCTACTGCGGCTGCCGGTTCAGCAACTGGAGCGGGCGCTTCAGCCTGCCGGATAGCTTCTTCGGCGGCCCTGCGGGCAGCTTCTTCGGCTTCGGCTGCCTTGCGGATCACCTCTTCGGCGGCCCTGCGCTTTTCTTCCTCGGCGCGGCGGATCGCATCCTGGGCGTCACGCGCTTGGGCGTCGGCAAGCGCCCGGCGGCGAGCGTCCATTTCCTCAGGCGACAGATGGTTAAGCACCACCGGCCGCGGACGGTCGTTCTGGCGCGGCGCCTGGTGGGACTGCTGCGGACGCTGGTTCGTCTGGCTGTTGTTGCCCTGCTGTATCCGCGGTGCCGGCGTCGGCTGCTGCGGGCGTGCCTGCACCGGCGCGGGCGCCGGTTCGGCTGCACGCACGGGAGCCACCGGAGCGACAGGTGTGATCGGCTTTTCGTCTTCCGGGCGCATCGGGCGCCGCTTGCGGGTCTCGACGACGACCGCCTTGGTGCGACCTCGACCCATATCCTGGCGAACGGTGCCCTGGCTCATCCCCGATGGTTTCAGGGTAAGCGTCTTTTTGCCCGTCACGCTGATTGTCTTGTCGTCGTTACTATCGGTCATTCGTTCCCGTTCCTTCGGACAGGGAGCGATGACTAGATCAGACCCTGTCGTTCAATACTTGTCGATCAATGAGAATGCGACCGGCCCATGCCGGTGACCGCCTCATTGTTTTTGCCGGCCAGCGCCGCCCGCTGCCCGGGACTGACCGCCAATACGGTACTGTTCGAGCATCTTTGCGCGCTTCACTACACCCTCACCCGCCTGCCCTGCAAGCACTGCGGCATGGATAAAAGCATTCTGGCCCATCAGGCCTTCCATTTCGCTCTCCGAGAAGAGACGGAAGGAAGGTATCTCCTCCTCGGTCTCCATTCCGAGGTGCCAGGCCTTGCGGGCCTGGTCGATTTTCCGGACGCCGTCATCCGCTGCATCAGTCGCATGGAACACCGCAAGGGCAGCCCCGCTCCTGACCGCGGCATCCACTTTCGAGGACCCGCTGACGAACTGGCCGGCTTTCCGCGCCATGTTCATCATCTGCATCAATTGCGCCGCAAGCAGCCGGTCGACGCCTGCGCCGAGATCGTCTGCCGCCTTCACGTCCATTTTCAGCGCGCGGGCGAAGAGTTTCTTCGCCACTGCCCTGTCGACCAGCGACCGGTCGATCTTCACCCAGCATCCGCGTCCCGGAAGCTCGCGCTTCAGATCGGCGACAACGGTTCCATCGGGAGCGGCAACGAAGCGGATCAGCTCTTCCGGCGATCCGCTTTCGCGCGTCACGATGCACATGCGTCCGTTCACGTCATAACCTGCAAGATCGTCGTCCTCGTCAGGGAGAGCGTCCGGCTCATGCGCGGTCATCATGCTTCTTGTTCGGCTTCGGCGACCTCTTCTTCGGTCCCCTTCGCCAGGTCTTCTTCGGTAATCCAGCCAGCCGACAGGCGGGCCTGGACGATCATCTGCTCGGCTTCGACGCGCGAGACGTCGAACTTCGAGAACAGGCCTTCGAATTTCTTCGTTTCGCCGTTCTTGCGTTCCGTCCAGCCGACGAGATCGTCGGCGGCACAGCCGGCAAAATCCTCGATCGTCTTGATGCCGTCTTCGCCGAGCGCCACCATCATCTGGGCGGTCATGCCGTCGATTTCGCGCAGCTCGTCCTGAACGCCGAGCGCCTTGCGCTTCTCGTCCATCTCGGCTTCGAGGCGCTCGAGGAACTCCCGGGCGCGCTGCTGGATTTCCTGCGCAGTCTCTTCGTCGAAACCGTCGATCGAGGAGATTTCGTCCAGATCGACATAAGCCAGTTCTTCGACCGCGGCAAAGCCCTCGGAGGCCAGAACCTGGCCGACCATTTCGTCGACGTCGAGCGAATCCATGAACAGGTTGGTGCGCTCGTTGAATTCCTTCTGGCGGCGTTCCGATTCCTCGGCCTCCGTCATGATGTCGATGTCCCAGCCGGTCAGCTGCGAAGCGAGGCGGACGTTCTGGCCGCGGCGGCCGATCGCAAGCGACAGCTGCTCGTCGGGAACGACGACTTCGATGCGCTCGGCATCCTCGTCGAGAACAACCTTGGCGACTTCGGCCGGCTGCAGGGCGTTGACGACGAAGGTCGCTGGGTCCTGGCTCCACGGAATGATGTCGATCTTCTCGCCCTGAAGCTCGCCGACGACGGCCTGAACGCGCGAACCGCGCATACCGACGCAGGCGCCGACCGGATCGATCGAACTGTCGTTCGAGATCACGGCGATCTTGGCGCGCGAGCCCGGATCGCGGGCAACCGACTTCACCTGGATGATGCCGTCGTAGATCTCAGGCACTTCCATGGTGAACAGCTTCACCATGAACTGCGGATGCGTGCGCGACAGGAAGATCTGCGGGCCGCGCTGTTCGCGACGGACATCGTAGACATAGGCGCGGACGCGATCGCCATAACGGACGTTTTCGCGCGGGATCATTTCGTCGCGGCGGATGATGCCTTCGCCGCGGCCGAGATCGACGATGACGTTGCCGTATTCGACGCGCTTGACCGTGCCGTTGACGATTTCGCCGACGCGATCCTTGAATTCGTCGAACTGGCGGTCGCGCTCGGCTTCACGCACCTTCTGCACGATCACCTGCTTGGCGGATTGTGCGGCGATGCGGCCGAAATCCATCGGCGGCAGCGGATCGGCGATGAAATCGCCGAGTGCGGCATCCGGGTTGCGGTCGCGGGCAAGCTCCAGCGGGATCTGCGTCGAATAATCCTCGGCCTTGTCGACGACTTCGAGCAGGCGCTGCAAACGGATTTCGCCGGTCTTCGGATTGATGTCGGCCCTGATGTTGGACTCGGTGCCGTAACGGGAGCGTGCCGCCTTCTGGATGGCGTCGGCCATTGCGGCCAGCACGATCTCGCGGTCGATGACCTTTTCGCGCGCCACTGCATCTGCGATCTGCAGAAGTTCGAGCCGGTTCGCACTGACTGCCATTGTCTTGTTTCTCCGTCTTAACCCCGGGGTTCCCGTCCCTGGAGCGGTCTGTTGATCGGTTATTCCTGGTCGTCCGCTTCGTTCTGGTTGGCGGCCTGGGCTTTCGCCAGCTTGTCGGCGCGCAACGCATCGCGGATCAGGTCGTCGGTCAGAATGAGCTTCGCATCGCTAAGCGCCGTGAAGGGAATGGTGACCTTTTGCTCTTCCCCGTAAGCGACCTGGTCACGCTCGAGCGTGAAACCATCTACGCCTGCTTCGACGATCTTGCCGCGGAAGCGCTTGCGATTGTCGATCAGGATCGACGTCTCGCATTTCACAAGGTGGCCCTGCCAGCGGACGAAATCGGATTTCCGAACCATCGGACGGTCGATGCCGGGCGAAGACACTTCGAGATGATACTCTTTATCGATCGGATCTTCCACATCGAGGACGGGAGAAATCGCCATCGAGATTTCTTCGCAGTCCTGGACCGTCATCGTCCCGTCGTTGCGCTCGGCCATGACCTGCATCGTCGCGCCGTTCTGGTTCATCATACGGACGCGGATCAGCCGAAAGCCCAGGCCGACGAGGACGGGTTCGATGATATCGGCAAGACGCTGGTCAAGCCCGGTTTCGGTAATCAGCCGCGGCTCAAGTTCGTTGTCTGCGTTTGTCATGTCCGACAAGCGATGCGCTCCTCGCAATTTCATGCTGTTTAGGGATCGCGCTAATAAAAAAGAGCGGGTCCTTGCGGCCCACTCTTCATCAAGCGATCAAGAATTTGAGAGCCATATAGTCGGGTTTTTCCGAAATTGCAAGGTCTGCGACCGATTCGGCCAATTCGCTTACGGTGGGGTGACGAGACCTATGGCCAGCGCCGGTCTTGCGAATATATTGCCGTGGGGCGCAACAACAAAAGCGGAGAAATCGTGGCCTACACTTCGTCGACATTGGCGCCTTTGCGGCACGATACCTACCGCACCATCTGGTTCGCCAGCCTGTCCTCGAATTTCGGCGGACTGATCCAGGCGGTCGGTGCCGCCTGGATGATGACGACGATCACCGCCTCGGAGGACATGGTCGCGCTGGTGCAGACCTCGACGGCGCTGCCGATCATGCTGTTTTCGCTGATTTCCGGTGCGCTCGCCGACAATTATGATCGCCGCCGGGTGATGCTGACGGCGCAGTGCCTGATGCTGACGGTCTCGGCGCTGCTGACGGTCACGGCCCTTCTCGGCTGGATCACCCCCTGGCTGCTGCTGTTCTTCACCTTCCTGATCGGCTGCGGCACCGCGCTCAACAACCCATCCTGGCAGGCCTCGGTCGGCGACATGGTGCCGCGCGCCGATCTGCCGGGCGCCGTCACGCTGAACAGCATGGGTTTCAACATTACCCGCAGCGTCGGCCCGGCCATCGGCGGCGTCATCGTCGCCGCAGCCGGCGCGGCGGCGGCCTTCGCGGTGAACACCGTGAGCTACCTCGCTTTGATCTATGCCCTGCTGCGCTGGCGCCCGAGCACGCCGGTCTCGACCCTGCCGCGCGAGGCGCTCGGCAGCGCCATCTTCGCCGGCCTGCGTTATGTCTCGATGTCGCCCAATCTCGAAAAGGTTCTCCTCCGGGGCCTGCTCTTCGGCATCGGCGCCAGCTCGATCCTGGCGCTGCTGCCGGTTGTCGCACTCGATCTCGTCGGCGGCGGCCCGCTGACCTATGGTTTCATGCTCGGCGCCTTCGGCATCGGCGCGATCGGCGGCGCGGTGCTGAACGCGCGGCTGCGCCAGATGCTGTCGAGCGAGATGATCATCCGCCTGGCCTTTACAGGCTTCGCGCTGAGCGCCGTCATTGCCGCCTTCAGCCCAAGCGCGGTGCTCACCTCGGCCGGGCTGCTCGTCTCCGGCGCCTGCTGGGTCTCCGCCCTGTCGCTCTTCAACACCATCGTCCAGCTGTCGACGCCGCGCTGGGTGGTGGGTCGCGCCCTGTCGCTCTACCAGACCGTCACCTTCGGCGGCATCGCCGGCGGCAGCTGGCTCTGGGGTGTTGCCGCCGATCGCTATGGCGTCGCCGATGCGCTGCTGATGTCATCGGTCGTCATGCTGCTCGGCATCGTCATCGGCCTGCGTTTTTCCATGCCGGCCTTCGCCTCGCTCAATCTCGATCCGTTGAATCGCTTCACCGAGCCGGCTCTCAGTCTCGACATCACCCCGCGCAGCGGCCCGATCGTCATCCAGGTCGATTACGAGATCGGAGATGACGACCTTGCCGAATTCATGCAGCTGATGGGCGAGCGCCGCCGTATCCGCATCCGCGACGGCGCCCGCAACTGGGCGCTGATGCGCGATCTCGAAAATCCCGGGCTCTGGACGGAAACCTACCATACGCCGACCTGGGTCGAATATATAAGACACAACCAGCGGCGCACGCAGGCCGATGCCGAAAACACCGACAGGCTTCGTGCGCTTCATCGCGGCGAAGGTCCGTTGCATGTCCACCGCATGATCGAACGCCAGGCCATTCCACCGGATACCGACGTCTTCCACAAGGCGCCGATCGACCTGCATCATTGAGGACAGCCATGTATCAATTCAGGCTCGCCCGCCAGTCCGATCTCGTCGCCATCGTCCGGCTTCTGGCCGACGACGATCTCGGCAGCGCCAGGGAAATCACCTCTGATCCCGTCGATGCGCGCTACCTCTCGGCCTTCGCGGCGATCGAGTCGGATGCCAATCAGCTCTTGGCCGTCGCCATCGATCCTTCCGATCGGGTCGTCGGCTGCCTGCAGCTGAGCTTCATTCCCGGCCTGTCGAGGACGGGCATGTGGCGCGGCCAGATCGAAAGCGTGCGTGTCGCAAGGGATGTTCGCGGCTCGGGCCTCGGCTCCGCGTTCGTCGAATGGGCGGTCGGCCAATGCGCCGCGCGCGGCTGCAGCTTGGTTCAGCTGACGTCGGACAAGACGCGAGCGGATTCGATCCGCTTCTACGAGAGGCTCGGTTTCGTGGCGAGCCACGAAGGGCTGAAGCGCAGTCTCTGAACAACTACTTCAGCTTGCTCTTCATCGTCGCCTCGGGAAAGCAGGTCGGTGCCATGCCGTTCTTCGCCTGCCACTGGCCGATCGAACGCCGGGTCTTGTAACCAGGCAGACCGTCGGAGCCCCCGACATCGTAGCCCTGGCGCTCCAGCGCCTTCTGCATGGCGGCGACATCGGAGCGCAGCATCTTGCCAACATCGCCCCATCGACCCTCAAAGGCACCGGCATTAGAGCCGATCCGGTCGGCGAGATTGCCGATATAGAGCGCGTAGAGATCGGAATTGTTATATTCCTTGATGATGTAGAAATTCGGGGTGACGATGAACTCAGGCCCATCGCGGCCCGCCGGAACCAGCATCATGCCCTCGGCCTTCATCTCGCTTGAGGGGAAATCCTTGCCGGAGATGCGGTCGATGCCGAGCGAGGCCCAGTGCGACAGCGGTTTTGAGAGATCCGGCCCTTCCTGCGCACAGGAGACCGCCTCCGGTATCGACACCTCGAAACCCCAGTCGTGGTCGCGCTGCCAGCCCTTCTTGACCAGGAAATTGGCGATCGAGGCGAGCGTATCCGGCACTGAGGTCCAGATATTGCGATGGCCGTCGCCGTCGAAATCGACGGCATATTTCAGGTAGCTCGTCGGCATGAATTGCGGCTGCCCGAGCGCGCCGGCCCACGAACCCTTGAAACCGGCCGGCGTCACGTCACCGCCGTCGAGAATATGCAGCGCCGCCACCAGCTCGGTGCGGAACATCTCCTTGCGCGTCGACATGAAGGCCTTGGTCGCCAGCACCTCGATCGCCGAATTCGGGATCTTCGCGGCGCCGAAGCCGGTCTCCCGGCCCCAGATGGCCAGCACGATCGGCCCCGGCACGCCATAGGTCTTCTCGATCCGCTTCAGCGTCGAGCCATATTGCGCGGCAAAGCCGCGGCCGGTTGCGGCAAGCCTCTTCAGATGGTCCTCGTTGAAATAGGGACCGGGCGAGGAAAATTCCGCCTGCGTCTGCTTCTGCTGCTTCGGCGGAGGGAAACCGGGCGGCGCGAGATCGGGCAGGTTCCAGTTCAGGGTGATACCGGAGAAGGCGGCCTTGAAGCTCTTCTCGGAAATCCCGTTCGCCTTCGCCTCCGGCCAGAGGTCCTTCTGCACCCACGTCTCGAACTGCGCCTCGACATCGGCTTTTGAAGGGGCTGCGTGGGCGCAGAGGGGGAGGAGGGCGGTTGTTATCGCGAGGGCGAATATCCGCGGCAAATGAAACCGTCTCATATTACCGTCCGTGCCCGAAGTGCTGCGGCAAGAGTGCCCTCGTCGAGATAGTCGAGCTCGCCGCCGACCGGCACCCCGTGCGCCAGGCGGGTGATCTTCACGTTAAGCCCCTGCAGCTGGTCGGTGATGTAATGCGCCGTCGTCTGTCCCTCAACGGTGGCGTTGACCGCGATGATCAGCTCCCGGATGCCGCCTTCGCCGATCCGGTCGATCAGGCCGCGAATATTCAGATCGTCGGGACCGATCCCGTCGAGCGGCGAAAGCGTGCCGCCGAGCACGTGATAGGCGGCGTTCATCGCGCCCGCCCGCTCCAGCGCCCAGAGGTCGGAGACGTCCTCGACGACGATGATGATCGATTGATCGCGCTGCGTGTCGGTGCAGACGGTGCAGGGATCGACGGTATCGACATTGCCGCAGCGCGAGCAGATCTTCACCTTGTCGTAAGCTTCGCCCATCGCATTCGACAGGGGCCCCAGCAGCTGGTCCTTCTTCTTGATCAGATGTAGTGCCGCCCGGCGCGCCGAGCGCGGCCCGAGGCCCGGCACCTTCGCCAAAAGCTGGATGAGTTTTTCGATTTCGGGGCCGGTGACTCGTTTTGCCATGCGCCGTTCTTAGCTGATATGCAACGAAAACGGAATCGCGGAAGGATCGGCCGTCCCATGAAAATCCTGGCGCTGTGCATCGGCAATCCGGAAAGGCTGGCCGGCAAGAGCTACAAGACCGGCATCTTCAAACACGCGGTCAACGGCGCGGTGATGATCGATGCCGAGGGGCTGGTCGGTGATGCCATCTGCAACCGCAAACACCATGGCGGCGTCGATCAGGCTGTTTATATCGAGGGATCGCTGACGCTCGACTGGTGGAGCGGCGAGCTTGGCCGGCCATACGAGGCTGGCACTTTCGGCGAAAACATGGTGATCTCAGGTCTCGACAATCGCGACGTTTCCGTCGGCGATCGCTTCATATCAGGCGATCTCGTCCTCGAAGTCAGCGCATGCCGCATCCCCTGCGCCACCTTCGCCGCCAGGATGAACGATCCGAAATTTGCCAAGCGCTATACCGCAGCCGCCCGCCCCGGCATCTATTGCCGGGTTGTCGCGGGTGGCGTGGCCGAAGCCGGGACGCCGGTGGAATATCAGCCTTTTCCCGGAAAAAAGGTGACGATGCCGGAACTGATGGAAACCTTCGGCCGGCGGCTTTCGGAGACGGACCGGGCGCGATATCTCGCTGCTCCTATTCATTACAAGCTGCGGGCAATGCTGGAAGCGCAGCGCTAGGAACAATTTGTCACCCTCGGATCGCGAGGGCGATGATCGCATCGTCCATCCGGGCAGCGATGCAATAAATTAAGTTGCCTGCTATCAGAATGGCAGCTTGAACCCGGGCGGGATCGGCAGGCCGGCGGTCAGCGCCTTGGTCTTTTCGGCGGCGAGCGCCTCGGCCTTGTCCTTGGCGTCCTTGTGGGCGGCGACGATCAGGTCCTCGAGGATCTCGACATCGTCTTCCTTGAACAGCGACGGGTCGATCTTCAGGCTCTTCAGCTCGCCCTTGCCGGAGATGATGACGGTAACGAGGCCGCCGCCCGCCTTACCTTCGGCCGTGAGCTCGGCGATCTCCGCCTGCATCTGCTCCATCTTGGCCTGCATTTCCTTGACTTTGCCCATCATGCCCATGATGTCGCGCATCGTCTCGCTCCTTCTTGAAATCAGAATTCTATGTCGTCGCCGGGCAGGATATCACCGTCTTCCGATTCGGCGGCGGCAGGCGGCGTCGCCTCATCCGCTTCTTCCTCGGGGGTCGGCGCCCTGACGCGCACGTCGATGATCTTGGCGCCCGGAAACTGCGTCAGGATGGCCGCGACATCGGGGTCCTGGCGGGCATCGCTGACGCGCTGTTGCTGAGCCTTGGCTTCCGCCTCGACCATCGTCGGCCCGCCTTCTTCGCGGCTGGTGCTGACGATCCAGTGGATGCCCGTCCATTCCTTCAGCTTGACGGCAAGCTCGTTCAGCAGTGTGCCGGGTGCGCCTTCGGTCAAGTTCACATCGAGGCGGCCGGGTTCGATGCGGACGGGCCGCACGAAGTTACGCACCAGCGCCTTCAGCTTGACGTCCCGCTTTTCGGCGGCGAGATCGACGATATCGCTGACCGAATTGACCGGAACGAGCGGCTTCGGTGTCTCGGCCGGTATCGTCTCGATCCGCCCGACAGGCATCGTCTCCGGCTGGCTGCTCGGCACGGCGCGCAGCATCGCCACCGGCGCGGACGCCTGCGGCTTGCCAGGTGCGATGTCCGGCGCGCGTGCGACGCTGCTTTGATAGGGAACGCGCGTGCCGCTGCCGCCGCCGTTGCCGGAAGGCGGGGAGGAGGGCCGCGGGCCGGCATTGTCGCCGGAAAATTCGGCAAGCCGCCGCGCTGCATCCTCGGGCGCCGGCAGATGCGCCGCATGCGCGAGCCGGATCAGCACCATTTCGGCCGCACCCGCCGTCCGCGACGAGCCTTCCGTTTCGGGAATGCCTTTCAGCAGCATCTGCCAGATGCGCGACAGCGTCGTGACCGCGACGCCCTTGGCGAATTCGGCGGCCTTGGTACGCTCGACCTCGCTGAGCGAGGGGTCGTTTGCCGCATCCGGCACATATTTTAGCCGCGTCACCAGATGGGTGAAATCGGCAAGATCGGTCAGCACCACCACCGGATTGGCGCCGGCCTCGTACTGGCTCTGGAATTCACCGAGGGCTGCGGCGACGTCGCCCTTGACGACATGCTGGAAGAGGTCGACGATCCGGGCGCGGTCGGCAAGGCCGAGCATTCCGCGCACGGCTTCCGCCTGCACCGCACCCGCGCCATGGGCGATCGCTTGGTCGAGCAGCGACAGCCCGTCGCGCGCCGAGCCTTCGGCGGCACGTGCGATCATCGCCAGCGCGTCCGGTTCGGCCTCGATGCCTTCCTTGGCGGCGATTGTCGAAAACAACCCGACGAGATCCGACGCGCTGATGCGGCGCAGGTCGAAACGCTGGCAGCGCGACAGCACGGTGATCGGCACCTTGCGGATTTCCGTGGTGGCGAAGATGAACTTCACATGCTCCGGCGGCTCTTCCAGCGTCTTCAACAAGCCGTTGAAGGCCTGCGTCGACAGCATGTGCACTTCGTCGATGATATAGACCTTGTAGCGCGCCGAAACTGGCCGGTAGCGCACCTGCTCGATGATCTCTCTTATATCGTCGATGCCGGTATGGGAGGCGGCGTCCATCTCGATCACGTCGACATGCCGGCCTTCCATGATCGCCTGGCAGTGTTCGCCGGGCGTGCGAAGGTCGATCGTCGGCTTGTCGACATCGGATGTCTTGTAATTCAGCGCCCGCGCCAGGATGCGCGCCGTCGTCGTTTTGCCGACGCCGCGCACGCCGGTCAGCATGTAGGCCTGGGCAATGCGGCCGGTTTCGAAGGCGTTGGTCAGGGTGCGGACCATCGGCTCCTGGCCGACCATCAGGTCCGTGAAATCCTTGGGGCGGTATTTGCGAGCCAGCACCCGGTATCCGGTGCCCGTCGAGGCGGCATCTTTTGATTGTCGCTCGGTGTCGCTCATCGCCCTGCTTGTCGCCCGGATCGTTGGGCACTTCGTGGAGAGAAGGTGGGAGGCTGGCACGATGACCCGTGCCGGGCTCGTTAGGGCTGCTTCCTTCCGGACCTGACCCGGTTGGCGAGTGGCTCGTCCACCACCAACCTCCCGGATGCACATATCGGCAATATCGTCATCAAAAGCAAGCCAACATGCGAAAAAACTGCTAGTCGTTGGAAAACATGGGAGGAATGCCCTTTGAACGGTTTCGTGCTCGACCCCCGGCTGGAAAACGACAGCACCAGCGTCATGGTCACCGGCCTCTGTGATCTCAGATTGTCGAGGGATGCCCGCTGGCCCTGGCTCATTCTCGTGCCGCGCCGGGCTGAAATCACCGAAATCTTCGAGCTGACGCCGCTCGACCAGGTGCTGCTTGCCTTCGAGACGGAGCTTGTCGCCAAAGCCCTGAAAGAGATCACCGGCGCAACAAAAATCAATATCGGGGCTCTTGGCAATATCGTCCGCCAGCTTCATGTTCATGTCATTGCCCGCTTCGAAGGCGATGCCAATTGGCCGGGTCCCGTTTGGGGATTCGGGCGCGCGGAGCCCTACGAGGACGGAAAGAGAGACGAATTCATAGCGAAGCTGCGGGAAGCCCTTTCATCATGAGTCATTCGCTTTTCGATTCGGATGTGCCGCATCCCGAACCCAGCAATCTCACGGCTTTTGCCGCCAACGACCTCAATCGCGATTCCGAGCATCGCGACGAACACTCCGTCGAAAAGGCGCTGGCAAGGGACGGCACGCATATCTTCGCCTTCGCCAGAGACAGGCTGGTGCTGAAGCATGACGGTCAGGTGCTCGATCCGCTCTTTGCCCGCTACGAGCTGCAGGAATTGCAGCCGGATTGGGACGAGACCGTGCTTCTCGGCTACCGCAAATCGGGCGAGCCGCGGCTTGCCGTCCCCGTCGGCATCGACGTCGACGACCTCGCCAGCCATTACAAGCCTGCCGACGGCCGCACTTTGTTTCGCGAAATGCTGATCGACGAGGTGCTACTCGGCGAATTCGCCCAGGCCGCGAGCCTGATCCGCTGGAATGGCGACAACCGCTTCTGCGGCCGCTGTGGCTCGGCGATGGAGATCCACATCGGCGGCTACAAGCGTGTCTGCGCTGCCTGCGAACACATGATCTTCCCGCGCACCGACCCGGTCGTCATCATGCTGACGGTCGACGAGAGCCGCGACCTCTGCTTGCTCGGCCGCAGCCCGCATTTTGCGCCTGGCATGTATTCCTGCCTTGCCGGCTTCCTCGAACCCGGCGAGACCATCGAAAACGCCGTGCGGCGCGAAACGCTGGAGGAGTCGGGCATCCGCACCGGCCGCATCCGCTACCACGCCTCGCAGCCCTGGCCGATGCCGCACTCGCTGATGATCGGCTGCTACGCCGAGGCCAAATCCACCGAAATCACCCGCGACGAGACGGAACTCGAGGATTGCCGCTGGTTCACCCGCGAGGAAACGATCGAGATGCTGGAACGCCCGAGCGCGACTGGCAAGGCCTCGCCGCCGAAAGGGGCGATCGCCCACCGCCTGATGCGCGACTGGGTGGAGTGGAAGCGGTAACACCATGCCGGTCGCGCGCTCGGAACGGCTGCTGACGCTGCTTCAGACGCTTCGGCGTTACCGGCGGCCGGTGACCGGCACGGTGCTTGCCGAGGAGACCGGCGTCAGCCTGCGTACGCTCTATCGCGATATTGCCAGCCTCCAGGCCCAGGGGGCGATGATCGAAGGCGAAGCCGGCATCGGCTACGTGCTGAAGCCCGGCTTCATGCTGCCGCCGATGATGTTTTCCGAAGAGGAGCTGGAGGCGCTGGTCCTCGGTTCGCGCTGGGTCGCCCGCGCCGCCGAGCCGCGCCTGGCCGGCGCCGGCGCCGATGCGCTAGCCAAGATTGCCGCGGTGCTGCCGGCGGACATGCGGGACATGATCGATTCGGCCGCCCTCTTCGTCGGCCCTAAGCGCCGGGACGAGGACAAGGCTGACGTTTCGGCCATCCGCCGGGCGATCCGCCTTGAGCGTATCCTCGAACTGCATTACGGCGACGAACAGGGCCGGATCTCGCGTCGCCGGGTCTGGCCTTTCGCACTCGGCTATTTCGAGCATGTGCGGGTCCTCATGGCCTGGTGCGAACTGCGCCAGGACTTCCGCCATTTCCGCACCGACCGCATCATCGACATGACGCTGCATGAGGTGCGTTATCCGCGCCGCCGCACGGTTCTTCTGAAAGAATGGCGCGAGCAGGATGTGCCGCTTGAGAACTGAAACGCTGCTGCCATAAACTGTCAGCAGCGGGCGTTATTATCAGTACCAATCCACCAGGAAGGAGTACTGATCATGGCAATGCCTCCCGCCATCCATTTCGCCAACGAGCGTTTTGCAGCTGAGACCTTTGCCGATGTCATTTCGGCCGAAACTTTTGCCGACGTCCGCCAATCGGCGCGCTCCGGCTTGCTGGGACGGGTCATCGGCCTTCTCCGCAATCCCGGGGGAAACCGCTCGAAACTCGATCTTGAAACGACATCGGATTCCTTGAAGCGTGACCTCGGCTTTCTGGATGGGCGCGGCCCGCGCCGCGAGGATCGTTTTCCGCTCTAAGCCACTTCATTACCATTGATATTCCACCCGACGAACGGGGCGCGCGCCTCCACTTCCTGCTGCCATCCATTGGCAGCAGTCGGGTCCATCGTCCTTATCATTTCACATCAACGGGAGAACCGAAATGACCAGTCCGAACCTGATTATCCTGTACGTCAAGGACCCCGGCGAAAGCGCCAGCTTCTACCGCAACCTCCTGAACCGCGAACCAGCCGTGGAAGCACCGAATTTTGTCGCCTTTCCGCTCGAGGGCGGCTTCACCCTCGGCCTCTGGCGGCGCAGCAAGGTCGAGCCGCAGCCTTCCGCGATCGGCAACCGCGGCGAAGTGGCCTTCATGGTCAAGGGGGAAAACGCCGTCGCCAATCATTACGAGGACTGGCGCGGTCGCGGTCTGCCGATCGCCCAGGAACTGACCGAACTGGATTTCGGCCCGACCTTCGTCGTGCTCGATCCGGACGGCCATCGCCTTCGCGTCTGTGAGCCGGATAAATAATAGCTGATATGGAGGCGTCTCATGCATATGCCCGGAAGTCTTCAGCGCTTCCGGGCATATGCATGGAACTGAGGAGTTACAGCAGGCCTCGCATCGCATGCCCCTTGTAGACGCCGAGGATGCGCACCTTCTCGGAGAAGAACCGCAATTCTTCCAATGCCCGGCGCACGTTCGGATCGTTCGGGTGGCCTTCGATATCGGCGTAGAACTGCGTTGCCACGAATCTTCCACCGAGCTGATAGCTTTCCAGCTTCGTCATGTTGATGTTGTTGGTGGCGAACCCGCCGAGCGCTTTATAGAGCGCGGCCGGAATGTTGCGGACGTTGAAGACGAAGGTGGTGACAACCTTTTCATCAGCCGAATTCCGTTGCGCCCATTCCTCGTCGCGCGACAGCACGACGAAGCGGGTGACGTTGTTTTCCGTATCCTCGACATTTTCGGCGATGATCTCGAGCCCATAGAGATCGGCGGCAAGGCGTGGCGCCAAGGCGGCCATGGAGCGGTCGCCGGTTTCTTTCACCAGCTTTGCTGCACCGGCTGTATCGCCGGCGATGATAGGCTTCCAGCCGTTGGCGCGGACGATCTTCCGGCACTGGCCGAGCGCGTGGATATGGCTGTGCACCGTGCGGATCTCGTCCTTGGTCACACCCGGCAGCACCATCAGCTGGAAGCGAATCGGCATGAAATATTCGCCGATGATGTGCAGCCGCGATTCCGGCAGCAGATGGTGGATATCGGCGACCCGCCCGGCGATCGTGTTCTCGATCGGGATCATCCCGATGTCGGCGTCGCCATTGTCGACCGCCGTGAACGCATCCTCGAAGGTCTGGCAGGGCAGCGGCTCCATGGTGGGGAACATGTCGCGGCTGGCCATGTCGGAATTGGCGCCGAATTCGCCCTGGAAGGCGATCCTGTTGGTCTTGATGTTCATGATGGTTCCGTCAGTTCGACTTAGAGCATGATGCCGAAAAGTGTGAGCGGTTTTCGGATGACATCATGCTCTAACTCTTTAATTGAGAACAGGATTCAGATTTTAGGCCAACCGAGCCTAAAATCATCCTGTTCTGGCGGAGAGGATGCGCCGCGCTTTTTCGAGGTCGGCGGGAGTATCGACACCGAGCGGAACCGTGTCAACGATCTCGGCGTCGATGCGCATGCCGGCCTCCAGCGCCCGCAGCTGCTCCAGCGCTTCGCGCCTTTCGAGTGTCGAAGGCCCGAGCGAGACGAACCGTTCCAGCGCCGCGCGCCGATAGGCGTAAAGGCCGATATGATGGTAGAGCGGACCCTTGCCGTAAGGTGCGGTCGCGCGCGTGAAATAGAGCCCGCGCAGTCGGGTGTCGGAAACGGGCGAGCCGACGACCTTGACGATGTGCGGCGCGGTTTTGTCCTCTTCATTATCGATTTCGGTCGTTAGCGTGCCGATATCGACCGCCTCGTTCTCCAGAGGGCGCAAAGCCGCGCGCACGGTTTCCGGATCGATCGTCGGCAGATCGCCCTGGACGTTGACGATGAATTTTGCCCTGCCGGCAGGATCGACCTTCTGCAGCGCCTCAAAGATCCTATCGGAACCCGATTGATGATCGCTGCTGGTCATGACGACTTCGAAGCCGGCGGCAGAAACCGCATCGAACACCCTGATGTCGTCGACAGCGACGACGACGCGGCCGATGGCTGCCTCTTGGGCGCGCATCGCCACTTGGACGATCATCGGCAGCCCGCAAATATCGGCGAGCGGCTTGCCCGGAAGCCGGGTGGAAGCCATCCGCGCCGGGATCAGTACGAGCACACCGTCTAAATTTGAATCACTCATTGGTCGGGCCTTCTATTCCGGGCTGAAAAGTGTCAAAAAGTCTCACGCACAAGACCATTTAGACAGTTGCAACGATCAGCCAAAAGACATAGGTTCCGCGCGATTTCAAGATGGTCCGGTTATGGTCTGCCGGCTGCAAGGGGAGCATTGCAGATGAATTCATACGTCAATACGGCCGTGGGGGCACTGCTCGGAACGATTTTCGTTCTGATGTCGGTCTCTATCGCGTCCGAAGGGATCTTCCATTCCGAAGCACCGGAAAAGGAAGGTTTCGCGATCGTTGCCGAAGAGGCGCCCGCCGCTGGTGGCGAAGCTGCGCCTGCCGCTGCTGCCGTTCCGATCGCGCAATTGCTCGCTTCTGCCGATGCCAAGGCCGGTGAAACGGTCTTCAAGAAGTGTCAGGCCTGTCATGACGGCACCAAAGGGGGACCGAACAAGGTCGGTCCCAACCTCTTTGGTGTCGTAGATCGCCCGATCGCCTCGCATGAGGGCTTCGCCTATTCCGCTGCGATGAAGGATTTCTCCAAGGGCAGCAGCGAGAAGTGGACCTTCGAATTCCTCAACAAGTTCCTGCTGGCGCCGAAGAAGGACGTTCCGGGCACGGCCATGGGCTTTGCCGGTCTGGCGAAGGATCAGGACCGCGCCAATGTCATTCTCTACCTGCACACGCTGGCCGATTCGCCGGTACCGCTGCCGGACCCGAACACCGCGACGCAGTAACGCGGACGCAACAAGCGCACCTCGCAGAGAGCCCGGCCCGCGACGCCGGGCTTTTTGTTGTGCGGAGAGTGTTCAGGCGCCCAGGAAATAGGCCCAGAGCGAAACCGTGATGGCGCCGAGCGCTGTCGTCACGGTGATCGTCGAGGCAGCAATACTATGGCCGACACCGAATCGGTTGGCGATCAGCCAAGCGTTGACGCCTGTAGGCACCGAGGACGTCAGCACGATCGCCGCCGTCCATTCCGGGCTGAGGCCGAGGAGATGGCTCGCCGCCCACACGCAGCCGGGCAGCAGCAGCAGCTTCAAGCTCGATGTGACGCTTGCTATGCCGAGATTGCCGGAAATGCCGTATTTCTCCAGCGCCATGCCGAGCGAGATCAGCGCTGCCGGGCCGGCAATGCCGGCGATCTGCTTGACGACAGTGGCGAGCGTTACCGGCATGCTGAGGCCGGAAAGATGCATCGCCATGCCGGCCGCAAGCCCGATCACCAACGGGTTGCGCACAAGATTAACGGCGATCTGGCGAAGCACCAGCACCATGCTGCGATCGCTCTTGCCGGCGATCTTGCGCTCGGCATGCTCCATCAGCACCGTGCCGGCGACCATCATCACCGGCAGATGCACGGCGAGCAGGATTGACAGCGCCACCAGCCCTTCGTCGCCGACGGTGCGCTCGACCAGCGGCAGGCCGATGAAGATATTATTGGCGAAAGCCGAGGAAACGCCGGCCAGCACGCCGATCCGCTCGTCGCGGCCGAAGAGGCGCGTGGCGGCGATATGGCCGGTCGCCCAGGTAATGGCAACGCCGGAGAAATAGACGATCCACAGCCGGAAAGGCGAGGCACCGTGAAAATCCGCCTCGGCAATGGTGCGGAAGAGTAAGAGCGGCACGGCGATCTTGAATACGAATTCGCTGAGCGCTTCGCCGACATTCGATGCCATCAAGCCGCTGCGGACGATCACCCAGCCGATGAGGATCAGGATGAAGATAGGAAGAACGTCGAGGATGATGGCTGACATGGGGGAGGCTGCTTTGCGCGGGGGGAGTGTCGCACCTCTACCGCATAATTCCGTAAATCGGAATCGATTTTAGGATAAATTATGCAGCACTTGACAATGCTGCAGCAGCAAACGGCTTGGATTGAAAAACCAATCGCCGCCGATCCTGCAGCATCCGAGAAACAAAAAAAGCGGGCACAGCCCGCTTTTCCGCTCCGGCCTTGCCGGAGCGATCGCGAAGCTGCCATTTCATCCGTGGTCAGCATCGCGCCGGTAAGATCGAGGGTTTCATCCCTCGTGCGTCCGACTGCAACTGAAAGCTGCTCATGCCGGTCTTCTCGCGACTATGTCTAGATTTCGAAAATGACAGGGGCATGACGAACAAGCGGCAGTTTTGCGAAGAAATAGATGCGCCATCCACCATTTATCCTTCCAAACCGTGGAAATTTCGCTAAGACCGAACCCCGGCTATCACAAATCCGGGACTCCCCATTTCATGACAAGATTCGATGTTCTGACAGTCGGCAACGCGATCGTGGATATCATTGCCCGTTGCGACGACCAGTTCCTCATTGACAACCAGATCACCAAGGCGGCGATGAACCTCATCGATGCGGAACGGGCCGAACTGTTGTATTCGCGCATGGGGCCGGCGCTCGAAGCCTCCGGCGGCAGCGCCGGCAATACGGCTGCGGGCGTTGCCAACCTCGGCGGCAAGGCCGCCTATTTCGGCAATGTCGCCGCCGATCAGCTGGGCGACATCTTCACCCACGACATCCGCGCCCAGGGCGTCCACTACCAGACGAAGCCCAAGGGCACGTTCCCGCCGACGGCACGCTCGATGATCTTCGTCACCGAGGACGGCGAACGTTCGATGAACACCTATCTCGGCGCCTGCGTCGAGCTCGGGCCGGAGGACGTCGAGGCCGATGTCGTGGCCGACGCCAAGGTCACCTATTTCGAAGGTTATCTCTGGGATCCGCCGCGCGCCAAGGAAGCGATCCTCGATTGCGCCCGCATCGCCCATGAAAACGGCCGGGAAGTGTCGATGACGCTGTCCGACAGCTTCTGCGTCGGCCGCTATCGTGGTGAGTTCCTCGATCTGATGCGCTCCGGCAAGATCGATATCGTCTTCGCCAATCGCCAGGAAGCGCTGTCGCTTTATGAAACCGACGATTTCGAAGAGGCGCTGAACAGGATCGCTGCCGATTGCAAGATCGCCGCCGTGACCATGAGCGAGGATGGCGCCGTCATCCTGAAGGGCCGCGAGCGTTATTACGTCGATGCGATCAGGATCAGGGAAGTCGTCGATACGACGGGCGCCGGCGATCTCTTCGCCTCCGGCTTTCTCTATGGCTATACGCAGGGACGCTCTCTGGAGGATTGCGGCAAGCTCGGCTGCCTCGCAGCCGGCATCGTTATCCAGCAGATCGGCCCGCGCCCAATGACCTCGCTGTCCGATGCCGCCAAGCAGGCTGGGCTTATTTGAAGGCTTCGCCGGGATAAGCGCCCCAGATTTCCGACTGCGCCACCCAGCCGGAGGCGCCGTCGATTTCGGCGCGGCACCAGTCGCCGTTGCATTCGCCGATCGTCAGCATCACGCCGGGTTCCAGCCTGGCGACGATCGACGCGGAGGGCTGCGCCTCGCGGCGCAGATTGACGAAGACGCCCTTGGCCTTCGTCTTCATCCACGGGGCGGCGATCGCCGCGCGCTGGCCTGACAGCAGCGACTGGTTGACCCAGCCTTCGGTGCCGTCGGCATCGCGGATGCGGCGCCAGTTGTCGTATTCCTGAATGATCTCCACCGGCAATCCGGATTTCAGATACATCCACGAAACGGCATAATCCGTTCCCGGGCCGATGCGCAGGTTGACGCGCTTGGATTTCAGGGTGACGAAACGCGGCAATGGCAGCCCGCTTGGCCCCTTGGCGGCCTGCGCATGGGCCAATTCGACGGTTCCCATGGATGCGGCCAGAGCGATGGCAAGGGCAAGGCAGGACTTCAGGACTTTGCTGCGCATGGAAGTTTCCGTTTGCTCGAATTCGCGGGCAGGCCCGGCCTGCTCGCGGTCCGGGCTCTGACATTCCCCAGCTGCACCGCGAGTTTTGTTTGTCTTCGCGCGCGGGTCTGGTAGAAAATGCCCGGATGGGAAAATTATCACCCCTCTTGGTTAAAGACCTCTGAACAAGGCACCACAGCCAGCCATGACAGCGAAGAAAAAACCGAAGGTCTACATCACCCGCAAGCTGCCCGATGCCGTCGAAACCCGCATGCGCGAGCTCTTCGACGCCGAGCTGAACATCGACGACGCGCCGCGTTCGGTTCCCGAACTCGTCGCCGCGGTCAAGTCCGCCGACGTGCTGGTGCCGACCGTCACCGATCGCATCGATGCGGCGCTGATCGATCAGGCGGGGCCGCAGATGAAGCTGATTGCAAGCTTCTCCAACGGCACCGACCATATCGACGTCGAGGCGGCGGCGCGTAAGGGCATCACCGTCACCAACACGCCGAACGTCCTGACCGAGGATACCGCCGATATGACGATGGCGCTCATTCTCGCGGTTCCGAGGCGGCTCGGCGAAGGCGCGCGTGTGCTCACCGACAAGCCCGGCGAATGGGCCGGCTGGTCTCCGACCTGGATGCTCGGCCGGCGCATTCACGGCAAGCGCATCGGCATCGTCGGCATGGGCCGCATCGGCACGGCGGTCGCCCGCCGCGCCAAGGCGTTCGGCCTGTCGATCCACTACCACAACCGCAAGCGCGTCAATCCGGCCGTCGAGGACGAGTTGGAAGCGACCTATTGGGAAAGTCTCGACCAGATGCTCGCCCGCGTCGACATCGTGTCGGTCAATTGCCCGTCGACTCCGGCAACCTTCCACCTGATCTCGGCGCGCCGGCTGGCGCTGCTGCAGCCGACGGCCTATCTTGTCAACACCGCGCGCGGCGACGTCGTCGATGAAGCTGCGCTGATCAAGTCGTTGAGGGAGGGTCGGATCGCCGGCGCCGGCCTCGACGTCTTCGAAAACGAGCCCGCCGTCAATCCGAAGCTCGTCAAGCTCGCCAATGAGGGCAAGGTCGTGCTGCTGCCGCATATGAGTTCGGCGACGATCGAGGGCCGCATCGACATGGGCGACAAGGTCATCATCAATATCCGCACCTTCATCGACGGTCACAGGCCGCCGAACCGGGTGCTGCCCGGCCGCTGAAGCCGAGCTGAGTCAGACGACCTCGATTAGAGGCACAAGGGTCTTGCGCATCTCGACGAAGGTCGTCCTGGCAAAGCCCGGATGCGCCTTCTCGGCGGTTCTCGAAAATCCGCAGGCGGCGAAGACGGCGTGATTGTCGGTGAGCTCGATGCGCGTCTCCAGCCGCAAAGCGGGAAGGCCGAGCCTTACGGCCGTTTCTTCGGCAATCGCCAGCAGCCGCTTGCCGAGGCCCTTGCCCTGGACCTCAGGCAGAACGGCGAGCTTGCCGACATAGAGACAATCGGCCTCCGGCCGCAGGAACAGGCAGCCGACCAGCTTTCCCTCATCGACGGCGGCATGACCGATCTCGGCTCTTGCCTTTTCGGCCAGCGACTCCGCCGTCAGCGTCAGCGCCGAGGATGGCGGATCGATCCTGCCGTTCATCGAAGCAAAGGCGGCGAGGATCAGTGCGAGCAACTCGTCCCAGCGCGTGAAACTATGATCAAGAGGAAAAATCGTCATCCGGCCTGTCTTTGCGTTGTTCGGCGTCGTTTATAGCGGACCGTGTCGAAGCGGGCCGAGAGCGCGTCATAGAGCAGCAGCCGTCCGATCAGCGGCTCGCCGGTGCCGGTGACGAGCTTGATCGCCTCCATCGCCATCATCGTGCCGATGACGCCGGTTAGCGCGCCGATGACCCCGGCCTCGGCGCAGGCGGGAATGAGCCCCATCGGCGGCGCTTCCGGAAAAAGGTCGCGATATCTAGGGTTGGGCGTCCCGTCCTCGGCGCTCTCATAGGGTTTGAGAACCGTCAGCGAGCCGTCGAACCGCCCGACGGCGCCGCTGACAAGCGGAAGGCGCGCTTCCTCAGCCGCATCGGCCGCGGCATAACGCGTGTCGAAATTGTCGGAGCCGTCGATCAGCAGATCGAAGCCGGACAGTTGCCGGAAGGCGGTCTCGGAGGAAAAGCGCTCCTCGAAGCGGATCAGCCGGACATGCGGATTGAGCCTCGCGATGGCGAAGGCGGCACTTTCCGTCTTTAATTCGCCGATCGTGCCGGAATCATGGATCACCTGGCGCTGCAGGTTCGACAGCGACACCCGGTCGTCGTCGACGATACCGAGCGTGCCGATCCCGGCTGCGGCCAGATATTGCAGGACGGGCGCACCGAGGCCGCCTGCGCCGATCACCAGCACACGAGCGGCTTTCAACTTTTGCTGACCCGCGCCGCCGATTTCGGGGAGTAGGATGTGACGGTGATAACGGGCGATTTCGTCGGGGCTGAGCGGTTCCATGGCGCCGATCTTATCATGGCGCTCGATACCGGGAAAAGTCGCCTCCGTCATTCGAATACCTTTCCGTCGGCCACCGTGAAGACTTGCGCCCTGTCGCCCAACGCCGAAAACATCGCGCGATCCGTTCCGGTCATGAAGGCCTGGCCGCCCAGCCCGTCGATGAGGTCGAACAGCGCGGCGCGGCGGCCCTCGTCGAGATGGGCGGCGATCTCGTCGAGCAGCAGGATCGGCGCATGGCCGGTGAGATTGCCGACGAGGCGCGCATGCGCTAGCACCATGCCGACTAGCAGCGCTTTCTGCTCGCCGGTGGAGCAGCGTTCCGCTTCCATCGCCTTTTCCCGGTGATGCACGATGAGATCGGCCCGATGCGGCCCGTCAAGCGTGCGCCCCGCGCCGGCGTCGCGGTAGCGGCTCTCCGCCAGCATGGCCGCATAATCGTCCTCGAGGTCGACCGAGGGGCGCGAAAACTGACCGTCCATGAAGCCGGAGAGCTGCAGCGATGCCGAAGGGAAGGGTGACGTCTCGCGCGTTTCCTCGATCAGCCGGGTCAGCAGGCCGAGCATCTCCTGCCGGGCGAGCGCCATGGCGATGCCGAGGCTCGCCATCTGTTCCTCGATGCCGGTAAGCCAGGAGGGGTCGAAGCGGCCCTCATCCAGCAATTTGTTGCGGCTGCGCATGGCACGCTCGAAATCGCTGGCGCGGCGGCCATGGGCGGGATCGAGCGACAGCACCAGCCGGTCGAGAAAGCGGCGCCGGTCGGAGGAGGCGCCGGTAAAGAGGCCGTCCATCGCCGGTGTCAGCCAGAGAAGCCGCAGATGGTCGGTGAGTTCGTCGGCGGTCTTGGCCGGGGTACCGTTAATTCGTAGCCTGCGGGCCGTGGTTTCCTCGCCCGTTTCGATACCGGTGCCGATTTCGACTTCGCCTTCCATGCCGTCGAGCGCGGCGAAGATAGAAAAACCACCGGCTGCACCGACGCGGGTAATGTCGCCATAGGCAGCACGGCGCAGTCCCCGGCCGGGCGAAAGCAGCGAGACCGCCTCCATGAGATTGGTCTTGCCGGCGCCGTTATCTCCCGTCAGCACGGCGTGCCGGCCGTCAAGGGCAAGGGCCGCCGCCGCATAATTGCGGAAGTCTGTCAGCTTCAGGCGGGAAAGAGCAACCTTGTGCGGCATCGAATGTCCGGAATCGTGAAGCGTGACAGCTAAGCCCAAGCGGCGTTGATGGCAAGGCTCGCAGCTTCGCTGACATGGCTCATTGGTGCTGCCCTCGGTGCGGGATGAGCATCAGGCACGATGCAGCGCAGAACCAAATTCTCAATGAAAATACAACCTAGGGAAGGACGTTCCGGTGTCGGACGGGCGCTATGGCCGGCAGCCTTCTTCAGTGTCTGCGAACCCGGTATACGCGGGGTTCTGCCACAATCGCCTCGACCAACTGACGTTACGTGAAGCCCAAAAAAGTTGGTTGAATTTTGCAACTGCAGGGTTGAGTTATCCTCTGAAACCGATATGGTAAACGAAGTGTATAGGTATCAGAGAGTGATGAAGTGCCAGATCCGGTTGATATTATCGTTGGTCGCAACGTAAGGCAGTTTCGCGCCCTTCGCCGTGTGTCCCAGCTCGAGCTTGGCGAAGCACTCGGACTGACGTTCCAGCAGATTCAGAAATACGAAAAAGGGACGAACCGCGTTTCCGCCAGCAAGCTGCATCAGATCGCAGTTTTTCTCGATGTCGAGATCTCCGCTCTCTTCGAGGGAGCCGGCATGTCGCAATTCGGCAGCCGTATCGAACTCAGCCCCGACGCCTATGCGCTTGCGCTGAGCTACGACAGACTGAACTCATCGGCCGGCAAGGAAGCGGTCAAGACCATCGTCACGATCATGAGTGGGGAAACAGCCGAAAACGCCGCCTGATCTCGCCGAGCGGGATAGCGCGCTCGTTCACGGTCCGCACGCTGCGTTCAGTGGATCTCGCATTCGTGCAGCGCCGTCAGCAGCTCGTCCTGCGTCTGGTGGCCCGCGTGATAGAGGTCGATCGCGATGCTGGCGATGGAAAGGCCCTGCTGGCTGCGAAGCTTGATGTTGCGCTCGGCGCACCATGTGTAGATGGCGCCGGCGAGAACGTCGACGTCTTCGGACTGAGAGGAAAAGGCTGGCGCCATGGCAGATACCCTTGGTTTGATTGTCCCGCGCGTCTGAGGACGCTCTGTTGTTTGATTCCGCGCCTAATCCTTTCCGGATATCGATTCCGATTTTCGGGCTTATGCGCTGACGGCAGAGACTGAATTCATTTGGAAAACTTGCAAGCGGCATCACGCGGCTGCGTTAACGCAAGTCATGAGCCGACCCATCGCCGTGCCGATCTGGGACAAACTGGCGGCGTCGAACGGCAAATGTCTCAAATCGGGATCCGCTGAAACGAAAAAGCCGGAAACGTTTCGGTCCCCGGCTTTCGAGATGCTCTAATCGATCGCGTCTCAGCCTTCGAAGAATTCCTTCATCCGGGCGAAGAAGCCGGTCGATTCGGGATTGTTCTCCTTGGAGGACAGCTGCTCGAATTCCTGCAGCAGCTCGCGCTGGCGCTTGGTCAGCTTTTGCGGTGTCTCGATCTGGATCTGGATGTAGAGATCGCCTGTCTGCGCCGAACGCAGCACCGGCATGCCCTTGCTTTTCAGGCGGAACTGTTTGCCCGCCTGCGTGCCTTCGGGCACGCTGACGCGCGACTTGGTGCCGTCGAGCGTCGCCACGTCGAAGGTGCCGCCGAGAGCAGCCGTCGTCATCGAGATCGGAACGGCGCAATAGAGATCGGCGCCGTCGCGCTGGTAGAATTCATGCGGCTTCACCGACAGGAAGATATAAAGGTCGCCTGCCGGTCCGCCGCGGGCGCCGGCTTCGCCTTCGCCCTGCAGGCGGATGCGGGTACCGTCCTCGATGCCGGCCGGGATATTGACCGAGAGCGAGCGCTCTTCCGTCACCCGGCCCTGGCCGTGACACTTCGGGCAGGGATCGGGAATGATCTGGCCGCGGCCGTGGCAGGTCGGACAGGTCCGCTCGATCGAGAAGAAGCCCTGTGCGGCGCGCACGCGCCCACTTCCCTGGCAGGTGCCGCAATTCTTCGGCTGCGTGCCGGGCTTGGCGCCCGAACCCGAACAGACGTCGCAGGTGATCGAGGTGGGAACGCGGATCTGCGCCGTCTTGCCGGAGAAAGCCTCTTCCAGCGTGATTTCCATGTTATAGCGAAGATCGGCGCCGCGTTCGCGGCCGCCCGATGAGCGCTGGCGCGCACGACCGCCACCCATCATCTCGCCAAAAATATCCTCGAAGATGTCGGAGAAGCCGCCGCCGGCAAATCCGCCGCCGCCACCGCCGCCCATGCCGCCATGCTCGAACGCCGCATGACCATAACGATCATAGGCGGCCCGCTTCTGCGGGTCCTTGAGCATCTCGTAGGCTTCGTTGATTTCCTTGAACTTGCGTTCGGCGTCCTTGTCATCCGGGTTCTTGTCCGGATGGAATTTCATCGCCAGTTTGCGGAAGGCGCTCTTCAGCTCTTTCTCATCCGCCGTCTTGGCTACACCCAGAGTTTCGTAAAAGTCCGCTTTTGCCATTAAGGATTAAACCCCGGAAATGGATTTCCGGCTGCCATGGTGAGCAGCCGGATCAGGTGTTGAAGCATAACCACGCCGTCGCGGATTACGCGGACTTTTTGCGGTCGTCGTCCTTGATTTCCTCGTAGTCGGCGTCGACGACATTATCGCCGCCTTCTGCCGAGGCATCGCCCGCAGCTGCGCCGCCCTCGGCCTGCTGCGCTTCATAGATCGCCTGGCCGAGCTTCATCGACACTTCCATCAGCGTCTGGGTCTTCGCCTTGATGTCGTCGGCATCCGGCTCGGTCGCTTCCGAAGCCGTCTTCAGCGCGGCGATCGCATCCGAGATCGCGGTGCGGTCAGCCTCGGAAACCTTGTCGCCGTAATCCTTCAGCGACTTTTCCGTGGAATGGATCAGGCTTTCGGCCTGATTCCGAGCTTCGACGGCCTCGCGACGCTTCTTGTCCTCGGTGGCATGAGCTTCGGCATCCTTCACCATCTTCTCGATGTCGGCGTCGGAAAGACCGCCGGAGGCCTGGATGCGGATCTGCTGTTCCTTGCCGGTGCCCTTGTCCTTGGCCGAAACCTGCACGATGCCGTTGGCGTCGATGTCGAAGGTGACCTCGATCTGCGGCATGCCGCGCGGCGACGGCGGCAGGCCGACGAGGTCGAACTGGCCGAGCAGCTTGTTGTCGGCAGCCATTTCACGCTCGCCCTGCGAAACGCGGATAGTCACCGCCTGCTGGTTGTCCTCGGCCGTCGAGAAGGTCTGGCTCTTCTTCGTCGGGATCGTCGTGTTGCGTTCGATCAGGCGGGTGAAGACGCCACCGAGCGTCTCGATGCCGAGCGACAGCGGCGTGACGTCGAGCAGCAGCACGTCCTTGACGTCGCCCTGCAGAACGCCGGCCTGAATGGCGGCGCCGAGTGCAACGACTTCATCCGGGTTGACGCCCTTGTGCGGCTCCTTGCCGAACAGCTGCTTGACGACTTCCTGGACCTTCGGCATGCGGCTCATGCCGCCGACGAGAACCACTTCGTCGATTTCGGCAGCGGTGACGCCGGCATCCTTGAGAGCGGCCTTGCACGGTGCGATCGTGCGCTGGACGAGATCGTCGACCAGGCTTTCGAGCTTGGCGCGGGTCAGCTTCAGCGTCAGGTGCTTCGGGCCGGAGGCGTCGGCCGTGATGAACGGCAGATTGATTTCGGTCTGCTGCGAGGACGAAAGCTCGATCTTCGCCTTTTCCGCAGCTTCCTTGAGGCGCTGCAGGGCAAGCTTGTCGTTCTTCAGGTCGATGCCATTGTCGCGCTTGAATTCACCGACGAGATATTCGACGAGACGCATGTCGAAGTCTTCACCGCCGAGGAAAGTATCGCCGTTGGTCGACTTCACCTCGAAGACGCCGTCGCCGATCTCGAGGATCGAGATATCGAAGGTACCGCCACCAAGGTCGTAGACGGCAATCGTCTTGCCTTCTTTTTTGTCGAGCCCGTAGGCGAGTGCGGCAGCGGTCGGCTCGTTGATGATGCGCAAAACTTCAAGTCCGGCGATGCGGCCGGCATCCTTGGTTGCCTGGCGCTGCGCGTCGTTGAAATAGGCGGGAACGGTGATGACGGCCTTTTCGACCTTTTCGCCGAGATAGGATTCGGCGGTTTCCTTCATCTTCTGAAGGATCATCGCGGAAATCTGTGCGGGCGAGTAGCCTTTGCCATTGGCTTCGACCCAGGCGTCGCCATTGTCGCCCTTGACGATGGTGAAGGGAACGAGGTGCTTGTCCTTCTCGACGGTCGGATCTTCATAGCGGCGGCCGATCAGGCGCTTGACTGCAAAGAGTGTATTCGTCGGGTTGGTGACCGCCTGGCGCTTGGCCGGCTGGCCGACGAGGCGTTCGCCATCATCGGAAAATGCCACCATGGAAGGGGTCGTGCGTGCACCTTCCGCATTCTCGATAACCTTCGCGTCCTTGCCGTCCATGACTGCGACGCAGGAATTCGTCGTTCCAAGGTCGATACCAATTACTTTTGCCATGTCATTCTCTCCTTGAAGCAAGCTGTCTGAACCCCGAGAAGGCATTCCCTGACAGCCCCTTACGGGATGGGTCTACTTAAGATTACGCAATCGTGATTGCGGTGATGCGGCGTATATAAGGAGCGGTTTTCTGGACTGCAAGGCGAGAAATGGCCCGGAATCCAGCAAAACGAATGTGGTGCATTCAATTTTTACAGTCACCGGGAAACAGACCGCCCGCCGTCCGGAAAGTGGCCGATTTCCAGCGTATCCGGCTTGTGCCGGCCGTGCAGCCATAGATCTCACTGGCCCATGATCAGATCGAGCAGGGTCGTGCGCCGCGGCTGGACCGAAGAGGTCGATTGCGGCCCCCCGACATCGCCGGGCGGCACCATGCTGTCGTAGCCGCCTTCGGCAACGTCGGCGGGAGGAACGGGCCCGTTGCCGGAGGTCGCACTCTGTTGCCGGACAGGCGCCTGCGGATAGCGGTTAGCACTGTCGCCGCCGCCGAAGACGCCGGAAATGATGCCGCCGATTGTCGACGGCGGCGCCTCGGCCGTCATCGGTTGTCCGCTGCCCGATTGTCCACCGCCCGGTGCCGTCTGCGCCATCGGCTGACCATTGGGATCGCCGATCAACTGGCCGTTGCCGAACAGCGGCGCCGGCGAAAGACCCTTGTGGGCGGCGATCATGAATTCCTTCCAGGCTTTGGCCGGAAGACCGCCGCCGGTCACCTTCTTCATCGGCTTGCCGTCGTCATTGCCGAACCAGACGCCGGTGGTGAGGTTGCTGGTGAAGCCGACGAAGAGTGCGTCGCGTGAATTCTGCGTCGTGCCGGTCTTTCCCGCCGCCTGCCAGCCGGGGATCTTGGCGCTCTTGCCGGTGCCGCTGTCGATGACGCCCATCATCATCGCATCCATTTCGGCGACGATCTGCTCGGACAGCACGCGCGGCGGGCTGTCATAAGTATTTTCGTAGAGAACCTTGCCCTCGGCGGTCGTCACCCGGCGGATGACGTGCGGCGTCGCCTTGTAGCCGCCGTTCATGAAGGCGGCATAGGAGGCGGTGAGTTCCATCAGCGACACCTCAGAGGTGCCGAGCGCGATCGAGGCATTCGGCTGCAGCTCGCTTTCGATGCCGAGCCGGTGCGCAAGCTTGATCACCTGATCCGGCCCGTCATACATCACCAGCTGGGCGGCCACCGTATTCAGCGACTTGGCAAGTGCGGTGGCCAGCGTCACCTCGCCATTGTATTTCTTCTCGTAATTTTCGGGCGTCCAGTCGCCGATGCGGATCGGCGCGTCGTTGAACACCGAAAAGGGCGTCAGTCCTTTTTCGAGCGCGGCGGCATAGACGAAGGGCTTGAACGAGGAGCCCGGCTGGCGTTTGGCCTTGACGGCTCGGTTGAACTGGCTCGTCGCATAATCCCTGCCGCCGACGAGCGCCCGGATCGCGCCGGTGCCGTCGATCGAGACGAGGGCCGCCTGCGAAGCGTCGAGCTTTCCGCCCTCCTTGTCGAGCACGTCGACCAGCGATTGCTCGGCTTTCTTTTCCAGCGACTTGTCGATGGTCGTATCGACGATGACGTCTTCCTTGACGTCACCGATCAGACCCGGCAGCTCGTCCATCACCATGTCGGCAACATAGTGTCCGGCGCCCGACCAATAGCTCTTGGCTGAAGCCGGGGTCTGCGACATTGCGGTCTTGACCTCGGAGTCGGTGATGAAACCCTGCTCGCGCATTGCCGCAAGCACGAGCTGGGCGCGGGCATTGGCAGCGTCCGCGTCGCGGGCCGGCGAAAGCCGCGACGGCGCCTTGAGCAGGCCGGCCAGCACCGCCGCCTCGCCGAGGTTCACATCCCGCGCCGATTTGTTGAAATAGCGGCGTGACGCCGCCTCGACGCCATAGGCGTTCGATCCGAAGAACACCCGGTTGAGATACATGGCAAGGATCTGGTCCTTGGTGTATTTCTGCTCCAGCCAGAGCGAGAGCAGCACCTCCTGCACCTTGCGTTCCAGCGTTCTTTCCGGGGAGAGGAAGAGGTTCTTGGCGAGTTGCTGCGTCAGCGTCGAGCCACCCTGCACCATGTGGCCAGCCGTGAAGTTGGTCACTACAGCCCGGCCGAGGCCGAGCGGATCGACGCCGAAATGCGAATAGAAGCGCCGATCCTCGATGGCGATGACGGCCTCCGGAATATAGGGCGACATGTTTTCGAGCGACAACGCCTCGCCGCCAGTGGCACCGCGATTGGCGATGACGCTGCCGTCGACGGCGGTGATCTTGACGTTCGGCGGCCGTTCCGGGATCGCCCATGTGCTGGCGCTCGGCATGCGCGAGCCATAATAGACCACCAGCCCGGCAACGCCGATGCCGGCCCAGATGAACAGCACGACGCACCAGTAGATCACGCGTCGCACGAAGCCGAACAAGCCGCCGCCTTCGCGTTCCCGCGGTTCGCGCCGCCGCCGGGGGGCAGGGCGTTCGGGCGGCTTGGAGCTGCCGCGCCGTGTGGATCGGCTCCTGGCAATGCGGTCATCGGCATCGAGGGAAAACTCGTCATCGTCGCGGGCCGGGCGGCCGCTGAAGGACGGTTCGATTCTGTCGCCTGATCTGCCTCTGCCTGCCATCGCCGACCGGTCACACCCCATGTTCGATCGCGAAGCGTGACTTCGCACAACGGCACTCTTGCAGTCGCCGTCACCCGACTGAACTGTAAATGCGGCGATTTAACGGGGTGTTAATTATGGAAAGCAAAGCAGAACGCGCCGATAAAGCGCTTTGCGTCATTCCGGCTTCGTGCGCTGCGTTTCAACTCGTTTTATGGATGTCGTTATCCCAAAACCGCTGCACAGTTGTGGGCAACATGCATCGGCGCTCAAAACTGGCGAGCTTCGTAATCGTCGAGCGTTTCCGGATCCTGCTTATATTCCCATTCTCCGAGATGAAAACGCCGCCAGATCTGGCCGGAAGGATTGAGGTTCGCCCCATCGGTAAGTCGCACAGGAAGGAGGGGGTTGTGTTTATGCCAGACGGTAACATCAATAGCGGCTGCCCGAGCGCCGAAAAGCCTTGGGAAAACCAGGTAGTCTCGCGTCATCAGGGTCCAGCCTCGAACGGATCAAAATCGATCCGCAACATCTCAAAACTGCAATAAAGAATGCTGCAAGACAAGAGCATCACGATGCTCTCACATCAAATTGTCGCTGACCTCCCACAGGCATGATTGCCGGTCGTCGCGACTGTCACGATCTGACAGCGTCGCGCCGACTTGCGCGCGTCTGGAGCGTGCTTGCTTTCGCGGGGCGATGCCGCCTCGCGAGGAGCGAGGAAACCAGCCTGACCATGCGTTGCGCCGAATTGTGCGGGCTGCTTTCGCTGCGCCGCCGCAATCTTCTGACCGGCCGGCGGAACCAAGTGCGTCCGCGATAGTTTAGGGAGAAGCGGGACACCCCTCAACCCCTCACGTCCCGCGCATGATCGGCCGTCTCCCCTCAACACGCGCCGATCGACATCAGGCCCGGTGCATCCCTCTTGGGAGCGCCGGGCTTTTTCTTACGGCGTCCTTCTCGCCTTTTCCGCGCGATGGACGCTGCCATTGAGATAAGCGGCGGCCTTGCGGCCGCCGCTCCTGATATCTCAGTCGCAGGACGGATCGCCCGGGCGGCAGACGAAGGGCGAAGCCCTGGGGTCCGGGCGATTGTAGGTATCGGCCTTCCCGCCCCTGAACTGCGGCAGGTCGCGGAAATCCGAACTCCTGGTATTATCTCTGTTGTCATCTCGACGGTCCGACCTGCGGCTTTCGTCTCTGCGGTCGTCCCTTCGATTGTCGTCGCGCCAGTCCCGGTTGCGGTCCCCGTAATCGCGATCCCGGTTGCGGTCGCCGTAGTCGCGATCCCGATCCCGGTTACGGTAGTAATAATCGGGGCCGCGGCTCCAGCGGTCGCGCTCACGGTAGAAATCGCGGTCGCGGTAGTTGCGGTCCCAATAATTGCCGACGCTGAAGCTGATCATCGGAATGCCGAGCGGGCGGTAATATTGCGGACCGACATAGACACGGCGTTGCTGGTAGACGGCCTGTACATATTGGCCGGACACCCAGCCGCGACCGCCATAGAATTCGACGTCGCACCAGTTGACGTTGGAAAGACATCCACGAATTTCGACGGGGGAACCGGCAGGCACGACTGCGACGGCTGGATATCGGGTGCTCGGACCCGCTCGCATGTTGACGTTCGCCGTCGAGTAGCCCTCGGCGGCCTGTGCGATCACCGGCGCCAGCACAAACAGGCCAGCCGCGGCGATCTTAACAATGAGATTTTTCACGCTTCTCACTCCTGGTTGGCGCGTTTTCAGGCAGCGCGGCGCTGCCTTCTCTTGGCATATGCCATCTATAGAAAAGATAGAGCGATCGCCCGCATTTGTTAGGGCGTCGCCATTCTCCTTGTCTTTCAAGGGTTTATATCCGGGTCGCGATGAACGCAGCTTGAACGAGGGGGATTTTGTGATGTGGTATGGCGTTTTCGATATGCCGGATGAAATCGCGAATGCGCAGGACGCGAAAGTTGTCGGCTCTGCGATACATTAACGATCCGTTAACCTTTCCGAGGCAGTCTGGCTGCAATACCTGCTTCTCATTGACCACGGATGAACTGGCACTGAGCGAGCGGATGACGAAAGGCCGGTTTTAACCGGCCTTTTTGTTATTGCGATCTGGCATGCCTTACGCTCAGGCGGCGAGCGCCTGAAGAATCCGCACCCAGGAGCGGATGCCCTTGTGGTAGGAGACGAGCTCGTATTTCTCGTTCGGCGAATGGATGCGGTCGTCGCTGAGGCCGAAGCCCACGAGCAGAGATTCCATGCCGAGCATCTTCTGGAAGTCGCCGACGATCGGGATCGATCCGCCCATGCCGATGACGATGGCGGGTTTCGGCCACTCGTCGGAAAGTGCGGTCTTCGCCTTGGTCAGAACCGGCGAATCATAGGAGAGGTGGATCGCCGGCGAGCCGCCATGCGGATGGAACTCGACCGAGCAATCGGCGGGAATCTTCGAGCTGATATAGCTGCGGAAGGCTTTGCGGATGGCGGCCGGATCCTGCGTGCCGACAAGCCGGAACGAAACTTTCGCCGATGCCTTGGCGGCGATCACCGTTTTGAAGCCTTCGCCGGTATATCCGCCCCAGATGCCGTTGATTTCGGCGGTCGGCCGCGCCCAGGTGAGTTCCAGCACCGAACGGCCCTTTTCGCCGGATGGAATGGAAAGGCCGACTTCGCCGAGGAAGGTCTCGGCGGTCTTGCCCAGCGTCTCCCATGAGGCCTTGATGTTGTCGGGCGTTTCCTCGACGCCGTTGTAGAAGCCCTCGAGCGTGATGCGGCCGGTCTCGTCATGCAGGCCGGCGAGAGCCTCGACGAGGATGTGGATGGGATTGGCGGCAGCGCCCCCGAAGAGGCCGGAATGCAGGTCGCGGTCGGCGGCCGTCACGGTGACTTCCTCGCCGACAAGGCCGCGCAGTGCCGCGGCGATCGCCGGGGTGTCGCGGTCCCACATACCGGTATCGCAAACCAGCGCATAATCGGCCTTGAGCTCGGCGGCATTGGCTTCGAGGAAGGGCTTCAGCGATGGCGAGCCGGATTCTTCCTCGCCTTCGAAGAGAATGGTGACGCGGCAGGGAAGCGCGCCGTTGATCTCCTTATAGGCGCGGCAGGCCTCGAGGAAGGTCATCAACTGGCCCTTGTCGTCGGACGTGCCGCGGCCGGTCAGGATCTTGCGGCCGTTGCCGACATCCTTGATCGTCGGCTCGAAGGGGTCGTTTTCCCAAAGCTCGATCGGGTCGACCGGCTGAACGTCGTAATGGCCGTAGAACAGAACGTGCGGCGCGCCGGTGGACGCGCCGGCATGGTGAGCGACGACCATCGGATGGCCTGGCGTGTCGCGAACGGAGGCTTCGAAGCCGAGCGCTTCGAGATAGGCGACGAGCCATTCGGCGGCCTTGCGGCATTCGGCTTTGTAGGCGGGATCGGTGGAAATCGACTGGATGCGCAGCAGCTCGAACAGTTTTTCGAGGCTCGATGAAAGATTCTGGTCCGCACGCGAAAGAACCGGTTGTATGTCGGCCATTTTCGACTCCTTTTCGAAATTCGGCGGGACGATAGACCAAACCGGGAAAGCAGGCGAGGCGCAAAAAGTAAAAAATCAGGGGCGCGCTAGCATGCTGAAACCACGCAATTCGGTCTTGTGGAAACATCTGCCGCGATAATAAAGAAAGATCTAATTCAATTTACAGTTAATTAGCACAACCTAAATAGCATCGGCCGAAAATCAGCTGTTCGGGGGCGCGCACATGTTTTCGGTCATTGCATGTATTCGCGACAATCATGATTGGCGCTTGGTCATCGTGGCGGCCGTGGTCTGCCTGGTCGGCGCCATGGCGGCGATGCTGCTGTATTCCCGTGCCCAGGAGTGCGACGCCGGGCAGCGCAAGCTTTGGGTCGGCGCGTCGGGCTTTGCCTTCGGCACCGGCGTGTGGGCAACCCACTTTATCGCCATGCTCGCTTATGATGGTGGCACGCCGATCAGTTATGCGCTCGACCTGACGCTGCTCTCCTTTTTCCTGTCGGTCGGAGGCTCGTGGGTGGCGATCCTCGCCGCCTCGCAACGTGAGGGAAGATTTTCCTCCATTCGCGGCGGGGCGCTGATGGCACTCGGCATCGCCTCCATGCACCTGACCGGCATGCAGGCGATCGAGACACAGGCGGTCATCCTCTACGATCCCTTGATGACGCTGACGGCGGTCGTCGCCGGAATGCTTCTGTCGAGCGCCGCCTTCCACATTTTTTTCAATCTGAAGGGCATGAGGCGTCTCCTAACCTCATCGCTGGTCTTCGTCCTCGCCATCTGCACACTTCACTTCATCTCGATGGGCAGCATTACCTTTGTGCCGGACCCCGGCATGCAGGTTCCGACATTGGTGCTCGACACGCGGGTGCTCGCCGCGATCGTCGTGGTGGCGGCAACGGCTCTTATCCTCGTCGCCCTTGCCGTGGTCTTCGTCCAAAGCCATCTGACGGATCTGCGCGGACTTGCCAATGCCTCGCAGGAGGGCCTGCTGATCCTGCGCGAAGGCCGGATCATCGATGTCAACGAACGGTTCCAGGCATTATCGGGCTGGAAGCTAGCCGATCTCTCGGGCAAGGCGCCCTCGGATGTGCTGACGGTCGTTCAGGCGCCCCGGGAGAACAGGCCCGGCGAGACGCTGCTGAACACCCGCACCGGCAGAGAGATTGCCGTAGACGTAAACTCCAGCAGGATCGTCTATCGTGGCCGCGATTGCGAGGTGCTGGCGGTGCGCGATCTCACCGAGCGCAAACAGGCCGAGGAGATGATCGAGCATCTCGCCCACCACGACGTGCTCACCGATCTGCCGAACAGGTCGTTGTTCGACACCCGCATCCGGCAGGCGCTGCAGGTGGCGGAACGCAAGAACACCGAGGTTGCGCTGTTCTGTCTCGACCTCGATCGGTTCAAGGCCGTCAATGACATCTTCGGCCATGCCGAGGGCGACCGGATTCTCCGCAAGGTCGCCGCTATCCTGCGCCGGGTTGCCGGTGAGAGTGATACGATCGCCCGGCTCGGCGGCGACGAATTCGCCATCATCCAGTCCGATGGGCAGCAGCCGGCGGCGGCGCAAAAGCTTGCGGCTGATATCATCGACGAATTCGCTGCCGAGATGGACACGGCCCGTGACCCCACAGCGGTCGGCGTCAGCCTCGGCATCGCGCTCTATCCAAGAGATGGGAGCACGGCCGAAGAACTCTGCAACAACGCCGATACCGCGCTCTACCGGGTCAAGCATGATGGCCGCGGCAGGGCCTGTTTCTTCGACGCGGAAATGGACGAAGCGGCGCGCAACCGCCGCCAGATCGAAAGTGACTTGCGCCACGCGATCATCCGCAACCAACTCTATGTCAGCTATCAGCCGATCCTCAACGCGCAGAACGGCGAGATCAGCGGCTACGAGGCCTTGATGCGTTGGCACCGGCCGGGCCACGGCATGACCGAGCCCGACATTTTCATCCCGATCGCCGAGGAAAGCGGATCGATTGTTCAGCTCGGCGAATGGATATTGCAGCAGGCCTGCATGGAGGCCGCGCGCTGGCCGCAGCCGCTGAGGATTGCGGTCAATGTTTCGCCGGTGCAGTTCATGCTGCCCAACCTGTGCGAGCGGGTCGAGGCGGTCCTCGCCGAGACGGGGCTAGCAGCCGATCGGCTGGAGCTTGAAATCACCGAGACAGCCCTGATCCGCGATCGCGACCGGGTGATGGCAACGCTGCAGCGCCTGCGTCGGTTGGGGGTGCACATCGTCATGGACGATTTCGGCACCGGCTACTCTTCGCTTTCGAACCTGCGCTCGTTTCCCTTCGACAAGATCAAGGTCGACCGCAGCTTCACCGGGGTGCTGGAGCATGACGCGGCGGCGCGATCGATCGTGCGGGCGATTATCGGTCTCGGCCACAGCCTCGGCATGCCCGTCGTCACCGAGGGTGTGGAAACCGAGATGCAGCGCCGGATCGTCGTCGAGGAAGGCTGCGCGCAGGTGCAGGGCCTGCTGCTCGGCAAGCCGGATATCGAGCCGAGCATGAAGCCGGCCGTTCGCAAAAGCATCCTGTCGGAGCAAGCCGGAACCGCCGTGCCGCCGCGACGGCGCACACGCCTTGTCAGCGAAAATCGCAGCGAATGATCGCGCTCAGAGCGCCTTGGCGTTTTCCAGAAGACGGCGGATATATTCGAGCGTCAGCTCGCGCTCGAAAACCCGAAAACCTTTAAACAACGCAAGGTCGGCCTTGCGCGCGGTTTCGATCGCCTCGGCCTCCATGGCGCGGGCTTTCGGCGTCAGGAAGAGCAGTTGCGCCCGCTTGTCGGATGGATGCGGCCGGCGTTCGATCAGCCCGTCGCGGACCATGCGCGACAGCGTATTGGCCATGGTCGCCTGCTCGATATCGACCCGCTCGAGAAGCTGTTTCTGGGTCAGTCCGTCCTCGGCCCAGAGTTCCAGCAGGATGGGGAACTGGCCGGGAGAAAAACCGAGCCCGACCGCGCGCTGGTGCAGCGAGCGGGCAAAACCCTTCGCCAGCTGGCTGGCAAGGTAGGCTCCCGAATCCATGCGGTTAAATCCCATGATTGCAAGTTAGGCTCAAAACCATGCCGGAGACAATGCAGCAAATCGCATGCGATACTCCAAAATATGCAAGCCGCGACGATAATTTCGAGTGCCTGGAAAAACAAAAGTCGCCATGGCCTGGAGGTTGGCCATGGCGACCTTAAAGTGGGGACAAAGGCCCGGAGAGGGGGATAAGGCCTTTGTCCAAGCCTGACGCGGCGGGGGACAAGCCGGTAATCAGACCCGCGGCGCGATCAAGCGCCGGTGACATGGATTTGTGCTTGAGAATGTGGTTTTTCAAGGGAGGGTGATCGTTACAAATCGGTAACAGTTTGGTGAGCGGAATCTTCCGCCTCGCCCGCCGAACTTTATATGGACCTTGTCCCGTGCCCGCGCTATCCATGCAGCCATGAAAAAAGGCGATCACCTCTTCCTAGTCGATGGTTCCGGGTTCATCTTCCGGGCGTTTCATGCACTTCCGCCACTGACCCGCAAGACCGACGGCCTGCCGATCGGCGCCGTTTCCGGTTTCTGCAACATGCTGTGGAAGCTGTTGCGGGACGCGCGCAACACCGATGTCGGCGTCACGCCGACGCATCTTGCCGTCATCTTCGATTATTCCGCCAAGACCTTTCGCAAGGATCTCTACGACGCCTATAAGGCGAACCGCTCCGCCCCGCCGGAAGAGCTCATTCCGCAATTCGGTCTGATCCGCGAGGCGACCCGCGCCTTCAATCTGCCCTGCATCGAGACCGAAGGTTTTGAGGCCGACGATATCATCGCCACCTATGCCCGCCAGGCCGAGGCCTCGGGGGCCGATGTCACCATCGTCTCTTCCGACAAGGACCTGATGCAGCTCGTCAGCCCGAATGTCCATATGTATGACAGCATGAAGGACAAGCAGATCGGCATTCCCGATGTCATCGAGAAATGGGGCGTGCCGCCGGAAAAGATGATCGACCTGCAGGCGATGACCGGTGATTCCGTCGACAATGTGCCCGGCATTCCCGGCATCGGCCCGAAAACCGCCGCCCAGCTGCTCGAGGAATATGGTGATCTCGACACGCTGCTCGATCGGGCCACCGAGATCAAGCAGGTCAAGCGCCGCGAGACGATCCTTGCCAATATCGATATGGCCAGGCTCTCGCGCGACCTCGTGCGGCTGCGCACCGATGTACCGCTCGACCTCGATCTCGACGCGCTGGTGCTGGAGCCGCAAAACGGCCCGAAGCTGATCGGTTTCCTGAAGACGATGGAATTCACGACGCTGACGCGCCGCGTCGCCGAGGTCTGCGATTGCGATGCGAGCGCCATCGAACCGGCGATCGTCAACATTGAATGGGGCAAGGCTGCCCATGGCCCCGATCTCGATGCGGCCGAGCCGGCCCCGGTTGCCGGCGGCATACCCGAGGTTTCCGGCGAATCGGTGCCGGTGCCGCCGCGTGCGAAGGCCAAGGCTTCAGTCGAAGGCGCCTTTTCGCCCGCCGATCTGGCCAAGGCGCGGGCCGAAGCCTTTGCGACGCTGCCCTTCGATCACACGGCCTATGCGACGATCCGGGATCTCGCCACGCTCGACCGGTGGATCGCCGATGCGCGCGCCACAGGCCTCGTTGCTTTCGATACCGAGACAACGTCGCTGGATGCGATGCAGGCCGAGCTTGTCGGCTTCTCGCTGGCAATCGCCGACAATACGGCGGATCCCACCGGCACGAAGATCCGCGCCGCCTATATACCGCTCGCCCACAAGAACGGCGTCGGCGATCTGCTCGGCGGCGGCCTTGCCGACAACCAGATCCCCATGCGTGACGCTCTGCCGCGGCTGAAGGCCCTGCTGGAGGACGCTGCGGTCCTCAAGGTCGCCCAGAACCTCAAATACGATTACCTGCTGATGCAGCGCTACGGCATCGAGACTAGGAGTTTCGACGACACGATGCTGATCTCCTACGTGCTCGACGCCGGCACCGGCGCCCACGGCATGGACCCGCTCTCGGAAAAATTCCTCGGCCACACGCCGATCCCCTACAAGGATGTGGCGGGCAGCGGCAAGGCGAACGTCACCTTCGATCTCGTCGATATCGACCGCGCCACCCATTATGCCGCCGAAGATGCCGACGTGACGCTGCGGCTCTGGCTGGTGCTGAAACCGCGGCTGGTGGCGGCCGGCCTGACCAGCGTCTATGAACGGCTGGAACGGCCGCTGCTGCCGGTGCTGGCGCGCATGGAAGCGCGCGGAATCACCGTCGACCGGCAGATCCTGTCGCGCCTGTCCGGTGAATTGGCCCAGGGCGCCGCCAGGCTGGAAGACGAGATCTATATGCTCGCCGGCGAGCGGTTCAACATCGGCTCGCCGAAGCAGCTCGGCGATATTCTGTTCGGCAAGATGGGTCTTGCCGGCGGCAGCAAGACGAAAACCGGGCAATGGTCCACCTCGGCGCAGGTGCTTGAGGATCTAGCCGCCGCCGGTTTCGAGCTGCCGCGCAAGATCGTCGACTGGCGCCAGCTGACCAAGCTGAAATCCACCTATACCGATGCGCTCCCCGGCTATGTCCACGCCGAGACGAAGCGGGTCCACACCTCCTATTCGCTGGCATCGACGACGACGGGGCGCTTGTCCTCTTCCGAGCCGAACCTGCAGAATATTCCGGTGCGCACCGCCGAAGGCCGCAAGATCCGCACCGCCTTCATCTCGACGCCGGGCCACAAGCTGATTTCCGCCGACTACAGCCAGATCGAATTGCGCGTGCTTGCCCATGTGGCCGAGATCCCGCAGCTGACCAAGGCCTTCGAGGATGGCGTCGATATCCACGCCATGACCGCCTCGGAAATGTTCGGCGTGCCGGTTGAAGGCATGCCGGGCGAAGTCCGCCGCCGCGCCAAGGCGATCAATTTCGGCATCATCTACGGCATTTCGGCCTTCGGCCTTGCCAACCAGCTGTCGATCGAGCGCTCGGAAGCCGGCGACTACATCAAGAAGTATTTCGAGCGTTTCCCCGGCATCCGCGATTATATGGAAAGCCGCAAGGCGATGGCGCGCGACAAAGGTTATGTCGAGACGATCTTCGGCCGGCGAATCAACTATCCCGAAATCCGCTCTTCCAACCCGTCCGTGCGCGCCTTCAACGAGCGTGCCGCGATCAACGCGCCGATCCAGGGCTCGGCCGCCGACGTCATCCGCCGGGCGATGATCAGGATGGAGCCGGCGCTCGCCGAAGTCGGTCTTGGCGATCGCGTCCGCATGCTGTTGCAGGTGCATGACGAACTCATTTTCGAAGTCGAGGACGAGGATGTCGAAAAGGCGATGCCGGTTATCGTCTCGGTCATGGAAAACGCCACCATGCCGGCGCTCGAAATGCGCGTGCCGCTGAGGGTCGACGCGCGCGCCGCCAGCAATTGGGACGAGGCGCATTAGCCTCGTCTCCACAAAATCGGCAAAGATTTTTCCGTTCAATTCAACTCACTGAAATCGCAGCGAATTAGCGACGGGAGCCGTGTCGGAACGATACGGCGGGAAGGAACTTATTAACCTTCCTTTTCTATCCCGGTAGGGTCGTAATTTGTTAGGCATGAGTGAGTAGCGGACGCATGCGTTTTCCCAGAACCAATTTGACGGACGCCGGGGACTTTTCCAGCGGGACTGAAACGGACCTTCCGGCGGTCGAGCCGGGAGAAAAGCCGGCGGCGCCGATCTGGCAGAGCAATTTTTCCCTCGCGCCGAACGTCCGTTTTACCCGCACGCCGGAAACGCTGATCAGCAAGCGGCGGGTGCCGGATGAACCCGTCCGCGATGATTCGCAGATGGGGCAGCAGGCGATACGGATCGAGCCGGTCGCCGTCGACGTGCCCTTCGATATCTATCTGCCGGAGCCGGACGAACTTCCCGCAGCACCGCAGATGATCGAACTGCAGCCATCCCTTGTTCCCGACGAGCTGGCCGCGCCTGCTTTCCGGGCCACCGCCGAGCTTTCTTCCATTTCGGATTTCGCCTTCTGGGAGGTCATGGCCTTCGAAGAGGCCGAGCCGGTTCGCGCGCCTGCCGTGATCTCGTTCCCGAAGGCCGAGACGGCGCCAGAATCGATCACGTCGCTGTTCCGCATCATGGAATGGCGCCCGGGCCGGCCGGCCGCTGCTACCGCCGCCTCCCGCCCGGTTCTGCCGGCCGCTGCGCCCTCCGCAAAGCCTGCCCCGCGCCCCCCGGCCGCCATATCCCTGGAACGGCCAAGGCGCATCCCCGTCGAGATCCCTGTTGTGCCGGCCCCTGCGCCTGCGCTGACCTCTCCGATTGCGCCCGTGCCTCAGCCGGCGCCTGCTCTTCACGTCGCTCCAGCCCCTCAGGCCGCGCCTGTGCCCCAGCGCACGCCGCCCGTCGCCGCGGTTCTGCCGTCGCCGCGCCTGGCGGCAAGGCCGGAAAGGATCGACGCCTCCGGCTATGAATTCCCGCCGCGTGCCCTGTTGCAGGAGCCGCCGGAACGGCTCGGCGAGATCATGTCGCAGGAGACGCTGGAGCAGAATGCCGGGCTTCTGGAAAGCGTGCTTGAGGATTTCGGCATCAAGGGCGAGATCATTCATGTCCGCCCCGGCCCCGTCGTCACCCTCTATGAGTTCGAGCCGGCGCCCGGCGTGAAGTCATCGCGCGTCATCGGCCTGGCCGACGATATCGCCCGCTCGATGTCGGCGCTTTCGGCCCGCGTCGCCGTCGTGCCCGGCCGCAACGTCATCGGCATCGAACTGCCGAATGTCACCCGTGAAACAGTCTATTTCCGCGAGATGATCGAAAGCCAGGATTTCGAGAAGAGCGGCTACAAGCTGGCGCTCGGCCTCGGCAAGACCATCGGCGGCGAGCCCGTGATCGCCGAGCTGGCGAAGATGCCGCATCTGCTCGTCGCCGGCACCACCGGCTCGGGCAAATCGGTCGCCATCAACACGATGATCCTGTCGCTCCTCTACCGCATGACGCCGGAACAGTGCCGGCTGATCATGGTCGACCCGAAGATGCTCGAACTTTCCGTCTATGACGGCATCCCGCATCTGCTGACGCCCGTCGTCACCGATCCGAAGAAGGCGGTCATGGCGCTGAAATGGGCCGTGCGCGAGATGGAAGAGCGTTACCGCAAGATGTCGCGCCTCGGCGTGCGCAACATCGATGGCTATAACGACCGCGTGGCGCAGGCCCGCGACAAGGGCGAGACCATCCATGTCATGGTCCAGGTCGGCTTCGACAAGGGCACCGGTGCCCCGATCGAAGAAAACCAAGCGCTGGACCTGACGCCGATGCCTTATATCGTCGTCATCGTCGACGAAATGGCCGACCTGATGATGGTCGCCGGCAAGGAGATCGAAGGCGCGATCCAGCGTCTAGCGCAGATGGCGCGTGCCGCCGGCATCCACCTGATCATGGCGACGCAGCGCCCGTCGGTCGACGTGATCACCGGCACGATCAAGGCGAACTTCCCGACCCGCATCTCCTTCCAGGTGACCTCGAAGATCGACAGCCGCACCATTCTCGGCGAACAGGGGGCCGAGCAGCTGCTCGGCCAGGGCGACATGCTGCACATGCAGGGCGGCGGGCGGATTTCCCGCGTCCACGGTCCCTTCGTCTCTGATGCCGAGGTCGAAAAGGTCGTTGCCCACCTGAAGACCCAGGGCCGCCCCGAATATCTCGACACCGTCACCGCCGACGAGGAGGAAGAGCCCGAAGAGGAGGAAGCCGGCGCCGTCTTCGACAAGAGCGCCATGGCCTCCGAGGATGGCAACGAGCTCTACGAGCAGGCGGTCAAGGTCGTCATGCGCGACAAGAAGTGCTCCACCTCCTACATCCAGCGCCGCCTCGGCATTGGCTACAACAGAGCCGCCTCGTTGGTCGAACGCATGGAAAAGGAAGGCCTGGTCGGGCCGGCCAACCATGTCGGCAAGCGCGAGATCGTTTCCGGTCGGGGTGACGGCGAGTAACGGGAGTCATCGGTTCCCCGAAGGACGAACGGCCCTGGCCTCAGGCTGGGGCCGCAGACCGGGCGGCGCGTTTGTGCACCACCGCGAGCAGGCCTCCGAGAAAGATCGTCCCGACGATAAACAGAAATGCCGCCGCCACGATGGCCGGGCTGATGTTTTCGCGAATCGACGAGAACATCTGGCGGGCGAGCGTCAGCTGGTTTGGTCCGGCGACGAACAGGGTCAGGACGACTTCATCCAGCGAGGTGGCAAAGGCAAGCACGGCGCCGGAGAGGACGCCGGGCATGGCGAGCGGCAGCGTCACTTTCCAGAAGACCTTCGCCGGAGAAGCCCCCAGGCTCGCGGCCGCACGCTCGGTGCGACAGTCGATGCCCTCAAGCGAGGCGGTGATGCTAACCAGCACAAAGGGCACGGCGACAACCGTATGCGCCACGATCACGGCCGCAAATGTGTTTGGAAATCCGAGGCCGGCAAACAGGATCTGCAGCCCGACGCCGAGCACCACGGCTGGAACGACCATCGGCAGGAGGAATATCGTCCTCAGCGCCGCGGCAAAAACAACGCGCCTGCGCAACGCCAGTGCAGCCAGAATGCCGAGCATGGTGGAAAGCAAAGTGGTCCCCGTTCCGATCAGCAAGCTGTTGACGATGGATCGTCGCCAGGCCTCCTCGGTTGCCAGTTCCGCAAACCAGCGAGCCGAAAAAGAAGGAATGGGATAGGCCAGGAAGCTGCTGGAGGTAAATGCGATCGGAAGGATCGCCAAAAGCGGAGCCAGCAGAAAAGTGACCGTTGCTGCGCCGAACAGAAATTTTAGCAACCGAATTGTCATGTCACGCCCCCGTCGTCTTCATGGATATCCGGCCGTAAACGCCGTAGAGCGCGATCGTCACGGCGAGCAGCACCATACCGAGCGCACCGGCCATGCCCCAATTGGCGGAGCCCGCGGCGTAGAAGGCGATCACCGAACTGATCATCTGGTCCTTCGGTCCGCCGATGAGCGCCGGTGTGATGTAGTAACCGAGTGCTGCCATGAACACGAGCAGTCCGCCGGAGGCAATGCCGCGCAGGGCCAGAGGCAGCAGGATATGCAGAAAGCCCCGGATCGGCCTCGCGCCGAGAGAGGCTGCCGCCGGCATCAGGTTCCGCGGGATTGCGATAAGGACGCTGTAGATCGGCAGAACCATGAACGGCAGCAGCACATGCGTCATGGCGATGACGACACCCGTCCGATTGAAAAGAAGCGGCAACGGAGTGTTGAGGAGGCCGAGCGATACGAGGAGGGAGTTGATGAGTCCTTTGTCCTGAAGGAGCACGTACCAGGCGGCCGTGCGCACCAGCAGCGATGTCCATAGCGGCAGGAGGACCGCCGCAAGCAGGAGTTGTCGTCGCCAGCCGCTCGAGGCGGCGGCCAGCATCGCATATGGCAGGCCGATGAGACAGGTCGCGAGCGTCACGACGGCGGCCACGGCGAATGTTCTCAGCAGAATCGCCTGATTGGCGGACTCTCCGGCCGGCATCGCCACGATCGCCCCCGATGCGTCATGCTGAAGATCGACCGCGGCAAGCAGGTTGCGATCGGTATAAGGATAGGTCGCTTCGGCGATTGCCCGCCAGAAGGCAACGTCGTTCCATCGAGCGTCGATCTCTGCGAGGCTTACCGGCCCGGTACTGTCTCTCACGGCCGCGACGGTCTTTCGCATCAGTGTGCGGAAACCCGGCTGGGCGCTGTTCAGTCTTCGAACCACCTCTCCCAGTTTCTGGTCGTCGTCGAGCGATTTCAGGTCGTCGACAAGAGCCCTCCGCATTTCGTCGGTGGGTTCGGAGTTAAGGTTCCAGGCCGAAATCGCCGCTGTCGTCCGCGGCAGGTTTTTACTGACGACTGGATCGGACACCGCCTGCTCCAGCACGGTCAGAAGCGGCCAGATGAAGAAGACACCCAGGAACAGGGTCAGGGGGAGGATGAGGGCAAAGGTGCCGGTGCGTCGACGGAAAGCACTCATGCTGCGATCACCCAGCAGTCATCAGGTGTGAAGTGCGCCACCACCTCGGCTCCGATCGGCCACTCCGCCGATCGCATGTCCGTCCGGACCACGAAGCGGAAGGCATCCTCATCGAGCTGCACCCGCAGGTGGTCGCCCTGATAGACGCTGTCGAGTATTTTTGCCGGCAGGGCGTTCGCCGCTGCGCCGATGCCGCCGGCCGCCAGAGAAATGCGCTCGGGGCGAACGGAAATGTGGACACGGCTTCCGACAGAGAGAGAACTGTTGCCCGGTACCATCACATGCCGTCCGTCGGCGATCTCGACGGAGGTGCCGGCTGTGCCCGTCACCTTGACCGTTCCTTCTATCAGATTGGTTTCGCCGATGAATTCGGCGACGACACGTGTCTGCGGGCGGTCGTAAATATCACGCGGCGAACCGATCTGCTCGATGTTGCCGTGGTTGAAGACCGCAATCCGGTCCGACATGGTCAGTGCCTCGGATTGATCGTGGGTCACGAACACCACGGTCAGTTCCAGGCGCTTGTGGAGGGCTCGGATATCGAGCTGCATCTGTTCGCGCAGCTGTTTGTCGAGTGCCCCAAGCGGCTCGTCCATCAGCACGACGGCCGGCTCGAACACCAGGGAGCGGGCAAGCGCCACGCGCTGCTGCTGGCCGCCGGAAAGCTGGGCGGGCCTCCTGCTGCTCATCGCCGACAGTTGCACCATATCGAGGGCGCGTTTCACGCGCTCGTCGATCTCGCTTCGTCCGACCCCGCGCATCCTCAGAGGAAAGGCGATGTTGTCGGCGATCGACATATGCGGAAAGAGCGCATAATTCTGGAAGACGACGCCCATCTCGCGCCGATGCGGAGGCAGGTGGTCGATGCGGCGGCCGTCGAGAAAAATACCGCCGGCGGTCGGGTTTTCGAAACCCGCCAGCATCATCAGCAAAGTTGTCTTGCCTGAACCGGACGGGCCCAGAAGGCTGACGAACTCGCCCCTCTCGATGTCGAGCGTCAGGTCTTTGACGACCTGGTGCACGCCAAAGGATTTTGAGATTCTTTCAAAGCGTATGCGCGGCGCAGCCATGATGGCCCTCCGTTCGGATTGTCGGCTCCTGGGAGCGAAGTGACGAAAATGTGCGGAAGCCCCCACGGGTCGATCGGCAGAAGCGATCCCGCGGGGGCGATATTCCGTCCGCTATTGTGCCAGCCAGGCGTCGAACCTTTTGGTCAATGCTTCCGAATTGTCGATCCAGAAATCCGTATCAAGGCTGACTGCTTCCTGCATGTTGGCTTGGGTGGTGGGCAAGTCGGCCAACTGGTCCGGCGGCACGCTTTTGCCGGCTTCCTTGTTCGGGAGGCCGTAGGCGATAAATTGCGGCAGCTTTGCCTGGTTTTCCGCTTTGCTGGCGAAGGCGATGAAGTCAAAGGCCGCCTCCTTGTTTTCGGCGCCCTTCAGAACGACCCAGCTATCCACGGCATAGATGCTGCCCGGCCAGACAACTTTGAACTGCCGACCCTCGGAACGGTTGATGCCGGTGATGCGGCCATTATAGGCACTGGTCATGGCCACTTCGCCGGAAGCAAGCAGTTGCAGCGGCTGCGCACCCGAGGTCCACCAGACAAGGTGCGCTTTCAACGCGTCAAGCTTGGCGAAGGCGCGGTCGATGCCCTCAGGCGTCGCGAGGACGTCGTAAACTTTGTCCGCCGGCACGCCGTCGGCCATCAGCGCGAATTCGAGCGTGTATTTCGGTCCCTTGCGCAGGGCGCGCTTGCCGGGAAATTTCTTCACGTCCCAGAAATCGGCCCAGGACTTCGGGCCATCGGCAATCTTGGCACCGTCATAGGCGATGGCGGTCGACCAGACGATGGCGCCGACGCCGCAATCACTCACCGCGGAAGGCAGAAACGCATCCTTGCCGCCAAGCTTGTTCCAGTCCACTTTCTCAAAAAGCCCGTCGGCGCAGCCGAGCGAGAGCTCGTCGGCTTCAACCTCTACGGCATCCCAGGAAGGATTGCCCGCCTTGACCTTTGCCTGAAGGACACCAATGCCGCCGTCCCAGCCTTCGTCGAGCAGAGGCTTGCCGGCAATATTGGAGAACGGCTTGAAATAGATCTCTCGCTGCGCATCCTGAAAGTTCCCGCCCCAGGACGCGATGGTAAGATCCCGGGCCGCGCTCGGCCCCGTAGCAAGCGCCAGCGACAGCAGGCTGAGAGCTGCAATCGTCGAAGTGTTGTTGAATTTCATTCGCTTCCCCTGTTTGTTGAGCGTCCGTCTGACGCCGGTTGACAGCCACGATCCTTGGGGATCGTCGGCAATCGCGGCCGCTCGCAAGGGATGGGCAAAGCCGGCGTCTGCGGACTTTGCCGTGGTGTCATCTCCGAGGCGGAGCGGCGTGTTGCGGGCAATGCTGGCGAATGTCCTGCGGGGCGGAAAGGCGCTTTTTGTTGACCGCGGTGGACACATAGATGCACCGCTCCCGACCAGTCTCCTCCGACAAGTGGTCGCACCGCCGGCAAATTGGATGTTTTCGCTTGCGAAAGGCGGAAAAACGCGATTGCCAATCAGTAAGCAGGTGGTGCATCCTATGCACCACCGTGCACCACTCTTCGTTACGCCAAAATTGCAAATTCCATGGCATATGAAGATGTAGACGGCATTCCGATCTTGGTTCGGCAGAACCAATTTCCGTTCTGGGAGACAGGATTGCGCAGGGGGAAATCATCGGCGGATGAACAGGAAGGTGTTCCAAAACGCGGACGTTTGCCGCCGCTTTCCATGGTGCGCGCCTTCGAGGCGGTCAGCCGCCTGGGATCGATGCGGAGAGCTGCGGACGATCTCAATCTCAGTCACACCGTCATATCCCGTCACGTCCGCAATCTCGAAGCCTGGTTTGGCACGCGGCTTGTCGATGCCGGCCCGCGCGGCATCAGGCTGACGGCGGAAGGCAGAGTTTTTGCCGAGACAGTCGGGGCGGCTTTCGATCTCATTGCCAAATCGACGGCAGAGCTGCGCCCAGCAGTCAACCGCACGGTCTTGCGCATTTGGTGCGTGCCCGGTTTCGCCACACGGTGGCTGACGCCACGCTTCAATCAGCTCCAGCTTGCCTTGCCGGGCATCGATTTCGTGATGCGCGCGACCGATCTTGAGCCAGATTTCACCCGTTATGAGGCCGATATCGACATCCGCTATTCCGAGGAGCCAAGGGGGAATGTCCGCTGGATCCTGCTGGAAAGGCCTCGCATGTTCCCGGTCACCAGCCCCGAATGGATCAGCCGAAACGCTCCGATACGGACCCTCGACGATCTGGTGCGACAGCCGCTGATCCACGAGGAAAGCCGCGATCAGTGGCGGCAATGGTTTCGCAAGGCTGGCTTCGAGCATGAAGTGACATTGAACGGTCCGCGGCTGTGGTCAGCCAACCTGACGGTCGACGCCGCGGTGGCAGGTCAAGGAATAGCGCTGGCCACCCGCCTGATCGCTGCGGATGACCTGCGCGCCGGGCGGCTCGTCGAATTGCTCGAAACCGATGTTCGGCTTGGCGGATATTATGTCGTCGGACCCCGTGAGCGATGGAACGAGGTGACATCGGCGCGTTTCCGAGCGTGGCTGCAGCAGTCGATCGCTGAAACGACGGGAGGTCACGCCTCTAATGAAAGCGGCGATCCACGCCAATAGTCGATAGGCATGCCAACCGCAGCGTCTCGCTGATGAACGCGGTCTTTCCGCCGGTGTATAAATCCCAATCGCCGTCTGCCTCGGCGGCCAGGCGGCGTTTCAGATCGGCGTAGGCTTTGGCCCTTTCGGGGTGATCCCGCAGATAGTTGCGAAACAGGATGCGCTCGCGATGGGCGCAATTGTCGGGGCCGCAGAGATAGAGCTTGAACCCGTAGCCTTCACGATCTCGGGTGAACGCCCAGCGTTTCTCGCCTCTGTCGCCATGGAAAACGAAATCTGACGCGCGCGCGATCTCGATCGCTTTCGGCAGAACGTCGTCGGAGATGGTGACGACGTCGAGGTCGATCTTCGGCTTGGCGGCGAGCCCGGGCACCGAGGTACTGCCGATATGGTCGATGGACAGCACGAGATTGCCGAGCAGGATGGAGATTTCGGCGCCGATGTCAGCAAAGAGCCGCGGCCAGGAAGGATCGTAGCCGACCACTTTGATGGCGCGCATGCCCTTCCTCTCAATTGCGGTCATACCTCGGCGAGCAGCCCATCGAGGATCGTGACCATCTTCTGCTTGGCCTCTTCGAGCGAGCCGCTATTGTCGAGCTCCGCCACGTCATAGTCGCCGCGCACCGTCAGCGGCCCGCGGGCGAGTCTCGCCATGATATCCTCATGCGTCTCGCGCCCGCGCGCCTCCAGCCGGCTGGCGAGCACTTCCGGGCGAGCGGTGACGTTGATCACCTTGAGCCGCGGGAAAGCGGACTGGAAACGGTGAAGCGCCGAGCGTGAACCATTGGCGACGACGACATGGCCGCGCGACAATGCCACCGAGACCTCGGCTGGAATACCGTATTTCAAGCCATGGGCCTCCCACCAAACGGCGAAGGAGCCCGACTGCTCCATGGCGGCAAACCCCTGGAGGGAGACGGAAAGATGGTCTTCGCCGCCTGCGTCGCGGTGCCGGGTGATGACGCGGCGGGTGAAATGAATGTCGGCGCGGCCGGCGAAATGCCGGGCGGCAAGGTTCATCAGCGTGTCCTTGCCGGCGCCGCTCGGCCCGACGACGACGACCATGATGCCGCGTTCGGCTCCGGCTCCTGGATGGGGTTCGTACGGGCTCATGCGACACGGCGTCCCTGGCGCCAGACGGAGCGTGTCACCGGCACGCCATGCGAACGGTGGACGCGGACGAGATCGGCGCGCAGCCCGGTGGCGATCCGGCCGCGGTCGTTGAGACTGACGGTGCGCGCCGGCGTCGACGTCACCATGGCGATTGCCTTCGGCAGGGTAATGCTCTCGACTTCATCGGCGAGGATGAAGGGCGCATGCAGCAGGCTGAGCGGCACGTAATCGGAGGACAGCACGTCGAGCACGCCCATCTCGGCGAGGTCGCGGGCGGCGATATTGCCGGAATGGGATTTGCCGCGCACGATGTTCGGCGCACCCATCAGCACACTCATGCCGTGTTCGTGCGAGGCGCGGGCGGCGTCGAAGCTGGTCGGGAATTCGGCAAGCCGCACGCCGTTGTCGATCGCCTCGCCGACATGCGACAGCGTCGCATCGTCATGGCTGGCGACCGTGATGCCGCGTTCGGCACAGACCTTGGCGATGGCATTGCGGTGCGGCGTCGAATTTCGCGCCGATTCGGCCTGGCGCTTGGCGACGAAACGGGCGAAGACCTCGTCGCTCAGGCCCCGCTTCTTCTGGTAGTAGAAGATATACTGGTCCATCGTCTGGAACTGCCGCTGGCCGGGCGCATGGTCCATCAGCGAAACGAGCCGCACATGAGGATCGTTTTCGAAATCGCCGAAATGTTCGAGCACATTGTCGGCCGAGACCTCGCAGCGCAGGTGGAGGAGATGCTCGGCGCGCAGCCGGCCTTCCTTTTCCGCCGACTGGATGGCGTCGGCCATTTCCCGCATCTCGCCATGTTCGAAGCCGCCGTCCTCATCCGCACCCATGCGCAGGCAGTCAAACACCGTGGTGATGCCCGATGTGACGATCTGGGCGTCATGCGCCTGGACCGCGGCTGTCTTGTTCCAACGGATGCCGGGACGCGGCTGATAATGGCCTTCGAGATGGTCGGTATGCAGCTCGACGAGGCCGGGAATGACATAGTCGCCTTCGAAATCTTCGCCGGCTACCGAGCTTCCTTCGGAAATGTCGGCGATCTTGCCGTCGCGAATGAGGATCGAGCCTGCGAGGATGTTATCCTCGAGAACGATGCGGGCGTTGGAAAACACGGTCTCTTTGCTCATCTCGTCGGGTCTTTCAGCTTTTGGCGCCGGAAAGCGGCAGCCAGGAATGAACTTTGAACGGGGCGCCGCGCGTCTCCTCGGTGAAGACGGCGAGGCCGGAAATCGTAAGCGGCCGGCCGGTGAAATCGGCAAAACGCTCGGTCAGAATGGTTTTCATCACCGAGGCGCGTGGCTCGGGCACCTGGCCGGTGAGCGTCATGTGGAAGCCGAAATCCTCCATCACATAAGGATAACCCCAGCGCTGCAGATTGGCGCGCTGGCTGTCGCTGAGCTTCTCCGGGTTGCGCCGCGCCATATCGGCCTCGGTAAGCGCTGCGCGGAACGGTTCGAAGGATCTTACCACCTTCGCGGCGAAATCCTGAAGCGGTTGATGAACAGAACCGGGAACGAGGGCAAAAAAACGGCCGAGCTGGCCGAGCACCAGCTTGGGAATCTCGAAGGCTTCAGTGCGCGCGGCAAACTCCTCGACGACGGCCATAAGATCCCTCTCGGTGACCGAAGCGGCGAGCGAAAACGGCGCCTTGATCGTCGCGTGAAAGCCGTAGCGGCGCGGATCGGCAGTCAGCTCGAACTGCTCTGCCGCACCGAGCCGCTCATGCTCCGGTGCAGGATAGGTCTCGTCACTGAAAGCATCGCGGCCGAGCCAGAGCGAGGCCGCGCCGGTCAGGGGATCATCCTTCGGCGGCGAAAAATAGAGAGCGTAGCGCAAGGCTTTTATCCTGGGGATCGTCGAACGGGGAGCGCAATGTGCAGTGATTTGGCGGCGAACCGCAAGCAGGCTCCCGGCTAAAAGATTTCCGTGACAGAATGATGATGGCGGCAGCGCCGCCACGGCCTTTCCAGCCGATGGATCAGTGGGTTTTCGTGCCCATCAGCCGGTGGCGCAGCGCGTTCGAGGCGGCGTCGAAAAGGAAGACGACGATCAGGATCAGGATGACCATGTAGGCGACGTTTTCCCAGTTGGCGTTGGTGCGCATCGCCTCCCAGAGTTTGAGACCAATGCCGCCGGCGCCGACGGCGCCGATAATCGTCGCGCCACGCACGTTCGATTCCCATTGGTAGAGCGTCTGGCTGACGATGACGGGAACGATCTGCGGCATAATGCCGTAACGATGGACCAGCACGGTTTGAGCGCCGGTCGATTTGATGCCTTCCCGCTGCTTGTTGTCGATATTCTCCAGCCCTTCGGAATAGAGCTTGCCGAGTGTGCCGGTCTCGGTGAGGAAGATCGCGCCGCTGCCGGCAAGCGGGCCGGGCCCGAAGGCGCGTGTCAGGAACAGCGCCCAGATCAGCATGTCGACCGAACGAAGGAAGTCGAAGAAACGCTTGAGGATCTGATTGAGGAGCCGGTTCGGCGTGATGTTGCGTGCCGCCAGGAAGGCGAGCGGGAAAGCGGCGAGCGACCCCAGCAGCGTTCCGAGGAATGCCATGACGATCGTCTGGAAAAGTTTGGTCCAGACGTCGCCATGCTGCCATTCGCTGTTGTTCCAGATGTCGTCGAAGGCGAGCGACAGGTTGGACTGGTCGGGCTTGATGCGCGGCCCGGAGACGATGAGGCCGACGACCTCGCCGAGCGGCTTGTCGAAGAAGGACGACTGCGTGTCGAAGATGAAATTTGCCCAGCCGATGAAACGTTTGCGGATCTTCACTCGGTCGACTGAGATGCTGACATTGCCGGCAAATCCGAGATCGGCAAGCACATTGTCGTTATAGACGGTCATCCAGCCGGGCACTGGTCCGACCACCTCAGGCGCACCGCTCGAAACATCGACCGGAACGGTGATGCCGTGGGCGGTGACGACCGTCTGGCTCTTCGAAACGGTGACCGTACGGCTGGTGCCGCTGATCGACACGGTGATGCTGCCGTCGGGATTGTTGACCAGCCAGTCCGGATGCGGATTGTCGCCGAGCGGCGAGAAGCGCGGATAGCGGATGTCGATCGAGCCGTCGTCCTCGATGCGGAATTCCGGCTGAACGTCGTAGCTCACCCATTGGCTGAGATAAATGCCGACGCGTTCCCAATGGGCTTCGGCGAAAAGCTTGGGCAGGTCGAAGAACCAGACGGCATAGAGACTGTAGAGCAGCGTCGCGATTAGGATCATCAGCCCGCCGAAACGCTGGCGGAACGAGCGGTGGAAATATTCCGGATAGCGCGCTTCGATTTCGTGCATGCGGTTGGCGTCGATCACCGTCATGGCGGCCTCAATGTTGCAGGAGGAAGGCGTGCTCGCCGACGAGGCGGCGGCGCAGCCATGCGGAGAATTGGTCGACGGCGACGATCGTCACGAACAGCATCAAAACGAGCGCCATCGTCTTGGCGCCGAAACCACGCGAGATCGAAAGCTTCAGCTCCTCGCCGATGCCGCCGCCGCCGACGGCGCCGATAATGGTCGAGGCACGCACGTTGATCTCGAGGCGTAAGAGCGCATAGGAGGTGAAATTCGGCAGCACCTGCGGCACGGCGGCGAAGCGCACCCGCTCCCACCAGTTGGCGCCGACGGCTTTCATGCCCTCATGCGGCTTCATGTCGATATTTTCGGCCACCTCGTAGAAGAGTTTGCCGAGCGCGCCGATCGTGTGCAGGGTTATGGCGATGATGGCGGCGACCGGCCCGATCGACAGGATCGCCGAAAACAGGCCGGCGATGACGATCTCGGGGAAGGCGCGCAGGAATTCCATCAGGCGCTTGGTGAAGATGCGCAGCGGCCATGAACTCGTCAGGTTGCGCGCGGCAAAGAAGCTCAAGGGAACGGCAAAGATGAAGGCGACGATCGTCGAAATCAGCGCCACGTTGATCGTCACGATCATCAGTTCGAAATATTCAGGGATATAGAAGGCGCCCCAGACGTAGACGCGGCCCTTGTCGAAATTGAATTCTTCGCCGCCCTTGTCGTTTGCGCTCGCAATGTCGAACAGCGCGCGCCAGACGTCGTTCCAATCCTTAGGGATGAGCCAGCTCAAGAAATCGAAAAGATGCGGCAGGCGGTCGAAGAAATGGCCGGCATTGCTCTCGTCGGCGAAGCGAACGGAGCTTGCGAAAGCCGCAATCAGAATAACCAGGCCGAGGATGGTGTAGAAGCGGCGCCTGGCGACCATCCGCTCCCAGGCGGTGCGGATCTCCCTGGTGCTCTGCATATGCGGCTGTGTATCGGCAACAGTCATGGACGCCTCGCCCGATCAAACATAAAAGGCGGCCGTTTCCGGCCGCCCCGCATTCCAAAAGCCGATCAGCCGCCGATGGCAGCCTTACGGACTTCGACGACGGCATTGTAGAAGTCGTGCTTGACCGGGACGTAACCCTTGTAGTCGCCGCCTTCGACAGCTGCGAAGCACTTGTGATCCTTCTCAGGCAGAGCCGTGAAGAAGGCTGCGAGCTTCGTCTGCCAGTCCTGGCCGAGCGCGTTGCGAACGACGAGCGGCCCGTTCGGGATCAGCGGCGAGCGCCAGACTTCGACCAGCTTGTTCGGATCGACGGCGCCCTTGTCGACTTCCTTGCGGAAGGTGCCGGAGGTGTAGCCGTCCTTGAATTCGCCGATGCCCGAGGAATCGTCGACGGCGACGTCGACCTTGCCGTCGTAAGCGGCGAGAAGGTTGTTCTCATGGCCGCCGTTGAACTGGGTCGAGGCGAAGAACTTGTCGTTCGGCATGCCCGTGTCCTTCGGGATCTGGGTCAGCGGCACGAGATAGCCCGAGGTGGAGTCCGGATCGGCGTAGCCGAGCTTCTTGCCCTTGGCGTCCTGGATGGTCTTGATGCCGGAGGACTTGAGCGCCAGTCCGATCGAGTAGTAGCCGGTCGAGCCGTCCTTCTGCTGCGTCGTCAGGATCGGCGTAACGGCCTTCGGATCCTTGATCGAGACGGCTGCGTAGCCGGAAGCGCCGAGTTCGGCGAAGTCGAGCGTGCCGCCGAGCAGGCCCTGGATAACGCCGTCATAATCGGCGGCGGGGAACAGCGACACCTTCTCGAAGCCGAATTCCTGCTTCAGGTGGTCGGCAAGGCAGGTATAGTTGCGCAAGCGGTCGGTTTCGTTTTCGCCGCCGAGAATGCCGATGCGGAATTCCTTGAGATCGGCTGCATGGGCAGCGCCGGCGAGCGCGAAGAGCGCCGTTGCCGCAAAGAGTGCTTTCTTCAACATGTCGTCTCTCCTATTGACCGGTGCCCCCGGTCTTCCGTTACGAAGAAGTGTGCCCTTGACGCGGGCGTTCGATCGCGGCCGCCTCGCTCAGAGGCCGGCCAGCGCCAGCGGTTGGGTGCCGGCGGATTGATTGTCTGCCCGCTCGGTAGCCGGATTGATGGATGTCGAGGTCATCGTTTCGTCGATGCCGGCACCATCCCTGTCCGTCCCGTAGATCGCCTTCACCGCCTCGGCGGTCAGTTCCGAGCCCTTGCCGTCGAAGACGACACAGCCGCCGGCCATGCCGACGATGCGCTCACAATAGTTGCGGGCGGTATCGAGCGTATGAAGGTTGGTGATGACGGTGATGCCCTCGCGCTCGTTGATATCGCGCAGCGCATCCATGACGATCTTGGCATTCAGCGGATCGAGCGAGGCAATCGGCTCGTCGGCAAGAACCATCTTCGGGTTCTGCATCAGCGCCCGCGCGATCGCCACGCGCTGCTGCTGGCCGCCGGACAGCGTGCCGGCTGGCTGCAACGCCGTCTGCTCGATGCCGAGGCGTTCGAGCGCTGCGATCGCATGCACACGTTCCTCGCGGGTGAAGATGTTGAGGAGGCTGAGAAGCGTCGAGCGGTGGTTAAGGCGGCCGAGCATGACATTGGTGAGGACATCCAGGCGTGGCACCAGGTTGAACTGCTGGAAGATCATTGCGCAGTCGCGCTGCCAGTTGCGCAGCGCCCCGCCGCGAAGCCCGGAAACCTCGACGCCGGCGAAATGAATGGAGCCGGAGCTCGGCTCCTGCAGCCGGTTGATCATCCGCAGCAGCGTCGACTTGCCGGCGCCGGAGCGGCCGATGATGCCGACCATCTGGCCCTGCGGGATGGCGAGCGTGACGGAATCGACGGCGAGCTTTTTTCCGAAACGGCGTGTGACATTCTTGAGCTCGAACATCATGCTCTTCCCTTGCGATCCAGTCCTTTGGTCAGGATCGCATTAGTCCCGCTTGATGAACCTCGCATGTCATATTTGTGTAGTTCGTGTCACAATTCTCCGTGCCTATATCGGAGGTTTATCCACCGTATCTCGCTAGAAAATCTTCCGCGCTCAGGTTGCGAAAATCCTGCAACGCCTGGCGCAGAAGGTCATGGTCCCAGTCCCACCAGCCAAGCCTGTCCATACGCTCGCCGACCGCTTTCGGAAAGCGCTCGCGGATCAATTTAGCCGGCACGCCGCCGACGATCGAGTAGGCCGCCACGTCCTTCGAGACGACGGCGCCGGCGCCGATCACCGCGCCGTTGCCGACGGTGACGCCCGGCAGGAGGGTCGCCCCATGGCCGATCCAGACGTCATTCCCGACCGTCACGCGGTTTGCGCGCCGCCAGGCGAAGAAGTCCTCCTCCATGTCGCCGTCCGGCCAGTAATCGGCGGCGCGGTAGGTGAAATGATGCAGCGTCGCCCGCCAGGTCGGATGATTGGTGGCATTGATGCGCACGGCGGCGGCGATATTGACGAACTTGCCGATCGTCGCGCACCAGACGGAGCCGTCCTGCATGATGTAGGAATAGTCGCCGAAGGTCGCCTCGCTGATGCGGCAGCGTTCGGAAACCTCCGTATAGCGTCCGAAGCTGGACTCGCTGACGGAGGCTGTCTCATGGATAGAGGGCTCGATACCCAGCTTGCGGTTCATGCGGCGATCTTTCCGGGAGAGAAGAGCTGAACGTCGAGAATGCGGTCGGCGACCGCCTCGCGTACTTCCCCGTCGTGGAAGATGCCGAGAAGGGCGACGCCCGCCTGCTTCTTTTCCTCGATCATGCCGACGACGACGGCACGGTTCCGGGCGTCGAGCGAGGCGGTGGGTTCGTCGAGGAGCAGGATTCTGTGTTCGGTGATGAAGCCGCGGGCGATGTTGACACGCTGCTGTTCGCCGCCGGAGAAAGTGGCGGGCGGAAGCTGCCAGAGCGCTTCCGGCAGGTTGAGCCTGGCAAGCAGGGCGCCGGCCTTTTCCCGCGCCGTGCCGGCGTCCTCGCCGCGCGCCACCAGCGGTTCGGCGACCACGTCGATCGCCGCGACGCGAGGCACGGTACGCAGGAACTGGCTGACGTAACCGAGCGTATGGCGCCGCACGTGGAGCACGGTGCGCGGATCGGCGGCGGCGAGATCGACGATGCGTCCGTCGTGACGAATGAGGATCTGGCCGGTGTCGACAGCATAATTGCCGTAGATCATCTTCAGCAGCGAGCTCTTGCCGACGCCCGATGGGCCGCCGAGCACGACGCATTCGCCTGAGGCGACCGAGAAGGCGACATTGGAAACGACGGGCAGCCGGATGCCGTCGCGCAGATGCATGGTGAAGCTTTTCGAGACTTCGGAAACGACGAGGGGCGTTGGCATGATGTCTTCTTTCCTGGTTTTTGACCTGCAGTGGCGCTCAGACCTGCAGGATCGAGGAGACCAGCAGCTGCGTGTAGGGTTCGCGCGGATCGTCGAGCACCCGGTCGGTGAGCCCGTGTTCGATGACGTAGCCGTCTTTCATCACCATCATCCGGTGCGAGAGCAGGCGGGCGACGGCGAGATCGTGGGTGACGACGATCGCCGAGAGCCCGAGATCGTTAACGAGGCCGCGCACCAGATCGAGCAGGCGCGCTTGCACCGAGACGTCGAGGCCGCCGGTGGGTTCGTCCATGAAGACGAGGCGCGGGCCGGTGACGAGATTGCGGGCGATCTGCAGGCGCTGGCGCATGCCGCCGGAAAAGGCGCGCGGCTGGTCGTCGATGCGGTCGGCATCGATCTCGACACGTTCCAGCCAGTCGATCGCCGAGGCGCGGATCTTGCCGTAGTGCCGGTCGCCGATCGCCATCAGCCGTTCGCCGACGTTGGCGCCCGCCGACACCGCCATGCGCAGGCCGTCAGCCGGATTCTGGTGCACGAAGCCCCAGTCGGTGCGCATCAGGAAACGCCGCTCGGCTTCGTTCATGCGGTAGAGATCGCGGTAGCTGCCGTCGCGCATGTGATATTCGACGCTGCCGGTGGTCGGCAGCAGCCGGGTGGAGAGGCAATTCAGCAGCGTCGTCTTGCCGGAGCCGGACTCGCCGACGATGGCCAGCACTTCGCCCGGCCAGAGATCGAAGGAGACATCGCGGCAGCCGATGCGGCTGCCGTAGAATTTCGAAACGTCATGGACTTTGAGAAGCGGGATATCGCTCATTCTGCAGCCTCCCGGGCCAGCATCTCGCCGGCATGTCCGTGCGCGCGGCGGTCTTCGCAATGATCGGTGTCGGAGCAGACGAACATCCGCCCGCCCTTGTCGTCGAGAACCACTTCGTCGAGATAGACATCCTCGGCACCGCAGAGGGCGCAGGGTTTATCGAAACGCTGGATATCGAAGGGATAGTCCTCGAAATCCAGGCTGACGACGTCGGTATAGGGCGGAACCGCATAGATGCGCTTCTCGCGGCCGGCGCCGAAGAGCTGCAGCGCCTCCGACATGTGCATCTTCGGATTGTCGAATTTCGGCGTCGGCGACGGGTCCATGACATAGCGGCCGTGGACCTTCACCGGATAGGCGTAAGTCCGCGAGATGCGGCCGTTATGGGCGATATCCTCGTAGAGCTTCACATGCATGAGACCGTATTCTTCGAGCGCGTGCATCTTGCGCGTCTCGGTCTCACGCGGCTCGAGGAAGCGGAGCGGCTCGGGGATCGGCACCTGGTAGACGAGCACCTGCCCGACCCCGAGCTTTTCTTCGGGAATGCGGTGGCGCGTCTGGATGATCGTCGCATCCTTGGTATGCGTCGTCACCGCGACATTGGCGACCTTCTGGAAAAAGGCGCGGATGGAAACGGCATTGGTCGTGTCGTCGGCGCCCTGGTCGATGACCTTCAGCACGTCGTCGGGCCCGATGATCGAGGCCGTCACCTGCACGCCGCCGGTGCCCCAGCCATAGGGCATGGGCATTTCACGCGAGGCGAAAGGAACCTGATAGCCCGGAATGGCGATCGCCTTCAGGATGGCGCGGCGGATCATCCGCTTGGTCTGTTCGTCGAGATAGGCGAAGTTGTAGCTGGCCAGATCGCTCATTCGGCGGCTTCCTTCATGTCTTCGCCGCTGCTGCGGGCGGCTTCGAATTCGCGGCGCATGCGGCGGACGAGATCGAGTTCGGCCTGGAAGTCCACATAATGCGGGAGCTTCAGGTGCTCGACGAAGCCGGTCGCCTGGACGTTGTCGGAATGGGAGATGACGAATTCCTCGTCCTGCGCCGGCGCGGTGATATCCTCGCCGAGCTCTTCGGCGCGAAGCGCGCGATCGACCAGCGACATCGCCATCGCCTTGCGCTCGCTCTGGCCGAAGACCAGGCCGTAGCCGCGGGTAAACTGCGGCGGCGCCTTGGCGGAGCCCTTGAACTGGTTGACCATCTGGCATTCGGTGACCTGGATCACGCCGAGCGAGACGGCGAAGCCGAGTTCCGGCACGTCGAATTCCACCTCGACCTCGCCGATGCGAATTTCCCCGGTGAAGGGGTGATTGCGGCCATAGCCGCGCTGGGTGGAATAACCGAGCGCCAGCAGGAAGCCTTCGTCGCCGCGGGCCAGTGCCTGCAGGCGCAGGTCGCGGGTCATCGGGAATTCCATCGGCTCGCGGGTCAGGTCGCCGATCTCGTGATCTTCGGGCATGTCGCCGTCGGCCTCGATCAGGCCTTCCTCGCCGAGGATCTCGGAGACCCGCATGACGCGGCCGGTTTCGGCGGCGCGCTGGGCAGGCGCCTCGACCGTTTCGTCCTCAAGCAGCGAGGGATCGAGCAGGCGGTGGGTATAATCGAAAGTGGGCCCGAGAAGCTGGCCGCCCGGCAGATCCTTGTAGGTCGCCGAGATCCGCCGTTCGATCGTCATATCAGCCGTGTCGAGCGGCCTGGAATAGCCGAAGCGCGGCAGCGTCGTGCGATAGGCGCGCAGCAGGAAGATCGCCTCGATCATATCGCCGCGCGACTGGCGAACGGCGAGTGCGGCTAGCGTGCGGTCGAAAAGCGAGGCCTCGGCCATCACCCGGTCGACGGCGAGCGCCAGCTGCGCCACGATCTGGTCGATGCCGATCGCCGGCAGCGAACGGTCGCCGCGACGGCGGTCTGCCAGCAGGCGGTGGGCATTGGCGATGGCGGCCTCGCCACCTTTGACGGCAACATACATGAGCTCAGATCTCCATTGCTGTGATCTTGGTGGTGCGCGGCAGGCAGAGTAAGCGATTGCCCGATGTCAGCACGATGTCGATGCCGCGCGGGAAGAGCCCGCGGTTTTCGGTCCAGAGCCGCAGGAAAGTCTCCTGCAGGCCGACAGGCGCGATTTCCGTCACACTCTGAATCCCGGGACCCATCAGCGCCAGCCTGCGCCCACCCTCGAGTGCGGAAAGTTCGATCACGAGCGTCGTCGAACGGTCGGGATATTCCTGCGTGCCTGAGGCGAAGAGGCTGAAGGGGCAAAGCGTGGTACCGGCTTCCGTGAAGGCGAAGCGTGCCTCGGCCTTCTCCGTGGTCAGCGGCGCGCCGGTGTGGAAACCGAGCCACTCCGGCACGGCCGATTTCGCAAGCCCCTGGGAAAGCCAGACTGGTGTGTCGTGGTCGCAAAGTGTGAGCGCGATCGCGCCAGCGGCACTGCCAAGGGGGGCCGGCGGCGCGGCCTCGGGCTGGACGGTCTGGATCATGCCGGGGCGGGCCATGCCGTCCATCAGCATCTTGAAGACACTTTGGGCGTGGAAGACCGGGTCGGCAAAGCCGCCGGTCAAGGCTTCTGTCTTCGGGCCCATCAGTTGTCTCCCCTGACCATGGTGAAGAAGTCGACGCGGGTGGCCGCCGTCTCCTCCGCCTTGCGGCGTTCGGCCGTGGCGAGCCGCTCAGTGATCGGCAGAAGCAATGCCTGTTCGACGAAATCCTGCGTCGCCTCGTCCTGCCACAGCGCATCGAAGATCGCTGCCAGCCGGGCCTTCTCGCGATCGGTGCCGAGCGCCTGAGCATGACCGACCGAGCCGGAGTCGAGCCGGACCGTGGCCCGGGTCACCGTCACTTCGCCGAAATTGAAGGGAGCGCCGCCGCCGCCGATGCGGCCGCGCACCATCACCAGCCCCGTCTCCGGTCCGCGCACCGGATGCGCCGCAGGCTTTTGCGGCAACGCATCCCAGACTGCCGAGAGTTCGCTGCGTTCCGCGCGCGCCAGCAGATCGGCGGCGCGTTTGCGCCCGGATGCCGTCTGTGACGCAGCGTCTGTCCTGTCCGCCGATATCATCGCCGCTTCCCTTTAAATGTCTATTGATATAGACAACCATACAAGCTATACTTAGTCCTAAATCGATGTCGTGACAAGCGTGTGACATCGGGCGCGGGAAATGGCGGGAACGAATGGCGGGATTGAAGCAAGTGCAAAGGCAGACCGGCGTGGCGCTCTGGCGTCAGATCGCTGACCGGATTCGCGAGACGATCGGCAACGGTACCTATGACGAAACGGGAATGGTGCCGCCGGAAACGGTCCTGGCACTGCAATTCGGCGTCAACCGCCACACGGTGCGCAGCGCCCTGGCGGCATTGGCGCAGGAGGGGATCGTGCGCGCGGTACAAGGTCGCGGCACGCTGATCGAGCGCAAGGAGCGGCTGAATTTTCCGATCACCCGGCGCACCCGCTTCACGTCAGGCATCGGCGATCAGGCGCGCGAGATGCGCAGCCTACTGCTCGATGAGGTGCAGGAGGAAGCAAGCGCCGAGGTCGCCCGCTGGCTGGGTCTGAAGCAGGGGGAGCAGGTGATCCGTCTGGAAACATTGCGTCAGGCGGACAAGCGGCCGGTGTCAAAAGCGACGAGCTGGTTTCCCGCCGCACGCTTCGCCGGGATCGGCGAGGCCTATCGCAAGCGCGAATCGATCACCAAGGCCTTCGCCGATCTTGGCCTGTCGGATTATGTCCGTGCGACGACCGAAGTGACGGCCTCCCATGCGAACACGGCCGATCTGGCCGATCTGGAGCTGACGCCCGGCGCGATCCTGCTGATCGCCAAGGCGATGAACACCGATCTTGACGGTCTGCCGGTGCAATATTCGATCAGCCGCTTTGCGGCCGACCGAGTGCAGTTCACGATTGAGAACTGAGGGCAAATTGCATTCAGTGCGCGCCGGACATGTCGCCGAGCACTTCCTTTGACGCCACGGTCGAATCCGCCTTCAGCTTGTAGACCATGGGAACGCCGGTTGCGAGATTGAGGGCAAGCACGCCTTCCTTGGTCAGCTTGTCGAGCACCATGACCAGCGAACGCAGCGAATTGCCGTGGGCGGCGACCAGCACTTTCTCGCCCCGAAGCACGCGCGGTAGGATCTCGGTAAGGTAATAGGGCCAGACGCGGGCGCCGGTGTCGCGCAGGCTTTCGCCGCCGGGCGGCGGCACGTCGTAGGAACGGCGCCAGATGTGCACCTGTTCCTCGCCCCATTTGGCGCGGGCATCGTCCTTGTTGAGGCCGGAGAGGTCGCCATAGTCGCGCTCGTTCAGCGCCTGGTCGCGGATCGTAGGGAGATCCGGCTGGCCGACCTTGTCGAGGATGAGCTTCAGCGTGTGCTGGGCGCGCACCAGCACCGAGGTATAGGCGACGTCGAACTTGATCCCGTATTCTGCGAGTGCGGCGCCGCCGGCATTGGCTTCCTCGATGCCGAGCGCCGTCAGATCGGGATCCTTCCAGCCGGTGAAGAGATTCTTCAGGTTCCAGTCACTCTGGCCGTGGCGAACGAGGACGAGGGTTCCGCTCATGAATATGCCTCCGATATGTCGTTATTGGGAAGAAAGCCCGAGCACGTCGAGCATGGAATAGAGACCCGGCTTCTTGTCGCGCGCCCAGAGTGCGGCCTTGATGGCGCCGCGCGCAAAAATCGATCGGTCGGCAGCGCTGTGCGACAGGGTGACGATCTCGCCTTCGCCGGCGAAAAGCACCGAATGCTCGCCGATGACGGAGCCGCCGCGCAGCGTCGCAAAACCGATCGTGCCGGCTTGCCGAGCGCCCGTATGGCCGTCGCGTACGCGGACCGATTTCGAGGCGAGATCGATATTGCGCCCCTTGGCCGCGGCCTCGCCGAGCAGAAGGGCGGTGCCGGAAGGCGCATCCACCTTGTGCTTATGGTGCATTTCCAGGATTTCGATGTCCCAGTCATCGGGTTCGAGCGCCCACGCAGCCTGCTCGGCGAGCACGCTGAGCAGATTGACGCCGAGGCTCATATTGCCTGACTTGACGATGCGGGCATGGCGGGCCGCAGCAGTGATCCTGGCATTGTCGTCGTCCGAGCAGCCGGTCGTGCCGACGACATGGACGATGCGGGCCTGCGCGGCCAGCCCCGAGAATTCTACTGTCGCGGCGGGCGAGGTGAAGTCGAGCACACCTTCGGCGTCGAGGAAGGCCTGGAGCGGATCGTCGCCGATGATGATGCCGCTCGGGCCGAGACCGGCAATCTCGCCGGCATCCTTGCCGATAAAGGGTGAACCGCTGCGCTCGACCGCCGCATGCAGTGTGGCGCCCTCGATGGAATGGATGAGCCGGATCAGTGTCTGCCCCATGCGCCCGGCTGCGCCAACCACCACCAGTTTCATCGCAGCATCGCTCATGTCAGTTTCACCAGGTCAGTTTGAATCGGAGGCCGAAGGCCTCTGCAGATTGTTGAGGCGAGCGTAAAGACCGTCGCTGACCTTCGCAAGCGTCTCGTGATTGCCTTCTTCGACGACGCGGCCCTGCTGCATGACGACGATCTTGTCGGCGCGAACCACAGTCGAAAGCCGGTGAGCGATGACGACGACGGTGCGCCCGGTCATTGCCTCGTCGAGCGCCTTTTGCACGGCCGCTTCGGATTCGGTATCGAGCGCCGAGGTCGCCTCGTCGAGCAGCAGGATCGGCGCATTGCGCACCAGCGCGCGCGCAATCGACAGCCGCTGACGCTGGCCGCCCGAAAGCGTCACGCCATTTTCGCCGACCGGCGTGTCGTAACCCTGCGGCTGCGCTGCGATGAAGTCATGCGCATAGGCAAGCCGAGCCGCGTCTTCCACGTCGGCATCGGTCGCTTCCGGTCGGCCGTAGCGGATATTGTCGCGGATCGTGCCCTCGAACAGGTAAGGCTGCTGCGAGACATAAGCGAGCTGATGGCGCAGTGATTTCTTGGTGATGTGGGCGATGTCCTGCCCGTCGATCAGGATCTCGCCCTCGCGCGGATCGTAAAAGCGCGGAATGAGGTTGATGACCGTGGATTTGCCGGCGCCTGAAGGACCGACCAGCGCCGTGGTCGCGCCGCCCTCGGCGATGAAGCTCACACCGCTCAGCACGCTCTCACTGCCGTAGCCAAAGGAAACATTGCGGAATTCGATCCGGGCTTGCGTCACCGTCAGCGGCTGGGCATCCGGCAGGTCGCGTTGGCGCGGCTCCATGTCGAGCAATTCGTAGATCATTCGCGCATTGACGACGGCCCGCTCCATCTGCACCTGCAGTCGGGCAAGCCGGCGGGCCGGATCATAGGCAAGCAGCAGCGCCGTGACGAAGGAGAAGAAGGCGCCCGGCGGCACATTGTAGTAGATCGAGCGGTAGGCGGCATAGGCCAGCACGCTGGCGACGGCAAAACCCGCGAAACTCTCGGTCAGCGGAGAGGTGCGTTCGGAAAGCCGGGCAATCCGGTTCGCCCTGTTTTCGGCACCCTTGATGAGCTTGGTGACCTTGCGTTCCAGCTCGTCTTCCATCGTGAAGGCTTTCACGATGGCGATGCCCTGGATCGTCTCCTGCATGGCGCCGAGAACGTGGCTGTTCAAATGCACCGCCTCGCGGGTCGCCGAGCGCAGCCGCTTGGAAACGTAGCGCAGCGCATAAAGCAGCGGCGGAGCCATGATGAACACCGCAAGGCTGAGCAACGGATCCTGGAGGATCATCACCGCCAGCAGCGACACGAAGGTCAAAAGGTCGCGCACCGTCGAGGTGATCGTCAGGTTGAGCACGTCGCGGATGCCGCTGACGTTTTGGCTCACCTGCGCGGCGATATGGGCTGAGCGCGCCTCGCTGAAGAAGCCGACTGACAGCGTCATCAGATGCGAATAGAGTCGGCGCTGGTAACGCGCGACGATGTCGTTGCCGACCTTGGACAGCGCCACCGCCTGGCCGTAGCTCGCAAAGCCGCGCAGCACGAAGGCGATGAAGATCGAAAGACAGATGATCCAGACGACATCGGCGCGCCGGTTGGCGAAGGCCTCATCGATGATCGCCCGCATGATCCAGGCGGTAAACGCCGTCGAAAGCGCCACGACGATCAGGCAGGCAATCGCAAAGACATAGCCCCAGAGATGGTCGCGGCCGTTTTCAGCAATGATGCGCTTGAGGATGCCGGTTACGGTATCGCTGCTGACGCTCTGCGTTCTGCTTTCCGCCGCTTCCAAATATCGGGTTTCCTGTCTCGCGCCAAACGCGGCGCAGGGTGCGACGCGTACTTTTGCCGGCTCTATAAAGAGTTGGGATTGGTTTGGCTAGAGCGCCGCCCGCCCGGGTGGCGCGCGCGCCGGGCTCAGCGCCGCCAGCGGCGGCCTTCCGTCGAGACGCCGAAATTCGCCGGCATGCGGGCGTAGGAGGAAAGCCCGGCAAGCGCTGCCAGCGGATGCGTCACCACATAGGTCGGGATGGTGCGAAGCAGCGCCGTATGCGGCGCCTTGTCCTCGAAGGCCAAGCGGAATTCCGGCCTCCTCAGCGCCGGCAGGATCTTCTGCGAGATGCCCCCGGATAGATAAACGCCGCCGCGCGCCATGAACACCATCGCCATGTCGCCCGCCACCCGGCCGAGATAGGTGGCAAACAGCGAGACGGTCTCGACCGCCGCCTTGTCGCTGCCGGCAAGCGCGTGCGAAGTGATGTCGGCGGGATCCTTCATGGTCGGCTGGATGCCGTCGACCACGCAGATGGCATGATAGAGGTTGACGAGGCCCCGCCCGCAAAGGATCTGCTCGGCCGACACGCGCCCTTCGATCGTCTCGATATGCGGGAAGATTTGATAGTCGCGCTTGCTGCGCGGTCCGAGATCGACATGGCCGCCTTCACCGGGAACCGGGATCCAGCTGTGCTGGGCATGCACCAGCCCGCCGACGCCGAGCCCGGTGCCGGGTCCGAGCACGACGCGCGACGCGATCATGTCGCCAGTGGCGTCGCCGATGCGTTCGCGGTTCTCATCCGAAAGGGCGGCGACTGCGAGCGCCTGCGCCTCGAAATCGTTGACGACCAGCACGTCCTCCATACCGAGGCCCTCGATCATCGTCTTTGGCCGCACCACCCAGGCGCAATTGGTCAGCGGGATCTCGTCATCGTTGATCGGGCCGGCGACGGCAAGGATCGCCGAGCGCGGCTGCACGGCGGTCTTGTCGAGCACCCCCTGCTGGATCGCCGCGTCGATCGTGGCGAAATCCGCCGTGCGCACGTTCGGAAACTGTTTCGGCTCGGCATAGGCATCGGTCAGGATGGAGAAGCGGGCATTCGTGCCGCCGATATCGCCGATCAGGATCGGGAAAGGCAGCGGAGCGGTGCTGTGGTTCGGTTTTGGCATGGCCGGTTCCGTGCTGATCAGGCTTCGAGTGTGGGAAGAAGTTTTATAGCGGTCGCGTGATTGAGCGCCATCGGAATATCGTAAACGATGGCGAGCCGCATCAGCGCCTTGACGTCGACATCGTGCGGCATTGGCGTCAAGGGGTCGACGAAGAAGATCAAGGCCCTGACCTCGCCGGTCGAAATCAGCGCGCCGATCTGCTGGTCGCCGCCGAGTGGTCCGCTTTTCAATCTTGTGACATCGAGATCCGGAGCTGCGACGAGCACGCGCCCGCCGGTCGTGCCGGTGGCGACGATCTTCCAGCGGGAAAGAATGTCGCTGTGGGCGCGGGCGAACGCCGCCATGTCGTCTTTCTTCTGGTCATGCGCAATCAATGCAAGGCATTTGCCGCCGGCCATGAATCCTATCTCCGCCCAAGCAATTCAATCGATTTGACCGCTTCTATACCAAGAGTTTGCGATTTGAAAGACAGCGCCCCTTTCCGTCCGCCTCGGCCGTTCTCATTGGATCGCTGGCTTGTCGTTCGGAACCGGGCCGACATCCGGCAGTGCCTCATCGGGATCGGCGGCCGGCTCTGCTACCGGAGCAGCAGTCAGCGCGCTTGCGGCGGAGGGCCCGCCATAGGTGGCGGCCTGCATCGAGGCAACGGACGCGGCATCGAGCACGGCGGCACAGGCTTTCGGCAGGTCGGAAACCATCATTTCACGCGGCGGTTTCGGCGGCTTGGCGCCGGGCTTTGGCGGTTTTGGCGCGGCCCAGGGGGCAGGCGTGAACCACCAGGCGAGCGACTTGTCGCAGCCGTCGCCGGCGGCAACAGGCGCCTGCGGCGTGCATCCGGCAGCGCCGGCCGGGCATTTGATGCGGATGTGGAAATGCGAGTCATGACCGTATTCCGGCCGAAGCTTGCCGAGATTGGTGCGGTCGCCCGTCCAGGTGTCGCACATTTTCTTCTTGATCGCCGGGTTGACGAAGATGCGCTCGACCTCGGGATAGCTTGCCGCCAGCATCAGCAGCCGCGCCCGCGATTGCGTCCACACATTAGGGTCGACGGTCAGGAACTTGTCCTTTTGCAGCATGGTGGTGAAGGGCAGGTCCTCGCGTTCCTTTGCCGTCATGCGGCGCGCCGGCATCGGCGTAAACCAGACGTCGGCATCGAGGCCAATCTGGTGCGAGGCATGACCGTTGAACATCGGCCCGCCGCGCGGCTGCGCGATGTCGCCGACGAGAAGGCCCGGCCAGCCGGCATATTTGACCCCATCCTGTGAAAGACGTTCGAGCAGCGAAATCATCGCCGGGTTGCCCCAGCGTCGATTGCGCGAAAGCCGCATCGCCTCCCAGGTCGGCCCGTCGGCCGGCAGCGCCACCGCACCGGTCATGCAGCCCTTGGCGTAAAACCCGATCGGCTGCGCCGGTCCCTGAGTCGGCAGGCCGACGGCGCCGAACTGGCCCTTGGCGCTGCCGGGGCTCGGCGTCTTCTGTTCGGCCCCGACATCGCCGGCCGCAAGGCTCGCGCCGATTGCCCCGGCAAGCGTCAGTTTGCCGAATGTCTTGAAAGCCTGAGCGAAGCCGAAAGCCATGCTGTTTCCTTGAGAAGTGATTTGCGTTCGAATCTATCGTGAAAAGTGATTTTGGTGAATCGATGTTTTGGCTGGCGGGGATAGGCGGCGGCGGTGACGGATCGCCGCAGCGTTGCACCGCAAGTTGCGAGGGGGGTGACACCAACGGCTCAAATTTTCGCGAGTCCGGCAAAAACCAAACTCTCACCTGTTTTTCGCCTGTATTTTTCGTATTGTCGAACCCACCAATAATGAGGGGAAAGCGTGAATGGCGGCTTTGTGGTCGAAGATCGGTTTGTTTGTATCGCTGACGGGCGTCTTGGCGCCCATGACGGCAACGGGTCAGGACCAGCCGTTTCGGATCGGCAGTTCCGTCATCAGTGAGATGAAGTACAAGCCGGGCTTTGCGCATTTCGACTACGTCAATCCCAATGCCCCAAAAGGCGGAGACCTGCGCCTTTCTGCCAGCGGCGCCTTCGACACCTTCAATCCTATCCTTGCTAAAGGCCAGATAGCGGCAGGGCTCTCGCTCGTCTACGACACGTTGATGAAGCCGACCGATGACGAGCTCCTTGTTTCCTATGGTCTGCTTGCTGAGGGCCTGTCCTATCCGGATGACGTCTCAAGCGCGACCTTTCGCCTCCGCAAGGAAGCGAAATGGGCGGATGGCCAGCCGATAACGCCCGACGACGTGATCTTCAGTCTGGATAAGACGAAGGAGTTAAACGCTGCCACCGCGAACTATTATCGCCACGTGGTGAAGGCCGAAAAGACGGGCGACCGCGACGTCACTTTCACCTTCGACGAAAAGAACAATCGCGAGCTCCCGAATATTCTCGGCCAGTTGGTGATCGTGCCGAAACATTGGTGGGAGGGGCAGGGGCCGGACGGCAAGCCGCGCGACATCTCAAAGACGACGCTCGAGCCTGTGATGGGATCGGGGCCTTATAAGATCGCATCCTTTTCGTCCGGCGCGACGATCCGTTATGAACTGCGCGACGATTATTGGGGCAAGGATCTCAATGTGAATGTCGGCCAGAACAATTTCCGCAACGTCATTTACACCTATTTCGGCGACCGGGATGTCGAGTTCGAAGCCTTTCGCGCCGGCAATAGTGACTATTGGCAGGAGACAACGGCGTCCCGCTGGGCGACGGGTTATGATTTTCCCGCGGTGAAGGACGGACGCGTCAAGAAAGAAGAGGTTGCAAATCCGCTGCGCTCCACCGGCATCCTGCAAGCGCTCGTGCCCAATATGCGGCGTGACCTCTTCAAGGATGAACGGGTCCGTGAGGCGCTGAATTACGGCCTCGATTTCGAGGAGCTGAACCGGACCGTTGCCTTCAACAGCTACAAGCGCATCGACAGCTACTTCTGGAACACCGAACTCGCCTCCTCCGGCCTGCCGCAGGGGCGTGAACTGGAAATACTGCAGGCCATGAAGGACAAAGTTCCGCCTGAGGTCTTCACGACGCCCTACACCAATCCGGTTGGGGGCGATCCGCAGAAAAGCCGCGACAACCTCCGCAAGGCGATTGCATTGCTGAAAGAAGCCGGATGGGAGATCAAGAACAATCGCATGGTCAATAGCAAGACCGGCCAGCCGATGAGTTTCGAGATCCTGTTGTCGAGCCCCGTATTGGAGCGCTGGGCGGTGCCCTATGCCAACAATCTCAAGAAAATCGGCATCGATGCGCGGGTGCGCACGGTCGACGCCTCGCAAGCCGTCAACCGCGAGCGCAGCTTCGATTACGACATGATCTGGAATGTCTGGGCGGAGACGATGAACCCGGGCAACGAGCAAGCAGATTATTGGGGGTCGGGTTCGGTCGACCAGCAGGGCTCCCACAATTATGCAGGCATCGCCAATCCGGCGGTCGACGAGCTCATCCGCATGATCATCTTCGCACCCAATCGTGCGGAACAGGTCGCAGCGATCAAGGCAATGGATCGCGTATTGCTGGCAAACCACTACGTCATCCCGCTGTTCTATCGCGATACCTATAACCTCGCCTATTGGAACACGATTACGCACCCCACCGACTTCCCGACCTATGGACTGGGTTTCCCGGAAGCCTGGTGGTCCGCCTCGGCAAAATGAGCGGGCTTGCAATGCAGGGGCCGTGGGCTCCAAATGGCACGAACGAATCACGACACGCCGGCAGCGCCGGCAAGGGAAGGCTGGCGGATTGAGCGGCATTGGACTGGACGGCGGGCAGACAAGAATGAAATTTCCGGAGGCTGAAAGCTGATGGGCGCTTATGTCATTCGCCGCCTGCTTTTGATGATCCCGACCATTGTCGGCATCATGGCGATTTCCTTCATTGTCATTCAGTTCGCCCCCGGCGGGCCGGTCGAGCAGGTGATCGCCCAATTGACCGGTCAGGCCGATAGTGCCGATCAACGCCTGTCCGGCGGCGGCGATCTTCTCGGGGGCGGCGGCAGCGACGAAGGCTCCAAATATCGCGGCGCCCAGGGGCTCGATCCGGAGCTGATCGCCAAGCTCGAAAAGCAGTTTGGCTTCGACAAGCCGCCGCTGACGCGTTTCGGCGAGATGATGTGGAATTACATCCGCTTCGACTTCGGCGAGAGCTTCTTCCGCAATACCTCCGTGCTCAATCTCATCAAGGAGAAGCTGCCGGTGTCGATCTCGCTCGGCATCTGGATCCTGATCTTCTCCTATGCCATCTCCATCCCGCTTGGCATCCGCAAGGCGATCAAGGATGGATCGACCTTCGATGTCTGGACGTCGGGCGTCATCGTCGTCGGTTACGCCGTGCCGAGCTTCCTCTTCGGTATTCTCCTGATCGTGCTTTTCGCCGGCGGCTCGTTCTACGACTGGTTCCCGCTGCGTGGCCTGGTCTCCGACAATTTCGACCAGCTCGCCTGGTGGCAGAAGCCGCTCGATTATTTCTGGCACCTCACTTTGCCGCTGATCTCGCTGTCGCTCGCCGCCTTCGCCACGACGACGCTCTTGACGAAGAACTCGTTCATCGAGGAGATCAAGAAACAATATGTGGTCACCGCCCGCGCCAAGGGTCTGAATGAGCGGCAGGTGCTTTATGGCCATGTGTTCCGCAATGCCATGCTGATCATCATCGCCGGTTTCCCCGGCGCCTTCATTTCCGCATTCTTCACCGGCTCGCTGCTCATCGAAAATATCTTCTCGCTGGATGGCCTCGGCCGCCTCGGCTATCTCTCGGTGGTCAACCGGGACTATCCGATCGTCTTCGCCACGCTCTACATCTTCTCGCTGCTCGGCCTTGTCGTCAGCCTGATTTCCGACCTGATCTACACCTGGATCGATCCGCGCATCGATTTCGAGCGGAGGGATGTCTGATGGACGCCGCCGCAAATCCTGCTGTCGCAACACCCGTCAAGCCGCCGCGCAAGGGCCTGCTGTCACCGACCAACATTCGCCGCTGGCAGAATTTCCGGGCGAACGGCCGCGGTTATTGGGCACTGTGGCTGTTCCTGCTGCTGTTCATCCTAAGCCTGTTTGCCGAATTCCTCGCCAACGACCGGCCGATCGTCGCCTCCTACAAGGGCGAGATCCTGTTCCCGGTTCTGATCGACTATCCAGAGGAGAAGTTCGGCGGCTTTCTTGCCGAGACCGACTACCGATCTTCGGTGATCGCAGACGAGATCAATGCCAATGGCTGGATGGTCTGGCCGCCGATCCGCTATTCCTACCGCTCGGTCAACTCGAACATTCCGCATTCGGCGCCGACCGCCCCCTTCTGGCTGATGAGCAAGGAGGAGCGGTGCTCCGGTTATCCTGAAGGGGCGAACGATCCTGCCTGCACGCTCGGCAATCTCAACTGGCTCGGCACCGACGACCAGGCGCGCGACGTGCTCGCGCGCGTCATCTACGGTTTCCGCATATCCGTGCTCTTCGGCCTGGCGCTGACCATCTGCTCAGCGATCATCGGCGTGACGGCAGGCGCCGTGCAGGGCTATTTCGGCGGCTGGACGGATCTCCTGCTGCAGCGCTTCATCGAGATCTGGTCGTCGATGCCAGTGCTTTACATCCTGCTAATCATCGCCGCCATTCTGCCGCCCGGCTTCTTCGTGCTGCTCGGCATCATGCTGCTCTTTTCCTGGGTCGGCTTCGTCGGCATCGTGCGCGCCGAATTCCTGCGCGCCCGCAATTTCGAATATGTCCGCGCCGCCCGCGCGCTCGGTGTCAACAACCGCACCATCATGTGGCGCCACATGCTGCCGAACGCCATGGTGGCGACGCTGACCTTCCTGCCCTTTATCCTCTCCGGATCGATCACGACGCTGACCTCGCTGGATTTCCTCGGCTTCGGCATGCCGCCTGGCTCCCCTTCGCTCGGCGAGATGATCGCCCAGGGCAAGAGCAACCTGCAGGCGCCGTGGCTCGGGCTGACGGCCTTCTTCGCCATGTCGATCATGCTGTCCCTGCTGATCTTCATCGGCGAAGCCGTGCGCGATGCCTTCGATCCGAGGAAGACGTTTCAATGAGTGACATGACAGAACCATTCCTTTCCGTCCGCGATCTCTCGGTTGCCTTTCATCAGGGCGGCCAGACCTCGCTTGCCGTCGATCACATCTCCTTCGATATCGCCAAGGGTGAAGTCGTGGCGCTAGTCGGCGAATCCGGCTCCGGCAAGTCGGTCTCGGCCAACTCGATCCTGCGGCTTTTGCCTTATCCTTCGGCCAGCCATCCCTCCGGCGAGATCCTGTTCAAGGGCAAGGATCTCTTGAAGGCGTCGGAGAGGGCCTTGCGCGAGGTGCGCGGCAACGACATCACCATGATCTTCCAGGAGCCGATGACCTCGCTCAATCCGCTTCATACGATCGAGAAGCAGATTGCCGAAATCCTGGCACTGCACCAGGGTCTGTCCGGCCAGCCGGCGCGTCAGCGCATCCTGGAATTGTTGAACCAGGTCGGCATTCGCGAGCCGGAAAAGCGGTTGAAGGCCTATCCGCACGAATTGTCAGGCGGCCAGCGCCAGCGCGTCATGATCGCCATGGCGCTCGCCAACCGGCCGGAATTGCTGATCGCCGACGAGCCGACCACGGCGCTTGACGTCACCGTGCAGGCGCAGATCCTCGAATTGCTCCGGCAGTTGAAGGCCACGCACGGCATGTCGATGCTGTTCATCACCCATGATCTCGGCATCGTGCGCAAATTCGCCGATCGCGTCTGCGTCATGACCAAGGGAAGGATCGTCGAAACCGGAACGGTCGAGGAGGTCTTCGCCAATCCGAAGCACGACTATACCCGCCATCTGCTTGCCTCCGAACCGCGCGGCGAGCCGCCGCTTGCCGACCCCGCAAAGCCGATGGTGATGGAAGGGTCCGACATTCGCGTCTGGTTCCCGATCAAGGCAGGGCTGATGCGCCGCGTCGTCGATCACGTGAAGGCGGTCGACGGCATCGATCTTTCGCTGCGTGCCGGGCAGACGCTCGGTGTCGTCGGCGAGTCCGGTTCCGGCAAGACCACGCTCGGCCTGGCGCTCACCCGGCTGATTTCCTCGCAAGGGCGGATCGCCTTTGTCGGCAAGGATATAGCCGGCTATTCGTTCAGCGAGATGCGGCCGCTGCGCAACCAGCTGCAGGTAGTCTTCCAGGATCCCTACGGGTCGCTCAGCCCACGCATGTCGGTCGGCGATATCGTCGCCGAAGGGCTGAAGGTGCATGAGCGCTCGTTGACAGCGGAAGAGCGCGACCAGCGCGTTTGCTGGGCGCTGGAGGAAGTCGGTCTCGATCCCCTGACCCGCTGGCGTTATCCGCACGAATTCTCCGGCGGCCAGCGCCAGCGCGTCGCCATTGCCCGCGCCATGGTGCTGAAACCGCGCTTCGTCATGCTCGACGAACCGACCTCCGCGCTCGACATGAGCGTTCAGGCCCAGGTGGTCGATCTCCTGCGCGATCTGCAGAAGAAGCATGACCTCGCCTATCTGTTCATCAGCCACGACCTGAAGGTGGTGAAGGCGCTGGCCAACGACGTCATCGTCATGCGTTTCGGCAAGGTGGTGGAGCAGGGCCCCTCATCGCAAATCTTCCGCGCTCCGAAGGACGACTACACCAAGGCGCTGATGGCGGCCGCCTTCAACATCGAGGCGGTGCCGACACCAGCCGTTCAGCAGTAAAGATCATCATGCCGACACCTCCTCCCGTTCTCGTCGATATCAAGTTCAATCCCGAAGGCGTTGCCCGCGCGCTGGAGACGGCCTTTTCCGATCGCGGCAGCATCAATCTCGCCGATCCGGCCGATCGGGGGCGTGATCTCAGCGAAGCAGAATATGCGCTGCTCTGGAAACCTGATGCCGACCTTTTCGTACGGGCGCCGAACCTCAAGGTGATCTTCTCGGGCGGCGCAGGCGTCGACCATATCATCGGCATGGACGGCCTGCCCGAAATCCCGATCGTGCGTTTTGTCGATCGCAGCCTGACGACCCGCATGAGCGAATGGGTGGTCATGCAGTGCCTGATGCATCTGCGCGGGCAATATGCGCATGACAGCTATCAGCGGCGCCGTGAATGGGCCAAGCTGATCGCGCCGGAGGCGGCCGAGGTGACGGTCGGCGTCATGGGCCTCGGCGTGCTCGGCCAGGATGCGGTCGCTAAGCTGAAGGTGATGGGTTTTAACGTCATCGGCTGGTCGCGCACCCGCAAGGAGATCGACGGCGTCGAAACCTTCGATGCCGGCGCGCTGGACGCGTTCCTCGGGCGGACCGATATCCTTGTCGGCCTGCTGCCGCTGACGCCTGAGACGACAGGTTTTTATGATAGCGGGCTATTTAAAAAGCTCCGCCGCAACGGCGCGCTCGGGAGGCCGGTCTTCATCAATGCCGGCCGCGGCAAGAGCCAGGTCGAAGCCGATATCGTTTCCGCCATCCGCGACGGCACCCTTGGCGGCGCTTCCCTCGATGTCTTCGAGGCGGAGCCACTTGGCCCAGACAACCCGTTATGGGAACTGGAAAATGTCTTCATCACGCCGCACGACGCGGCGGTTTCGGAAGAAAACGCGCTGTTCCGTCACGTCGAGACTCAGATCGCCCGTTTCGAGCACGGCGAGCCGCTGCAATTCCTGGTCGACCGCGGCGTCGGCTATTAGAGCATGTCGCGCAAACGTGTGTAGCGGTTTTCCCAGGCAAAGCGTGAAGCGCTTTTGCCGCAACGGTATGCGTACAAAACAATGGTCTAAAGCGCTAGAGCGAACCTGAACGATCGCGACGAGCGCTGGGCATCGGGAACCTTCGACACAGCCGACCGTTTTCTCTGCTGAAGTTCTGTGGGCCGGATCGGCCTGTCCAGACAGCGGAAGGAGACGATGATGGCGCATCAGACGGAAACACGCTGGGAAAAGTCCGACGGCAAGCTTCATAGGGAAGAGCAGATCCCGCCGGTGAAGGCAAGGCAGGGGCGCGCGGGCTATCGCATCCTGCTGGTGCTGCTCGCCGCACTGGTGCTCGCTTTCGTCGTCTGGATCCCCGTCGAGATTTGGGGCAAGCGCGAAGCAAACGAGGTGGCGCCGCAGCAGCCCGGCCAGCAGTTGCAGTCGCAGCAGCCCGCCACGGCACCTGCACCAACCCTGCAAAACGGCACTGCGGTTCCGACCGAGACGCAGAACACGGCACCGGCCGCCCCCGGTGTTGCGCCTGCAGCACCGGCCCAACCTGCGGCGCCGGCACAATAAATATTCGGTGGACGACGCATTGCATCCCGCCGCCATGCGCGGCGGGATGCTTGTTGTTTTTTCTGGACTTTGTCTGTCGATTTTTCGATAACAAGGCGCACGAGCCGGTTCGTGCGCCGGCCCGGAACTTGGCAACACCCGGGAGTTTTGGCAGCACCTGACCGGAGTGGACAGGGGCAGGAATTTTATGGCCAGGACCGATATTGCAAGACGCGTCTACAATCACGCCTGGAAACTCGATCCGATCATCCGCAGCCTGATCGACACCGACTTCTATAAGCTCCTGATGCTGCAGATGATCTGGAAGCTTTACCCGGACGTGAACGCATCCTTCACGCTCATCAACCGCACCAAGCGTGTGCGGCTCGCCGATGAGATCGACGAAGGCGAATTGCGCGAACAGCTCGATCACGCCCGGACGCTGAAACTCTCCAAGAAGGAGATGATCTGGCTGGCGGGTAACAGTTTCTACGGCCGCGCGCAGATCTTCGAGCCGGAATTCCTTGCCTGGCTTTCCAACTTCCAGCTCCCCGAATATGAGCTGTCGAAGAAAGACGGGCAATATGTCCTGGATTTCCACGGGTCCTGGAAAGAAACCACCATGTGGGAGATCCCGGCACTCGCCATCGTCAACGAGCTGCGGTCGCGCTCGGCGATGAGGGCGCTCGGTCCCTTCACCCTCGATGTGCTCTATGCCCGCGCCAAGGCGAAGATGTGGTCGAAGGTCGAGCGGCTGAAGGAATTGCCGGGCTTGCGCATCTCCGATTTCGGCACCCGCCGCCGTCACAGTTTCCTCTGGCAGCGCTGGTGTGTCGAGGCGCTGAAGGAAGGCATCGGCCCGGCCTTTACCGGCACCAGCAATGTCTTGCTGGCGATGGATTCCGATCTCGAGGCCGTCGGCACCAATGCGCACGAACTGCCGATGGTGGCTGCTGCCCTCGCGCAAACCGACGAGCAGTTGCGCAATGCGCCCTACAAGATCCTGCGCGACTGGAACAAGCTCTATGGCGGCAACCTTCTGATCGTCCTGCCGGATGCTTTCGGCACTGCCGCTTTCTTGCGCGACGCGCCGGAATGGGTCGCCGACTGGACCGGCTTCCGCCCCGACAGCGCCCCGCCGATCGAGGGCGGTGAAAAGATCATCGACTGGTGGAAGAAGATGGGCCGCGATCCGCGTCAGAAGCTGCTGATTTTCTCCGACGGTCTCGATGTCGACGCCATCATCGACACCTACCGGCATTTCGAAGGCCGCGTGCGCATGAGCTTCGGCTGGGGCACCAACCTGACGAACGATTTTTCCGGCTGCGCGCCGACCGAGATCTCAGGCCTCAATCCGATCTCGGTCGTCTGCAAGGTCAGCGACGCCGACGGCCATCCGGCGGTAAAACTCTCCGACAATCCGCAGAAGGCGACAGGCGACCCGGCAGAGGTCGAGCGCTACCTGAAATTCTTCGGCGCCGAGGACCGGATCGATCAGACCGTTCTGGTGTAGGCAAGCGACACGGCGCCGCCATCCCGCGGCGCATTGCTATGCCCGGCCATCGCATCCTCGATCGACCAGCCGAAGCGCCAGGCGTCGAACATCGAGTACCATTCCTGGAAATCGGTGATCGGCAGGATATCCGGCTTCGACATCGGATTGTCGGCCAGGCTGCGGCCACGCGCACGGTCCCGTACGCCACGCTCCTGCATCTCAAGCAGAGTCTCGAACATCGTCACCCCCTTGGTCCTATCCGATAGATTTATGCAATCATTCTAATAAAGCATTGTCGAGTCCGGATACGATAATTGGAGTTTTTCACAGGATTAGCCCCAAATCGCTAGTTCAGGGGTAACGGCGACTGCAACGGCCCGGGCATACGATCACGATCAGCAAAAATTGCCTGACGGGGAGGCCCGGCTTCCTGGCTGGGGTCCGCCACCGAGCCTCCCGGCTAGCCGAGCTTGAAGAAGCCGGCAGCGCCGACACGTTGCCGCCTTCCGGCCGAAGCGATCCAACCAAGATGGTTAGCACGGTTAAAGGGCTGTTAATATCCACCGGACGTGTCCCGATCCTGCGTAATCCCGACGTGGGCCGGCGGCATTCCTCTGCTTGTCAGGCAGCCAATCGCCGAAACCGGGTTCTGATCCGGTCGAGGTAATAATGGCCGGGAGACGGCGCCACCGCCATGGCGTGGGCTTCGGAGGACGGAACGCCTTCGAACAGCCGCTCCTCGCCATTCTTGAAGCAAATCCTCAGCCGCCCGTCTTTCTGGCTGAAATAGACGGATTTGATGATCTTCGATTTGACCGAAAGTTCTTCCACCTGTTTTATCTCCGTTTTTTAATTTGGCCGAAGATAAACCCAAACGTGCAAAGACGCGGTGAAGCCGCATGGTAAAAAATCAGGAATCTTGGCTACGTTGTCAGGACGTTAATCGGATACCGTCGCCACACCTCGATACTACCGATTGCTGGCTTCCGCGGCGTCGCGATACAGGCACTTGCTGAACAGAAAGATCGACGTTTGACAGCGCCATGTTTAATGACGATATCTTCCATCCGAAGGCGAAGAATGGCAGGGATGCAATGCTAGGTGAAGCGATTTCCTTTATAAGACGTAATCTGTCTTTTGTGTGTGTTGTTGTTGCAGTCAATTGCGCACTGGTCGCTTTTGATGATTACAGCGGCGGAAACAAAAGTAATTCAGCGCAATATTTCGTTTCCTTGTCTTTTGCATTCTTCATTCAGAAAGCAATATTGAATGGAGACGGGAAAGTTTCAAACCTGACCGGCGGCATGCGTGGCTTTGGTGGCTACATCTGGAAGAACTTGCTTATCGTGCTCGTCGTGTTTGGAATCGGGATTGGTGGCCCTGTCGCATGCGGGGCCGCGTCTCTATCAAGGAATGTATTTCTACTCTTATGTCTTGCGGTGATCGCAATTATCCTGCCGCTGCTGCTTGCCCTTGTCGGAACCTGGCCTATCGCCGGAATTGCGGGCTCCAAAAGCGGGCTTTCAGCTGCTTTCAGCCGGGGGAAACGCGGTTTGCTTCCCACGTTTTTACGGCTGTTTGCCGGACTTTTTCTGCCCTTCATCTGTGCTATGATATTGATGACGGCAGCAACATCGATGTCATACGAAGCCGATAGCATCTTTTCGGACGGAAAACTGAACCTCATCGCTTTGGCAATACTGGTGATTTGCCAATGGGCGTCGATATTCGGCCTATGCTACGTTTCGATCGTCCTGGCTCGCAAACTGCTGAGTTCCGCGGCTCCGCGGCATCCTATGGGAGGACGTCAGGGGAATGCGGTCGCAGCCACGAGCGTCTCGGAAATTTTCGAATAGGGCCTACAGCGCCGCGGGCGATAACCAACGTCTTCTGGTATATCCATGAACATAACCGCCGTTCTTTCGGCAGTATCCGCGCACATGGATGCTTCCGCCATAGCTCGGCCTCGCTCATGCTGCCAAGCCGAGAGGCCGCGCTCCGGACGCCGTAGCGGCGTCCGGCAGCACGAGGCTTCCGGCATCGGGCACCACCATCGGAACGACGTCTTCGAAAGCCGAACCCCGCGTTTGCGAGCCAGTTCATGCCCGGTGCGACCTTGCCAATCCGGCGGAGAAGGCCGTCAGCAAGGCCTTCCCCTGACCCCAGTTCTCAAGGCCGCTCTGCCCGTTGATATGGCCGAAAGGGCCGATCTCAACAAGACCGCTACCCCAGAGGTTGGCTCGCGTCCGGACATAGTCGAGCGAGCCGAAAGGATCGTCGGCGCTTGCGATAATCAGAGTGGGGAAGCGCATCTTTTTCGATGGTGGATTGCCGAATCCGGCCGCTTCGGCCGGGAATGAAGCGGACTTCGGATCCGGGACCGCCACAAGAAAAGCCCCGGCAACGTCAAGCGATGAGAGTTGCTGCCAATGAGCAACCAGCAGACAGGCAAGGCTGTGGGCAACGAGCAGCGGCGGGGTTGCCGATGCGCCCACAGCGCGATCGAGGGCCGAAATCCAGTCCGCCAAGTCGGGCTTGTCCCAGTCGGCTGGTTGAAAACGTCGCATTGCCGGGTTCGAGATTTCCCAGCGGGTTTGCCAATGAGCATCGCCTGAATCACCGATCCCCGGCAATATGATGATATCCTTCATATGTTTTCCTCTGATCATTCCTGCGGATGAAAATGATCCATTTTCATTTGCGCCGGAATGAATGATCATCGGAAAACGGCGTCCTTCTCCGATGATTTCAAGGTGTTCCCATGGCTTTTCAGGAAAACAATCGGGTGCTGCTTGATCCAACCGATGTCTCGATCATCGAGGCGTTGCAGGAAAATGGCCGCATTGCGATTTCCGAACTCGGTCGACGGGTCGGGCTTTCTCAGCCGGCGGCATCCGAGCGGGTCAAGCGGCTGGAAGACCGTGGTATCATTGTCGGTTACTCCGCCCGGATCGACCCCACCGCTTTGGGAATTGGAATGACGGCCGTGCTTCGCCTGCGCACGACGCACGAACATATCAAAGCCTGTCTGAAGCAGTTTGCCGAAATGCCGCAAGTCATGGAAGTCCTGCGCCTGACAGGAGAGGATTGCTTTCTCCTGAAGGTGCTGGTCCCGTCGCCGGGAGAACTCGAAACGATCGTCGATACGATCGCCCGTTTTGGATCCGTGACGACATCTCTGGTGTTGCGCAGCGAGACTCCGAAGCCGATCGGACGTGCCCTGCTGCAGCGCCTTTGAGATGCGGGGGGCGATCGGGACGTTGCTGATCGCGGTAGACCGACGAAAGACGCTTCCGCGTCCCGCTCTCGGCACGGTTTGAAATCGATATCGAAAACGAGGAGTATGGCGGACAGGGTGGGATTCGAACCCACGGTACGCTTTCACGTACACACGCGTTCCAGGCGTGCGCCTTAAACCACTCGGCCACCTGTCCTTCTTGGGCGTTCGCGCCTGGATAGGAGCAAATCGTCGGAACGGCGCGATATATACCGATGAATTTTTGTCGATCAACCGAAATCTAACAGTTTTTTGACTTCTTCCGATAAAACTCGCCTCCGCCCGTCCATTGTGCTTCACCCCATCGACGACTATGTAATTCTCAAGGTGGAGAATGGCGCGGCCGGCCGGGATTGTCCGGCATAACGAGCGTCGGAGGAATTGATGCGTTTCCTGTTGCGTCTGGCCAGCCTTGTCGCGCTTGCGGCGGCCGTTATTGCCGGGACCATCGATTCGATCCAGTCGGTTGCGGCGTCCTCGGTGGTGGTGACGCCGATCTCCGATGCCTGGCAGGATGTCAGCCCGGCAACCCTCACATCGCTGCAATCCTCCCTTTCCTATTATATCCATCCGCGTTTCTATACTTTCATCTTCCAGTGGCTGATGCTGCAGCCTGCCTTTGCCGTTTTCCTGGTGATTGCGCTGCTTCTCTGGATGATCGGCTATAAGAAGCCGCCGGTGGCTGGTCGCTTCACTGCATAGGCAAGCCGTTTTCCTCCGCGGATCGGCGGGCACTCCGATCCGGCGCCGATGTTTCCGTAGCCCCGGCGTGGCCGTTGGATTGGCTGGAAATTTGGCATCCAGGCGGCGGAGATGTCTAAAAATCAGCCCCCGGGAACGGATTTTCGGCAATCCCTGCAAATCTTTACCAGCCGAAAAATTTCTGGTGAATTTTTCCGTGAGCCATGCAAGGATGCGCGCAGCCAGGCCTCCGGGGGGAGGTCGGTGGTTCCGCAGACATGTCCGGAAAGGACTTGCGGGAGGACCCCTAACGAATAGCAACAACAGGGCTGCACAATGAAAAAATCCCTTCTCACTCTCCTTGCCGTGGCTGCCATGTCGACGACGGCGCTTGCCGCCGATGTCAAGCCGGCGCTGGTTTACGGCACCGGCGGGAAGTTCGATAAGTCCTTCAATGAGGCGGCCTACAACGGTGCCGAGAAGTTCAAGGCCGAGACCGGCATTGCCTATCGCGACTTCGAGCCGACCGGCGACACCCAGGGCGAGCAGGCCATCCGCAACTTCGCAAGCCGCGGATTCAATCCGGTGGTTGCCGTTTCCTTCGCCTGGACTTCGGCCATCGAGAAGGTCGCAGCCGAATTCCCCGACACCAAGTTCATCATCGTCGACTCCGTCGTCGACAAGCCGAACGTCCGCTCGGTGGTCTACAAGGAAGAAGAAGGCTCCTATCTCGTCGGCGTTCTCGCCGGCATGGCGTCGAAGACCGGCAAGGTCGGCTTCGTCGGCGGCATGGACATTCCGCTGATCCGCAAGTTCGAATGCGGCTATGAGCAGGGCGCACGTGCCGCCAAGGCCGATGTCGAAGTTTTCCAGAACATGACCGGCACCACGGGCGCAGCCTGGAATGACCCGGTTCGCGGCGGCGAACTCACCAAGAACCAGATCGATCAGGGCGCCGATGTTATCTACGCGGCAGCCGGTGCCACCGGTCTCGGCGTTCTGCAGACGGCTGCCGACAACAAGAAGCTGTCGATCGGCGTCGATTCCAACCAGAACCATCTGCATCCGGGCTCCGTCCTGACCTCGATGGTCAAGCGCGTCGACCTCGCCGTCTACAATGCCTATACCGACACCAAGAACGACAAGTTCACCGGCGGTGTCCAGGCGCTCGGCGTCAAGGAAGATGGTGTTGGCGCCGCGATCGACGACAACAACAAGTCGCTGATCACGCCGGAAATGCAGGCGGCTGTCGACAAGGCCAAGGCCGATATCATCGCAGGCACGATCAAGGTTCACGACTATACCTCGGACAACGCTTGCCCGAAGTGATCCGCGCCCGGATGTAATCGACGATTGAGATCGGGCGTATGGCGGAGGGGATTTTCGCCATACGCCCTTTTCTTATTTGGAGCCTGCAGTGACAGATAAGCCCGCTATCGAGCTTGTCGGCATCGACAAGAAATTCGGTGCCGTCCATGCCAACAAGGACATCAACCTCACCGTTGCCAAGGGGACGATCCACGGCATCATCGGTGAAAACGGCGCCGGCAAATCGACGCTGATGTCGATCATCTACGGTTTTTACCATGCCGACAGCGGCGAGATCCGCGTCAACGGCAATCCCGTCAGCATCCGCGACAGCCAGGCGGCGATCGCCACCGGCATCGGCATGGTGCACCAGCATTTCATGCTGGTCGATAATTTCACGGTGCTGGAGAATATCATGCTCGGCGCCGAAGGCGGCATGCTGCTGGCGAGAGGCGTCGCATCGGCCCGCGCCGAACTCAAGCGGCTGGAAACGGAATACGGCCTCGAGGTCGATCCGGACGCGCTGATCGAAGAGCTGCCGGTCGGCCTGCAGCAGCGCGTCGAAATCCTGAAGGCGATGTATCGCGGCGCCGAGATCCTGATCCTCGACGAGCCGACGGGCGTGTTGACGCCGGCCGAAGCCGATCACCTCTTCCGCATCCTCAAGGTGCTGCGCGATCAGGGCAAGACGATCATCCTCATCACCCACAAGCTGCGCGAGATCATGGCGATCACCGATACCGTCTCCGTCATGCGCCGCGGCGAAATGGTCGCGACCCGCAAGACGGCGGAAACGACGGTGGAGGAGCTTGCCGAGCTGATGGTTGGCCGCCGCGTGCTGCTGCGCGTGCAGAAGGGCGAGGCGAACCCTGGAGCGGCTGTGCTCTCCGTCCGCAACCTCACGGTCAAGGACAATCGCGGCGTTACCATGGTGGACAATGTCTCCTTCGATGTGCGTGCCGGCGAGATCGTCGGCATTGCCGGGGTTGCCGGCAACGGTCAGTCCGAATTGCTGGAGGCGATTGCCGGCATCCGCAAGCCGGCCTCCGGCGAAATCCTTCTCGACGGCCGGACGATCGACAAGGCCGATCCCGCTCGCCTGCGCGAACTCGGCCTCGCCCATATTCCCGAGGACCGCCACCACATGGGCCTGGTTTTGAAATTCGAGGAATACGAAAATTCCGTGCTCGGCTATCACCGGCGACCGGGCTACAGCAAAGGTCCGCTGCTCGATCTCGAGGCGATCCGCAGGGATGCGATGGAGAAGATCGAAAAATACGACATCCGCCCGCCGAACCCGCGGCTGAAGACGGCGAATTTCTCCGGCGGCAACCAGCAGAAGATCGTCGTTGCCCGCGAAATCGAGCGCGACCCGAAGATGCTGATCATCGGCCAGCCGACCCGCGGCGTCGATATCGGCGCCATCGAATTCATTCACCGCCGGATCATCGAAATGCGCGATGCGGGCAAGGCGATCTTGCTCGTCTCCGTCGAACTCGATGAAATCCGCTCCCTTTCAGACCGTATCCTTGTCATGTTTGCCGGCCATGTGGTCGGCGAGAAGACGCCCGATGCCGGTGAACAGACCCTCGGCCTGATGATGGCCGGCATTGCCGCGTGAGGCCTTTATGAGCACTGCTTCCGTTCCGCTGCCAAACTGGATCAACTACGGCCTGATCCCGCTTCTGAACCTCATCGTCGCCTTCCTGATCTCCGGCTTCGTCGTCTGGCTGATCGGCGAGAGCCCGCTCGGTGCATTGTCGCTGCTGATCGAAGGCGCGTTCGGTAGCGGCGAAGGCATCGGCTTCACGCTCTACTATGCGACGAGCTTCATCTTCACCGGTCTGTCCGTGGCTGTCGCCATCCATGCCGGTCTCTTCAACATCGGCTCGGAAGGCCAGGCCTATGTCGGTGGACTGGGCTGCGCGCTGGTGGCGCTGGCGCTCGATCGTTACGTGCCGTGGTATGTGACGATGCCGATCGCCGTCATCGGCGCCGGGCTCTTTGGTGCTGCCTGGGCCTTCATCCCAGCGTTCCTGCAGGCCAAGCGCGGCAGCCATATCGTCATCACGACGATCATGTTCAATTATATCGCCGCCGCCCTGATGGTGTACCTGCTGGTGCATGTGCTGATCGTGCCCGGCAAGATGGCGCCCGAAACCCGCACGTTCCTCGAAGGCGGGCAGCTCCCCAAGCTTGGCTGGGTCATGAGCATCTTCGGCAGCAAATTAGGTGCTGCGCCGTTCAACGTCTCCTTCGTCATCGCCCTTCTTGCCGCCTGGTTTGTCTGGATTCTGATCTGGCGTACCAAGCTCGGCTTCGAGATGCGCACGCTGGGTGTGAGCTCGACGGCTGCCGAGTATGCCGGCATTCCCTACGCACGTATCGTCATTATCGCCATGCTCATCTCCGGCGCACTCGCCGGCATGATGGCGCTCAATCCGGTCATGGGCTCTTCCGCCCGCCTGCAGGTGGAGTTCGTCGGCGGCGCCGGCTTTGTCGGTATCGCGGTATCGCTAATGGGCCGCAATCATCCGCTCGGCATCATCTTCGCCGCGATCCTCTTCGGCATCCTTTATCAGGGCGGCGACTGGATCTCTTTCGAAATGCCGAACATCACCCGCGAGATGATCTTGGTCATCCAGGGTCTGGTGATCCTGTTCGCCGGCGCGCTGGAATATATGTTCCGGCCGGCGATGGTGCACCTCTATCGACAGTTCAAGCGAGCCTGAGGAGCGGACGATGGACTATTATGACATCTTCATCAGCGTTCTGAGCTCGACCATTCGCCTGTCGATCCCGCTTATTTTCACCGCTCTCGCCGGCCTGTTTTCGGAACGCGCCGGCATCTTCGATATCGGCCTTGAGGGTAAAATGCTGGGCTCGGCCTTTGCTGCCGCCTGTATTGCCTATCTCACCGGTTCGGCCTGGCTCGGGCTTGGTGCGGGCATCCTCTGCTCGGTGGCGCTCAGCCTGGTGCATGGTTTTGCTTCGATCACCAACCGTGGCAACCAGATCGTCTCGGGTGTGGCGATCAACTTCTTCATCGCCGGCATCACCATCGTGCTCGGCCAGGCCTGGTTCGGCCAGGGCGGGCGCACGCCGCAGCTGTCGCCGGAAGCGCGCTTCGCGCCGATCATCCTGCCGGGCGCAGATGCCATCCATAGTGTGCCGATCCTCGGCCCGCTCTATGCCAATGTCATCTCGGGCAACAATATCCTGACTTACCTTGCCTTTCTTGCCGTGCCGTTTTCCTGGTGGGTGCTTTACCGCACGCGCTTCGGCCTGCGCATGCGCGCCGTCGGCGAAAACCCGGGTGCGGTCGATACGGCGGGCATCTCGGTCGCCTGGCTGCGCTACCGCGCCGTCATGTGCGCCGGCATCCTCTGCGGCTTTGCCGGCACTTATCTGGCGATCGCCCAGTCCGCCGCCTTCATCAAGGACATGTCGGCCGGCAAGGGCTATATCGCGCTCGCCGCTCTCGTCTTCGCCAAGTGGAAGCCGGTGCCTGTGATGTTTGCCTGCCTGCTCTTCGGCTTCCTCGATGCGCTGGCCAATTTTATGCAGGGCAAGCAGGTGCCGTTGATCGGCGAGGTGCCGGTGCAGGTCTTCCAGGCGCTGCCCTACATCCTCACCTGCATCCTGCTTGCCGGCTTCATCGGCGTTGCGACCCCGCCGAAGGCCGGCGGTGTGCCCTATACGAAGGAGCGTTGATATGTCTCACGACCTGTTCGAAGCCGCTCGCGGCGCCATGGCTTTTGCCCATGCGCCCTATTCGAAATTTCCGGTCGGTGCAGCGATTCGCGCCGAGGACGGCAAGGTCTATACCGGCGCCAACATTGAAAACCTGTCCTTTCCGCAAGGGTGGTGCGCCGAGCCGACGGCGATCAGTGCCATGATCATGGGCGGCGCCAAAAAGATCGTCGAAATGGCGGTCATTGCCGAAAAGCTGCCGCTCTGCCCGCCCTGCGGCGGTTGCCGCCAGAAGATCTCCGAATTCGCCTCCAAGGACACGAAGATCTATCTCTGCGATGAGATGGGCGTGCAGAAAACCATGACGATGGACGAGCTTCTTCCCTTCAGCTTCGAGACCGAACTCGGATGAGGGCGACGGTCGATCTGCTCGCCGCATTGCTCGGCACCATTAAGCCGCGCCACGGCATCGTGCTCGGCTCCGGCCTCGGCTCTCTCGTTGGTCAGCTGGACGGCCCCGTGCGCATTCCCTATCGCGATCTGCCGGGCTTTCCCGTCAGCGCCGTCTCCGGCCATGCCGGCGAAGTCGTTGCCGGCCGGCTCGGCGGCGAGCCTGTCGTCATGCTCTCCGGCCGCGTCCACTATTACGAGAAGGGCGATGCCAATGCTATGCGCCTGCCGATCGAGGTGCTGAAGGCGCTCGGCGTCGAGGCGCTGATCCTGACCAATTCGGCAGGATCGCTGCGCGAGGACATGCCGCCCGGCTCGGTGATGCAGATCACCGATCACATCAACTATTCCGGCATGAACCCGCTGATCGGCGAGGAAAGCGATCACCGTTTCGTCGGCATGACCAATGCCTATGATGCCGGTCTTGCCGCCGCGATGCAGAGGGCTGCGGCAAAGCTCAAGATCGAGCTGGCGCAGGGCGTCTATATGTGGTTCTCCGGTCCAAGCTTCGAAACGCCGGCCGAAATCCGCATGGCGCGCATTCTTGGCGCCGACGCGGTCGGCATGTCGACGGTACCCGAGGTGATCATCGCAAGAATGCTGGGCCTTAGGGTTGCGGCCGCCTCCGTTATCACCAACTATGGAGCAGGCATGACCGGCAATGAACTCAGCCACGAAGAAACCAAGGACATGGCGCCCATCGGCGGCGCCCGTCTCGCCGCCATATTGAAAGAGATGATTGCGGCCAGAACAGGATGATTTTAGGCCGGGTCGGCCTAAAATCTGAATCCTGTTCTACATTAAATAGTGAGAGCATGATGTCGTCCGAAAACCGCTCACACTATTCGGCCTCATGCTCCAGAGGAAGTGAAAATGAATAGTCATTCCATCCGGGAAACGGCGGCTGTCGCCCTTTCCCTTCTCGATCTCACCAATCTGAAGGACGATTGCACCGAGGCGCAGATCGACGCGCTCTGCGCCCGCGCGCAGACGCCCTATGGCAACAGCGCCGCGATCTGCATCTGGCCGCGCTTTGTCGCCCAGGCCCGCAATATTCTCGGCACCGGCCATGCCGTGCGCATCGCGACCGTGGTCAATTTCCCGGCGGGCGAGATGGAAGTGGCCGATGTCGCCGCCGAAACCCGCGAGGCGATTGCCGACGGCGCCGATGAGATCGATCTGGTCATCCCCTATCGCAAGTTCATAGCTGGCGATGAGAAGGCGGTGACCGACATGGTCAAGGCCATCCGCGCAGAATGCACTGGGCCGGTTCTGCTGAAGGTCATCATCGAGACCGGCGAATTGAAGGAGGCGGCAATGATCCGCCGCGCCTCCGAACTCGCCATCGAAGCCGGCGCCGATTTCATCAAGACCTCGACAGGCAAGGTCGCTGTCAACGCGACGCTCGAAGCCGCCGACATCATGATCCGGGCCATTCGTGAAAGCGGACGCAAGGTCGGTTTCAAACCGGCCGGCGGCATCGGCTCGGTGGCCGATGCGGCGCTCTATCTCAGCCTTGCCGAAACCATCATGGCGCCGGATTGGGCGATGCCCTCGACCTTCCGCTTCGGCGCTTCCGGCCTGCTCGACGATATACTGGCGGTTCTCAGCGGAGCGCAGCCGGCATCGGCGGCGGCGTCGGGCTATTGAGATGATCCCGCAGGAGATCATCCGGCGCAAGCGCGACGGCGGCGAACTCGACGCTGCCGATATCCGGTCTTTCATCGATGCGCTTGCCGCCGGTCGATTGTCCGAGGGCCAGATCGGCGCCTTTGCCATGGCCGTCTGGTTCAAGGGCATGTCACGTGAGGAAATCGTGGCCTTGACGCTGGCGATGGCCGATTCCGGCGATCGGCTGCAATGGGCGGATATCGACCGCCCGATCGCCGACAAACATTCGACCGGAGGCGTCGGCGACAATGTCTCGCTGATGTTGGCGCCGCTCGCCGCCGCCTGCGGCCTCGCAGTCCCGATGATATCAGGCCGCGGCCTCGGCCATACCGGCGGTACGCTCGATAAGCTCGAATCCATTCCCGGCTATATGATCACCCCGGATGCGGACCTGTTCCACAAGGTCGTGAAGCAGGTGGGATGCGCCATAATCGGTCAGACCGGCGCCCTGGCGCCCGCCGACGGCAGGCTCTATGCCGTTCGCGACGTGACCGCCACCGTCGATTCCATTCCGCTTATCACCGCTTCCATCCTGTCGAAGAAACTTGCGGCCGGGCTTCAAACGCTGGTGCTCGACGTCAAGGTCGGCAACGGCGCCTTCATGGCCGACCCTGCCCAGGCGGAGACCCTGGCGCGGTCGCTGGTCGAGGTTGCCAATGGCGCAGGCGTCAGGACCTCGGCGCTGATCACCGACATGAGCCAGCCACTCGCCGATGCCGCCGGCAATGCCGTTGAAATGCGCAATTGTCTGGCTTTCCTGGCGGGTGGGAAGGCGGACACGCGGCTTGAGGCCGTCGTTCTCGCCTTCGCCGCCGAGATGCTGGTGAAATCAGGGATTGCCGCGTCCTCCGATGAAGGCGAGGGGATGGCGCGTCGGGTGCTGTCATCGGGAAAGGCTGCGGAGGTTTTCGCGCGCATGGTATCCATGCTTGGTGGTCCGGCCGATCTCATGGAAAACCCCGACAAGTACCTCGTCAGGGCGCCTGTGGAAAAGCCTGTCCTAGCCGCCCGATCCGGCTGGCTTGCCGCATGCGACGCGCGCGGCATCGGCATCAGCGTCATCGATCTCGGCGGAGGCAGACGCCATCCGGCCGACCGGATCGATCATCGCGTCGGCTTCTCAGAATTGCTGCCGCTTGGCACCCGCGTCAGCGCGGGCGAGCCGATCGCGCTGGTTCATGCCGCCGACGACGCAGCGGCGGCAAGGGCCGCGGCCGCCCTTGCCGCGCACTACCGCATCACCGAAGACAGTCCGGAGCTGACGCCGGTGATTTCGACCCGGATCTGACGCGGTTATTGCTTGAGGCTGAGCGAACCGTCGGCGACGGAATAGGAGGCGAGCTTCTGCAGGAAGCTCATGCCGACCAGCGTCGTTGTCAGTGCATCGTCCTTGAGGACGAAGGCTTCGACGTCCCGCACGCGAATACCGCCGATTTCGACCCGGTCGAGCATCACATGCGCCGCCTTCGTCTGGCCGTTGGCCGTGTTGACGCCGTAGCGGAAATCGAGCTGGTTGGCCGTGTAGCCGAGCCGGCGGGCAAGCGTCTCGTTGAGCGCGACATAGGTCGCGCCGGTATCAATCAGGCCCTGCACCGGCTTGCCGTTGATCTTGAAGCTGCCGGTATAATGGCCCTGGGCATCCGCTTGCAGGCGGATCGCATTGCCGGCGGAGACCGGCGCGGGTGCTGCGGGCTTGTCGCCTTCGGTTGAGATGTAATTGGCGGAAAGAGCGTCGGCAGGCTGCTGGCTGGTGCTTCCCAAGAAGGAAGGCGCCTGTGTGGCCAGCACCGCGGCGATACTGGCGAATATGACGGTACGCACGAGCATGAAACAGAAATCCTTCCTGTATAAACCCCGCTTCATGCGGGGCCTCATTCTTCAAGCTTGCTACGCTCCAAGTGCTGACAAGTTGCTAATACCGACAATAAAAACGGCCCGGATTGAGCCGCCGGGCCGCAAACTCTTTCGATTTGGTAAAAGAAGGCTGAAGTTTACTTGGTGCCGTACATGCGGTCGCCGGCATCGCCGAGGCCGGGCATTATATAGCCCTTCTCGTTGAGATGGCTGTCGATCGACGCGGTGAAAACGGGAACGTCGGGATGGGCGGCGCGGAAGTTCTGGATGCCTTCCGGGGCGGCGAGCAGGCAGAGGAAGCGGATATTGTGGGCGCCGCGTTCCTTGAGCTTGTCGATTGCGGCGATCGAGGAATTGCCGGTTGCCAGCATCGGGTCGACGACGATGATCAGGCGCTCGGCCACATCTTCCGGCGCCTTGAAGTAATATTCGACCGGCTGCAGTGTCTCGTGGTCGCGGTAGACGCCGATATGCGAGACGCGGGCGGAGGGCACGAGATCCAGCATACCCTCGAGCAGCCCGTTGCCGGCGCGCAGGATCGAGGCGAAGACCAGCTTCTTGCCCTCGAGGATCGGCGATTCCATCGTCTGCAGCGGCGTCTCGATCGTTTCCATCGTCAGTTCGAGATCGCGGGTCACCTCGTAACAGAGCAGTGTGGAGATTTCGCGCAGCAATCGCCGGAAACTTCCCGTCGATGTCTCCTTGCGCCGCATGATGGTGAGCTTGTGCTGCACAAGCGGATGATCGATGACCGTGACGCCGTCCATGGGGAAGCCTTTCATTCTTTCTATCGAATGTTTCTTTCACGGAAATCGGCCCGACCGCAAGAGTGGCGGCCAATTTGCACCGATCTTCCCCAGCCTCGCTCCACATTTGGCCTCAAAGCCGGGCGAGCAGCGCCTCGCGTGTCACTTCGTCGACGAAGGCCGCTTCGATCGCTGTTCGCGTCATGGCATCGATCTCGGCGTCGCTGAAGCCGAAAGCCTCGGCGGCAAGTTCGTATTCCCGCGCAAGCGATGTATGAAAGAAAGGCGGATCGTCCGAGCTGATCGTCACCCGCACGCCGGCTTCCTTCAGCGGGCGCAGCGGATGGGAGCCGAAATCGGGAAAGACCCCGAGCGCGATATTGGAGCCCGGGCAGATCTCGAGTACGGTGCCGAGATCGGCTAGCCGCTTCACCAAATCGAGATCCTCGATGGCGCGCACGCCATGGCCGATGCGCGAGGGGCGCACGGCATCGAGCGCGTCGGCGACGCTGAAGGCGCCGCAGACCTCGCCGGCATGGATGGTCAGCCCCAGTCCGGCATCGCGGGCGATATCGAAGGCCCTGCTATAGTCGGCGACGCGGCCCATGCGCTCCTCACCGGCAAGGTTGAACCCGGTTATCAAAGGATTGCCGGCCTTTGCTGCGTATTCGGCCGCACCGATCACGCTCTCCGGACCGAAATGCCGCTCGCCGGTGACAATCAGCCGGGCCTCGATGCCGCTCTTTTCCCTGGCCCGCCGGATGCCCTCGCAGATCCCTGATATATAGGCATCGGCGCCGAGGCCGATGCGTTTGCCATGATCGGGCGAAACGATGAGTTCGCTGTAGATCGTATTGATGCCCGCCAGTTCGTCGAGATAGGTCTCGGTCAGAAGCGCATAGTCCTCCTCGGTCCTGTAGACCTCGGAAACCTTGTCGTAACATTCGAGGAAACTTGCGAAGTCATGCCAGACATAGGCTCCGCCGCGAAGCTCGCCGCTGATGTCGACGCCGTATTTGCGCGCCTGCGCCGCAGTCAGTTCTGGAGGAGCCGCACCCTCCAGATGGCAGTGCAATTCGACCTTCTTCAAATGCGACGTCACAGAAAACTCCTTCCATGCGGTCCGGCCGGAATGCCGAGATGGCGCGCAATGCTCTCGCCAATATCGGCATAGCTGCGGCGCACGCCGATTGAACGCGACCGAATGCCGGGACCATAGGCGATGACAGGCACGCGCTCGCGCGTATGGTCCGTTCCGCGCCAGGTCGGGTCGCAGCCGTGATCGGCAGTGAGCACGACGAGATCGCCCGGCTTCAATCTCTTGTGGACTTCGGCCAGGCGTGCATCGAAGGCTTCGAGTGCAGCGGCATAACCCGGCACATCGCGCCGATGGCCGTAAACCATGTCGAAGTCGACGAAATTGGTGAAAACCAGATCGCCGTCCCCGGCCTCGTCGATGGTGGAGAGCGTCGCATCCATCAGCGCCTCGTTGCCGTTCGCCTTGATGAGGCGCGAAATCCCTTGATGCGCGAAGATGTCGCCGATCTTTCCCACAGCGTGCACGTGCCGGCCGTGTTCGACCAGCCGGTCAAGCAGCGTCGGCTCCGGCGGCAGCACCGAGAAGTCGCGCCGGTTTCCGGTGCGCTGGAAGGTAGAGCTGGAATGGCCGACGAAGGGCCGGGCGATGACACGGCCGATATTGTAGCGATCGAGCAGTCCCCGGGCGACTTGGCAGAAGGCGAGCAGACGATCGAGGCCGAAATGCACTTCATGCGCCGCCACCTGGAAGACCGAATCCGAGGAGGTGTAGCAGATCGGCTTGCCGGTGCGGATATGCTCCTCGCCAAGCCGGGCAATGATCTCCGTTCCCGAAGCATGGCAATTGCCGAGAATGCCGGACACGCCGGCCTCCTTGCAGAGAGCCTCGATGAGTTCCTCGGGAAAGGCATCGCCCTCCGTCGGGAAATAACCCCAATCGAAACTGACGGGTGTTCCTGCGATCTCCCAATGGCCTGACGGCGTATCCTTGCCGCGGGAGATTTCGGTGGCGGCGCCGTAAATGCCGTAGACCTTCTCCGGGATCGGCATGCCGGCCGGGAACCGGCCGGAGGCGGAGCGGGCGATCTGCATCAGTCCGAGTTCCGACAGGTTGGGCAGGCAAAGCGGCCCGCTGCGCAATCCGGCGCGATCTCCGGCTCCCGCCGCGCAAAACTCGGCGATATGGCCGAGCGTATCGGCGCCCTCATCGCCATAGGCCGCCGCATCCGGCGCTCCGCCGACGCCGAAGGAATCCAGAACGAAAAGAAAGGCACGCGCCATTTTACACCCGAAGAGCCGATCACCGCCCCGGAAACGTCGGAGGCAGCATAGCCTCAGCCATATAATGCTGCGGCCGGCTTGGCAAATTCGAGAAGGGGCGTCAGCAGTCGCCGCAAGGGATCGAGTCGCCTTGCCGCTGGCGGTAGAAATAGCTGCGGCTGATGGTGATCGTCCGCATGCCGTCCGGCATGAAGTTCGGTGCAAACAGGAACATCGTATAGGGGATGCTGAGCTCGGTGCGAACAAGGAAGCTGTTCGCCGTCTTCATATCGGACGGCACATTGCTCACGGCCGTGTTTTTGGCATAGGGCACCGTCCCATCCTGCGCCCAGGACCAGAGCACCTTCGCATTGGCGCTGGCGTCGATGGTGATCCCGGTGATTTTCAGCGTCAGCGACGTCGTATTGTAGGGCACGAAGATCGAGTTTGCGACCGACGGCATCTGCGCAAGCGCGCTCTTGGTGACGGATTGCTGCTGGGTGACGACGTCGGCCACCGTGCTTGCGGCGCGTGTCGCCCGCTTGCTGACGCTGAGGCCGACCGTGATCTCGAAAGCGCCGATATAGAGCATAATGAGCACGGGAAAGAGGATCGCGAATTCGATCGCTCCGGCGCCCTTGCGGTCTTGTGCCAGCCGCCGCACCGTCAATACCAGCCTGATGAACGGGTTGAGAGGCACCATTATGGATACTGCTCGCTCTGGAAGGCCGCGGTGGCGACGATCAGATAATAATTCGGCATCGAACCGTCGGAGGGCCGTATCGTCGTGATATAAGGCCGGACCAGATCCGTGATGATTTCCCAGCGGTAGTAGGCGCGGACCATGTTGATGGTGCCGGCGCCGCCCGGTGTATATTTGAAGGCAGCCGTGTTGATGTCGGCATATTTGTCGGTGGAAAGCTTGGGAACCGTTGTCGGAATGGCCGAGAAAGTACTGAACGTCTGCACATCCACGTAGAGCTTGCTCGGCGTCGCCACTTCGGTCGTTGAGCAGCGGATCAGGATCGAGATCTCATTGCAAAAGGCCTGGCGGAACTGCGCCTGGTTCATATCGGTCGTGCGGCCGAGATTATAGGTGATCTGCCCGGTTCGCATCTTCCGGCTCATCGTATCGACGGCGTTGGAGACGAGCTCCTCGGCGGCAAAGGCGACGAAGGTTTCGAGGATGGCGAAAATCACCAGGAAATAGGGAATGGCGAGCAAGGCAAATTCGATCGCCGCAGCCCCCTCGCGCGAGCGGGCGAGAGCGCGAAACCGCAGGAATCGGAATGGCGCTGGGGAGTGCGCCTTATCCGTCTTCTGATCAATTACCGTCATTGCCTGGACCCGAGCGACATTCTCTGTCCGCCACACTAGGGTCCGTTCGTTGATTTTCCGTTTCAGTCTGACGCGACGATTTTAACGAATGGCTAAAGTAAGGGCGGGAAGCCGATCAGGGCGAGGTGGTGCCGGTCGCCGCCTGTTGCGCGTGCTGTTCGCAGTTCGGCGTGCAGGACAGCACGGAGCGTTCGGTCTGCCGGTAGACGCGCACCGTATTGCCCTCATCGATCGACACCAGAATGCGCTCGTCGAGGATGGCATTGCCGTCGGCATCAAGCAGCACCAGATTGGTGGTGCCAAAGCTGCGTCCTGTCAGCACGATGGTCTTGGCGTCGGCGACGGTCGCATCGGCGACCTTGGCATTGCCGACGATGACCTTGCTGACGGGGCGATCGAGCTTCAATACGCGCGCGTGATCCATATAGACACGCAGCATGTCATCGTCTGCGGCCGCGGAAACTCCCGAAACACCGAAAACGGCGATCATGCCGGCAAAGAAAATAGATTTGCCGCTCGATGACATTTGGTCCTCTTTCACGATCACAGCGCAATATCGACATAGAATGGAAAAAAATGGTGAACGAAGCCTTAAGCCAGCAGCCTTGTTCCGGAATGAGGCGCGATGATCCGATATGGCACGGCCTCTGAGGCGCACGCGGCGGTTGGACATCGTGCTATGTGCTATTTCCGGATGAATGGAGGTGGTATAACGGGAATATTGTTAAATATTGAGGTAAGCCCGTAAGAAAATACTTACTCTACAAAGGCATGTTGTCTCGTTCAAATCTCGTTAACTCTTTTCCTTAAGTCGATAGAAACGCCCATTCGCTAGGTTGCAGTCATCCGATCAACGGCAACAGTTGGCGGACGTGCTGAACATCAACTGGAGTTAGGAGTTACCATGACCAAGCTTTTTAGCCGTTTTCTGAAGGACGAATCCGGCGCGACCGCAATCGAATACGGCCTGATCGCCGCCCTCATTTCCGTAGCGCTCATCACCGGCGCAACCGCGCTCGGCACAAAGATCGGCAACACGTTCAACGGCTTGAGCACCAAGATGGACAGCGCCACTTCGGCGGCCAACTAAGACGAGCGTTGCCGACGCGGCCTCTGCCTAATACCGGCCGGATTTGCTTCGGCCGAACTATCGAGCGGGCTCACAGGCTGAACAGCCGTGAGCCTTTTCGCATCAAGTCAGGATCGGGTATACGCATGATCGCAGCTGCAGTCTTCGTGATACTGCCACTCTGCCTGGCCATGGCGGCCTTCTCGGATCTGTTCACCATGACGATCCCGAATCGCGTTTCCTTGATCCTCATCGCCTCCTTCTTCGTTCTCGCGCCCCTTTCCGGCCTTGGCTTGCAAGCGATCGGCATGCATCTCGCCGCAGCCGCCATCGTCTTTTCCGCCTGTTTCGCTCTTTTTGCCTTCAATGTGATGGGCGGCGGCGACGCCAAGCTGTTGAGCGCCACCGCGCTCTGGTTCGGTCTGAACGAATCCCTTCTTTTCCTGATGACCGATGTTGCCATAATCGGCGGCTTCATCACCTTGTTGATCCTGATGGTGAGAGCGCAGTCGAACACGATCCTCGCTATCGGCCTGCCGGTGCCGAATTCGGTCCTATTCGCCAAGAAGATCCCCTACGGCATTGCAATCGCGATCGGCGGCTTCATGGCCTTCCCGTCCTCGCCGCTCTTCCTCACCACGCTGGAAAGCCTGAAATAACGGCATTTTAAATGCCCGTTAACTTAAAATGTAAGCGTTCCATTAACCATAATTATACCAATTGCTGAGCATTCTGCAGGGCGAACATATCGTGCCCTGAGGAATGATCGATGAAACCGGCCCGCCTTATAATCCTAGCTGTCGCCGTGGTGGCAGCCGGCCTTGCCGGCTTCCTGGCGATGCAAATGGCAGGCAGTGGCGGTGTCGTCACCCAGGTTCAGTCGGTCATCGAGAGGGAGCCGACCGTCAACATCCTCGTCTCGAGCGCCAATCTGGCGGTCGGCGAAAGGCTTGACGATAAGTCGGTTCATTGGATGCCCTGGCCGCAGGGCGGTGTCGTCCCCGGCCTGATCACCGAAGCCGACAAGCCGGACGCGATCAAGGGTCTGCAGGGTGCCGTCGTGCGTCTGCCGATTTTCGAAGGCGAACCGATCCGGCCGGAAAAGGTCGCCGATTCCAACAGCCGCATCCTTTCCTCGCTCTTGCCGGCCGGCAAGCGCGCCGTCGCGACCGAGATATCGGTGGCAACCGGTGCCGGCGGTTTCATCCTGCCGAACGACCGCGTCGACGTCATCATGGTCCGCAAGGGTACCGAGGCCAATAAGCTCATCACCGAAACCGTGCTGAGCAATGTCCGCGTCCTCGCCATCGACCAGCAGATCCAGGAAAAGGACGACGGCTCGAAGGCCGTGGTCGGCACGACCGCCACACTCGAGCTTACGCCGGATCAGACCAAGGTTCTCGCTGTCGCCCAGCAGATGGCGGACCGGCTGTCGCTGGCGCTGCGCTCGGTCGCCGATGCGCAGGAGCAAGATACCAGCGCTGCGGACTATCTGCTGAGCGGCGACAACGGCAGTGCGAGCATTCAGGTCATCAAATCGGGCGCCATCGTCACCGATGCCAGCGCCGCGCCGAAGGCGGAGTAAAAGAACGTGCAAATGGGCAATTCAACGCGGCGCGCCGGGCTTCTCCTGACAGGTTTCTTCTCGCTGGCGGTCGGCGTCTCCGGTATTGCGCCGGCCTCTTTCGCGCCGTTTCTGGGCTCAAGCGAGGCGCGTGCCGATTCCGAAAACCTGGTCCGCATCTCGCAGACCGGCCGCGATGCCCATCGTCGGCTGAAGCTTGGGCTGAACAAGGCTGTTGTCGTCGATCTGCCGGAGGATGCGCATGATATTCTCGTCTCCGATCCGACCATGGCCGATGCCGTCACCCGCACCTCGCGGCGCATCTACCTGTTCGGCAAGAAGGTCGGCCAGACGAATATTTTTGTTTTCGGCGCCGGCGGGCAGGAGATCGTCAATCTCGACATCGAGATCGAGCGCGATGTTTCCGGCCTCGAAGTCAATCTCCACCGCTTCATTCCAGACTCCAACATCAATGTCGAAATCGTCTCCGACAACATCGTGCTGACCGGCACCGTGCGCACGCCGCAGGATGCCACGCAGGCGGCCGATCTGGCGCAGGTCTTCCTGAAGGGCGGCGAAGCGACGACCAGAACCGAGACGGCATCGGGTACCGGCGGCGACAGCTCGGTGGCGCTCTTTGCCGAAGGCCGCCAGACCTCGCAGGTCGTCAACCTGCTGCAGATCGAAGGCGAAGACCAGGTCACCCTGAAGGTGACGATCGCCGAGGTCCGCCGCGAGGTGCTGAAGCAACTCGGCTTCGACAATTTGGTTTCCAATTCCTCCGGCATGACGGTCGCCCAGCTTGGCAGCCCCAGCGCCGACAGCGCCACATCCGTCGTTGGCGGCGGCCTGGCGGCGCTGTTCAAGAGTTCGATCGGAAAATATGACATTTCCACCTACCTCAACGCGCTGGAGCAGGCCAAAGTCGTCAAGACGCTCGCCGAGCCGACGCTGACGGCAATATCGGGCCAGGCCGCGACCTTCAATTCCGGCGGCCAACAGCTTTATTCGACAACCGACAGCAACGGCAACGTCACCGTCGTGCCGTTCAACTACGGTATCAACCTCGCCTTCAAGCCGGTCGTGCTCTCATCGGGACGCATCAGCCTGCAGATCAAGACCAATGTCTCCGAACCGGTCGCCGGCAGCAGCGGCGCGACCTATCAGCGGCGCTCGGCGGAAACCTCGGTGGAACTGCCCTCGGGCGGATCCATCGCGCTGGCCGGCCTGATCCGTGACAACGTCTCGCAGACGATGGGCGGCACGCCCGGTGTTTCGAAAATCCCGCTGCTCGGTACGCTCTTCCGCCAGAAGGGTTTCGAGCGTCAGGAAACCGAGCTTGTCATCATCGCGACGCCCTATCTGGTGCGTCCGGTGGCGCGCAATCAACTCAATCGGCCGGACGATAATTTCAGCCCCGAGAACGACGGTGCGACCTTCTTCCTCAACCGCGTCAACAAGGTCTATGGCCGCCGCGAGGCGCCCGTCGCCGATGCACAGTTCCACGGATCGATCGGGTTCATCTACAAATGAGCGGGGCAGGATCGGCAGCAATGGAAGAGAACAGAGATCAGGCGATGGCCCATATCAATTCGACGACACCCCGCCTCGGAATCGAGAAGGGGCTTTTTGCCGCGGTCGCCATGGCGCTGGCCGTGCTTTCCGGATGCGCCGGCCCGCACGACCAGCTGACGACCGGCGGCATTCCCGACGACTATCGCGCCCGCCATCCGATCATCGTGACCGAAGCGGAACAGACGGTCGATATACCCGTCGCCTCCACCGATCGCCGGCTGACAAACGCCCAGCGCGACCTCATTCGCGGTTTTGCTGCAAACTATATCGCCCGCGCCTCGGGTCCGGTTTATGTGCTGTCGCCGCAAGGCTCGCCGAATTCGGCGGCAGCCTATCAGCTGCGCAATCAGGTCCGTGCCGAGCTGGCCTCAAGGGGAATCGCAAGCTCGAAAATCGTCAATACCTCCTATGCCGCGGTCGGGCCCGGCGATGCGGCGCCGATCCGGCTGAGCTTTACCGGCACCACTGCCATCACCACTCAATGCGGCCAGTGGCCGAAAGACATCTCGAACGATTTCACCAACCAGAATTACTATAATTTCGGCTGTGCCTCGCAGAACAACCTCGCCGCCCAGATCGCCAATCCGGAGGATCTGGTGGCGCCCCGCGGCATGACGCCGATCGACGCACAGCGGCGCAACAATGCTATCCAGGAATACCGGACGACCACGTCGACGATCGAAGAGGTCACCGGCAGCGACAGCAGCTTCTGAGACGGAACGGGATGATGAGCGCGATCGAATACGAAATCAAAAATCCGAGCGAGCTTCGCCACGCCGAGGAGGCCGTGCGCATGGCGGATTTGGAAAACATGCGGCCGCTGCCACGCATCTCCGTGCATGCCTTCTGCGAGAGTGAGGCTTTGCAGCAGGTCATGGAACGCTGCGCCAATGATCGACGTGTGGCCAAGGTCAGCCTGCGCATCACCAGCGGCGGCATCGCCGCTGCCGCCAATATGTTTTCCGGCGCCCCGACGCCGAACCTCATCATCCTCGAGACCAAGGCGAACGCGGGCAGCCTCCTCGCCGAGCTTGCGCCGCTCGCCGCTGTCTGCGACCCGACGACCAAGGTCGTCATCGTCGGCTACTACAACGATATCGCGCTTTATCGCGAACTCATCCGTAACGGCATCTCCGAATATATGGTCCAACCGGTCGCCATGCCTGATATTCTGACGGCGATGGCCTCGATCTTCGTCGATCCAGAAGCCGAGCCGCTCGGCCGCAGCATCGCCTTCATCGGCTCGAAAGGCGGCACCGGCGCTTCGACCATCGCGCATAATTGCGCCTTCGGCATTTCCAATCTCTTCTCCACTGAAACGATCCTGGCCGATCTCGACCTGCCATATGGCACGGCGAACATCGACTTCGATCAGGATCCGGCGCTCGGCATCGCCGAAGCGGTCTTTGCGCCCGATCGTCTCGACGAGGTCTTCCTCGACCGCCTGCTGACGAAATGCTCCGAGCATCTTTCCCTGCTTGCAGCACCCTCGCTGCTCGACCGCGCCTATGATTTCGACGGCCATGCTTTCCAGCCGGTGCTCGATGTTCTGCAGCGCAGCGCGCCCGTCACCGTGCTCGACGTTCCGCATGCATGGTCGGAATGGACACGCTCGGTGCTGTCGAGCGCTGACGAGGTGGTCATCACCGCCGTTCCCGATCTCGCCAACCTGCGCAATGCCAAGAACATGCTGGATGCGCTGCGCAAGATGCGGCCGAACGACAAGCCGCCGCATCTCGTCCTCAATCAGGTCGGCATGCCGAAGCGCCCGGAGATTTCACCGTCGGATTTCTGTGAGCCGCTGGAGATCGATCCGATCGCGATCATCCCCTTCGACATCAATCTTTTCGGCAACGCCGCCAATAGCGGCCGGATGATCTCGGAAGTCGACCCAAAATCGCCGACGGCGGAGACCTTTTCGCAGATCGCGCACATCGTCACCGGCCGTGTTGCAATCAGGAAGGCGAAGAAGGGCGGCTTGCTGGGCCTCCTGAAGCGTAAGTAGACGATGAGCAATTCCAGCAAAACTGTGCAGCGGTTTCGCCAGGCAAATCGCGAAGCGCTTTTGCCGGGAATTGCGTCAAAACAAAAAGATAGAGCATTTCCGTGACTCGGAGAAAACGGAAACGCACTAGAACAAGCAGATTGGATTAAGCGGCATGTTTGGAAAACGCGGAAATGAAGGGTCCGGAAAGGTCGGAGGGGCGATTGCTCCCCCGCCGTCGGCTCCGGCTGCCGCCCCTGCGGCCTCTTCCCCCTCCATTCTGGTCGAACCCTCTCGCGAACCCGCACGCCAGCAGGTGACGCCGCCGCCGATGCAGACGCCGCAGCGCAAGCGCCCTGTCCGCACTGATGAATATTACGACACCAAGGCGCAGGTCTTTTCTGCGCTGATCGATACGATCGATCTCTCGCAGCTTTCCAAGCTCGACGGCGAAAGCGCGCGCGAGGAAATCCGCGACATCGTCAACGACATCATCACCATCAAGAACTTTGCGATGTCGATCTCCGAGCAGGAAGAACTGCTCGAGGATATCTGCAACGACGTCCTCGGCTACGGTCCGCTAGAGCCGTTGCTGGCGCGTGACGACATCGCCGACATCATGGTCAACGGCGCCGGCCAGACTTTCATCGAAGTCGGCGGCAAGACGATCGAATCGGAGATCCGCTTCCGCGACAATGCGCAACTTCTCTCGATCTGCCAGCGCATCGTCAGCCAGGTCGGACGCCGCGTCGACGAATCGAGCCCGATCTGCGACGCCCGCCTGCCTGATGGCTCGCGTGTCAACGTTATCGCGCCGCCGCTGTCGATTGACGGGCCTGCGCTCACCATCCGCAAATTCAAGAAAGACAAGCTGACGCTCGATCAGCTCGTCCGTTTCGGTGCGATCACGGCTGAGGGTGCGACTGTGCTGCAGATCATTGGCCGGGTGCGCTGCAACGTCGTCATTTCGGGTGGTACCGGCTCCGGCAAGACGACGCTGCTGAACTGCCTTACCAACTATATCGACAGGGACGAACGCGTCATCACCTGCGAGGATACCGCAGAACTGCAGCTGCAGCAGCCGCATGTCGTGCGTTTGGAAACGCGCCCGCCGAATATCGAAGGCGAGGGCGAGATCACCATGCGCGATCTCGTCAAGAACTGCCTGCGTATGCGTCCCGAGCGCATCATCGTCGGCGAAGTGCGCGGACCTGAAGTTTTCGACCTGCTGCAGGCGATGAACACCGGTCACGACGGCTCGATGGGCACCATCCACGCCAACACGCCGCGCGAATGCCTGAGCCGTATCGAATCGATGATCGCTATGGGTGGCTTCACTCTGCCGGCAAAGACGGTGCGTGAGATCATTTCCAGCTCGGTGGATGTGATCGTCCAGGCGGCGCGCCTTCGCGACGGTTCGCGCCGCATCACCCAGATCACCGAGGTGATCGGAATGGAAGGCGAAGTCATCATCACCCAGGACCTGATGCGTTACGAGATCGAAGGCGAAGATGCCGGCGGCCGCCTGATCGGCCGGCACATGTCGACCGGCGTCGGCAAACCGCATTTCTGGGATCGCGCCCGCTATTTCAACGAGGAAAAGCGTCTTGCCGCCGCCCTCGACGCGATGGAAGCGAAATCGAAGGACTAGGCGAAATGTTCGGGTTCGATCCGATAGTGCTGGCAATCGTCGTCCTCGCCGCCGTATCCGCGGCGGCAGTCGCCTATGCCCTGATGTATTCCCGGATCGAGGCCGACAAGAAATCGGCAAGCCGCATCGACCGCGTCAAATCGGCCGAAAGCGACCGGGTCAAGGTCAAGGCTGCCCGCGACCGGGTGCAGGAAATGTCGAAGCGCCGAAAATCGGTGCAGGACAATCTCAAAGATCTGGAAAAGCGCCAGCACGAAAAGACCAAGAAGACCCTGACGATGAAATCCCGGCTGGTCCAGGCCGGCCTGACGATCACGGTCGGGAAATTCTATCTCATCAGCGCCATCTTCGCCTGCGTGCTGCTGCTCATGGCGTTCATCATCGGTGTATCGTTGATGGTGATAATCGGGATCGCCGTCGTCGCCGGTCTCGGCCTGCCGCGCTGGATCGTCGGCTTCCTGATCAAGCGCCGCCAGAACAAGTTCCTCAATGAACTCCCCAATGCGCTTGACGTGATCACCCGCTCGATCAAATCAGGCCTGCCGCTGAACGATGCGATCCGTCTTATCGCCACCGAAGGCACCGAGCCTGTGAAGAGCGAATTCCGGCGCGTAATCGAGGCGCAGCAGGTGGGTCTCAGCATCCCCGACGCCTGCGCCCGCATGACGGCCCACATGCCGCTCCAGGAAGTCAGCTTCTTCGCCATCGTCATCGCCATCCAGTCGCAGGCCGGCGGCAATCTGTCGGAAGCGATCGGCAACCTTTCCAAGGTGATACGCGAGCGCAGGAAGATGAAGGCCAAGGTCTCGGCGCTGTCGATGGAAGCCAAGGCGTCGGCCGTCATTATCGGTGCGTTGCCCTTCATCGTCGCGACCCTCGTCTATCTCACCTCGCCGAGCTACATGATGATCCTTTTTACCGATCCACGCGGCCATTTCATCATGGGCGTCTCGGCGATCTGGATGTCGATCGGCATCTTCGTCATGCGCAACATGGTCAATTTTGACATTTAGCCGGAAGGACGCCCCATGTCGCAGGACCTTGCCGCAACCCTGACCAATCCGAGCATGCTGATCGCGCTCCTCGTCGCGATTGCGGTCTTCGCCACGTTTTATACGATCGCTGTCCCCTTCTTCGAGCGCGGCGATCTCAACAAGCGTATGAAGGCCGTTTCGACCGAGCGCGAGCAGATCCGCGCACGCGAGCGCGCCCGTATGAACACCGAAACCGGCGCCGGCAAAGCCTCGCTCAGGAGCCAGAACAATCGCTCGGTCCGCCAGATCGTCGAGCGTTTCAACCTGCGCAAGGCGCTCGTCGACGAGAATACCGTCAACAAGCTGCGTGCTGCCGGTTTTCGCTCGGAGAATGCGCTGAATACTTTCCTCGTGGCGCGTTTTCTGCTGCCGTTCCTTTTCCTGGCGCTTGCCGCCTTCTGGGTCTTCGGCCTCGGCAATCTGCCCGAAAGGGGCATGCCCATCCGCCTCTTTGCCGTCATCGGCATCGGCTATGTCGGCTTTTACGCGCCGAACATCTATATCTCGAACCGCATGGGCAAGCGTCAGCACTCGATCAAGCGGGCCTGGCCGGATGCGCTCGACCTGATGCTGATCTGCGTCGAATCCGGCATCTCGATCGAGGCGGCGATGCGTCGCGTGTCGGAAGAACTCGGCGAGCAGTCGCCACCGCTCGCCGAGGAGATGGTGCTGACCACGGCCGAGCTCTCCTTCTTGCCGGATCGCCGCGTGGCGCTCGAAAATCTTGCCACGCGCACCCAGATCGAGCTTGTACGCTCGGTCACGCAAGCGCTGATCCAGGCCGACCGCTACGGCACGCCGGTGGCGCAGGCGCTGCGCGTTCTCGCCCAGGAAGGGCGCGACGAGCGCATGAACGAAGCGGAAAAGAAGGCGGCCGCCCTACCGCCGAAACTGACGGTGCCGATGATCCTGTTCTTCCTGCCGGTGCTGATCGCCGTCATCCTCGGCCCGGCCGGCATCCAGGTGTCAGACAAGTTCTGATCTTGCCGCCGGTTAAATCGATTCCGATTTAAGGAATAATGCGATACCTTCGATCTCGAACGAGGGTTCTTGAATGTCTTCCGCAGGCGTTTTCATCAGCATCATGGCAGCCTTGGTGGTCGGAGCGATGAGTCCCGGCCCGAGCTTCGTGGTCGTCTCCAGGATTGCCATTTCGCGGTCGCGGCTGGATGGTCTCGCGGCCGCAATCGGCATGGGCGCCGGCGGCGTGGTTTTTGCCGTATTGGCGCTCGCCGGTCTGACGGCGCTGCTGTCGCAATTCGAATGGCTCTATATCTTGCTCAAAGTCGCAGGCGGCGCCTATCTCATCTATATCGCCGTCAATATCTGGAGAGGTGCTGGAGAGCCGCTGGAGGTGTGCGAAGCCGGCGATAGCCACCGCGCACCGAGGCGGAGCTTCATGACCGCGCTACTGACCCAGCTCAGCAACCCGAAGACCATTATTGTCTATGCCAGCCTCTTTGCCGCGCTCCTTCCGAGGACGGTGCCGCTCGATCTCATGATTGCGCTGCCGCTCGGCGTCTTTGCGGTGGAAGCGGGGTGGTATTCGATCGTGGCGCTGGCCTTTTCGGCCCGCCATCCGCGGCGGCTCTATCTCGCCGCGAAGAGCTGGATCGACCGGACCGCCGGCGCCGTCATGGGCGGCCTCGGATTGCGTCTTATTCTGTCGGGCCTGAGCGCCCGCTAGAGCATGATGCCGAAAAGTGTGAGCGGTTTTCGGACGACATCATGCTCTAATTTTTGTCTAAGACCATTGTCAGTTGGTGTTGCTGCCGTCCGCGGCACCCGGCGTCTTGTCCTTGGCGGCAAGCTTCTGCCAGGAATTCTGCTGCGAGAGCATGCCGCGGAGATAGGCGACATTGGCATCGGCCTGTTGCGGCGAAAGTTCGCGCCGCGCGATCTGCTCGGCTTCCGGGAAACGTCCCTGTAGGCCGACGACGAGCGCAAGGTTCTGCCTGACGCGGCTGTCGGCTGTCGGTTGGCCGGCGGCGGAGCGCAGGTAGGTTTCGGCGGTGCGCAGATCGCCGGTCAGCACATAGGACATGCCGAGGTTGGAAAGGATGGAGGGCTCGTTCGGCTGAATGTCGAGCGCGTCGCGGTAGCGCTGCCGGGCATCGCTTGCCCGGCCCATCTGGTCGAGGATCGCGCCTTCGGCCGAGATCAGTTTCCAGTCCGGACGATCCGGTGTCTGGGCGCGACCGATCGTGTCGAGCGCCTGCTGGAACTGGCCGGCCGCCGCCTGCGCCTTGCCATAGGCGGCCAGCACGTTGCGGTCGGCGGGATTGCTGATCGCCACCTGCTGCATGACGGCGAGCGCCTGCGCATCACGGCCGTTCATGCGCAGCAGATTGGCGTAGTTGACGCCGGTGACCGGATCGCGCGGGTTCTTTTCATAGGCCTGGCCGAGGCGGTCGGTTGCCGAGCGCAGCTCGGTCGCGTCCATCTCTTCAACCGGCTTGGTGAGCTTCGGCACCGAGCCTGTCGTCATCCGATCCTTGGTCGTCGAGCAGCCGGCGAGTGCCAGGACGAGCAGCGATGCGGCAACGCCCTGCAGGAGACGATGGGTGAATGTGGTGGTGAGCGAGGCCGGCATGACGCGTTCCCTGGATTCCGAAATCGGCGCCTGACCTCGAACGCGGAACAGGGAAAGGTTTGACGCAATCTTCGCTCCAGCAATAGTCTGTTAACCCTAACAGACCGTTAAGGAGTGATTCCTTACGACCGCCGAAGGACAATCATGGCCCCCTATCAGTTCATCGAGAGACCGACCCCTTTCAACACGAAGGGCGGTTCGACGCTGCCGATCTTTGCCGTCACCCCTGCCCATATTGAGACTGGCACGATTGATCCGATCGCGCTCGATTGGGCGCAGAGGGCGGGTTACAAGGCCGAAAGCGGGTCGCTGCTGCTGATTCCGACGGCCGAAGGCCATCTCGGCGGCGCGCTTTTTGGTCTCGGCACCAATCCGTCCGAGCAGCCTTACATCACCGGCAGGCTCGCCCGGGCGCTGCCCGCCGGCGACTGGCACATCGAAACCGCACCGCTGACGGCAAATCGCCTGGCGCTCGGCTTTGGTCTCGGCAGCTACCGCTTCGACCGTTACAAGTCTGAAAAATCGCCGGCGGCGACGCTGATGATCCCCCGCGATGCCGACAGTGCCGACATCAAGCGCCAGCTTGCCGGCGTCTTTCTCGCCCGCGACCTCATCAATACGCCGACCAATGACATGGGGCCGAACCAACTCGAAACCGTGTTCCGTGGTTTGGCTGCACATTACAAGGCAGAGGTTTCGGTTATCACGGGCGACGAGCTGCTCGAGCAGAATTTCCCGCTGGTTCATACCGTCGGCCGCGCCAGTGCCGATGCGCCGCGTCTTCTAGAGCTGCGCTGGGGCAAAAAGGGCCATCGCAAGGTGACGCTTGTCGGCAAGGGCGTCTGCTTCGATACCGGCGGCCTCGACATCAAGCCCGCCGCCTCCATGCTGCTGATGAAGAAGGACATGGGCGGCGCGGCGAATGTCATGGGGCTCGCGCTGATGATCATGGACGCTAAGCTGAAGGTCGATCTGCGTGTCATCGTCCCGGTCGTCGAAAACGCCATCTCGTCCAATGCCTTCCGCCCCGGCGACATTTATAAGAGCCGCAAGGGACTGACCGTCCAGATCGACAATACCGACGCCGAAGGCCGTCTTATCCTTGCCGATGCGCTCGCCTATGCCGACGAGGAAGAGCCCGATCTCCTGATCGACATGGCGACGCTGACCGGTGCGGCCCGTGTCGCGCTGGGTCCGGATCTCCCGCCCTTCTTCACCGACGACGCCAATCTGGCGCATGACCTGACCGAAGCGAGCCTGGAAACCGACGATCCGATCTGGCGGCTGCCGCTCTATTCCGGTTATGACAAGGATATCCGCGCCAAATTCGCCGATCTCACCAACGCGCCGGCCGGCGGCATGGCGGGAGCGATCACCGCGGCGCTCTTTCTCAAGCGTTTCGTCGGCAAGGCGAAGAGCTGGGCGCATTTCGACATTTACGGCTGGGCCCAGTCCGAGCGGCCGCATTCGCCGGGCGGCGGTGAAGCACAGGCCATCCGCGCGCTCTTCCATCATATCCGCGAGAGCCTGCGCTGACGGCTGCAAACGAGGGCTGAGGGGCGGTGGCATGACTTTTCATGCGCTGCCCCCGCTGTCGATCGTTAAAATTTTATTCACCCTGCCGGGCGGCAATTGCTGCCGCCTCTTGCATGTCCATGGCAACTGCCGGAAAATGAAACGTTAGCGTAACGATTTTCCGGAGGGGCCGTGCCGATCGAACTGACCGCCTCGCAGGCGCTGGGGCTCTGGCATGGCGTGGCGCTCGATCAGGTCCGCCACGATGACCGCGATTTGACGTTGCGCCAGATGGCGATCCTGCTGCATATTTATCTGGTGCCGCCGCCGCATACGGTGCGCGGGCTTGCCGCGACACTTGAGGTCACCAAGCCGGTCATTACCCGCGCCTTGGACACGATGGGCGAGATGGGCCTGGTCGATCGTGTGCGCGACGATGCCGACCGGCGCAGCGTGATCATCAAGCGTACCGTCGGCGGCGCGCTATACCTGGAAAAGCTCGGCGACCTCGTCCGTGATCAGGCCCGCCGGCTGCCGCTCTGAGAGGCCAATTGAAAAGGAAACTCAATGACGATGCTCGACCGCCGCCTGCATGCCTATCGGCCGGATCTCGCTGAAGCGGGACTTGAAGGCAAGGTGGAGGCGTTGCGCTTCGTCGAAGGCGCCCCGGCCCGCATTGCCGTTCCGGTCGCGGCCTTGCGCCCCGAACCAGACCTTGCGCGCGGCATCGATACCGAGGTGCTGCTTGGCGAGGATGTGACGGTGTTCGATCGCGCCGACGGCTGGTGCTGGGTGAAAGCCGCTTCGGACGGCTATGTCGGTTATCTCTCCGCAGAAGCGCTTTCGGAAGGCAGGCCGGCGCCGACCCATTTCGTCACCGTCCAGCGCACCTTCCTTTATCCGGAACCGGAGCTGCGCAAACCCCACCAGGCGATCCTGTCCATGGGAAGTCGCGTCCATGTGGCCGGCGAGGCGGAAGCGCGCGGTAACCGCTATGTCGTGCTGGAGGATGGAACCGCGATCTTCGCCAAACACGTCCAGCCGATCGGCACGCTCGACGGTGCCGATTACGTCGAGATCGCAGCCCGTTTCCTGGAAACGCCCTATCTCTGGGGCGGACGTTCCGGCCTCGGCATCGATTGTTCCGGCCTCGTCCAGCTGGCGATGCTGATGACGGGCAGAGCTGCGCCACGCGATACCGATATGCAGGTGGCAGGCCTCGGCCAGCCGATCGACCGATCCGAAATCCGCCGTGGCGACCTGGTATTCTGGAAGGGTCATGTCGCCGTCTTCGAAGATCCGGAAACCATTCTGCACGCCAACGGCCATAGCATGACGGTGGCGCGCGAGAATTTCGAGGCCGCGGTCGAGCGCATCGGCTGGCTCTACGAGCAACCGACCGGGTATCGCCGCCCGGTCAGCTGATCGGAGGCCGCGGCCAGGATCTTACCCCACCCGTCCAGTCCTCGAAGGCTTTCGACAGTCTGAGCACCCGCATGTCGTCGAAGCGCGGCCCGACGATCTGCAACCCGATCGGCATGCCTGAGCGGGAGAAACCGCAATTGATCGAGGCGGCCGGCTGCTCCGACATGTTCCACGGCACCGTGAAAGCGATATGTTCGAACGGCAGGGCCGGATCATTGGTCGGAGATGCCCATTCGGCCGGATAGGAGATGATCGGATTGGTCGGCGAAAGCAGGGCGTCGACCTCGGTGAAGAACCGTCCGCAGCTCTTGCGCATCTCGATCGTCTGGTTGAAGCCTCTGACCGCATCGACGCCGCGGATGTCGGCGCCACCCTTCGCCCAATCCCTGATATAGGGCAAGATGCTGTCGCGCCGCTCCTCGTCGAGATCAGCAATATCGCCCCAGAGCCGGGATCGCCAGAAATTGTCGAGCCCATCCAGCATTGCACGTGTCAGCACTGGCTGGACCGATAGAATGGTCGCGCCGGCCGCCTCGAATTGTTTCGCCGCCGTTTCGACCGCGGCCCTGATCTCGTCGTCCACCGCAAGCCCGCAGCCGGCATCGAGCATCAACCCGATCGTCATGCCCGACAGGTCGATGTCGAGATCCATCCAGTTGAAATCGTTCGGCGGGAGGCTGGTGCCGTCGCGCCAGTCCGGCCGTGACAGCGTCGCCATCGAAAAGGCCGCATCCTCGACTGTGCGTGCCATCGGCCCGACGCAGCGCCCGACATAATAGGGATCGGCCGGAATGCGGCCATGGCTTGGCTTGAAGCCGAAGATGCCGGTCCAGCCGGCGGGAAGGCGCACCGAGCCGCCGATATCGGTCCCGATATGCAGCGGTCCGTAACCGGCCGCTGCCGCTGCGGAAGCCCCGGCGCTCGATCCGCCGGGATTCTGCGTGGTGTTCCAGGGATTGCGGCTGAGAGGATGAAAGCTCGAAAGCCCGGAGGAAAGCATGCCGTAATCGGGGCAGGTGGTCTTGGCGAAGATCACCGCGCCGTCTTCCCGCAGCCGGGCCGCGGCCGGCGCGTCGGCCTCTGCCGGTTTGAGTTCCACTGCCCTTGTGCCTGATGGCACCGGTTGGCCCTTCGTGGCGATCAGTTCCTTCAGCGTCACCGGGATGCCGTCGAGGGGACCTAGCGTTTCTGCCTTCGCCCAGCGCTCCGTCGAAGCTTTCGCTTGGGCGCGCGCCGATTCCGGATCGTAGAGGTAGAGCGCCGAAATCGACGGCTCCCAGGCGGCGATATGGTCTTCGAGGGCGAGCCAGTATTCGAGAGGGGAAAGGCTTTTATCGGTGAAACGCTGCCTGAGTTGGCGGATGGTGAGGTCGGTTTCGGTCATGGCATGGTCTTTCGGGCTTTTCGTCTTGGGAGGACATCAGCGGCTCGCCTCGCGCGGGTCGAGCAGATCGCGCAAACCGTCGCCGAGCATGTTGAAGCCGAAGACGGTCACAGCGATGGCAAGGCCGGGCAGGATCGCCAGCCAGGGGGCGAGCGCCAGATAGGTTTGCGCATCGGCAAGCATCCGGCCCCAGGTCGGCGCCGGCGGCGCCATGCCGAGCCCGAGGAAGCTGAGACCCGCTTCGGTCAGGATCGCCAGCCCCAGCTGGATCGCACCATGCACGATGATCTGGCTGATGATATTCGGCAGTACATGGCGCAGCGAAATGGTCAGGCGTGTATTGCCGATCGCGCGCGCCGCCGTCACATAGTCGCGGCTCCAGGCCTGCAGCGAGGTCGCGAGTGTGACACGGGCAAAAACCGGGATCATGAAGACGGCGATCGCGGTGATCGCGGTGAACCGCCCTGGCCCGAGAAAGGCGCCGAGCACCATGGCCGACAGGATCGGCGGAAGCGCGAAGATGACGTCGCAGATCCGCATCAGCAACGCCTCGAAGGGACCGCGGATTGCCGCCGCCGAGATGCCTGATATCGAGCCGAGCGTCCCGCCGATCGCAACCGCAGTGATGGCGATCGACAGTGAATTCCAGCATCCCGCCATCAGCATCGAAAGCACATCGCGGCCGAATTGGTCCGTGCCGAGCAGGCCGAAGGCAAGCGGCGGCTGCAGCTTGTGGATGATCTGCATTTTCGCGGGCGGCAGCGGTGTCCAGACGAGCGACAGCAGCGCAACGGCGACCAGCAGGCCGATGATGACAGACCCTGCAATCAGGTTCATTCGCCGGCTAAATCTAAAGACCCGGCGGCGGCTGATGATTGCGGTGGATACGATCGGTGCCATGCGTCAGGCCGCCTTTCTCATCCTGGGATCAATCGCCAGATAGGAGAGATCGACGATGAAATTCATCACGATGACCAGGCCTGCGAAGAACAGCACGACATCCTGCATGACGATGATGTCACGCTGGGAGAGCGCCTGCAGCGCGAGCCGCCCGAGGCCGGGCAGGTTGAAGACGTTTTCCACCAGCACCGCGCCGGCGACGAGAAAGGTGAATTGCAGCCCGATCATAGTCAGGATCGGGATCAGCGCGTTCGGCACGATATGCCGCCAAAGCACTGCACTGCGTGACAGTCCCTTCGCCACGGCGGTGCGGGCAAAATCCTCATGCATCGTATCGAGCACCGCCGAGCGCGCCACCCGCGTCAACACGCCCGCTTGCGGCATCGCCAGCGCGACGGCGGGCATAACCAGCGCCTGCAATGCCGGCAGCAGACCGGAGCTCCAGCCCGGGAAGCCGCCGGCCGGCATCAGCCCGAGCATCGTCGAAAATAGAATGATCAACAGCAGTGCCACCCAGAAGGCGGGCACGGCGATGCTGATCTGCGAAAACAGCGTTGCGATGATGTCGAAGACACCGCCGCGGCGCGAGGCGGCCAGCACCCCGAGCGGCAGGGCAATCGCCACAGAAAGCATAATCGCCATCAGCGCCAGCGGCAGCGTCACCGCCAGCCGCTCGACGATCAATCCCGCGACTGGCACGCCATAGGTTAAGGAATTGCCGAGATTGCCGGAGAGCACGCCGGTCAACCATTGCCCGTAGCGCAGCAGCAGCGGCTGATCGAGCCCGAGATCGTGGCGCAGTGCGGTAAGCGTTTCCGGTGTTGCCGAGGTGCCGAGCATGATCGAGGCGGGATCGCCGGGCAGAAGGTCCATGACGGCGAAGATCAGCAGCGAAACGACGGCCAGCGTGACGAGAAGACCGGCGAAGCGGCGGGCGAGGAGGGTGATCATGCGTGCCACGCTTTCGATGCGGCACGGCGGCTTCCCCGCCCTCCCTCATTCCTGTGCTCGTCACAGGAATCCAGCCACGGCGCATCTGCGCCGTGAATAACTCTCGTCCAGGCACGGAAGTCTCCCGCGCCCAAGGACTTGGGCGCGCTGGATTCCTGTGTCGAGCCCAGCAATGAGGGACGGAGAGGGTTGCGACCAGCATTGAGCGTTTCGCTATGCAGCTTCCCTGCGCTCATCCCATGCCTCTCAATCCGCACGAACTCGCCGCCTACTCGTCCCAGGAAACGCCGGAGAGTACGTTGGAAGGGATCGGCTCGTTCTCCCACAGCCCCTTCAGCTTCTTGTCCCAGACGCCGAGTTTCGGCATGACGAAGAGGTAGAGCGCCGGCACGTCCTCGGCGAGGATCTTCTGCGCTTCGCCATAGATCGCATTCTGCGCGGCGGGATCGGTCGTCTCCTGGACCTTCTTCATCAGCGCGTTGAAAGCGGCGTTCTTGTAATTGAAATAATAGGGATCGCGGGCATAGATGTCGATGTCGAGCGGTTCGGCATGGGCAACGATCGTCATGTCGAAGTTGCGGTCCTTCATGATGTCCTGGACCCATTTCGCCGGAAATTCGGTCGGCTCGATATTCATCGTTACGCCGATCTCGGCAAACATCGCCTGCATCACCTGGGCACTGCGCGGCGCATAGGCCATCTGCGGCGATTTGATCGTGAAGGTGAAGCCGTTGGGATAGCCGGCTTCGGTCAGCAGCGCCTTCGCCTTTTCGACGTTGTAGGGCAGCACGCCGGTCATGTCCTGATAGCCTGGATCGTTCGGCGTGTAGTGGCTGCCGATCGGCGTGCCGAGGCCGGACCATGCGCCGTCGATTACCGTCTTGCGGTCGATAGCCATCATCAGCGCCTGGCGGACGCGTTTGTCGTCGAACGGCTTCTTGGCATTGTTCATGCCGGCAACGACCTTGAGCTCTGTATTGCCGATCCTGGTGACCAGCCTCGCATCGCCATCGAAGGAACTCATCAGTTCGGGTGCTGCAAATTCCGGAAAGGCATCGAGATCGCCGGACTTCAGCGCTGCCGCCTGCGCCTGCGGATCCGCGATGAAGCGGAAGGTCACCGTGTCGAGCTTGGCGGCCGTATCCTTGTTCCAATAATCGGCATTCCTGGCGAGTTCGACCTTGTCGCCCTTCGCCCAGCTGGCGAATTTGAAGGGGCCGGTGCCCACTGGCGTCGTCTTGTCGTCGGCAGCCGTCTTCGGCGCGACCATCACCGAGGCTGGCCAGCCGAGCCAGTAGATCAGGCTGCCGGTCGGCGCCGAAAGATGCAACACCAGCGTTTCGGCATCGGGCGTATCGATCGAGGCGATCGAGGCGAAAAAGCGCTTCTGCGGATTGATCGAATCCGCGCCGCGGGCGCGGTCGAGCGAAAACCTGGCGGCAGCGGCATCAAAAACCTCGCCGTCATGAAATTTGACGCCGGTCTGCAGCTTGAACGTATAGGTCAGGCCATCGGGAGAGATCTCCCAGCTTTTCGCCAACTGCGGCTGAATCTTACCAGCCTGGTCGATCGTCACCAAGCCCTCGAACACGTTCTGCCAGGTCACCTGGCCGATCGCGACCGGTGCTGCGATCGTCGGATCGAGACCGGTCGGCTCGACGCTCATGCCGAGATTAAGCGTGGTCTTCGCCGCCTCGGCCGGCGTCATTGCCGTCATCACCAGGCCGGCCGAAAGCGCAGCACCGAGCGAAAGCCGCCGGGCGAAACGCGCTGAAGGCGCAAACGAAAGCTTGATCATCATGTTCCCTTATCTGGCCGCGCGTCGATGACGAAGACCTTTTGCGAGGAGAGTGACACTATGCCGGTGCACACACAATGACGATTTTGTGTGCTCAGTGTAGCCGAAAAAGCTACACCGTAAATCTGGGGGCAATGCAAGCTCGAAGCGTCAGTCCTTCGTCTCGGCCCGGCGGTTCGTGCGCTCGCGCATGAACCTTTCGATGAAGTCGAGCAGTTTCGTCGCGGCGAAGGACAGCTGCCGGTCCGGTGCAACGCAGAGATCGACATGGGTGCGGATGCCGGTCTTACCGGCGAGCGGAATAGCAAGGAGCTGACCCGCCTCGATCTCGCGGCGGACAGTCAGCGCTGGCAGCAGCGTGGCCGCAGCCCCGCTGAGCACAAGTTCCTTCAGCATTTCGAGCGAGCTGGTGACGAAGACGGGATCGAGGCTCAACCCCTCCTTCTCGAACAGCGCATCGAAAGCCTGGCGGAAGCCGAAGGATTGATCCGGCAGCGCCAATGCGTAGTCGGCAAGTTGCCCGATAGGGATCTCGGTATGCGCGGCGGCCGGATGCTGCGGCGTGACGATGAGATCATAGGCAATCTCGGAGCGCAGCCGGACCTTGGTGCCGGACATCGGTGGCGCAAACAGCGTCACCGCAATATCCGCCTCGGCGCTGTTGACCGCATCGACCGCCTGCCGCGCGCTGGTGATTGTCACGGTGAAGCGCAGCTTCGGATATTTCAGGCTGAATTCGGCAAGCGCCGGCGCCAGCAGATTGGCGACGGTCGCCCCATTGGCATAGATGCTGACACGGCCGCGCTGCAGGCCCTTCAGGTCTTCGATCAGCTGCTGCACGTGATCGAGTTCGCGCAACGTCCGGCCGGCGCGGGCGGCAAGCAGTTCGCCGGCGGCCGTCAGCTTGACGCCGCGGGCACTGCGTTCGACGAGCGGCGCGCCGAAATGATATTCGAGGTTCTCGATCTGCCGGCTGATCGCCGTCGGCGCGACATTGAGGTTTTCGGCCGCCTGGCGCATCGAATTGGTCCTGACCAGCTCGTCGAAATACATCAGCGCCCGGATCTGCATTCACGTCTCTCCGCCATTGGGCATATTGGATCTGTAGAGAGTCTGACCCTATTCAATCAGCCGCCGCTCGGATAGCGGTCGCGCCAGGCCTTTTGTGCGCCCTCGACCGGAAGGGCGGTCGCGGCGTAGACGCCACGGGCGATCGCCCGGGCCATGACGATGGTCGCGAGGTGGCACAGCTCCATCAGGCTCGCCATGTCGTCTCTTCGATGCTTCGCCGTCGAAGCGGCAAAGACGGTGTCGCCGTCGAGCGGCAGGTGCGCCGGCAGCAGGGCTCGGGCAAGGCCGTCATGGCCGGCGAGCGAAAGCCGGTGCGCCTCGGCCTTCGTCAGCTGCGCATCGGTCACCACTGCGCCGATCGTGGTTGCCGGCGTGTTCATGCCCTTGAGCCGCATCCGGTGGTCGGCCACCGCAGGCATGCCGAGCCCGCCGAATTCCGCATCTTTTTCAAAAGGCGCCGCCCAGAAATGCGGCCCGTCGCCGATCGTTGCCGAACCGAGCGCATTCACGGCGACGATCGCCGCGACGCGATACCCGGCGCTGCTGACGGCGCTGGCCGAGCCGAGCCCGCCCTTGACGGTGGCCGTCGTCGCTCCCGTCCCGGCACCTGTCGTGCCGAGCGCGAATGTGCCCTTGGCCGCAGCCTGGAGTGCCGTGTAACCCATGTCGCGATAGGGCGAGTGAAGGCCCCAATCCTTGTCGCCGCCGTTCAGCAGGTCCATCAGGATCGCCTGCGGCACGATCGGAATGCGCACCGACCCGACGGCAAAACCGCGGCCGAGCTCGCGCAGGCCCGCCTGCACGCCGCCGGCGGCATCCAGCCCGAAAGCCGAGCCGCCGGAAAGCACGAAGGCATCGACGGCATTGACGGTCATCGACGGATCGAGCAGGCCGGTGTCGCGCCCGCCGGGCGCACCGCCGAGCACCGTGCCGGAGGCGACGGCCGGTTCGTCGAAGACGATGACCGTGACGCCGGAACCGAGCGCAAGGTCGGTCGCATGGCCGACGGAAACGCCTTCGATGTCGGTGATGAGGTTCAGAAGATCGGGCAAGGGCGGATCCTTATGCGGATAGGCCGCCGATAGGACTGCAATTGCTCTTAAAAAACAAGACCGGCCCCAAATGGCGGGACCGGTCGGACATCGAAAAAAGCCGTGAATGCTATTGCCGGCCTCATGCCCTCAGGCATGAAGCGGCTTCGGATGACGGCGGGTCATCAGATCGTGGATGGCCAGCCGCACCTCATCGGGCGAGCCGAAACGCTGCTCGTCGAGGTCGTGGACATGAAACTTCACGGCGATGAACTTCAGCCGGTCTTCATCGGGAATGACGATCCCGACGGGAACGCCTGCATATTCGATAACTTGCTTCTTCATAGATAGAACTCCTGCCGCGCGACATGCGCAGCCATGGCGAATTGACTTGTCTGGTACCGTTGAAAGGAGGACGAACGTCACATTCGACAGTTCGGGCGGGAGAGGGCGCCCGGACGGTCATTGCCAAGCACAGATCGCCCAAGGTCGGCGAGAATATCGATGTCTATCATGCTCGTTCCTTGCGTTGGCGTTGCACTTGAGAGGTCCCGGAAGAGCCCGGGACCGGCGATGGCTGCCACTGATAAATCTACTAACTTGGTAGAGATTACCCTGCAGCCTGTCAGAAACATATTCCGAAACGTGTCAAAATATCGACGATCTGAAAAAATCCATTCCATCCCAGCCGAACTTTACGGAAAGAAACATATCAGCTCGTCGTAAAATTCGCATGACAGAATCGAAACTCTTTCGACCGCCGCAGCAGAGATAGGAAGCCCGGCTGATTCAGGCAATGGGCCGTTTCATTAAAAATCGAAATGCCCTGAAATGAACGATTTGGTTAAGGCCGCATGCCCTTGTCACCAGCCTTCATCGAGCACCTTTTCCAGCATGTCCGCGAAGAAATCCGCGCTGTCGATGCCGAGGCAGAGCGGCGGTTTGATCTTCAGCACATTCTGGTGATCGCCGGTCGGCTGCATGATGACGCCGAGGGTCAGAAGCCGCTCGCAGACTGCTGCCGTCTCTTCGGTCGCCGGCTCCAGCGTCGTTCTGTCGCGGACGAATTCGAGCCCGAGATAGAGCCCCATGCCGTGCACGGCGCCGGCAATCGGATGGCGATCGATCAGTGCGGCAAGCCGCGCCTTCAGATGATCGCCGACCTCTCGCGCATTTTCCTGCAGCTTTTCCTCGGCCATGATGTCGAGCACCGTCATGCCGGCGACGCAACTGACCGGGCCGCCGCCGGTGGAGGAAAAGAACGTGCCCTCCTTCTCCAGCGACCTGGCGATCTCCCGCGTGGTGATGACGGCGCCGAGCGGATGGCCGTTACCCATGCCCTTGGCGATGGTGATGATGTCGGGCACGACCCCTTGCTGTTCGAAGCCCCAGAAATAATGGCCGAGCCTGCCATAACCGACCTGCACTTCGTCGGCGATGCAGAGGCCGCCGCGGGCGCGCACCTGTGCATAGACCTGGGCGAGATACCCGTCCGGCAGCGGAATGCCGCCTGCATTGCCGTAGACCGATTCGCAGATGAAGCCGGCAAGACCTTCGCCGCCAGCGTCGATCCCCTCCAGCACCGGCGTTATCGCGCCGAGATAGCCGGCCGCCGTATCGGGACCTCGGAATGCGCCGCGATAGGTATTCGGCGACGCGACGGCATGCACCCAGTCCGGCCGGGTGGTCAGAGCCTCAGGATTGTCGGCGATCGAGGTGGAGACGGCGTCACTTGCCGACGACCAGCCATGATAGGCTTCGAGCAGGCAGAGCATGTTGCGCGCGCCGCTATGAGCCTGCGACAGCCGGATCGCCAGATCGTTCGCCTCCGAGCCGCTGTTGACCAGGAAGACCGTATCGAGCCCATCGGGCGAAAGTGCTGCGAGCCGCTCGGAAAATTCCGTGATCGCGGCATAGTGGAAGCGTGAGTTGGTGTTGAGCCGCAGCCATTGGGCGCTGATCGCCGCCGCAAGCTTGGGATGGCCATGGCCGAGAATGGAGACGTTGTTGACCATGTCGAGATAGGCGCGGCCCTCGACATCGAACAGATGCTCCTTCCAGCCGCGCTCGATCTGCGGCGGCGCTGCGTAATAATTCTTCTGTGCCCCGGCCAGATGTGCCTGCCGCCTGGCGAGCAGCTCGGCGGTTTCCGGTTTCGGCGCATCGGCCCCAGGGCCGAGAAGCAGCGAGGGAGAAGGGCAGAGCACCGACCAGGCCGCCGCCTCGCGCGGCGTGGCAAAGAGCGGCGGCTCGAGCCCCGCGATGCTGCAAAGCTGGACGCGCAGCCCACCGAGCGATGAAGCCTCGCCGACGACCGCGCCGAGCGGCTCGCCGCCGGCAACCTCGGCGCCGTCCTCGACCGAGAGGTCGAGCCCGTCGAGATGCAGGGTCATGCCGTCGCCGGTCAGCGTCAGATGCTGGTCCTTCCAGCCGATGCGGCCGGTAAAGGGCGCGGCAACCGCGCTGCCGGCGGCAAGGCATATATCGATATGCAGGGCGCAGGTCGCCTGTCTCCCGGCGGTTCCCGCCTGGGACAGCCGATATTCGCCGTAGCGCGTTGCTGCCGTGCCGTTTTCGGTTGCAGCCCGGGCAAGCAGCCGCCAGTCCATGTCGGCATTCAGCCAGTTGCCGGCGGAAAAATGCGGGCTGCACACCCCAAGGTCGACATAAGCGATCCCGGTGGGATCAATGTCAGGCAGCAGCGGCAACCATCCTGATGTTTCCGGGGCAGCGACATTCCCGCCGGCTGCCTGGAGGATTGCTGCTTCCATCAATTCGAAGGGAACCGACATCGCCGTATCGAAGATCGCCCGCTCGCGATCGAGATTGCCGCGGACATAATCATTGTCGGGATCGACCGAAATCTGCTGCTCGCTGCTGGCGACGAGGATGACCGCGCGGGCGACGATCAATGGCCAAAGCGCCTTCAATTCCTCCTCGGTCAGCGGATAGATCGCCTGATAGGCAGTGACGGCAGGCAGGATATGAAAAGGGTCGCCCTCGGCGTGATGCAGCAGCGAGGCGCAGGTGACGGCGAGGTCGCCGACCAGCCAGCCGCGGATGATGTCGCCGAAATCGATCACTCCGTCGGGAATGATTTGGCCATGGGCACTGCGATGACCGACGACATTATCGCCGGTGACGTCGTGATGCACCGCCTGCAGCCGAAGCGACGGCGCCAAGGGCTGGATGCGGCGAACGGCCATCACCATGGTCTTGGCGATCCGGTCGCGCGCGGCACTGTCGGTGATGGCGGAAAGCAGTTGCACCGCGACCGGCCCGGCCCGCCTCAGATCCCATTGCAAGCTGCGGTCGAGGCCGGGATGGTTGAAATCGGCAAGCGCCTGCGCCAGCTTGGCGCAGAGCGCGCCGAGCGCAGCAACGGAAGCCGGCGCCAGGTAGGTCAGTTCCGTCAGCCCTTGGCCTTCCAGATATTCCAGCAGCCGGACTTGGTAGCCCTGCCCGCGCACCGTCAGCACGACGATCTCCCGCCCCTCATTGCTGGCAATCACATTGGGAACGCGTGGCGCATCCTGCTTGCTCTTGAGGTGATGGATCGCTGCATTCTGCGCTTCGAGTTCGCGGGCCTCGTAAGCGGCATGGCAGATCTTCAGGACGTAGCGGCCGCGATCGCTATCGACGCGGTAGTTCCGATCCTGCTGACTGCCGAGTTCGGCGATGGTGCCTGACAGGCTGTAATGGGCAAGAAGGATCTCTTCCGCGTCGGCAACGGTCACGTTGGGACGCGGCAGTGACATGCGATCAACAAGCGCCTCGTCGGTCATGACACCCCTCCCGCAGCATGATTCGATTACCTATTGAAGGCGATAATCAAATACTTGCTGCTGGCAGGCAACGGGAGATTGTCGTCTGTCAGCAAAAGAGATGTGGGTCTCGACCGCGTTCAACCCATGCGTTCGGAAGCGTAGCTGCCGGGGCTTGCCGGGAAGACCACTGTTCTATTGCCGTTGATAAAGGTGCGATGGTGGATATGGGCGTGGATGGCCCGGGCCAGCACCTGGCTTTCGACGTCGCGGCCGATCGAGACATAGTCGTCGGGCGACTGGGCATGGGTGATGCGCGCCGTATCCTGCTCGATGATCGGGCCTTCGTCGAGGTCGGCGGTGACGTAATGGGCGGTGGCGCCGATCAGTTTGACGCCGCGGCCATAGGCCTGCTTGTAGGGGTTGGCGCCCTTGAAGCTCGGCAGGAAGGAATGGTGGATGTTGATGATCTTGCCCGACATCTTCTGGCACATCTCGTCCGACAGGATCTGCATGTAGCGGGCAAGCACGATCAGTTCGGTGCCGGTCTGCTCGGCCACCTCCATGATATGGGCTTCGGCCTGCACCTTGTTGGCCTTGGTGACCGGAATATGGTGGAAGGGGATGTCGTGGTTGACCACGACCTTCTGGTAGTCGAAATGGTTGGAGACGACGCCGACGATGTCGATCGGCAGCGCGCCGATCTTCCAGCGGTAGAGCAGGTCATTGAGACAATGGCCGAAGCGCGACACCATCAACAGCACCTTCATGCGGCTTTCGCTGTCGTGGAATTCGTATTCCATCGAAAAGGGCGCGGCGACGGCGGCAAAATCGGCGCCGATCTCTGAGCCGGAAAGACCTTCTTCGGAGATGAAGGAGACGCGCATGAAGAACTTGCCGGTATCGAGATCGTCGAACTGCGAGCTGTCGATGATGTTGCAGCCCTTTTCCGCCAGATAGCTCGAAATCGCCGCAACGATGCCGCGCGTCGACTTGCAGGATACCGTCAATACATAGCTTTTCATGTCTCTCCCTCTTCCCTCTTCAAGGCCGCGGCCGTGCTTAGATCAAAGCCTGGGCCGCGAACAGGCCGGTGCGCTTTCATTCATGCGACAAATTGCAAGATGACCCATCATGTTTGTGCAAGTTCTCTCGCTTCCGGGTCTTTATGTCTCGCATGTCGTTATCGCAAAACCGCTGCACAGTTTTGCGCGACAGGCCTTAGCTTAGGAGAAGTTACGCAAAAAACTGTGCCGCCAGCGCCGTGGGCATGCGTATTCTCGCCTTCGATGGACGAAGTTAGGCCGGCGGGCGGCTCGCCAGCGCCACTTTCCGCCGCGGTGTGGTGATTTCGTGGATGATGGCGCCACCGATGGACGAGAGCACCAGCGACAGGATCACGAAGAGCACAGGCTGCTGCAGGATGCCGATCGGCAGCCGGTCGGCAGCGACCCTCAGAAACGCGAGCGTGAAGGCGTGGGTGATATAGATGCTGTAGGAGCAGTCGCCGAGATAGTTCAGCCAGCCGATAAAAGGCAGCCTGGAAAAGTCGATCGAGACCGCCCCGTAGACGATGAAGATCGCCGGGATTCCCCAGGCGTAGAACCGGCTTTCCGGCCGCATCAGCGCCTCGTTAATAAAGAGGAACGCAAAGCCGATGGCCAGCGCCGCCCATGCCCAGCGGTTCGGCAGAAGCACCTTCTGCCGGTAGAGCCAGCCGAGCACGGTGCCGGCGAGAAACTCCAGGATGATCGGCTCGCCGTAGAAGCGGGTGGCCGTCGTTTCCGGCAACAGCCGGCAGGCGATCAGGATGACGGCGAAGACGGCAAACATTGCCGGGATGCGGCGGATTTCCGAGAGCGGCAGCAGCAGCGCGAAGATGAGATAGAAGAACATCTCGTAATTCAGCGTCCAGCCCGGCACGACGACGGGGGTGATCGCGCTCGGAGCGGCGGCATTGGCCCATGGCAGAAAAAACAGCGAGGCGATCAGATGCGGCAGGTCGAACACTGTCGATTTCAGCAATGATGGGGCCACCAGCGCCACGACAGCCGAAAACAGCGTTGCCAGCCAATAGAGCGGGACGATGCGTTTGATTCGCCGACGGGCGAAATCGATGGGGCTCATCGCCCGTCCGCTTGTCGTCAGCCACATCACAAAACCGCTGAGCACGAAGAAGATGTCGACGCCGGTCTCACCATAGAGGAAGGCAGTGGCGTCGAGCGCAGGATTGACCTTGGCAAGCTGCAAGATCGCGTGGAAATAGACGACCATCAGCGCCGCTACGGCGCGCAGATATTGAAGCTGGACAAGCATCGAGCATCTTGCTCCCCAGAGCATGATGCCGAAAAGTGTGGGCGGTTTCGGACGACATCATGCTCTATTTCTTTGATTTAGAACAGGATTCAGATTTTAGGCCGATCCGGCCTTAAATCATCCTGTTCTATGGCTCGCGCGGGCGCCGTGCCGCTGCGGTCAACTCTCTACATCCGCCGCACCATCCTGACGGATGCGCGGGCTGTCGTGGAAACGCATATATCCGACGACGAACCACAGGAGCCCGGCGATCTTCATCGAGAAAACGGCGGTTCCCCCGATCATCATATTCAGAAAAATGAAAAGAGAAAGTGAATGGGCGCAACGCCGCTGCGCCGCCGTGCGCCCGGCGGGAAAGAGGCAGACGAACAGCCATAGCGCGATAACGCCGAAGATCGTCGCCGCGTAGATCAGGTAGACATAGCCGCTGTCGGCGAATTCGGCGACCCGGTCGACCGAAAGCCCGAGGATGGCGAGCGGATCGAGCTCCATGATCTTCTTCATCGTCAGGTTGATACGGCCGGTGAAATTGTCGCCCGTCGCATTGGGTTTTAAGGTGTAGACGAGGAAGCCGGCGGCGACGATCAGCGGCATCAGCGCCAGATTGAAATTCCTCGGGATCTTCGGAAAGACGAAATAGCCGACGATGCAGGCAAAACAGAAGATCAGCATCGTGCGGGTGTCGTTCGTCACCAGGATCAGCACCGCGGTGCTGACGAACAGCAGCCGGTCCCAGCGGCCTATTCTTTCCCACATGGAAATCAGATAGATCGCGATCACGCCGCAGAAATTGGCGAGCGACACCTGTTCGAGGAAGATCGACGACGAGCGGTGGTCGATGATGCCGAAGGAGAAACGCTCGGGAAAACCGAGCGCGTTCTGGAACAGGCCCGTCGTGTTGTAGCTCAGCGGCAGCAGCCCGCGGGTATTGGCGAAATAATCGGACGGATGCACGATGCTGACATAGAACGGCACGCTGACGATCTCGAAGATCAGGAAGATCATGACGGCAAGGCTTGCCCAGCGAAAGGCAAGCTTCATCGTCTTCTCGTTGCTCCAGCCACCAAGGCCGGAAAAGCAGAAGATGATCAGAACGTTGCGGAAATGATCAACGAACAGCATGCGGTTGAGCACGCTGACATAGATCGTCACGACAAGCGTGAACAGCAGGAACAGGAAAGCCGGCAGATCGGTCTCGTAGATCCCCTTGTGCAGGATGTAGAGGATGGCGCTCGCCATGATCAGGCCTTCGCTGGCGGCGACATGCGTCAACGAGAGCGGCATGATGTTGTGGTTGATGAAGGCGAGAATGCCGTTGTAGAGCACCGACAGCAGTCCGAGCCAGAGCACGAGATAATCGGTCCGCGCCGCTTCGCTGGCTGCACTGCCGGCCATAGAGAAAGCTGCCTTCTGGTCGAGGACCGCCACCATCAATTCCCCGCTGGCTTGACGCTGGCGCAGGCGCCGGCTTTCGCTTTTGCCGAATTGGAGAGAAGCCGCATCTGCGGCCGCTCGGTGCCCTTTCGCGGCTGGACGTTGAACGGCTCGTCGGCCGGCCACCATTCGCCCGCGGCCCAATAAGACCAGCCAAGCCAGGCGTCGCCATTATCGGACATGGTGGAATAGATCTCGGTCAGCCCGCTCATGCAGTCCTTGTCGGCGGCGGCGCCGAACTCGCCGAGAAAGCCGCGCTTGTGGTTCGTCTTCAGCCAGGCGGTGACGCCGGCGATCGCTTCGACAGCGGCGGTGGCACCCTCGCAGGTCGGATGGGTTCCGGAGGAATCGACGTCGAGATACTGGTGAACCTCATAGGCGTAGAAGTCGAGCGGATCGCGCACGCCAAGCATCACCGTGCCATTGGCGCCGCCGATCACATCCTTCTCCCAGCTGTGAGCGCCGCTCCAGGCCGTACCCGGCACCAGGATGAGGTTGCGGGCGCCGACGGCGCGGATGCTACGAATCGCCGCATTGGCGGCATCGAGCCAGTCCGTCGCCTTGATATCGTGCGGCTCGTTCATCAGGCCGAAGAGCACGCCATCCCGATTGGCGAATTCGACCGCGAGCCTTGCCCAGAAGTCGGCGAAGGCCGCGTCGGTCGCCGGCGCCGTGCCGACCTGCGTCTTGTCGTAATAGCCGAAATTATGCGGGTCGAGCAGCACGGCCATGCCGTGCTTGCGGATCAGGCCGACCGTATCTTTGATCCGCTTGAGTTCGTCCTCGTCGAGCCGTCCGCCGAGCGCCGGCTGCAGCCGCTCCCAGCGAAAGGGCAGCCGGATGATCGAGCTGCCCTTTTCGGCGAAATAGCCGATCGTGTCTTCGCTGGGATAGGTATAGTTCGTGCCGTAGACGCCGTCGCGGTCGCCATATTCGCCGCCGGAAAGATTGACGCCGCGATAGCAGGGTAGGTCGGCCGCGAGGGTCGGCGAGGGGACGAGAGCAACCGCAAGCAGCAGCGCCGTCAGATGTCGTCTCGTCCTCATGGCTGTCCTCGTAATCCAGGCAAATCGCAACATCGGCGTCGCTGAGATTATTTTAACGGTCCGTTAGCTAAGAATTTCTAAAGTCTGAGCACCTCGGCTTCAGTCTTTCACGCTGGGCAGGACACGAGTGCGCGTATGAACCAGTATGACAGGAACAGGGTAAGCCGGCTCCCTGGCTGGCGCAGTTATGAGTCGTCTCAGACTGCGCCGGAAGGTGTGCGCATGCGCAGTCCCGTGGTCCGTCCGGACGATTTTGTTCCGCCGGCGCCAGAACCCGCCCCTCCTGCCTTTGTGCCGCCGCCGGCAAGTGTTGCGCAAACGCGCCAATCCGAGCGCCCGGCGCCTCCGTCCCCGGCCACACCCCCGGCGCCGCCCCCGACGGCGCCTATGAAACAGCCGGTCGTGGACGCGGCGTCGAACGCGGCGCCCGCGCCTGCCGCACCGCTTCTGGACCTCCACTCCAGCGTCGCCGCGATCTGGAGCCGTCGGTTGGTCGTGCTTGGTCTTGCCCTTCTCGGCGCCGTTGCCGGCGGGGTGGTGGCGCCCACCATTGGGCAGAAATTCACCGCCGTCAGCAGCCTTTATTTCGATCCGCGCCAGATCGGCCTTGCCGATGCGGGCGGGCAATCTTCGGGGCCTTCGCCGGAAATGATCTCGACGTTGATCGACAGCCAGGTGCAGATCCTGACATCCGGCAATGTGCTGCGCCGCGTCGTCGAGACCATGAAGCTCGACCAGGATCCGGAATTCACCGGCGGCCGCACCGATGGCGCCGCCGTGATCGGCACCCTGCAGAAGGCATTGGTCATTACCCGCCAGGCCAGCACCTATGTCGTCTCGCTCGCCGCGACAACCAATGATCCAGAGAAATCGGCAAGGCTTGCCAACCAGGTCGTCACCTCCTTCACCGAGGAAGAAAACAGCGCTTCGAACGGCATCTACGAAAACACCTCCTCGACGCTGGACGGACGTCTCGACGATTTGCGCCAGAAGGTGCTGGAGGCCGAGCAGGCTGTCGAAACCTTCCGCGCCGACAACGACATGGCCGCGACCGAGGGCAATCTGATTTCCGATCAACGGCTCGTCTCGCTGAACACGATGCTGGTGACGGCGCAGGAAAAAACCATCCAGGCCAAGGCCCGCGCCGATGCCGTCGCCAATCTCCGCGTCGAGGATATCGTCGCCGGCAACCAGGCGGAGGGTGGTGTCACCTCGCCGCTCGTCAGCCTGCGGCAGCAATATGCCACCCAGGCCGCCGCCGTCGGCAGCCTCGAAAGCCAGATGGGCACGCGTCATCCGCGCCTGCAGGCGGCCCGCTCCTCGCTGCAGAGCATATCAGGCGAAATCAAGGGCGAATTGCAGCGGCTCGCCACGTCGGCAAGAGGCGAATACGAGCAGGCGAAGGCCGCCGAGGACAGCATCGCCAAGGAGCTTGCCGTCCAGAAGGCGCTGCAGGCGAGTACCTCGGACAAGCAGGTGGAGTTGAACGAATTGCAGCGCAAGGCGACGGCGGCGCGCGATATCTACGAGACGGTGCTGAAGCGCTCCAGCCAGACGAGCGAGGAGCAGAACCTCAACCAGAGTAACATTCGCGTCATCTCGCCGGCCGAGCCGCCTGTGAAGGCCGACGGCCCGGGAAAGAAGATCCTGCTCGTCGCCGGCATCATCGGCGGTCTTCTTGCCGGTTTCGTCGTCGGCGCCGGTTTTGCGATCCTCGCCGGCCTTTTCAGCCACCCTGTCATCAGAAGTTATTTCAGCAAGTCACCCGCGACCGCCGCTTGATGACGGTCGGCGGTTTCCCTACATCCTGTGAGTGCCCTATTGCCGGCAGGAGAATTCCCATGCGGCCTATGATGATGCTTCTGATGTCGCTCGTTGCCGTGTCCAGCCTTGCCCCTGCGTCCGCCTTTGCCGTCGACTGGACGAAATCCCTCGATTCCGGCGTTCAGCCCCTCTACCCCTACAAGGGCCTGCCCGGCGTCAAGGCGCAGCCGGACAAGAAGGAGGAGGAATCGTATAATTGCCGCACCGAAACCGTCCAGATCCGCCGCCGCTACGACGAGATCTTCCGCTCCGGCGGTATGCCGACGCTGATGTATGTCTGCGAACGCGACGGCTTCATCTCGATGGACGACAAGGTGCCGCTGCGCGGCCGCTATCAGCCGGTGCGGTAGGCACTTCAGCCGGTCGGCAAAGCCGCCGGATGTACCTGTCGGAAATATTCTCTCGGAAGCTCCATCCTCAGATAGTCGAAGCCGGCATTGGCGTCCGGTCGATCGACGAGCGAATATTTGACTGTGCCCTCTTTCTCGGTGCGCCGCAGCGGCAGGCTTTCGGCCACTGCAAAGCCCAGCCGCCTGTAGAGGCCGATCGCTTTTTCATTGTGGGAGAAGACGTGCAGTTCGGCCGTTTCGGCCCCAAGTCCTGAGAACATCCACTCCAGCATTGTCATGCCGCAATGGAACATCAGGTTGCGGACGTCGCTCGCCCTGCCGCGGATGACGTTGTCGAATTCGGCGGCGCCTAGCCGGATGTTGCAGAGGCCGAAGTTGCCGAGCCGGTTTCCGCCGTGATCGCAAATGACAAACAGGATTCGGTCGGCGGCTGGCAGTGAGATGGTTTCGAGCCAACGCCGCGTGCGTTCTTCGGTGGCACGGAACTGAGTGAGGAAAAACGGCATCGACTGGTTGCGCCACGTCGTCAGGTCGTCGACCAGGCCGCGCTCGTCGAGCATCGACCTGTCGATGCATTGCAGGTCGCCCACATGCATGCCGCTATCGTCCCTGATCGGGAGTCGGAGCCGTCCGGCCGGATCCGCATTGTCCTTGAGGCTGACGATATCGACCTGCGTCATGAACGACGATCCCTGATTGTCCGCTTACGCCTTGCGGCAGACGCAGTAGCCGCCCGGCGAAGAAGACAGCACAAGCTTGCCGTTCAGAACCGGATCGACTTCGAAACGGTCGGTTTCCGTCAGATAGTCGGTAACGGCCTTCAGTGGCTCATTGCCGCGCAGCCAGACCTTGGAGCGTTTTGTGAAAGCCTGTTCTTCGGTCAGATGGCCGATGAGCGTATCGGCGACGACGAGATAGCAGCCTTCCGTTACCAGCGCACCGTAGGCGCGGCACTCGGCCAGAACGTGCTCGTAGGAATGGTCGCTGTCGAGCACCACCATCACCCGGGCACCCGGCGGAATCTCGGCTTTCACGGCGGCAAGCACGTCGTCGTCGACGGAACCGCCCTGGATCATCTTGATTCGGCTCGACATGGGATGGGATTCGATCGACTCGCGATTATGGGCGCGGATGTCGATGTCGACGCCGACAACTTTGGCCTCGTCGTTGCCCATGGCGGCGAGGATCGACGCCATGAAGATCAGCGAGCCGCCGCGCGCGATGCCTGTCTCGATGATGACATCGGGCTTGGTCGCCCAGATGACTTCCTGGGTTGCCAGGATATCGACTGGAAGCTGTATGATCGGCACGCCCATCCATGACCACAGATAGAAGTAGTCGAATTTGTCGAGCCCGATCAGCGTATTCAGCGATTGCTGGAAACTTGCCTCGTCCTTGCCGAGCGCAAGTGACATTTCCCGCTTGTGGGCTTCGAATTCGAGACGATCGTCCTTCGTGGTCATGACTGTTCTTTGTCCTTCGCTGTAGGGCTGTCTTAGATCGACTGCCGCAATGCTGTATTGTTGTGGTAGATCCGCCCGGCCGCCACATCGAGCAACGTTGCCGCCACCCGGTCGATATCGGCTTCGCTCATGTCGTGATAGCTGGGCAGGTTGATCGCGCGGCCCGGAATGCTCCAGGCGTTCACGTTCTGTGGCCGATCCTCGAACATGTCGAGGCTGGACAGGGGATGGAAGAAGACGCGCGCGTCGATATTGGCGATCTCGAAGGCCTGCTGCATCATCTCGCGGGTGGTACCCGTCGACGGATGAAAGACCGCGGTCGGCATCCAAGCGCCATTGATCGTGCCGCTGTATTCCGGGTTCATCGAGATGCCGGGCAGGGCGGAAAGCCGCACCATGTAGGCTGCAAGGATCTCCCGCTTGCGGGCGACGAGTTCTTCGATGCGTTCCAGCTGTGCGCAGCCGATGGCCGCCTGAATGTTGGACATTTTGTACTTGAAGCCGATCGCGTCGGGCCAGAATTGCTTGGTCTGGCCGCGAGCCCGGCCGTGGTTGCTGAGCGTCAGCACCCGCTCGTAAAGCGCGGTGTCGCTGGTGACGAACATGCCGCCTTCGCCCGTCGTCAACGTCTTCGTACCGTGGAAAGAGAAGGTACCGAAGGCGCCCATCGAGCCGGCACGACGGCCATTCCAGACGGAGCCGATGGCTTCCGCCGCATCCTCGATCACCGGGATGCCGGTGCGCTTGCCGATGTCGAGCAGCGCATCCATGTCGCAAAGATTGCCATAGATATGGGTCGCGATGATCGCCTTGGTCTTCGGAGTGATGTGTCGCGCGACCTCGCGAGGATCGATGCACCAGGAATCCGGCAGTACATCGACGAAGACTGGCTTGGCGCCGAGATGGACAACAGGTGAAACTGTGGCGACCCAATTGGTGTCGGCAAGGATGACTTCGTCGCCTTCGCCGACGCCGAGCGCGGCCAGGCCCATGTGCATGGCGCCGGTGCAGCTCGATGTCGCGATGGCAAAGTCGCTGCCGAGATAGGTCTTGAAGTCGCGTTCGAAGCGATTGATGTAGTCGTAGCAGCGTGCGCCCCAGCCGGTCGCTGCCGCATCCGTGGCATAATCGGTTTCAAGCTGGGTGATGGAAGGCTTGGTGTAGAAGATCCTGTTTGTCATGCCGCTAATTTCTGTTGAATTGAAATCAAGACGCAGGCGCCCGTCACGACGCTAGTTTTTGAAACTGGTGCGAGGCTCACATGATGATGTGCCGGGCAAGATCGTGCTCGTGGAACACCAGATTGGGCAGATAGCCGAGTGCTACGAAATATTCCCGGTCTCTGTCGACGTTCACGAAGACGGCGGTGCTATCGAGCGCACTGTCGCTGAGTTCTGTCGTCACCCTTACCTTTTCGCGTAGGCCGAGTTCGCGCATCAGCTCTTCGAGCGCCGCGATTTCCGTAAAGCCGGCGAGAAGCAGCGTATCGATGCCGATCGCCGAATTCACTTCGCTCACAAGCGTCTGGATGACGACCATCAGGGGCAGCGTTTCACGGAAGGGGCGGATTTCCGGGTGATCGAGCATCCCGCCCCACATGATGCGGGTATAGAGCTCATACGCCTTGATGTAATTCTTACTCACTGCCCAGAAGCGGAAGGCGACCGCCATGCGATTGAGCGTGAAGATCTTGCACATCTCCTCATATTGGAGACGCTTCTCTGGCGTAAGGGGCAGCGCCCCGCGCCTGACGCCCGTATAGAGAAAATATTCGAGCCCGCCACGATAGCGATCCCAGCTCGTCATGACGTCGTTGGTGCCCTCCTGCTGGCGATCGCGGGTGATCACCGAATTGGTGATCGAGCGGTAGAACGGCCGCTGCAGGAAGGTAACCGCGCCCTGATCGAGAAAATGCGCAAGGAATGGGAACGGGTAGAAACAGAATTCCCGCGGGATCCAGGCCGACCGCAGGGTTGACGAGCGGTAGATGGCGATTTCCGGAAAGATGTGGCGTTCGCAGAGATATTGGAAGACTTCGCCGAAGCTGCCGTGCGGAAACTTTCGATCTTCCTCGACATCGTAGAACTTCATGATGTCGGTTTTGGCGACCTCGTCGTAGAGGAACCACGGTGCATGGGCGCAGGTCACTTCCCGATTGTTGTCGAGATATCTGATGGTGTCGGCCACCGCCCCGGCAATTAGGATATCATCGTCGGCCAGGTAGATGAGATATTCGCCCTTGCTGAGGCGCATAGCGCTTGTGACGTTCGCCGCGGCGCCGGCGTTGGCTTCACGCTTATAGTAGCGGATCGGCAGCCCGCGGCCGATGAATTCCTCGACCACGTGCTGCGTGCCGTCCGTGGAGGCATTGTCGCAGATGACGACTTCGAAGGGAAAGTCGAACTTGTAGTCGTTCTCGCAATAGGTCAGCGAGTTTCTGAGATAGGCTTCACGATTGTAGGTCGGGATGCAGATGCTGAGTTTGATGCCGCTCAAACGCTTGCTTCCTGGCTATAGCTTTCAAGCGCGGCATCGCGCTCGCTGATGACGCTCGGCGTGAACGGCCAGGCGATGGAAAAGGCAGGATCGTCCCAGCGGACCCCACGGGCAAGTTCCGGCACGTAAGCTTCCGACATCTGGTAGAAGAGTTCGCACTCATCCTCGAGCGTCAGGAAACCGTGTGCGCATCCGGCCGGTATGTAGAAAGCGTTGCAACTGGCAGCATCGAGCTCGACGGAAGCCCATCGGAGATAACTCGGCGAATCCGGCCTCAGATCGAGCGCCACGTCGAAGACCCTGCCGCGCGTGGCGCGCACGAGCTTCACCTCCGGCCGCGGTTGGGCCTGGTAGTGCATGCCGCGCAGCGTCCCGCGCCTATGGTTCCGCGAGACGTTGCATTGCGGATAGACCGGCACGAGACCGCGGTCGGCAAAGGTCCGCGCGTCGAAAGTTCGCGCGAACATTCCCCTGTCGTCGGAGCGCGCGTCGACTTCCACGACAAAGGCGCCCGAAACCGGGGTCGGAAGAAATTTCATCCGAGCACCGTCAGTTCCGGCACCGCAACGGCGAACCGTCCGCCCCAGGCGCCGACCCTGCTGTTGGCCGCAACGACTTCGTTCTTGATATTCCAGGGCAGGATGAGCACATAATCCGGCTGCGTCTCGTCCATTTTCTCAGGCGCGTAGATCGGCAGCTTGCTGCCCGGCAGGTAATGGCCCTGCTTGTGCGGGTTGCGATCGACGACATAATCGATGAGTTCGGTGCCGACACCGCAGAAGTTCAGCAGCGTGTTGCCCTTGGCGGCGGCGCCATAGGCAGCGACACTCTTGCCGTTCTGCTTGGCTTCGTTGAGGAAGGCAAGCAGCCCGTCCTTGATCGGCGCTACACGGCTCTGGAAGGCCTCGTAGGTTTTCGTCCTGTCGAAACCGGCGGCGGCCTCATCGGCGCGCACTTTGGCAAGGTCGGGGCCGGTTGGGTGAGCCGTGGATGTTGCGCGGCAGGCAAGCACGCGCAGGCTGCCGCCATGGGTCGACAGTTCCTCCACGTCGAATACTTTGAGGCCGTGCGCTGCGAACACCTTTTCGACGGCCAGCAGCGACAGATAGTAGAAATGTTCGTGGTAGACGGTATCGAACTGGATGTTTTCGATCAGCCGCAGCAGGTGCGGGAATTCGACGCTGACGACGCCATCCGGCTTAAGAACGGCAGCGAGCCCGCCGACGAAGTCATTGATATCGGGCACATGCGCCAGCACGTTGTTGCCGATGACAATGTCGGCGGCAAGGCCAAGCGAGACGAGGTCGGCAGCCGTTTCCTTGCCGAAGAAGCGCGCTTCGGTGGGAACGCCGATTTGCCGCGCCACCTCAGCGACATTCTCAGCCGGTTCGATGCCGAGCACGGGCACGCCGGCCTCGACGAAATGCTTCAGCAGATAGCCGTCATTGCTTGCCACCTCGATGACCTGCGATGCCGGGCCGAGGCCGAAACGCTCGCGGGCCGTGACGGTGAACTGGCGCGCATGCTCCACCCAGCTGTCGCTATAGGAAGAGAAATAGGCGTAGTGGCTGAAGATATCCTCCGGCGGAACGAAGGCGTCGGCCTGCACCAGCCAGCATTGCGAGCAGACGAAAGCGCGCAGCGGATAGGAAGGTTCCGGCTGCTTGAGCTGCTCTTCGGTCAGATAGGCATTGGCGAGCGGCGTCGAGCCGAGATCGACAAAGCGGTGCGTCAGCGGAGCGCTGCAGAACCGGCAATTATGCGCTGTCATGATACTGTTTCCTCATAGGCCGCGATCTGGCCGAGCGAGAAGGCGCGCATGTCGGCTCCCTCGCGGTTGGCCTTGTACCAGGCGGCTGTCCAGTCGATAGTCTGCTGCAGGCTGAGGCGCGGACGCCAGCCGATTGTGTCGAGCGCCAAGGCCGAGCTCAGCGTCAGCGCCGGCGCTTCCGGCAGATGTTCGCCTGGCGCCGGCCGCCACACGTCTCCGACGCTGTGCGCGCGTCCGAGCGCCTCGGCAAGTTCGCAAACGGTCGCGAAGCTCTCAGGGTGCGGACCGAAATTCAAGGCATCAGGCAGATCCCTGCCACGCTCCTCGGTCAGCACCTCGGCGAAACGGAGATAACCGCCGAGCGGTTCCAGCACATGCTGCCAGGGGCGGATAGCCTCGGGATAGCGCAGCATGATCGGTTCGCCGCCTTCGAAGGCGCGGATGAAATCCGGGATCAGCCGATCCCTGGACCAGTCGCCGCCACCGATGACATTGCCGGCCCGCACTGTGGCGAGCCTGAGATCGCGTCCCTTGAAGAAACTGTCGCGATAGCTCTGGCAGACGAGTTCGGTGCAGGCTTTGGAATTGCTGTAGGGGTCCTTGCCGCCGAGCGTATCGGTCTCGACGAAAGGTATGCCGCTGCCGCTGTTCGCGTAGACCTTGTCCGAGGTGATGACGAGCACGGTCTTGACGGAGGGCGTGTGCCTGACCGCGTCGAGAACATTTGCCGTTCCCAGGACATTGGTCGAAAAGGTCTCGGCCGGGTTCTCATAGGAGCGCCGCACCAGCGCCTGTGCCGCCATATGGATGACGATCTCCGGCTCGAACCGCCGGGAGAGCGCAAGCAGCGCCTCGGCGTCGCGGATATCGACGATATGGTGGCCGCGATCATCCCACGGAGCAAGCTTCTGGTAGAGCGACGGTTCGGTCTCGGGTGCCAGCGACACAGCGGCGACATCGGCGCCGAGCCGCTCCAGCCACAGGGAAAGCCAGGAACCCTTGAAGCCGGTATGCCCGGTTAGGAAAACCCGCCGCCCTTTCCAGAAGTCCGTCAGGCCCATAGCTTCCACGGCGCCTTTCCGGAATTCCAGAGTTCTTCCAGATGGGTGCGCTCGCGCAGCGTATCCATCGGCTGCCAGAAGCCGTCATGCTTGAAGGCGGCAAGCTGGTTGTTGGCGGCAAGCCACTCCAGCGGCCCGGCTTCCCAGATCGTGTCGTCGCTTGTGATGAGATCGACCACTGAAGGGTCGAGCACGAAGAAGCCGCCGTTGATACGCTGGCCGTCGCCTCTCGGCTTCTCCACGAAGGAGGTGATGTACTGGCCCTCGATATTCGTGGCGCCGTACCGTCCGGGCGGGGTCACCGCGCACATCGTCGCCTTCAGGCCGTGATCGCGATGGAAAGCGACTTCGGCGGCAATGTCGATGTCGCCGACGCCGTCGCCATACGTCATGCAGAAAGGTTCGCCTGGTGTCAGATGGTCGCGAATGCGCCCGAGACGGCCGCCGGTCATCGAATGCATGCCGGTATCGACGACGGTGACGCGCCAGTTCGGCCGTTTGCCGCCGTGATAATTGATGCTGTTGGCGCCGAGGTCGACCGTGATATCGCTGTGGTGGAGAACAAGGTTTACGAAATATTCCTTGATCATATAGCCCTTGTAGCCGGCGCAGATAATGAAATCATCGAGGCCGTGATGGGCGTAGATGTTCATGATATGCCAGAGGATCGGCATGCCGCCGATTTCGACCAGAGGCTTAGGCCGTACGCTGGTCTCCTCGGCAAGGCGCGATCCGAGACCACCGGCGAGAATTACAACTTTCATCCCAAGCGAACTCCAGAGTCTTTGGAAGCGATTATTGTCTACGGCCGGCGCCCGGCGAGGCCGCCCGGCATGCGGGGGCACTCACAGGTGGAACGGCCGTATGGTCATCCTGGTCCCGGTATCCGATTTCGTTCTTGTGCGAGGCTTGCGGGGGTGTCGACCAGGTACCGCGCGCGCTCGGCAGGCCGTTGAAACGCTTCCTGCCGTCCCGGCACGCTTCTTGCATTGTTACTAATATTCTAACTCTTGGGGAGAAAGTGCCATGCAATGGAACACATCGGCGGATTTTGCGCCTCTCGTTCTCTTTCTCGGCGACCGGCACAAACGCAAGATCGTCCGGACGCTCCGAGACGCCGCTGAAGTTCTGATGACCGACTGGCCGTTTGAGGATGGAGAGGAATATGTTGCGGCGGTGAAGGTTTGCGCCGATGCCGTCATGGGGCAGGCTGGGATGGACGAACTCAGGGAACTGCTTCTGAGCGCCGCCAGAGAAGCCGGCATGGGAGTGCTGACCGTCATTCCCGACAGCAGGAAGACCCATATGGCCGCGTGAAGGTCGTTAACCCTGCCCGATCGACGGCCAGGCATCTGGATCAAGCTGGAGTGGACTGCCTTCCGTTTCGGGCGATCTCAGGCTGGCAGTTCCGAAATCAGGGCAATTAAGGAGGCTGCGCACTATTTCAGTTTAATGCCAGCAGCGACGTACCGGTTCGAATTCGTCAAGTATGGAGAAAATCTCTTGCACATAGTCCGTCGCGGTCCATTTGCGCGCACGAATATGACCCTTTTCGATCATCTGTTGCCGCAGTTCGGGGCTTGCCTGCAATTGTCGAACCGCAGCGGCGATTGAGTCCGGCGCCAATGCGTCGACGTATAAGGCCGCATTCTCCAATTGTTCGCGGGCACCGTCATAGTCTGATGCAATCACCGGGCAGCCAAGGGCAAAGGCTTCCAGAGGCGGCAAATTATCCGGTCCGAACAGGCTTGGATAAGTAAGCGCGAACGCTCCCTGATAAAGCGCAGTCAGGTCTTCACGAGCGACAAAACCGAGGAACAGCACCTGCTGCTCTACACCAAGGGTGCGCGCCAGCGAGCGCAAGTGGTCCAGATTACCGTGATCGGAGCCGACCAGCGCGAGCTGGAACGGCTCGGTCTCTCCGTCATTGATCAACCGTAATGCGTGCAACAAATTGGCGTGGTTCTTGTGGGCCCAAAACTGTGCTGGATAGTATAGATACCGGCTGGTAATTCCCAGCGCCCGGAGCCGGGATGCGGTGTCGGCCGCAGGTGGATTGAAGCAGAAGCTCGGCGTCGGCAAGGGAAGGACACGGATGCGCTTTGCGGGAACGCGGTAGAAGTTTTCGATTTCGCGCCGGCCCTCTTCGGTGCCTGTGATCACATAGGCAGCACGTCTGACATAACGGCTGAAGAATTCTTCGCGGATATCCCACAGGCTGCTCAGGCTGACTTCGGGAAACCAGGGCTGCAGCCTGTGCTGGAGGTCGAACACGGTGGTAATGTAGGGCACGTCGAAAGCCTCATGCTCATAGTGCCCGATCGACCAGGTGAACTCGATTTCATTGCGAACCAATACCGCGGCGGCCCGACTGATTTTTGGCCCCTTTTCGATCGCTCTCTCGCCTTTTCCCAATAAGCGCCGGACGAAAAGCTTGACGCGGCGGCGTGGCGTCAGCGGCGGCTCGGGAGCATCCATAGGGGAAATATGGACATTGTCGGGCCGGCCTGGAAGAGCAGAAAAATCCTCTTGCTTGTGGTGCTCACAAATCACGTGGAATTCGTGATGCGACTTTGCAGCCAGTTCCAGAAAGGACCTGAATATATCCTGCTGATAGGTAAACACGCCGCCAGAGTGCGGGGAAGGGTCATTGAAGAAAAAACCGATCTTCAAACTGCGCTCCGTTGTTGGCCCTGGTCAGTAGCCGTAGGCCCGCCCGACATTTTCCGCACGACGTAGGTCATGTTCCAGTCGCCGCTGGAGACGGCCTTTTCCGGCTGCAAAAATGGGCACCGCAGAAGAACCTCAAAGCCGAGCGCCTTCAGCAAATCGACCATTTCCTGCGGAAAATAAAACCGCACGCGATGGTTCTCACTGAAATGCTTCACCACCCCGTCGGCATACTCGACCTTGAATTCAAAATTGACGACGGCTTGTTGTGCGACCGTATCCAAGGTGGTACGAGAAACGCGCTCAACCTTGCGTTTGTCGTCCGCTTCCTGCCTTACCTTGTGGGGAGAATATTGCGGCAGCACTGCCGTGCCGTTCCACACATCGAAAATGAAAATGCCGCCGGGCGCCATTTTCTTTGCGATATTCTTCAAGGTCAGCTCAAAATCGGCAAAGTCGGTGAGGTAGCCAAGTGCCGCGAACATGGCCAGGACGACGTCGAAAGTACCCTGGATTGCGTCGGCCGTCTGAAACGAGCACTCATGAAATCGCACATCCAGCCCACGTTCGGCCGCGCTGTTGCGCGCCACCGCCACCATTCCCGATGAGATGTCGCTGCCTTCGACAACATAACCCTTGGCCGCCAGTTCCATGGCGTGGCGCCCGGTCCCACAGGCGAGATCCAGAACCCGAATCGGTACATGGTTTTGACGCGGCGCATGCTGCTCTATCAGAGCCGCGACAAAACCAGCCTCGCCGGCATAGTCCTTATCGCGGTATATGAGGTCATAGATCGCGGAATATTCACCGAACGGAATCGGTTCCTGCTCTTTGCCTGTCACGGGCGCATCAGCACTCATTGGTCCAAGACTTCGATCAGGCTCTGACAGACATAATCAATGTCATCATCAGAGATTGCCGGGCCACTCGGCAAGTAAAAGCCGCGCAGGCCAAGGTCGTTCGCAACCGGGCATTCATCGGCGCTGGTCCAACCGCGTTTGATAAAAATTTCCTGCATGTTGTAAGGCAGGAAATTCTCGCGGCTCTCGACGCCTTTTTGCGCCAGCGCATGCATCACCTCTGCGCGCCGACCGGCGTTGCGTCCGCTGACGAGCACCATGTACATCCAGTGAACGTTTCGGGCATACGGCTTTTCCATCGGCAACTGCAGGTCGTCGCGCCCACCAAGGCGTTGTCCATACGCGTTCGCGATGGTCCGTTTGGCGTCGATGATCTGTTCGATCTTGCCGAACTGGGCATGCCCGATCGCCGCCTGCAGATTTGTCATCCGGAAGTTATATCCGATGTCCTTGTGCATGAACTTGTTCTTGTCGCCGAACGCCAATCCCTTGAGATTGCGTGCGCGATCGGCCCACTCGCCGTTATTCAGTGTCAGCATTCCGCCTTCACCGGTCGTGATCACCTTATTGGCGTAGAAACTGAAGCAGCCGATGTCGCCGATGCCGCCGACCTTGCGGCCTTTATACAGAGCGCCATGAGCCTCGGCACAGTCCTCGATGACATAGAGATTGTGCTCGCGAGCGACTTCCATCACAGGATCCATGTCGACCGGGTGACCAAACAGGTGCACCACCAGGATCGCCTTGGTTTTGGATGTGATCTTTGCTCGCAACAGCGTTGGATCGAGATTCAAAGTATCGGCTTCGGAGTCGATCGGCACAGGATGTGCGCCCTGGTACAGCACGGCGAAAAACGTTGCCATATTGGTCAGCGAGGCCACCAGCACCTCGTCGCCGGGACCGATGGACAGGGTCGCCAGCGCCAAGTGAAGTGCCGTGGTTCCGCTGGAAACCGCCACGCCATGGGCACAATCGCAATAGGCCGCGAATTCCTGCTCGAACATTGGCAGGTAGTCGCCAAAGAAACCCGAGATAGCGCCTTTGGCCAAGGCATTGTTGACGTGATGGGTCTCTTCCGCCCCCAACAATGGCTGCGAGACGGGCACGCGACGTGTGGACACGGGCGAATCCTGACGTAGAGGGTTTATCGACATGGGTTAAGCACCGGCTGCCAAAGGAACGTCGAGACGGAACGTGTCGCTTTCGTATTCCTTGCCGCCACGCGGTCCACTGGTAAAGACCAGCAACTCCGCCTCATCCAAGCCGACGAGGGCGTGACGCACATGCGGCTTCGTAACGGTGAAATCGCCGGGATTCATCACCGTCTCGACCACTGGCTCGCCGGGTACCTGACTGACCAGCTTGATGCTGCCCGAGATCAGATAATTCCACTGGGTGGTTTCCTTGTGGTAGTGGTTGCCGCGCACGGCGCCTTTGGAAAAGGTGATGCGGGTAATCGCGTTGATGTTCTCGTTTTCGAGAAGATCGGTGATTTCGCCACGAGCATCCTTGAATGCGGGGACCAGCGAGATTTTCGCCATTGCGTGCTCCTTAAGAGTAATCAGTCGACGATTTTGGGGAAGGGGATCGGGATAATGAATTTGCCTCCCCGGCGCCGAAATTCATGCAGGTTCCCGATGATTTCGTCGGCGAAATTCCAAGCCAGGAGCAGAGCATAGTCAGGCTGATGTTTGAGCAGTTCTTCGTCAGAGACCACCGGAATGTGCGCCCCTGGGGTATAGCGACCAATCTTCAGCTTTGATTTCTCGGTGACGAAATCAAGTATGTCGGCGTCAAGCCCGCAGTAATTGAGCAAGGTCATGCCCTTGGCGGGAGCGCTGACGGCTGCGATCCGTTTGCCTTCATGTTTCAGCGAATGAAGCATCCAGGTCAGTTCGTCCTTGTTGCGCCGCACGGCCGCGGCAAACTCGGCAAGTTTGTCATGGCTGTATATGCCCATGTCCACCTCTGCCTGCGCCATCCGTTCTGCGTCCGGCGAGGCAGGCCACATGCCGATCCTGCCGACATGCACACGGAAAGAGCCGCCATGGATATCGCGCTCCTCGATATGAAATATCTCCAGGCCGTGTTTACGGAAAAAGGCCAGCAACGGTTTGACCGACAGGTATGAGAGATGCTCGTGATAGATAGTGTCGTATTCATTGTGCTTGAGCAGATTGACGAAATACGGCGCTTCGAAAATGAACACACCGCGTTCGCTGAGCAATTCCTTGACACTCGATATGAAGCTGTCGAGATCATCCACATGGGCAAATACGTTGGTCGCCGTCACCACTGATGCATGGCCTTTATCAGCAACGATGGTGCGAGCGGTATCTTCATTGAAAAAATCACAGATCGTGTCGATGCCATTGGCCTGCGCGATCATGACGATGTTTGCCGCAGGATCGACTCCCTGCACCCGCAAGCCCTGGCTTTGGAAAGCTCCCAGCAGCACACCCACATTGCTGCCGATATCCACCGCCAAGTCCTTCGGCCCCAATTGCAGGCGCGCAACCACACTGGCGGCGAATTCGGACCAGTGCGCCTGGCCGGTGCGGGTGGTGGAGGATTCGTAGGGATAGTCGTTCCGGTATAAAACTTCTGGAGATACGACATGACTCAACTGAGCCAAACCACAATCGTCACACATCATCACCTGCAAGGGATAATGAACGTCCGGCTCGCGCGATTGATCCTTGCGCCGGAATTGGTCGGCCGGAGGTGTAAAACCCAAGTCGAGAAATTTATGCAACTTGGTGCTGCCACACATACGACAATTCATGGGTGATATCCCTTTATTTCCTGTAGTCCGAAACCCAACCGGCGATGCACTTATTTGACAGCAGACCGCCGAATTCAATTGATCAAGGGTTTGCGAAATCGGTGTACTGAATATTGAACGGACGACGGCAATGCAACGAAGTTTTTCCGATCCGAACGGCGTTCCCGCACTGATCTCGCCCAAAAGTCGATCATCTCAGCGACATTCTTCCTCGACGCATCGTCGGCATGAGGCTTGCCTGATGGTTTCGGAGAATCGGACTCAAGGCCGCTTACGCAACAGGACGGTTGCAACGAGGTTGCCGACGTCAGCTTTCAGCTGAGGGCTGCACCTGAGCTGTTGGAAAACAAGGCGCGAAATCTATCCTGCGAAATTCGCCCAGTTCGCCGCCGATCCGAACAAAGCGGCCGATCGTTCCGGACAGGGCAAAAACCGCACTTCGGAATCCCGAAATTCTGCCGCTTCGGGATCCCGAAATGCGCCGGGTTTTGCGAGGTGTCGCCGTCGGGAAACGTCGAATGATTTCAAGCCCGCAACCAATTTCGGGATTACGAAGCGCTATATTGATTATGATAGGGAGTTCCGGCGATCGCCGCCAGTACTTGTCCCGAGAGGACGGTTAGGTCTCGAGATCAAGCTGGAGCGGAGTGCGGGTTGCTTCGGCGACTTTACGCTTCCGATTTTTTGCCGCACGGCGTGGCGGCTTTATGATCCCCGGCAGTCGATGGCGGCCCGCTATCGGCGACCGAGAATACGCGTCAATGTGGATTTTGAAAGTCCTTGAAATTGAGCAGACAAGCCTTGAGCGCTTTGCCGCGGGTCTTTTCCACAGGCACAAAATGCGTAAATTTTGGAAAGGCTTAACTTCTTGATCCGGTAGTGATCAAGAATGGAATGGTGCCCAGAAGAGGACTCGAACCTCCACACCCTTTCGGGTACCAGCACCTGAAGCTGGCGCGTCTACCAATTCCGCCATCTGGGCGACGGAGAGCGATGTAAGGGGGCGGCTCCTGACTGTCAACCGGGTTTTTGAAGTTTTTCTGACAGTTGGCGAAAAACAATTGATCACATGCGAGGGAGTGGCCGGAGGGCAGGCATAGCGCTTCTCTTGGTACGCCCTATATAGAGAAAATATCGAAAGGAATGCCTCATGCTCGTTGCCCGCACGCTTCTGTTCGCCGGTCTTCTTGCTGTTTTCGCGCCAGCCGTGGCCGGCGCTGATTCGCTGAAGCTGGGCAAGCCGGGGGTCGGGCCGCTCAACACCGGATCGACGCTGTGCGATTTTCGCGGCTGTTTCGGTTTCGGGCCGCAGCAATGGCATCGCCCCGCTTATATCCAGCCGAATTACCGGCCGCGTGGCGCGACGGGGCCGACCTATTATCAGCCGGGTGCTGCCGGGCGGCCGCAGCTGACCTATGACCCGCCGCCGGTGCGCCGGGTGCAGCCGAACGCTCCGAACAAGCATATCGCCTGGTGCACCAATGAATACCGCTCCTACAATCCGAGGACGGATCATTTTCTCACCTATGAAGGCGTCTACAGGGTCTGCCGCTCGCCCTATCGCTGAGGCTGCTGCGGTCAGCTTTCCAGCGAGGCGCGGTCGACATGGCCGAGATCGCGGCCGGGCTCGATAATGTCGCGGACCCGCTGCTTCAGCTCCTTCGGCCCGGGAAAGCCGTTGTCGCGCTTGCGCTCCCAGATCAAATCGCCATTGACGCGGATCTCGAAATTGCCGCCGGTGCCGGGGATCAGCGCCACCTCGCCAAGGCTGTCGGAAAAGGTGTGCAGCAGCTCCTGCGCCATCCAGGCGGCGCGCAGCAGCCAGTTGCACTGGGTGCAGTAGAGGATCGAGACGCGGGCTTTTTCGGTCATGGTGTTTCCTTTCATTCGCGTGGATTTAAGCCCTTGCGGCGTGCTCACGCAATGGCGCGCAAGCATCTTGCGCGTCGTTCGCCGGCATGGTCTCTTCCGTCGTCGGTCACACCGGGGAGAGCCCATGCGAGTCGCAGTCGTCGAAAATATGCGCAATACCGGTCTTGGCGCGCTTGCCACGGCACTCGACGAGGCGGGAGCTCATATCGAGTGGTTCCGCGTGTGGCAGGACGGCATCCTGCCGCGGGATATAGTCGGCCATGACGCGCTGGTCGTTCTCGGCGGCGAGCAGAGCGCGCTGGATGATGAGACGCATCCTTACCTGCCGGAGCTCGTGCGGCTTTCGCGTGCCTTCGGTGATGCCGGCAAGGCCGTGCTCGGCATCTGCCTCGGCAGCCAGATCCTCGCCCGCGCCTATGGCGCCGACAATCATCTCGGCACCGCCCGCGAATTCGGCTGGCACAAGATCGGCGTCACCGCCGAGGGCCGGGTCGATCCGCTACTGTCGGCGCTTGGCAGCGAATTCACCATCTTCGAATGGCATGCCGACACGTTTTCCCTTCCCGAAAGTGCGGTGCGTCTGGCGACGAGCCTGGTCGCCGATAACCAGGCCTTCCGCATCGGTCGCGCCGTCTACGGCACCCAGTTCCATTTCGAGGCCGGCCGAGCAGTCGTTGAGCAATGGAAGGCGGAATTCCCCGATACGATCGAGCGCATCGCTCCCGGCTGGCTAGAGAACCATGCCGAACTGGCGGCAAGACATGGCGGTGCCGCCGATGCCGCGGGCCTTGCCATCGCGCGTGCCTGGGTCAGCCTGATCGAACCGGCAGAGATCGGAATATTGTCCGAGGCCTCGGTTTGAGAGGCGACTCGATGCCGGCGAGCGAATATGAAAAGATGGCGGCGGGTGAGTGGTATTGCTGCCTCGACGACGAACTCGATGGCCTACGCCAGCAGGCGCGCCGTGCCGTTCACGCCCATAACACGCTGCCGCCGGATAAGCGCGGGGCTGTCGCCCCGGCGCTCAGAGCGCTATTCGCTGGGGCGGCGCCCGATATCTTCATCGAAGCGCCGTTTCACTGCTCCTACGGCATCAATATTACCCTTGGCAAGCGCGTCTATTTCAATGCCGGCTGTACTATCCTCGATTCCGGCCGCGTGGCGGTCGGCGACCGCACGATGTTCGGCCCCGGCGTGCAGATCTATTGCGCCGAACATCACAAGGATGCCGCCTTTCGCAGCGCCGGTATCGAGATCGCCCGGCCGGTTGCGATCGGCAGCGATGTCTGGATCGGCGGTGGCGCCATCATCCTCGGGGGAGTGATGATCGGCGATCGTGCGATCGTCGGCGCTGGCGCCGTTGTGACCAAAGACGTGCCGACGGGCGCAACCGTGGTCGGCAATCCGGCGCGTCGGATAAACGCCGTCTGAAACTCGGGCTGCCGCGTCTCCCTCGACAATGGCGCCGGCTCCGCTAGATCAGGTGGCGAAAGGGGAGAACTATCATGACAGCACAGAACCTACCCATGGAAGGCGGCTGCCGCTGCGGCCGGGTGCGGTTGAAGATCAGCGCGCCGCCGCTGCTGACCATGGCTTGCCATTGCACGGGCTGCCAGAGGATGACAGCAAGCGCCTATTCGCTGAGTGCCGCCATCCCCAGCGAAGGTTTCGAAGTGGCGAAGGGCGAGCCTGTCATAGGTGGCTTGCACGGCACGACGAAACATTATTTCTGCCCGCATTGCATGAGCTGGATGTTCACCCGCCCGGAAGGCATGGACTGGTTCGTCAACCTGCGCGTGACCATGCTCGATGACCCCAGCTGGTTCACCCCCTTCATCGAGACATGGACGAGCGAGAAACTGGCCTTTGCCGAGACCGGCGCGGTGCACAGCTACACGGCACTGCCGGAGATGGCGGCCTATGAGGGGTTGGTCAAGGAGTATATGGCGCGAGGTTGATCTCAGAAGCCTTGGAAGAGGAAGTCCAGGGCGCTGATGATACGATCGCTGTCGGCCGTGAGATCGGCGGCTGCGACGCCTATCTCTTTAACGGAAATCGCACCGATAAATTGGGTCGCCATAACGTATGGCACGCCGTTGATCACGAATTGCGGGTTGAGCTGACGCATGATTTTGGGAAGAGCTTCCAGCGGAAGCATTGGCGCCATGATCCGCGTCGTGAGGTCGCCATGCAGGTCTGACTGCAGATCAAGCGCAAGCGCATTCGTATGGATCAAATTGTAGACATGAAACCGAGCCATCAGAACTGTCGATATTTATGAAACGGCAGGCCGTGCTTTTCGACATAGGCATTGGAGGCGGCAATTGCCTCCGCGTTCTCGATACGCCATAGCCGTTCGCGTTCCGCCTTTATGGCCTTCGCGATCCCATCTTCCGCCGCCCGGGATATGTTGATCTTCAGCTCACGCGCCTGCGATACGAGTCCCTCATCGAGAGAGAGGTTTGCCGCTTTCCTTGCCTGCTGTGCCATAACGATCTCCTTATGCGCAGATCATATGCGCATAAGGTGCCATTGAGAAGCGTTATTCGTCGCCCATCTTCAGCGCTGCGATGAAGGCTTCCTGCGGAATCTCCACCTTGCCGAACTGGCGCATGCGCTTCTTGCCGGCCTTCTGCTTGTCGAGCAGCTTGCGCTTGCGGGTAGCGTCGCCGCCGTAACATTTCGCCGTCACGTCCTTGCGCAGCGCCGAGATCGTCTCGCGGGCAATGACGTTGCCGCCGATCGCCGCCTGGATCGGGATCTTGAACATGTGCTTCGGGATCAGCTCCTTGAGCTTCTCGCACATGTCGCGGCCGCGCTTTTCGGCGGCGGTGCGGTGCACCATCATTGACAGCGCGTCGACCGGCTCGCCATTGACGAGGATCGACATCTTCACGAGGTTGCCCTCGCGGTGATCGGTCAGCGTATAGTCGAAGGAGGCATAGCCCTTGGAGATCGACTTCAACCGGTCATAGAAATCGAACACGACTTCGTTGAGCGGCAGGTCGTAGGTCAGCATCGCGCGTGTGCCGACATAGGTGAGCTCGATCTGGATGCCGCGACGATCCTGGCAAAGTTTCAGAATGCCGCCGAGATAATCGTCCGGGGTCAGGATCGTCGCGCGGATCCACGGTTCGTGGATTTCCGAGATCTTCACGACGTCGGGCATGTCGGCCGGATTGTGCAGCTCGCGCTCGGAGCCGTCGGTCATGAACATCTTGTAGACCACCGACGGGGCGGTGGCGATCAGGTCGAGGTCGAACTCGCGCTCCAGCCGTTCCTGGATGATCTCGAGATGCAGCAGGCCGAGGAAGCCGCAGCGGAAGCCGAAACCGAGAGCGGCCGAGGATTCCATCTCGAAGGAGAAGGAGGCGTCGTTGAGGCGAAGCTTGCCCATGGCGGCGCGCAGATCCTCGAAATCGGCGGCATCGACCGGGAACAGGCCGCAGAACACCACCGGCTGCGCCGGCTTGAAGCCCGGCAGCGCCTGTGCGGTCGGCCGCTTGTCCTCGGTGATCGTGTCGCCGACGCGGGTATCGGCCACTTCCTTGATCGAAGCGGTGATGAAGCCGATCTCGCCGGGGCCGAGGCTGTCGACGGTGACCATCTTCGGCGTCAGCACGCCGACGCGCTCCACCTGATATTTCGCATCCGTGCCCATCATGCGAATGGTCTGACCCTTGGTCAGCACGCCGTCGATGATGCGCACGAGAACCATGACGCCGAGATAGGTGTCGTACCAGCTGTCGACGAGCAGCGCCTTCAGCGGCGCCTTGTCGCCGCCCGGGCTCTTCGGCGCCGGCAGCTTGTGGACGATCGCCTCAAGAACATCGGGAATGCCGAGGCCGGTTTTCGCCGAAATCAGCACGGCCTCCGAAGCGTCGATGCCGATCACTTCCTCGATCTGTTCCTTGATACGGTCGGGTTCGGCGGCCGGCAGGTCGATCTTGTTGAGGACGGTGACGATCTCGTGGTTGTTGTCGATCGCCTGATAGACATTGGCGAGCGTCTGCGCTTCCACGCCCTGGCTGGCGTCGACGACGAGCAGCGAGCCCTCGCAGGCCGACAGCGAACGCGAGACTTCATAGGCGAAGTCGACGTGACCGGGCGTGTCGATCAGGTTGAGAATGTATTTCTCGCCATTGTCTGCCTGGTAATGCAGGCGCACGGTCTGGGCCTTGATGGTGATGCCGCGCTCGCGCTCGATATCCATATTGTCGAGCACCTGCTCGGACATTTCGCGCTCGGCAAGGCCGCCCGTCGTCTGGATCAGGCGGTCGGCCAGCGTCGATTTGCCGTGGTCGATGTGGGCCACGATCGAAAAGTTGCGGATATGGGATAGCGGAGTGGTCGAATTGGTGCTCATGCGCGCCATATAGCAGCGCCGCCCCCTGCCGCAAAGCGGTAATTATCCCGCTGTTTACGCTATTTTGCGGGCCGGTCGGCGGCGTGTCAGACCGGCCAGGTCTCCAGCCGCCAGGCCGAATCCCAGAACATCCATTCATATTGCGAGGCGCGAACGAAGACATCCATCATTTCGGCGCGCTCCACCGGCGATGCAGCGCGGGCGGCGATATCGGTCAGCGCGATCACTTCGCGGGCGCCGGCGGCAAATTGCGGATCGCCATAGGTGTTGATCCAGGCCTGGAATGCATTGCCCTCGATCGCCGGCCGGCTCTTGATCGCCTCGCCGACATGCCAGTAGATCCAGAAGCAGGGAAGGATGGCGGAAAGTGCGACTGCATAAGAGCTGTGATAGGCCGTGGCGAGCAGGAAATTCGTATAGGCGAAACAGGCAGGCGACGGTTCGGCCGTTGTCACGTCTTCAGAAGTGATGCCGAACTGGGTGAGGAAGCCGGCATGCAGGCCCTGCTCGACGGTGATCGCCTTCTGCGCCGAACCGAGAAAACGCAGCACCTGCGCATTGTCGGGCGCCTTGGCCGCGACGATCGCCAGGCAGCGTGCATAGTGCTTGAGGTAAAGCGCATCCTGGAGAATGTAGTGCCGGAAAACCTCAGGCGGCAGCGTGCCGTCCGAAAGACGCGTGATAAGCGGCAGCACCTCGATCTCGGCCATGACGGGCGCGATCCTGTCCCAGGCGGCGGCCGTGAAGCTTCCCGTCAGTACCATGCTCTGCGTGCTGGCGTCCATCACTATCTCCAATCTCAATTGCGCTGCCATATATCTGCGAGGCTGTGGCGAAAGCAAGGTTGGTTTGCCCCCTGCGAGGCTTGATTCCATCATCAGATCATTTATTTCTCTTATAGTAGAATCAGGGATCGGATATGGAAGAGCAACTGGAACAGGCAATCGGCATCCGTATCCGCAAGCTGCGGCTGGACAAAGGATTGACCCTTGACGATCTCGCCACGGCTTCCGGCGTCAGCCGGGCGATGATTTCGCGCATCGAGCGGGCGGAGGCGAGCCCCACCGCCTCGCTGCTGGCGAGGATTTGCGCCGCTCTCGGCCTGTCATTGTCTGCCTTCTTCGCGGAGGAGGGGGAGCAGGCCTCGCCGCTTGCCCGCCGGCAGGAGCAGCAGATCTGGCGCGATCCGGAGACCGGTTATCTCAGGCGGTCGGTCTCGGCACCCGGCACCGCCTCCGACGTCGATATCGTCGAAGTCGAATTCCCCGCTGGCGCCCGCGTCAGCTTTCCCCCGCATGCGGCCTCCCATGGCATGACCCAGCATATCTGGCTGTTCGACGGCGAGTTGGAGATGACGGCGGGCGAGGTGGCCTACCGGCTGCGCCCAGGCGATTGCCTCTTCATGCCGGTCGGCGAAGGCCATGTCTTCCACAATCCCGTCAACACGCCGGCACGCTATTGCGTCGTGCTCGATCGCGGCGGCCGCTAACAGCTTCAGTTCAGGAGAAGACCATGCCCGATATCTGCATCCTTTCCGCCGAGGAGGCGCGCGCCGCCATTCCGGGGCTTGCGCAAGTGCTTGCAGATTGCGTCGCCGGCGGCGCCTCCGTCGGCTTCATGCAGCCCTATGGGCCAGACGATGCCGAACCCTATTGGCGCGATGTCGCCGATGCCGTCGCCACCGGCGGCAATCTGTTGCTGGTCGCCAAACTGGAAGGCCGGATCGTCGGCACGGTGCAGGTGGGGGCCGCGCAGATGCCGAATCAGCCGCACCGCGGCGATCTGAAGAAGCTGCTGGTGCATCGCTCCGCCCGCGGGCGCGGCCTCGCCCGGTTGCTGATGGAGGCCGCCGAACGCGAGGCGGCACGGCGGGGCAAGACCCTGCTGGTGCTCGACACGGCGACTGGCAGCGATGCCGAGGCGATCTATCCGCGCCTGGGCTGGCAGCGGGTCGGCGTCATCCCGGATTATGCGCTGTGGCCGGAAGGCGGCTTCTGCGACACCACGCTGTTCTACAAGCGGCTCGCCTGAATGCGCCGGCCGGCTCATCTCAGATGGCTCATTCCGGATGGCTGAAGGCGGAAAGCGTCTCGTGGAGCCTGGCCCCAGCTGTCCATTGCGCCGCGTTCCAGCCGAACTGCCGTGCCGCTTCGATATTTTCCTCAATATCGTCGATGAAGCCGATCTCGCCGGGCTGGACGCCGGCACGCCCGGTCGCCAGCCTGAAAAAATCCGGTGACGGTTTGCGGTGTCCGAGTGCTGCGGAATAGAGGATGTCATCGAAATGAGCGTTAAGACCCAACTGCTGCATCAGGTGGCGCGCCCGTCTGTGCTCCTGATTTGTCGCCAGAAAAAGCGTGACGCCGCTTTGCCGGAGAGCAGCGAGGTCCTCCAGGAGAGTGAGATCAAGTCGGGAATCGTTCTCGAACCAGTAATCGATCATCGTCGCGGCGCTGAGATGCGGCGCGATCTTTTCCAGTACTTTGGCGAGGCTGGGCTCCAACGGCTCACGGCCAACGATGATGTCGGCCCAGCACGTCTGGAAGAATTCCCGCTGCAGCAGGTCGAGGCGAAGCCCGAGATCGCGCTCAAGATAGGTGAAGAGCGGCAGGCCGTCAGCCGGCCGGCCATGAATGAGCACACCGTCGACATCGACCATCAGCACTTTCATGCGGAGAATTTCCTCGTTCTCAAAACAGCGAAGGTGGCGCTATTGCTCTGGATGATCAAGAGCTCGCTTCGCCGCTTTTTTGTCGCGGCAACCCCGTGTAAATCTCGATCGTCAATCAACGGCAGGATCTGAAATGCGCGTCATTTATTCCGAAGACCACAAGCTGCGCGATGCCAAAACCGAACTCTATGCCGGCCAGCTGGTGACGCCGTTCGAGGCGCCGTTCCGGGCCGAATGGATCCTGGCGGCGGTCAAGGAGGCGGGTTTTGCCGATGTCGTGGCGCCCGAGGCGCAAGGGTTGGAAACGGCCAAAAAGGTGCATGATCCCGCCTATCTCGATTTTCTCGCCACGGTCTGGGACCGCTGGGTGGCAGCTGGTTTCACCGGCGAGGCGATTGCCAATTCCTTTCCGGTGCGCCGCACCAGCCAGCGAGTGCCTGACAATATCGTCGGCGCGATCGGCCATTACGCCAATGCCGCCGACACCTCGATCACCAAGGGTTCCTACGAGGCGGCGATCGCCTCGATGCGCTGCGCGGTGACGGGCGCCGACTGGCTGGGTGAGGGCAATCGTTTCGCCTTCGCGCTTTGCCGCCCGCCCGGCCATCATGCCGGCATCGATCTTTTCGGCGGTTATTGCTTCATCAACAATGCGGCTGTGGCGGCGCGGCGGCTGCTCGATCGCGGCGCGAAAAAGGTCGCCGTGCTCGATGTCGATTTCCACCATGGCAACGGCACGCAGGATATCTTCTATCATAGAGGCGATGTCTTCACCGCCTCGCTGCACGGCGATCCGATGCAGGCCTTTCCCTATTTCCTCGGCCATGCCGACGAGGAGGGCGAGGGGGCGGGCACCGGCGCCAACCGCAACTATCCGATGCCGCCGGGCACGCCCTGGAATGTCTGGTCTTCGGCGCTTGCCGACGCGCTCGCCCGCATCAGGGCCTTTGGCGCCGAGGCGATCGTCGTCGCGCTCGGGGTCGATACTTTCGAGCGCGACCCGATCTCCTTCTTCAGCCTGACCTCCGACGATTTCACCCGCATGGGTGCGCTGATCGCTTCAGCCGGCCTGCCGGTGCTCGTCTGCATGGAGGGCGGCTACGGCGTGCCGGAAATCGGCCTCAACGTCGCCAATGTTCTCAAGGGTCTTGAAGCCTGATCGCTTGATATGAACGACGAGACTGGTCCATCCGATATCCCGACACCGCGCATGCTGAGCTGGGCGCGCAACTCCGCCATCTATCGCCTTGAGCGGCGGATGATGACGGAAAAGCAGCTCTTCGACGCCATCACCCGCAAGGCCAAGGAGAAGTTCGAGGATATCAGTGCCGCACAGCTCAAGGCGGTTGCCGATTTCGCCGTCAAATTTGCCTATGACAACAAGGTGCTCGACGATAGCGCCTATGCCGAGATCAGCACGCGCTCGGCCGTTCGCGGCGGCAAATCGAAACGCGCGATTGCCCAGAAGCTGACAGCCAAGGGCGTCTCCGGCGACAGGGTCGAGGCGGCACTTGCGGACGCGGACGATCTTTATGCCGCAGCGATATTCGCTCGCAAGCGCGCCTTCGGCCCCTTCCGCCGGGTCGAGCTCGACGACAAGCGAAAGGCGAAGGAGCTCTCCGCTTTTGCCCGCAATGGCTTCAGCTTCGAGATAGGCAAGAAGGTCTTCGATATGAGCTTCGAAGATGCCGAAGAGGTCATCCTCTCCGGCCGCCTTTGATGCATCAGGTCTTTTGCTGCCTGCATCAGAAGTTTGAATTTGCCGGTTTCAAGTCGCCTCCGTATGAACAGCGCTGAAGCGGAGATGCACATGGAAGACAGAACGAGTGACGGTTCCGGCGTGCTGGCAATGAAAGCGCCCGCAGCATCCGGCGGCCTGGCAGCTGGCGCGCTGATGTGCCTGATGTCTATGTCCTCGATCCAGTTCGGCGCGGCACTTTCCTCCTCCGCCATCGCCGCCTATGGACCTGCCGGCGCCAGCTGGCTGCGCCTTGCCTTTGCCGCTCTCATTCTAGCCGTCGCCGTGCGTCCGCGCATATTCAGCTATACGAGAGAGCAATGGACAAGTGCTCTGGTTCTCGGCACGACGACGGCGCTGATGACGATGAGTTTTTTCGCGGCGATCGAGCGCATACCGCTCGGTCTTGCCGTAGCGATCGATTTTCTCGGCCCGCTTTCGGTCGCGACCATCGGCTATGGCCTCAGCCGGCGCCTCGTCTGGCCGTTCATTGCCGCGCTCGGCGTTCTGGCTCTTGCCCATGATGGTGAAGGCTGGGTTGGGAATATCCAGGGCATTCTCTTTGCCTGCGGCGCGGGAACGGGTTGGGCGATCTACATCGTGCTCACCAAGAAGATCGGCGCAAGCTTCAAGGGGCTGGAAGGGCTTTCCATGTCGCTGATGGTCGCCGCTGTCGTCGCCACGCCCTTCGGCTTCGCAGGCGCCGTGCCGGCGCTCGATAGCTATGGCCTGATCGAAATGGCGGGCCTTGCCGTTCTCGTGCCGCTGCTGCCCTACACGCTGGAGCTGATTGCCCTGCGGCGCATGCCGACAACTTCGTTCGGCATCCTCATGAGCCTCGAGCCGGCCATTGCGGCTCTTGCGGGCTTCGCCATTCTGACACAGCCCATGACCCTTCTGCAGATGGCGGGAACGGCGCTGGTCGTCGCAGCAAGCGCCGGCGCCACCTTCTCCGCAAAGCAGTAAGGGATCAGCCCATCTTTCTGGCGGGATCGTCGAGGGCGGGATTGTAGAACAGCGAGAGCGTCAGGCTTTTGGCGATCCGCTCGGCCGTCGCCATGAACCAGGCCTTTGCCTCCGGTGTTGGCGCGATATCGTCGAGGGTTGCGGCAAACAGCGACAGCCATTTCGGAAAGAGATCTGGCGTCAGGTTCTGGACGCCGGTATGCGCCTGTACCGGCTTGCCGCCATAGGCGCCGCTGCGGAAAGCGACCGCCGACCAGAAGCTTTTCATCTTCTCCATATGCGCCGGCCAGCGGCCGGAGAGCCGGGCGTCGAACACCGGGCCGAGATCGGGATGAGCAAGCACGCGGGCGTAAAAAGTCTCGACCAGCCTGCCGATGAAGGCCTCGTTGACACCCATTTCCAGCATCTCGGCCTCCGCCCTTTCGCGGATCGCCGCGACATGGGCAGGGCGCCCTTGAATCTCATTGTCCATCATAAACCCCGGCGCCGCGTGATGCGGCAGCACTCATATAGGTGTTTACGACAGCGAGCCAAAGGCGTTCGTGCCCGCTTGCGGCAATCTGTCAGCCGGCCTTCGCACGCTCTTGACCCTCATCCCCTCCTTCTTTAGATTTAGAATAATTCTAAATTTGGAGAAAGTCATGTTGGCGCGGTTTTTCAGATCCTCGAAACGATCGTTCGAATCGCTGTCCGAGCAGGAGATTCTCGCTCTCGCGATCGCCTCCGAGGAAGACGATGCCCGCATCTATCTCGCCTATGCCGACAGGCTACGCGGCGAATTTCCGGCCTCGGCCAAAGTCTTCGAAGATATGGCCGAGGTCGAGGACACGCATCGCAAGTCGCTGTTCGAAATCCATCGCCAGCGTTTCGGCGAGCGCATTCCGCTGATCCGGCGCGAGCATGTAGAGGGCTTCTACGAGCGCAAGCCAGACTGGCTCAGGGCAAATCTTACCCTGGAGGCGATGCGCCGCGAAACCGAGGCGATGGAAGAGCAGGCTTATCGTTTCTACGTCGAGGCGGCAAAACGCACCTCGGATGCCTCGACGCGCGAGCTTCTCGGCGATCTCGCTCTTGCCGAGCAGGGGCACGAGGACATCGCCCGCATGCTGGGCGACAAACACACGCCTGAAGATGTCAAGCATGACGAGGACGCGACGGTGCATCGGCAATTCGTGCTGACCTATGTGCAGCCGGGCCTTGCCGGGCTGATGGACGGCTCGGTCTCGACGCTGGCGCCGATTTTCGCCGCCGCCTTCGCCACGCAGGATACCTGGCAGACCTTCCTCGTCGGCCTTTCAGCTTCCGTTGGCGCCGGCATTTCGATGGGCTTCACCGAAGCCGCACATGACGACGGCAAGATCTCCGGCAGAGGCTCGCCGGTCAAGCGCGGCCTTGCCTGCGGCATCATGACGGCGCTCGGCGGTCTCGGCCACGCACTGCCCTATCTGATCCCGCATTTCTGGACGGCGACAATCACCGCTGCCGTCGTTGTCTTCTTCGAACTCTGGGCCATCGCCTTCATCCAGAACCGCTACATGGAAACGCCATTCCTGCGCGCCGCCTTCCAGGTGGTCCTCGGTGGCGGCCTGGTGCTCGGCGCGGGGATCCTGATTGGGAATGGGTGAGCTGCGGTCGGGCGCAGCCCGAGCAATCGATCCGTGAATCGATTGCAGCAGCGAACGCCCGGAGCCATTCGGAGGGCCGGGAGACGGTGCGGCAAACGCAACCCATTTACAGTGCCGCAAACCCCACGACGATTTTATATCACCGCCGCAGGCACAACAATCGGCCCTTATCGTGAGGCGCCCCGCGCCGGGCTGGAGAGAGGGCCCGCCAGCATCCTTGCCCTTCGCTTGCGCTCCGTGCATTCGCGGCTTTGCCGCTCCCCCCTCATCTGCCTGCCGGCATCTTCTCCCCGCTGGGGAGAAGGGACTCGCGGCACCGTCTCGATCCTCTTGAGACCTTTGATGCAGGAATGATGCCCGTCAGGGCAGATGAGGGGGTGAGGAGCGCAAGCGACGAACGCCTTGAGCGTAGCGAAAGGCAGGTAGCGGCAAACACCACAGTTCTCCGGCATAGAAAAAGACACCGTCCACCCAAAAAGCAAAAGGCCGGCTTTCGCCGGCCTTTTCCCACGCCCCCCAAAACTCTTAACGCAGTGCGCCGACCAGAACGTCGCGGCCGTTCTCGATGGTGACCCAGCGGCCGGAATTGTAGCTCGACTGGCGCTTGACGAAGGAATAGGGCGTCCCAAACCACGGCTTAACGTCGGAAGCGAGGTTGTCGAGCACGAAGTCGCCCTCGGCGGTGCGCAGCGTCAGCACGGCATGGCCTTCACCGTCGGGCTTGCGCACGACGGTCATCAGCAGATCGGCGGCCGAAAAGCCGCGCTGGATCAGCATGCGGCGCTTCAGCAGCGCGAAATCCTCGCAGTCGCCGGCAGTGGTCGGATAGGCCCAGACTTCATCCTTGCCGTATATTTCCTTGTCGGTCATCGGTGTGATCGTGCGGTTGACCGTGGCGTTGACCGAACGCACCAGCGACCACTTTGCCGGGGTCATCTCGACCGGGCCGGAATTGCGGTTTGCCCCGCATTCGCTGCGGTGAATCTGACAGAAATCATAGTGTCCGATCGGCTGGGATGTGGCATTGCCCGTGACCATTGAAGCATTTCTGCTGGGGGCCGGTATGGCGGCCGTCGCCATCGCAAACATGGCCATCATGGCCACAAAAATACCCTTCATCCGCACGCCCGCTCTTCCTCGCATCGCCCCTTATTTATTAACAAAGTGTTAATGGAGAGGGCCAAGAAGAGTCAATCGTTACTTCTTGGGAGCACCTTGCGACTCGCCGACATGGTTAAAATGCAACGGGTTGGGCACTTGCGTCGGGGGAGTTTCTTGGCCGGTGCCGTCTAAACGGGCATCTGCCTGCTCGTCGATGAACGGATGATGCCTTTCACGGCGCTGAGCAGAAGCGCGATATCGCTGGGGCGGGAAAGGCGGTGGTCGCCGTCGCGGATGAAGGTCAGCACCACGTCGTCGGCGGGAAGATGTTCGACGAGCTTCATCGCATGCGCATGCGGCACGTCGGCGTCTTTCATACCCTGGAGGATATGCACCGGGCAGCCCGTTTCGATGATGCCGTCGAGCACCCGGTTTTGGCGGCCGTCCTCGATCAGCGCCCTGGTATAGATGTTCGGCTCGGGACTATATTGCGACCGTTCTTCGAAATAGCCGCGCTCGGCAAGCGATTTGCGCTCCTTGGCCTTGAGGTTCGGCTCGATCAGCTCAGAGGTGAAATCGGGTGCGGGCGCAATCAGCACCATCCCCTCGAGTTTTGGGCCTTCGAGTTTTGGACCTTCGAACTTCGGGCCGCCCTGCCGCGCAAGCTCCTGCGCCAGGCGGAGCGCGATCCAGCCGCCCATCGAGGAGCCGACGAGGATTACCCGTTCCGGGGCGACATGACGGATGACGGCCAGCGCCTCCTCAAGCCAGCGTGAGATCGTGCCGTCGCTGAAGCTGCCGCCGGAAAGTCCGTGGCCGGAATAGTCGAGGCGGATGCACGCAAGCCCGAGTTCGGCCGCCAGCCCGTCGAGTTCCACCGCCTTGGTGCCGCTCATGTCGGAACGGTAGCCGGACAGCCAGACGAGCGCCGGGGCGCTGTTGCCGGCCCGCGCCCGGCGCACCAGCATGGCGATCTCACGCGCCGCCTCGCCCTCGCCGACCGTCAGGAACTGCGGCTGGGCATTGGGCATCTGATCGAACATCGGCGAAACTCCTGTTATTTTGGTCTATAAAACAGATTCTTGGCAGGCTGACAGCGGGTGATTTTTCCGCTAAAGGATGATATTGACTCCGTTGCAGCGATGACGCGACACGTTTGTGCACCCCGATATGGGAGCGCGAGGCTGCAACGTTCCGAAACAACGCGAGGAGAATACGACCATTCGCAGACCTTTTAAAACCGACGCGCCCGTGAAGGACGGACCGCGCTCGAACCGTGAAATCCGCATTCCCAAAGTTCAGCTGATCGGGGCTGACGGCGAGAATATGGGCGTCGTGCCTACCGACCAGGCCTTGAGAATGGCTGAGGAAGCCGGCCTCGATCTCGTCGAAATTTCCCCCAATGTCGAACCGCCTGTGTGCAAGATCCTCGATCTGGGCAAGCTGAAATATGCCAACCAGAAGAAGGCTGCCGAGGCGCGCAAGAAACAGAAGATCGTCGAAGTCAAAGAAATCAAGATGCGCCCCAATATCGACACCCATGATTATGAGGTGAAGATGAAGGCGATGGGTCGCTTCTTCGACGAAGGCGACAAGGTCAAGGTAACGCTGAAGTTCCGCGGCCGCGAAATGGCCCACCAGGAGCTTGGCATGAAGCTGCTGCAGCAGGTCAAGGCCGATACGACCGAGTTCGCCAAGGTCGAAGCCGAGCCCAAGCTCGAAGGCCGCCAGATGATGATGGTGCTGGCGCCGAAGTAAGCGCCAGGCACTTTTTCGCCCCAAGGCCGTCCGCAAGGGCGGCTTTTGTGCTTTCTAACACTGGTGCTTACGAGCGTGCGAAGATTCCTCCGCAGCCCCGTTGCACTTTCAGGACGCTGCGGTTATAAGCGCGCGTCCGAACTGACCGGCAGGGCATGCCGTGGCAGTTTCGAATGCTTGCGGAACGGTTCGTCGCCGAAGCCGCAGATCAACAACAAACGCTCCCGCACCTTGTTGCGACGGCCGGAGAACCGGACTTCGCGAGAAGGGCTTTTTTGATGAAGCGCGCAGGGAGGACAGAAGGAGTAGCAAAATGCCCAAGATGAAGACGAAGTCCTCTGCCAAGAAGCGGTTCAAGATCACCGCAACCGGCAAGGTCAAGGCTGCCGCTGCCGGCAAACGCCATGGCATGATCAAGCGTACCAACAAGTTCATTCGCGATGCACGTGGCACCATGGTTCTCGCAGAACCGGATGGCCGCAAGGTTATCAAGAATTACCTGCCGAACGGTCTCTGAGACTCGTCCGCGAACGCTAGATTTAAGGAGATCATGATATGGCACGTGTAAAAAGAGGCGTCACCGCCCACGCCAAGCATAAGAAGGTTCTGAAGGCCGCCAAGGGCTTTTACGGCCGCCGCAAGAACACCATCCGCACCGCCAAGGCTGCTGTCGATCGTTCGAAGCAGTACGCTTACCGCGACCGCAAGGTCAACAAGCGCAACTTCCGTGCGCTCTGGATCCAGCGCATCAACGCCGCTGTCCGCGAATTCGGCCTGACCTATGGCCGCTTCATCGACGGCCTGAACAAGGCCGGCATCGAAGTCGACCGCAAGGTTCTCTCCGACATGGCGATCCACGAGCCGGAAGCATTCGGCGCGCTCGTCAATGCTGCCAAGAAGGCTCTTGAGTACCTCAAGGAAGCCGGTACGGCCAACGAGTTTGAAGGCGCGGTCAAGTAACCAGCGCTTCCCAAGCTTTGAATTTATGATTTTGGGAAACCCGCGCTGGTTTGGGCTAGCGCGGGTTTTTCTTTCTTTATATCCCTGCGCCGGCCTCTCCAGCCTGCCGTTCGAACGCCGCCTGATCTGGACGGAAAGAAGACAATGTCAGATATCGACCAGCTTAAATCCTCTTTGCTTGCCGAAATTGCTGCTGCGGGTGACGAGGCGGCCCTGGAAGCCGTGCGCGTATCCGCGCTCGGCAAGAAGGGCTCCGTTTCCGAACTGTTGAAGACGCTCGGCGCCATGACGCCGGAAGAGCGCCAGACCCGGGGTGCTGCGATCAACGCCCTGAAGAACGAAGTGACGGACGCCATTGCCGAACGTAAGTCCGTGCTGAAAATGGCGGCGGTCAATGCGCGGCTGAAGGCCGAAACGGTCGATGTCAGCCTGCCGGTGCGCTCTTCGCCGGCCGAGCGCGGCCGCATCCATCCGATCAGCCAGATCGTCGATGAGATCACCGCGATCTTCGCCGACATGGGCTTCTCGATCGCCGAAGGTCCCGATATCGAGACGGATTATTACAATTTCACCGCGCTGAATTTCCCCGAAGGCCATCCGGCCCGCGAGATGCACGACACGTTCTTCTTCCATCCGGACGAGAATGGCGAGCGCAAGGTGCTGCGCACCCATACCTCGCCTGTGCAGGTGCGCACCATGGAAGCGCAGAAGCCGCCGATCCGCATCATCATTCCCGGCAAGACCTATCGCCAGGACAGCGACGCTACGCATTCGCCGATGTTCCACCAGGTCGAAGGCCTGGTCATCGACAAGAAAGCCAATGTTGCCAACATCCGCTGGGTGCTCGAGGAATTCTGCAAGACCTTCTTCGAGGTCGACAGCGTGACGATGCGTTTCCGCCCGTCGTTTTTCCCTTTCACCGAGCCCTCTTTCGAGGTCGATATCCAGTGCGATCGCTCCGGCCCGATCGTCAAGTTCGGCGAAGGCACCGACTGGATGGAGATCCTCGGCTGCGGCATGGTCCATCCGAACGTGCTGCGTTATGGCGGGCTCGATCCGGACGAATATCAGGGTTTTGCCTGGGGCATGGGCCTCGACCGCATCGCCATGCTGAAATACGGCATGCCCGACCTGCGCGATTTCTTCAACGCCGACGTCCGCTGGATGACGCATTACGGCTTCCGCCCGCTCGACATGCCGACGCTGTTCGGCGGCCTCAGCGCTTGAACGGAGAATTGGGACGATGAAATTCACGCTCTCCTGGCTGAAAGAGCATCTGGAAACGGATGCCGGCCTCGACGAAATCTGCACGCGGCTCACCCAGATCGGACTGGAGGTCGAGGATGTCGACGACAAGGCGGCGTTCAAGCCCTTCGTCATCGCCAGAGTTGTCTCGGCGGAAAAACATCCGCAGGCCGATCGCCTGAAGGTGCTGATGGTTGATACGGGCGCCGGCGCGCCGGTCCAGGTCGTCTGCGGCGCCCCGAATGCACGCGCCGGCCTCGTCGGCGCCTTTGCTGCTCCCGGGACCTATGTTCCCGGCATCGACGTGACGCTTGCCGTCGGCAATATCCGCGGCGTCGAAAGCCACGGCATGATGTGCTCCGAAAAGGAGTTGCAGATCTCCGACAGCCATGACGGCATCATCGATCTGCCGGAAGATGCGCCGGTCGGAAAGAGTTATGCCGCCTATGCGCATCTCGACGACCCGGTCATTGAGATCAACCTGACGCCGAACCGTCCGGACTGCACCTCGGTCCACGGCATCGCCCGCGATCTCGCCGCCTCCGGACTCGGTACGTTGAAGCACCGGCCTGCGCCGTCCTTCGCCGTCGAAGGCGAAACGCCGGTCAAGCTGACGCTCGATCTCGACGATCCGAAACTCTGCCCCGGCTTTTCGCTCCGTCTGGTGCGTGGCGTCAGCAATGGCCCGAGCCCGCGCTGGATGCAGCAGCGGCTGACCGCCATTGGCCTGCGCCCGATCAATGCGCTGGTCGATATCACAAATTACATGACCTTCGATCAAGGCCGGCCGATGCACGTCTTCGACGCTGCTAAGGTCAAGGGCAACCTCACCGTCCGCCGCGCCACGGAGGGCGAGACCGTGCTGGCGCTCGACCAGCGCGAATACAAGCTCGGCCCGAACAATGTCGTCATCGCCGATGAAGACGGCATCGAATCGATCGGCGGCATCATGGGCGGCGAACATTCCGGCTGCGACGAAAACACCGTCGACGTGCTGATCGAATCGGCCCTCTGGGACCCGATGAACATCGCCAAATCCGGCCGCAGCCTCGGCATCATCACCGATGCCCGGTACCGCTTCGAGCGCGGCGTCGATCCGGACTATATGGTGCCTGGTCTCGAACGCACGACGGAACTGGTGCTGGAGCTTTGCGGCGGCACGGCCGCCAGAGCCGAGGTCGTCGGCTATCAGGGTTACGAAGCAAACATCGTCGATTTCCCTTATTCCGAAGTCAAGCGTCTGACGGGGCTCGACGTCTCGGATGAGGAAAGCAACAGCATTCTGACCCGCCTCGGCTTCACGGTCTCCGGTTCCGGCGAGCGTGTCTCCGTTGCCGTTCCTTCCTGGCGTCCCGATGTCGACGGGAAGGCCGATCTCGTCGAGGAGGTCATGCGCATCCACGGCGTCGACAATATCAAACCGGCGCCGCTCGAAAGCCATGCGGTCGTCAACGGCAAGATCCTGACGACGCTGCAGATCCGCACGCGTCTCGCCAAGCGGGCGCTTGCGTCGCGCGGCATGCTCGAAGCCGTCACCTGGTCCTTCATTCCGGAAGATCAGGCCAAGCTCTTCGGCGGCGGTTCGCCCGCCCTCAAGCTTGCCAACCCGATTGCCGCCGAAATGTCGGACATGCGCCCCTCGCTGCTGCCGGGCCTGCTGACCGCAGCCCAGCGCAATGCCGACAAGGGTTATGCCGACGTCGCCATCTTCGAGGTCTCCGGCACCTATGAGAACGACCGGCCGGAAGGTCAGCGCCGCGTTGCGGGCGGCATCCGCCGCGGCACGGCTTCGCTTGTCGGCGCCGGCCGCGCCTGGTCGAACGCCGCCAAGGGCGGCGGCAAACCGGTCGACGTCTTCGACGCCAAGGCCGATGCGCTCGCCGTCATCGAAGCCTGCGGCCTGCCGATGGGCAACATCCAGATCGAGCAGGGCGGGCCGGAATGGTATCATCCCGGCCGCTCCGGCACGATCAAGATGGGGCCGAAAGTCGTGCTCGGCTATTTCGGTGAATTCCATCCGCTGACGCTGGAAGCGCTTGATGTCTCCGGCGCCCTCTGCGGCTTCGAGGTCTATCTCGATGCCATGGCCGAGCCGAAGAAGAAGGCGACCCGCACCAAGCCGGCGCTCGATCTTTCGCCTTTCCAGGCGGTCAAGCGCGACTTCGCCTTCGTCGTCGACAAGACGGTGGAAGCAGGCGCCGTCATCAAGGCCGCGACCGGCGCCGACCGCAAGCTGGTCACCGGCGTCAATGTCTTCGACGTTTTCGAAGGCGCGTCGGTCGGCGAAGGCAAGAAGTCGGTGGCGATCGAGGTTCAGATCCAGCCGGCCGAGCGCACGTTGACGGATGAGGATTTCGAGGCGCTGACGCAGAAGATCGTCGCCAGCGTGACAAAATTCACCGGCGGTGTTCTCAGATCCTGATCTTGCCGGCTAACAATAGGAATAGTCGACCGGTCGCTGTGGCCGGTCTTTTCACCTATGAAGATGGTAAAGCTTGCCGACGATCGTCCATCGGCCTTCGATCTTCAGCAATGAGAGATAATCGGTGAAACGCATTCCGGCGAAATCGTCGGTGACCTTGACGCTGGCCGCATCGCCCTCGACATCGACGCTCTGTATATCCATGAAGGGCTGCGTGCCGGGCGGGGCTGGCTCCTCCGCCAGGATCGCGGCGATGAACTCGTCCCGCGTCAGCCATTCGACGGCATTCTGGTAATAGCCGATGATCGAGCTTTTCGGGTGAAAGGCCTTTTTCAAGGCTGCCTCATTGGCGAAGGCCATGCCTTCGACATAGAGATGAACCGTCTGTTCGACTGCCTGCCTATCCGACATAGTTTCATCCCGTTCTCCGAGATGGCGTTAGATAGTTTCGCCGGCCGCGAAGGCAAGCCCGGCCTGTTGAATCAGGCCGGGCTTTTGTCGCTTAAAGGTTCGTCATGGCAAGCGACGCGTCCGAATAACGTTTTCCCGCCACCTGCCCGGCCGGGATGGCCTTGCCGAGCTGCTCGAGCTCGGCCGGGCTTAGCACGATATCGGCGGCGGCAGCGTTCTGTTCGAGATGGTGAAGCTTGCGGGCGCCGGGGATCGGCACGATGTCGTCTCCCTGGCTCAGCACCCAGGCGAGCGCCAGCTGTGCGGCGGTCACGCCCTTTTCGGCGGCAAGCTGTTCGAGCGTTGCGACCAGAGCGGCGTTGGCGTCGAAATTCTCCGCCTGGAAGCGCGGCACCTGCCGGCGGAAATCATCGGCGGCAAGATCTTCGGTCTTTATCGCCCCTGTCAGAAAACCGCGGCCGAGCGGGCTGTAGGGCACGAAGCCGATGCCGAGTTCGCGGCAGGTGGCAAGCACGTCTTCCTCCGGATCGCGCGTCCAAAGCGAGTATTCGCTCTGCAGCGCGGCGATCGGATGGACCGCATGGGCGCGGCGGATGGTGGCGCTGCCGGCTTCGGAGAGGCCGAGGGCGCGGACCTTGCCTTCCCTCACCAACTCGGCCATGACGCCGACCGTCTCCTCAATCGGCACGTTGGGATCGACGCGGTGCTGGTAGAAGAGGTCGATGGTCTCGATGCCCAGCCTTTTCAATGAGGCCTCGGCGACTGCCCGCACATGCTCGGGGCGGCTGTCGACGCCGGCGATGGCGGCAGCACCTTGCTGGCTGGTATCGATCTTGAAGCCGAACTTGGTGGCGATCACCAGGTGGTCGCGGAATGGTTTCAGCACCTTTCCGACAAGGGCCTCGTTGGTAAAGGGGCCATAGACTTCGGCGGTGTCGAAAAACGTGACGCCGAGTTCGACGGCGCGATTGAGCGTCCTCACCGATTCCGCTTCGTCGCTGGCGCCATAGGCAAAGCTCATGCCCATGCAGCCGAGGCCGACGGCTGAGACGGTCAGATCGTTTCCGAGTTTCCGGGTTTTCATGTTGCGCTCCTTTTCTGAGCTGGGACCGCTCTATGCGGTACGGGCAGACCATATCCTTGCCGCACCAGTCAGAAAATACATGCAGCTTCTAACGGGTTGTTCTATTCTTTCGATCAATGAACAGAACACAGCTCTCGCAACTCGCCGTTCTCGCCGCCGTCTCTGAGCATCGCAGCTTCCGCGCCGCGGCCAAGGAACTCCTCGTCGCGCCGTCAGCGATCAGCCATGCGATCTCGAGCCTCGAGGAAAGCCTGGGGGTCAGGCTCCTGGCGCGCACCACCCGCAGTGTCGCGCCGACGGAGGAGGGCCGCCTGCTTCTCGAAAGGCTGCGTCCGGCGCTCGAGGAGATCGATATTGCCCTGGAGGCTGTCCGCGATACGCGCGCCAAGCCGGCCGGCAACCTGCGCATCACTGCGCCGCGTTTCGCCTCCGATCTCCTGCTCGCCCCGCGCCTCGGCGATTTTCTCAACCTCTATCCCGATATCACCCTGGAGATTGCCAATGAGGACGGCTTCACCGATATCGTCAAGGAGGGGTTCGACGCCGGTATAAGGCTGGAGGAGAGCTTGGAGGCCGATATGATCGCGGTGAAGTTCTCACCCCCTTTGACCACTGTCATCGCCGCATCGCCCGAATATTTCGAGCGCCATCCAAAACCGGAACACCCGCGCGACCTCGTCCATCATCGATGCATCAAGCGGCGCTTTACCAATGGCTCCATCTATCGCTGGGAATTCGAAAAGGATGGGCAGGAATTGGTTGTTGCGGTCGACGGGCCGCTGATTGTCAGCGAGGACCGGCTGGCCCTGCTTGCGGCGCTTAACGGCGCCGGCCTTGCCTATCTCTTCGATATGCGGGTGGATGCCGAGCTGACGAGCGGCAGGCTCGTGCGGGTACTGGCGGATTGGTGCGCGCCCTATTCCGGGCCGTTTCTTTACTATCCCACCCGGCGGCAGATGCGCCCGGCGCTGCGGGCCTTCATCGATTTCTTCAGATATGTTTAGAAGAATGCGGGCGGCGGTAAGAGACTTGCCGCCCGCTCTCATCCGTCAGGCAGCCTTGGCCTTCTGGTTTGCTGCTGTGGTGGCGAGCTGCGAGAGGGTCTTGTCGGTCGCCGTTTCCTCCTGCAGCGTCTGGTCGAGCAGGCTGACGACATCCTTGAAGCCGAGCGTCGCGGCCCAGGTCTTCAGTGTGCCGTAACGGGCGATTTCATAATGCTCGACGGCCTGGGCCGCGGAAATCAGGCCGGCATCCAGCGCTGGCGTGCCCTTGAATTCCTCCATGATTTCCTCGCCCTCGGCGATAATGCCCTGGATCGCCTCGCAGGTCTTGCCCTGGGCGCGTTTGCCGATCTTCTCGAAAACCTGCTGCAGGCGCTCGACCTGGCCTTCGGTTTGCTCCAAGTGCTTCTGGAAACCCGCTTTCAATTCGGGGGACTGGGCGGCGCGCGCCATCTTCGGCAGGGCGCGCAGGATCTGCCGTTCGGCAAAATAGATATCCTTCAGCGTGTCGTAGAAGAGATCTTCCAACGTCTTTTCCTTGGCCATTTTCTCGATCCTTGTTCTGGGGAAGGCCGCGAATGCGGCGACACATTAAGAAGCAAGGATTGCGCAAATTGTTCCCGATCGATTTCGGGTGGACTGGAAATCTGCTCCGGGCGATGTTTCCTGCCATCGATGTGGGAGGAAGAGAACGTCATGCGAAAGCCGGGTTCGATGAAGGGTCTGGAGGATCTTGGCCGGATAAGGCTGTCGCAGAACTTCTTCTTCCGCGATTTCCTGCACTCCGAAATTGCCGATTTCCACCGAATTCCCAACATTCCCGAGGACCCCGATCTGGCGATCGAGGCAGGCAGGAGGCTTTGCCAGGAATTGCTGGAGCCGCTGGAAGCGACCTTCGGTCGTCTGCATATCCGCTCCGGCTATCGATCGCCCGATGTCAACAGGTTCGGCAACGACAACAATCTGAACTGCTCGACCAATGCCGCCACTGCCGCCCATCACATTTGGGACATGCGGGATTTCGACGGCTGCATGGGTGCTGCGGTCTGCATCGTCGTGCCGTGGATGCTCGACCGCTACAGCGACGAAAGCGACTGGCAACGGCTCGCCTGGTGGATCCACGACCATTTGCCTTATGCCTCGCTCTGCTTTTTCCCGAAGCTCTGGGCTTTCAATATCCAGTGGCACGAACGGCCAAAACGGGTGATCCAGAGTTATATCAGCCCACGCGGCATCCTAACCAAACCGGGCATGGCGAACTGGGAGGGGCGGCATTCCGAATGGTACGAGGGTTTTCCCGCACTCAAAAACTGATTCGGTAGCGAATGTGCCCGTCGCTCTCGACATAGCTGTCATAGAGCGCCCGGGCCGTCTTGTTCTGCTCGTTCGTATGCCAATAGAGCCGCGACCAGCCCTTCGCCTTGCCGAGTTCGACGAGATCGTCCATCAGCGCCCGCCCAACGCCTTTGCCGCGTGCCTCGGGATCGACGAACAGGTCTTCGAGATAGCAGTCCCTGCCGCGGATCCACGTGCCCTCATGGGTGAGATAGAGCGCAAAGCCCATGATCCTGCCGTCGACCTCGGCGACGCGCATGAGGATCGCCGACGCCGGATCGAAAACCCGGCGCCATGTCTGGTCGGTGATATCGGCATCGACCGTGACTTCGTAGAAGGCGAGATAATCAGCCCAGAGTTCGCGCCAACGCGCTTCGTCTTCGGGGCGGGCATCTCGGATCGTCACGGTCATCGTTTCTTCTCTTTCAGCGGCCGGCTTCGTCGAGCAGCGCCATCGCGTCATCGGAAAGCTGAAGTGTCGCTGATTTCGCCAGGCTTTCAAGCTGCGAAAGGCTGGTGGCGCTGGCGATCGGCGCCGTCACGCCCTTCTTGCGCAAAAGCCAGGCGAGCGAAATTTCCGCGGGCTTGGCGCCGGTTTCAGTGGACACCCTGTCGAGTGCGGCAAGAATGCGCAGGCCCTTGTCATCCAGATAGGTCGAAACCCGGCCCTCGCGGGCGCGGCCTTGCGTATCCGTCTTGCTGCGGTACTTGCCGGTGAGGAAGCCGGCGGCGAGGCTGAAATAGGTGATGACGCCGATATCCTCTTTGACGCAGAGCTCGGCCAGCGGCCCCTCGAAGCTCGAGCGCTCATAGAGGTTATATTCCGGCTGCACCACATCGTAACGCGGCAGACCGGCCTTTTCGGCGGCGTCGAAGGACGCCTGCAGCAGTGTCGCATCATAATTTGAGCAGCCGATGGCGCGGATCTTGCCCTGCTGCTTCAGCTTGGCAAAGGCAACGAGCGTTCCTCGTGGGGCGTATCGGCGTCCGGCCAATGCGAGAGATAGAGATCGATATATTCGGTCTGCAGCCGGCTGAGCGAATCCTCGACTGCTTTCAGGATATAGCTCTCCTTGAGTGTTTTTCCCTGGCCCATATCCGAGCCGACCTTGGTAACGATCACGGCCTTGTCGCGGGAGAGGCTTGCCTGCTTCAGCCAGCGCCCGATGATCTCCTCGGAATCGCCGCCCTTGTTGCCGGGAACCCAGGCGGAATAGACATCCGCTGTATCGATCGTGTTGAGGCCCGCATCGAAGAAGGCGTCGAGAATGGCGAAGGATGTTTCCTCGTCGGCCGTCCAGCCGAAGACATTGCCGCCGATGACGATCGGCGCGACCGAAAGACCTGTTTTTCCAAGCCGGCGCATTTCCATGACGCTCTCCAAAATGGTGATGTAATTGAAATCGCGGGTACGGCAGAACGCGGTCCCGGAGCATGACGCCGAAACATCATTCTCTAACGATCTGAGAGAACCTAGCGCGATCCGGGCATGAGGGAAGGCAAACTTCCGTGATTTCAGCCCGCGCCATTGCGCCGCAGCGAAGGCCTGAATATGGTTCGCGGAAACCTGTTTGGGAGGCTTGGACCATGTTGCGCTTCGGTATCATTTCAACGGCAAAGATCGGCCGCGACAATGTCGTTCCTGCAATCCAGGACGCGGAGAATTGCGTCGTCACGGCGATCGCCAGCCGTGATCTCGCGCGCGCCAGGGAGATGGCCGACCGTTTTTCGGTGCCCCATGCCTTCGGCTCCTATGAGGAGATGCTGGCCTCCGATCTCATCGACGCGGTCTATATCCCGCTGCCGACCTCGCAGCATATCGAATGGTCGATCAAAGCAGCCGATGCCGGCAAGCACGTGCTCTGTGAAAAACCGCTCGCCTTGAAGGCCGGCGATATCGACGATGTGATCGCCGCCCGCGACCGCAACCGCGTGGTGGTCACCGAAGCCTATATGATCACCTATTCCCCGGTCTGGCAGAAGGTGCGCGCGCTGATCGATGAGGGCGCGATCGGCAAGCTGCGGCATGTGCAGGGCGCCTTCACCTATTTCAACCGCGATGCCGCCAACATGCGCAACATTCCAGAGCTTGGCGGCGGCGGCCTTCCGGATATCGGCGTCTATCCCGTCATGGGCACGCGTTTTTCCACCGGCAAGGAGCCGCTCCGCATCCAGGCCGTTACCGAGCGCGATCCCGAATTCGGGACGGATATCTATTCAAGCGTCAAAGCCGATTTCGGTGATTTCGAGTTGAGCTTCTACATCTCGACGCAGATGGCCAACCGCCAGGTCATGGTCTTTCACGGCACCGACGGCTATATCGAGGTCAAGTCGCCGTTCAACGCCAACCGCTTTGGGCCTGAAGAGATCGAGCTTACCGACCGCAGCCACAATGAATCGCGCATCTTCCGCTTCCAGGACAGTCGCCAGTACAAGCGGGAAGTCGAAGCCTTTGCCCGGGCGGTGAAGGACGGCAAGGAAGAGCTCGTCACGCTCGAAAATTCGAAATTGAACCAGAAGGTCATCGACGCGATCTACCGCGCCAGCGAGAAGGACGGCTGGGAATCAGTCTGATTATTCGGCGCGGAAGACGAAGCGCGAATAACCGAAAAAGCTGAAGATCATCGAGGCGAGGCTGGCGATCACCATGGCCGCCAGCGGCTGAAGGGCAGGCAGCGACAGCAGAAGTGCGGAATAAAGCCCGTAATTGACCAAGGCTGCCGTCACGCCGACCGAACCGTAGCGAAAGCCTTCGGCGGCAAGCGATCGGCCGGAGCGATCGAAGGTGAAGCTCCGGTTGAAAGCCCAGGTTGCCGCCATTGCCAGCGCGATCGCGACGAGCCGTGCCAAGAAAGGCCCGAGCGGCGTCAGATGAAGCAGCGCCGACAGGACGCCGGCATCGACGAGAAAGCCGATGCCGCCGGCAATGACGAAGCGGACGAGCTTTCTCATGCCGCATCCGCCTTGCCAGGACGCCCACGCGATGCGGGCGCTGCCTCGCCGAGCGGCGCCTTGGCCGCGCTCGGCGTCTCCAGGCTCATATAATGGATACGAAGCTGTTCGGCGCGGGCGCGGGCCACCGAATCCAAGATGACGCCGGCGGTAAACAGCATGAACGAAATCATCATCAGCGCCATCGACAGCACCCAGGTCGGCATGCGGCTGACGAGACCCGTCTGGAAATATTCCGCCAGCACCGGCGCCATGAAGCCGACGCTCGCCAGCATGAAGGTGGCGCTGATCGTGCTGAAGAAGGCGAAGGGCCGGGTTTCCTTCATCAGCATCGCGAACATCCAGAGAATCCTGCCGCCGTCGCGAAAGGTCGAAAGCTTGGAATGCGAGCCTTCCGGCCGGCGGCCGTAATCGAGTTCCAGCTCGCTGACCGGCAGCTTCAGCCGCGAGGCGTGCACGGACATTTCGGTTTCGATCTCGAAGCCGCCTGATACCGCCGGGAAGCTCTTGACGAAGCGGCGTGAGAAAGCGCGGTAGCCGGAAAAGATATCGGTGAAGTCGGGGCCGAAGATCGTCCGGTAGAGCAGGTTGAAAAGCCGGTTGCCGAGCGCATGGCCCTGACGGCCGGCATCGGCATGAACGCCGCGGCGGGTTCCCACCACCATGTCGGCCCGCTCGGTCAGCAGTGTGCGCACCAGTTCCTCGGCATCGGCTGGCGTATAGGTGCCGTCGCCGTCGGCGATGATGTAGATGTCGGCGTCAATGTCGGCGAACATCCGGCGCACGACGTGGCCCTTGCCCTGCCGCCGCTCGCGCACGACATGCGCCCCGGCAAGCATCGCCTGCAGGGCGGTGCCATCGGTGGAATTGTTGTCGTAGACGTGGATCGCCGCATCCGGCAGCGTCGCGCGGAAACCTCGCACCACAGGGCCGATCGTCGCGGCTTCATTATAGCAGGGAAGCAGGACGGCAATGTCCAGTTTATCGGTACTCGATCGGGCCATGACTTTACTCGTTACACAAAAGCCGAGCCGAGCCTAAACCACCCGGCGTTAATAAGACCCTATGACGAAAGCAAAATCGGCAGCTGCCGCAATCGGCTTTACACTTTCTTGATCGGCTGCGGTTAAGCTTCGGCATCCGGAAACGAAGCGCTAACCACGATGAACGCCGTGCAGCCGATCACCAATGCCGCATCCGTGACCGCCGCCCAAAGGGGCGGGTTGGGGCGGTTGATGATGCGCCTGTGGCCAACCGTCATCTGCTATAGCGTCATTCTCGCCACCATCCTCCTCGTCGCCAAGCTTTTCACTGCGACCGATTATGTCGGTCCCGACAATGACGACGGAATGCGTCTCATCGAGGTTCGCGATTTTCTCGCCGGGCAGGGCTGGTTCGATCTGATGCAATATCGCCTCGGCCTCGGTGGCGGCACGCTGATGCACTGGTCGCGGCTGATCGATCTGCCGATCGCTTCGCTGATCTGGTTCTTCGGTCTGTTTGCGCCCCACGAGACGGCTGAGGCCCTGGCGCTTGCCGTTTGGCCGGTTTCGCTCGTCCTCCCCGCCATGCTTGCCATGGCCGTTGCCGGGCGGCGCATCGGCGGTGTCGCCGGCATGCATATCAGTCTCGGCATGACCGGTCTTGCGATCTACACCGGCAACCGTTTTGCGCCTGGAGCCATCGATCATCACAATGCGCAGCTGGCGCTGGTCGCGACGATGGTGGCGATGCTGCTGGATCCGCAGCGGCGCGGCAGGAGTTATGCGGTTGCCGGCATCGCGGCAGCGGTCGCCATCGCCATCGGCGCCGAGACGACGCCTTTTGTCGCGGCCGTCTGTCTGACCATCGCTTTGCTCTGGGCGTGGGAAGGCGAAAAATTCGCCGTCGCCGCGAAGGCATTCGGGCTGGCGCTGGCAATGGCGATCAGCATTCTCTTTGTCGCAACGGTACCGCCGCGGCTCTATTCGATGGTCACCTGCGACAATCTCTCGCTCGGTTATTACAGCCTGGCGGCGATCGGCGGCGGGCTGCTGCTGTCTTCGGCGGTCTTTGCAAGCCGCCTGAGTCGCCCCTTGCGCTTTGCGGCGCTTGGCCTCGTCGGTGCCGGTGTTCTCGGTTCGGCGATGGTGATTGCGCCGCAATGCCTGAGCGATCCGCTCGCCGGTCTTGATCCGATGCTGGTCGAACTCTGGCTGAGGAATGTGTCGGAAGCGCAGTCGGCCTTTGTTCTTCTACGCACCGATCCCTTCTCCATCGGTGGTTTCTATGCGGCCGGCCTTTTCGCCATCGCGGTCTGCATCTTCCGCATCGTTCGGCGCGATCGTATGCAGATCCATCTGGTCCTGCTCTTCCTGCTGATCACCAGCTGGGCAATTGCGCTGGTCCAGGTGCGCGGCTCCGTTTTCTCGAACCTGATCTCCATTCTGCCACTTGCCTTGCTGATCATCGATATCAGGCGGATTTCCAATAGCGACAGCGAGAATGTTGCCGCCGCCTTCGTTTATATCGTCACTGTCCTCGCAAGCGTTCCGGCCGCCTGGGCACTCGGCGGCGGACTTATCGCGCTGCAGATGGGCAACGGCGCACAGAAGCAGGCGACGGAAAAGGTGCTTTCCTGCACATCGAGGCAGGCGCTGGCGCCGCTTGCCGGGCTTCCGGCCGGCCTGGTCTCCGCACCTTCGGAAATGGGCGTGCCGATCCTTCGTTTCACGCAAAACCGGGTTCTCTCCGCGCCCTATCACCGCAATCAGGGCGGCATGCTGACGGAACTGCACATCGGGCTGGCGGAGCCGCAGGAGGCGGAAGCCTTCCTGAAGGGGGCTCATGTGACGGTGCTTGGCTTCTGTTCCGGTGACCTGCAGACGCGAGAGATTGCCAAGCTGAAACCGGATGGGCTCTATGCCGAGCTCCGCAAGGGCAATATACCGCCCTATCTGGAGCCGCTTCCGAAGGCGGCCGATGTGGGCGTTCAGTTCTTTCGCTATCGGCCGGCGAATTGACGCCGGCAGTTCTTTTAGTGGGAAACGCGCGTCGCGCGGCGAAGGCGCGCATTCGCGTAGAGCCCGGCCACGAAGAGCATGAGGCCGCCATTAAAGCCGAGAACGGCATAGACGAAGGCCAGGATTGAGACCGGGCCGGGCGACGTAATCGCCGCCGCCGCGAAGGTTATTCCAATGAGCGCGGCGATCAACGCGATCGCGGCAGCCGAGCGCGTTTGCCCGGCGCTGACGCCCAATGCGGCTGCTGTGAGAATAATCATTTTCAGCACCTTCCCAGAGATAACGAGGGGAAGCATAGGAAGCGCCAACTAACAAAGATTTACCGGCCGTCCCGGCCGAAAAGCCTTTGTATTGCGGTGGTTAGCAATCCCTTTCGTCTATAACGCGCATTCTAACTATGCGTTCCGCAACCAAACGGATTTACCCGATTTCGCTGCGATCTCAGCAGCCGAGGAAACAGGCTTGTGCCGCGGCTGCGACCTTCCAGTTTCCCGCCGATCGACATAGAAAGAAGAGATGAGCAACCTCTTCGACAGCGATTCGCCAACCAATCTTGCCGAATATTCGGTTTCGGAGCTTTCCGGCTCGATCAAGCGCACCGTCGAAACAGCCTTCGACCAGGTTCGCGTGCGCGGCGAAATCTCAGGCTATCGCGGGCCGCATTCTTCGGGCCATGCCTATTTCGCGCTGAAGGACGATCGCGCCCGCATCGACGCCGTCATCTGGAAGGGCACCTTCTCGCGGCTGAAGTTCCGTCCGGAAGAGGGCATGGAAGTCATTGCCACCGGCAAGGTAACCACCTTTCCTGGCTCCTCGAAATATCAGATCGTCATCGAGACGCTGGAGCCGGCCGGCGCCGGCGCGCTGATGGCGCTGATCGAGGAGCGCAAGCGCAAGCTTTCCGCCGAGGGCCTGTTCGATGCCGCCCGCAAGAAGCGGCTGCCCTTCATGCCCCGCGTGATCGGCGTCGTCACCTCGCCGACCGGCGCCGTGATCCGCGATATTCTTCACCGCATCTCCGATCGTTTTCCCGTGCATGTCCTCGTCTGGCCGGTGAGGGTGCAAGGGGAGGGATCAGGCGAGGAGGTGGCGAACGCCATCCGCGGCTTCAACGCCCTGGAGCCGGCCGGCGTCATCCCGCGCCCGGATGTGCTGATTGTCGCGCGCGGCGGCGGCAGCCTGGAAGATCTTTGGAGTTTTAACGACGAAATCGTCGTGCGCGCTGCGGCCGAAAGCCGGATACCGCTGATCTCGGCGGTTGGCCATGAAACCGACTGGACGCTGATCGACTATGCCGCAGATGTCCGAGCGCCCACACCGACCGGGGCGGCCGAAATGGCCGTGCCGGTCAAGGCGGAACTTGACGCGCAGGCCGCCGCCCTTGCTGCGCGGCTGCAAGGCTGCATGAACCGGCAGATGGATCAGCGCCGCCAGTCCGTTCGTGCCCTGATGCGGGCATTGCCATCGCTCGATCAGCTTCTCGCTTTGCCGCGCCGCCGTTTCGACGAGGCGGCGACCGGCCTTGGCCGCGGTCTGGCACTCAACACCATCAACAAGCGCCGCGGCTTCGAGCGCGTCGCCGCGCATCTGCGCCCTGATGTGCTGTCCAACCGCATCGCCGAGCGGCGCCAGCTTCTGAGTGATCGCATGGCCCGGGCCGAACGCACCGTCGAGCGCCTGCTCGACCGCTCGAAGTCCCGCATTGATCGCGCTGAGGCAGTCTTCGCCACACTGCCGGCCCGGTTTAAGACGCAAACCGATCGGAGCCGTGAGGCTCTCGCCAATCTTTCGCGCCACGGCGATACGGCGATACGCCACCAGTTGGCTCGCGCCCGCGCCGAGCTTTCAGCGCAGGATCGTGTGCTGCAGTCGCTATCCTATAAGAATGTGCTGAAACGCGGCTACGCCGTCATTCGCGTTGAGGATGACAGGCCGGTCTCGCAGGCAGCGTCGCTCTCCGCCGGCACGGGTATCTCCATCGAGTTCGCCGATGGTCGCGTTGGCGCGATGACGACGGACGGTGGCGCCCCACCTGTCGGCACCAAGAAGCGTGGCGTGAAATCGGCCGAGCCGCCGAAGCAGGGAAGCCTGTTCTGATGATGCGGATCCTGCTGGTGCTTGCCCATCCGCTGCCGGATAGCTTCGCAGCCTCGGTGGCGTACACGGCTCGGCAAGCATTGGAAGCCTCAGGTCATGTCGTCGATCTGCTCGATCTCTACGCCGAGGATTTCGATCCACGCCTGTCCCAGGCGGAGCGGAGCGGTTACTTCGATATACCCTACGACACCTCAGTCGTTGCCGACATCGTTGCCCGGCTGCAGTCGGCCGACGGGCTCGTTCTCGTGTTTCCGCAGTGGTGGTTCAATTTCCCAGCCATTCTGAAGGGATTCTTCGATCGCATCTTCGCGCCAGGTGTGGCCTTCACGCACGACGCCGCCGGCGGTCGTATTGTGCCTGAACTTACCAATATCAGATTGCTCTATGCGCTAACGACGACGGGCTCGCCTTGGTGGCTGGTGCATTTTTATATGGGCAATCCCGTTCGGCGTCTGCTGAAGCGGGGCATTGCTAGCTTCTGCTCAAAAAAACTCGTCTTTCGCATGCTGAGCCTGCATGACATGGACCGCGCGACGGAGGCGAGGCGCAAGAGGCATTTGGATCGCGTCCGCAAGGCGCTTGCCGCCGTCTGACTATTCGAAATCCGACAGGAATTTCTTGAGCAACCGGTCGAACTCGGCCTTGTCCTCGGCTGTCAGGTTGCGTGTCAGCCGGCGCTGATTGGCGACATGCGCATCGACAGCGGCCTCGACTGTCGCCAGCCCCTTTTCCGTCAGTGCGATCAACACGCTTCTGCGGTCCTGTGGATTGACGACGCGCTCGACGAAGCCCGCTTTCTCCAACTGGTCGATGCGGTTCGTCATCGTGCCGGAGCTGACCATGGTCATCTCCAGAAGCTCGCCCGGCGAAAGCCGGTGGGGGGCGCCGGCGCGGCGGAGGGTGGCGAGCACGTCGAAGGCGGACGTCGAAAGCCCGTGTTTTAAGAGCACCGCCTCCACTTCGCGGCCGAGATGGGTGCCGAGGCGCTTCAACCGTCCGAGCAGGCCCATCGGTTCGACGTCGAGGTCCGGCCGTTCCTGTCGCCATTGCGCCAGGATCTTGTCGACGTGATCCATGCTGCTGTCTTTGCTCATGATCCACCGATAACAGCCATTATCTTGACGTCAAGATAAAAAGGCGTAAGATGCGTTTATCTTGAAATCGAGATTCTTGATATGAAGACAAATCTCCGCTCCGCCGCCGACCTTGCGGCAACCGCGCTCGCACCCGCCATCTGGGGCAGCACCTATATCGTCACGACCTCCTTCCTGCCGGCTGGATATCCGCTGATGGTGGCGATGCTCCGGGCCTTGCCGGCCGGACTGCTGCTTCTGCTCCTCGTGAGGAAGCTGCCTTTCGGCATCTGGTGGGGAAGGGCCTTCATTCTCGGTGCCCTGAACTTCTCGTTCTTCTGGGCGATGCTCTTCGTCTCTGCTTACAGGCTCCCGGGCGGCGTTGCCGCAACGGTCGGCGCGGTGCAGCCGCTGATCGTCATTGCGCTATCGCGCCTTTTCCTCGGCAAACCGATCCGGCCGCTTGCCGTGCTGGCCGGTCTTGCCGGCATGGCCGGTGTCGGGCTGCTGGTGCTGACGCCGAAGGCGGGGCTTGATCCTGTGGGAATTGCCGCCGGTCTTGCCGGCGCCGTCTCGATGGCCTTCGGCACGGTGTTGACACGGCGCTGGGCACCACCGGTGTCGAACCTCACCTTCACCGCTTGGCAATTGACGGCAGGCGGCATCCTGCTGGTGCCTTTTGCGCTGTTCCTCGAACCGGCGCTGCCGACGCCGACTATCGCAAATATTGCCGGCATCGCCTATCTCGGCCTGATCGGCGCGGCCTTCACCTATCTGCTCTGGTTTCGCGGCCTCTCCCGGATCGAGCCCTCGGCGGTCGCCTCGCTCGGCTTTCTAAGCCCTGTCGTCGCGACCCTGCTCGGCTGGCTGGCGCTCGGCCAGAGCCTGACGCCGGCGCAGATCGCCGGCTTCGCCATGGTGCTTGCCAGCGTCTGGCTCAGTCAGCGCGCCACGATGCCGGTCAGGCCCATTCGCCCTGCCGCATCACCGGAACCCGCGAACCATCCGGCTTGACACCGTCGATGTCGACCTTGTTTGACCCGATCATCCAGTCGATATGGATCAGGCTGGAATTGCCGCCTTGCGCCTTGATCTCTTCCTGGCTCAGCGTCGCGCCGTTCAGGAAGCACTTGGAATAGCACTGGCCGAGCGCGATGTGGCACGAGGCATTTTCGTCGAACAGCGTGTTGTAGAACAGGATGCCGCTGGCCGAGATCGGCGAGGAGTGCGGCACGAGCGCCACTTCGCCGAGCCGGCGGGCGCCCTCGTCTGTATCGAGCACCTTGTTCAAGACTTCCTCGCCGCGCGACGCTTTCGCCTCGACGATGCGTCCGGCCTCGAAGCGCACCTGGATATTGTCGATCAGCGTGCCCTGGTGCGACAGCGGTTTGGTGCTCGAAACATGGCCTTCGACACGCAGCGCATGCGGCGTGGTGAAGACTTCCTCGGTCGGTATGTTCGGGTTGCAGGTAATGCCGTTCTTGGCGGTGGAAGCGCCGCCATGCCATTCATGCCCGTCGGCAAGGCCGACCGTCAGATCGGTGCCCGGTCCCCTGAAATGCAGCGAGGCGAAACGCTCGGCGTTCAGCCAGGCGGAGCGTTTGGCCAGATTGGCATTATGCTCGGCCCAGGCGGCGATCGGATCGTCCACATCGACACGCGAGGCGGCAAAGATCGCCTTGGCGAGCTTGGCCATCGCAATTGGCTCTGGATCGTCGGGGAAGACCACCTTGGCCCAGGACGGATTGGGATAGGAGACGATGTTCCAGTTGATGTCGAAATTCGAAATTTTTTCCAGCGCCGGCTTGTAGGCGGTGGATGTGGCGCGATTGGCGCGGCCGACCTTGCCGGCATCCTGCTCGGACAGCAGCAGCGGATTGTCGCCGGCGACCGCAAGGCGCGCCGCTCCGTTGGCATAGGCCTTGGCCATACCCTCATAGAGCCAGTCGGAGGCCCGGTCGAAGCTCTCGTCGCTGCCGTACTGATAGCGCGAAAGCGTCGTTTCCTCGTCGGAATAGAAGGCGGTTACCAGCCCCGCGCCGGCCTGATAGGCGTGCTTGGTGATGAGGCGAACGAGCGGCAGCGCCACCACAGGCGCGGTGACCACCAGATCCTGACCTTTGCGCAGCTGCAGCCCGACCTTGACGGCGACCTCGGCAAGCTTCTCCAGCTTGACGGGATCAATGATGTTCTGGCTCTGGGGCATGAAAGTCATGGCTCACCCTGCTTTCTGTCGATGATGCTTTGAGGCTGGCAGACTTAGACCCGTTTGCGGCGAAAATGAAGCGTTGTCTCGCCGAATTGCCGGCGGCCGGATGGAGGTCCGGCCGCTTGGGCGCGCTTCAGGCGGCGGCAGCTTGCCTGAGCAGGATCGAGGAATGTTTCTCGAGGAATTCCATCAGCCGCTGCGGGTAATCCGCGCCGACAGCCGCCCGGACGCTCGGACGTTCAGACAGTGCCTTGCGCCAGCGTTGTGTTTGCTCGAGCCCGTCGAAGATGCCTCTGTCGCCGAGCGTATCGAAGAGATCGAAATAGCGGAAGACCGGCGCGAAGACGGCATCGACCAGGCTGAAGCTGCTGTCGGCAAAATAAGGCCCGTCGCCCAGCACCCCTTCGAGCGTCTCGAATTTGGCAATCAGCGCTTTGCGCTTGGCGTCCAGCTGCAATTCATCCTGCGCCGTTTCATAGCCCCATAAATCGGAAAGCACCGAGGAGCCGAATTCCATCCAGCCGCGATGACGGGCCCGGGTCAGCGGATCGGCGGGATGCAGGGCAGCACCGGCTTGCGTTTCCTCCAGATATTCGCAGATGACGCTGCTTTCGAACAGAATGGCCTCGCTGCCGTCCTCCGCCTCGATCCGCAGCAGCGGCACCTTGCCGAGCGGCGAGATCTTCAAAAACCAATCCGGCTTGTTGGCAAGATCGATGTTGATGCGCTCAAACGGCACGCCCTTTTCGAGAAGTGCGATCGCGGCGCGCTGCACATAGGGGCAGAGATGATGGCTGATAAGGGTAAGCTTGCTCATGGAAATCTCCTGGTCACAATCTATGCAAATGCATATAATATCGCTTGCGGCGGAATTCAAGATAGATGTAATTGCATTTATGTCCGAGAAGATGCCGAAACCCAGCGAAGCCTCGACCCGTGCCTGGACGAGCATCATGCGCGCCCGCGAGCGTCTGCTCGGCGCGATCGAAGCCGACCTGAAGGCGGCCGGCATGCCGCCGCTTGCCTGGTATGACGTCTTGTGGGAACTGGCGCGCGCGGGCGGCAGGCTGCGCCCTTATGAGATCGAAGAGCGCACCTTGCTTGCGCAGTATAACTTGTCCCGCCTGGTCGACCGGCTGGAAAGAGAGGGTCTCGTCCGGCGCGAAGTCTTCGCCGAGGACGGCCGCGGCCGCTGGGTTGTCATCACCGAGGCCGGCCGGCAGCTCCGTGAGTGCATGTGGGCCGTCTATGCAGGATCGATCGAGACCCATATCGGCTGCAAGCTTGCCGAAAACGAAGCCAAGACGCTTGCCGGCCTGCTCGACCGCTTTCTCTGAGATCAGGCGACCAATGGCGTGGCGATCGCCTTCAAGACCTTCAACGCATCCTTCGGATCGAGCCGCACCTGCAGCCCGCGCTGCCCGCCATTGATGTAGACGAGCGGCTCGACAAGAGCGGCTTCTTCGATGGCCGTCGGCACGCGCTTCTTCTGGCCGAAGGGGCTGATCCCGCCGACATGATAGCCCGTCAGCCGCTCGGCATCGGCAGGCTTCATCATATTGGCGGACTTGCCGTGAAAGGCGCTGGCGAGCCGCTTCATGCTGACCTCGCGATCCGACGGCACGACGACGCAGACCGGCTTGCCGTCCACCTCGGCCATCAGGGTCTTCACCACCCGATGCGGCGCTTCACCCAGAGCCTCGGCCGCCTGCAGCCCGACGCGCTCGGCGCCGGGATCGTAGTCATAGGCATGGACGGTGAAGCCGATGCCAGCCTGGGAAAGAACCTGTGTCGCGCGCGTGGTCTTGGACATCGGCCGTCTGTCAGCCCCGGAACGTGTCGGCATAGATCTCCGGCTTGAAGCCGACGAGCAATTTGTCCTTCGTCTCCAGCACCGGCCGCTTGATTATCGACGGCTGGTCGAGCATCAGCGCAATCGCCTTTTCCCGGGTCAGGTTCCCGCGCTCGGCATCGGGCAGCTTGCGGAAAGTGGTGCCGGCGCGGTTGAGCACGGTGTCGAGGCCGGCCTGGTCGATCCAGGATTCGAGATGGGCGCGGTCGATGCCGAGCGCCCTGTAGTCGTGAAATTCATAGGCGACGCCGCGGTCTTCCAGCCAGCTACGGGCCTTCTTCATCGTGTCGCAATTTTTGATGCCATAGATGGTAACAGTCATGTCGATCCATTTCCCTGTGATGGCAGCGGGATAACATGGGCGAATGCTGGCGCAAACGCCGTGCGGCGTTTTATCCCCGAACTCGCCGGCTCAATTTTCCAGCGTGCCGGCCTTGCGCGAGGCCCTGCTCGGGCTGCCGCAGACGATCTTCATCAGATCGCCGCGCCGCCGCACCAGCCGGTCGGACGTCCGAGTCAGGATCAGCCCGTCCTGCGGCGCATGCAAATCGATGCTGCCGCCGGGCTGCCCCGGCCGGATGACGATCGTCGCCAGAAGCTCGCCCTCTGCAACCCTGTCGCCGATCTTGCGATGGAATAGCACGGCGCCGCCTTCGGGCGCGCGAAGGATCTCGACATTATCGAGCGGCACGGCCGGACCGGAAAATGCCGTAGTGGCCGTCTCGCCGCTGACGATCCCGCGCGTCACGAGGAAACGCCAAAGCCCGTCCGCGTCCTTCTTCGCCAGCGTCGGATCGACATCACGCTTACCGCGCAGCTCGACCGTGACCGAAAGCCGGCCCGGCAGTCGGGATCGGCGCTCGCCTGGGACCTTATATTTCCAGGCAAAGCCGACGGCCTCCTCGAAGGCCGAGCTTTCGCCATCCGAAAGCAGCACGGCCTCCATGTCGAGCGCAGCGGCGAGATCGGCCGCTTCCGGCCAGAAGGCCTCATCGATATAGGCATATCGCAGCGATTCATCGTCGCAATGCAGATCGACGACCAGATCGGCACCGAGCGCCAGATGCATCAGCTGCCGCTTCAATCTGTCGGTAGCCGGGTAATCGTCGAGGTCTTCAATCAGAGTGGCGCGATCGGCAATGGAGATCAGCGGGAAATCCCGATTGAAATTGGTGCGGGAGCCGAGATCGAAACGGCCCTGCAAATCACCGAAATGCGATTGCGCCGCACCGATCGGATTGGCCTGCGGCACGATGGTGATATCGCCGGCAATTCCGCCTTCGCTTTCCGCCTGCCGCAGCCGCTCGCAGAGGAAGTGCAAGAGCGCCGTTCCCGGCAGCTCGCCGGCATGCAGTGCCGCCTGGATATAGATCGTCGGCGCCTTGTGATCGCAACCGAAAAAACGCAGCACCGGCAACCGCCACTCCGTTCCAGGCGTATCGCCCGGGATGATGATCTCTGAAACGTCCATGCTGTCTTCGCTCCGCATTGCCATCCGAACGGCGCTTCCAGCTTTATCCGCGGATATCCGGCAAGCGCAAGTCTCACCGGGCACGGTGCCTCAGCCGAGCAGCGGCCAGCGATCGATGATGTTCGGTTTTTCCGAGAAGGCTGTGGATCAGCAGGAATTCGACGCCGCTTGCCGTTCGACGATCGCGGTAGGGCAGAGAGCGAAGAAAAGCCGTGACTGTCACTCCGGCTTTCACCCGGCCGCCCGCGCCGATTCTGACCATGGTCGAAATCGAAGGAAGTCTGTTTATGGGCTATCCGGCCGTCATGACCCACCTCGTCGTTCCCAAACGGCATGAAAGATACGCCGGCATGATAGGATATCAAGAACAGAAAAAGAACATGAGGCGCAAGAATCGGGTTGAAACAGCGGCCGTCCCGTACGATTTTGGTGTTGATCGAAAAACGTGGAGGCTGTGTTATGGCCCAGACGACATACCACTATCTGATCTTCGAAACCGCCGGCGGTTTCTGCGGCATCGCCTGGCGCGACGCCGGCATCGCCCGCTTCCAGTTGCCGACGAAGTCAGCGGAAGCGACAGAACGCCTGCTGCGCCGCCGCCTGCCGGATGCCGAACCCGGCGCGCCGACGCCCAATGTGCTCGAAACGGTCGCGGCGGTGAAGCGCTATTTCCAGGGCGAGGAAACGGATTTCTCAGGCGTCGAACTCGATCTGGCCGGCCAGGATGCCTTCTTCAGGGATATTTATGCAGCGGCAAGGCGTGTTGGTTGGGGTCGTACGACCACCTACGGCGCGCTGGCGAAAGAGCTCGGCGCCAGGCCGGAAGCCGCCCGCGACGTCGGCCAGGCGATGGCAAAGAACCCGGTCGCGCTGATCATTCCCTGCCACCGGGTGCTGGCCGCCGGCGGCAAGATCGGCGGCTTCTCCGCTCCCGGCGGTTCGTCATCGAAGGCCCGTATGCTGGAACTCGAAGGCGTCAGCCTTGCCCCGCCGCCGCCGGCCCAGCAGTCGCTGGGCCTCTAGTCGAAATGCCGGCTGCTCAATACGGGCTCGCCGTCGGTCGGATGATGATCTCGCTGACATCGACGTCATCGGGCTGGCTGATGGCGTAGAGGATCGAATTGGCGACGGCCTCCGGGCTGATCGTGACCGCTCTGAACGCCTTCATGGCGTCCCGCGCGGTCGGATCGGTGATCGTCTCGGCCAGTTCCGAGGTCGTCGTGCCGGGAGAAATGACGGTGACGCGGATGCGATCGGTCTCCTGCCGCAGCCCGTCCGAGATCGCACGGACTGCGAATTTCGTCGCGCAATAGACGGCGGCCGTCGGCGAGACACTGTGGCCGCCGATCGAAGACAGGTTGACGATCTGCCCTGATCCCTGCGCCTTCATGATCGGCAGGGCTGCGGCGATGCCGTAGAGAACGCCCTTGATGTTGACGTCGACCATCCGGTCCCATTCCTCGACTTTGAGAGCGTCGAACGGCGAGAGCGGCATGACCCCGGCATTGTTGACGAAGACGTCAAGCCGGCCGAATTCCGATCTGGCAAAACCGGCAAAGGCCTCGACCTCGGAACGGTCGGTGACATCAAGTTTTCGCAGGCGCACCATTCCCCCCTTGGCTTCGATTTCGCCGGCAAGCGCCTGCAACCGCTCGGTGCGGCGCGCGCCGATCACGATATGGGCGCCTGCGGCAGCCAGCACTCTTGCCGCAGCCTCTCCGATGCCGCTGCTGGCTCCAGTGATGGCAACGACTTTTCCTTCGATCTTCGACATTTCAAGCTCCATTTTTCGATGAGTGTTTTCTGGGCGATCAGCTGGGGAAATCGGCGCTGAGCGTCGTCTCTGCCCAGGCGTCGAAATTTACCCGCAGCGCATCGAGCCGTTCGCGGGCGATCTTCAGGGCAGGCGCGCCGAGCAACAGCCGCAGTGGCGGCTCGTCCGCCTCGAATGCCGATATGATCGCGGCTGCGGCGCGCGCCGGATCGCCTGGCTGCTTGCCGGAGACCGAACGGGTGGCCTGGCGCCGTTTGCCCGATGTCTCGGCATAGTCGTCGATAACAGTCCTGGATTCGACCATCGACCGACCGGCCCAATCCGTGCGGAAGGCGCCGGGCTCGAGGATCGTCACATCGATGCCGAGCGGTTTGACCTCATGGAAAAGCGACTCCGACAGGGCTTCGACCGCGAACTTAGTGGCATGGTAGTAGCCGGTCGCGGCGAAGGCGACGAGCCCGCCGAGCGAAGAGACGTTGAAGATATGCCCCCGACGGCGCGAGCGCATGCCCGGCAGGACGTGTTTGGTAACGGCGATCAAGCCGAAGACATTGGTCTCGAACTGGGCGCGTATTTCGGTTTCTTCGCCCTCTTCGATCGCCGAGAGGTAGCCGTAACCGGCATTGTTGACGAGCACGCCGATCGCGCCGAAATGCGCTTCGGCGTCCTGGACCGCGCGGGCGACGGAGCGGGCATCCGTCACATCGAGCGCGAGAGCAAGGGCGCGGTCGCCGTGTGCTGCCGTGAGATCTTTCAAGGCTTCGGGTCTGCGTGCGGTAACGGCGGCGCGCCAGCCCCGGGCTAGAACCGTTTCGGCAAGCGCCCGGCCGAGGCCGGACGAGGCGCCCGTTATGAACCAGATGGGTGTGATGGAAGACATGATTGTCGTCCTTTCCGGCCGGAAACGGCCTTATCCCGAGTGATGTATTATTTGCGGCGAAACACCATGCCGCCATGATGGAGTGTGTTGCCGTCGGCAAAATCGCCGTCGGCGGTGAAGCCGGTGTCGTCCCAGTATTCGATGTGGCTTCCGGTGACTTCGTAGCGGCCTCGATAGGCGCTTTCCCGGCTGCCGCGGGCCTCGTCGTAGCGCCCATCAGCCAGAAGTTCGTGGCGCACACGGCCATCATCCGTGACCCACATGCCGACATAGGGATGTTGTTGCATCATGTCCTCGCTTGTTTGTTGACGCACGGATTGCCCGGCGTTGAGACCATCCGCGGCTGCCCAACCGATCGCCGTGCCGGCCAAGGTGGTTGCGGCGGAAAGAAGCAGAACAGGTCTGGCTGAAATGTTTCGCATCGGTCTTCTCTTCGAAAGAGGCCTGTCCATGAACACTGCCTTGCTTGGCCTCGAGAGGAAGATAGTCTCCTTGGTCGACGTGATTAAGTTGCCAATTCGGGATGCCATGGTTAGAAATACTAACCAATGGTCGATGATCTCGAAGGCATTTCGGTCTTTCTTGCGGTGGCGGAGGCGCGCAACTTCCGCCTCGCCGGCGAGCGGCTTGGCGTCACCCGCTCCGCCGTCAGCCAGGCTTTGCAGCGCCTGGAGGATCGCCTCGGCGTTGCGCTCGTCCAACGCACGACGCGCAGCGTCAGCCTGACCGAGGCCGGCGAAGTGTTCTTCGAGGCGGTTCGCCCGTCTGTGCGGCAGGTCAGGGATGCGATGCAGACGCTGCGGGAAATGCAGGCGCGCCCGAGCGGCCTGCTCAGGCTCACCGTCTCGTCGATCGCCGAGAGTTTTCTGTCTGGCACCTTGCTGGCCGGCTTCATCGAGGCCTGCCCTGAGATCAAACTCGATATCACCATCACCGATGACGAATTCGATATCGTCGAGGCCGGCTTCGATGCGGGCGTCCGGCTCGGCGAGGTGATCGAGCAGGATATGATTGCAATCTCGGTCTCCGAGCGGCAGAGGCAATATGCCGTGGCATCCCCCGCCTACCTCGACAGCCGCGGCCGTCCGCGCCATCCCGGCGAGCTGCAGGGTCATTGCTGCATCGGCTGGCGGCCGCGTCCCGATACGGCGCCCTATCGCTGGGAATTCACCGAAAATGGCCGCGATTTCGAGGTCTCCGTCGATCCCGCCGTTACGACCAACGACATGGGCATGATGATCCGCATGGCCTGCGCCGGCGCCGGGATCACCTTCGGCATGGTGGAAACCTTTCAGCCCTATGTCGAACGCGGCGAACTCGTACCGCTGCTCGAAGATTTCTGTCCACCGTTTCCGGGCTTTTATCTCTATTATCCCAGGCGCCAGCGGCAGCCGCTGAAGCTACGGGCCTTGGTCGATCATATCAGGACGTCCGCCAGGCGTTAGTCGCCTGCCGCTGAAAGCAGCTATTGGCGTGAATTGTCCGCTCTTTGTCCGCGGCGTGCATTTCGCTCCGCTTTCAAATCGCGGAGTATGGCGTCATGATCAATCTCGAACGAGCAAAAAATGTCCGATCATGATACCGTTCTTCTCGTCATCGACGCCCAGGAATCCTTCAGGCACCGTGATTATTGGGATGAAGACCTCGCCTCCGCCTATATCGATCGCCAGCAGGCTTTGATCGACGGCGCGGAAGCCCGCGGCATGACAGTCATTCAGATCTTTCATGTCGATGGAAACGGGCCGTTCTCCGAAAGCTCCGGGCTCGTCAGAACGCTTGCCCCACTCCGGATCGCCCCGAAGGCGACCTTCAGGAAGAGCCGCCATAGCGCTCTCGTCGGTTCGGGGCTCGACGTGTGGCTGACCGAGAATGGCGTCCGCCGTCTCCTCGTCTCCGGCATCCGCACCGAACAATGCTGCGAGACCACGACGCGTCACGCCTCGGATCTCGGCTATCAGGTCGATTATGTCGGCGAAGCGACCCTGACATTCCCGATGACCGACGGTATCGGACGCAGCTGGAGCGCCAGGGAAATCCGGGACCGAACCGAACTTGTTCTCTCCGGTCGCTTCGCGCGGATCGCGACCGTCGAACAGGCACTGACAGGCCGTGGGGAGCTGCTCGCCGCATGACCGACCCTGCGCAGCCCCTCGATATCCCGGTTTTCGTCGTCGTCCCGCCGCGCGTTCTGCTGCTCGACGTGGCCGGCCCGATCGAGGTGCTGCGTAAGGCCAACCTCGAACAGAACAGGGTGCGCTTTACCGTCACCTATATCGGTCCGTCGTCGACGGTCGGCAGCTCGATAGCTCTTGCCGTTACCGGCGTTGCTCCGCTGCCGGAGCGATTGCCGGATGGCGCGCTTGTCGTCATTGCCGGCAGCGCCGACGCCCCGATGGAAAACGGCCTCGAGCATAGCGAACGGGAATGCGCCGATGAGGCTGCCATCGTCGAATGGCTGAGACGTGCCATTCGTCCGGGAATTCGCCTGGCCTCGATCTGTTCGGGCGCATTGCTCGCCGCCGAGGCGGGAATGCTCGACGATTGCGACTGCACCACTCATCACGGCTGCATGGAAGACCTGATCAGGCTCGCGCCCACGGCGCGTGTCCGGGAGAATCGGCTTTATGTCGAGGACGGAGAGCGCCTGACGAGCGCCGGCATCACCGCCGGCATCGACCTCATGTTGCATATCGTCGCCGAAGCGGCGGGCCACGCATGCGCTGTCGCGGTGGCGCGATATCTCGTCGTCTATCTCAGGCGCGGCGGCTCGGACCCGCAGCTTTCACCCTGGCTTGAAGGCCGAAACCATATCCATCCGGTCATTCATCGTGTGCAGGACGCAGTGGTGGCCGATCCGGCTCAGGACTGATCGGTCGCAGCACTTGCACGCCTCAGCGGCGCCAGCCCCCGCAACCTCTCGCGGCTGTTCAACGAACAGACAGGCATGAGCGTCACGGATTTCGTCAATCGTATGCGCGTGGCGCTCGCCCGCGAGATGCTCGCCGGTTCGCGGCTGGACATGGAGGCGGTCGCAATGCGCGCCGGCTTCGGCTCGGCGCGGCAGCTACGCCGCGCCTGGAACCGCTTGCATGAAAGCCCGCCGAGCACGGCGCGATCAAGGCTGTGATCGTCTGTCAGGTATCGGGCGATGAGATCGTATCAATCGCGATCATGGGAACGTCGGGCTTCCGCCAGGATGCCGGCTTCCATCTCTTCCAGGGTTTTCGGCTCGCCATTGAAGGGAAGCGTGCTGAACACGTCGTCTGCCTGCGTCAGCGCGAAGGCGGGCGCTTGCCTTTGCAGCACACCGTCCGGGTTTTTCTCGACAATGAGACGAGTTCCCGCCTTCCATTCCCGCCGTTGGCACACGGTTTTGGGAAGTATGACCTGTCCTTTGGTCGATACGGTGGTAATGAGGTTTTCAGCGCGGGCCATCGGTTTGGTCCCGTTTGGAAGACGAACATAAGATAGACAGGTGGGCCGCGATACCCAAGGATCACGATCCGGGCGAGGCGCGCGCCCTTTTGCCGGAGAAGCTATGCTGGACGAAGTCTTTCCCGTTCCGACCAGGGCCTTGATCCGGCAGGGTGGGCGAGCCTGTTTTTATCGTCTCGTCAATACGAGCCCCATTTTGTTCCAAGTGCAATCGGGAACTAAGATCATCATGGCGGATGACAGGCCTTTGCGCCTTGAGGCCGGCGCATACGGCTTGCTGCCCGACTATCAGCCATTGACGATGGAGAACATTCCGAAGGCGCCGCGAAACTATCAGACCGTAGCACTTCCCGTTCCGAGACAGTTGTTCGAGGATGCCTATGCGAGGATGGGGCCAATCGCCGTTCCCTCGCGGCCGCTTCCGGCAAGCACCTCGAGCTTCCCGGAAGAAGCCGCCGTATTGTTTGACTATTGCTGTCAGCCCGGCAACCTGGCGAGGCTTCCTGGCGCCATTGCCAGGGCCAGGCTGATGGAACTCGTCATCTGGTTTGCGCTCTGCGGTGCGGTGCTGGGTGAAGGCCAGAGTCCTCGGCTTGAGGATCGGCTGCGGCAGAAGATCGAAAGCGATCCGGCCTTTGATTGGACATTGGCGCATGCGGCGCGTTCGTTCAACATGAGCGAAGCGACACTGAGGCGCAGGCTGGCCGCGGAGAATACCGGCTTCAGCGAGATCCTGAGCGATACGAGAATGAACCGGGCGCTGGGGCTCATTCATACGACGACGCTGCCGATGGCGCAGGTCGCGCTTGAGGTCGGCTACGATTCACCCTCTCAATTTTCGGCGCGTTTCAAAGAGCGGTTCGGCGTCAGTCCGCGCCACGTGCGCAGTGGTTCCGAGCATTTTGAACGGATCGGGGCAGAAGTTGAGCATAGCGGGGCAGATGCACTGACTCGCTGACGGTAGTTTTCCGGCGTCATCAACCGCAGGAAAACAGCATGCGTCTCATAACAGCAGTCCTTCTCGCCGCGTCCGTCTTTGGCGCCACGGCCGCCCAGGCCGAAATGAAACTCACCTCGAAAGATCTGACTTCAGGCAAGTCCATGGCTGATGCGCAGGTCTTCAACAGCTTTGGTTGCGCGGGCAGAAACATCTCGCCGGAACTCGTTTGGTCGGCTGCACCCGAGGGAACCAAGAGCTTTGCGGTCATGGCTTACGATCCGGATGCTCCGACCGGCTCGGGCTGGTGGCACTGGTCTGTCTTCAACATTCCCGCAAATGTCTCGAAAATCGCCACTGGCGCCAGCGGTGAGAAAAAACTTCCAACGGGTGCCGTGGAAGGCCACACCGACTTCGCTACGTCAGGATATGGCGGCGCATGCCCGCCGGCCGGCGATGCGCCGCACCACTACCAGTTCACCATCTACGCGCTCTCGGTCGACAAGCTGCCGCTTCCCGAGACCGCGCCCGGGGCCATGGTTGGTTTCTATGTCAGGGCAAATACGCTCGCCAAGGCCTCCATCGAGGTGACCTACGGCCGCTGAAGCCGGCTGACCTCCGGCGACCAGTTCAGGCTGGCCGATAGATCTGCGCCACCGCGCCGCCTGGAAAAGCCTTCGAGCTCATCAGCTTGAGAGGCTTCGGCGCGGTGAGCTCGGAGAATAACGGCAGGCCTTTGCCGAGCGCCACGGGGATCTCAAGCAGGGCGAACTGATCGACCAGTCCCTCGGCGATCAGGCTGCGGCCAAAGCTCACGCCGCCATGGGCGATGATCGGTTTGCCCTCCTCGGCTTTCAGCGTCGCGATTTCTTCCGCGAGGTTTCCGCCTGCCACATGTGCCTCCGCCCAGCTTTCCGCGCCGGGCTGCAGCCCTGGAGATTGTCCGGTTCCCGCCTTGGCGCCGATGTCATCGAGCGTCGCCGCCACCTTGCCGAGGATCGCCGGCCCCTGTCGTGAGAAGACGGCCTTGGGGATCTGGTTCATCGGTGGCGCGAAGGCCAGGGTGGACGTCGGCCAGAAGGGGGCCATGGCAAGGAAGCTGCGGCTGCCCATGATGTGCAGGCCGGCTTTCCCTATATATTCCACGCTCCAATCCTTCGCCTCCTGATCGGCGCCGAACATCCATGTGTTCCGGCCATCCAGATCACTGACGAAACCATCGACCGATATGGACATTTTCAGGATCAGGTCTCTCATGGCGTTCTCCTCGTTGGGCTTTGGCCCAAGGACGAACCGGACCGGGAAGATCCGACATTACCCGATCATATTAAGTGTCAGGGCCGCGCCTATCGCGACGCAAAGCGCTGCTTTGCCGAATCCGTGAACGGCATGAACAACGCGACAAGCGTGCCTTCCGGATCGCGGAACTGCACCGACCGATTGCCCCACGGCATCAGTTTAGGCTCATGAACAACTTCGACCCTATCCTTCAGCCGTGCATATTCTGCGTCGACGTCATCCACCATGAACTCGATGATCGCCGTTCGGTTGGCGCCGGCCTCGGCGCTACCTTCTTTGAACAGCGGTACGGTTTCCATGCTGCCAATGGCGAGCGCCGCCGAAGGGGTGACGATCTCGGCGAAAACCGGCGCCAACCACTCGGCCGATTGTCCGGTGACCATTTCGTAGAAGCCGACCACAGCCTTGATATTGCCGGCAATCAGCCGGGTTGAGGCAAATTTCATGACTTTTCCTTCCAGAAGGCCGCAAACGCGCGCCACGTCGCTCAGGCCTTGTCCCACAGGCCTGTTGCCAGCATTATGGCAACAGGAGTCAGGAGTTATGCGAAAAGCCGATCGTCTGTTTCAGATCATTCAGATCCTGCGCCGTACGAACCGGCCGGTGACTGCCGCGGCAATCGCCGAAGAGATCGAAGTGTCCAGGCGCTCGGTGTACCGCGATATCGCCGACCTGATCGGCCAAGGGGTCCCTATCGTCGGAGAGGCCGGCTTCGGTTATTTGCTCGACCCTACCTATGACATGCCGCCTCTGATGCTGACGCCCGACGAGATCGAGGCGATCGTGCTGGGTGCACAATGGGTCGCAGGACGCGGCGATAAGGCGTTATCCGCAGCGGCACGGGACGTAGTGAGCAAGATCGCAGCCGTTATCCCCGAAAGGCTACGTCCATACATCGCCGAGCCAAGCGTTGGAGCAAAGCCTGGCACGATCACCCCGACACACACGGTCGATACGAACGAACTGCGCCATGCGATCCGTGAAGATCGGAAGCTTCGTCTGCGGTATCGATCCGATACTGGGGAGGAGACCGAGCGGATCGTGTGGCCGGTCATCCTCGGCTACAGTGAAGCAACGTGCCTGATTGTCGCGTGGTGCGAATTACGGCAGGACTTCCGTCATTTCCGAACCGATCGCATGCTAAAGATCGAAGTGCTGGAGGCGAGCAACGGCCTAAGGAAAGGCGACTTGCGTCGCCGCTGGGAGCGATGGCGCGAGGAGCGCTCTCGCTCCGACCACTGATCGCCGGGAGCCGCCGGGGCAGATGGCCCGCTACAGAGATATCGGTTGCGATCCGAGCCTAGTTTAGGTGGACAGCTACTCGCTGCCGCGGCGCTTCGCTGCCTGCGGATCGCGTCCGAAGCAGGCGGCGTTCTGCTGATTATCGACGCAAAGGGCGAGCGCGCGGCCCAATGGCATGTCAGCTATGGGGCCCAGCCGCTGGAGAGCCAGCCGCTTACGCTTGTCATGCCGCTCGCCACCTTCGCCGTTGATCTCAAGGGCAAGGGTCTTCTCTGACGGTCGTTCAGGCCTGTCGCCTTGTGGAGCAGAGTCACCAGTTCACGCTTGTTGCGCGGCGGCCGGCCATCGACCGTCTATTCCGAGGCTTGCCCCGCGATAAACGGCGATAGATGCCAGATGATTTATTGCTTTTTCAGTACGTTATTAAGGGTTTTGGCGCGCTATCGGCGGCGTTCGGATAGGCCAAAATCATTCCCACTCGATCGTGCCGGGCGGCTTCGAGGTGACGTCATAGACCACGCGGTTGATGCCACGCACCTCGTTGATGATGCGCGTGGCGGCGCGGCCGAGGAATTCCATGTCGTAGTGGTAGAAATCCGCGGTCATGCCGTCGACGGAGGTGACAGCGCGCAGTGCGCAGACGAATTCATAGGTGCGTCCGTCGCCCATCACGCCGACGGTCTGGACGGGGAGCAGCACGGCGAAGGCCTGCCAGATGGCGTCGTAGAGGCCGGCCTTGCGGATTTCGTCGAGATAGATCGCATCGGCTTCGCGCAGGATTTCCAGCTTCTCGCGGCTGATGCCGCCGGGGCAGCGGATGGCAAGGCCTGGGCCGGGGAAGGGGTGGCGGCCGATAAAGCTGTCGGGCAGGCCGAGCTCGCGGCCGAGCGCGCGCACCTCGTCCTTGAAGAGTTCGCGAAGCGGCTCGACGAGCTGCATCTTCATGCGCTCCGGCAGGCCGCCGACATTGTGGTGCGACTTGATCGTCACCGACGGGCCGCCGGTGAAGGAAACGCTCTCGATCACATCAGGATAGAGTGTACCCTGGCCGAGGAAATCGGCGCCGCCGAGCTTCTTCGCCTCTTCCTCGAAAGTTTCGATGAACAGCCTGCCGATGATCTTGCGCTTGGTTTCCGGGTCGCTGACGCCTTCGAGCTCGCCGATGAAGCGGTCGGAAGCGTCGACATGCAAGAGATGCAGATTGTAATGCTCGCGGAACATGGCGACGACATTGGCCGCCTCGTCCTTGCGCATCAGGCCGTGGTCGACGAGGATGCAGGTCAACTGATCGCCGACCGCCTCGTGGATCAGGAGTGCGGCGACCGAACTGTCGACGCCGCCCGAAAGCGCGCAGATGACGCGCTTGTCGCCCACCTGCTTGCGGATCTCGTCGACCGCCTTCTGGCGATAGGCCGACATCGACCAGTCGCCCTTGATGCCGGCAATGTTATGAATGAAGTTGCCGATCAGCTTTGCGCCGTCGGGTGTGTGCACGACCTCGGGGTGGAACTGCACGCCGTAATATTTGCGCTTCTCGTCGGCGATGAAGGCGTAGGGGGCGTTGGAGGAGGTGGCAACCACCTCGAAACCGTCAGGCAGCGCCGTGACGCGATCGCCATGGCTCATCCACACCTGATGGCGCGAGCCGGAGGACCAGAGGCCCTCGAACAGCTGGCAGTCCTTGTCGACGTCGAGGAAGGCGCGGCCGAATTCGCGGTGATGGCCGCTCTCGACCTTGCCGCCGAGCTGCATGCACATCGTCTGCTGGCCATAGCAGATGCCGAAGACCGGCAGGCCGCTGTCGAAGATGATCTGCGGCGCTCGCGGCGACCCCTCGTCGACCGTGGAGGCCGGGCTGCCGGACAGGATCACGGCTTTCGGCTGGAGGCGCTTGAAGCCCTCTTCGGCCGATTGGAACGGAACGATCTCGCAATAGACGCCGGCCTCGCGCACGCGTCGTGCGATGAGCTGGGTCACCTGGCTGCCGAAATCGACGATGAGAACGGAGTCGGGATGTGCTGTCTGGGTCATGGCGAGGCTTTAATGAAAAGCGCTTCGCCTTGCAATCCGGGAAATCGGCGGCGTCGGATTTTTATTGTTCCGATTGTCCCCCGCGCAGCTGACGCGCGGCGCTTTCGAGCGGTCAGAACCAGAAAACCCCGTCCTCCAGCGCCGTGAACAGGCTGTCGACGCCGTAGGAGAGCTTGCGGTCGACGATGTGCAGATATTCCGTCCAGCCCGAGATGTGCTGCAGCTCGACCGCGCCGTCGGAAATGCCGCGAAGGCCGATCAGCGGCAGCTTGTAGCCCTGGCAGGCGCGCAGCACCGCATAGGTCTCCATGTCGACCATGTCGGCGTCGATGGCGCTATAGGCGGTGCCCGAGATGACATTGCCGCCTGTCGAAAGGCTTGCTTCGGCAATGCCCGGAATGCGCAGCGGCAGCTCAAGCGTTGCCGGCAGGTCGAGAAAGGGCGTGCGGCCCTTTTCGAAGCCGAGCGGCGAAGCGTCCATGTCGCGGTAGGAAACCGAGGTTACCTGATAGATTTCCGTCTGCTCCAGTTTGGCGGAGCCGGCCGAGCCCAGCGAAACCACGAGATCCGGCAGGTCGTCGGCGGCATCCAGCCGCGCCAGCGTCTTGGTCAGCGCGACCGCCGCCTCGACCGGGCCGACGCCGGTCATCAAGGGTTCGATCCGCGACCGCAGGAAGGGGCCGTATTCGGCCTCCGCCGCCATGACGAACAGCATGGATTTTCCCGCGACCGACTTCAACTCGAATTTCATCCCGTAATCCCTTCTCTACCGCGGATCACCATCATCGTTCCGGTCATGGAGGCGATGAGTTTCGCCGGCCCGTCGCTGATCGCGTAGCCTCGCCCGTCGGCGACGATGATGGTGGAGCCGGGTTTGGTAATTTCCCCGCGGAACAGGAAACGATCGCCACGCCCCGGCGACATGAGATTGACCTTGAATTCGATCGTCAGGATCGAGGCTTCGGGGTCGATGACGCTGTAGGCGGCAAAGCCGCAGGCTGAATCGAGCGCTGCAGAAATGATACCTGCGTGCAGGATGCCGTGCTGCTGTGTCAGTTTGACGTCGAAGGGAAGCTCGATCTCAACGACGCCGTGCTCGACGCGCGTCAGCTCCGCGCCGATCGTCTCCATCGCTGCCTGCCGCGCAAAATTGCGGCGGATTCGCGCGCGGAAATCGCCCCTGTCAGTCTCGCTCATGTCTGCCCCTCTTGCAGCCGGGAAAGTGGCATGGCGGGCCGGATTCGACAAGCTGCACATTGCTGAAATCGGTCTCAGCGCCGATGGAAAGCTGCGGCCGTGTCGCCGGGGCAACCTTTCGTCTTTCCGTCGCCATGCAAGCGGGTGATGCAAGCCGGTGCGAAGACGATTGCAGCTTCGCGCTCAGCGCGTATTCTCCGCGTCATGTCTCGAAAGAACGGAGCGCCGGCGCATGACGACGATATCGCAATCGGTCCGCAATTTCGAGACCTGGCTGGCGGGCGAACTCGGCGGCGATCTCGTCAAGGAGGATCTTCTTGAGAAGCACGAGAAGATGCGCAGCGGCGGCTTCGTCTTCCTGCGGGCCACCTATTGGCGTTGGTGCGAGACCATCCTCGATATCTGCCCGGAGCTTGGCCGCGCGCCCGAAGTGCTGGCGATCGGCGATACGCATCTGGAGAATTTCGGCACTTGGCGCGATGGCGAAGGCCGGCTCGTCTGGGGCGTCAATGATTTCGACGATGCGGCTGTGATGCCCTATGCGCTGGATCTCGTTCGCCTTGCGGCAAGCGCCATCCTGGCGCGCGGCGAGGATGGTCCCTCGGTTCGGATGATCGGCGAGTTGATCCTCAGCGGCTATCGCAGGGGCCTTGAAAATCCACTGCCCGTCATTCTCGAGCGGGATCACAAGTGGCTGCGCAAGGCGCTGATGCTGCCGAATTCCGAACGCCGGGAGTTTTGGGAGAAATATGAAATGCTGCTTCCCGGACGCGAGCCGCCGCCATCCGCTTATGCCAAGGCGCTCGCAGCTGGACTGCCGCCCGGTTCGGGACCTTTCGTGGCGAAGCCGCGCAGCGGCGGCACCGGCAGCCTCGGCCGGCCGCGTTTCGTCGCCTATGCGGAATGGCAGGGCGGGCCGGTGCTGCGTGAGGCCAAGGCGCTGATGCCGTCCGCCTGGTCGCTTCGCCACAGACCACAGGACATGGCGATCCATGTGGGAGAGATCGCCAATGGGCGGGCGCGGTGCGTCGATCCGCATTACCAGATTTCCGGCCGCATCCTCGTGCGCCGGCTCTCGCCGAACAGCTGTAAGATCGAAATCGACCGCCACTCCGAAATCCTGCTTTCGCCGACGATGCTCGAATTGATGGGTTTCGAGATCGCCAATTGCCATTCCAACGATGCGGCTGCGACAGCGAGGATTCTCCAGGATATCAAGACGCGGGGAAACGAATGGCTGCATGAGGCGGCCAGGGCCGCCGCCTCAAGCGTCAGTGCCGAGCAGAAAGCCTATTCGCGCGGCGGCTAAATCCGCACGATATGCTGGTCCCATGCGACGTCGCTGCGGGTCGACAGGAAATCGCCGTCGTAGGAGGAGACGGCAAAGCCGCTTTTGGCCGGGGCGATGCCGGCCGCGTCCGGAATGATCGTCTCGGCCAGGACCTTGCCCGTCCTTGCGTCGAGGGTCACCGAGGCGCCGCCCTTCGGCGAGGTGATGCCGACGATGCCCTCGCTGCGGTTGACGGCAATCGCACCAACGTAATTAGCCAGCCTGCGCGTCGTCTGCTCCGGCAGGTCGATGAAGGAAAGCTCTTCGCCCTTGGCGAAATGGCCGACGAGCGGCGGTAAATCCTTGCGGTGACCTTCGTATTGGCAGGCAAACCAGATGCGGCCCTTGTCGTCGAGATCGACGTGGCGGGTGGAAAGCTCCGCCCATTGCGCCGGCAGCACATGTTTTTCGACAAGCGCCCCGGTCGCCGCATCGATCAGCGCCAGCGACGGCTGCATCTCCCCGAGATTGAGTTTGGTGCGGCCGAAATCCGGATGCGTCTCGATGCCGCCATTGGCGACGATCAGAAGGCCTCCGTCATCGGAAACCGTCATATCGTGCGGACCGATGCCATAGGTCTCGTATTCGCCGATGCGGGTGAAGCGGTTGCCGGCGTCGTAGATGCCGATCATACCGCGATTGCCGTCGAAGTCGTTTTCGCTGGCGTAGAGAAAACGACCGTCGGGAGAAAAGGCGCCGTGGCCATAGAAATGCCGGTCTACCCTGGCGCTGATGACGATCGGCTCGCTCCTGTGCCAGGGGTCGAAGATCATGGCATAGGTGCCGGGCCGGCGGGCGAAAGCGACGGTCCTGCCGGAGACGGCGCTGAACGCCATGCCGTGGGCCCGGGCGGGAAGCTTGACCTGGTCGACGATCTCGCCGCGCTCCGTCACGGTGGCAACGGCAAAGGAGCCGTCGGCAGCGCGAATGCCCGAGGCATAAACTGCATCGGCCCGCTCCAGGGCCATCAGCGACTTCGGCGCCAAACTCGCAAGGAAGCCGAGTCCGGCGGCCTTGACGAAACCGCGTCGGTCGATAGCAGTTGTTCGCGTCATCGCTTCAGTCCCCGTCTGAAAAGGAAAAGCCGGCCGAGAGGCCGATTGCGGCGCCATATTCGTCGCTGATCCTAGTGATCAGATCACGGCTTTCGGCCAAAAGCGTGTCGAGCTTGGCCTTTTCCGCATCGCTTGTGGCGGCGTCTATATCGGGGTTGAGTTTCGGCACGCTGTCGAGCAGCGATTTGAAGTCTTCGTCGATCGAGGCGGCGACTGCCTGTTTGTCCGGCGGCAGAAGCTCGGCCATGCCGGCCTTCTGCCAGAGCGTGCGCAGGCCGTCGATATTGGCGGTCATTGATTTCCAGGTATTCTTGGAACGCCAGTAGATCGCCATGCGCGGGCGCGGCGTGGTGTCCTTGCCCTTGTAGAATTGCTCCAGCCGCTGGTCGCGGACGTTCTCGGCGCCGTGGACGAGAATGCCGAGCAGCGCTGTCACGGCTTCCTTATTGTCCATGAAATCGTTGCTCTGCGGACCCGGATGTTTCCAGCTCGCCTGCACGCCGTCCGGCTTTTCCCAGGCGGCGACGACTTCGCCGGCCTCACGCTGGATATTGCCGGCGACAGCGGCGCCGTAAAGGCAACGGAAGCCGCCCTTCTGCTTGATCAGATCGTCCGAGCCGTTGCCGTAAAGCACGTATTCCAGCGCCGTCAGGCCCTGCAGCGCCACACTCTTGCCGGCGATCGCATCGACCGTCGCATCCTTCGGGTCGGCCTTGGCGATTAGCGCCTGCACCTGCTTCAGGCCAACGCCCTTGCGGTCGGGGTAGAACAGGATGTGTTCGAAGAGATTGTCCTGGATAACAGGTCCGGTCTGGACGATTTCGATGATCGACCAGTAGCGGATCGTATCGTCAAAGGCCGACTTCGCCTTATCCAGCGTCTGCTGGGTGCCGCCGTCGCAAAGATCCTTCATCGCCGTCGTCAGCCGGGCGGCGGACTGCTGCATGTTGCGATAGCCGGGGCGGATCACCTCGTCGACCGCGCGTTGCATCACGGCGGGAACGGCATCCTCGTTCATCCCTGCCGGCGGAGCGGCGGTCTGGGCAGCCGCCGACGTGGCAAGGCCGATCAGAGTGAGGCAGAGCAGGGGGTGCCAAAGGCGCATCAAAGTGACTCCAGGAATGTAATCAGGGCCGCCCTGTCGTCTTTCGACAGGGAGGAGAAAGCGTTGCGGGCCTTGTCTGCTTCGCCGCCGTGCCAGAGGATCGCCTCGGTGAGATCCCGCGCACGGCCGTCATGCAGGAAAAAGCTGTGTCCGCTGACAGTCCGGGTCAGTCCTATACCCCATAGCGGTGGCGTGCGCCATTCACGTCCGCTTGCAAGACCGACTTGCTGCCCGTCGGCAAGCCCGTCGCCCATATCGTGCAAAAGGAAGTCGGAATAGGGCCAGATCAGTTGGAAGGACTGCGCCTTGTCTGCCGAATCCCGGCGGGTGACGAATTTCGGCACATGGCAGGAAATGCAGCCGCTTTCATAGAAAATCCGTTTGCCCTTCAGCGTCTCGGGAAAGCTCGCCTTGCGGCGCGCCGGAACGGCAAGATTTTCGGAGTAGAAGGTCACGAGGTCGAGAATGGGGCCCGGCGCTTCTTCCGCGCCCAGCCGTTTCTGCACGCCGGTCGGCAGATCGAGGCATTTCTCCTCCGCCTTGGTGCAATCACCATGCGCGTCCGGGTGGTCGGGTGTCGAGATGCCGATATCATTGGCAAATGCGTCGGCATTCTGGTCGCGCACCGTGGCGTTCTGTGCCTTCCAGCCGAAGCGGCCGAGCGCGATCTCGCCGCTGCGGTGATCACGGACGATCGCCGCCTTGCCCGAAATGCCGTCGCCATCGGCATCATCGGGGTCGGCATGGGCAAGGATATCTGCCTCGGGAATGGCCTCGATCAGCCCGAGGCCGATCATGGCGGGGGCGACACGCGCCGAGATCGTCGTCGCCGCATCGAGCGGTCCATAGGCCAAGTTGGTCGCCGCATAATGCGGGCGGCGCAGAGACACGGTTTCGCCGTCGCCAAGCGTTGCCGTCTCCTCATCATAGCGGATCGTCATCCGGCCTTCGGCGGCAAGACCGGGAACGGCAAGATCCTGCAGCTGATGGCCATAGACCGGATCGGGGAAATTGAGGATATCCGCGCCTGCGATCGCCTTTTCTTCCTCCGGCGTTGCGGCCGCACGGGAAAGCCGCAGGAACATCGAGACGGCGCTTGGACCCCCTTCCGGCGGTTTGCCGCGGCCGTCATTGACGTGACAGCTCATGCAGGAGCGGGCGTTGAAGAGAGGGCCGAGCCCATCGGAAGCCTGCGTCGAGGAGGGGGAGGAAACCCAGAGCTTACGGAAAAGCGCATTGCCGAGCTTGAAATTCTGCTCTTCCTCGAAGGGAATGTTGGCCGAAATATGCGAGAAACTGTCTTCGGTGACGGGATCGATCGAGGTCGCCCCGCCCGCCTGCATCGCCTCATATTGTTCAGCTTTGGAAAAATCGCTAGTCGGCCGCGTCACGTCGGCGACGCGTTTGAGATCGGTTTCGGGAAGGTCGGTGCGTTTGGTTGGAAGATCGAAACCGGAGGCAAAAGCCACGGGTGCTCCGGCAAGGGCGGCGTAGGCTGCGACGCGGAGGCATGGGCGGAGTTTTGAGAGGACGCGATGAGCCCGAGCGGTAAGCTCCGGGGTGCTGGCGCGCGCTTCCTTTGCAACGCCCTCATTCGCTTCCTCGGGCTTTGCCCGAGGGATGTCACAGGAATCCAGTGCGCCCAAGTCCTTGGGCGTGGAAGACTCCCCTCTGACCGAGTCATTCACGGCGCGGACGCGCCGTGGCTGGATTCCTGTGACGAGCACAGGAATGAGGGAAGTAACAAATCGCATTTCAGAGTCGGGGCCGCTCCGTCATCGAAGCGGCCCGCCTTTGCTTATTTGAAGACGGCGTTAGGATTATCCAAGCTGTCGGAACCTTCAAGCTGAACCGTGCCGAGATCGAGTGCGGCAATAACGCGCTGTACCGATTTCGTCTGGTCGATCAATCCGTCGATGGCGGCCTGAACAACGGCGTTGCCTTCCTTGTTGCCTTCGCCGATCATCTGGTCGTACTTCTCGACTGTCTCGCCGCGCTTGGCCATGGCATTCATCGCGTCGAGCGTCTTGTTGAGCTTGCCTTCCGTCTCGGCGTCGAGCGCTTTGTCCTTGGCGGCCACCAGATCATGCAGCGACGGTCCGCTGAGCTTGGTGCCGTCGACGCGGGTATAGTTGCCGGTATAGGCGGCGGCAATGCCGATCGCGTCGTTCAGATGCGAGTTGTAGGTGTTGTCGGAGAAGCAATCATGCTCTTCCTCGGGATCGTGCAGCAGCAGGCCGAGCTTCATGCGCTCGCCGGCAAGCTCGCCGTAGGAAAGCGAACCCATGCCAGTCAGGATCGCGACGAGGCCGGCCTTCGGGTCAGCTTCGACATTCTTCGTCGCAGCGCCGTCCGCGTTCCAGTTGTCGGTCATTTCCTGCAGGTCGGAAACCAGCAGGGTGGAGGCGGATTTCAGATATTCGGCGCGGCGGTCGCAATTGCCGTGCGTGCAATTCTTCAGGTCGTAATCGGTCGCCGGGCGGTTGCCGGCGCCGGGTCCCGTGCCGTTCAGATCCTGGCCCCAGAGCAGGAATTCGATGGCATGGTAGCCGGTCGCGACGTTTGCTTCGATGCCGCCGGCCTCGGCCAGCGTGCCGGAGAGGAATTCCGGCGTCAGCTTGGAGGCGTCGACATCCTTGCCGTCGATCTTGATCGTCTTGTTGGCGATGACATTTGCGACATAGAGAGAGTTTTCGTCGCTCTCGGTGCCGTAGGAGGGATCGACGTAGTCGATCAGGCCTTCATCGAGCGGCCACGCATTGACCTTGCCTTCCCAGTCGTCGACGATCGGATTGCCGAAGCGATAGACTTCCGTCTGCTGATAGGGAACGCGCGCCTTGATCCAGGCGTCCCGGGCGGTCTTCAGCGTCGCGTCATCAGGCGTCTTCAGGAAGGCGTCGATCGCGGCATCGAGCGCCTTTGCCGTTGTCAGCGAGTCTTCGTATTTGGCATGGGCCACTTCGGCATAGTGTTTCACCACGGCGGCGGCATCGGTCTCGCCATGCGCGGGAAGGGCGAGCAGGGCTGCGGGGGCGATCGCCAGCACGGCTGCGCGGAGTTTATTGAGCTTCATTATCCTCTCCTGTGACGGATTTTCCGTCTAAATCGGGCCCCGTCTCTTCGCCCAAAAGCAAACTGGTGTCAAATGCTCTAGTTTGGAATGGTTTTAAGGATGCAAGAGGTCTGCACACGCGCTTGTTTTGCGGAGCATTCGCCCGGAAAAATCGGCAACCACCGCGCCATTTGCCGCGGCGTCAGCCCTTCCGCTGCAGGCGGCAAAAGAAGAAGCCGTCCGTATCTGTGGAAGCCGGCGTCAGCGTCACTGTCAGGCCATCGGAAGAGTGCGGGCGCGGGGCGTCTTTGCCGAAGAGCGCATCCCAGGCGGGCAGGGCGCTGACGATCTGGAAATCAGGATTGTCGGCCGTGAAGCGGCGCACCTGTTCCTCGTTCTCCTGCGGCAGCACCGAGCAGGTGACGTAGATCAGCTCACCGCCTGGCTTGACGAAGCCGCTTGCCTGCGCCAGCGCGCCCTGCTGCTGGGCGGTGCGTTCGTCGAGGTTCTTCGCCGTCAGCCGCCATTTCGTATCGGGGCGGCGGCGCCACGTGCCGGTGCCAGTGCAGGGCGCGTCGACAAGCACCTTGTCGCAGCGTCCGGCAAGCCCGGCAAGGCCCTTGGCGTCGTCATGCACCTGGACATTGCGTGTGCCGGCCCGCTTCAGCCGCTCGATGATCGGGGCCAGCCGCTTGCGGTCGGCGTCGTAAGCGTGAACCTGTCCCTTGTTCTGCATGGCGGCGGCCATGGCGAGCGTCTTGCCGCCACCGCCGGCGCAATAGTCGAGGACCTGGTCGCCCTCATGGGCGAGCACCAGGTCGGCGACGATCTGCGAACCCTCGTCCTGAACTTCGAACCAGCCTTTTTGGAACGAAAGTTCGGCCGTCACGTTGGGAAGTCGCGAAGCGCCTTCGCCGGCGGCAATCCGGATGCCGTAGCGGGCGATTTTCGCTGCATGTGCACCGGCGCGTTCGAGCGCCTTGACGGCCTTGTCGCGGGAGGACTTCAAGATGTTGGCGCGCAGATCAAGTGTCGGGCGCGTCGCGAGTGCCTGCGCCTCGGAGAGCCAGCCGGCGCCGAAGGCCTGTTCGAAGGAGGGTTGGACCCATTCGGGAATATCGCCGCGGATATGCGGCGGCGCATCGTCGAGCGAGCGGCTTGCGAAGGCCGAGAGGGCATCGGCCGAAAGCGGTGCCGGCGCGAACTTGTCGTCCGCCAGTTCGGCGGCGAGACTGTCGGGGGTGAAACCCCATTGGCGGAACATGACGGAATGGGCAATGGCGGCGGCACTCTCGTCGTCCATCAGCCAGGCATGGGAAAGCCGCATGCGCAGGGCGTCATAGACGATGTTGCCGATGGCGGCGCGGTCGCCGGAACCGGCGAAGCGGTGCGCAAGGCCCCAGTCCTTCAGCGCGTCGGCAACGGGCCGCTTGCGGGCATCGATATCCGCGAGCACAGAAATCGCCCCTTCGAGGCGGCCGCCCAGACGCATTCACAAATCTCCTAATTGCCATGACGTGTGATCGGTCCGCATGGTCACGACAGGCGCGGGCGGAATGTTCACAAGTCTCAACCGCGTGGTAACCGCGATTGACGGCAAGAGCAAGCGCCGGTGACGGCGCAGCCAATTGCTGCAAGGCCGGCCTGGCCCCAGCTGACCACCTCGATCAGCTTTGGCTGATCACCGGCTGTCAGCTTTAGCTGATCACCTGGTAGCAGACCTTCGCCGTGCCGGAGCTGACCATGCCGATGTTCTGTGCCGCGGCGCGCGACAGGTCGAGTACCCGGCCGCGGATGAACGGACCGCGGTCGTTGATGCGAACGACGACGGTGCGGCCATTGTTGCGGTTGGTGACCTTGACCTTGGTGCCGAAGGCAAGCGAACGATGTGCGGCAGTCAAGACGGCGGGATTCATACGTTCTCCGGAAGCAGTTTTGGAGTGAAGTGCGTACCATGAAGCACCGCCGCAGCCATTTCCAGCAAAACTCTCCGCCGGAAGCAGGAAAGAGCAGGCTGCAATAGTTGCGGCAGCGATAATAGAACGACATATTTTCTTCAAAACAGAGTATCCCTCAACTATTGAACTCACGCCCTTGCAGGCGGCGGGGCTTAAATCTGTGAAAAAGTGGCGAAAAAGTGCCGCGCATGATCACGGAATGTTACAATATGTAATATTCGTGAGTGCGATGATGGAATTTCGGAAGCGGGCGGTGATGGGGGAAACGGAAAAAACGCAGTGAAATCAGTTAAAATCCGAACGAATTTTTCAGTGGAGCGGTTAACATCCCGGCACTCACAAAAATCGCGAAATTTTTTTTCCGGCTTCGCCATATTTTCCGCCACATTTGCGCAAATTTAAAGGCCGTTAACCATAATATACGGCGAAAATCATCCCGACAAATGGGTAAAGTAGGTATTTCCTACTCATTATGGGCGCTGATTTTGAGTGTATGAAACGCTTGGGCTCTAGCCCCGCCAGCGTCCGTCCTGCCACAATTGCGCAAGCGACATCGGATAGTTCGGGAAGGCGAATTCGAAGCCGGCGGCCTTGAGTTTCGCATTCGAAACCCGCTTGTTCTCGCCGTAGAAGGAGCGCGCCATCGGCGTCAGCTCGGCGGTCTCAAACGCCTGCTCCGGCGGGGGTTCGACGCCCATCAGCCGTGCCGCCTCGACAATCACGTCCTGCGGCGGGCCGGGCCGGTCGTCGGTGACGTTATAGATGCCGCTGAGGCCATGCTCTGACAGGAAGCGGGTCGCGGCACCGATATCCTCGACGCGGATACGGTTGAACACCTGGTCCTTCTTGATCAGCCGCCGCGCCGTGCCCTTGTCCAAATTGCAGAAGGCATTGCGCCCCGGCCCGTAAATGCCGGAAAGGCGCAGCACCGCCGCCGGCACACCGCACGCCTCACCCATTGCCAGCCAGCCCGCTTCCGCTTCGAGCCGCTCCTTCGAGCGCCCGGATACGGGCACGCAGGGTGTTTCCTCATCGATCCAGGCGCCCTTGTGATCGCCATAGACGCCGACGGTGGAGAGATAACCGATCCATTCGAGGCTGGACGGCAGGCTTGCGCGGTCTTCGTCCAGCAACCGAAGCAACGGGTCGCCTTTGCCGGGCGCGATCGACTGCACGAGGTGGGTGACGCTTCCCAGCGCCCGGCGCAAGTCGTCGGTCACGGTCTCGCCGTCGAAAAGGAAGGCTTCGATGCCGTATTGCCGGAACGCCGCCATCTTGTCGGCCGAGCGGGTAGTGCCGGAAATGCGCACGCCGTTGCCGGCAAAGGCCTTGGCGATCGCCGTGCCGGAAAAACCGCAGCCAAAAATCATCACATGCATCAGCCCACTCCCGCCAACCGCCATTCGTTCAATACGTCGTCATCGCTCTCACCAGCCCTTTGTGCGGCAAAGGCCGAGAATTCGTCAGCCGCCATCAGCCGCGACAGCGCCCACACTGCCATTCCCCGCACCACCGGCGAGGCGTCGCCGGCGAGCAGCCGACATTGGGCGATAAGCGCCTTCTCGCCGGAATTGCCGGCGGCGATCAGCACATTGCGGATAAAGCGGTCACGGCCGATCCGCTTCACCGGCGAGCCGCTGAAAAAGGTGCGGAAAGCGGCATCGTCAAGCGTCAGCAGAAAGGCGATCGATGGCTCCTGCAGATCGTCCCGCGCCTTCAGCTTCATCTCGGAGGCCGCATTTGCGAACTTGTTCCACGGACAGGCGGCCAGACAATCGTCGCAGCCATAGATGCGATTGCCGATCGGCACCCGCAGTTCAGGATCGATCGGCCCCTTATGCTCGATGGTGAGGTAGGAAATGCAGCGCCGCGCATCGATCTGATAGGGTCCCGGAAAGGCGGCCGTCGGGCAGGCGTCGAGACAGGCGCGGCAGGAGCCGCAATGATCGGTCTCTTCAGCGTCGACGGCGAGATCGGCGGTGGTGAACATGCTGCCGAGAAATAGCCAGGAACCGTGCGTGCGGCTGACGAGGTTGGTATGTTTGCCCTGCCAGCCGAGGCCGGCTGCCGCCGCCAGCGGCTTTTCCATGACAGGGGCGGTATCGACGAAGACTTTGACATCGGCGTCGGCCCGCGCCGCAAATCGCGTGGCGATTTCCTTCAGCCGGCCCTTGATGATGTCGTGATAGTCGCGGTTGCGGGCATAGACCGAGATCGCAGCCTTATCGGGTTTGGCGAGGATGCCGCGCGGATCTTCTTTAGGGGCGTAGTTGAGGCCGAAGACCACGACGGACCGCACCTCGCTCCAGAGTGTGCGCGGATCGCCGCGACGGTCGCGGGTCTCCGCCATCCACTCCATCGTCCCATGGCGCCCGGCATCGATGAACTGGCCGAGGCGCTCTTTGGCTTCGGGAATCGCGTCGGGCCGCGTGATGCGGCAGAGATCGAATCCCTTGGCGGCAGATTCCGCCCGCACGAACATGGTCAAATTGTCGCGGCGGCGGCGCTCTTTGTCATCTCTATCGGCTTCGGGCATGGAGAGCCCTCGTCAGAAATCCAGATCGGCATAATGCGAAACCGGCGTCAGGCCGCGCACCCGCTCGGTCAGCATCGGCCGGAAGGAGGGGCGCGATTTCAGCCGCTGGTACCAGTCCTTGACGACGGGCGCATCAGCCCAGTCGATCTCGCCGAGATAATCGAGGATCGAAATCGAGGCCGCGGCGGCAAGGTCGGCATAACTCATCCGCTCGCCCGCAAGCCATTGGCGCGAGCCGGCAAGCCAGGTGAGATAGCGCATATGCTGGCGGATATTCGCGCGGGCCGTGCGCAAAATCTTCGAATCCGGCGCGCCGCCGCCCTGATCGGCGGTCATCTGCAACTTGTAGACACGCTCGCGGGCGAGCGGCTTGGTCACGTCGTTTTCCATCTTCTGCATGAACCACTCGCTCAGCCGGCGGATTTCCGCCCGCTGGAAAGGGTCCTCGGCGAGCAGCCGCCGGTCGCGCTTCAACACGCCATGCGTCTCGTCCAGATATTCGGAAATGACGGTCGCGCCGCAGAGCGCCCGCATGCTGTCGTCGACATAAACAGGCAGCGTGCCGGCCGGGTTGAGCGCCAGGAAATCCCGGCGCTTCTCCCATGTCTGCTCCTCGATCAGATCCGCCTGATAGCCGTATTCGGCCAGGATCAGCCGGACGAAGCGAGATGCGGATGACATGGGATGATGATAAAGCGTGGGCATCGATACTCGAGCTTCGTGATTGCTGTTACAGGACTGTGTGGCAGCTCAGTTATAGCGCCCTAGTCATGACTCATTGGTTGAAGCTATAGGAGCTTGGCCCCGCCAATACAAGCGAATCGGATTTTACGCCATCTGACAATGGCGAGATACGGTCTAACGAAAGAATGGAAGCGGCGGCCTGATCGACCCAAGCGGTCAGGCCCGACCGACCTTTAAACGGAGACAATGTATGGATTATATCAATGCTGCGCTTCTCGGTGTCATCGAGGGGATCACCGAATTTCTTCCGATCTCGAGCACCGGCCACCTGATCATTGCGGAGCAATGGCTCGGCCACCGGTCGGACATGTTCAATATCGTCATTCAGGCCGGCGCTATCCTCGCCGTCACCATCATCTACTGGCGTCGGCTGCTGGATCTGGTGCTTGGCTGGCGGGAGCCTGAGAATCGCGACTATGCCGCCAAGCTGATCGTCGCCTTTCTCATCACTGCGATTCTCGGACTTATCGTCAAGAAGCTCGGCTTCGAACTGCCGGAGACCGCGACGCCGATCGCCTGGGCGCTCATCATCGGCGGTTTCTGGATGATCTTTGCCGAATGGGCCGCGGCGCGCAAAGCCCCCCATAAGGAAATCACCTGGCTCGTCGCCATCCTCGTCGGCATCGCCCAGATCGTCGCCGGTGTCTTCCCGGGAACCTCGCGCTCCGGCGCTACGATCTTCGTCGCCATGCTGGCCGGCACCGGCAACCGCGCCGCAGCGACCGAATTTGCCTTTCTCGTCGGCATCCCCACCATGTATGCGGCGAGCGGCTATGAATTGCTGAAGACCTTCAAGGACGGCGGCGCGGCAAACGAAGACTGGACGGCACTCGGCATCGCCTTCGTCGTTTCCACGATCGTCGCTTTCATCGCCGTCAAATGGCTGCTGGCCTATATCAGAAGCAACCGCTTCACGCTGTTTGCCGTCTACCGCATCATTCTCGGCGTCCTGCTGCTCGGCATGGCCGCAACCGGCTTGATCGGCTGAGACATCCCAACGCATTGCATTCGCGCGGCTCCCCGGCGCGAATGCAATTTGCCGCGTCGAGCTTATGGACAGGCATGCGATTGCCAGCCAAGGGCGCCGTATTTTTCAGATAGCAAGATAAGCGGTGCTCGCTGCTGTTTTGAAGCGGGCAAGACCGGGCGTTCATTTTGGAGCGTCCTGCTTCAGGCGCTCCGACCGCTAGGTGTCTTTATGAAAGATGCCGGCGGCGAGGCCGGCCTTTCGTCAATGGCTGATCGAAGCCGTCGAGCAAGGATCGACGCCGTAGGCCGGCGAGCAGCCGCCCTTCACTGCTGCGACCGAACCGGACGCAACGAAGGAGCCTGCAAGGATAACCAGCGCCGCACACGCAAACAGGAGCGCGATTGACTTGCCCATCGAGAAATGCCTTTCACAGTGATTGCCGCACGCGATGCCAAGCGTTGAGTCCGTTGGAAGACGCGCGGGTTTGGTAGTCAGTGGAATGGCAAATAGCAATAAACGTTCCTGCTAAATTTGGTGTTAATTCCACAAAATTTCCGATGCGTCTTTTATGCAACTGCGCCTGATATGGCCGGCACAACAACATTTCAAACTTGCGCCGGCTTTGCTTAAGCCGGCAAAGCAAAACGCCGTCCGCGGCGTGCGCGAACGGCGTCCTCCAGAAGCTCGAAACTGTTCAGGCGGCCTTGCCGGTGCCGGTATACTGGCCGTGCGGACGATAATGCACGAGATAGGAGCCGAGCACCGATGCGGCCATGGTCGGCGCAATGCCGAGGCCCTTCAGCGTGCGGCCTTCCGCCTCGGCGGCCGGCGAAACGATGTTGTCATGCTTCAGCATACGAACCTGATCCGGGGTGATCGGCGGCGTTATGAGGGGGATCAGCGAGGCGATGCTGCCGATCATCGACGCAATGCCGAAGGGCAGGGAGACCAGCGGGTTCTTGCGGCTCGTCACCTTCAGCATCATCTCGAGACATTCGCGGAAGCTCAGCACCTCGGGCCCGCCAAGCTCATAGACCTTGCCGCCGGCAACCTTGCCGTCGACGGCGCGGGCGACGGCCTCGGCGACATCCTCGACATAGACGGGCTGGAATTTCGTCTTGCCGCCGCCGATCAGCGGCAGGACCGGCGACATGCGGGCCATGTCGGCAAACTTGTTGAAGAAGCTGTCTTCCGGGCCGAAGACGATCGACGGGCGGAAGATCACAGCATCGGGCTTGACCGAGAAGATGGCGGTTTCGGCGCGGCCCTTGGTGCGGCCATAGCCGGACTCGGAATTGGCATTGGCGCCGATCGCCGAAATATGGGCGAGCGTGGCGCCTGTGCCGCGCGCCGCTTCAGCGACCGCGCGCGCGCCGAATTCCTGCACCGCGTCGAAGGTGTTGCGGCCGGTTTCGTGCAGAATGCCGACGCAGTTGACGACATGATCCGCACCGTCGACGGCGCGGTCGATCGAGTTGCGATAGCGCAGGTTCGCCTGGACGAAGGAAATCTGGCCGACATTGCCGAGCGGCTGCAGGAAGCCGGCGAGATCGGGACGGCGCACGGCGACGCGGATATTGTAGCCGCGCTTGGCGAGTGCCCGGACCACGTGCCTGCCCACGAAGCCGGATCCTCCGAATACGGTGACGAGCGGCGGCAGGTTGGCAAGGGTCATGGCAGGTTCCTCGAAAGGCTGGGCAGGATGCTGTATCGGCACCCGTCTTAGCCGAATCCCGGCGCGACGGGAAGGCCCATCGCACCGTCAGTTTTTGCGGATCCGAACTCGCCTGACGCATCGTCCGAAACGACGCACGGCGCTCTAGACGCCTTCGACGACGACCATTTCCGCATCCGCCGCTTCCTGGCGGATTTTGGCGGCGATCTGGTATTCCGGTGAATTGTAGCAGTCGACGGCATGCTGCATCGAGGGGAATTCGATCACGACGTTGCGGGCGCGCGCCTTGCCTTCCAGTTCGGTCAAGGCGCCGCCGCGCGCCAAGAAATTTGCGCCGTATTTTTCGAAGGCGGGTTTGGCCGCCGCCACATAATCCTTATAGCGCTCTGCATCGCGAACATCGACGCGGGCGATCCAATACCCCTTGGCCATGGTCTTCTCCCTTTTGGTGTCTGTCAGCGGTTTGCCGGCCAGCGCGCAGCAACCATTTCGTTGAGCACGGCGCGAGCGGCATGCCGGGGATCGGGCGCCTTGACGATCGGCCGGGCAACGACGAGGTGTGTCGCTCCCGCCTTCAGCGCGTCGAACGGCGTCATCACCCGCTTCTGGTCGCCATGGTCGCTGCCCGTCGGACGAATGCCGGGGGTGACGATCGCCATGTCGGGTCCGACGATCTCGCGCACCTCCGCCGCCTCAGCCGCTGAGCAGACGATACCGCCCATGCCAGCGGCGCGCGCTTGTCCGGCTCGGCGCAGCACCAGGCTGTGCGGATCCTGGCTGTAGCCGGCGTCGGCAAGGTCTTCGGCATCCATCGAGGTCAGCACGGTGACGCCGAGCAGGCAGAGGTCGGAGCCGGCCGCCGCCTCGACCGCCGCCTTCATCGCCTTGGGATAGGCATGCAGCGTCAGCATCGACATGCCCATCTTGGCGATGTTCTCGACGCCTGAAGCAACGGTATTGTCGATGTCGAGCAGTTTCATGTCGAGGAAGATCTTCTTGCCGCTTGCGGCAAGATCGCGGGCGAATTCCAGCCCGCCGGCAAAGACCAGCTGATAGCCGATCTTATAGAAGAGAATGTCGTCGCCGAGCGTGGAAACCAGTTTTTCCGCCTCGCCGATCGTTGGAACATCCAGGCCGACGATCAGCCGCTCGCGTGCGTCCATTTCAAGTCACCCCCGCCAGTCTTCGATGGGTGTCCAGTCGCATGTCAGGGCCAGATCCGCAAGGCCGAAAGCATAGAGATTGCCGCCGCCGCCCGGCTGGTCGCGGTCGCGGCCGATCGGCTTGCCGGCCAGATGGCATTTGAGCAGCGTGCCGACGCCGCCATGGCCGACGAAGGCGATCGGGGCTGTCGCATCATGCGTGGCAAGAACGGTCTTCACCGCCTCGACGATGCGGGCTTGCGCGTCGACGGCGCGCTCCCAGCCCTTGAAGCTCTCTTCCGGATGGGCGAAGAACCAGTTGGCCGCTTCCTCGAATTGCGCAGGCGGCAGGAAGCCGGTGGCCGAACGGTCGTTTTCATGCATGCCGTGGACGATCTCGATCGTCACGCCGGTGGCTTCCGCCAAAATTTCGGCCGTCTCGATCGCCTTGGTTTCGTCGCTGGAGATGATCTGCCGCAATTGCCGCGCCCAGGCGCTCTCGGCCGCTTTGCGCGCACGCGCGGCGCCGACATCGGAAAGCCCCCATTTTGGCACCGGCACGTTGGCATCGATCTTGACTTGCGGATGGGTGATATAGAGTCCGAACATCAGCCGCGCTTATAAATCCAGAGCTGCGCCGGCGGGATGTTGCGCATGACGAAGTCGAAATGCTGAATATGGTAACGGTCGGGATTGGCGGCGATCGGCGAGATCGCGCCGTAGGAGATCTGCACCACCGGCCGGCCGGCAGGCAGGCGGTCGAGCAGGCTTTCGAGCAGCGAGACGCGCATCGCCATCGGGAAGTTCAAGAGCGGAATGCAGGAGATGACGCAATCGAACGTCTGGTCGCCGAAGGTGCCAAGTGTGGTCTTGAGATCGAAGGCATCGCCGTTGATGAAGTGCACACCGGGATAGGCGCGCAGCAGATGCTGGTGGAAATCCGTCGAATATTCGATCGCGACCAGATTGTCCGGCTTCACACCGCGGCCGAGGATCGCCTTTGTGATCGCGCCGGTGCCGGGCCCGAGCTCGAGCACCGGTAGCCCGGAATGCATGTCGATGACGCTTGCCATGCGCCTGGCGGTGATCGAGGAGGTCGGCACGATCGAGCCGACCGTCTTCGGCCCCTGCATCATCCCCCGGAAGAAACGGATTTCCTCATCGAATCTTTTCCCGAGCTGTTCCTTGACCTTGACCCTTAAGCGCATTCTCCACCCATCCGCATGTTGATCGACTGTCTTAATATGCCGCTTGTCGCTGTCGGGACAAGGATTTTCGCAACAAGGATACCGGCATCAACAGCTCATGCGGCTTTCGGGGCGGAACGCGGCATAAGATCGGCAAGCCTTTGGCAAAGATGATCGGCGTCAACAGGCGCGCGCAGCTTCTTGTCGGTATTGTCGAAATAGAGATAAACGTCGCGGCCCTTGCTGGACGCTGCGAGCGGCGCCAGCACCCGCGTCGCATTTTTCGGTTCTCCGCCGGTTGCCCAGGCACGGATGCGTTCGGCCCATAGGTCGAGTGCCTCGTCCTCATAGCCGCTGACATAAAGTTGTTCGGAACCATGCAGGCGGCAATAGATGAAATCGGCGGTGATATCCATTAGCAATGGCCATTCCACCGTGTCGGCGCAGACGAGGGCGACATTATGTCGCCGGAGCATCTCGATGAAGGCGGGAGAGCGGAAGCTGTTGTGGCGGATTTCGAGCGCGTGGCGGATCGGCTGATCGCCGTCGCTTCGAAGCCAGGCCCGGCCTTTGACGTGCCCGTCATGCCGCTTGGCAAGTGCTTCAGCCGCATCGCGGTCCTGCGGCAGCAGCGCCAGGAAATTTTCGAAAAGATCGGGATCGAAAGCCATGTTCGGCGGGAATTGCCAGAGGATCGGCCCAAGCTTGGGGCCAAGCCGCAGCAGGCCGGAGGCGAGAAAATTGGCGAGCGCCGTCTCGATCTCGCGCAGCCGCAGCATATGCGTGATGAAGCGCGGCCCCTTGACCGCGAAGACGAAATCACCAGGTGTTTCGTCGCGCCAGCGGCCGAAGCTTTCCGAACGCTGCAGGCTGTAGAAGGTGCCGTTGATCTCGATCGACGGGAAGCGCCGGGCGGCGTAAGAAAGCTCCTGCTTCTGCGGCAGGTCCTTCGGATAGAACTGGCCGCGCCAGGGCGCATAGGTCCAGCCGGATACGCCGATGCGCACCGTTCCCGCCTTTTTCATCATCGGATCCTCCGTTTTCACAGGAGGAGCAATCCTCCGCTTAACTGGAGGAAAAACGGGGCCGGGGGGCCTTCGTTCCCGTCAGACGCGCATCGGCATCAGCACGTAGAGCGCATCGTCGCCCGCCGTGTCGCGGATCAGCGTCGGCGAGCCGGCATCGGCCAGCAGGAAGATCGCTTGCTCGCCGGAAAGCTGCGCGGTGATGTCGAGCAGGTATTTGGCATTGAAGCCGATTTCCATCGCATCCGTGTCGTAACCGACGGCGACTTCCTCGGTCGCGCTGCCGGAATCCGGATTGTTAACCGTCAGCATCAGCTGCCCTTCGGACAGCGCCAGCTTGACGGCGCGGCCGCGCTCGGACGAAATGGTGGAAACACGGTCGACGGCCTGGGCGAAGGTCGTGCAGTCGACGCGCATTTCCTTGTCGTTGCCCGTCGGGATGACCCGCTGGTAATCCGGGAAGGTGCCGTCGATCAGTTTCGAGGTCATGACGATCGAGCCGATGGTCAGGCGGATCTTGGCGTCGGAGACCTCGACGGTCACCGTCACCTCCGGATTGTCGACCAGCTTCTGCAACTCGCCGACCGTCTTGCGCGGAATGATGATGCCGGGCATGCCTTCGGAGCCGGAGGGCGCATCGACATCGGCGCGCGCCAGCCTGTGGCCGTCGGTGGCGACTGCCCTGAGCTTCAGGTCGCCATTGCTCTCGATCGTGTGGAAGAAGATGCCATTGAGATAGTACCGCGTCTCTTCCGTCGAGATGGCGAACTGCGTGCGGTCGATCAGCATCTTCAGATCGGTCGCCTTCAGCTTGAAGGAATGCGTGAAGGTGCCGGCGGTCAGATCGGGAAAGTCGGATTCGGGCAGGCACTGCAGCGAGAATTTCGAGCGGCCGGACTGCACGGTCATCGAGCCGCCGTCGGTGCTGGTGGCGAGCAGCACTTCCGAGCCGTCCGGAAGCTTGCGCACGATATCGTAGAGAAGATGGGCCGGAACGGTGGTGGCGCCGGCCTGCTCGACGCTTGCCGGTGTCGCCTCGGTTATTTCGAGGTCGAGGTCGGTCGCCTTCATGTCGAGGTTCTGGCCGTCGGCCTTGAGCAATACGTTGGACAGGATCGGGATCGTGTTGCGACGTTCGACCACGCGGTGCACGTGGTTCAGCGATTTCAACAGGTTTGACCGCTCAATAGTAATACGCATGGAATGCTACCGCTTTCGACCGTGACTGTCCGGGCGCATCGAGCACCCGAAGAATGCTTTCCCGGCCTGAGACCGGAGGAGTGGACGGGCAAAATGGCAGACTTCAGCATCGGATTGCAAGAGGCATGGAGGGCCAAGCGCCTGCATTTGCGGTTTTCCCGGGCAATTCTCACAGAAATCCGAACCCTTGCCGAAGCCGTGCCGCTCGCCCATAAAGGCGCGATGACGGCGGGACGAAAGCAAATTGCATGAATGAGGAAACGACAGAGCAGGCCGCCACCCGGCGAAGCTTCCGCCTGCACAATATGGCGGTGCCGGCGCGGCCGCTGGAGCCGGCGCTCTATCTGGTCGCCACCCCGATCGGCAATCTCGGCGATATCACGCTGCGGGCGCTGGAAACGCTGGCCGGCGCCGATGTGCTCGCCTGCGAGGATACGCGCGTCACCCGCGTGCTGCTCGACCGCTACGGCATCCAGAATCGACCCTTCGCCTATCACGAATACAATGCCGACGAGGCCGGCCCGCGGCTCCTCCAGGCGTTGGAGGCCGGCCGCTCGGTGGCGCTGGTCTCCGATGCCGGCACGCCGCTGGTCTCCGATCCCGGCTATCGGCTGGCGCAGCAGGCAATTGCGGCAGGTTACCGCGTCATTCCCATTCCCGGCGCATCGGCGCCGCTTGCAGCCCTTGTCGGCTCCGGCCTGCCGAACGACGCCTTTCTGTTTGCCGGCTTCCTGCCGGTCAAGGACAAGGCCCGCCGCGACCGTCTCGGCGAACTTGCCGCGGCCCCCGCGACGCTGATCTTCTTTGAATCGCCGCATCGCATCGGCGCCACGCTTCTTGCAGCCGCCGACGTGCTGGGCAGCGCCCGGCCCGCCTCCGTCTGCCGCGAGCTGACCAAGACCTATGAGGAGTTCCGCCGCGGCACGTTAGGCGAGCTTGCCGCGCACTACCGGGAGGTGGACAACGTCAAGGGCGAGATCGTCCTCGTCGTCGGGCCGCCGGAGCCGGTGGAAACGCCGGAGGCCGATGTCGAAGCCGTGCTGGCCGATCTGTCGAAGACCATGCCGACGGCCAAGGCCGCGGCCGAGGCGGCCCGTCTCACCGGTCTGCCGCGCAAGGTGCTCTACCAGCGCCTGCTGGAGCTGAAGGGCGCCGATGGGCGATAGCGACCTCACCGCCCTGAGAAGAAAGGCGCTACGCCGCGGCCTGATGTCGGAATATGTCGCCGCCGTCTTTCTGATGCTGAAGGGTTACCGCATCCTGGCGCTGCGCCACCGCACCCGGCTCGGGGAGATCGATATTATTGCCCGCAAGGGTGACCTCGCCGTCTTCGTCGAAGTCAAGGCCCGCCACGGCGAGGCGGCAGCTGTCGACGCCGTCTCCGCCGCCGCCCAGAAGCGCATACGAGCGGCAAGCGATCTCTGGCTCGCCCGCCAGCCGGATCAGGCCCGGCTTTCCCAGCGTTACGATATTGTCGCGGTGACGCCACGGCGGCTGCCGCGACACTTTCCTGACGCCTTCTGACCTCGTTTCAACCCATCCTTGTCCGGATCGTTAAAATTTTAGTGCCCGTTTGAACCAGGTGCTCACGACTCTCTGTTAGCCAAATCTCGGTAGGGATAACAATTGGGGATTGTTTCATGGCCTGGAAGCTGATGCTTGCAAGTGCGGTCGCCATGGCCGCGCGCTCGGTGCCTTATGCCGTGGTAAAGCCGGCCGGCAAATCCTTCGTCGCGCATGCAAGCGATCTCTTGCCGCTGAAATCGACGCCGATCAATCCGGACTGGATTATCAGCGGCAATCCGCAGGCCCGCACCGCCGAGCATTCGCGCGGTCATGACGAGGCCTCGCTGACGGCGATCTGGGACTGCACATCAGGCGAATTCCGCTGGTATTTCGGCTGGGACGAGACAGTGATGATCCTCGAAGGCGAGGTCCATATCACTGCCGAGGACGGCACCGAACGCACGCTCTGCGCCGGCGACGTCGCCTTTTTCGCCGGCGGAACCTGGGCGAGCTGGCGGGTCGACAACTATGTCCGCAAGGTCGCCTTCCTCCGCAAGCCCTTCCCGAAGCCCCTGGCGATTGCCTATCGCCTGCGCAACATGCTGCGTAACGGCGGCAATCAGGGCATCGCCGCCTGAAAAGCGCCGCCGCCCATCATGCGCGACTAATCGGGCTGGGGCGGGGCGGTGGTTTCGCCCTCTAAAACCTCGCAGGCAAACAGGATCGGATTGTCGAGCTCAGGCGCGGTCTGCTTGTTCAACAGAACGGCGACCGCGGCGGCGGCGACATCCTGGATCGGCTGCTTCACCGTCGTCAGGCGCGGCGTCGTCATGCTGGCGAGCGGGATGCCGTCGAAGCCGACGATGGAAAGGGCCGCGGGAACCGGAATTCCCAGATCATGCGCTGCCCGCATGCAGCCGATTGCCTGCTGGTCCGAGCTGGCAAAGATCGCCGTCGGCCGTTCGTTGCGGGCGCGGGCCAGAAGATAATTTCCAGCCGAGCGGCCGCTCTCATAGTCGAAAGCGGCTTCGGCGATCAGCGGCGGTCCCGCCGTTTTCGCGCTGCCGTCCGCCTGCTCCCCCGCCTGCTCGATTGCGTCGAGATAACCCCTCAGGCGGTCGTTGGCGGGGACCGAGTGTCCAGGCCCTGAGATGAAGCCGATGCGGCGATGGCCGAGCTTCAGAAGGTGCTCGACGCCGAGGCGAACGCCCGCGCGGTGATCGGCGGCGATGCCGGAATATCCGGGCATAAGACGGTCGACGACGACGATCGGCAACCCTTTCGGCAGCTTGAGCGTATGAAAATCATTGCTGGGGACGAGAATGATGCCGTCGACCTTCCGGCTCGTCAGCTGCTTGATCCGATCGGCTTCCTTGGCCGCATGATCAAGCGAGGTCATGACGATGATATTATAGCCGTGATTGGCCGCCGCCTGTTCTGCCGATTGCACGAGTTCGGAGAAGAAGGGATTGGTCAGATCCGGGATGACGATGCCGATCAGGCGGCTGACCTTGCTGCGCATGCTTCTTGCCGACGGGTCGGGCAGATAACCCAGGTCCTTGATGATCCCTTCGACGCGTGCCCGCACATCCTTGGTCACGGACGGATGATCGTTCAAAACCCTGGAAACGGTGCCGGTGGAAACACCCGCAAGCTTGGCAACATCCCTGATCCCGACCTTTGACATGACAGAAATAGATGCCCTTCATCTTCGCCTGCGCAAGGCGCCCGAGGGCGCCTGATCCTGGCTTCCAGCTAATGGTCTTCAGGTCCCTAGTCAAAGGGCCGTGTCTCGATTCCAGCGTCTGAACGTGCGAGCAGCGCCTGCCTAAGAGCATGGAAACGGTTCATCGCGCTCATGTCAATATGCGTCGAACGTGGCGATGCAGTTCGCTCCAGGGCGCCGTTTTGGTCGCTTGACAATTTTTGGAGGCGTGTTACCCATTTGGCGTTGGAAACGGTTCATTTGCCGCGGGCAACTCAGATGGAGCTGAGCCCTGGGCCGTTCGGAGGAAAAAATGTCCAAATTTAAGCGTGAATCCGTCTTGATCAATGCACCGCGCCGTGCGGCCTTGAAGCTCGGTATCGCCGGTACCCTGGTGCTGGCGCTGTCCTGCAGCGTGTCGACTGCCTTCGCGGCCGAGAAGCCGAAGGTCGGCCTGATCATGAAATCCTTGTCCAATGAGTTCTTCAAGCAGATGAAAGCTGGCGCCGACAAATATGCGGCTGAGAACAAGGACAAGTTCGATTTCAAGGCCGTCGGCATGAAGGACGAGCGTGACTTCGCCTCGCAGGTCGACGCCGTCGAGAACTTCGTCACCCAGAAATACGATATTATCGTCGTAGCACCCGCCGATTCAAAGGCGATGGCGACGCCGCTGGCAAAGGCGGTCAAGGCCGGCGTCAAGGTCATCAACATCGACGTACCGCTCGATGCCGATGCCAAGAAGAAGGCCGGTATCGATCTGGCTTTCTTCGGACCTGACAACAAGGAAGGCGCAAAGCTTGCAGGCGATGCGCTGGCCAAGGATCTCGGAGCCGGCGCCAAGGTGGTCATCCTCGAGGGCAACCCCGAGGCCGACAACGCCAAGGAGCGCAAGGAAGGCTTCATGGCCTCGGTCAAATCGGGCAAGCTCGAGCTTCTCGACAGCAAGACCGCCCATTGGGAGACCGAAGAAGCCAATACCGTCATGACGAATTTCCTGACGAAGTATAAGGATATCCAGGGCGTCATGGCCGCCAACGACTCCATGGCTCTCGGCGTCGTCAAGGCTCTCGATGCCGCCGGCCAGGCCGGCAAGATCAAGGTTGTCGGCTTCGACAACATCCCGCCCGTTCAGCCGCTGATCAAGGATGGCAAGATGCTCGCCACCGTCGAGCAGTATGGTGCGCAGATGGCGGTCATGGGCATCGACTACGGCCTGCGCGAACTTGCCGGCGAAAAATTCACTGGCTGGGTCAAGACCGACGTCAAGCTCGTCACCTCTGCCGATCTGAAATAAGCGGATCGCCGGTTGTAAAACCAAAGGAGCGCCGGCTGCTGGCCGGCGCCAACCGCTAACAAACCGATTGACGCGTTGATCGCTCCGGATGAGGCTCGTTTTCGAGCCTCTCCTATGCGCCTTCGCGGAGGATCGCATAAGCGCGCATGAGGTCGACGTGTCAGACGCAGTAGATGACGACATCCTGAGGCTGGAAGGGATCGGCAAGCGCTTCCCGGGAGTCGTGGCGCTCAAGGATGTTTCGATGCGGATCGGCCGCGGCAAGGGGCATGTTCTCCTTGGCGAGAACGGCGCCGGAAAATCGACCCTGATCAATCTGCTCGGCGGCGTCTTCAGGCCGGATGACGGTCACATCCTGTTCGACGGCAGGCCTTATCACCCGGCCTCGCCGCTTGAGGCGTTCAGGGCCGGCATCCGGGTTATTCACCAGGAGCTGCATCCCCTCTCCAACCTGACGGTTGCCGAAAACCTGCTCTTCGAACATCTGCCGCGCCGCTACGGCCTGGTGAACTACAAGGCGATGAACGCCAGGGCCGCCGAACTGCTCGAAGAGGTCGGCCTCGATGTCGCCCCGACGACGTTGGCGAGCCGCCTCAGCGTCGCCCAGCTGCAGCTGGTCGAGATCGCCAAGGCGCTATGTTACGAAAGCAAGCTTCTCGTTCTCGACGAACCGACGGCGACCCTGACCTCCAAGGAGGTCGATCGCCTGTTCGAGATTCTGAAACGGCTGAAGGGCCGCGGCGTCACCACCCTCTATATCTCCCACCGGCTGGAGGAAATCTTCGAAGTCGGCGACGAGGTGACGGTGCTGCGCGACGGCCAGCATGTGATCACCCGGCCGCTGGCAGGCCTTGCTATTCCCGATATCGTCGAGCTGATGGTCGGGCGCAAGCTTGCCGATCACGGCATCTTCAAAGGCGACAGCACAATATCCGGCGAAGCGCTCGGTGTCTCCGGCCTGAAGGTGACGCGCAACAGCCCGGAACTGTCCTTCTCGGTTGCCAAGGGCGAAATCGTCGGCATTGCCGGCCTGGTCGGCAGCGGCCGCACCGAGGCGGTGCGCGCCCTCTTCGGCGCCGACCTGAAGGCCTCTGGCGAGATCCGCCTGGACGGCGCGCCGGTCGAGATCAACTCGCCGAAGGATGCGGTTGCCGCCGGCCTGTGCCTGGCGACCGAAGACCGCAAGATGCAGGGCCTGATGCTCGACATGAGCTGTGCCCAGAATGCCACCATCACCGATCTCGCCAAGATCTCCCGCAACGGGCTGATCAACCGGAGAGCGGAGGACGATCATTCGCAGCGCCTCGTGCGCGAGTTGCGGATCAAGACCCCCTCTATCCATCAGGCCGTCAGGACCTTTTCCGGCGGCAATCAGCAGAAGGTCGTCATCGCCAAATGGCTGTTCCGCGGTCCCAAGGTGCTGATCTTCGATGAGCCGACCCGCGGCATCGACGTTGGCGCCAAGGCCGAGATCTATGAGCTTTTGTGGAAGTTTGCCGCCGAAGGAAAAGGTGTGCTGGTCGTGTCTTCGGATCTGCCGGAGCTGATCGGCATTTGCCATCGCATCATCGTTTTCTCCGACGGCAAGATATCGGGCGAAATCGCCCGCGAACAATTTGACGAGAGCAGGATCCTGTCGCTCGCCTACAAGGAGTACAGCCGTGTCCGCCAGCATTGAAAAACAGACCGAGGCAAAAGAGGCGCGCTTCTGGGACAAGCTGATCAGGATCTCGATGAAGGAGGCGGGCGTCGCCATTGCCCTCGTCCTGATCCTGGCGTTTTTCTCGGCGACGGCGCCCTATTTCGCCACGCCGGAGAATTTCCTGAAGATCTTCGTGCAGATCGCCATCAACACCGTGCTGGCAGCCGGCATGACCTTCGTCATCCTGGTCGGCGGCATCGATCTCTCTGTCGGCTCGCTGCTTGCCCTTTGCACGGTGATCGGTGCGACGATCATGATCAATCCGGTGTTTTCGCCATGGCAGGCGATCATTCTCGCCTGCCTGGCATCAATGGGCACCGGTGCTGCGCTCGGCGCCGTCAACGGCTGGATCTGCGAGAAGTGGAAGCTTCCGTCCTTCATCGTCACCCTCGGCATGTTGAATGTCGCGAGCGGCCTGGCCCGCGTCGTCAGCGACAATTCGACGATTACCGGCCTGCCTCAGCCTTTCGTCGATTTCGGCAACCTGATCTTCTGGGGCATCTTCCCGTCGATCTTCCTGATTGCGATCGTCGTCGTCCTCATCGGCTGGTTCGTGCTGCGCTACACCGTCTTCGGCCGCTTCGTCTTCGCCATCGGCACCAATGAAGAGGCCGTCCGCCTGTCGGGTCACCAGCCGAAACGATACAAGATCGCCGTCTTCACCATCTCGGGGCTGACGGCCGGCATTGCTGCCATGGTCTATTTGCTCCGCCTCAATGTCGGCAGCCCGGTCGCCGGCATCGGCTACGAACTGAATGCCATCGCCGCGGTCATCATCGGCGGCACCAGCCTCTCGGGCGGCAAGGGCTCGATCATCGGCACGTTGGTCGGGGCCTGCATTCTGCAGGTCCTGTCGACCGGATTGCAGCTCTTGGGCGCCGACGACAACATCAAGCCGATCGTCATCGGCGCCGTCATCGTGCTCGCCGTCATTCTCGACAGCTATCGCGGCCGGCTGATGCGCATCCTCGAAACCCGGTAATTGGCTGGCGCCGGAAGCCTTGATTGACCGTTGCGTTTGATACCGGGCCGACCTACATCTGTCCGGCATTCAGCGAGGGACGGAAATGGCCAAGATCACCAATGTAGCGGTCCAGATGGACCATGTCGCCGGCATCAATATTGCGGGCGACTCCACCTTCGCCATGAGCCTGGAAGCCCAGGCGCGCGGCTACCGGCTGTTCCATTACACGCCTGAACGCCTGAGCTTCCGCGACGGCAAGCTCTTTGCCAGCGTCGAGCCGATGCTGCTGCGCGACGTCAAGGGCGATCACTTCGAGCTCGGCGCGCCCGAGCGCGTCGATCTGTCCACCATGGACGTGGTGCTTCTGCGCCAGGACCCGCCCTTCGACATGGCCTATATCACCTCGACGCATCTGCTCGAGCGCATCCACCCGAAGACGCTCGTCGTCAACGATCCGGCCTGGGTGCGCAATTCGCCGGAAAAAATCTTCGTTACCGAATTTGCCGACCTGATGCCGAAGACGCTGATCACCAAGGATGCCGCCGAGATCCGCCGCTTCCGCGACGAGATGGGCGATATCATCCTGAAGCCGCTCTACGGCAATGGCGGCGCCGGTGTCTTCCATTCCACGCGCGACGACCGCAACCTCTCTTCGCTGCTCGAAATGTTCGGCCAGCTTTTCCGCGAGCCCTTCATCGCTCAGCAGTATCTGCCGGACGTGCGCAAGGGCGACAAACGCATCATCCTGGTCGACGGCGAATTTGCCGGCGCCATCAACCGCGTCCCGGCCGAGCACGACAGCCGCTCCAACATGCATGTCGGTGGCCGCGCCGAGGCGACCGAGCTGACGTCGCGCGAACAGGAAATCTGCGAGCGCATCGGTCCGGCGCTGCGGGAACGCGGCTTCCTGCTCGTCGGCATCGATGTGATCGGCGATTACATGACCGAGATCAACGTCACCTCTCCCACAGGCATCCGCGAAGTGAAAAAATTCGGCGGCGCCGATATCGCAAGTCTGCTCTGGGATGCGATCGAGCGCAAACGCGGCTGAGCCTGCCGGCCGCAGCCGGACGCGGGCATGATCGGATACAACCAAGGTCACTTGCTTCGTCCGAATATGTTCCGCGACTGTTCTTGTTTTATTCTTTTTTCCATGCCAGATTGCAACCGCTGGCCTTAAAGGCCGCAGGGCGGTAAGTAAAGTTTGCTGGGCAGGGGGTAGGCGGATGGTCGCGCGCGTCAGTACGGTTGCATTTCAGGGTATCGAAGGCGTGCCGGTCGAGGTCCAGGTCATGGTCGCGCCCGGCAAGATCGGCATGCAGATCGTCGGCCTGCCCGACAAGGCCGTGGCCGAAAGCCGCGAGCGGGTGCAGGCCGCCCTTCATGCCTCCGGCCTGTCGCTGCCGGGCAAGCGGGTGACCGTCAATCTGGCGCCCGCCGATCTGCCGAAAGAGGGACGTTCTCGGCCACTTTCGTCACATTGTATGCAGACGAAAAAGCAGCGTAAACAACGGTACTTGAGACGGTTTGCTCTCCATATGCGGTATGGAGACGATGTGGAAAATCAGCGCAGTTTTTTAGGCAATCTCATCGGACACTTCCTGCTTCGTTCGTAGGCTCCATTTGTCTACGAACCGCTGCTTTTTGAAGTCGATGAGTGTCGTGTCCAATTAAGATTGGACCGTATCGGTCTTTGATCGGGTGATTTCGCCGCCGAAGGCGTAGATCCAAATTACAAACTCGCGATCAACGAGGCTTACATTTTTGCGGGCCGCAAATTCCCTTTCAGTGGGGCAGGCTCATAGAGCAGACAGCGAAGCCTCACCGACTGTTCAGTGGGCTGCGATCGCATCACGTTAGGCTACGGCTGACACTGCGCGAAGACGTAGAATCCCGGCGCGCAAAACCTTCTTCACAGGCAAAAGAAATAAAAGTAAGATCTCAGCGAATCGAAATAAACGCAGGAGTTAGTTATGTAGTAATTGTTGACAATTTGCAAGGGTGAAAATTCATCAATCTCAGTCCTTGCAAATATTGCCGCGAATCCTTTGGTGAGGCCCATCGAATCCTTGGTTGTCGGACCAAAGGACATTGATTTAGCGCGCAGCAACACTTCTGACATCGAGAAACGTTCTGTAATACTTATGGTAACAAATAATGGCGGATGAACAAAGTTATGTATTCTCGATACCGGGTCATCCGACACGATACCACCTGACGCCAGTTTTAGGACTCTACGGCGGAAAGTTCTGCGCGTCGCTCTCGCGAGCGTGGAAAACTATCTTCGGAGATAAGTTCACCGGAAACACCAGCTATCGATATTTCCAATACACAGTGAGCGCGCTGGTGTGGATCGCAGGAAAGGCCGCTTACCTCCAAGATGGGCCGGAAGTAAGAGTGTTTGCCGCGTGCGTGAAGGGTCGCCAATCGCTGTTGCCACCGTCGGACATCGAGGCATGCCTAGCAAATATGTTCGATTCCTTGTGCGATGGAAGCGACGAGAGTCTCAGCCGGGCTAAGAAGGCTGTGGCAATTAACTCCAGCATTGAGAGTATCAGGGCCGGCTTTGGCCATCTCGCGGACGCCGGCTTTTTTCCGTACCACGAATTCTCAGCAAGTGTCCCAGAAATGGCAGGGTCGCAAACGCCATCTATCGCGACGCTCTTAATCGATGCGGGAAGGTTCGATCTGGGTGGTATGGACGCGGAGACCGCGCCCCAAGCTTTCGCCGCCAAAAACGTCGATGGCTTAGAGGCACTTCGTTCGTCCCTCTGCGATGAATTCGAAAGTGAATGGCGGGCGTTTACCTGGGGCCAAGAATTGATGGAGGACCCCAAGATTCCAGGCGGGGAAGAGACCTCGGAGATCCTAAAAGATTACGTTGGCATTGGAACCGTCGATGTAAAGGAATGGCTCAAGGAAAAATTGGGACTAAATGACGATCAATATCTTGGATTGGTCGCGAAGTTCATCCGAGATAGGAACCGCAGAGATTTCAAATATAGCCTGAAGAAGTTTTACCGGTTGATCAAAAGCGCCGGGGGGCACTACGCCGTTCATAGGCTCGTGATGCCGTCCTCGATTGCCGCGAACGCAGCCTACCATATCGTGGTGATCGACACTGTACTCAACGATAGCTCAGTGGCGTCCCTGCCGGCGGAGCTGTTTACGGGAAAATTGAAAAGAGGAAGTGTGGAGATAAATACACTTCACACCCATAAATCCAGAAAGAACGGCCATCGGAAGAATGTTGTCACGGCAAGCGTCAAGAGTACGGCGGTTGCTGAAAACGACGACACCCTATTCGTTTCAACGCGATTTAAACGTCAACTGTCTTTCAAAACTGTCATCGACCGATGGCTTAAGATGACAGAGACGATTCGAGAAAATCCTCGGGTCTCGGCCGCGCTAAAAGAGCTTCTTTGGGTATATCAAAGGCCTGGACAACAAAGAGTTCGGACCATAGCGCATTCCATTATGACGGAATGGTGGCCGGCGTTCTTAACCCGCATATCGGGTGATCCCCTCCTAGGCGGTCTTCCTCTGACAAGAATGGTGATCCGGAAGACCGCTTTGAACGGCAAGGCGGAACTGGACGATCTGCAGTACGCAGTGAACACGGGGTTGGGCAATCATGCACCGGGCCCGATGCCATTCTATTATATGGATGAAAGAGGCGTGAAATCGGTCTTGGCGTCTCTGATCCGAAAATTCCTGGACAAATGGGAAGCTGTCGCGGTTGGGGGTATCGAGAGAGCCGCCGAGGCGCTGGGTTTGAGTCAACGAGATCTTGATCGTCGTTTTCAACTAGGCCTGAGATCGGGTCTCGACTTTGCTAACGTACGCCCTCGTGCTGAAACGGCTCCTCCAGAGGACGTCGAGACGATGTCGTTCCTTCCAGACTCGGTTCGATTGCTTCCGGTGACCGAAGCGTCAATGTCAAACCTTCATCTGGCACGCCGCACCCTCGAAACCAAAATGCAAGAGATGCTTCATACCAACCCTGAGCGCTTCATTAGAGCGTGGGTTCCGTGGTTGGCGATCGTGCAGGTCTACGAAGAAAAGTTGCGCGAAAGTCGCTTCGCAAAAGCCTTTGAAACGATCTGCATTGCAATCGATTCCGGATTGGAAAGCGGCGCGGTCGAGCCTCTCTACATTTGGTGACCATGCCAAAATCCCTCACCGGCAAATAATAGGAGGAACAAGTGCTCGTTGAAATCAGCTCATCAAACGATACCAGAATCTATCATGATTATGTCATGGGCAGACTTCCACATCGGCGATGGTTGAAAGGGGGCAGGTTCGAAAATGACCGATGGGTCATAGAAACACAGAACCCGGACACGATGCGGCTCACAAGTCGTACTATTTCCTTCGATGCGCTCTTGACTCCTATGCCATATCAAAAGCGGCTCAATGACGCTGGCTTGGAGAACGACTTGATAACCGCCAAGCTGCTTGTGTTTTATAGCCTCGAACCTGCCCCTGTCGGTTGGAATGAAAGTGCGTCTTCAGTCGACATAGATTTCAAAAAATTTTTAGTTTTTTTGCAATGGCGATACGACCGGGGCATTCCCAACAACCGAGCTCTCACCGGCGGATGGCATAGGGAGTTTGAGCAGTCCTTAAAAGAGAACGGTCGTGAAGGGTTGCTGAGGTTATCGTCCCGCGTCGACACTCTTGTGAGCATGTATCGCGCTGACGAAATCGACATTCCTTTGAAAGCCGGCCACAGGTCGGCTTCACCTCAGAAAATTGCAGAGCTGTTAGGGATATATGGGGCGAGAAGTATGACGCCGGAAGCGCGAAGGGTTTTGGATAAGTTTCTTCTAAGCGCGGGCGTCGCCGGAAAAGCGGTGATCGCTCGTCTGAATCGTGAAGGGCTGGACGACGAAGATGACGAGGCGAAAGCCAATGGTAATACTGTGTACAAGATGCTGTTTGTTTGGTTCGCGTTGTGGAAACTTCGAGGCAAGCTTACCCACGACCCAATAGGGGTCAAAGCCTACAACAGCCCGAGACACATCTACAAAAGCATCCGTGGTTGGACGAAAAGGTGCGACCCATGGCCAGACCCACCGAGCTATCAAGCGAGTTGGCTTATCAATTCGGCACTTACTTTGATCCTCGATGATGCCACCACACACCTCTTAAATCTGGCGGAGGCCCGTGCACGGAACAATACCGAGCGCGCGCACCAACAACTAATCAAGGCCAACCAGCGTCTACAGAAACTTGGCGCTGAGGAAATCACTCCCAATGTCGCGAGTCGCGTACGTCAGGATCGTACCGGTCTGCGTTATGCAATCTACGAGATCCTGGTCGCCGCATGCGTCATCGTAATCGCTGCGTTCTCCGCGAGACGGAAAAACGAGATTTTCGCGCTCAAGGTCGGTTGTATAGAACTTGATCCAAACGGTGCCGTCTGGCTTCACTCTCTGATTTTGAAAAACAAGAAGGACGTGGATCGCATTCCCGTGCCGAAGTCGGTGCAAGTGGCCGTCTCTATCCTCGAGCGGTTGCGCGAAATAGGTGAAACGCCAGCGGACAATTGGCTGCTGCAATTCAACTGTGTCTTCACCGGCCAACTGATCGATGTCGACATCAATGCTTGCCTAACCTCCTTTGCTGCGTGGTGCGAGACTCCACCGCTGCCGGATGGAACGAAGTGGAATTTTTCTGCTCACCAGTTGAGGAAATTTTTCGGTATCACTTACTTCTGGAGATATATGTATCCGAACTTAGCGGCACTGAGCCTACAGTATCGACATTTCAACCCAGAAACGACGATGGGCTACATATCGTCTCGGTCACGGAGCACGATTAAGCTTTGGGACGAGAGGCAGGCAGCAGAGCAAAGACGCTCAGCAACCGAACGGGCAACCGTGGAACGTTTGGTAGTTGTGGAAAGTAGCAGGCTGCAGTTTACCAAAGATATCCTACAGTCTGTGGCGGAAGGCGCTGTCCTCTCGGGTCCCCTCGGGCGGCTCCTTACGGACGAGATCGATGCTCTCAAGAAACAATTTGCGTCAGAAGTGCATATCACTGGCGCCACGGGTGCGCCCGCAACTTTCCTGGATGCCTTGGCTGGCTTAGCTAAGGAGAGAATGTTGCGGGTACACAAAGAAGGTCATTCGCTATGTGGCCTGGGCCAAAACCCCGCAGATAACGCACACGCCTCTTGTTTGAAGTTGAAGTCCGATGTGACAGGGATTCCGACCGCTGTCTTCGAGGGTCCAGACTTCACATTTGCGGACGAAGGTGGTTGCCTTGTTTGCCCTCATAGAGCGGGCCTACCAGTCCTTGCGCCTTTTTGGGACCGTGAAGTAGCGTCGGCGTTCGCATCTCTCCGCGAAGCGAATGATGAGCACCTTGTTTACGTCGAACAGCGCGTGAAACTCCTGAACACTCACGCCGGAGCTTAATGCAATGGCAATAGAATCATCTGCGCTGAAAAAACAGCCGTCGCGAGCCAAGTCGCTCAGTAAGGGAAAAAAGGGCCCATTTGTGCTGGAAACCTTCCGTGTGAAGGTAGAAGCGATGGAGAGGTCGTACGAGATCGCCAAGAGTGCGAAGAAGCTCCCAGATTACTGGCCGAAAACGCTGGAAGACTTCCGAGAGTGGGACGATCCAGGCCGAGGGATTTTCAAGTTCTCGGATCCAACACTGACTTCTCCAAAATGCCCGCAAGGATATAAGCTTCTGCGCGAGCGCTTAAACGAGGTGCGAAGAAAACTGTCCGAACTCGAGGTGGCAGTCGGATCGCTGGCGCCTGGTGACACCGTAAAGTCTTTGAAAGCCGTTGTCGCCGCGCAGTCAGAACAATTGACGCGGCTGCTGATGTTCGCGTCAGAGTTCAGGGATGAGATCGCTCGATTATCGCCAAAGAGCAAATACCTTACGTCGGCGTGGGATTTGTACTGATGGAACTTGCTGCGACACGAGTGATCGCGAGAGCGTCTAATCTACGGGTTGGTGGACGAAAGGTGAGCAAGCTCGTGACTTGCTTTAACCAACGCGAGGGCAACGTCAATGCCTTGAACCGCTACCTTACTACCTTAGCACTTGACGGCGCCGGATGGCGGACGGTCGAAAAGGCCGCTTATGCGTTGGCGGATTTTTGGGATTATCTTTTTTTCAACGCCATCAGCTTCAGAGAGGCGGACGTAGACGACCTGAAGAATTATGCAGCGTCCGGGTGCTCACGTTTCGGAAACGTGGTGACTTTCAATCCTTTAAGCAAAGTCAACTATACCGAAACAGATGGAGCCAAGCTTAATACCATACTGGCTTTTTATCGTTTCCTTGCAAAGGAGCCAGGCGTCGTCCTTCGCGAGCGACGAGGTGATACGCTCGCCACGATTCACCTTAAGAGGATTGGGTATAAAATCGACGACCACAGCACGCCCATCTCGGTGCAGTATCGGGAAGAGCAAAAACAAAAAATACGAAAGGGTCGCCCCACCCCGAGCGACGAAGAGGCAGGGGAGATAATTACATCGACCCAGATTGAAGTTGATCTGAATCGTCGAAGCACCTGGTTTCTGGTGGCGAACTTAATGCGTTTTGCCGGATTTCGGGCGATAGGCTGCTCCAACGTATGCCTGAGTGCTATCTATGCGGCTTTAAGTGAAGAAGCCGTGTTCTTGAAGCGGGGTCTTAACACGAGACTTAAAGACGCAAACGACGACTGGAAGACGCAGCTCGAAGTGAAATCTGCCCTCAACGAAATGCTTCTTCAGAGAAGAAAGTTCGTTCCAGTTTCTATCGTCGAGAAAGGGGGCTCGTCGCGTCTAGCACCTGTGCCCATCGGCCTTTTGATGGAACTGTTGGATTACGTTTGGGCTGAGCGCATTCAGTTTATCGAGAAGCGGCGACGAAGACGCAATTCCTACAAGCCGCCGGATGAGATATTCCTGTCGTACAAGACAGGCTCTGCGCTTCAAAGTGATTCGATCAGCAACAAGATGTCGAGCATTTTCAAACGTTGCATGATCCCCGGCAGCGGACATCGGCTGAGGGCAACATTTTGCCAAGAGGTAGTGCGCGATCTCTATCTTCGAGACAGGGCGCTTAATGGCAGAGCGTGGCAGCCCGACGTCGTTCTGGCGCTCGCACGTGACATGATGGGCCACCTAAGTGTAGAGACACTGGGGAGTTACCTCAACGACATTGTCAACCAAGAAAACGCCTACAACGGCGAGCCGGTGCTTGTTCGCGATACCGAGGATGCGGCGGTGCTTCGAGGCCTCACCGACGTTTACGAAGGTGAAAACGCAGAGTGGGTGCGTGCTGAGTTGAAACGAATTTTGATGGAAGCGGGTGGCAAGCCTCGAAAGGAATCGAATATGTTTCGTTCGCTGGAAGAACTCGAACTTTCTCTCAACCCGTGATGAGCAAAAGAGATGGTCAAGGGGACAAAACCAGAGTCGACTAGAGCGGTTCCTTGCTTTTCGGAATCGGGGCAGGATTCCCGAATCATCGGATTTGTGATTCATCATGGATGCTGGAATGGAGGCCAGCATCCATGACACGACCCTATTCGAATGACCTTCGCGAGCGTGTTGTTGCAGCCGTTGCGGCCGGGCAGAGCTGTCGGACCGTGGCAGATCGGTTCGACATTGCCGTCTCGTCTGTGGCGAAGTGGTCGCAGCGCTATCGAGCGACCGGCAGCGTGTCGCCCGGCAAGATGGGCGGCCATCGCCGGCGTATTTTGGAACCGCATCGTGCCTTCATCGTCGAGCGGATCGAACAGACCTCGCACCTGACGCTGCACCGCCTGAAGGACGAACTGGCCGCCCGCGGCATCACCGTCTCCCACAATGCCATCTGGCAGTTCATGCGCCGCGAAGGCCTGAGGTTTAAAAAACACCTTGTTCGCCCTTGAGCAGGGCCGCGCCGACATTGCCCGGCGCCGAGCGCGCTGGAAGGCTTGGCAAGACCGCTTCGATCCGAAACGGCTGGTGTTCATCGACGAAACCTGGATCAGAACCAACATGGCGCCCTCGCGCGGCTGGGGACCGAAGGGCAAGAGGCTGCGCGGCTTTGCACCGCATGGCCGCTGGCGCACGCTGACCTTCCTCGGCGCCTTGCGCTGCGACGAGCTCACCATTGCGTCTTCGACGGTCCGATCAATGGCGAGTGTTTCCTTGCCTATGTCCGCCAGCAGTTGATCCCGACCTCAAGCCCGGCGACATCGTCATCCTCGACAATCTCGGTTCCCACAAAGCCAAGGCCATCCGCGATGCCGTCACGGCGGCCGGGGCGAGGTTGTGGTTCCTGCCGAAATACTCCCCCGACCTCAATCCGATCGAGCAGGCCTTCGCCAAGATCAAGCATTGGATGCGCCAGGCCCAAAAGCGAACCGTCGAGGACACCTGGCGCCATCTCGGCCACCTCGCAGACACCATCAAGCCAGACGAATGCGCCAACTACTTCGCTAACGCAGGATGCGCTTCGGTCAAAACATGAAACGCTCTAGCTCGAATTCGTGATTGCCGTTCCCTGGCTGCAGAGATGCGGTCATTGATCAGGCGTGAACTCACTAGGCACTCCCCGGCCATCGCGATGATGAAGCCCATATGCCAGGAGTTCCATCCCAGAACGCCCCTACGAAGGTGACCCGAGCTAGCAGCGGCATAAGTGTCCAGGTCACTCGCGCTGCCGCTAGTTTAGTCGCTCTATGCGGCGCAGGCTACATATGGATCTGCGCGCGTATCGAGGAACATCTGCCTGACGAGTAGACCGTTCGCCTCCGCCTGCGCACGCGCAAAATTTGGAAGTTCCTGCTTGGCGCGCCGTACGTCATCGAGATCCATATGTTGCTCACGTTCGTCGAGATCAACTCGCAGGACGTTGGGCTTTCCGACGAGCAGATAGGCCTGGCCAAGTGCATTCTTGCTCTGTGCGCGGCACGCGAGCCGAAACAGCAGCGGGACCTTCCGCGAGACCCCCCAGGCCAGCTTGCCTCCCTCAAGGTGCTGCTTCGCCAGCTTTACCGTCTCATCGCCCGTTCCGATCGATAGGATACGAATGTTCTCGCGAGGTACGTCGTAGCACGCGAGCACATCGACCAGGGCGTTCATGATCGGATTGTTGGCCCAGATCCCACCATCGAGCATCAGATACCCGTGACTGTCGACGGCGGAAAGATACGACGGCGCGGCTGCCGTATGGAGCGCAACGTCCACGAATGCCTTGTGTCGGTCCATCTTGTAGTCGGGATGATGCGGCGTCTTATAGATGAAGGGTTCCCCGTACTTCCCTTCGAAGCACGGGATGACAGCGCGGCAGGTCGCGGCGCCCAAGACCTCCTGATCGAATACGCGAAGCAGTTCATCGCGCAGGTTCGTGCCACGGTGCTTGGGACGGAAGAGAGACTTCAGCCAGTGCCAGGGACCCATCACGAAACCGGGCTCCGGAAAGATGAACTCTCCCCTCTCGGTGTAGATCTTCGATATTTCGGCTGCGGTTTTCCCGGATGCAAGGCCGAGCGCGATAATCCCTCCTGTGGAGGTTCCCGCGACCATGTCGAAATGATCCGCGATGGATTCGCCGCCCAGATACTTTCGCTCGATCTCGGCCAGATATGAGGCGCCGAACAGTCCCCTGATGCCCCCGCCGTCGAGCGACAGAATGCGGAAAGGCCGGTCCTTCGGCCACGGTTGCTTGATTCGGGTGTGCTCGATCGTTCCGTCCGAACGCCGCGGAGGATTATAGGTCATGGGCGGTTCTCAACGTTAATGCGGCGTCCATTCGAGGGAGGATGGCGGCCGCCACCGTCCCAGACGCCCGTCATAAGCCAGAATTCGTAACAAGCCAGCCAGTCGATCGCCCAAGGCACGGTCGTTTCGGACACCAGCCGCCAGCCGCTCCACTGCTCTCGAGCAGGGTCAAACAGGCAGAGCACTGGATCGTTGTCGCGGTTATAGACGTGGGGTATCGATCCTTCCGGATTGCCCGGAAGGCGCGTCAGGCCTGGAGAAAGCACTCTTACCTCGGGGCCGTCGAGCACCATGTCCATGCTGTATGCGATCTCGACTTCGTAGGGCCGGCTATGCGGCTTCAGCATGCCGCGCCAGATGATGGCTTCAGCGCGGAAACGACGCTGTGCGAACAAGGGCCACGCCGCGCTCATGGCGGCGGCCTGCTCCTCGATGGTGTACGGAAGGAACGACATCAAACCGGGTCCCCGAAGAAGTCGTGCCTGCTGGCGCTGATTGGCGACGCCGTCTTCGGTGACGCCAGCGCTGGCGTGGCTACTGCGGAAGCCGGCAGCAGGATTCCGCCCGTTTTCGTATAGCTCTGCGTTGCGCCCCGGACGGCGTCGCCGTTGTCCTGGGCAAGCTTCCGGATCGCCTCGGTCACGACATAGTCGCCGAAGAGCTGGCGAAGCCGCTTGGGAACGTCGATAGGATCCAGCTTGCCGGAGCGGACTTGATCGACCGCCGTCACTAACTCGACGAGATCGCCTGCAAATTCTTCCTGCTGCGCGATGGATTCGGGCCAGCGATCGGTGAACTCGTCCTGATCCCAGGTGGGATTCACGACGACAAGAGTCCTTCCAAGCGAAGTTGCCCTACGGATGTCGACGATGAGAAGATTGCACAGAGTAATCAGTGCGTCGGTCAACGTTCTGTTAGGCACGGCGGAGCATGCTGCGTAATGGGCGAGCAGCACGGAGGGTGCCATCCTGCCGGTACGGCGCTTGCGGTCGTAGGTGATGTTCCTGTGGCGCTTCACGAGCTGCAGCGCGAGCGTCGCCGTGTTCTTGACGACGAAGGGTGTCTGATCGGGAACCTCATCAACTTCCGCGTCGGCGCGAATCCTGTCGTAGACTTCCCACTTGCGCCTGAAGGCTTCAGTGACAGCGGTTTCGACAGGCGTCCGTTCCTTGTAGTGCTCGGCAAAGCCATATGCATTGCTCGGCACCTCGCAGTCGTCGGCAGAAGGATTCGGTCCCTTCGCATGCATGATCTGGCTGCGTCGCTCGGGGGTACCACCTTCCCGAAAGGCGGCGCTGACGTCGAGATGCATCTTGTCGGCGTAGATGAGAGTGACGCAGCGCGTCTGCCGGATGACCTTCTCGACCGGGTAGTCGCTCAGGGCAGCCTCGAGTGTCAAAAGCACCCCGAGCGGACCGAGCCGGCGGTACCGTGCGGCAAGCTGGGCGATGATGTCGATGTCGTATTCGTCGTCGGTTCCCCGCGTCGAGATCGTGGCATCGATGGCCATGGATCCCTGGGGGTAGAAATGCTCGATGCCGTCGCTGAAGAAAGTGGTCGCCTCGAGATGGCGACGTACGGCTTCGTAGCGGCTGATCGCTTTGCCGTGCAGCGAAGGCGGAAGCTGAATGTTGAACGCGATCTGCGCCAGGATCCGGTCGGCCGGATCGAGAAACGGATCAATCCCAGTGAAGGCACTCATGTTCATGTTCGATTTCCTTTGGAGGTTTCTTCGACTTCACAATGTTCACACGCATGCTGGCTCCCTTTTGTTCACTCTAACTTAAGTTAAAGTATCGCTACTCCGAACAAGATGGGAGCGTTGCCTTCCAGAGTCAAGGGCCGTAGGATACTTCTACACCGAACAACAAAAACCAAGAACGGTCCCATCATGGCACAACCAACATTCGGCAAAAGAATCAAGGAGCTACGCACGGCGAAGGGGTTGACGCTCGATCAGCTCGCAACCGCAACTGCCTCTTCGAAGAGTTACATATGGGAGTTGGAGAACAAGGATCCTCCGCGCCCCAGTGCAGAAAAGCTCGCAGACATTGCCGCAGTCCTTGGAGTCACGACCGATTATCTGATTGGACGCGAAGAAGTCACGCTGGCCGACGCCGAGGACAAGGCATTCTTCCGGGAATACAGCCAGATGTCGGAAGGCACCCGGAAAAAGATTCGAGCTATGGCAAAGCTTATGGGAGGAAAGGCTGACGATGACTAAGTCGCCCCGTAGCGCCGCAAACAACATCTCTCTTATGCTGAATACAGTCCTCGGCGCTGACCGGTTCGAACGGGGTCCTGTTAACGTCGCCGAACTCGCCCTCGAATACACCAAGCAAATTGAACCGAGCAGCCATATAGAGAGGATCGTCGCCGATGATCTTCCAGACTGCGAGGGTGCACTGGTTCCCGGCGAAAGCAAGCCGCGGCGCTGGGCGATCATGTACAATCGGAAACAGAGTGCAGGCCGACGAGCCTACACTATTGCGCATGAGCTGGGGCATTTCGTGCTTCATCGAAATCTTGTCGACGACGATCCCAATTTCGATGGCGGCTTCTACTGCTCAAAGGACGCCGTTGAACACGGCGTCGGTCGGAACATCGAGAAGGAGGCGAACGAGTTTGCGGCCACGCTCCTGATGCCGCTCGACGATTTCCGAAAATTCATCCCGTCCGACAACCTGGCGGGCCTCGATCGCCTGGGCGAAGCCACCGAGAGATATGGGGTGTCGTTGACAGCGGCCACGCTCAGATGGCTGGAATATACTAAGACGCGGGCGATCGCGATCGCATCAGTCGATGGATTCGCGCTCTGGGTGTGATTAGGCATGGAATAAGGACCCCGCATTTGGGGTGATCGGCGTCCAAACGGGACCCCCATCTGCGATGGGGTTACAACAGCCTCCGGTTTCATCGGAGGCTTTTTGTTTGGATGCTTATTGT
>NZ_JAILYH010000069.1 GCF_019793435.1 Rhizobium redzepovicii | reverse complement strand
TGGGCGACCAGCATATCCAGACGGATTATGAGCTGCTAATGCAGGACTTGCAGCGAAACGATCCGGATCTCGCCGCCAGGACGCGGCTTATCGATCCCCTGATAGCCCATTATCATCTGCGCCTGGGCGATGAGAGCACCGCGCTGAGCGCTTTCCAGCGCATCGTTAATGATCAGGATGGAAGAGATACAGCCGACTTCCTGTTCCTTCCAGTGAGCGATGCCAGTGCTTCGGATCCTGATCACCGCGGCACCCATTGGTCGCTGCTACTCGTTGACCGTCGCAACCGCGAGGGGCCGGCTGCCTATCACTATGACTCCTTCCGGGGCCAGAACGACGAGTTTGCAGCAATGCTCGCACAAAGATTGGGTACCCGTCTGGAGCCCGTCCGCATGACCCAACAGCGCAACGACTATGATTGCGGAGTCTTCGTGGTTGACGGCACGCGGGCGCTCGTTAGACGACTGGCGCGAAGAGGCCGGCCAGCCGTGCTGCACCTCGACAACCTCGTCGCCGATCGGGAGCAACTCCAACGACGTCTGAGCCCCGCGCCCAACAGTGCTCGAGCGGGGGCTGCGGCGGCTGGACCGGAGTCCTCCACACAGATCGCCGATCCCGCAGAGTTTTGGCATGGAGTGGCTCAACCCGGCCAGCTTCCCGATAGCTGGAATACAGCGCCCTTCCGGCAGGATTTGCCGTCAGCCGCCTATTCA
>NZ_JAILYH010000068.1 GCF_019793435.1 Rhizobium redzepovicii | reverse complement strand
CAGATTAGAACGAACGCTGCAGGCGGAAGTAGCCCGAAGTGGAGTCGTCTGCATCTTCCGGATCGAGGTACTGAACCGAAGCCTTGGCGTAGAAGTTGTCGACGATCTGGTAATCAACCGTCAGACCGACCTTCCAGGCATCGCCATCGCTGAAGTCGTCGCCAGCAACGTAGTAGTCACCGTAGTACTGGACGCCAGGAGTGATCTTGAGCTTGTCGGTTGCCTTGATAGCGTATTCGGCAGCGACAGCCCATTCAGCTGCGGAGTAGTAGGAGTTCGGGCCGGAAGAGTATACGGCAGCGAGGCCGAGCGTACCGGGACCGATTTCAACCGTACCCATTGCACGGACAGCGCCGTCTTCGTTGTCGAAGTCCCAGCCGCCGGTGATCTGGTAGCTGAACGCGCCGGCAGTGCCGCCAACGCCGAAGGCAACGCCGACGTTGTTCGGCTCTTCGTCCGTCTTGTAGAAGCCGTCTTCCAGTTCGTCGACGCTGATGCCGGCGTAGAAGGTGCCGCTTTCGTACTGATAGCGGAGGGAGTTGTGCAGCGTTACGATCGAGCCGATGTCGTCGGTTTCACCCGAGAGACCATCGTCCCACCAGCTGTAGAACAGACCGGCGCGGAAGCCCGCGACGTCGAGGTAAGCGGAGTCGAGGATGGCGTCCTGATCCGAGGCGTTGTCAGCATTGAACTGCATGACGATGACGCCGGTCAGCGGACC
>NZ_JAILYH010000067.1 GCF_019793435.1 Rhizobium redzepovicii | reverse complement strand
AGAGGTTGCGGGGGCGGCTGTAGAGTTCGAGCGGCGAGCCGACCTGCTCGATATTGCCCCTGTTCAAGACGACGATCTTGTCGGCCATGGTCATCGCCTCGACCTGGTCGTGGGTGACGTAGACCATTGTCGTCTTCAGCTGCTGATGCAGCTCGCTGATTTCGAGACGCATGTTGACGCGCAGCGCTGCGTCGAGGTTCGACAGCGGTTCGTCGAACAGGAAGGCCGAAGGCTGGCGCACGATGGCGCGGCCGATCGCCACGCGCTGGCGCTGGCCGCCAGACAGCTGGCGCGGCTTGCGCTCCAGATAATCGGTAAGGTTCAGCACCCGGGCGGCATCGCTCACCTTGCGGTCGATCTCAGCCTTGTCGACGCCCGCCATCTTCAGCGGAAAGGCGATGTTGTTGCGCACGCTCATATGCGGATAGAGCGCATAGGACTGGAACACCATGGCCAGGCCGCGTTCCGACGGCGCCTTTTCGGTGGCGTCCCTGCCGTCGATGACGATCTTGCCGCCGGAGACATCCTCGAGACCGGCGATCAGCCTGAGCAGCGTGGACTTGCCGCAGCCCGACGGGCCGACGAAGACGACGAACTCGCCGTCCTTGATATCGAGATCGATCGAAGGGATGACCTTGGCTTCGCCGAAGACCTTGGAAACCTTCTGAAGGGTAATGCTGCCCATGTTTGTCTCCCTTTATCTTATTTCACAGCGCCGAAGGT
>NZ_JAILYH010000066.1 GCF_019793435.1 Rhizobium redzepovicii | reverse complement strand
CGTAAAATGCGATTTGACGCAAATCTGACATATCGCCTTCCTTCTTTCGTTCCATCCATCGCTGAGTAAAAGGCAGGCAGCTCGCGCCGCCTCGCATGGCAATCTTCAAAACCCGTGCCATGTGGGCCGATCGAGCCAAAGGAAAGATCCTTTTGTTGGGTTTCAGAAAGTTACTCCGAACCACCACAGGAAACTGCCAAACAAACCTAATGTCGCCGATCAGACAAAGCCGACAGACGGTGTCGTGATGGCATCACTTGCACCGCTAGAGCAAATCCTGCTCAATCTGGGTCATATCCAGCGGCCTTAAGGTAGTTTGCGCATTCTGCCGCAGTGAAGCGAGGTATCAAGGCCCCGACCGCATCCCATAGAGCATCGATCTTTCGCTCGGCTCGGCCTCGCAACATGGCTTTCAGCTTCGAGAATGCGTTCTCGATTGGATTGAAGTCCGGACTATAGGGCGGCAGGAACATGAGCTTGGCGCCGGCACGTTCGATGGCATCGCGGACACCGGCTATCTTGTGTGCAGGCAGGTTATCCATAATGACGACGTCGCCGATCTCCAGGGGCGGCACCAGCACCTGTTCGACATACGCAAGGAAGACGTTGCCGTTCATCGCGCCATCGTAGACGAATGGGGCGGTCATTCCGCTGAGGCGCAACGCACCGGTAAAGGTCGTTGTTTTCCAATGGCCATGTGGCACGCCAGCTCGGCAACGCTCACCTCGAAGTGCACGTCCGCGTAGCCGTGCCATCTTGGTCGAAAGGCCGGTTTCGTCGATGAAGATCAGCT
>NZ_JAILYH010000065.1 GCF_019793435.1 Rhizobium redzepovicii | reverse complement strand
TTTTGGTTAGAGTTTTCCGGTGCATTTTCCTGGCTGGGAAAGGGACCAGAAGACGATGAAAGCGTCGCAGTTTTCGGACGCTCAGAAGGCGTTCATTCTGAAGCAAGGTGATGAAGGCGTGTCGGTTGCTGAAATCTGCAGGAAGGCGGGGATCAGCCAGGCGACTTATTTCAACTGGAAGAAAAAATACGCGGGCATGCTGCCACCGGAGATGAAGAGGCTGAAACAGCTCGAGGACGAGAATTCGCGCCTGAAGAAGATCGTCGCGGATCTGACGCTGGACCGCGAGATGTTGCAGGATGTCATCCGCCGAAAGCTCTAAGGCCTGCTCGGAAGCGGGAGATGGTGAAAGGCATGTGCTGCGATTGGGCGATCTCGATCCGACGTGCTTGTGGAGCGTTGAACTTCGATCGATCAACTCACCACTATACCTCTCGCCGTGCTGATCAGGCCGGTCTGGAACGTCGTATTCGCGAGATCTGCGAGATCCGTGTGCGGTACGGCTATCGCCGCGTGCATGTGCTGTTGGAACGCGAGGGTTGGGGCACCAACATCAAGCGAACCTACCGCATTTACAGGGACTTGGGGCTACAGTTGCGGAACAAGACACCGAAGCGGGGGGTAAAAGCCAAGCTTCGCGAGGATCGGCACATGGCCGTCGGACCCAACGACGTCTGGGCGATGGACTTCGTTCACGACCAACTCGCAACGGGTAAGAAACTGCGCGTGCTGACGGTGGTCGACACCTTCTCGCGCTACGTGCCGGTGCTTGATCCACGTCATAGCTATAGAGGCGAAGACG
>NZ_JAILYH010000064.1 GCF_019793435.1 Rhizobium redzepovicii | reverse complement strand
TCGGAGCCGATCTGGCTTGCTGCCGTCAGCGCCTTGGCGGTCTGGTCGGAAAGGCTGACATTGTCGTGGTCGGCCAGAAGAAGAATGGTCATGATGGTGTTCTCTCTTTCCTGCCTTAAAGCACGCCGGCTTCGTTCTTCAGTCTGTCGATCAGTTCGGCGACCGACTTGACCTTGACGCCGGCCTTGCGGCCACTGGGTTCCTCGGTCTTCAGCACCTTCAGCCGCGGCGTGGTGGAGACGCCGAAATCATCAGGCGACTTCTTGTCGAGCGGCTTCTTCTTCGCCTTCATGATGTTCGGCAGCGAGGCATAACGCGGTTCGTTGAGACGCAGATCCGATGTGACCACCGCCGGCAGCTTGATCTCGATCGTCTGCAGGCCGCCATCGACCTCGCGGGTGACCTCAGCCTTGCCGTCGCCGATCTCGATCTTCGAGGCGAAGGTCGCCTGCGCCGAACCGAGCAGTGCCGCCAGCATCTGGCCGGTCTGGTTGCTGTCATCATCGATCGCCTGCTTGCCGACGATGATCAGACCCGGCTGTTCGGCATCGGCGACACCCTTGAGGATCTTGGCGACCGCCAGTGGTTCGACCGCATCATCGGTCTCGACCAGGATCGCCCGGTCGGCACCCATGGCGAGCGCCGTGCGCAGCGTCTCCTCGGCCTTGGCAGGGCCGATCGACACGACCACCACTTCCTCGGCCTTGCCGGCTTCTTTCAGCCGCAGCGCCTCTTCCACCGAGATCTCGTCGAACGGGTTCATCGACATCTTCACATTGGCAAGCTCGACACCGGAACCATCCGGCTTCACTCGGATCTTCACGTTGTA
>NZ_JAILYH010000063.1 GCF_019793435.1 Rhizobium redzepovicii | reverse complement strand
TGACGCAGTGACAACGCGGCTCGCCGTTGCGCCAAAAGCCGCCATTCCGCCCCATGCGGGTGCTTAGATCACGAATTCCTCCTCGTATGTCTGGGGCTCGGGAACGACCGTAACCTCCACCGGAACGATCCAATTGGCCGCGTAGCTCTCGCAGTCGGAACGCTGGAGGTCGGGCTGCACGCATCCAGCCCCATCGATCGCGCGACATCGCAGTATATATCGCCCCACTTTTTCAGGGGTCCACATGTATTCCCACAAGCGCCATGCGAAGGGACTTTCTGTTTCGAGGAGCCTTCCCTCGCGCCAGCCCCTGCCATCTCCGGTGCAGACCTGCACCTGCCGGATGGCAGCCTCTCCGCTCCAGGCGGCCCCGAAAATCCGATACGGTTGGCCGGCGACGAGACGCGTCCCCTGCACGGGACGCGCGATCTGCGCTTTGACCTCCATCTCCGCAAGGGGGACCAGCCTTGGTTCCCCGAGGCTGCGCTCCCAACGGAAATAGTCGCGCGCCTGCCAGTAGCCAAGGAATGGTTGCTCCACAACCGTGATATCAGTGATCCACTTGACCCAAGCCATGCCGAACCAGCCACCCACGACCGCGCGTAGCGGGTAGCCGTGATCGCGCGTCAACGGCTCCCCGTTCATCGAATAGGCAAGGATCGTGCTGTCAGCGATGGCCTTCTCAAGCGGTAAACTGCGCGCAAAAGCGATGGGGCCCGGAGAAGCCGTTTTCTTGCTCGTGTCGACGACGCCGCTGTCTGCGCCTACGAGCAGAACCTCACGTGCGGTTCGCTTAACGCCCGCCATTTCTAAAATCTCGCGCAGAGGAA
>NZ_JAILYH010000062.1 GCF_019793435.1 Rhizobium redzepovicii | reverse complement strand
AAGACGATGCGGTCGCCACGCGCAAAGGATCGCTTCCCATTGTTGGTCTGGTAGGTGAGTTCCTCACCCTTATCACCAGCCGGGTTGCTGCCCTTTGCCAACTCGCCGCGATCCTGCAACCGAGCACGAATGCCGGCATTGATGGCGCGCACGTCGTCGCGTCGATGGGCCATCGCAATGCGCGTGTCGTTGGGATTTGCCGATCGGTCAGCGACGTAATCGGCAATGATCGCCTTCAGGCATTCAGCGCGATCCGTCTTCAGATGAAGGCTTCCCCGTGCCTCGTAGGCCGACAGTCCGGCTGCGGTCCGATGCGAGGCGAAGTCGATCGAGGCCTGCTTCTGCCAATCGGTTCTTTGCCGTCGAACTTCCGACAGCTGCGCATGGCCGACGGCTTCGGCGATCGCCCGGAACGGCGCGCCGGCCCCGATCGCCTGAAGCTGTTCATGGTCGCCGACCAGCACGAGCTTGGCGCCGGCCCGTTTGACCTCGTCGACGAAGCGGGCGAGCTGACGGCTGCCGACCATTCCGCCTTCGTCGATGACGAAGACGTCACGAGCGTTGAGCCGTCCGCGATCAGCCTGCCAGCTGTATTCCCACGACGCCAATGTGCGGCTTGCGATCCCGGACGATTGCTCCAGGCCTTCCGCCGCCTTGCCGGCCAAAGCCGCACCATGAACACGATAGCCCTGCGCTTCCCAGGCGTGGCGGGCAGCCGCCAGCATCGTGCTCTTGCCGGCACCGGCAAAGCCGATCACCACGGCGATCTGAGCTGGACCCGTGACATGCTCGATCGCCTGGCGTTGTTCCGCCGACAGCCCCTGCCCCGGTGAAGG
>NZ_JAILYH010000061.1 GCF_019793435.1 Rhizobium redzepovicii | reverse complement strand
GATTTGCCCCAGCCGCGGTGGGAGGCCTCCAGCGCCTGGCGCATCACCTTGGTGTTGCCGGTGCAGTCGAAGGTGTAGTCGGCGCCGCCGATCAGGTCGCCATTGCGTTTGGTCATGTTGACGAGATGCGGCACGATGTCGTCGCCCACCTCCTTCGGATTGACGAAATGCGTCATGCCGAACTTCTCGCCCCAGGCCTTGCGGTCAGGATTGATGTCGACGCCGATGATCATGTCGGCGCCGGCGAGCCTGAGCCCCTGCAGCACGTTGAGGCCGATTCCGCCGAGACCGAAGACGATGGCCGTCGAACCGATCTCGACCTTGGCGGTATTGATCACCGCGCCAATGCCGGTGGTGACACCGCAGCCGATATAGCAGATCTTGTCGAAGGGCGCGTCGGGATTGACCTTGGCAAGGGCGATCTCCGGCAGCACAGTGTAATTGGCGAAGGTCGAGCAGCCCATATAGTGGTGGATCTTGTCCTTGCCGATGGAGAAGCGCGAGGTTCCGTCCGGCATCACACCCTGGCCCTGGGTCGAGCGGATCGCCGTGCAGAGATTGGTCTTGCGGGAAAGGCAGGAATAACACTCGCGGCATTCCGGCGTGTAGAGCGGAATGACATGGTCGCCCTTCTTCACCGAGGTGACGCCAGGGCCGACGTCGACGACGATGCCGGCACCCTCATGGCCGAGAATGGCCGGGAACAGGCCTTCCGGATCGGCACCCGACAGGGTGAAATCGTCGGTGTGGCAGATGCCCGTCGCCTTGACCTCGACCAGCACTTCGCCGGCCCGCGGACCTTCCAGCTGCACGGTCATCACTTCGAGCGGTTTTCCGGCCTGAACGGC
>NZ_JAILYH010000060.1 GCF_019793435.1 Rhizobium redzepovicii | reverse complement strand
AGGATGTCGGTGCCGGCGCCGCCGAACAGCTGGTCATTGCCGGCGCCGCCGTCCAGGGTATCGTTGGCGATCCCGCCGGTGATGATGTTGTCCAAGGCATTGCCCGTGCCGACGAAGTTGACACTGCCGGTGAAGGTCAGCCGCTCGACATTGGCGTAGCCCGCGATGCTCAACGTCCCCTGCGCCGTCTGCACCGTGTCGTCGCCCTCGCCCGCCGCTTCGACGACGGAGACGCCCTGAACGCCGAGGATGTAGACGTCGTTCCCGGCCCCGCCCTGCAGCACGTGCCCGGGTCCCGCCGAGACCAGCAGATCGTCATAGGCCGAGCCGATCGCCTTCTCGATGTTGGCATAGGTGTCGCCGGCAGCATCGCCGCCGCTGCCCGTGCTGGTCCAGAAGTCGACGTTCACCGCAGCCGTCGAGGTCGAATAATCCACCGTGTCGACGCCGGCGCCGCCGTTGAAGAAGCTGGCGTCGGAGCCGCTTACGAAGGTGTCGGCAGAACCCGTGCCGATGAAACCCTCGATCGAGGTGAAGGTGTCGCCGACCGCATCGCCGGTGTACACGCCGGTCTTCAGGTTGATCGTCACAGCCGACGTGCTCGAGCTATAGCTCGCATTGTCAGCGCCGTCGCCGCCATCCAACTGGTCTGCGCCTGCGCCGCCGATCAGGATGTCGGTGCCGGCGCCGCCGAACAGCTGGTCATTGCCGGCGCCGCCGTCCAGGGTATCGTTGGCGATCCCGCCGGTGATGATGTTGTCCAAGGCATTGCCCGTGCCGACGAAGTTGACACTGCCGGTGAAGGTCAGCCGCTCGACATTGGCGTAGCCCGCGATGCTCAACGTCCCCTGCGCCGTCTGCAC
>NZ_JAILYH010000006.1 GCF_019793435.1 Rhizobium redzepovicii | reverse complement strand
GGGCGTCGTCGATCGCCTGGACGAGTTGCTTGACGGCTTCGTCGGAGCTCTTGATCTGGCCGTGGACGAACTTCGAGACGACGTCCTTATAGGCATTGGCGATCGCCGGCGGGGCGCCATAGCCCTGGGCGAGCGAGCCGAACAGCGTGCCGCCCTCATTGGCCGCCTTCAGGTCGGCGATGCCCTTCTTGCCGCAGGCGTCGAAGTCGGTGTCGGGAACGTCGGTGCGCGCCGGCACCGAACCCTTGACGACGTTGAAGGCCGACTGGAAGCTCTTCGACAGCGTCGCCGTCGCCAGCGCCACCTGCGCCGCCTTGCGGTCGTCGGGGACGTTGAACATGCCGAACATGTCGGAGTTGTAGACGACGCTGCCATCGGTGCCGGGGAAGCGGTAGCAGAGGAAGTCCTTGTCCGGGGTCTTCTTGGCGGCGACGAATTCGCCCTTGGCCCAGTCGCCCATCACCTGCACCAGCGCATCACCCTTGATGACCATGGCGGTCGCGAGGTTCCAGTCGCGGCCGGAGAAGTTCGGGTCGACGTATTTGACGATCTTCGCCAGATTGTCGAAGGACTTCTTCATCGTGTCCGACTTCAACGACTCCTCATCGAGGTCGTTGAAGGCCTTCTTGTAGAACTCCGGGCCGCCGGTCGACAGCACGATGGAATCGAACATCGTCGCTTCCTGCCAGTTCTGGCCGCCGAGCGCCAAGGGAATGACACCGGCAGCCTTGGCCTTGTCGAGCAGCGCGATCAGGTCGTCGAAGCTCTTCGGCTCAGTGCCGCCGATCTTGTCCATCACCGCCTTGTTGATCCACAGCCAGTTGACCGAGTGGACGTTGACGGGGGCTGCGACCCATTTGCCGTCATAGACGGAGAACTTCTGCAGCGCCGCCGGCACCGACTTGTCCCAGCCTTCCTTCTTCGCCGTCTCGGTCAGGTCGCCCATGACGCCGGCCTGGGCATAATCGAGGACGGTATAACCCAGCATCTGCGAGGCTGTCGGATAGGTGCCGGCCGCCACCATCGCCTTCAGCGCCGTCATCGCCGCATCACCGCCGCCGCCGGCAACCGGAACGTCCTTCCAGGCAAAGCCTTCCTTCGACAGATCCTGCTTCAAGACGTTCAAGGCCGCCGCTTCGCCGCCTGATGTCCACCAGTGCAGCATCTGCACTTCCTTCACGTCGGCTGCCTGCGCCGCGACATGGGCGCCCGCCAGAGACAATGCGATCACGGCCGTGGTGGTCAAAAACCTATTCATCGAAGAACCTCCCAGTTCCCTCTTGGAAGATGCAGGACCATTCCCGCATCCGATTACCCGCCCTCCCCGGGCGTAGTTGCTTTGCCAGCTAGGCCAGCTTTTCCGTCTGCGGCATCCACCAACCGGTGCGTTTACCGATATGCATGTTCAGCGTCTTGGTCTCGGTATAATCCTCGACCGCATGGCGGCCGAGTTCGCGGCCGAGGCCGCTCTGCTTGTAGCCGCCGAAGGGAAGCTCCGAGGCGCCGTCCATGAAGGTGTTCATCCAGACCGTGCCCGCCCGCACCGACCGGCCGATCGTCAGGCAGGTGTCGAAATCACGGCTCCAGACACCGGCCGACAGGCCGTAGTCGATGGAATTGGCAATCCTGATCGCTTCGGCTGAAGTCTCGAATGTCAGGACTGACAGGACCGGACCAAAGACTTCCTCGCGCGCCACCGGCATATCGGGCGTGACGGCTTCGAGGATCGTCGGCGACATGAACTGCCCCATGCCGAGGTCGAGCGTCTCGCCGCCATGGGCGACGCGGGCGCCGCTGCTCCTGGCGCCGGCGACATAGCCTGAAATCTTCTCCAAATGGTGCGGCGTGATGATCGCGCCGACCTGCGTCGAGGGATCGAGGGGATCGCCGACCTTCACCCCCTTCGACAGCTCGGCGACACGCCTGACGACGTCTGAGGCGATCGACTTGTGAAGGATCAGCCGCGAGCCGGCGTTGCAGCACTCGCCGGCATTGAAATAGGCGCCGAAGACCGCGGCATCGATGAAGGCATCGAGGTCGGCATCGGGGAAAACGATCTGCGGGTTCTTGCCGCCCAGCTCCAGCGAGACTTTCTTCAGCGTCTGCGCGGCATTCGACATCGTCAGTTTTCCGACACCGGTCGAGCCGGTGAAGGAGACCATGTCGACATCGGGATGCGAGGTCATGACCGCGCCGACTTCAGGTCCCGTACCGGTGACAATATTGACGACGCCATCGGGAATGCCCGCCTGCTGCAGGATTTCGCCCAAGACGAGCGTCGATCCCGACGTCAGTTCCGAAGGCTTGACGACGGCCGTGCAGCCTGCGGCGAGCGCGAAGGGCAGTTTCTGGCCGACGATCAGGAACGGGAAGTTCCACGGCGTGATGATCGAGACAACGCCGATCGCTTCGCGCAGGACGACGCCGAGCGTGCCGTCGCCGAGCGTATTGTAACTTTCGCCATGGAGATCGCGTGCCAAAGCCGCCGCATAGCGCCAGATGTCGACCGAGCCGGCAATTTCTCCCCTCACCTGGGTGATGGGTTTGCCTGCCTCGATGGCATCGAGAAATGCCAGTTCTTCAGCACGCGCCGCGATCAGATCTGCAGCCTTGAGCAGGATGGCGGAGCGTTCGGACGCGGTCATGCGCGGCCACGGCCCGTCATCGAAGGCCTTGCGTGCTGCAGCAATCGCGCGCTCGGCATCCTTCCGACTGCCGGTCGAAAACCGGCTGACCACGACGTCATGGCTTGGCGCGATACGTTCGATCGGATTGGAGGCGCCGGCCTCCCATTTGCCGTCGATCAGCATCTTGAAATCGCGCGCCTTGTGGTCGCTGAGCGCCGTGGGGTTGACGAGAACCGTCATTACCATTCTCCCTTGAACGTTGCCGGGCGCTTCTCGCTGAATGATGCGACGCCCTCCTTCAGATCGCCGGTTTTCGCGGCGAGGATCGAGCCCAGGGCTTCGACCGCCGTTCCGTTGTCTTCGCCGTTCGCCGATGCGATCATCAATTTGACGATCTCGAGGGCCGCCGGTCCCCTCGCCGCGATCCGCCCGGCATATTCCCTGGCGGCGGCGACCGAGTTTCCTGTCGGAACGACCGCGTCGACGATACCGAGCAGGCGGGCTTCCTCGGCGGTGAATATCTCGCCGCCGAGCGCCATGCGACGGACGGCCTGGGCGCCGAACCGGCGCACGAGACGCTGGGTGCCGGACCAGCCCGGCACCATGCCAAGGCCGGTTTCCGGCAGGCCTATCTTAATGTGTTCCTCGGCGATGCGAATGTCGGCAACGCCCGCCAGCTCGAGCCCGCCTCCGAGAGCGTGGCCGTTCAGCGCCGCGACCAGCGGCACCCGAAGCGTCGCCAGCCGTTCGAAGATCCGGTGACCATGCCGAACCCAGGCGTGACCGAACTCCTGGGGCAGCATTCCGCCCCAGGCCTTGATATCGCCTCCGGCGGAAAAACCCTTTCCTTCACCGGTCAGAACCGCGGCGCGTACGTCCGGGTTTGCCTCCACGGCATCGGCGGCGTCCGCCAAGGCTTTCAGCATGTCGAGATCGAGCGCGTTGAGTTTCTCAGGACGACAAATTGTCAGGGTCGCAACATGTCCGTCGATATCGATCCTGACTGTTCCGCTAGCCATGGAAAGTGCCCTCCAGCGTCCGTGCCCGTTTGGCTGGAAGCGACAGGCCGATGCCGGCCTCGCCGAAGAGTGTCGCATCCATGACCTTCAGGTCGGGCGCGACGATCAGCGGAAATTCGGACTGATCGAGGATCTGGGACTGAAGATCGACGCCCGGGGCGATCTCGGTGAGGACGATGCCTTCGGGCGTCAACTTCATCACGCAGCGCTCGGTGACATAGATGATATCCTGCCCCTGCTCGATCGCCCGCCTGCCGCTGAAAGTGACGTGTTCGACCTTGTTGACGAGCTTCTTCAGCTTGCCCTCTTTTTCAATGAGCAGAGCCCCATCGGCGATCGAAAGCTTCGCCCCGGCGTTGAACATGCCTGAAAAAACAATCTTCTTTGCCCGCGCCGTGATGTCGACGAAGCCGCCGGCGCCGGCCGTCACATGCGGCCGGAAGGAAAGTTTGGAGACGTTGACCGACCCGTCCTTGCCGATCTCGAGGAAGGAGAGCAGCGACGCATCGAAGCCAGCGCCCTGAAAGTAAGTGAACTGATAAGGGGATGGCATATAGGCGTCGGCATTGGAGGCGCAGCCGAAGGCGAAATCGAGCAGCGGCACGCCGCCGACCGCGCCTTGCTCGATCACCCAGGTGACGGCGCCGTGGAGCCCCTCCTCCAGCAGAATGCGCGGTACATTGGCCGAAATTCCGAAGCCGAGATTGACGCAGCTTCCCGCCTGCAACTCCTGCGCGACACGGCGCGCGATCACCTTCTGAACATTGAACTCCGGAACGTGGAAGCTGTCGAGCGGGCGGAAGATCTCACCCGAAATCGCCGGATCATACCCAGTCTGCGTTGTCTGCTTCTGATCGGGATCGACGACGATATAGTCGACCAGCATTCCCGGCACTCGGACGTCATGCGGTTTCAAAGAGCCTTCCTTGGTGATCCGCTTGACCTGGGCGATGACGATGCCGCCGTTGTTGCGGGCGGCGAGCGCCTGATCGAGACCGCCGAGATAGGCGCCCTCATGTTCGTATGTCAGGTTGCCGCGCTCATCAGCGGTGGTGGCGCGGATGATGGCGACCTGAGGGACGATCGAGGGGAAGAACAGCCAGTCGTCGCCCTCGAAGCTGACGCGCTTGACCACCTGCTGCTCCGAAGCCAGCTCGTTCATCGCGCAGCCCTGCCGCCGGGGGTCGACGAATGTGTCGACGCCGATCTTGGTCAGCACGCCCGGCCGCTTGGCGGCGGCTTCGCGATGGATGTCGAACAGGATGCCAGAGGGAATGTTGTAGGCCGGGATCTCGTTGTTGGTGATCATCTGCCAGATCAGCGGCGGCTCGGACGATGACGGTCCCGACGGGTAGGAGCCGCCGATGATACGTTTCAGCAGGCCCTTCCTGGCAATATGGTCGATGCCCTTGATACCGCTCATGTCGCCGGCAGCGATCGGATGAAGGGTCGTCAAATCACGGGGATGGCCGGTCGCCTCGAAACGCTCGCCGATCGCCTTCAGCATGAGATCCGGGCAACCGAGACCGCTCGAAGACGATACCGTCACGACGGCGCCATCCGGGATGAGCGCGGCCGCTTCGGCTGGGGTGAGATGCTTCTTCATGTGCATTACTCGGCGTCCTGTTTCGATTTTACGCTCTTGCCGGTCTTCGACGGCGGGGCCCTGCCGGCGCCGCAGCTTTCGCGAACGACCAGCCGAACGGCCGTCGTCACCGTCTCCGCTTCGGCCTTGCCCGCATTGATCTGCTTGAGCAGCATCTGCGCGCCGCGACGCCCGATGCCCTGCGGGTCGACCGAGACCGTCGTCAGCGCCGGGACCGCTGCCTGGGCCTCGATGACATCGTCGAAGCCCACCACGGCGAAGTCGGCACCCGGCTCCAGCCGGCGCGCGCGCAACCCGTCGCAAACGCCGAACGCCACCGCATCGTTGAAGCAGACGGCCGCGGTCGGCCGGCGGCCGAGCGCAATCGCTTTTCCGATCGCCTCTACCCCGCCGGCCCGCGACGGCGCGGACGCGATGACGAGTTCTTCGTGATAGTCGAGCCCGGCTGCCTCAACGCCGCTTCGGTAGCCGGCAAGCCTGTCGTCGAAGACGGCGGTGTCCGGAAAGCCGCCGAGAAAAGCGATGCGCTTGTGACCGAGGCCCGCCAGATGCTTGACCGCGGACATCATGCCGGCCTGGTTGTCGGAAACGATCGACGAGACCTTGGCGCCGGGCAGGTTTCGAACGACGACCACAACTGGAATCCCGGCTGCAACGAGCGGCTTGAAGTCGGCGGCATCGGTGGCGCGGGCCGGCGAGACGATGAGGCCGGAAATGCCGTGCTCACGCATCGACGCGACAACCTCACGCTGCCGGTCGATGCTCTCGCCGGTGTTCGACAGGAACTGCACGAAGCCGGCCGACTGAACGACCATATCGACGCCGACCGCCAGCTCCGCAAAGAAGCTGTTCGTCAGATCGTTGACGACAACTCCGACAATCTTCGATTTCGCACCGGCTTGGCGAAGATTGGCGGCGCCGCGATTATAGACATAGCCGAGTTCGCGCATCACGGCATTGACCTTGGAGCGCGTCCCCTCATTGACCAGGGAGGAGCCCTGCAACACCAGCGACACCGTCGACTTGGAGACGCCGGCGGCCTTTGCGATGTCAATGACGGTCACCCGCGCCTTTGTCATTTCCCTCTCCGACCACGACGTCGACTGATGGATAAATATTTGGAACGTTCCAATTCTGTCAAGGGAAATTTAGGGATCCGGTATGCATTTATTTGCTTCTAGTGAGTTGCCAGCTTTATTTCGTTGTCAACATTTCAACTAAAAAATTGGAACGATCTAAATTCCGGCCACAGTTGAGAGGCGCCTGCGGTTGCAAAGTCGTGGAGGATTCGGGACTCGTCCCTTATGCTGTCGAGACAATGATTGCGCCGCGACCAGTGGAGGAGATCATCGAAACATGACATTGCGCGCTGAACTGACCGCTCTGCCGCCACGCGAACAGGCACAGCGCCTGACAGCCGTCGCCGCATCTCTGGTGGCGCAAATTAGGCGCACCGAACCCGACGCGGCGGAAGCAGAGGCCGCCTTGGCGGCAATCCGCGCCTGGGGCGATGGCGGGCGCCTAACCGGCGGATATTTCTCCGATCTTGTCTACGGCGATGAGGAGCGCGGGACTCTTCGTCGTCTTACCGAGGCGGCAGGTAAGCCCAGCGAAGGCGGGTGGAATGCACGTCGCCTGGCTTGTTTATCAGGAGACCGGCAAAGCCATGCCGAGTGACGTCAACGAGGCGGGAGAGGACAGCCTTGATCTTCTGGACGAGCAGCGCGACCAACGCGGCTAAGTGATGCAAAACCGCGGCGCACTGTTGCTGGAATTGCTCTCGATGAGCTCCCGCCGATAGGCTTTAGCGAAACTTTATCGTTTCTGACGAATGCTACGGATACGTGCAACGTGTCAGATCTGAAGCAGGGCGGGATGACGCCACACTCGTTTGAATCCATTCTGGAGAGCCTGCCGCAGGGCATCGTTCTGCTTGATTCTGCCAATAGGGTGACGGCGTTCAACTCCCGCACCCTCGATATTCTCGGGCTGCCGGCTGGAGCCATCGGCAGAGGAATGAATATCGACGGACTGCCGGGCACCGCCGATTGCCGCGCGGCCGCATGCCGGCGGTCGACGACAGGCAGGCCGCACACGTCTCAGTTTGCGCTGTCTGACGGACGGATGGTCTCAATGACCTACGCCCCATCGAAAGAGGGAGGCTGGATCCTCAGCTACGAAGACATCTCGACCCTGATCCGCGTCGAAGACAGTCTCACCGAACAACATCACCGGTTCGACGCAGCACTCCGCAACATGCCGCACGGGCTGTGCATGTTCGATTCGACGAAGAAGCTGATCCTGTGCAACCCAGCCTACGCGCGGATGTACAATCTGCCGGACCGATTGACGCAACCGGGGACGCCGCTTGTCGATATCCTGGCTTATCGCAGCCGCGAGGGAAATGGTCCGGCCGACACTGCCACCTATTTCGATGTGGTGTTCGAAGCGACCGCGCGCGGCGCGGTGGCCAGCCAGAATATCGTGCTTTCCGACGGCCGCGTCATCAAAATCACCCACAATCCGATGCAGAACGGTGGATACGTCGCCACCCACGAAGACGTCACCAAAACAGTGCGGCTGACGGAAGAGCTGCGCCAGCACCACGATCAGCTCGAAACGACGGTGCAGAGCCGCACGGCCGAGGTCGAGCGGCAGGCGCGGGAACTCGAGCGAATGCTTGCGCAGGAGCGGAACATCAACGAATTGCAGCGGCAGTTCGTGGCAATGGCCTCCCATGAATTCCGCACCCCGCTCGCCATCATCGACGCTGCCGCCCAGCGGCTGCTGCGCAAAAGAGGAGCAGTCGAGCCCGAATTCTTAAGCGACAAGGTCGATCAGATCCGCGCATCGGTGAACCGGATAGTCGATCTCATGGAGAGCATCCTTTCGGCCGGGCGCCTCGACACCGGCAAGATCGACATCAGCTACGATGCCTGCGCCTTGCGATCATTGATAAGAAGCTGTTGCGAGCGGCAGTCGACGATCGCCAAAACGCACAGCTTCGTGTTGGATATCGACGGGCTGCCGGAGTTCATCGATGCCGATCCCCGAACTTTAGCGCAGGTCTTTACCAACCTGCTGTCCAACGCCGTCAAATACGCGCCCGGAACCTCGGAAATTCGCGTCACGGCATGGGAGGAGACGGGAAACGTCAAAGTTTCGATCAGCGATGACGGGGTGGGGATCGATCCCGAAGACGTGCCCCGGCTGTTCCAGCGCTATTTTCGTGCCGGAACGTCGACCGGAATTGCCGGGACGGGCATTGGCCTGAACCTGGTGAAGCAGATCGTCGAACTGCACAACGGCTCGATAGAGGTTCGAAGCGCGAGAGGCTGCGGATCGACATTCACCGTAACCCTTCCGATCAGGCGCACCGGTAACGCTTCAGAGAACAGCGACGCTGCCTGATATTTCAGGATTGCTGTCCTCAATATCTACCCTATCCTTCTCGCTATAGAGGAGGACCATGCCATGGCTTTCATTCACACCCCCAATGCATCCGCCAGCGAGAAGACGACGTCGATGTATGCGTCGGCCGAGGCGAATTATGGTTATCTGCCGAACATGTACCGCGCCTTCGGACACCGGCCGGAGGTGATGGAGAACTGGGCAGCGCTGCTTTCCAGCATTCGCGGACATATGAGCCTCAGGCGCTATGAGCTGGTGACGCTGGCGGCGGCCAAGGAGCTGAAATCCTCCTATTGCATGCTGGCGCACGGCTCGGTGCTGCTGCGGGAAGGTTTTACCAGCGACGGGCTGACGGCTGTCGTCAACGAAACGGAGAAAGCGCCGATCGATGCCGGCGAAAGGGCGATCATGGCTTTTGCCGCCAAGGTGGCGCGCGACGCGACGTCGATCACCCAGCAGGATATAGACGGGCTGAAAAAACACGGGCTGAGCGATGCCGAGGTCTTCGACGTCACGGCCGCGGCGGCGGCCCGGTGTTTCTTCTCGAAAATGCTGGATGCGCTGGGGGCTGCACCCGATCACGCCTATATCGAGCGGCTGGAGCCGAATGTCAGAAAGGCGCTCAGCGTCGGCCGGGAGGTCGAGCGGCCTCTGGCGCCGTCACCGTCGCGTGGCACATCGCAATAAGGCGGAGCGCGAGGACGTGAAGCCCCTGCTTCTGCGGTCCTACTCCTGCGGCTTGTCTGCGAAATGCCGGATCGCAAATTCGGCGATATTCTGGCTCGACCGGTCGGCATCGTCGAGCAGCGAGGGAAACAGCTGCCACTGATGCGGCATGCCCGGCCAAATCTCGGTGGTGACATCCACCCCCGCCTGACGTGCCTTGTCGGCAAGCCGCAGCGTATCGTCCAGCAGCGCTTCGCCGGAGCCAACCTGCAGCAGTAGCGGCGGAAAGCCGGTCATGTCGGCATAAAGCGGCGATGCCTGGGGATCGTTCGGCGACCGGCTGCCGAGATAGGCCTTGCGCAAAGTTTCGATCGAGGCCCTGCCGACCAGCGGATCGCTGTCGGCATTCGATGTCATCGATCCACCGGTCGCGGCAAGATCGGTGATGGGGCTGAGCGCAATGACGGCCGCCGGCAGCGGTTTTGCCGCCTGCCTCTGCCGCAGCACCGTCTCCAGCGCGATATTGCCGCCGGCGCCGTCTCCCGCCACGACGACATTCTCGGCGCGATAGCCGTTGTCGAGAAGCCAGCGATAGGCCGTCAGCGCGTCGTTGATCTGAGCGGGATAGGTATATTCGGGCATTAGCCGATACTCGATCAGAAGCACGTCGCTGGATGCGGCCTTGGCGAGCGAGCCGGCAAGCAGGCTGTGCGTGCGGATAGAGCCGCCCGAAAAGCCGCCGCCATGAATATAAAGGATCACCCTTTGGCCGATCGGGTGATGAAGACGGGCGGGCCACATCAGCTCGGCATCGACGCCGTCGGCATCGACCTGCCGGACCTGGATGCGTGTTGGCCCCGGCGTCGTTTCCAGCAGCGTTCGGAAGGCTGTCCGCCGCTGCTGCAGGCTATCGGCGCCGGTAAAATGATCCTTCCAGAGGCCGACGAGTTTTTCGACCTGCTCGCGCGAGGCCTGGCTTTGCGGTTCAATGTCCTTTCCGACGGCCGCCGAGGCCAGCAACATCACCGTGGCCAATGCGGGCAACAGACCGCCGAGCCGCTTTAATGCGCTTCGATTGACAGTTGGCAAAATCCGACCGTTCATCAACCTCTCCCGATGATGCTGACCATGGCGGCCATGGCAGCATCATTGGCCGGTTCACCCGCAGGAGTCAAAAGGGTGAAGAGTGCGAATCCTGAGCTTTTTTACTCGGCTTTCATCGCATCGATGACCGCCCTGAAGCCCGCCGACATGTGGCGGCGGCTCGGATAGTAGAGATAGAGCGGCTCCTCCGGCTGGCACCAGTCGTCGAGCACCTGGATCAGTTCTCCGTCGGCAATCGCCTTCTCCACCCGCGGCTCCCAGATATAGGCAAGGCCGACGCCGCCGAGCGCTGCCTGCAGCATCAGTTCGTGATCATCGAGCGACAGAGGTCCGGTCGGCTGAAAGCTGACCGTCTGGCCATCCTTCTCGAACTCCCAGGCATAACGCGCGCCTGACGGAAACATGTTCTGGATACAGAGATGGCGCTTGAGATCGTGCGGCGTCGCCGGCTTCGGTCGGGCCTCGAAATAGGCAGGCGAACCGACGACGACCAGACGGATCCGCGGCTTGATGCGTAGCGCGATCATGCCCTCGGTGACACGCTCGCCGAAGCGGATGCCGGCATCGAAACCCTCCTCGACGATATCGACCAGCCTGTCCGTTGCGTTGATCTCCAGTTGCAGATTGGGATTACGCTGGAGCAGCGGGGCAATGACGCGGCCGATGACGAAGGGGCCGATCGAATTCGGCACGTTGATCCTCACCTTGCCGAAGGGCGTGTCGCGGTAACGGTTCAGCGCATCGAGCGCTGCCGCCATCTCGCCGAAGGCGGGGTCGAGATGCGAGATCAGTAGTTCGCCGGCCTCGGTCAGCGAGACGCTGCGCGTCGTGCGGTTGAGCAGGCGAATGCCTATCCGATCTTCGAGGTTGAGCACCGCATGGCTGACCGCTGAGGCGGTGACACCCCTCTCCTCGCCCGCTTTGCGAAAACTCTTATGGCGGGCAACGGCCGCGAAGGCAGCGAGTTCGGAAAGGTCGGTGGCGCGCATTGCTGAATTTTGCTCATCATAGTTTCAAGAATAACAAATCTTATACAGCAACGGATTTTCGGTCAAATTCAGCCTAGTCAGCACAGAGATGCGACGCCGAGACAGCCAATTAGTCGTCGAAAGGAATTTGTCATGAAAGTCTGGTTCATCACTGGTGCATCCCGCGGCTTCGGCGCGCTGATGACCAAGGAAGCTCTCGCCGCTGGCGATGCCGTTATCGCCACCGCCCGCAACCCGAAGACCGTCACCGAGCAGTTCGGCGATCATCCGAACCTCCTCGCCGTCGCCCTTGACGTCACCAACGAGGCCCAGGCGAAAGAAGCTGCGGCAGCCGGCATCGCCCGCTTCGGCCGCATTGATGTTCTCGCCAACAATGCTGGCTACGGCCTGCTCGGTGCCGTCGAGGAGGCCACGGCCGAGGAGATCGAAAAGCTCTATGCCACGAATGTCTTCGGCCTTCTGAAGGTGACGCGCGCCGTGCTGCCCTATATGCGCCGCCAGCGTTCCGGCCATATCCTGAACTTTTCCTCGATCGGCGGTTACTTCGGCTATCCCGGCTGGGGCGTCTACGGCTCGACGAAATTCGCCGTCGAGGGGCTGTCGGAATCGATGGCCGCCGAACTCGAACCCTTCGGCATCAAGGTGACGATTGTCGAGCCCGGCTTCTTCCGCACCGACTTTCTCGCCGACACATCGCTCGCGGTCAGCCCGGCCTCCATCGCCGATTACGAAGGCACGCCGGCCGGCAACATGCGCAATTTCGCCGCCGACGCCAATCATGCCCAGCCCGGCAACCCCGCCAAGCTCGCAGCCGGCATCATGACAATGGTCAATTCGGCCAACCCGCCGCTGCGCATGCCGTTCGGCAGCGACACGGTGGCGATGATCGAAGGGCAGCATGCGAGCGTCGAAATGGAACTTGCCGCCTGGCGTGAACTTGCCGTCTCCACGGATTTTCAGAGCGATGCAACGGCCTCGGCCTGATACCCAAGACCATGCCTGCGCCGCTTCCCGGATATCGGGGTGCGGCGCAGGTTCGCTCGTGACCAGAAGCCCGACCGCCTCACTTTATTTGCCGACCTGCTCGGCCCAGTTCGGCGCCTTGCCGCCGCCGTCGAGGAAAGTCATCGCCACATTGGCCATCAGCGGCGAAGCGAAGGTCTCGTAATGGGTGAGATCGGGCAGGATCGCCAGCCGGTTCTTCGACATGTTCTCCCGCATCCAGCCCGCATCGCGCAGGCCGCCGCCGAGCTTGTGGTAGAAGTCGATCATATGCTCGGGGCGGATCATATCGGCATCGCCATAGATCAGCATGACCGGCATGGTGAGCCTTGCGACGGCATCGCTATAATCCTTGGGTTCGCGCATCAACGCACCCATGGCGTCGAGCAGCTTCGGAAACTCGGAAACGTCGGGCGCCACCGCTTTGTAGGTGAGGAACATCGGCGTGTCTTTCATCATCTCGGCCATGCCGGCGCCGACGGCCGCCTGCTGCGGCAGCATCTCCGGGAAGAAGCCGTTCTGCGCATAGGGCGCCGAGAGGATTACCAGGCGGCGCACGCGGTCGGGCGCATTCGCCGCCATGTTCAGCGCCACCCCGCCGCCGAAGGAATAACCGAAGACGTCGAGCTTGTCGTAACCGAGCTGCTTCACCAGGATCGCAAGGTCGGCGCCGATTGCCGCAAGGTCGATCGGCCGCTTGCCGAGGGGCGTACGGCCATGGCCCTGCAGATCGACGGCGATCACCTGCCGGTGGTCGGCGAAAACAGGCATGACCGGCGCGAACATCTCGATCTGCCCGAGGCCGCCGTGCAGTAGCAGCAGCGGTTCGCCCTTCCCGCGGATTTCGTAGTAATAGTCAATACCGTTGACCGGTACGCTTCCCTTCCTGACTATCGGCGCGACCGCCTTATCCTCGCTCGGCGCACCGCCGGCGCCTGCCATGTCGGGCGCGGCCAGGAATGCGGCGACGGTTGCGATCATCGAAATCAGCCTCATTTTCAACATGTCCTTGCTCCGTTTTTGCATCAATACCGCAAGGACGGCGGGGGCCAGGCTTTTCCGACACCGGGTTTCGGAATTTCTCCGATCGGGCTTTGCGAGCGATATCCAACTTTTCCTTAACCGGCATGCTGGTAAAATCTCGCCGCAGAGACGTCAGACACCACGAGACCGATGCCGAAACCGAATTTTCGCTTCACCCACTACGATCTTAAGGAACAACGCGCCGGAACGATCGTCGAGGTGTCGTTGAATGCGGTGAACAATGTGCGGCTGATGTCGGCGCCGAATTTCCAGCGCTTCACCGAAGTTCTCGATTTCAAATATATCGGCGGCGTGGCGCGCAAATCGCCAGTCAAGCTTGCCGTTCCGGAACACGGTCACTGGCATGTCGTCGTCGACATGGAAGGTCATCACGGGTTGGCGGAATCCACCGTCAAGGTAATCGCCGCGCCAGCCAATCAGAAGACGCCGCGGTCCTCCTAAGCTTTGCAGCACCGCCCCTCCGCCACGTGGAAAGCACCGGGCATGTGCAGACAACGCCCCATCAGCAAGAGGCCCTGGTCACAATGTGGCCAATCACACTGACCTTTGATCGCAATCAATGAATTGGGCGGCAAGGTCGATAACAATTCTTCAGGCCGCCAGCTGCAACTCGGCTCGCGATTTCATGTTCCGATAGCGAGCGGAAACCGCTGGCTATTGCGTAATTCCTTGAATCGGAATCGACGACGCGCGACGCTGCAGGATTTTCATCATGTGGGAGTAGTCCATGACGTCGAACCCGACCGGTCGCATCACCAAAATCATCGATCCAGGCGATGCGTTAGGGGAAATCCTTTTCGGATTGATCATGGCGCTGACCTTGACGGTTGGTTCCAGGCTTGTTTTTGAAGAAGAAGGATTAAATGTCCACGAGTTGATCGTCGCGACGATCGGATGCAATGTCGCGTGGGGGATCATCGACGCCGTCTTGTTCATTCTGGGTACCACATTTTACAAGAGCAGGCGGCTGCGCCTTTTCCGGCAAATCAAAGCCGCCGGGGACGAATCTGAAGCGCTCATGGTTCTCGCGAACGAATTCCCGATTAAAGAAGCGCCATTCTCTGCGAAGGCCGCCGACACGGACGCGCTCTATCAATCGCTGCTGACCCTCGCACGCCAGGCCGCCCCAGTGAAGGTGTCATTTTCGAAAGGTGATCTGTCCGCCGCAATCGCCGTCTTCCTCCTGGTTTCGGCGACCGCCATTCCGGCAGTTCTCCCATTCTTTCTCCTCGAAGACGCGCACCTTGCCTTGAGGGTCAGCAACCTGTTTCTGATCATGCTGCTGTTTGTGACGGGTTATGCGTGGGCGAAATTTTCCGGAGGCAGGGCCTTTCAGGCAGGCATGACGATGACGTGTCTTGGATTGCTTCTGGTTGCAATAGCGATCGCTCTTGGCGGCTGAGCCGCGTTCGCAACCGAACAGCCACAGAGGCGTCAGCGCGGGTTGCGCTCCTTGCGAAGCTTCGCCCACCATTCCAGCCGCTTGCGGATATCGCGCTCGAAGCCGCGCTCCGGAGGATCGTAGAAGGTTTGGCGGCCCATTTTCTCTGGGAAATAATCCTGGCCGGAAAAGGCGTCCGGTTCATCGTGATCGTAGCGGTAGCCGTCGCCGTAACCTTCGCCCTTCATCAGCTTGGTCGGCGCATTGAGGATATGCTTCGGTGGAAGCAGCGAGCCGTTCTGCTTGGCGGCCTGGCTTGCCGCCTTGAAGGCGGTGTAGACGGCATTCGATTTCGGCGCGGTGGCGAGATAGACGCAGGCCTGCGCCAGCGCCAGTTCGCCTTCCGGAGAGCCGAGATACTCATAAGCATCCTTGGCGGCGTTGCAGATCACCAGCGCCTGCGGGTCGGCAAGGCCGATATCTTCCACCGCCATGCGCACCAGCCGCCGGCCGAGATAGAGCGGATCCTCGCCGGCATCGAACATGCGGGCGAGATAATATAGAGCGGCATCGGGATCCGAGCCGCGCACGGATTTGTGCAGCGCCGAGATCAGATTGTAATGGCCGTCCTGCGCCTTGTCGTAGACGGGCGCGCGGCGCTGGACGATCCGCGTCAGGCCTTCGGTGTCGAAGCTCTCGCCCTCGCGGGCGGCTCGCCACACCTCTTCGGCAAGGGTCAGCACCGCACGGCCGTCGCCGTCGGCCATGCGGATCAGGCTGAGACGCGCTTCCTCGGTCAACGGCAGCGGCTTCTGCTCGATCGCCTCGGCGCGCCTCAGCAATTCCTCCAGGCTCTCCTCGTCATGCGACTTGAAGGTCAGCACCCGGGCGCGCGACAGCAGAGCGGCGTTGAGCTCGAAGGACGGGTTTTCGGTGGTGGCGCCGACGAGGATAACGGTGCCATCCTCCATGACGGGCAGGAAACTGTCCTGCTGGGCGCGGTTGAAACGGTGGATCTCGTCGACGAAGAGCAGCGTCTGACGACCGTCCATGCGGCGCAGGCGGGCCGTTTCGAACACCTTCTTCAGATCGGCGACACCGGAAAAGATCGCTGAAATCTGCTCGAAAGCCAGCCCCGCCTCGCCCGACAGCAGCCGCGCCACCGTCGTCTTGCCGGTGCCGGGCGGGCCCCAGAAGATCATCGAGCCGAGCGAACCGCTTTCGATCATTCGTTTCAGCACGCCGTCTTCACCGGTCAGATGTTCCTGACCGGTGACATCGGCGAGCGTCTTCGGCCGCAGCCGGTCGGCAAGCGGCCGCTTGGCGGCAACCTCCTCCGGAACACGCGGCGCGAAGAGATCATTGCTCATCGGAAGAACTGCCGGATGCGCTGGCCGTCGCGCTCGATTTCCACCCGCCAGAGGCCGGGGTCGCTATCGGCGATTTGGGACAGCTCGCTGGTCGACTTCACATCGGTGCCGTTGATCGAGACGATGATATCCTTCGGCTCGAAACCGAGTCGGGCGGCAGGCGAATCCTCCTTCACCTCGGATACGACGACGCCTGCCGATTCCGGCGGCATGCGCAGCTCGTCGGCGACCCGCGGCGACAGGTTCTCGACGACAGCGCCGCTGAAGGGGGTACGCCCGCCGATGGTGCGCTGGTCGCGCGGCGAGGTTTCCGGGGCGCGATCGAGCGTCAGCGGCAGCTGCTCCTCGCGGCCGTTCTCGACGACCGTGAGCTTGACCGATTTTCCGAGACCGGCCGTCGTCAGCCGGTAAAGCAGCGCATCCGGATGCTCGACCGAAATACCGTCGACAGCGGTGATGATTTCACCGGCCTTCAGCCCGGCCTTGGCGGCCGGGCCGCCTTCCGAGACCTTGACGACCAGCGCGCCGCGAGCCTTATTCAGTCCAAGCGCTTCGGCGACTTCCGAGGTCACGGCATCGAAACTCGCGCCGACATAGGGCCGCTCGAAGGATTTGACGCCGGCATCGGCCGAGGCGAGGAAGACCTTGACCAGATTGGCGGGGATGGCAAAGCCGATACCGTTCGAGCCGCCTCCGCGCGAGAAGATCGCGGTGTTGATGCCGATCAACTCACCCTTCATGTTCATCAGAGCGCCGCCGGAATTGCCGGGATTGATCGAGGCGTCGGTCTGGATGAAGAAGCCGAACTCGTTCCTGACCACCTGGTTGCGGGCCAGTGCGGAGACGATACCGCTCGTCACCGTCTGGCCGACGCCGAAGGGATTGCCGATCGCCAGAACGAGATCACCGACCTCGACGGCATCGGAATTGCCGATCGGCAATGTCGGGAAACTTTCCTTGGTGTCGATCTTCAACACGGCAAGATCGACACGGTCATCACGCAGTACCACTTTGCAGGGGAATTCGCGGCCATCCGGCAGCGCAACCTTGATATCATCGGCGCCTTCGACCACGTGATTGTTGGTCACCACAGTGCCGTTCGCCTCGACGATGACACCGGAACCGAGCGAGGACTGCTTTTCCGAGCGATTCGGCATCTGCTGGCCGAAGAACTGCTCGAAGAAGGGGTCGCCGGCAAAGGGCGACTGCCGCCGGACGGTCTTTTCCGCATAGACATTGACGACGGCGCCCGACGTCTGTTTGACGAGCGGCGCGAAGGAGAGCTGCATCTGCATCTGGCTCTCGGGCACCGTCTTTGCGGTCTGCGCATTGGCCGCAGCCGGCAGAACGAGCATGAGAGCGAGTAGCGAGACGGAGGCGCGCTTGAACAGGCCTTGCATGGGTATCCCTTTTGAATCCTCTTGTGGATCGTTTTAGAGCATGATGCCGAAAAGTGTGAGCGGTTTTCGGACGACATCCTCCTCTAACTATTTAATGCGAACAGTATTCAGATTTCAGGCCGAACCGGCCCAAATTCATCCTGTCTGCCGCCCGACGCTAGAAAGGAAAGAGGGCGGAAGCATGGAAGAATGAGGCAGAGACGACCCCACGAGACTGCGCTTGAAGCCTTTGCGAATTCGATTCAGGAAATTTGGCCATGCAACTGATATCAAAAGCCAAAATCTGGGCGAAGTCACTGAAGCGTGACATCGTCGCCCTATGGCTTGCCGCGCGGGATCCGCGGGTGCCGTGGCATGCGAAAGCGGTGGCCGGCGCCGTTGCCGCCTATGCGCTGTCGCCCGTCGATCTCATCCCCGATTTCATTCCCGTGCTCGGTTATCTCGACGATCTCATCATCGTGCCTCTCGGCATTCTGCTGGCGACGCGGCTTATCCCGGCTGAGGTGATGAGCGCGCTTCGCGACGAGGCGGCAAGACGTATCGAGCGCCCCTCCGGCCGGGCCGGACTGATCTTCATCCTTGCCGTCTGGCTTGCCTGCATCATCTTCCTGGCTCTGGCATTGCGCAACCTGGTTTGACCGGCAGCAACAGGAACAGGAATGATGACGGCAAGAGCGATGATGATGGGTTTTGGTTTTGCGATTTCGATCTTCGCATCGGATATGGCACAGGCGGCGAGTTTCGACTGCGACGCGAAGGAATTGAAGCCGGACGAAAAGACGATCTGCGACAATCGCGCGCTCAACGACGCCGACGTGAAGATGGTGACGACCTTCGAGCTGCTCTCCGGCCTGCTGGCGATGGGCGCGCGCGGGACATTGCAGGACGAGCAGACCGCCTGGCTGAAGAAACGGCAGGAATGCGCGGCGGATGCCGTCTGTATCAAGGCTGCCTATGATGAGCGGCTGAAGCAGCTCGGCGAGAGCTATAAAAACATCAACCGGCCGCTTTGAAAGCGACCGGTCGAAAAGACTATCGATTGACGCGCGTTAGCGAGCGTTCAGATCCCGCACGGCGCCGCGATCGGCGCTCGTCGCGAAGGCGGCGTAAGCCTTCAGCGCCGTCGTGACGTTGCGCTTGCGCACTTCTGTGGGATGCCAGCCCTTGGCGTCCTGATCGGCGCGGCGGGCGGCAAGTTCGGCCTCGTCGACGCGCAGGCTGATCGTGCGGTTCGGGATGTCGATGTCGATCATGTCGCCTTCGCGCACCAGGCCGATCGTACCGCCATTTGCCGCTTCCGGCGAGGCGTGGCCGATCGAGAGGCCGGAGGTACCGCCGGAGAAGCGGCCGTCAGTGATCAGCGCGCAGGCCTTGCCGAGGCCCTTCGATTTCAGATAGCTCGTCGGATAGAGCATTTCCTGCATGCCGGGGCCGCCCTTCGGGCCTTCGTAGCGAATGACGACGACGTCGCCGGCCTTCACCTCATTGGCGAGGATCGCCTTGACGGAGGCATCCTGGCTTTCGAAGACACGGGCCGGGCCGGAAAATTTCAGGATCGATTCATCGACGCCGGCCGTCTTGACGATGCACCCGTCGGCCGCGAGATTGCCCTTGAGCACGGCAAGGCCGCCATCCCTAGAGAAAGGATGTTCGACCGAGCGGATGACGCCGTTCTGGCGGTCGGTGTCGAGTTCGTCCCAACGGGCCTCCTGGCTGAAGGCGACCTGGGTCGGAATGCCGCCGGGTGCGGCACGATAGAAGTTGCGGACGGTTTCGCTGGTGGTGCGGGTAATATCCCAGCGGTCGATTGCATCGCCCAGCGTTTCGGCATGCACTGTCGGGCAATTGCGGTTCAAGAGACCTCCCTTATCGAGCTCTCCGAGGATCGACATGATGCCGCCGGCGCGGTGCACGTCTTCCATATGAACATCGCTCTTGGCGGGTGCGACCTTCGACAGGCAGGGCACCCGGCGCGAGAGTGCGTCGATATCGGCCATGGTGAAATCGATTTCGCCTTCATGAGCGGCGGCGAGGATGTGCAGGACCGTATTGGTCGAGCCGCCCATGGCGATATCGAGCGCCATGGCATTCTCGAAGGCCTGCTTGGAGGCGATGGTGCGCGGCAGCGCCTTGATATCGTCCTGCTCGTAGTAACGGCGGGCAAGATCGACGATCAGATGGCCGGCCTCGACGAAGAGGCGCTTGCGGTCGGCGTGGGTTGCAAGCGTCGAGCCATTGCCGGGCAGCGACAGGCCGAGCGCCTCGGTCAGGCAGTTCATCGAATTCGCGGTGAACATGCCGGAACAGGAGCCGCAGGTCGGACAGGCCGAGCGCTCGATGGTCTGAACGTCCTCGTCGCTGATTTTTTCATCGGCTGCTGCGACCATGGCATCGACGAGGTCGAGCGCATGCGTCTTGCCGTGCAGCACGACCTTGCCCGCTTCCATCGGGCCGCCTGAGACGAAGACTGTGGGTATGTTGAGGCGCAGCGACGCCATCAGCATGCCGGGGGTGATCTTGTCGCAATTGGAGATGCAGACCATAGCGTCGGCGCAATGGGCATTGACCATGTATTCGACACTGTCGGCGATGAGTTCGCGCGAGGGCAGCGAATAGAGCATGCCGTCATGGCCCATGGCGATGCCGTCGTCGACGGCGATCGTGTTGAACTCCTTGGCAACGCCGCCGGCCGCCTCGATTTCGCGGGCAACGAGCTGGCCGAGATCCTTCAGGTGCACGTGGCCGGGCACGAACTGGGTGAAAGAATTCACCACCGCGATAATTGGCTTGCCGAAATCCGAATCCTTCATGCCCGTGGCGCGCCAAAGGCCGCGCGCGCCTGCCATGTTGCGGCCGTGGGTCGTGGTTCTGGAACGGTAGGCTGGCATCGGTATCTTCCTCGACGTGTCGGAGATCATCAGGCGAAGCGGGGCGGCATTGAGCCTGCGGCCGGGCAACGCTGCTGTTTGGAATTGTCCTAATCCAATCGGCGGGGGCTGTCACTACCGGCAAGGCCAAATCCGGTACGCTGCCTGGAGAAGCGCCTCGAGCGCCATTGGGCATATACGGTTCGGCGCGGCGCTCGGTTACAGCCTATTTCATCACAGCCGAACACAAAAAATTGGCTTCCCGTCAGCAATATTCAAGGCTTAGACACTAATCCGAATATGCGGGCGGTTCGTTTAAGAACTATATTGAGGAAATCCGCCTTGGAGGTTTTCGACATGCCTAGCTATCGCCCACCTAAGATCGCGTCGTCGGAGATCACGCCGCACCAGCTCTATCTGCGCCGCCGAGAATTCCTCGGTGCTGCAGCACTCGGCGCCATGGCGCTCTACGGCGCCGGCACAGCGAGTGCGGCGGCCCTTTCCGCCGTCGAGAGCAAATACAAGGTCGACGAGAAGCCGACGCCGATCAAGGACGTCACGACCTACAACAATTTCTATGAGTTCGGCCTCGACAAGGGCGATCCTGCGGCGAATTCCGGCGATTTCAAACCGCTGCCCTGGACGATCAAGGTCGACGGCATGGTCAACAAACCTGGCACCTTCGACCTCGAGGCGCTGATCAAGGAATTCCCGATCGAGGAGCGCACCTACCGCATGCGCTGCGTCGAGGCCTGGTCGATGGTCATTCCCTGGGATGGCTTTCCGCTGGCATCGCTGCTCGACAAGGTGGAGCCGCTCGCCAGCGCCAAATATGTCGCCTTCGAAACCGTGGTGCGGCCGGAGGAAATGCCGGGGCAGAAGGGCTTCTTCCAGTCGCTCGACTGGCCCTATGTCGAAGGTCTGCGGCTCGACGAGGCGCGCCATCCGCTGACGCTGCTTGCCGTCGGGCTTTATGGCGAAACACTGCCGAACCAGAACGGCGCGCCGATCCGCCTCGTCGTGCCGTGGAAATACGGCTTCAAGGGCATCAAGTCGATCGTCAGGATCACGCTCACCGACCAGCAGCCGAAGAACACCTGGCAGGTGACCAATCCGCAGGAATACGGCTTCTACGCCAACGTCAATCCTTCGGTCGACCATCCGCGCTGGAGCCAGGCGAGCGAACGGCGCATCGGCGAAAGCGGCTTCTTCGGCGCGAGCCGTCACCCCACCCTGCCCTTCAACGGTTATGCCGACGAGGTGGCGGGCCTCTATGCAGGCATGGATCTGAAGGCGAATTTCTGATGGCGGAATTGTCGCTCGCCATCCCGAAGCGCTGGCAGCCCGCTTCCGTCTGGCTGCATTATGTCGTGGGGCTGGTGCCTGCGGCCTGGACATTCTATCTCGGCGCGACCGATCAGCTCGGCGCCGATCCGGTCAAGACCTTCGAGCTGTTTCTCGGCATCTGGACGATCCGCTTCCTGATCGCAACACTTGCCGTCTCCCCGGCCCGCGAACTCCTCGGCTGGAACTATCTGCGTTACCGCCGCGCGCTGGGCTTGCTGACCTTCTATTACGCGCTGATGCATTTCACCGTCTACATGGTGCTCGACCAAGCGATGGATATCCACGCCGTCGTCAACGACGTGCTGAAGCGGCCTTTCATCATGTTCGGCATGGCCGGACTTGCGATGCTCATACCGCTGGCGGTGACATCCAACAACTTCTCGATCCGCCGCCTCGGCAAGAGCTGGATCTGGCTGCACCGCCTCGTCACGATCATCGCCGCCTGCGGAGCGCTGCATTTCGCGCTCTCGACCAAGATCCTCGATTTCGAGCAATATATCTATGTCGGGCTGATCATCGCCCTCATCCTCTACCGCTCCTGGCGGCCGATCGCCCGCAACCGGAAAAAGGGCCAGGGACGGACGCGCAATCGCGCCATGGCGTCGGCTTCATGAGACCGTAGAGCTATCGGCGGGAATCAACTGCCGCCCGATGGACGGGATCGCAGGCGCAGGCCACGGCGATACCGATCGCATAGGCCAGAATGTTCCAGAGCGAAAAGACGTGGCCGAGCAGCAGTGCGCCTGCGGTCGTCAGGCGAAATGCGTCGAGCCAAGGCGTATGATAGAGACGGAACAACTCCACTGCGATCGCCAGGAACAGCGCCATGACGGCAATGATTGCCGGTCGTGACCGTGCGACCAAGAGCGCCATGAGCAGATAGACCATCGCCCCCAGAGCGCCGACCGCCATATTTGACGACGATGAAGGGCAGCTCGATCGCGTAGCCGAAGCGCCTGAGCGCCAGTCCGAGGAAGATGACGAGAAGTAGAGTGGCGAGACGACGGAACTGCACGCGGGAGCGGGTTTGAATGATTTCCTGCAATTCAGCTGTCCCTCACAATCCCGGCCATTCCAACAGCTTTTATGCAGATACCGCATTGTCAGGCTTAGCCGTCGTCACAGAGCGAAGGTCCGGCCCGCTGCTCTGAACAAACAAAAACAGCCGGGCTTTGCGAGCCCGGCTGTTTTGTTTCCGACGGAGCGGAAGATTAAGCGGCGACGGCCTGCTCTTCGGCAGCGACGCGGGCCTTGTCGGCTGCGCCCTTGGCGAAGGTGTCGCGGTCAACGAATTCGACAACTGCCATGGCGGCATTGTCGCCCTGGCGGAAGCCGGCCTTCATGATACGCAGATAGCCGCCATTGCGGGTGGCGTAACGCGTTGCGATCGTGTCGAACAGCTTCGAGACGACAGCGGCATCGCGGATCTGCGAGATCGCCTGACGGCGAGCATGCAGGTCGCCGCGCTTGCCGAGCGTGACGAGCTTCTCGACGATCGGACGGATTTCCTTGGCCTTCGGCAGAGTCGTGACGATCTGCTCGTGGGTAATCAGCGAAGCCGCCATGTTGGCGAACATCGCCTTGCGGTGGCTTGCAGTTCTATTCAGCTTGCGGCCGGCTTTACCATGGCGCATTGCTATTCTCCTTTAATGCAGGTGCCCTTACGTTACGTGGGCCTGCCGTTTCCTGGCACATGCAGGCGATCGGCCTGCTGTTTGACGGGGAAAGGCAGCCGAAAGAGCCTGCCTTTTGTTTTCTCAATATTGGTCTTCGTAACGCTTGGCGAGATCTTCGATGTTCTCGGGCGGCCATGCCGGCACTTCCATGCCGAGGTGCAGGCCCATGGAAGCGAGAACTTCCTTGATTTCGTTCAGCGACTTGCGACCAAAATTCGGTGTGCGGAGCATTTCTGCTTCGGTCTTCTGAATGAGGTCGCCGATGTAGACGATGTTGTCGTTCTTCAGGCAGTTTGCCGAACGGACCGACAGTTCGAGTTCGTCCACCTTCTTCAGGAGAGCCGGGTTGAAAGCGAGTTCGGTGACTGCTTCCTCTTCGGTTTCCTTCTGCGGCTCGTCGAAGTTGACGAAGACGCCAAGCTGATCCTGGAGAATGCGCGCCGCAAAAGCGACGGCGTCTTCGCCGGTGATCGAGCCATCGGTTTCGATGGTCATGTTCAGCTTGTCGTAGTCGAGAACCTGTCCTTCGCGGGTATTTTCTACCTTGTAGGACACCTTCTTGACCGGCGAATAGAGGCTGTCGACCGGGATGAGACCGATCGGAGCATCTTCCGCACGATTGCGCTCAGCCGGAACGTAGCCCTTGCCGTTGTTGACGGTGAACTCCATGCGGATTTCGGCGCCCTCGTCGAGCGTGCAGATGACATGCTCGGGGTTGAGGATTTCGATATCGCCGACCGTCTGGATGTCGCCAGCCGTGACAACGCCCGGGCCCTGCTTGCGCACGACCATGCGCTTTGCGTCGTCGCCATCCATCTTGATGGCGATTTCCTTGATGTTGAGCACGATGTCCGTCACGTCTTCGCGGACGCCCGGAATCGAGGAGAATTCATGCAGCACGCCATCGATCTGCACCGCCGTAACGGCAGCGCCGCGCAGCGAGGAGAGCAGAACGCGGCGAAGCGCATTGCCGAGGGTGAGGCCGAAGCCGCGCTCCAGCGGTTCGGCAACAAGCGTCGCCCTGGTGCGCGAGCTCGAGGAGAACTCCACCTTGTTCGGCTTGATCAGTTCCTGCCAGTTCTTCTGAATCATGAGTTTGCCTTCCGTTCGTTGCCACCATCCAATCGTGGCAACCGAGCTTGAAAACCACCGGGAGCGCCAAGGCGCTCACCAGTGACGAGAGCGATGATCAGACGCGGCGCTTCTTGCGCGGACGGCAGCCATTGTGCGGGATCGGGGTCACGTCGCGGATGGACGTGATCATGAAACCTGCAGCCTGGAGCGCGCGCAGAGCCGATTCACGACCCGAACCCGGACCGCAGACTTCGACTTCCAGCGACTTCATGCCGTGCTCCTGAGCCTTCTTGGCGCAGTCTTCAGCAGCAATCTGGGCAGCGAACGGGGTCGACTTGCGCGAGCCCTTGAAGCCTTTGGCGCCAGCCGACGACCAAGCGATCGCGTTGCCCTGGGCATCGGTGATGGTGATCATCGTGTTGTTGAAGGTCGAGTTGACGTGAGCGACACCCGACGAGATGTTCTTGCGTTCACGACGGCGAACGCGGACGGCTTCCTTAGCCATGGTATTCCTTTCGTTGATCTCTTCACCGCCGTAATGCCAGCGGCTACACCGGAACGGCGCCTATATGGTCCCGCTCCAAACTCAAAAGAGGCCGGCGCAGACCGCCAGCCTCCCCACCCCGGTTTCCCGGAAATTACTTCTTCTTGCCAGCGATTGCCTTTGCCGGGCCCTTGCGGGTGCGGGCATTGGTATGCGTGCGCTGACCGCGGACCGGAAGGCCGCGGCGATGACGCAGGCCGCGGTAGCAGCCCAGGTCCATCAGGCGCTTGATGTTCATCGCGGTATCGCGACGAAGATCACCTTCGACCTGATAGTCGCGGTCGATGGCTTCGCGGATCTGAAGGACTTCGGCGTCCGTCAGCTGATGCACACGACGTTCAGCCGGGATACCGACCTTCTCGACGATTTCCTGTGCGAATTTCGGACCGATCCCGTGAATGTAGGTCAACGCGATAACAACGCGCTTCGCAGTCGGGATGTTGACGCCAGCGATACGTGCCACGCCTGTTCTCCTTGCATTCCAGTTGCCATCCGGCAAGTGGGCTTCGTTATGCGGCCTTTGGAACCGCTCGTTCAGATTTACGTCCGTAACATGTCAAAACGACCGCACCCGGACTTCCCTGGGAAATCCGCGCCGATCGCATGGAATGTCGCGAGTTGGCGCGGTGTTTAGCGGAATCACTGCTGAAAAGCAACCGTTCCGCCAAGTTTATTTTCAAAGCCTTAAAGCTTAGAAAGAATGTTTTCGACCTCGGCCGTCACCTGATCGATTTCCGCGATGCCGTCCACGGACCTGAGTTTGCCCTTGGCATGGTAATAGCCGATCAGCGGCGAGGTTTCCTTGTAATAGACCTGCAGCCGAGCCGTCATGGTCTCCGGGTTGTCGTCGGGACGGCGCTTGAAGTGCGTGGAACCGCACTTGTCGCACACGCCTTCGGCGGCCGGAACCTTATCGGTATCGTGATAGACGCTGCCGCACTGGGCGCAGGAGTAGCGGCCGGCGACACGGCGGACCAGTTCGTCATCGTCGACACGGAATTCGATGACGACGGACAGACCCAGACCCTTTGCCCTCAGCATCGCTTCGGTGGCATCCGCCTGGACGAGCGTCCTCGGGAAACCGTCGAGAATGAAGCCGTTGGCGCAATCGGGTTGATCGATTCGCTCGGAGACGATGGCGATAACGATCTCATCCGAGACAAGTTTGCCGGCATCCATCACCGCCTTGGCGCGCTTGCCGACATCCGTGCCGGCATTGACCGCTGCGCGCAGCATGTCCCCCGTGGAAAGCTGCGGAATGCCGTGCTTTTCCACGATCCGCTGGGCCTGGGTTCCCTTACCCGCGCCCGGCGGCCCTAAAAGGATAAGTCTCATCGCCCCCTCTTTCCTCCACGCAACTTCGATTTCTTGATCAGGCCTTCGTATTGCTGCGCGATCAGGTGACCCTGGATCTGTGCAACCGTATCAAGAGTTACGCTAACCACGATCAAAAGCGAAGTCCCACCAAGGGATAATGGAATGCCGGTTTGCGACACCAAGATCTCCGGAAGGATGCAGACGAAGACGAGATAGATTGCGCCGATCACCGTGATTCGGGTCAGCACGTAGTCGATATATTCGGCGGTGCGCTCGCCCGGGCGGATGCCGGGAATGAAGCCGCCATGCTTCTTCAGATTGTCGGCCGTGTCCTTCGGATTGAAGACGATGGCCGTATAGAAGAAGGCGAAGAAGGCGATCAGCGCCGCATAGAGCACCATGTAGAGCGGCTGGCCATGGCCGAGGGCCGCGACGATCGATGTTGCCCAGGAGGGCATCGCCGTGGTGTTGGCAAAGCCTGCAAGCGTTGCCGGCAGCAGCAGCAGCGACGAGGCGAAGATCGCCGGGATGACGCCCGAGGTGTTGAGCTTCAGCGGCAGATGAGACGTATCGCCCTGGAACATCCGGTTGCCGACCTGGCGCTTCGGATACTGGATCAACAGCCGGCGCTGCGCGCGCTCGACGAAGACGATGACCCCGATGACGCCGATCGCGACGATGATCACCAACAGAATGAGGAAGGTCGACAGCGCACCCGTGCGGCCGAGCTCGAGCGTGCCGGCAAGAGCTGTCGGAAGACCGGCGGCGATGCCGGCGAAGATGATCAGCGAGATGCCGTTGCCGATACCGCGCGAGGTGATCTGCTCGCCGAGCCACATCAGGAACATCGTGCCGCCGAGCAGCGTCAGAACGGTGGAAACACGGAAGAACAAGCCCGGATCGACGACGAGGCCCTGGCCGCTCTCGAGACCGGCGGCAATGCCGTAGGCCTGGAGCGCACCGAGGATGACCGTGCCATAGCGGGTATACTGGTTGATGATCTTACGGCCCTGCTCGCCCTCTTTCTTGAGGTTTTCGAGCGCCGGCACGACCGATGTCATCAGCTGCACTATGATCGAAGCGGAGATATAGGGCATGATGCCGAGCGCGAAGATCGCCATGCGCTGAACGGCGCCGCCCGAAAACATGTTGAAAAGGCCGAGAATGCCACCTGCCTGGCCGCGGAAAGCCTGGGCATAGGCTTCGGGGTTGAGGCCTGGAAGCGGAATATGGGTACCGAGCCTGTAAACGAGGAGAGCTGCCAGTGTGAACCACAGGCGCTTCTTCAAATCCTCGGCTTTGGCAAAGGTCGAAAAATTGAGGTTGGATGCCAATTGTTCCGCTGCAGAAGCCATGCGTTTCTCCGCGCTACCAATTCCGGCGTCTCTGGGGGATAGGCCGGCCCCGGAATCAGTATGAAAATTATTCAAAACCGGGTTCAGTACGGATTGCAGCGCAACCCCATGCCTCACCCTTGTTTCAGTCTTACCGGCATGACGCGGGCGCGCCAGCCAACATTTTGTGAGGCCCACATATGGGAGCAAAATCGCCCGGTGTGAAGCACCCCGGGCGATATATCATCAGATTATTATTCGGCTGCAGCCGGAGCCGAAAGCAGCGTCACGGTGCCGCCGGCCTTTTCGATCTTCTCGACGGCAGGCTTGGAGGCGCCGGCAACGACGATGGTGATCTTGGCCTTCAGCTCGCCGTCAGCGAGAACGCGAACGCCGTCTTTGGTGCGGCGGATGACGCCGGCGGCCTTGAGGGCAGCTGCGTCAACGGTCGCCTTGGCATCGAGCTTGCCGGCGTCGATCGCCGCCTGGATGCGAGCCAGCGACACAACAACAAAATCGGAAGCGAAAATGTTGTTGAAGCCGCGCTTCGGCAGGCGACGATAGATCGGCATCTGGCCGCCTTCGAAGCCGTTGATGGCGACGCCCGAACGGGACTTCTGACCCTTCACACCGCGACCACCGGTCTTGCCGGAGCCCGAGCCGATACCGCGGCCGAGGCGCTTGCGGCTGTGGGTCGAACCTTCGTTATCTTTAATTTCATTGAGTTTCATGAGCGTTTCCTCCGTCTCACTTCTCGTCGACGACGCGAACGAGATGCTGGACAGCACGGATCATGCCACGAACCGAAGGAGTATCCTCCAGCGTGCGGCGACGGTGCATCTTGTTCAGTCCGAGACCGATCAGCGTGCGCTGCTGAACATCCGGACGGCGAATCGGGCTGCCGATCTGTTCGATCGTGACAGTCTTCGCTTCAGCCTTCTTGGTAGCCTTGGCCATCTGTCAAACTCCTCTTATTCTTCAGAGGCGTTGCCGGAGGCGCTACGACGAGCCTGCAGCGTTGCATACTTGATGCCGCGCTGAGCTGCGATGTCCTTCGGGTGAACCTGGTGCTTCAGAGCGTCGAAGGTGGCGCGAACCATGTTGTAGGGGTTCGACGAACCAGTCGACTTGGCGACGACGTCGTGCATGCCGAGCGTTTCGAAAACGGCGCGCATCGGACCGCCGGCGATGATGCCGGTACCGACCTTGGCCGAGCGCAGCAGAACCTTGCCGGCGCCGTGGCGGCCGTGAACGTCGTGATGCAGCGTACGGCCGTCACGCAGCGGTACGAAGATCAGTTCGCGCTTGGCGGCTTCGGTTGCCTTGCGGATGGCTTCCGGCACTTCGCGTGCCTTGCCATGGCCGAAGCCGACGCGGCCCTTCTGGTCGCCGACGACGACGAGTGCTGCGAAACCGAAACGACGGCCGCCCTTGACGACCTTGGCGACGCGGTTGATCGCGACAAGCTTGTCGACGAATTCGCTATCGCGCTCTTCACGGCTCTGGCGGTCTTCCCGCTGCGGCCTTCTTTCCTGTGCCATTGTCCTCTTCCTTTTTCTTTTCCGGGTGCAATCGGCAAATACATGTGGACCGCATCAGCCTCCCCTTCCGGAGAGTGCCTGCGGTCCGGCGAAAATCCGGCCGGCGCCAAAGCGTCCGGCCGGAAACTGATCAGAAGGTGAGACCGCCTTCGCGGGCTGCATCGGCGAGAGCCTTGATGCGGCCGTGATAGATGAAGGCGCCACGGTCGAATACGACCTCGGTGACACCCGCCTTCGAAGCGCGCTCTGCAACGAGCTTGCCGACGAGGGCAGCTGCTGCTGTGTCAGCACCGGTCTTCAGAGAACCGCGCAGATCCTTGTCGAGGGTCGATGCAGCGGCAAGTGTCTTGCCGGCAACATCGTCGATAACCTGAGCGTAGATGTTCTTCGAGGAGCGATGAACCGACAGGCGCGGACGGCCGTTGGCCACCGACTTGAGATGACGGCGCACGCGGTTGGCACGACGTGCAAGTGCTTCTTTCCTGCTAGCCATTTCGCGTGATCCTTACTTCTTCTTGCCTTCTTTGCGGACGATCCGCTCGTCAGCGTACTTGACGCCCTTGCCCTTGTAGGGCTCGGGACCGCGATATTCGCGGATTTCGGCGGCGACCTGACCGACCTGCTGCTTATTGATGCCGGAGACAACAATTTCAGTCGGCTTCGGAACGGCGATCGTGATGCCGACCGGCGGCTCATAGATCACGTCGTGGCTGAAGCCGAGGGCCAGCTGCAGGTTCTTGCCCTGCAGGGAGGCGCGGTAACCGACGCCGTTGATTTCGAGCTTGCGCTCGAAGCCGTCCTTGACGCCCTTGAAGATGCCTTCGATCATCGTGCGGGACATGCCCCACTTCGAACGTGCATCCTTGGTCTGGTTCACGGGCGTCACGACGACCGCGTTGTTTTCGAGCTTGAGGCTGATTTCGTCGTTAGCAACGAAAAACAGCTCGCCCTTCGGGCCCTTTGCAGTGACCTTCTGGCCATCGACCGTAGCCGTGATCCCAGCAGGCACCTGAACGGGCTTTTTACCGATACGAGACATGTTTCAATCCTGTCTGTTCGCTATGGAGATCTCTGCCCGATCTTAGAAGACCGAGCAAAGAACCTCGCCGCCAACGTTCTGTTCGCGAGCCTGGTGATCGGCCATCACACCCTTCGGAGTCGAAAGGATGGTGATGCCGAGGCCGTTCGCGACCTGCGGAATGGACTTGACCGAGACATAAACCCGGCGGCCCGGCTTGGACACACGGCCGATCTCACGGATCACCGATGCGCCTTCATAATATTTCAGCTCGATGCTGAGTTCCGACTTGCCATTGCCGAAATCGACAACGGAATAGCCACGGATGTAGCCTTCGGACTGCAGGACATCGAGAACACGTGCACGGAGCTTGGACGCAGGCGTCGAAACCGACGACTTGCGGCGGGAAGCGCCGTTACGGATACGGGTGAGCATATCGCCCAACGGATCAGTCATTGTCATGTAACCTGCTCCTTACCAGCTCGACTTGACGATGCCCGGCACCTTGCCGAGATTGCCCAGTTCACGCAGCGCAATACGCGACATGCGCAGTTTGCGGTAATATGCGCGCGGACGCCCCGAAACTTCGCAACGGTTGCGAATACGGGTCTTCGATCCATCACGCGGCAGGGATGCCAGCTTGATCGAGGCCTTGAACCGCTCTTCGATCGGAAGAGCCTGGTTCATGATGATCGCCTTCAACGCAGCCCGCTTAGCGGCCTGGTTGGCGACGGTAGTACGGCGGCGCTTGTTCTTTTCAACTGCGCTTGTCTTCGCCATGTCAGGTTCCTTTTCTACGCTCGTCGTTACGGTTATTGACGGAACGGGAAGCTGAACTCTTTCAGAAGAGCCCGTGCTTCGTCGTCGGTCGTCGCCGTCGTGCAAACGATGATGTCCATGCCCCACATCTGATCAACCTTGTCGTAGTTGATCTCAGGGAACACAATGTGCTCCTTGATGCCCATGGCGAAGTTGCCACGGCCGTCAAAGCTTTTCGGGTTCAGGCCGCGGAAGTCGCGAACGCGCGGAAGCGCGATGTTGACCAGGCGATCCAGGAACTCGTACATGCGGGCGCCGCGCAGGGTGACCTTCGCGCCGATCGGCATCTGTTCGCGGACCTTGAAGCCTGCGATGGAGTTGCGGGCGCGGGTGATGACCGGCTTCTGGCCGGCGATCGCCGCGAGGTCGGCGGCAGCTACCGTCGGCTTCTTCGAGTCAGCGGTCGCTTCGCCGACACCCATGTTGATCACGATCTTGTCGAGCTTCGGGATCATCATCTCGTTGGCGTAGGAGAACTGCTCCTGCATCGCCTTGCGGATGCGCTCGACATATTCCTTCTTGAGCCGCGGCTCGTATTTTGCCTCAGCCATCGATCACTTCTCCAGAACGCTTGGCCACACGGACCTTTTTGCCGTCAACAACCTTGAAACCGACGCGGGTCGGCTTGCCGTCCTTGTCGACGATTGCAACGTTCGACAGGTGAACGGAGGCTTCCTTGTTGATGATGCCGGCTTCCTGGGTCTGCGTCTGGCGCTGGTGGCGCTTGACGACGTTGACGCCACGAACAACGGCACGATCTTCCTTCGGCATGACCTGGACAACTTCGCCGGTACGGCCCTTGTCCTTGCCAGCGAGCATGACGACCTTGTCGCCCTTACGAATCTTCTGCATCGCTTTGCTCCTTACAGTACTTCGGGAGCCAGCGAGATGATCTTCATGTGGTTCTTGGCGCGAAGTTCGCGCGGAACCGGTCCGAAGATACGGGTGCCGATCGGCTCTTTCTTGTTGTCGATGAGGACTGCTGCGTTGGTGTCGAAACGGATGACGGAGCCATCCGGACGACGGATGTCCTTGGCGGTGCGAACGACAACCGCCTTCATCACGTCACCCTTCTTCACGCGGCCGCGCGGGATCGCTTCCTTGATCGAAACGACGATGACGTCGCCGATCGAGGCATACTTGCGCTTCGAGCCGCCCAGCACCTTGATGCACATGACACGACGTGCGCCGGAATTATCCGCGACGTCGAGGTTTGTTTGCATCTGAATCATATCAGGTCGCCTTCTTGGTTTACCGGAATGGTTGGGCTAGCCCCCTACTCCGGCTTATGAAAATTTTCGCCGGCCGAACTGCCGTAACGGCAGCACAGACGCGGCAATGCTGAATAGCGCGGGATCGATCGTGCCAGGGTGGTTTCCCGAAGGACCTTCCGTGCGCTCAAAGCAAAAGAACGCCCGGCATTCGAGCGTTCTGACGCTGCTTCATACAGATATTTCGGCGAGACGCAAGGCCTCGCACAAAATTCTGTTTACTGGCCCTGGGCGGAAATTACCGTCCAGCGCTTGTCCTTGGAGATCGGCGCGCATTCCTCGATGGATACGGTATCGCCAATCTTGTACTGGTTGTTTTCGTCGTGGGCCTTGTACTTCTTGGAACGACGAACGGTCTTCTGGAGCAGCGGGTGAGCGAAACGACGCTCGACGCGAACCACTACCGTCTTCTCGTTCTTGTCGCCAACGACGACGCCCTGCAGGATGCGCTTCGGCATATTTTTCTTCCTTTAGGCCTTAACTTCTGCCGCCTTCTGGCGGGCAATGGTTTTCACGCGGGCGATGTCCTTGCGGACTTCATTGATGCGCGAGGACTTTTCGAGCTGGCCGGTCGCCTTCTGGAAGCGCAGGTTGAACTGCTCCTTCTTCAGCTTGGCAAGCTCGTCCTTGAGTTGGTCGGCGGTGAAGCCGCGAACATCTGAGGCTTTCATGAGCTCAATCCCTTACTCTGCAATGCGCTGAACGAAGCGCGTCTTGACCGAGAGCTTGGCAGAGCCGAGACGAAGCGCCTCACGGGCGATTTCTTCGCTGACACCATCGATCTCGAACATCATACGGCCGGGCTTGACCTTGCATGCCCAGTATTCAACGGAGCCCTTACCCTTACCCATGCGGACTTCGGTCGGCTTTGCGGTTACCGGAACGTCCGGGAACACGCGGATCCACACACGGCCGGCGCGCTTCATGTAACGCGTGATCGCGCGGCGGGCCGCTTCGATCTCGCGCGCGTTGACGCGGTTGGGTTCCTGAGCCTTCAGGCCGAATTCGCCGAATGCCAGGTCAGAACCGCCCTTGGCGACGCCCTTGATGCGGCCCTTGAACTGCTTGCGGTACTTGGTACGCTTTGGCTGCAACATTTTCTTATTCTCCGAACTTCTCTGCCACGCGCGCTATCAAGCGTTGTCGCGGCGACGGTCTCTGTCGCGGTCACGATCACGGCTTGCCGGACCCTGGGCGTCACCTTCCATCGCACGGCGCTCGGAAGCCATCGGATCGTGCTCAAGGATTTCGCCCTTGAAGATCCAGACCTTGATGCCGCAGATGCCGAACGCGGTTTCTGCTTCAGCCGTGCCGTAGTCGATGTCGGCGCGCAGCGTGTGCAGCGGCACACGACCTTCGCGGTACCATTCCGTACGGGCGATTTCAGCGCCGCCGAGACGGCCGGCGCAGGTGATCTTGATGCCTTCGGCGCCAAGACGCATCGCGGACTGAACGGCGCGCTTCATGGCGCGGCGGAAAGCCACGCGGCGCTCGAGCTGCTGGGCGATCGACTGAGCGACCAGCGTTGCGTCGACTTCGGGCTTGCGCACTTCGACGATGTTGAGGTGCGTTTCTGAGTTGGTCATATCCGACAGCTTCTTGCGGAGCTTGTCGATGTCGGCGCCCTTGCGGCCGATGATCAGGCCCGGACGTGCCGAGTGGATCGTGACGCGGCACTTCTTGTGCGGACGCTCGATGACCACCTTGGAGATCCCGGCCTGCTTCAGTTCGCTCATGACGAACTTGCGCATCTTCAGGTCTTCGTGCAGCAGCTGGCCGTACTCGGCATTGTCCGCGAACCAGCGGCTATCCCAGGTACGGTTGATGCCAAGACGGAAACCGATTGGATTGATTTTCTGACCCATTATGCGGCCTCCTCAACTGCCTGCACTTCACGAACGACGATCGTCAGGTGCGCGAAAGGCTTTTCGATGCGCGACGCGCGACCGCGACCACGAGCGTGGAAACGCTTCATGACGATCGACTTGCCGACATAGGCCTCGGCGACGACGAGAGCGTCGACGTCGAGATCGTGGTTGTTCTCAGCGTTGGCGATCGCAGATTCGAGCGTCTTCTTGACGGCACCTGCGATACGCTTGCGGGAGAACTCCAGCTCAGCGAGTGCGCGCTCGACCTTCTTGCCACGGATGGCCGCAGCAACCAGATTGAGCTTCTGGGGGCTGACGCGGAGCGTGCGGGCGACTGCTTGCGCCTCGTTGTCCTTCAGCCGGCGTTCGGCTTTTGCCTTGCCCATTGTTACTTCCTCTTCGCCTTCTTGTCCGCGCCGTGACCGTAGTAGGTGCGGGTCGGAGAGAATTCACCGAATTTGTGGCCGACCATGTCTTCATTGACGCTGACCGGGATATGCTTGCTGCCGTTGTAGACGCCGAAGGTAAGACCGACGAACTGCGGCAGGATCGTGGAGCGACGGCTCCAGATCTTGATTACTTCTGCACGTCCGCCTTCACGAACCTTCTCAGCCTTCTTGAGAAGATAGCCGTCAACGAACGGACCTTTCCATACTGAACGAGCCATTGGAGACTTCCTCTCTTACTTCTTACGCTGATGACGCGAGCGCATGATCATCTTGTCGGTCGACTTGTTCGACCGGGTGCGCTTGCCCTTGGTCGGCTTGCCCCATGGTGTCACCGGATGGCGACCACCGGAGGTGCGGCCTTCACCACCGCCGTGCGGATGGTCGACCGGGTTCATGACGACACCGCGGTTATGCGGACGCTTGCCGCGCCAAACGGTACGACCGGCCTTGCCGTCGTTGATGTTGGCGTGGTCAGGGTTGGAGACGGCGCCGATCGAAGCGAGGCAGGAGCCATGCACGAGACGCTGTTCACCCGAGTTCAGGCGAAGGATCGCCATGCCCTGGTCACGGCCGACGAGCTGTGCGTAGCCACCGGCGGAGCGAGCGATCTGACCGCCCTTGCCCGGCTTCATTTCCACGTTGTGGATGATGGAACCGACCGGGATGAACTGCAGCGGCATGGTATTGCCAGGCTTGACGTCGACAGCCTTCTCGGAAGCGATGACCTTGTCACCGGCAGCGAGACGCTGAGGAGCGAGGATGTAAGCCTTCTCGCCGTCAGCATAGTTGACCAACGCGATGAAAGCCGTGCGGTTCGGATCGTATTCGATACGCTCGACCGTGCCTTCGACGTCGAACTTGCGACGCTTGAAGTCGATCAGGCGATAGGTACGCTTGTGACCGCCGCCGATGAAGCGGGCGGTGATGCGACCGAGGTTGTTACGACCGCCGCTCTTGGTCAGGCCTTCCGTCAGCGCCTTGACCGGCTTGCCCTTGTAGAGGGCCGAACGGTCGACGATGACCAGCTGGCGCTGGCTCGGGGTGATCGGATTGAATGTTTTCAATGCCATTTTCTTATACCTCAGAGACCGGTGGAGACGTCGATCGTCTGGCCTTCAGCCAGGGTCACAACAGCCTTCTTCACGTCCTTCTGCTTGCCGACGAAACCGCGGAACCGCTTGGTCTTGCCCTTGCGCAGCAGAGTGTTGACGGCCGTAACCTTGACGCCGAACAGCGCCTCGACAGCAGCCTTGATTTCCGGCTTCGTCGCCTGCTTGGCGACATTGAAAACAACCTGGTTGTTTTCGGATACCAGCGTGGACTTTTCGGTGATCGCCGGAGAGACGATCACATCGTAGTGGCGAAGATCGGTCACTTGAATCGCTCCTCTAGCGCTTCAACCGCAGCCTTGGAAAGCACGAGCTTGCCGCGGCGCACGATGTCATAAACGTTGATGCCCTGGATCGGCAGAACATCGATGTTCGGGATGTTCTGAGCTGCGAGCTTGAAGTTGCCGTCAAGTTCTGCACCGCCGATGAAGAGGGCGTTGGTCAGGCCGAGCGTCTCGAATACGGACGCGAGAGCCTTGGTCTTGGCTTCAGCGGCAACCAGATTGTCGATGACGATGACGTCATCGGCCTTGATCTTGGCCGAAAGAGCGAGGCGCAGGCCGAGTGCACGAACCTTCTTGGGAAGGTCATGCTCGTGGCTGCGGACAACCGGGCCGTGAGCTTTGCCGCCGCCGCGGAACTGCGGAGCGCGAGCCGAATGGTGACGAGCGCGGCCCGTACCCTTCTGCTTGTACATCTTGGCGCCGGTGCGCGAAACTTCAGCGCGGCCCTTTGCCTTGTGGGTGCCCTGCTGCTTCTTGGCAAGCTGCCAGCGGATGACGCGGGCGAGAATGTCTTCGCGGGGCTCGAGGCCGAAAATCGCGTCCGAAAGGGAAACCTTCCCGGCGTCTTTTCCCTCGAGGGTTTTGACGTTGAATTCCATTGATCTGGCTCCCTTACTTCGCGGCCGACTTGACGGCGTCGCGCACGATGATCCAGGCACCCTTGGAACCGGGAACAGCACCCTTGATCAGGATCAGACCACGATCTTCGTCGGTCGAAACCACTTCCAGGTTCTGCGTCGTGACGCGCGTCTGGCCCATGTGACCAGCCATCTTCTTGTTCTTGAAAACCTTGCCCGGATCCTGGCGCGAGCCGGTCGAACCGTGCGAGCGGTGCGAAACCGACACACCGTGCGTGGCGCGAAGACCGCCGAAACCATGGCGCTTCATGGCGCCGGCAAAACCCTTACCGATCGTCGTGCCCGTCACATCGACGAGCTGACCGGCTGCGAAGTGACCCGCCTTGATCTCCGTGCCGATCTCAAGCAGCTGGTCTTCCGACACGCGGAATTCAGCAACCTTGGCCTTCGGCTCGACGTTGGCAACGGCAAAGTTGCCGCGCATCGCCTTGGAGGTGTTCTTCACCTTCGCCTGGCCGGCACCGAGCTGAACTGCGGTATAGCCATTCTTTTCGACAGTGCGCGTGGCGACGACCTGGCAGCCGTCCATACGCAGTACCGTTACCGGGACATGCTCACCGGCGTCGTTATAGACGCGGGTCATTCCCACCTTCTGTGCAATCACACCTGAACGCATCGGTTCAATCCTTCTCACTCAGCCCGAAGACCCGAGGTCTCAGAGCTTGATCTCAACATCGACACCGGCGGCGAGATCGAGCTTCATCAGCGCGTCTACCGTCTGCGGGGTCGGGTCAACGATATCGAGAAGGCGCTTGTGCGTGCGCATCTCGAACTGTTCACGGCTCTTCTTGTCGATGTGCGGGGACCGGTTGACCGTAAACTTCTCGATGCGGGTCGGAAGCGGAACGGGGCCCCGGACGCTTGCACCGGTGCGCTTAGCCGTCGATACGATCTCGCGCGTGGAGGCATCGAGAATCCGGTGATCGAACGCCTTCAGGCGGATGCGGATATTCTGGCCGTTCATTCGACTTTATCCTTGTGTCTGTTATCCGCGTGTCACCATTCAGGGACACGACTTACCTTCAGTTACGTTAGCGGGCCACCGGTTTCAAAGATCGAGAGGGACACCGAGATCGGCGTCCCTATCCTTTCCTTGGGCCTGGTGGCCCAGCCGCTAATTACTCGACGATCGAAGCGACGATACCGGCGCCGACGGTGCGGCCGCCTTCGCGGATCGCGAAGCGCAGCTTTTCTTCCATCGCGATCGGAACGATCAGCTCGACGGCAACCGTGACGTTGTCGCCCGGCATGACCATCTCGGTACCTTCCGGCAGCGTCACGATGCCGGTTACGTCGGTCGTGCGGAAGTAGAACTGCGGACGGTAGTTGGTGAAGAACGGCGTATGACGGCCACCCTCTTCCTTCGTCAGGATGTAGGCTTCCGCCATGAACTTCTTGTGCGGCTTGACAGAGCCCGGCTTGCACAGGATCTGGCCACGCTCGACGCCGTCACGGTTCACACCGCGAACCAGGGCGCCGATGTTGTCGCCAGCCTGGCCCTGATCGAGCAGCTTGCGGAACATTTCAACGCCGGTCACCGTCGTCTTCGAAGTTGCGCGGATACCGACAATCTCGACTTCTTCGCCAACCTTGACAATGCCACGCTCGACGCGGCCGGTCACAACCGTGCCGCGGCCGGAGATCGAGAACACGTCTTCGATCGGCATCAGGAACGGCTGGTCGATCGGACGCTCAGGCGTCGGGATGTAGGCGTCGACCGCAGCCATCAGCTCGCGGATCGCGTCTTCGCCGATCTTCTTGTCAGAATCTTCAAGAGCAGCAAGCGCCGAACCCTTGACGACCGGGATATCGTCGCCCGGGAAGTCGTAGGACGACAGAAGTTCGCGAACTTCGAGCTCGACCAGTTCGAGAAGCTCGGCGTCGTCAACCTGGTCGACCTTGTTCAGGAACACAACGATCGCCGGAACGCCGACCTGGCGGGCCAGCAGGATGTGTTCGCGCGTCTGCGGCATCGGGCCGTCAGCGGCCGAGCACACCAGGATCGCGCCGTCCATCTGGGCAGCACCGGTGATCATGTTCTTGACGTAGTCGGCGTGGCCGGGGCAGTCGACGTGCGCATAGTGGCGGGCCGGCGTCTCATACTCGACGTGCGCCGTCGAAATGGTGATGCCGCGGGCCTTTTCTTCCGGAGCAGCGTCGATCTGGTCGTACGCCTTGAACTCACCGAAGTACTTCGTGATCGCTGCCGTCAGAGACGTCTTGCCGTGGTCAACGTGGCCGATCGTGCCAATGTTGACGTGCGGCTTGTTGCGCTCAAACTTACTCTTTGCCATTTTCGGCTCTCCGTTTTGCTAGTCCCCGAAGGGATCTAATTCTTGTTATCGGTCAATTGGTATTCCGGTCACTTCTGACCGGAATACTTTGCCTGGATTTCAGTTGCGACGTTCGACGGGACCGGCGAATAGTGATCGAAGGTCATCGTGTACTGAGCGCGGCCCTGGGACATGGAGCGCAGGTTGTCGACGTACTTGAACATGTTCGCGAGCGGAACGTTCGCGTTGATGACCACGGCGATACCACGGCTTTCCTGACCCTGGATCTGACCGCGACGGGAGTTCAGGTCGCCGATGACGTCGCCGACATAATCTTCCGGGGTGACGACTTCGACCTTCATCATCGGCTCGAGCAGCTGAGCGCCGGCCTTCTTGGCTGCTTCACGGAAGCAGGCACGCGATGCGATTTCGAAGGCGAGAACCGAGGAGTCGACGTCATGGAAAGCGCCGTCGATGAGGGTCGCCTTGACGCCGAGCATCGGGAAGCCAGCGAGCGGACCCGAAGACAGGACGCTTTCGATGCCCTTCTGGACGCCGGGGATGTATTCCTTCGGAACGGAACCGCCGACGATCTTGGATTCGAACTTGAATTCGTCGCCTTCCGGGTTCGGTTCGAAGACGATCTTGACGCGCGCGAACTGGCCGGTACCACCGGACTGCTTCTTGTGCGTGTAGTCTTCTTCGTGCTGGCGCGTGATGGTTTCGCGATAGGCAACCTGCGGCGCGCCGACAGTTGCTTCAACCTTGAATTCACGACGCATGCGGTCGACGATGATGTCGAGATGCAGTTCGCCCATGCCGGCAATGATGGTCTGGCCGGATTCCTGGTCGGTCTTGACGCGGAAGGACGGATCTTCTGCAGCCAGGCGGTTGAGCGCAAGGCCCATCTTTTCCTGGTCGCCCTTGGTCTTCGGCTCGATGGCGATCTGGATGACCGGCTCGGGGAATTCCATGCGCTCGAGGATAACCGGCTTCAACGGATCGCAGAGCGTGTCACCCGTCGTGGTTTCCTTGAGGCCGGCGAGAGCGACGATGTCGCCTGCGAAGGCTTCTTCGATGTCTTCACGCGAGTTGGAGTGCATCTGCAGCATGCGGCCGACGCGCTCGCGCTTGTCCTTGACCGTGTTCATGACCGACGCGCCCTTTTCGAGCTTGCCGGAGTAGATGCGGGCGAAGGTCAGCGAACCGACGAAGGGGTCGTTCATGATCTTGAAGGCGAGCATGGAGAGCGGCTCGTTGTCATCGGCATGACGCTCGATGTCAGCTTCCGTCTTGAAGTCGATGCCCTTAATGGCCGGGATATCCATCGGCGACGGCAGGTAGTCGACGACGGCGTCGAGCAGCGGCTGCACGCCCTTGTTCTTGAACGCGGTGCCGCAGAACATCGGGTGGAACTTGACGTCGATCGTGCCGCGGCGAACGAGCGCACGGATCTGATCGTTGTCGGGCAGAACGCCTTCGAGATAGGCTTCCATCGCGGCTTCGTCGATGTCGACGACGGTTTCGATCAGCTTTTCGCGATATTCTTCGGCCTTGGCCTTCATGTCCTCGGGGATCTCGACGACATCCCACTGGGCGCCGAGCGACTCGTCGCGCCAAATGAGAGCGTTCATCTCGATCAGGTCGATAACGCCCTTGAACTCGGTTTCAGCACCGATCGGCAGCTGCATGACGACAGCCGTTGCGCCGAGGCGGGTCTTGATCATCTCGACGGAGCGATAGAAGTCGGCGCCCGTCTTGTCCATCTTGTTGCAGAAGATCATCCGCGGGACATTGTACTTCTCAGCCTGGCGCCAGACGGTTTCCGTCTGCGGCTCGACACCGGCGTTGGCATCGAGCAGCGCGATAGCGCCGTCGAGAACGCGCAGCGAACGCTCGACTTCGATAGTGAAGTCGACGTGGCCGGGGGTGTCGATGATGTTGAAGCGGCGCATCTTGCCGTCACGGCCCTTCCAGAAGGTCGTGGTGGCAGCGGAGGTGATCGTGATGCCACGCTCCTGCTCCTGCTCCATCCAGTCCATGGTGGCTGCGCCGTCGTGGACTTCGCCGATCTTGTGCGACTTACCGGTGTAATAAAGGATACGCTCGGTGGTCGTGGTCTTGCCGGCGTCGATATGCGCCATGATACCGAAATTACGGTAGTCTTCGATCTTATATTCGCGAGCCATTGTGGACTGCCTTTCGATACCGTTCGGAATTACCAGCGATAGTGCGAGAATGCACGGTTGGCGTCAGCCATCTTGTGCGTGTCTTCGCGCTTCTTGACGGCGGAGCCGCGGTTGTTGGACGCATCGAGCAGTTCGCCGGAAAGGCGGTCAACCATAGTCGTTTCATTGCGCTTGCGGGCGGCAGCGATCAGCCAGCGAATGGCGAGAGCCTGGCGGCGCTCCGGACGAACATCGACCGGCACCTGATAGGTCGCACCACCGACGCGGCGCGAGCGGACTTCAACGTGCGGAGCAATGTTGTCGAGCGCAGAATGGAATACCGTGAGCGGCTCCTGCTTGGACTTGCCCTGGACGACGTCGAACGCGCCATAGACGATGTTTTCAGCAACGGACTTCTTGCCGTCGAGCATGATGGCATTCATGAACTTGGTGACGACGAGGTCGCCGAACTTCGGGTCCGGATTGATCTCGCGCTTTTCTGCTTTATGACGTCTGGACATAGTTTTCGTCTCTTCAACCGTTAAGGCGCTTCGTCACGCGGAGGACCTCGCGCAGCGCCGGATTATTCAAAACCGAATTACTTCGGACGCTTCGCACCGTATTTGGAGCGGCGCTGCTTGCGGTTCTTGACACCCTGGGTATCGAGAACGCCGCGGATGATGTGATAACGGACACCCGGAAGGTCCTTGACGCGGCCGCCACGGATCATGACGACAGAGTGTTCCTGAAGGTTGTGACCTTCGCCGGGGATGTAACCAATGACTTCGAAGCCGTTGGTCAGGCGGATCTTTGCGACCTTACGCAGAGCCGAGTTCGGCTTCTTCGGCGTCGTCGTATAGACGCGCGTGCAAACGCCGCGCTTCTGCGGGTTCTCCTGGAGTGCGGGAACCTTGTTACGCTTTACGTTCGCCTGGCGAGGCTTGCGGATCAGCTGGTTTACGGTAGGCATTCAACCATCCCTTACGTTTTATCTCAGTACCCTTGCGGGCTTGAACTCGCGCCGTCTCCGGCAGTGACGCATGCTTTCCGTCAATGCGCAAAATATGGCCCAATCCGCTTCCGCAGATGGACCACAAGGAGCAGAGGACGCATAAAATATGCGTCGTGCGTGCAGCATCATGACTTCAACGTGCGTTTAGAACCTTGTTTGAGGTGAACTTCAGGGCGCGTCGCCCCGAACAGCCAAGCCTCACATGGGATCTGATGGCCGGGGTACTACTGGTTTCCACCCCTCTCGTCAAGGCCGGTTAAGAAATAAACTCGCCGTATCGCCTTGATCTGCGGGCCTAACGCCCTGATTTCATCCTTCTAGACGAAATGGCGGCCGTGCACCAAGATAAAAACTTGGGCATCGCGGCAAAAGCAGTTAAGGAATCAGCAATTGCGGCGTGCGGCCCTCACAGCAGGATTCGAGCGACCGAATCGTCAAAGAGCCGAAGGACAGGCGATGATTACGACACCTGATAACGACAATAATTTCGACGGACCGATGGTCTTCATCATCATCGGCAAAGGCTACGAGTCCGACGACAGCGAAGGCATCGACCTGCACATCATGCTGAAGGCGCCCGACGACGACACGGCCGTGCGCGAGGCCCTGAACGCCCTTGCCGAGGAAGGCTTCATCGAGGCCGATCTCGACCAGATCGGCATGCTGACCGAGGTGCCCGCCGAAGAGCCGCACGCCTCTGCTTACCAGGGTGCCGTCGACGGCGAGGTCGCCATCATCCGCTTCAACTGAAGGAGCCGCCGCTGACGCTGCGGGTCGCAAAGGCAGTATAAGCGGAAGCAGCACCTTCCCTCCCCCAACCAATCAATGCAGACCAAAAACGAAAACCGCCCGGATCGCTCCGGGCGGTTTTTCAATTCGCGTGCCACCTGAGTGGTGGTCGTCGGCTGCGGATTATTCTGCAGCCGGAGCCTTTTCGGCCATGTCCTGCAGCATCGGCGTGGCAACGGCAGCACCCGTGCCCTTGCGGCGCTCTTCGAGGATCAGTTCGTCGCGCGACGTGGCGATACGACGGATCTGGGTCATGGTGCCACCGGTGCCGGCCGGGATCAGACGGCCGACGATGACGTTTTCCTTCAGACCCTGCAGGCCGTCGGTCTTGCCGGCGATCGCAGCTTCCGTCAGCACCTTGGTCGTTTCCTGGAAGGATGCGGCCGAGATGAAGGACGGGGTCTGCAGCGACGCCTTGGTGATGCCGAGAAGAACCGGATCGCCGTAGGCCGGCTTCTTGCCCTGCTCGATCAGGTGATCGTTGACGTCTTCGAGCTCGATCCGGTCGACATTGTCGCCGACGATATAGGTCGAGTCGCCTGCATCGGTGATTTCCACCTTCTGCAGCATCTGACGGACGATCACCTCGATGTGCTTGTCGTTGATGACAACGCCCTGCAAGCGGTAGACTTCCTGGATCTCGTTGACGAGGTAGGAGGCCAGAGCCTCCACGCCCTTGATCGCCAGGATGTCGTGCGGAGCCGGGTTACCGTCGAGGATGTAGTCACCCTTTTCGATATAGTCGCCTTCCTGAAGGTGGAAGGGCTTGCCCTTCGGGATCAGGTATTCGACAGGCTCGACACCGTCTTCCGCCGGCTCGATGATGACGCGGCGCTTGTTCTTGTAGTCGCGGCCGAGGCGGATCGTACCATCGATCTCTGCGATGATGGCATGGTCCTTCGGACGGCGGGCTTCGAAGAGCTCGGCAACACGCGGCAGACCGCCGGTGATGTCCTTGGTCTTGGCGCTTTCCAGCGGCGAACGCGCGAGAACGTCACCCTGGGAGACCTTGGTGCCCGGCTCGACCGACAGAATAGCGTCGACCGAGAGCAGGAAGCGGGCGTCACCGCCACGCGAAAGCTTCGCGACATTGCCGCTGGCATCCTTGATGACGATCGCCGGCTTGAGGTCCGAACCGCGCGGGGTCGAACGCCAGTCGATGACCTGACGCTTGGTGATGCCGGTGGATTCGTCGGTGGCTTCCAGAACGGAGAGACCATCGACCAGATCTTCGAACTGAACGGTACCAGCCACTTCGGTCATCATCGGACGGGTGTAAGGATCCCACTCCGCCAGACGCTGGCCGCGCTTGACCTTGTCGCCTTCGTCGACATGCAGCTTCGAACCGTAGGCGACACGCTGCGACGACCGTTCCACGCCACGCTCGTCCAGGATCTGGACGGTCATGTTGCGGCCCATGGCAACGAGGTTGCCATCGGAGTTACGCAGGATGTTGCGGTTCTTGATCTGCACCGTACCTTCGTACGAGGCTTCCAGGAACGACTGATCGACCACGGTTGCCGTACCGCCAAGGTGGAAGGTACGCATGGTGAGCTGGGTGCCCGGTTCACCGATCGACTGAGCGGCGATGACGCCGACGGCTTCGCCCATGTTGACCGGCGTACCGCGGGCCAGGTCGCGACCGTAGCAGACCGAGCAGACGCCCGTCTGGATTTCGCAGGTCAGCGCCGAGCGGATGCGGATCGACTGGATACCGGCCTTCTCGATCTCGATGACATCGGGCTCGAGGATCATCTTGCCGGCATCGACGATGCGCTCGCCGGTGACCGGATGATCGATATCGTCGAGCGCCGTGCGACCGAGGATGCGGGCGCCGAGCGAGGCGACAACCTGACCGGCATCAACGATGGCGGTCATGGTGAGGCCGGTTTCGGTGCCGCAATCGACGTGCGTGACGATGCAATCCTGCGCGACGTCGACGAGACGGCGGGTCAGGTAACCTGAGTTGGCGGTCTTCAAGGCGGTATCTGCCAGACCCTTGCGGGCGCCGTGGGTCGAGTTGAAGTACTCGTTGACGGTCAGGCCTTCCTTGAAGTTCGAGATGATCGGCGTCTCGATGATTTCACCCGACGGCTTGGCCATCAGGCCGCGCATGCCGCCCAGCTGGCGCATCTGGTTCGGAGAACCGCGGGCGCCGGAATGGCTCATCATGTAGATCGAGTTCATCGGCTTCTGACGGCCGGTGTTCTCGTCGAATTCGACCGCCTTGATGCGGGCCATCATCTCTTCGGCGACCTTTTCGGTAGCCTTGCCCCAGGCGTCGACAACCTTGTTGTACTTTTCGCCCTGAGTGATCAGGCCGTCATTGTACTGCTGCTCGTATTCCTTCACCAGGCTTTCGGTGTCGGCAACGATCTTCGCCTTGGCATCGGGAATGACCATGTCGTCCTTGCCGAACGAAATGCCGGCGCGGCAGGCATGGGAGAAGCCGAGCTGCATGATGCGGTCGCAGAAGATGACCGTGTCCTTCTGGCCGCAATGGCGGTAGACCGTGTCGATCATCTTGGAGATGTTCTTCTTGGTCATTTCCTGATTGCAGATGTCAAAGGGCACCTTGCCGTTCTTCGGCAGCAGTTCGCCGATGAGCAGACGGCCAGGCGTCGTCTCATAGATCTTCGAGTAGGGCTTGCCATCCTCGTCGACCGACTTGAAACGGCCGCGGATCTTGGTGTGCAGCGTCACGACCTTGCTTTCAAGAGCATGATGCAGTTCGCCGAGATCGGAGAAGGCCATGCCTTCGCCCGGTTCGTTCTGGTTCAGGATCGACAGGTAATAGAGGCCGAGAACCATGTCCTGCGAGGGAACGATGATCGGCGCGCCGTTGGCCGGATGCAGGATGTTGTTGGTCGACATCATCAGCACGCGGGCTTCGAGCTGGGCTTCGAGCGACAGCGGCACGTGAACGGCCATCTGGTCGCCGTCGAAGTCGGCGTTGAAGGCCGTGCAGACGAGCGGATGCAGCTGGATCGCCTTGCCTTCGACCAGGGTGGGTTCGAAGGCCTGGATGCCCAGGCGGTGCAGCGTCGGTGCGCGGTTCAGCAGAACCGGATGCTCGCGGATGACCTCGTCGAGGATATCCCAGACTTCAGGCTTTTCCTTTTCGACCAGTTTCTTGGCCTGCTTGACGGTCGAGGAGTAACCCTTGGCGTCGAGGCGGGCGTAGATGAACGGCTTGAAGAGCTCGAGCGCCATCTTCTTCGGCAGGCCGCACTGGTGCAGCTTCAGTTCCGGACCGGTGACGATGACCGAACGGCCGGAATAGTCGACGCGCTTGCCGAGCAGGTTCTGGCGGAAGCGGCCCTGCTTGCCCTTCAGCATGTCGGAGAGCGACTTCAGCGGACGCTTGTTGGCGCCGGTGATGACGCGGCCGCGACGGCCGTTGTCGAACAGCGCGTCAACCGATTCCTGCAGCATGCGCTTTTCGTTGCGGATGATGATGCCGGGCGCACGAAGCTCGATAAGGCGCTTCAGACGGTTGTTGCGGTTGATGACGCGGCGGTAGAGGTCGTTCAGATCCGACGTCGCGAAACGGCCGCCGTCGAGCGGCACCAGTGGACGCAGATCCGGCGGGATGACCGGAACGACCTTCATGATCATCCATTCCGGACGGTTGCCCGACTCCATGAAGTTCTCGACGATCTTCAGGCGCTTCATCAGCTTCTTCTGCTTGAGATCCGACGTGGTGTCGGCAAGCTCGGAGCGCAGGTCGCCAGCGATCTTTTCGAGGTTCATCGAGGCCAGCATCTCGTAGATCGCCTCAGCGCCGATCATCGCGGTGAACTGGTCTTCGCCGTATTCGTCAACGGCCAGCATATACTCTTCTTCCGAGAGGAGCTGGTGCTCCTTCAAAGCAGTCAGGCCCGGCTCGGTGACGATGTAGTTTTCGAAATAGAGGACGCGCTCGACATCCTTCAGCGTCATGTCGAGCAGCGTCGAAATGCGCGACGGCAGCGACTTCAGGAACCAGATATGGGCAACGGGAGCGGCGAGCTCGATATGGCCCATGCGCTCACGGCGAACGCGCGACAGCGTGACTTCGACGCCGCACTTTTCGCAGATGATGCCCTTGTACTTCATGCGCTTGTACTTGCCGCACAGGCATTCGTAGTCCTTGATCGGCCCGAAGATGCGCGCGCAGAACAGACCGTCGCGTTCCGGCTTGAACGTGCGGTAGTTGATGGTTTCCGGCTTCTTGATCTCACCGTAAGACCAGGAGAGGATCTTCTCCGGAGATGCGATCGAAATCCGAATGGAATCGAAATTCTGTGCAGGCACCTGCGGATTGAAAAGATTCATGACCTCTTGGTTCATGCCTGTCTCCTTCATGGGCTAAAGCGCCCTCAAAATGCGATGGTCGGCGGCAAATTCCCGGGAGCCGCCTCCCTCGCTTAAACGAGAATAACCGCAAGATGCGGCGAAACTTCCCTGCAGGGCCGATACGGATACGGCGCCCGGCGGGACCGGCGTGCGCCGCATTGGCAGCGCACGCCCTATCAGGTGCTTACTCGGCCGCGTCGGGCAGCTGCGCTGCCTGCGCCTCGTCAAGCTTGGTGTTTTCGAGCTCGACGCTGAGGCCCAGCGAGCGCATTTCCTTGACAAGAACGTTGAAGCTTTCCGGAATACCGGCTTCGAACGTGTCGTCGCCGCGGACGATGGCTTCGTAGACCTTGGTGCGGCCGGCGACGTCGTCCGACTTCACCGTCAGCATTTCCTGCAGCGTGTAGGCCGCGCCGTAAGCTTCGAGCGCCCAGACTTCCATTTCGCCGAAGCGCTGACCGCCGAACTGCGCCTTGCCGCCCAGCGGCTGCTGGGTCACGAGCGAGTAAGGACCGATCGAACGGGCATGGATCTTGTCGTCGACCAGGTGGTTGAGCTTCAGCATGTAGATGTAGCCCACGGTCACCTGGCGGTCGAACTGCTCGCCGGTACGGCCGTCATAGAGCGTCGACTGGCCGGTATCCTTGAGACCTGCCAGACGCAGCATGTCGTTGACGTCGGCTTCGTTGGCGCCGTCGAAGACAGGCGTTGCAATCGAAACGCCACGCTTCCACTGGTCGGCGAGACGCAGAACCGAGTCGTCGTCGAAATCCTGGACCTGTTCGGCCTTCGGACCGTCACCGACGACATCGCCGATGGTCTTGCGCAGCGGCTCGATGTTGCCATTGGCCTTGTATGCGTCGATCAGTTCGCCGATCTGGCGACCCATGCCGGCGCAAGCCCAACCCAGGTGGGTTTCGAGGATCTGGCCGACGTTCATACGCGAGGGAACGCCGAGCGGGTTCAGAACGACGTCGACATGCGTGCCGTCTTCGAGGAACGGCATGTCCTCGACAGGCACAATGCGCGAGACGACGCCCTTGTTCCCGTGACGGCCGGCCATCTTGTCGCCCGGCTGGATCTTGCGCTTCACGGCGACGAAGACCTTGACCATCTTCATGACGCCAGGAGGCATTTCATCGCCGCGCTGGACCTTCTCGACCTTGTCCATGAAGCGCTGTTCAAGGCGCGACTTGGATTCGTCGTACTGGCCGCGAAGGGCTTCGAGCTCGCTCTGAACCTTCTCGTCCTCGACGGCGAACATCCACCACTGCGAGCGGGGATATTCGGAGACGACGGCGTTCGAAAGCTCGGTGCCCTTCTTGAAGCCCTTCGGGCCGGCGATGGAGGCCTGGCCGCGCAGCATTTCGATCAGACGGCCGTAGACGTTACGGTCGAGGATCGCCTGCTCGTCGTCGCGGTCCTTTGCAAGACGTTCGATCTCTTCGCGCTCGATTGCCATCGCGCGCTCGTCCTTCTCGACGCCATGGCGGTTGAAGACGCGGACTTCGACGATCGTGCCGTAGGTGCCGGGCGGCATGCGCATGGAAGTGTCGCGCACGTCGGAGGCCTTTTCGCCGAAGATGGCGCGCAGAAGCTTTTCTTCCGGCGTCATCGGGCTTTCGCCCTTCGGCGTGATCTTGCCGACGAGGATATCGCCCGGCTGAACTTCGGCGCCGATGTAGACGATACCGGCTTCGTCGAGGTTCTTCAGCGCTTCTTCCGAAACGTTCGGAATGTCGCGGGTGATTTCCTCAGGACCAAGCTTGGTGTCGCGCGCCATCACTTCGAATTCCTCGATGTGGATGGAAGTGAACACGTCGTCGGCAACGATACGCTCGGAGAGCAGGATCGAGTCTTCGTAGTTGTAGCCGTTCCAGGGCATGAACGCGACGAGCGCGTTGCGGCCGAGCGCCAGGTCGCCGAGATCGGTCGACGGGCCGTCAGCGAGGATGTCGCCGCGGTTGACCTCGTCACCGACGGTGACCAGCGGACGCTGGTTGACGCAGGTGTTCTGGTTCGAACGCTGGAACTTCTGCAGGCGGTAGATATCGACGCCGGATTTGCCGGCTTCGAGGTCTTCGGTGGCGCGGATAACGATACGCGTCGCGTCGACCTGGTCGACCACGCCGCCACGGCGCGCGCCGATGGCGGCGCCGGAGTCACGGGCAACGACCGGCTCCATGCCGGTACCGACGAACGGGGCTTCGGCACGCAGCAGCGGCACGGCCTGACGCTGCATGTTCGAGCCCATGAGCGCGCGGTTGGCGTCGTCATTTTCCAGGAACGGGATGAGCGCGGCTGCGACCGAAACGACCTGCTTCGGCGAAACGTCCATCAGGTTCATGCTGTCGCGGGGTGCGAGCATGACTTCGCCGGCATGACGGCAGACGACGAACTCGTCGACGAAGGAACCGTCGGCGTTCATTTCGGCGTTGGCCTGGGCGACGTAGTACTTCGCCTCTTCCATGGCGGACAGGTAGAGCACGTCGCTCGTCACCTTGCCGTCGACGATACGGCGGTACGGGCTTTCGATGAAGCCGTACTTGTTGACGCGGGCAAAGGTCGCAAGCGAGTTGATCAGACCGATGTTCGGGCCCTCAGGCGTTTCGATCGGGCAAATACGGCCGTAGTGGGTCGGATGCACGTCGCGGACTTCGAAGCCGGCGCGCTCACGGGTCAGACCACCCGGGCCAAGAGCCGACAGACGGCGCTTGTGGGTGATTTCCGAGAGCGGGTTGACCTGGTCCATGAACTGCGAGAGCTGCGAGGAACCGAAGAATTCGCGCACGGCGGCAGCCGCCGGCTTGGCGTTGATCAGATCCTGCGGCATGACCGTGTCGATCTCGATCGAGGACATGCGTTCCTTGATCGCACGCTCCATGCGGAGCAGGCCGAGACGGTACTGGTTTTCCATCAGCTCGCCGACCGAGCGGACGCGGCGGTTGCCGAGGTTGTCGATGTCGTCGATCTCGCCCTTGCCGTCGCGCAGTTCGACCAGCATCCTGACCACGGCCAGGATGTCGTCCTTGCGCAGGATGCGGACGGTGTCTTCGACGGTCAGGTCGAGACGCATGTTCATCTTGACGCGGCCGACGGCGGAGAGGTCGTAACGCTCCGCATCGAAGAACAGCGAGTTGAACATGGCTTCGGCCGATTCCATGGTCGGCGGCTCGCCCGGACGCATGACACGGTAGATGTCGAACAGAGCGTCCTGACGGTTCTCGTTCTTGTCGGCCGAAAGCGTGTTGCGGATATAGGCGCCGACATTGATGTGGTCGATGCCAAGAACCGGGATCTCGTCGAAGCCGTTCGCCAGGATGATGCCGAGCGTCTTCTCGTCGATTTCGTCGCCGGCTTCGAGGTAGATTTCACCGGTGGAGTAGTTGACGATGTCGCCGGCGAGATAGTTGCCGTAGAGATCGTCGTCAGCGGCCTTCAGCGCCTTCAGGCCCTTGTCTGACAGCTGGCGCAGCAGGCGCGGGGTCAGCTTCTTGCCGGCTTCGACGACGACTTCGCCGGTATCGGCGTCAACCATCTCGGTGATCGCCTTGGCGCCCTTCAGCGTTTCCGGCTTGAAGGGAATACGCCAGCCTTCGCCGTCGCGCTTGTAGAGCGACTTCGTGTAGAAGGTGTCGAGGATTTCCTCGCCGTCCATGCCGAGCGCCATCAGCAGCGACGTGACAGGGATCTTACGGCGACGGTCGATACGGGCGTAGACGATATCCTTGGCGTCGAATTCGATATCGAGCCAGGAACCGCGATAAGGGATGACGCGGGCAGCAAAGAGCAGCTTGCCGGAAGAATGGCTCTTGCCCTTGTCGTGATCGAAGAAGACGCCCGGCGAACGGTGCATCTGGGAAACGATGACGCGCTCGGTGCCGTTGACGATGAACGTGCCGTTGTTGGTCATGAGCGGCATGTCGCCCATATAGACGGACTGTTCCTTGATGTCCTTGATCGACTTCGCGCCCGTATCCTCGTCGATATCGAACACGATCAGGCGCAGCGTCACCTTCAGGGGTGCCGCATAGGTCAGGTCGCGCTGACGGCATTCGTCAACGTCGAACTTCGGCGGTTCGAACTCGTAGGATACGAATTCCAGCATCGAAGCGCCGGAAAAATCGGTGATCGGGAAAACCGACTTGAAAACGGCTTGAAGGCCCTCGTCGGGCCGGCCGCCTTTCGGCTCTTCAACCATCAAAAACTGGTCGTAGGACGCCTTCTGAACCTCGATGAGGTTCGGCATTTCTGCGACTTCGGGGATCTTACCAAAAAACTTGCGTACGCGCCTACGACCGTTGAACGAAAGGGTCTGAGCCATCGTCGCTCCTTCAAAATCTTGCACCCGGGCCTGCAACGGACGGGAACCGATGGCCAGTCGATCCCGTCTATCAATGAGTCATCCAATCTCGTCCGACACCCGAAAACGCTCAGCTCGGATTGCTGTGCTGCCCTCGATGCGAGACTATCCTTTTGAAGAACCCATTACCCAAAAGCCGGTTTGACGCGGCTTTTGGGTAATTCGTTCAGAAAAACGGCAAATGGGAGGCAGCAAAGACTGCCTCCCAAAAGCGTTTCAAGATTACTTGACGTCGGCCTTGGCGCCAGCGTCTTCAAGCTTCTTCTTGATGTCAGCGGCTTCAGCCTTGTTGACGCCTTCCTTGACAGCCTTCGGAGCGCCTTCGACGAGGTCCTTGGCTTCCTTGAGGCCGAGACCGGTGATGGCGCGGACTTCCTTGATGACGTTGATCTTGTTGGCACCGGCGTCGACGAGGATAACGTCGAATTCGGTCTTTTCTTCTTCAACGACAGCCGGGCCAGCACCACCAGCAGCGGCAGCAACAGCTACCGGAGCAGCAGCGGAAACGCCCCACTTTTCTTCGAGAAGCTTCGACAGTTCTGCAGCTTCCAGAACGGTCAGAGCGGAGAGGTCGTCAACGATCTTTGCGAGATCAGCCATTTTACTAGTTCCTTTTGTTCGGTTCGAACCGGTTGATTATAAACAGCGAAAAACCGCCTTAAGCGGCTTCGTCCTTCTTGGCGTAAGCCGCGAACACGCGAGCAAGCTGGCTTGCCGGTGCTGCAACAACCCCAGCGATGCGGGTAGCCGGTGTCTGGATCATGCCCAGCAGCTTCGCACGCAGCTCATCGAGCGAAGGCAGGGTCGCAAGCGACTTGACTGCATCGGCGTTGAGCGTGGTTGTTCCCATGGCGCCGCCCAGAACAACGATCTTGTCGTTGGTCTTGGCGAAGTCCATGACGACCTTCGGAGCGGTGATCGGATCGGTGCTGTATGCAATCAGCGTCTGACCCTTGAAGAGATCAGTGATCCCTTCCGCTTCCGTACCCTGAAGGGCAATTTTGGCCAGGCGGTTCTTCGCGACTTTGACGGTACCGCCAGCTGCACGCATCTTCGAACGAAAGTCGTTCATCTGCGCGACTGTGGCACCAGCATAGTGGGCCACGACAACTGAGCCCGAAGCCTTGAAGACTTCGTTCAGTTCCGTGACGAATTCGCGTTTTTCCGCTCTTTCCACTGCCTATCTCCAGTTGGCGGGACCGAAAACGGGCCCGCCGGGTTGCCTTTTGCCTCCCGGGATCATGTGAGATCCCAAGCGACGCTTGAGGATCCTGTCCCCCCGCGCTCCCGCGCCAATCAAGGCTAAAGAGGCACAAGGCATCCAAGGCTCGAACCGATTTCCTAGAAGCGAACTTCATGAAATTCGGGTCTTACCCGTCTCATGCAGGCGAAGTGATTAAGGGAAAACCACCTGCAATCTCGGACAGGATTCCGGATTTCTCCGGAATATTCCGGCCCCTTGCGAGGCCGGAATTTCAGTGACCGGACCGAGGTCCGGCAATCAACTTATGCAGTCGGAGCTGCGGTGACCGAGCCGACTTCAATCTTGACGCCCGGGCCCATGGTCGAGGAAATCGCCACGCGCTTGACGTAGTTGCCCTTGGCGCCAGCCGGCTTCGCCTTGATGACGGCGTCAGCAAAGGCGCGGATGTTTTCTTCCAGAGCCTTGGCGTCGAAAGAGGCCTTGCCGATGCCGGCATGGACGATACCAGCCTTCTCGACGCGGAACTCGACAGCGCCGCCCTTGGAAGCCTTGACGGCTCCGGCGACATCCATGGTGACGGTGCCGACCTTCGGGTTCGGCATCATGCCGCGGGGGCCGAGAACCTTACCGAGACGGCCGACGAGCGGCATCATGTCGGGGGTGGCGATGCAGCGATCGAATTCGATCTTGCCACCCTGGACGATTTCGACGAGGTCTTCAGCGCCGACGATATCGGCACCGGCGGCCTTGGCTTCATCGGCCTTGACGCCACGAGCGAAGACGGCGACGCGAACCGTGCGGCCCGTGCCGTTCGGCAGGTTGACGACGCCGCGAACCATCTGGTCCGCATGGCGCGGGTCGACGCCGAGGTTCATCGAGACCTCGATTGTTTCGTCGAACTTGGCGACAGCCCGTTCCTTGACCATGCCGATAGCCAGGCTCAGAGCGTAGAGCTTAGTGGGATCAACACCTTCGTTGATCTTCTGCGTGCGCTTACCAGCCATGATCTTAACCCACCACTTCCAGGCCCATGGCGCGGGCAGAGCCCTCGATCATCGCCATTGCACCTTCGATATCCGCTGCGTTCAGATCCTTCATCTTGGCTTCTGCGATCGACTTGATCTGAGCCTTGGTGAGGGAGCCGGCCTTGGCGCCCTTGCCGGGCGTCTTGGAACCGGACGTGATCTTCGCTTCCTTCTTCAGCCAGTAGCTGACCGGAGGCTGCTTCATCGCGAAGGTGAAGGACTTGTCCTGGTAATAGGTGATGACGACCGGGATCGGCATACCCTTTTCCATTTCCTGCGTGGCGGCATTGAACGCCTTGCAGAATTCCATGATGTTAATGCCACGCTGACCAAGCGCCGGACCAATCGGCGGGGACGGGTTTGCCGATCCTGCCTTGACCTGAAGCTTGAGCTGGCCTGCAACTTTCTTAGCCATATCTCTCTGCCTTTCATGAACGGCCGGTCGCCCGGCCCGTGATGCCGGATCTCTCCGGCGGCTGCGGTTGCGTGGTGCGGATCATTAGGGTCCGGCTAAGACCCCTCACCTTCCACGCGGGTGCGGACAAGGTCCGCAGGAAACCGGCCGCAAGGGCCTGCTTCCAATCTCTTACAATCAGACCTTCTCGACCTGAGCGTATTCCAACTCGACCGGCGTTGCGCGGCCGAAGATCGACACTTCAACCTTCAGGCGCGAACGCTCTTCGTCCACATCCTGAACCGTGCCGTTGAACGACGCGAACGGGCCGTCGGAAACGCGAACCTGCTCGCCGATCTCGAAGGTAATGGAGGCCTTCGGCCGCTCGACACCTTCCTGGACCTGGCCGAGAATGCGCTCGGCTTCATGATCCGGAATCGGAACGGGCTTATTATCGGAGCCGAGGAAGCCTGTGACCTTCGGCGTATTCTTGATCAGATGGTAGGCTTCATCCGTCAGATTGGCGCGAACCATGACATAGCCCGGGAAGAACTTGCGCTCGCTGTCGACCTTGCGGCCGCGACGCACTTCCACCACCTTTTCGGTCGGCACGAGGATTTTCTCGAACAGGTGCTCAAGCCCCTTCTGGCGAGCCTTGTTCTCGATGTCTTCAGCAACCTTCTTTTCAAAATTTGAATATGCGTGGACGATGTACCAACGTGCCGCCATTTTCATCTCCACCCGTATCAGTTGCCGGTATTGAGCACGAAGCTCAGAGCCCAGCCGATCAGCTGGTCAGCGGCAAAGAAAAACAGCGCGGCGAAAACCACCATCACAAGCACCATGACCGTCGAGATCATCGTCTCGCGGCGCGACGGCCATGTAACTTTGGACGTCTCGGAGCGAACCTGCTGCAGAAACGCAAACGGATTGGATTTTGATGCCATCGACTGCCCACGCAATTACGGCGCGTAAAGCTGAAACTATCAGCCCCACGCACCGCGTGTCTGTTGAACCCTAAATAAACACCGATTCCCGAATAGACAAGAGGGAAACCGAAGTTTAACGAAATTAGTCACCGCCCATCGATCCCCGGCCGGAATGCCGCGAGCACGTCCGCGCTGTCCCGCATCAAGGAAAATGGCAGGGGCAGTAGGGCTCGAACCTACGACCTGCGGTTTTGGAGACCGCCGCTCTACCAACTGAGCTATACCCCTTCATGCCGCTCATTCAGCGCTGGGCCAAGGCCCGCAAATCGCTGCTGAAAAGCATGGCGCTCCCTTTAAGACGGCGACGGCGGATTGGCAAGCACGATTTTCGTTTTTCATAGCCATTCTGCGCATATGCGAGCGATCGGCTTGCTCATCGCGCCACCGATATGGGTTCAGACCTTCACGTATTTCCGCCAATCGTGCTCTTCTTTAAAACCCAGCACTTCGCGAATCTTGCGGTTGGAGAGCAGGCCTTCATATTCGCCGATCTCCCGGGTGAAGGGCACGTTGGGGAAGAATCGCTTGGCAAGCTCCCTCGACGGCGTATTGGCCGAGACGGTGTCGTTGGCCGCGTTGAAGACCTGATAGCCGAGACCGTCCTTTTCGATGCAGAGATGGCAGATCTGTCCGAGATCGCGGGCGTCGATATAGCTCCAGGCAATGCGCTTGCGCATCTCGGGATTGGCGAAATAGGTGGGAAACCTCTCATATTCGTGCGGCTCGATGACGTTGCCGATGCGCAGCGCATAGATGTCGAACCCCGAACGCTCGGCAAAGGCACGCGCCGTCTTTTCGTTGACCACCTTGGAAAGCCCGTAAGAATCCATCGGATTGACGTCGTAGTCTTCCTCCAGCGGGAACTGATGGAAATCGCGATGACCTTCGGCGAAGCAGACCCCGTAGGTCGTCTCGCTGGATGCGACGATAATCTTCCTGATGCCGAGCTTCACCGCCGCCTCGATGACATTATAAGTGCCCATCGTATTGATGCGGAAAGTCTCATTGTCGGGTTTGATCAGAATGCGCGGGATGGCGGCGAAATGCACGACGGCATCGAAGGGTTGCACGCCCCTGCCCGCATCGAGATCGGGAAAATCCCGGTGCATCGACAACGCATTGAAGACCTGACCGCTATCGGTGATGTCGGCAATGAGATTGGTGACGCCGGGACTGTCCAGCGGCACCAGATCGAGGTTGTGAACCTCGTAACCCGCATTGACGAGCCATGGCACGGCATGGCGACCTGCCTTGCCCGAACCGCCCGTAAACAGAATTCGCTTCTTCATGGAATATCCTCCGCATCATCAAATCGGAGGCATAGTTAGACGCTTCCGCGCGAAGAGCAAGCGAGCGTCCTGCAAGGGTTCACCCCCGCGTCGCCAGGAGCAGCCTATCCGGGGCGCCTGGCCGATCATTTCCGTTCACCGCAGACGCCTGCGGTGAACTGCTGAAATCGTCACTTAACGACGGTTACGTCACCGATCTGCACTCCGGCTGCCTGAACAACCTCCTGCGGAATTGCAGCGATGAAAAACATCGTGAAAACATACATCGCGAATATGGTCGCAGCGAACGTGGCCTTTGGAATCATCCGGGCTCTCCTCTTTGCATGAAGGAGTCTGGACTAAAATGAACCAATCACAACTGGTTTCTGAATGTGAGATGAACAAAATACTGTGACGGGCATATTTAACGATATTTTTACAACACCTGTTAATCCCTCAAACAGGCATCAAAACGAAAAAACCCCGCCGTTTCCAGCGGGGTTTTTCCTGAATTTCGGGTAATCCCAGGATTACTCGACGATCGAAGCGACGATACCGGCGCCGACGGTGCGGCCGCCTTCACGGATCGCGAAGCGCAGCTTTTCTTCCATCGCGATCGGAACGATCAGCTCGACGGCAACCGTGACGTTGTCGCCCGGCATGACCATCTCGGTACCTTCCGGCAGCGTCACGATGCCGGTCACGTCGGTCGTGCGGAAGTAGAACTGCGGACGGTAGTTGGTGAAGAACGGCGTATGACGGCCACCCTCTTCCTTCGTCAGGATGTAGGCTTCCGCCATGAACTTCTTATGCGGCTTGACAGAGCCCGGCTTGCACAGGATCTGGCCACGCTCGACGCCGTCACGGTTCACACCGCGAACCAGGGCGCCGATGTTGTCGCCAGCCTGGCCCTGATCGAGCAGCTTGCGGAACATTTCAACGCCGGTCACCGTCGTCTTCGAAGTTGCGCGGATACCGACAATCTCGACTTCTTCGCCAACCTTGACAATGCCACGCTCGACGCGGCCGGTCACAACCGTGCCGCGGCCGGAGATCGAGAACACGTCTTCGATCGGCATCAGGAACGGCTGGTCGATCGGACGCTCAGGCGTCGGGATGTAGGCGTCGACCGCAGCCATCAGCTCGCGGATCGCGTCTTCGCCGATCTTCTTGTCAGAATCTTCAAGAGCAGCAAGCGCCGAACCCTTGACGACCGGGATATCGTCGCCCGGGAAGTCGTAGGACGACAGAAGTTCGCGAACTTCGAGCTCGACCAGTTCGAGAAGCTCGGCGTCGTCAACCTGGTCGACCTTGTTCAGGAACACAACGATCGCCGGAACGCCGACCTGGCGGGCCAGCAGGATGTGTTCGCGCGTCTGCGGCATCGGGCCGTCAGCGGCCGAGCACACCAGGATCGCGCCGTCCATCTGGGCAGCACCGGTGATCATGTTCTTGACGTAGTCGGCGTGGCCGGGGCAGTCGACGTGCGCATAGTGGCGGGCCGGCGTCTCATACTCGACGTGCGCCGTCGAAATGGTGATGCCGCGGGCCTTTTCTTCCGGAGCAGCGTCGATCTGGTCGTACGCCTTGAACTCACCGAAGTACTTCGTGATCGCTGCCGTCAGAGACGTCTTGCCGTGGTCAACGTGGCCGATCGTGCCAATGTTGACGTGCGGCTTGTTGCGCTCAAACTTACTCTTTGCCATTTGAATGCTTCCTGTGAACGAAATGGTGGGCCCCGGCGAACCGGTTTAGTGCCGCCGTTTAAGGCTTTCGGCGACATTGCGCAAGACTTAATTGCAGACGCCATTCTTGGTGTGACAGCGCATATGGGGGACAATTCGCCGGCTGCAAGGCGATTCGCCGGAATGCAGGGGAAAATCACTGAAATCCTTGCAGAAAATCGCGTGGACGGCGGGAGATGAAGCACGGGCGCCCGGGGCCGAGCGCCCTCGCCTGTCAGTCGAGAGCCGCTGTCGCCAGCCTGTTCCGAAAGATCTACGCGCGGAATTATCGCGGCAGCATCGGGCCCATGAACGAGCTTTGGAGAACTGGAGCGGGTAGCGGGAATCGAACCCGCGTATTCAGCTTGGAAGGCTGCTGCTCTACCATTGAGCTATACCCGCGGGGTGGTCCGATCCGATGACGAATGGTGGAGAGAGTTGGATTTGAACCAACGTAGGCTGAGCCAACGGATTTACAGTCCGTCCCCTTTAACCACTCGGGCATCTCTCCAGTTTTTCGTCCGGATCTAGAAGACCAAGTTTGTCAGACTTCGAAGCGATGCCGCCCGTCGTCTGCGCCGCGTATATGACCGGAGCATTTCAGTCTGTCAACACGATGACAACGGAAAAAACACGAAAAATTTCATTCGCCACCGAAAGCCGGCATATGAAAGAAAGCCTATGCGGCGGCGAGCGCCATGGCTATAAAGCCGCATGAGCAAAGACAAAAAACCTGGCGGCAAGGCCGCGACAGACCCATCGGCCAAGGATACGCACTACGCCACGCTGCGGCGCGCCCACCGTGACGCAAAGCGCGAACGCGGCGAGATTCCGACCCCTCAGCCGCAGAAACGCAGGCGCGGGGCTGAGGACTGGAAGCCGCCGGCGCTGGCGCCCGACCAGGTGCATCTCTATGGCCTGCATACGGTGCGCGCCGCCCTCGACAATCCCGAGCGCAAGAAGATCAAACTCTTCGTGACGCAGAACGCGCTGGCGCGGCTCGAAGTCGACGTCGAAACGCTCGGCATTCCCTTCGAGATCGTCTCGCCGCAGGAGATCGACAAGGTGCTCGGCCCCGAGGCGATCCATCAAGGCGTCATGCTGGAAACACGGCCGCTGCCGGTCCGCCGGCTCGAAGCGCTGAAGGACAGCCCTCTCCTGCTCGTCCTTGACCAGGTCACCGATCCGCATAATGTTGGCGCGATCATGCGCTCGGCCGTCGCGTTCAATGCCGGCGCCGTCATCACCACCCAGAGACACAGCCCGACCGAGTCAGGCGTGCTCGCCAAATCAGCCTCCGGCGCGCTGGAACTGATACCTTATATACAGGTGACCAATCTCGCCGATGCGCTCGGTGAACTGCACAAGCTCGGCTTCTCCACCATCGGCCTCGATTCGGAAGGACCTGCGGCGCTCGAGGGCACGTTTTCGGGTGAGAAAGTGGCGCTGGTGCTCGGCTCCGAGGGCAAGGGGCTTCGCCAGAAGACGCGGGAAACCGTCAACGCACTTGCCCGTCTCGACATGCCCGGCGCAATCAAATCGCTGAACGTCTCGAATGCGGCGGCGATCGCGCTTTATGCGGCGCGGCTTTACCTGAAGGCATAGGCTGATCCGCATACGAGCGGCGACAAGGGGGACTGTCATGATCCGTTTGGTCTTTCCGCTCGCGGCTTGCGCAGCCGCCCTCCTCCTCTGCGGCGTGGCGTATGGGCAGGATATCGATCCCGATATCCTCAGAGCACAGGCAGGGACCTATCTCGTCGCGCCGGAAGACGGGCGCGCGGGATGCAGGATGACGCTCGAAACCGACATGGCGATCGGCGGCTATTCGATTTCCGGGCAGGAGGCCTGCACCAAGCCGTTACCATCACTCGCGGATGCCTCTGCGTGGAATTTCGACGGCAATGGCGGCATCATCCTGATCGATCCGACGCGCAAGGTGCTCGCCCGTTTCCTCGAAAAGGAGGGCTCTCCCTTGAAGACGGAAGACGGCAAGCTTTACCTGCTGACCGCCGCCCCCGACGGCGTCGATCACCTGCCGACCTTCGACAGCCTTGCCGGGACGTGGACAATGCAGCGGCCGGACGGAGCAAGGCTTTGCGGCGTAACGCTCGACAGCAATGTCGGGACGGACGGCAACGCGCCATTGTCACTTTCCGGTGACTGCGCTGCCAATGTCGCCAAGCTCAAGCTTGCGGTCTGGCATATCGAGGGTTTCGCCCTCACGCTGATGGGCGGTGACGGCTCGTCGCTCGGATTCGACATGCGCAGCGACGGCAATTTCGACAAATCGAAGCAGGAAGGCGGCAAGCCGCTTTCGCTTGTACGTCGCTGATCCCCACTCAGTCAGGCGTCCTGCAAGTGGTCGGGCCGTCCATCGGCTGTCGCGTCGTATCGCCGGCCGCATAGGCAAGCTCGACGGGATAGACGACCACGCTCGGCAGTTTCTCGATTTCGCTGGCGTGGTCGGGGCTGCGTTTGATTTCCGCCTTGTAGGCCGCGGCGCAATCCGGCAGTTGCTTCGGCGCCAGGCCGGTCTCGGCGGCAATCGCTTTCGCGCAGTCGGCACCTTCGTGGTAGAGCGAGCAGGAAGCGGTGTAGACGCGGCCAAAATCGAGTGTCAGCTCCCCCTTCCCGCTCCTGATCGCGGCAAAATCGTCGCCATCGAGGGAATCGTCGAGCAGTCGCTCGCCCGTCGCCGCATCGTAGACGACGAAGGGCAGCCCGCCGTTCCACCCGTCCGCCGCCCGGAAGAAGACGAAACCGGCGCTGACACCCATGAGATATCCGGCGGTATCGTCCGCGATCACCCGCTCGCGCTCGCTTGTGCGCTCACAAGGCGCATCGGCGGCAAGCAGCGCCAGCTTTTCGGCGCCGACCTCGCCGAGATCGACCTCCTTGACCACGAAGGCCGGATAGTGGCTGCAGGTGATCTTCGGCTTTGCATCGGGATTGAGCTCATCCTTCGGCAACGCGACGACATCCACTTTTATCGGCTTGTCGAAAGCTCGCGCATTATCAGAGGCTCCGGCGAACGAGATGAATGCCGCGACAACGACCGATGCTCTAACCGTCCGTTTCATGACCGTCCCCAACTGTTTCAGGCATCCCTGACACAGTTCAACCCGGTGCGACAGAGGGAAAACGCAAGCCTGAGATAGCCGGGCAAGGCTCGACCGATGCCGGAGAAGTTCGATTTTGCCTTGGAAAGACCTCCTGGACCACTATGATCGGGCGATGACCGATCGCAACGACCGGTCGGAAGCAAGAAGGAACGATCCCGTCATGGCTATTCGACCGCTGATTTTCGGTATCCTCTTCATCGCGGTCTTCGTCGGGATCATTCTCAGCATTATATGGGTGGACACCTCGCATCCGATCCACCAGCCCGATCCCCTGTCGCCGACGGCGCCGGGCCCTGCGACGCCGGGAACGGTGCAATAGATCCGGCAGGAACGCGGATGGCGATCAAGCGTTAATCCCGGAATCGAACGAGGATTGAACGCTTATGCGCATAATGATCGCCGTCGTCGCCTTCATGGTCGTCTCCGTGCTCAGCATCGCGATACTGTCGCCGTCCGGCGCCGGCCAGACCGGCAATGGCGGCAGGATCGAGGCGAGCGTCAACGAGCCCCTTACACATTAAAAACGGCCCGGATGATTTCCGGGCCGATCACCCTCAGCTGCGATAGAGCCAGAAAGGGATAGCGCGATCGCGATGGCGCCACTCGCGGCGTTCCTGCCAACGCTCGGCACGCCACCGCCGCCAGCGGCGGTCATCGTCGCGCCAGTCGGACCGGCGCCAATTGCGGTCGTCGCGCCAGCCACGGTCGCCGCGCCAGTCACCGTCATCACGCCAACGGTCGCCCCGCCAGCTATCATGAATTTGGACGATATCGCCTTGGGCGGCCGTCACACCCGGCCGTTCGGCCGGCATGGCGGAAGCAGGTGCAAGCGATGCGAAAGCCGCACCGGCGGCAATGGTTGCGGTGAGAATAATGTGTGCGAGCTTCATGGCTGCTTCCTCATTGATGATGAGGAGACAATGCGCCGGAGCGGCTGAACTGCCGCTGAAGCAACCCTTCAGCCAGGGTTCATCCAGGGACAGCGTATCGGAGAATAAGAATGGTGCCCCCGCCAGGGTTCGAACCCGGGACCCCCTGATTACAAATCAGGTGCTCTACCAACTGAGCTACAAGGGCAATAGGTGCCCAACTAGCAGATTCTATGATTCTGTAAAGAAAAATTCGTGTCTATGCGGAGAAGTCGGCCGCCCTCAAACGCTTGGCGATAGAAAACGTCCTTGTCGCACCAGCCCTTTATCCGTTAGCTAGAGCAGCTTCACAAAGGGCATTGCATGGGCCGTTCATTTCAGACTCTTTCCTTTATCGCCTCGCCGACGACGGAGGCGCTCGCCGCGCGCGAGGAGTTGATTCGCATCTATGGCGACGTGCCGGCCGACGATGCCGATGTCATCGTCGCGCTTGGCGGCGATGGTTTCATGCTGCAGACGCTGCACAACACCATGAATTCCGGCAAGCTGGTCTACGGCATGAACCGCGGCTCGGTCGGCTTTCTGATGAACGACTATCGCAGCGAACAGCTTCAGGAGCGTATCTGCGTCGCTGTCGAAAACGTCTTCCGGCCGTTGCAGATGACGACGGCCAACGCCGATGGCACCAACTCGACGGCGCTCGCCATCAATGAGGTCTATCTTTTCCGTCAATCCTATCAGGCGGCGAATCTGAGGGTGACGGTGGACGGGCGCGTCCGCCTGGAGGAGCTGATCTGCGACGGGCTGATGGTCGCGACCCCTGCCGGATCGACGGCTTATAATCTTTCCGCCCATGGTCCGATCCTGCCGCTGGAGGCGCCGCTGCTCGCCATGACGCCGGTCAGCGCTTTCCGGCCGCGGCGCTGGCGGGGCGCACTGCTGCCGAACAAGGTGACCGTCGATATCGATGTGCTCGAGCCGGTGAAGCGGCCGGTGAATGCGGTGGCCGACAATACCGAGGTCAAATCGGTGCTGCATGTCCGCATTGCCCAGTCGGAGCATATGACCGCACGCATCCTTTCCGATCCCGACCGCTCCTGGTCCGACCGTATTCTCGCCGAGCAGTTCAAGGATTGAGACGATGGCTGTGCGACGGATATTGATGACCACGGTTTTCCTCATCGGATGGTCGGCCGCAGCCTTGCCGGCGCAGGATGCCATCCTGCCGGCATCGGTGATTTTCGCGACCAGCACCGGCTACTGGGAGGATGACGGCAACGCACCTGATGTCGAGCGGGCGCCGACAGGCGCCGAAAGTGTTGCCAGCCCGCAGGCAAAGGCCACGCAGCGCCACGGCTACTACAAGCTCTTTGCCGTGCGCCAGGCAGACAGGACCTCCAAGGTCTATCTCCAGCAGATTGCCCAGACCGAGACCGGCCCGACGATCGCTTCTACCGTCGAGTTGCAGGAGATCAGCGACCTGAAGCCTTATGTTACCGATATACGCCCCGAAAATTCGAACGGCATCATCAAGGAACCGGGGCTGTTCGCGACGATCTATCTGAAAACCGAGCCCAATGCCGAGCCGGATGGTTGGACCGTGCTGATCGACGAATTCGGCGACATTACCGTCGAAAAAGCGACGAATTGAACCACTGGGAATCGTTCGGGAAGGAGTAGAAGAGATGAAACTCGGCTACCGCGACGGCGTCCTTTACGACAAGAACAGGTCGAATTGGGACGCAAACGGCCCCAGACCGATCAGCTGGTCGCTGTGGTACCGCGCTGCCGATGAGGCGCGGGAAAGCGATACAACGGAAAGAAGCTGGTTCAAGAAGGCGGTCGTCGCCCGCGACGCACCCGTCCGGCCGGATGTCCGGTCCTATCCCCTCGTCCTGTTGTCGCATGGGACCGGCGGATCCGCGGCCGGACTGGAATGGCTAGCGCGACGGCTGGCCGATCGCGGATTTGCAGCACTCGGCGTCAACCATCACGGCAATACCGGTAACGAGCCCTATCGCGCCGAAGGCTTCGCCTGCCTCTGGGAGCGGGCGCCGGATCTGAGCTTCATGCTTGACCACAGCGATGAATGGCTCGGCAATCTCTCCTGTCATATCGATACAACCCGCGCGTTCGCCGCCGGATTTTCGGCCGGGGCCTATAGCGTCGCGCTGCTTCTTGGCGCGGTCGCCCAGTTTTCGCAATTCGAACCATCCAGAATGAAGCCGGGTGGCACGCGCGGACCAAGGGAATTTCCCGATCTTGCCGATCATATCCCGACCTTGCTTCGCAGCAGCGATGTGTTTCGCGATTCATGGTCGCGCATGTCGAAGTCCTACCGGGACGACAGAATCAAGGCCGCGCTCCTGTGCGCGCCGGGCCGGTCCGTTCTCGGTTTCAGCGAGGAAAGCCTGAAAGCTGTCGACGCGCCCGCCCTCATTCTGGTCGGCGACGCAGACAGGGCGGCACCGGCCGCGGAATGTTCGGCATGGCTGCATGCGCGGCTGAGACACAGCACTCTTAAAATCTTCGGCGGCGGCCTTGGGCATTACGTCTTCGTGCCTGAGGGCACCGCACTCGGCCTGGCCTTTGCGGCAGAGCTCTTTACCGATCCCCCTGATATCGAGCGCGCAGCCATCCATGATGAGACTGCCGATCTGTCGGCAGCGCTTTTCCAGCACAGCGCCGTCAAAGGGCTCGCCTGAGCATCAAAAAAGCCCCGTCTCCGGGGCTTTCTCGTCTCAATTCTGCTTTTGTCTATCAGTCCACGTCGTCAACGACTGCGTCGGCGGCGCCGCTGATGCGGTGGGCGAGAGCCGCTTCCATGAACTCGTTGAGTTCGCCGTCGAGCACGTCGTCCGGCGCGGTGCTGGCGACGCCAGTGCGCAGATCCTTGACCAGCTGGTAGGGCTGCAGCACGTAGGAGCGGATCTGGTGGCCCCAGCCGATATCCGTCTTGGAGGCGGCTTCGGCGTTGGCGGCGTCCTCACGCTTCTTCAGCTCGGCTTCATACATGCGGGCGCGCAGCATGTCCCAGGCCTTGGCGCGGTTCTTGTGCTGCGAACGCTCTTGCTGGCACTGCACGACGATGCCGGTCGGCATATGCGTGATGCGCACCGCCGAGTCGGTGGTGTTGACGTGCTGGCCGCCGGCGCCCGACGAACGATAGGTGTCGATGCGGCAGTCGCCTTCGTTGATCTCGATCTGGATCGAGTCGTCGACCACGGGATAGACCCAGATCGACGAAAAGGAGGTGTGGCGACGCGCGTTGCTGTCGTAAGGCGAGATGCGCACCAGCCGGTGCACGCCCGATTCCGTCTTCAGCCAGCCATAGGCATTGTGTCCCTTGACGAGCAGGGTCGCGGATTTGATGCCCGCCTCTTCGCCGTCATGAACTTCGAGAAGCTCGACCTTGAAACGCTGGCGTTCGGCCCAGCGGGTGTACATGCGCAGCAGCATGTTCGCCCAGTCCTGGCTTTCGGTGCCGCCGGCGCCTGAATGAACTTCGAGATAGGTGTCGTTGCCGTCGGCCTCGCCGGAGAGCATCGCTTCCACCTGGCGGCGCGCAGCCTCGGCCTTCAGGGCCCTCAACGTATCCTCGGCTTCCTTGACGACACCTTCGTCGCCCTCTTCCTCGCCGAGCTCGATCAGTTCGATATTGTCGTTCAGCTGTTGTTCCAGCTGCTTGACGCCGCTGATGCCGTCATCGAGTTGCTGGCGCTCGCGCATCAGCTTCTGCGCTTCGGTAGCGTCGTTCCAGAGGTTCGGATCCTCTGCCTTGTTGTTCAACCAGTCCAGCCGTCTTATCGCCTGGTCCCAGTCAAAGATGCCTCCTCAGCAGGGTGATAGCCTGCTTGGTTTCATCGACCACGTTTTCGATTTCGGCTCGCATTTTCCTGCTTTTCTGTAACGGTCTTCTTCAAATGCTGCTGAATAGAGACGCCCGCCGCGGATGTAAAGAGCCGCGGCGGGCGTTCAAAATTCGGCGACGGTCAGAACAGGCCGGGCGTGCCGGTCTGGACGGCCTGGTTTGCCTGCGGCGAGGTCTTCAGGATCTCTTCCGGCGCCATGGTGCTATCCATGCCGATGACGTTGAAGCTGTCGGCCGGGCCGGTGCCTGGTTTGAAGGCCTCGATGATGGTGTTCGGATCGCCGTCGACGGCGGCCATGCCGGTCTTGCGGTCGATCGAAATCAGGTTCATGCCCGGCGGGATGACGAACTTCGATTCCGGCGTGTCCTTGACGGCGGCCTGCATGAATTCGTTGAAGATCGGGGCGGAGAGACCGCCGCCGGTGCCGCCGCGGCCGAGCGGGCCAGGCGTATCGAAGCCCATATAGAGGCCGGCGACCAGATCCGGTGTGAAGCCGACGAACCAGGCATCCTTCTCGTCGTTGGTGGTGCCGGTCTTGCCGGCGACGTCGCGGCCGCCGAGATCGATCTTGCCGGCGGCGGTGCCGCGCTGAATGACGCCCTGCATCATCGAGGTGATCTGATAGGCGGTCATCGGGTCGAGAACGGTCTCGCGGTTGTCGACGACATTCGGCTCTTCCTGGTTCTGCCAGTCGCCGGCATTGCAGCCCTCGCACAGACGCTCCTCATGCTTGAAGATCGTCTTGCCGTAGCGGTCCTGGATGCGGTCGATCAATGTCGGCTTGATCTGCTTACCGCCATTGGCGATGACCGAATAGGCCGAGACCATGCGCAGCACCGTCGTGTCGCCAGCGCCGAGCGACATGGAGAGAACCGGCAGCATGTGATCGTAGATGCCGAAGCGCTCGGCATATTCGGCGACGATGTTCATGCCGAGATCGTTGGCGAGGCGCACCGTCATCAGATTGCGGGAATGCTCGATGCCCGAACGCAGCGTCGACGGGCCGCCGGATTCGCCGCCGTAGTTTTCCGGCCTCCAGACCTGGCCGCCCGAGACGATCTCGATCGGCGCGTCCATGATGACGGAGGCCGGCGTATAACCATTGTCCATCGCGGCGGCGTAGACGAAGGGCTTGAACGAGGAGCCCGGCTGGCGCATCGCCTGGGTGGCGCGGTTGAATTCGGACTGCGAATAGGAGAAGCCGCCGACCATGGCGAGCACGCGGCCGGTTTTCGGATCCATGGCGACCAGGCCGCCCTGCACCTTCGGCGGCTGCTGCAGGCGATAGGAGGTCGAGGCGTCGTCGCCGAGCTTTGCGACATAGACGACATCACCGGGGGCGACGGCGCCGACCGGCGATTTCGTGCTCTTGCGGGCGCTGTCGGCCGAACGGAAGGCCCACTGCATGTTCTTGGCGTCGATCGTGCCGCGTTGACGGTCGGCCGAAACCTTGCCGCTTCCATCCTTGGGTGGCTGCAGGCCGATATCGACGGTGCTGTCGGAGACGGCGAGCACGACGGCAAGCCGCCATTCCGGGACGTCGGCGAGCGCAGGAATATCGGCAAGCGCCTTACCCCAGTCACCGCTTGCATCGATCTGCTTGATGGGCCCGTGGAAACCGCGGCGCTCGTCGTAGGTCACCAAACCGTCCTGCAGCGCCTTGCGGGCAGCGAGTTGCATCTGCGGATCGAGCGAGGTGCGCACCGAAAGGCCGCCTTCATAGAGGACTTTCTCACCATATTGGTCGATCAACTGGCGACGCACGGCTTCGGCGAAATAGTCCGAAGCAAAAAGCGAGGGGCCGGTCGTGCGGGCGGTGACGCCGAGCGGCTGCTTCTTGGCTTCCTCGCCGTCGCTCTGGCTGACATAGCCATTCTCGACCATGCGGTCGATCACCCAGTTGCGACGCTCGAGCGCAGCTTCGGGATGGCGGAAAGGATGATAATTGGCCGGACCTTTCGGTAGCGATGCCAGATAGGCGGCTTCGGCAACCGTCAGTTCGGTAACGGATTTGTTGAAATAGGTGAGTGCCGCGCCGGCGATGCCATAGGAATTCAGGCCGAAAAAAATCTCGTTCAGGTAGAGCTCAAGGATTTTGTCCTTGCTGTAGGCCTGCTCGATACGGAAGGACAGGATCGCTTCCTTGATCTTGCGGTCGATCGTCTGGTCAGAGCTCAAAAGGAAATTCTTGGCGACCTGCTGGGTGATCGTCGACGCGCCGACGGGGCGGCGGCCGGAACCGAAATTCTGCAGGTTGACGAGGATGGCGCGGCCGAGACCGGTGAGATCAACGCCCGGATGGTTGTAGAAATTCTTGTCTTCGGCCGACAGGAAAGCCGCCTTGACGCGGTCGGGGATGGCCTGGATCGGCAGAAAGAGACGCTTTTCCTTGGCGTATTCGGCCATCAGCGCACCGTTGCCGGCGTGGACACGGGTGGTCACCGGCGGCGCATAGCTGTTCAGAACGGCATAATCCGGGAGATCCTTCGCGACGTTGGCGAGATAGATGGCAACACCCGCCGCCGCGACCAGAAACAGGACGCAGGCCATTCCGAAGAAATATCCAAAAAGTCTAACCATATTTTCAGCTACCGGTCTCTTCGATCTTCAATCGGCGCAGAACGCAACGATTGCACGGATCAAGGCAATTTGCACGTTGCGCGGCTTACTCCATGAGCGCTACCGCCACAAGCCGATTCCGCGCCACAGGCTTACGAAACATAAGCCGGAGTAACGGCGCGATTGTGAGGAAAATAGGGCTCTGCCCGCCGCATTCACCGCTGCGGCCGCGTTTCATTAGAACTGTCACATCCAAGCAACGCCCGCCCCCGCCGCCAATCCGAACCATCCCGCTCAGACTTTGAGTCATGCGACTTACATTAAGTCTTTGTTTTCATTAATTTCGCCGACCCACAACCCCTATGGATTTATGGGTCGGTCAGGCATCAGCCGCCATTGGCGATGACGGCAGCGCGGTAGCGCTTCACCGCATCGGTCAAAAGACCGACGATCTTGCCGCGCCAGGTCTCGTCGAGCAGCAGTTTCTCATCGTCGGCATTCGAGAGGAACCCGAGTTCGAGGAGGATCGACGGCACGTCGGGGGCCTGCAGCACGCGAAAACCGGCATGACGGTGCGGGTTGTTGATGGTGCCGACCTGGTCCTTGAAAGAATTCAGCACGCTTTCGGCGAGCGAGATCGAGAAAGCCTGGGTCTCGCGCCGGGTCAGATCGAGCAGGATATCGGCGACCTCGGGCGGCTCGGCGACCGTCTCCTTGCCGGCAATCTGGTCGGAGAGGTTTTCGCGTTCGGCAAGGTCGGCGGCGAGCTTGTCGGATGCCTTGTCGGAGATGGTGTAGACGGTAGCGCCGCGGATATCCTTCTGCTTCAGCGTGTCGGCATGCAGCGAAATGAACAGGCCGGCATGGTTCTGGCGGGCGATCAGCACACGCTGCGAAAGCGACAGGAATTCGTCATCTTCGCGCGTCAGGAAAGCCTTGATGCCGGGCTCCTTGTTCAGCCGCTCGGTCAGCGCCTTGGCGAAGGCAAGCGTCACCTGCTTTTCCTCGGTCTTGGTGTCGACCCCGATCGCGCCGGTATCGATGCCGCCATGACCGGCGTCGACGGCGATGACGAAATCGCCGGGGGCGGGTTTCTCAGGCGCCGGAATGGCGCTCGTCGTCTGGGCCGCCTCGCTCCCATCGCTCGACGTCCGATCATTCCAGGATTGCGTCTTCACCAGTTCGGCAAAGGCCTGCTTGTCGATCATCTCGGCATCGAGCACAAGACGATGACCCTTGCCGGCCTCGTCGGCCTGCACCTTGGCGAGCGCCAGCTTCACCGGCCGTGCCGTCGTCAGAACGATGCGGGCGCTTTCCTCGTCCATCTTGCCGTAGCGGATATCCTTGAACAGGCCGCGGGCAGCGAGATCCTCGGCCGGAAAACCGAAGGCGGTCGCCGGCAGGTCGATGACGATGCGTTCCGGATTGGCGATATAGTGGACCGAGAAGCGCGGTTCGCGATCGAAATCGATGACAATACGGGTCCTTGCATCGTCGCCGACGATGCGCGCGCCATAAGCAAGCAGCGGATCCCCGGCCTCGGCGGAACCGGCAACGGCCGGCAGCAGACCGACGGCCAGAAGTGCTGCCAGAATCCGCCTTGCGAATGTCGATCGCCGCCGCCCTGCGGATTTCGCCGCGATCCGAGCCCTCTTAAACAATAACCCGCCACACCCTATCTGTATTGCGATGGAGCCGACGCGGCCGCGTCGAACGTCGCCTGGACGAAACACCCTTTGCGGCCCGCCGAATCGCAATCACTCTATCCCCAGTTTCTATGCGTTACGAAATCCATCAATATTATGGCACATTTGGCTTTTCCCTTGCTATTGTGACACAGAAAACATACAACGAATTTTAGGGTAAAGTGTTGACGGGATAGAGTCGCCGCAAAGGCTGCCAGCCAGATCAGGACCTGGCGCCACCACCGGTCATCGTCCGCCGTCTCATGCGCTTCATCCCTAGAACTGGATCCTGATTTTCCGGCTTATTGTCGGAATTCATTGGTGGATCAGCCACCACGCTCTCAGGGAGCAAACTCATCGGACCCGAACGGGTCTTCGTATTTGTCGATCACGCTTGGTTGTTGATGGTTTCGCAGCAGGTTTTATCTGAAGTGTACAGGCCCCGGACCGAAATGGTTCCGGCTGCGGTCTGGCTGCTGCCCTCCCCCTCGCATCAGGCGCGACTTTCATTATCCGGCGCGGCTACAGTGGACCGCATTCTTTCTGTTTCAACAGCAGTCGGGAATGCGCTCTCGCGGCCACGCCGAGGAGCACAGCTTACATGGCAGACAAAATGCTTATCGATGCGTCTCACGAGGAAGAGACGCGCGTCGTTGTCGTTCGCGGGAACCGCATAGAAGAATTTGACTTCGAGTCGCAGCACAAGAAGCAGATCCGCGGCAACATCTATCTGGCAAAGGTAACGAGGGTCGAGCCCTCGCTGCAAGCCGCTTTCGTCGATTACGGCGGCAACCGGCACGGCTTCCTGGCCTTCGCCGAAATCCATCCCGACTATTATCAGATACCGCTTGCCGACCGTCAGGCGCTGCTTCGGGCCGAGGCCGAGGAGCATCGCCGCGATGAAGATGTCGAGCATGTCGAAACCGCGCCGATGGTCGATCTTTCCAAGCAGGATCAGCCGGATGTCGGCATCGTGCCGGCAGAGGCGCCGGAAACGGCTGCTGCGACGGAAGAGCCGGCAGCGGCAGCGGTAGAGGCCGCTGCATCGCCCGAGGCCGCTGAGGAAGCGCCGGCCAAGAAGGCCAGACCGCGCCGCAGCCGCAAGAAGGCAGCCGAGCCGGCTGCCGAGACGACCGCGACCGAGGACGCCGTTCCCACAGACGTCGAAGCCGAAGGCGCTTCGAGCGTCGACAACGAGGATGACGGCTCGACCGGCGGCGCGATGGCCGCCATGGTGGAAACAGACTCGATCTCCGAAGACGTCGACACCAGCAAGCGTCGCCACGATGATGACGACGATGATGACGATCACGGCGAAGAGGAAGTCATCGAATCCGTCGGCGCCGAAGACGCGATGGAGGAAGTGCCGGATCGCGTGCAGCGCAAGCCGCGCAAGCAGTACCGCATCCAGGAAGTCATCAAGCGCCGCCAGATCCTGCTCGTCCAGGTCGCCAAGGAAGAGCGCGGCAACAAGGGTGCAGCGCTCACCACCTATCTATCGCTTGCCGGCCGCTATTCCGTGCTGATGCCGAACACGGCGCGCGGCGGCGGCATTTCCCGTAAGATCACCAACCCGGCCGACCGCAAGCGCCTGAAGGAAATCGCGCGCATGCTCGAGGTGCCGCAGGGCATGGGCGTCATCCTGCGCACGGCCGGCGCCAACCGCACCAAGGTCGAGGTCAAGCGCGACTTCGAATATCTGATGCGCCTCTGGGAGAACGTGCGCACGCTGACGCTGGCGTCCACGGCTCCCTGCCTCGTCTATGAGGAAGGCTCGCTGATCAAGCGCTCGATCCGTGACCTCTACAACAAGGATATCGGCGAGATCATTGTTGCCGGCGAGGAAGGCTATCGTGAAGCGAAAGACTTCATGAAGATGCTGATGCCGAGCCATGCCAAGGTGGTTCAGCCCTATCGCGACATTCACCCGATCTTCTCGCGCTCCGGCATCGAAGCCCAGCTCGACCGCATGCTGCAGCCGCAGGTGACGCTGCGCTCCGGCGGCTACCTGATCATGAACCAGACGGAAGCGCTGGTTTCGATTGACGTCAACTCCGGCCGCTCGACGCGCGAACACTCGATCGAGGACACCGCGCTGCAAACCAACCTCGAAGCCGCTGAGGAAATCGCCCGCCAGCTTCGCCTGCGCGACCTCGCCGGCCTGATCGTCATCGACTTCATCGACATGGAAGAGAAGCGCAACAACCGCGCTGTCGAGAAGAAGCTCAAGGAATGCCTGAAGAACGATCGCGCCCGCATCCAGGTCGGCCGTATCTCGCATTTCGGCCTGCTGGAAATGTCGCGCCAGCGCATCCGTGCCTCGGTTCTCGAATCGACGACGCAGGTCTGCTCGCATTGCGGCGGCAGCGGCCATGTGCGTTCGCAGTCCTCCGTCGCGCTGCATGTCCTGCGCGGTATCGAGGAATATCTGCTCAAGAATACCACGCACAATATCAGCGTACGCACCACGCCTGACATTGCGCTCTACCTGCTCAACCACAAGCGCCAGACAATCATCGATTACGAAAACCGTTTCGGCGTCGCTATCGTCATCGATGCGGACGGTTCGGTCGGGGCGCAGCATTTCGCCATCGATCGCGGCGAGGCCGTGGAGAACCCGGTCAAGATCGAGACGCTCTTCAATTTCGCAGCCATTCCCGAGGATGACGACGACGACATCGTCATCGAAATGGATGAGGAAGAAGACGAGGAACTCGAGGAAAAGCCGGCAGCCACTGAGCGACCCGTCGCGGCACGCTCCGAAGGCGAAGGTGACGGCAACCGCAAGCGCAAGCGCCGCCGGCGCCGGCGCGGCCGCAACGGCAATGCCGAGCAGCCGGCATCGGCAGCAGGCGAAGCCGGCGACGAGGATGAAGACGGCGACGACGAGGGCGGCGAAGGTGATGAAACCACCGAAGCCACGTCCGAGACGCTGGCTGAGAGCGAAGAATCGCAGCGCCGCAAGCGCCGCCGTCGCGGCAAGCGCGGCGGCCGCCGCAACCGCGCCGAGGACGGTTCCGAACTGACGGCCGGCGAAGCCGGTGAAGACAATGGCGCTGACGGGGGCGGCGAAGAGAGCGAAGGCGACGACGTTTCGAACAACGGCGCTGCTGGAGAAGCCGAAACAGTCGAAGCGGTTGCCGAGCAGGCTGGCGAAAGCCAAGCCGCAGCTGCCGCTGTCGAGGGTGCGGCTGTTGTCACCGAGGATGTGAAGCCAGCCCGGGGCCGCGGCCGCCGCAAAGCCGCCCCAGCGCCTGTGGAGGAGCCAGTAGCAGAAGCAGCTCCTGTCGCCGAAGCCGAGCCGGAGCTGGTCGAGGCCTCCGCCGATCTCGAAACGCCCGCTCAGGAAGAGGCCCCGGAAGAGGCAAAGCCAGTTCGCGCCAACCGCGAATCCAACATCACCTCCTCCGAGCCGACTGTGAAATCCACCCGCAGCGAAAATGGCGAAAGCGACGACGGCAAGCCGAAAAAGGCCGGCTGGTGGCAGCGCCGTGGCTTCTTCTGAACGCTGATTTTCGGACGTAAATGATCAATCCGGCCGCGGCGACGCGGTCGGATTTTTGCTTGTGGCAACGGTACCTTCAGTGAAGTTGAACCCCAAGGGATGGGCGTGTACCTTCATCATATTGGTACAGCCGAGGTTGTCATGCGGACGACGATCGATATCGATGACGGCTTGCTCGACGCAGCAATGATCGTCACGGGATTGGCGACAAAAGATGCCGCCGTCGAACAGGCTTTGCGAAACCTCATCGAGAAGCACCGCCGGAAAAATGCGATCGCCGATCTCGCAGGCATAGGCTGGGAGGGCGACCTGGAAGAGAGACGTTGCGACCAGCCGGACGACGGACAGTGATCGTCATCCACAGTCGGTGGTGGATCGTGCATCAGCGCGGGACAAGTGTGGCCAGCCAGGTCCGGGAGATCGTCGACACCCCCCTCATCCGCCTGCTGGCACCTTCTCCCCGCGCGCGGGGAGAAGGGGATATGCCGCAACGTCTCCATCCGTCGCCAGTGTCTCGCGGGGCACGTCCCCTCGCCCCGTTTACGGGGAGAGGGTTAGGGTGAGGGGCAGCCGTCGGCGCAGCGCTTCGCTATCGATTGGATCGACGAGGCGAGGTGAACAATACGCCGCCTGTGGTCAGCCCGCCGGCGGATAGAGCAGGTCGACGATGTAGCTGGCGTCGAAGCGGGAATCGAGCATGCCGTAGGTGGAGCGCCAGCCGCCGGCAAGGCGCGTCTCGATGAAGGCATCGGCAATGCGCCCAGCGCCCAGCCGATAGAGTTCGGCGGCACCGGCGGCAAGCGCCAGCTGCTCGACGAGCAGGCGCGCGGCCCCCTCGTCCTGTTCGCAGAGCGCGATTGCAGCGCGCAGCACGTCGATCGTCTTCTTGCCGGCCGGACCGAGATCGCGGGCAAGACCAGCGAACACCGTCTCGAATAGGTCCTTGCCGCGGTTGAGCACGCGCAGCACGTCGAGCGCCATGACGTTGCCGGAGCCTTCCCAGATGGCGTTGACGGGAGCTTCGCGGTAATGGCGGGCGATCGGGCGTTCCTCGATATAGCCGTTGCCGCCGATGCATTCCATCGCCTCGTAGATCAGCGCCGGCGCGATCTTGCAGCACCAGTATTTGGCGACCGGCGTCATGACGCGGGCATAGGCTGCCTGCTCGGCATTGCCACGCGCCTTGTCGAAGGCGTCGGCCAGACGGAAGGACAGTGCGGTGGCGGCGGCGACATCGAGCGCCATGTCGGCCAGCACGCGCGTCATGATCGGCTGGTTGACGAGCATCTTGCCGAAGACGTTGCGGCCGCGGGTGTGGTGTACGGCTTCGGCCAGCGAGGCGCGCATCATGCCTGACGAGGCCAGCGCGCAGTCGAGCCGCGTCAGCGTCACCATGTCGAGAATGGTGCGGATCCCGGCATCCGCGCCGCCGAGCAGGAAGCCGAAGGTATCGGTGAACTCGACCTCGGCAGAGGCGTTGGATCGGTTGCCGACCTTGTCCTTCAGCCGCTGGAACTGCAAGCCGTTGGCCGAACCATCCTCCAGCAGCCGCGGCACGAGGAAGCAGCCCATGCCCTCCTTCGTCTGCGCCAGCATGATGAAGGCATCGCTCATCGGAGCGGACATGAACCATTTGTGGCCGGACAGCCGGTAGATGCCTTCGCTGACCTTTTCGGCAGCACTGCGGTTGGCGCGCACATCCGTGCCGCCCTGCTTTTCCGTCATGCCCATGCCGATGGTGACGGCGGATTTCTGCATGGCGGGTTTGTTCGACGAATCATATTTGCGCGAGAGGATTTTGGGCGCCCAGTCCTTCTGCACCGCGGCCGAGGCCGAGAGCGCGGCAACGGAGGCGCTGGTCATCGTCAGCGGGCAGAGATGGCCGGATTCCAGCTGCGCGGTCAGATAGAAGCGGGCGGCGCGAACCTTGTGGGCCTGATCCTTGGCATCGGCATCGGCCTGCGGATCCCAGACGGAAGAATGCAGGCCGACCGACATGGAGCGGCGCATCAGTGCATGCCAGGCCGGGTGGAATTCCACGACGTCGAGGCGCTCGCCGCGCGGACCGTGGGTGCGCAGCTGCGGCGCGCCCTGGTTTGCCATGCGCGCCAGCTCCTGCGCCTCCGGCGAGGTGACGTAGCGGCCCATGTTTTCCAGGTCTTCGCGAATGCCGCGCGGCAGGGCCGCCGTCAGATCGACGATCAGCGGATCGGACCGATAGGCGTTGATGCCAGACCACAGGCTCGGCTGGTTGAGTTCTGCGAGTTTTTCGTCAGTCCGGTTGGCGGAGGTCATAATTCGCTTCTAGTGTAAGAACCCGGCAAAGGGAAACCGGAAGTTATGATTCGGTTCATTCTGCTCTATCGGAATTCTGGCGAAAATGCATGGGGACATAAGCCTTTGCCCACAGCGCATGCTTGCCCCGGCGGGCCGCACTCTTTATAGACCCGCCAGAGACAGCAAGAGGCAGGGTCATGGTCTTTTTCCCCCACCGCCACCTCATCGGCATTAAGGGCCTCACCGAGCAGGATATCACCTATCTGCTCGACAAGGCCGACGAAGCCGTCAAGATCAGCCGCCAGCGAGAGAAGAAGACATCGACGCTGCGCGGACTGACGCAGATCAACCTCTTCTTCGAGGCATCGACACGCACGCAGGCCTCGTTCGAACTTGCCGGGAAGCGGCTCGGCGCCGACGTCATGAACATGTCGGTCGGCAATTCCTCGGTGAAGAAGGGCGAGACGCTGATCGATACGGCGATGACGCTGAATGCGATGCGCCCCGACGTGCTGGTCATCCGCCATTCGAGCGCGGGGGCGGCCGCCCTTCTCGCCCAGAAGGTCTCCTGCTCGGTCGTCAATGCCGGCGACGGGCAGCACGAACATCCGACCCAGGCGCTGCTCGATGCGCTAACGATCCGCCGCGCCAAAGGCAAGCTCCCGCGCATCATCGTGGCGATCTGTGGCGACGTGCTGCATTCGCGGGTGGCGCGCTCCAATATCCTGCTGCTCAATGCGATGGGCGCCCGCGTGCGCGTCGTCGCGCCCGCCACTCTGCTGCCCGCCGGCATCGCCGATATGGGCGTCGAGGTCTTCCATTCGATGAAGGAAGGACTGAAGGACGCCGATGTGGTGATGATGCTGCGGCTGCAGCGCGAACGCATGTCCGGCGCCTTCGTGCCTTCGGTGCGCGAATACTATCATTTCTACGGGCTCGACGCCGAAACGTTGAAGGCGGCGAAAGAGGATGCGCTAGTCATGCATCCCGGCCCGATGAACCGCGGCGTTGAGATCGCCTCCGAGGTGGCGGACGGTCCGCAGAGCGTGATCGCCGAACAAGTGGAAATGGGGGTCGCGGTGCGAATGGCGGTGATGGAGACGCTGCTCGTATCGCAGAACCAAGGCCCCCGAACCGATGGATTGAAGGCATGAGCAACCCGATCGTCCTCCAGAACGTCCGCATCGTCGATCCCTCGCGCAATCTCGACGAGGTGGGTTCGATCATCGCCGCAAACGGGGTGATCCTGGCTGCCGGCAGCGCGGCGCAGAACCAGGGCGCGCCCGAAGGCGCTGATATCCGCGACTGCGCCGGCCTTGTCGCCACGCCCGGCCTCGTCGATGCGCGCGTCCATATCGGCGAACCCGGCGGCGAGCACCGCGAAACGATCGCCTCGGCGAGCCGGGCGGCCGCAGCCGGCGGCGTCACCTCGATCATCATGATGCCGGACACCGATCCCGTCATCGACGACATCGCGCTCGTTGAATTCGTCAAGAAGACGGCGCGCGACACCGCTGCCGTCAACGTTTATCCGGCCGCCGCCCTGACCAAGGGGCTTGCCGGCGAGGAGATGACGGAGATCGGCCTGCTGATGCAAGCAGGCGCCGTCGCCTTCACCGACGCCCATTCCAGCGTCCACGACACGCAGGTGCTGCGGCGGATCATGACCTATGCGCGCGAATTCGGCGCCGTCATCTGCTGCGAAACGCGCGACAAATATCTTGGCGCCAACGGCGTCATGCATGAGGGGCTTTTCGCCAGCTGGCTCGGGCTCTCCGGCATTCCAAGAGAAGCCGAGCTGATCCCGCTCGAACGCGATCTCAGGATCGCAGAGCTGACACGCGGCCGGTATCATGCCGCGATGATCTCGGTGCCGCAGTCGGTCGAGGCGATCGAACGCGCCCGCAGCCGCGGCGCCAAGGTGACCTCAGGCATCTCGATCAACAATCTGGCGCTCAACGAAAACGACATCGGCGAATATCGCACCTTCTTCAAGCTCTACCCGCCGCTGCGCCCGGAAGACGACCGGGGCGCCATGGTCGAGGCGTTGGCACGCGGCGAGATCGATATCATCGTCTCCTCGCACGACCCGCAGGATGTCGATACGAAGCGACTGCCCTTCGGCGAGGCTGAAGACGGGGCGATCGGCCTCGAAACCATGCTGGCGGCGGCTCTGAGGCTTCACCATGGCGGCCAGGTGAGCCTGATGCGCCTGATCGACGCCATGTCCACCCGCCCGGCTGAGATTTTCGGCCTCCCCGCCGGCACGCTGAAGCCGGGGGCTGCGGCCGATATCGCGCTGATCGATCTCGATGAGCCTTGGCTTGTCGCCAAAGACATGCTTCTCTCGCGCTCGAAGAACACGCCGTTCGAAGATGCGCGCTTCAGCGGGCGGGCGGTCGCGACATATGTCTCGGGAAAGCTTGTCCACGCGCTTTAGGAAACGGTGTCCTTAAAAAACGGGATATTAGGGATAGGCCACGGAGGGGCTGAGGCGGTATATGTTATCCAATCTCATGTCATGGCAGATCACGCTGCCGATCGCGCTTGCCGCCGCCGTCATCGGCTATCTCTTCGGCTCCATTCCTTTCGGCCTGATCCTGACGCGCGCCGCCGGGCTCGGCGACGTGCGCAGCATCGGCTCCGGCAACATCGGCGCGACCAATGTGCTGAGAACCGGAAATCGCAAGCTCGCGGCGGCGACGCTGCTGCTCGATGCGCTGAAGGCATCGGCGGCGGCCTGGGTCGTCGGTTACTTTCTCGGTGAGGAGGCTGCGATCATCGCCGGCTTCTTCGCCTTCATCGGCCACCTCTTCCCGGTCTGGATCGGCTTCAAGGGCGGGAAGGGCGTCGCCACCTATATCGGCACCCTGCTCGGCGTCGCACCGATCATGGTAGTGCTCTTCGCCGCCGTCTGGCTGGCAATCGCCTTCACCACCCGCTATTCCTCGCTGTCGGCGCTGGTCGCCATGCTTGTCATCCCGGTTGCGCTGTGGATATTGGGTAATGAAAAGGTTGCAGCCGTCATGGCGATCATGACGCTGATCTCCTACTGGAAGCACAGGGCGAATATCTCCCGGCTGATGGGCGGCACGGAAAGCAAGATCGGGGCGAAGGGATAATGGATGCGCTGAGCGCGGGACCAAAAGGCACTGTGCTGAGCGAACGGCAGAGAATTGCCTGGCTGCGCCTCATCCGTTCCGACAATATCGGCCCGGCGACCTTTCGCGACCTCATCAATCATTTCGGTTCGGCCGAGGCGGCGCTTGCGGCGTTGCCGGAGCTTTCGGCGCGCGGCGGTGCGACGCGGGCAATCCGTATCGCCAGCGAGGCCGAGACGCATCGGGAGCTGGAGGCGGCGCATCGTTTCGGCGCCCGCTTCGTCGGCATCGGCGAGCCGGACTATCCACAGGCGCTGAAGCAGATCGACGGCGCGCCGCCGCTGCTGGCCGTCAAGGGCACGCTTGCCGCCGCCAAACGACCTGCTGTCGGCGTCGTCGGCTCGCGCAACGCCTCGATCGCCGGCGCCAAATTCGCGGCGATGGTGGCCCGCGACTGCGGCCGGGCTGGATATACCGTCGTCTCGGGCCTGGCGCGCGGCATCGACACATCGGCGCATCGGGCAAGCCTGGAGACGGGCACGATCGCGGCCCTTGCCGGCGGTCTCGACCAACCCTACCCGCCGGAGAATATCGGCCTGCTTGCGGAGATAACCGGCGGCAACGGCCTGGCGGTCAGCGAAATGCCTTTCGGCTGGGAGCCCCGCGCCCGTGATTTCCCGCGGCGGAACCGGCTGATCGCCGGCATCGCGCTCGGCCTCGTCGTGGTGGAAGCGGCAACGCGCTCGGGATCGCTGATCACCGCCCGCCTTGCCGGCGAGTTCGGCCGGCTGGTATTTGCCGTACCGGGCTCACCGCTCGATCCGCGCTGCCATGGCACCAACGGCCTGCTCAAGGACGGCGCTTCGATCGTCACCGCACCCGCCGATGTCATCGAGGCCTTGGCGCCGCTTGTGCAATTCGAGCTGTTCCCGTCGTCGATGGCGGAGGAGCCGCCGCGTGACGGCGGGGCAATGACGATGCCGCCCGGCGATACGGATCGCAATCGCATCATCGATGCGCTCGGGCCGACGCCGGTCGAGATCGACGATATTATCCGCCACACCGGACTGTCGGCATCGGCGGTCTATCTGATCCTGCTGGAACTCGACATCGCAGGCAGGCTGCACCGGCATCAGGGCGGTCTCATCTCGCTTTCCGATTGAGCTTTGCGCGATACGGGCCGGCCGCTTTGCAGCAGCCGCAAGACGTAAAATTGTAGCTAACCCCTTGACCGCAGCGATTTCCCTGTCCATGTCGGAGGGCCGACATCCATGTCGCGGTGTGTGTTGCGCTGGTTTCAACGCTGGCGTCGTTTCCTTTTTTAGAGAATCATCATGAATGTTGTAGTGGTGGAATCGCCTGCCAAGGCCAAGACGATCAACAAGTATCTGGGTTCGGGATACAAAGTGCTCGCCTCCTTCGGCCATGTGCGCGATCTGCCTGCCAAGGATGGCTCGGTCCTCCCCGATCAGGATTTCGAAATGCTTTGGGAGGTCGACGGGGCCTCGGCCAAACGGATGAAGGATATCGCCGACGCGGTGAAATCTTCCGACGGCCTTTTTCTCGCGACCGACCCGGATCGCGAAGGCGAAGCGATTTCCTGGCACGTCCTCGACATGCTCAACAAGAAGCGGGTGCTGAACGGCAAGCCGGTCAAGCGAGTCGTCTTCAACGCGATCACCAAGAAGGCGGTGCTCGACGCGATGGCCGATCCGCGCGACATCGACGTGCCGCTGGTCGACGCCTATCTCGCGCGCCGCGCGCTCGACTACCTCGTTGGCTTCAATCTTTCGCCGGTCCTCTGGCGCAAGCTGCCCGGCGCACGCTCCGCCGGCCGCGTCCAGTCGGTGGCGCTTCGCCTGGTCTGCGACCGCGAATCCGAAATCGAGCGGTTCATTTCGGAAGAATACTGGAACATCTCGGCGCTGCTGAAGACGCCGCGTGGCGACGAGTTCGAGGCAAGGCTGGTTTCGGCCAACGGCAAGCGGCTGCAGCCGCGCGCGATCGGCAACGGCGAGGACGCGGGCCGCCTGAAGGCGTTGCTGGACGGCGCGAGCTATGTCGTCGACACGGTCGAAGCCAAGCCGGTCAAGCGCAATCCCGGACCGCCATTTACGACCTCGACCTTGCAGCAGGCTGCCTCCTCCAATCTCGGCTTCTCCGCATCGCGCACCATGCAGATCGCCCAGAAGCTTTATGAAGGCGTCGATATCGGCGGCGAGACCGTCGGTCTCATCACCTATATGCGAACCGACGGCGTGCAGATGGCGCCCGAGGCGATCGAGGCGGCGCGCCGCGCCATCGTCGACCAGTTCGGTGAGCGTTATATGCCTGAAAAGGCGCGCTTCTATTCCACCAAGGCCAAGAACGCCCAGGAGGCGCACGAGGCGATCCGCCCGACCGATTTCTACCGCTCGCCCGACCGCGTGCGCCAATTCCTCGACGCCGACCAGATTCGGCTCTACGACCTGATCTGGAAGCGCGGTATCGCCAGCCAGATGGCCTCGGCCGAAATCGAGCGCACGACGGCTGAAATCACCGCCGACAACAAGGGCGAGAAGGCCGGGCTGCGCGCCGTCGGCTCGGTCATCCGCTTCGATGGCTTCATAGCCGCCTATACCGATCAGAAGGAAGACGGCGAGCAGAGCGACGACGGCGACGAGGGTGGCCGCCTGCCGGAGATCAATGCGCGCGAGACGCTCGCCAAGCAGAAGATCAATTCGACCCAGCATTTCACCGAGCCGCCGCCGCGCTACTCAGAAGCCTCGCTGATCAAGAAGATGGAAGAGCTCGGCATCGGCCGCCCCTCTACCTATGCCGCGACGCTGACGACGCTGCGCGACCGCGACTATGTGACGATCGACAAACGCAAGCTGATCCCGCAGGCCAAGGGCCGGCTGGTGACGGCTTTCCTCGAAAGCTTCTTCACCAAATATGTCGAATACGACTTCACCGCCGATCTCGAGGAAAAGCTCGACCGGATTTCCGCCGGCGAGCTGAACTGGAAGCAGGTGCTGCGCGATTTCTGGAAAGATTTCTTCGCCCAGATCGAAGACACCAAGGAACTGCGCGTCACCAATGTGCTCGATTCGCTGAACGAGGCGCTGGCGCCGCTGGTCTTCCCGAAGCGGGAAGACGGCAGCGATCCCCGGATCTGCCAGGTCTGCGGCACCGGCAACCTGTCGCTGAAGCTCGGCAAATACGGCGCCTTCGTCGGCTGCTCGAACTATCCGGAATGCAATTACACCCGCCAGCTCTCCTCCGAAAACGGCGGAGAAGCGGATGGTGCCGCCCTCAACGAACCGAAGAACCTCGGCACCGATCCGACGACCGGCGAGGAACTGACGCTGCGCTCTGGCCGCTTCGGCCCCTATATCCAGCGCGGCGACGGCAAGGAGGCCAAACGCGCTTCGCTGCCGAAGGGCTGGAAGCCTGAGGACATCGACTACGAAAAGGCGATGGCGCTGATTTCGCTGCCGCGCGATATCGGCAAACATCCGGAATCGGGCAAGATGATCTCGTCTGGCATCGGCCGCTATGGGCCGTTCCTGCTGCATGACGGTTCCTATGCCAATCTGGAAACGATCGAGGATGTGTTCTCGGTCGGCCTCAACCGCGCCGTGACCGTCATTGCCGAAAAGGCAAAACAGGCGCCGGGCCGCGGTTCGCGCGGCACGCCGGCGGCGCTGAAGACGCTCGGCGATCATCCCGATGGCGGCGCCATTACTGTTCGCGACGGCAAGTACGGTCCTTACGTCAACTGGGGCAAGGTCAACGCCACACTGCCCAAGGGCAAGGATCCGCAGGCCATCACCGTCGAGGAGGCGCTGGCGCTGATCACGGAAAAGGCCGGCAAGGCGCCTGCGGGCAAGACGAGCAAGGCGAAAGCCAAGCCGAAGGCGGCGGCGGCCGAAGCCAAGACCACCAAGACGGCGGCCAAGCCAAAGGCAACGAAGGCGAAAGCGCCCGCGAAATCGAAAAAGAGCTGACGTGAGCAGAATACCGCGCGACAGAACGAACCCTGCGGGCAAGCGCCCGGGCAAGATCGGCCGTGCCGGCAAGGATGCTCCCGCCGTCGAGCCGCTGAATATCGTCCACGGCGCGCTGCCGTCGCGGGAGGTGATCCTGCGCTTCATCGCCGATCATCCGCAGAAAGCTTCCAAGCGGGAACTCGCCAAGGCTTTCGGGCTGAAGGGCGACAGCCGCGTCGAGCTCAAGCACATGCTGCAGGAGCTCGAGCAGGAAGGCATGCTGCAGAAGAACCGCAAGTCGCTGATCCGCCCCGGCGCGCTGCCGCCGGTCACCGTTCTCGATATCACCACGCGCGACAAGGACGGCGATCTGATCGGCCGGCCGGCGGAATGGCCCGAGGATCAGGGTGTCGCGCCCGCCGTCGCCATCCGCCAGCAATCGCCCGCAGGCCGCCAGGGCAAGGGCAAGGCACCGGTCGCCGGCCTCGGCGACCGCATTCTGGCGAAGATCTTCCCGGCCGTCGATCGCGGCGGGCCGGCCTATACGGCGCGGATCATCAAAGTGATCGACAAGCGCCGCGGCGCCTCGATGGGCGTTTTCCGCGCAGCACCCGGCGGCGGCGGCCGGCTGCTGCCGATCGAGCGGCGCGGCGAGGAGATGGTCATCGATCCAGACTTCACCGGCGGTGCCAAAGACGGCGACCTGGTCGAGATCGAAGTCGCCCGTCTCGGGCGCTTCGGCCTGCCCCGCGCCAAGGTGCTTTCGGTCGTGGGTTCGGTCGGCTCGGAAAAGGCGATCTCGATGATCGCCATCCATGCGCACGGCATTCCGCATGTCTTCCCGCCAGCCGTCATCGCCGAGGCGGAGGACGCAAAACCGGCGACGATGTCGCATCGCGAGGACTGGCGCGACGTGCCGCTGATCACCATCGATCCGGCCGATGCCAAGGACCACGACGACGCCGTCTATGCCGAACTCGACCCCTCGCCCGACAACCCCGGCGGCGTCATCGTCACCGTGGCGATTGCCGACGTCTCCTGGTATGTCCGCCCGAAGTCGCCGCTCGACCGCGAGGCGCTGAAGCGCGGCAACTCGGTCTATTTCCCGGATCGCGTCGTGCCGATGCTGCCGGAGCGCATTTCCAACGATCTCTGCTCGCTGAAGGAAGGCGTCGACCGCCCGGCGCTTGCCGTGCGCATGAGCTTTTCCGGGGAAGGCCGCAAGATCGGCCACACGTTTCATCGCGTCATGATGAAGAGCGCGGCCAAACTCTCCTACCAGCAGGCGCAGGCGGCGATCGACGGCAAGCCGGACGACAAGACCTGGCCGATGCTCGAGCCGATCCTGAAGCCGCTCTGGCACGCCTACGAGGTGATGAAGCGCGGCCGCGACCGGCGCCAGCCGCTGGAACTCGACATGCCGGAGCGCAAGATCCTGCTGAAGCCCGACGGCACCGTCGACCGGGTCCACGTGCCGCCGCGGCTCGACGCGCACAAGCTGATCGAGGAGATGATGATCCAGGCGAACGTCGCCGCCGCCGAGACCCTGGAAAAGAAACGCCAGCCGCTGATCTACCGCATCCATGACGGGCCGACGCTTGCCAAGCAGGAAATCCTGCGCGAGTTCCTGGCGACGCTCGGCATCCCGCTTGCCAAGGGCGGCAATATGCGCGCCAACAACTTCAACGGCATTCTGGCGAAGGCCGACGGCACGCCGCACCAGACCATGGTCAACGAGATGGTGCTGCGCTCGCAGAGCCAGGCGATCTACGGCCCCGAGAATATTGGCCATTTCGGCCTCAACCTGATGAAATACGCGCATTTCACCTCGCCGATCCGTCGTTACGCCGATCTCATCGTGCATCGCGCCCTCGTCGGCTCGCTCGGCTTCGGCGAAGGCGGCATCACGACAGAGGAAGAGGCAGCGCTCGACGATATCGCCGCGGAAATTTCGACCTTCGAGCGCCGGGCGATGGCGGCCGAGCGTGAGACGGTCGACCGGCTGATCGCGCATCATTTGAGCGGACGCGTCGGCGAGGAATTTGCCGGGCGGGTCTCGGGTGTTACGAAATCCGGGCTTTTCATCGCCCTGCCGGAGTATGGCGCCGACGGTTTCGTCCCGATATCGACGCTCGGCACCGACTATTTCATCTATGACGAGGCGCATCAGGCGCTCTCGGGTGAACGTACGGGGCTCGGCTATCGCCTTGGCGACAACGTCACGGTGAAGCTTGCCGAAGCAATCCCGCTTGCCGGCGCGCTTCGGTTCGAGATGGTCAGCGAAGGGCGCGCGATGCCGGCGGCGGTGCGCTCCTTCCACAAAGCCGGCCGCCGCGACCGGGGCCAGCTTCGCAAGAAGCCGGGAACGAGGCCACCGCGCGGGCGGCATTGAAATGTTCCGGCTGTCCGAAAGCGGCATTGGGCGAGATTCACCAGCCTATGCGGCCTGAAGAGGAAGATGCGATGAGCACACCGACCGAACCGGTCGTCCGCTATGGCGACAGGCCCGAGGCCGAGCGTCCGCTGGGACGCTCCATCCTGCGCGGGCTGGTGAACCGCTGCCCGGCCTGCGGCAGCGGCAAACTTTTCCGTGCCTTCCTGAAGCCGGTCGATCATTGCGCGGCCTGCGGCGAGGCGATGCATCACCAACGCGCCGACGACCTGCCGCCCTACATCGTCATCCTCGTTCTCGGACACGTCGTGGTCGGCGGCTACATGCTGACCGACATGACCTTCGTGCTGCCGATATGGGTGCATATTGCCATCTGGGCACCGATCACCGTCATCACCGCGCTCGCCTCGATCCAGCCGATCAAGGGCGGCGTCATCGGCCTGCAATGGGCGCTGCGCATGCACGGTTTCGGCGGCGAGAGCGATGGTCCGGACGATTATGACATCCCCGGACCCCCGGAGTGATCACTTTCACCTTCCAGACATATTTACCGTGTAGTGCCAGCGCTCCACCGACCACCACCCAAATGCGGCAGCCGACGATCCTCAACCCGACATGGTAAGCATTTCTTGGCCGAACGGGCTTTACATTCCGCAGATGGTCACTCACATCGGAAATACTGCGAAGCGGCATCCGTCACCCGGATTTGGCACGTCTGTGTCTATCTGTCCGACGGGGACCGGCCGATTCGCTCGCGCAGCTTTCTAAGGATGGATAAATGTCTCAGCCGAGAAACGGCACACCGGGCGATGTCGAGGAAATCCATTGGCCTTCTCTGGTGGCAGCCATCTCGTCGATCTCAGCCGTTGGCATAGCAATCGGCCTCGGGCTCCCGCTTCTTAGCATCATCCTGGAAAAACGCGGCATCTCGTCTACACTGATCGGGCTGAACACGGCGATGGCAGGCGTCGCGGCGATGGCCGCCGCACCCATCACCACCAGGCTCGCGCATAAATACGGCGTTGCGCCGACTATGCTCTGGGCGGTGCTGATTTCGGCGCTGAGCGCGCTTGGGTTTTATTATGCCCAGGATTTCTGGATGTGGTTTCCGTTGCGTTTCGCCTTTCACGGCGCAACGACGACGCTGTTCATCCTTTCCGAATTCTGGATCAATGCCGCCTCGCCGCCGTCCAAACGCGGCTTCGTGCTCGGCATCTATGCGACCGTGCTTTCCCTCGGCTTTGCGGCCGGGCCGCTCTTGTTTTCGATCCTCGGCAGCGACGGCATCTTCCCCTTCCTGATCGGCGCCGGCGCTATCCTGCTGGCCGCCATTCCGATCTTCATTGCCCGCGACGAGAGCCCGGTGCTCGAGGAAAAACCGGAGCTGCATTTCATGCGCTACGTCTTCCTGGTGCCGACGGCAACGGCGGCGGTCTTCATCTTCGGCGCGGTCGAAGCGGGCGGCCTGTCCCTGTTCCCGATCTTTGCCGTACGCGCCCATTTCACCGAATCGCAGGCCGCACTTCTGCTTACCATGATGGGCGTCGGCAATGTCATCTTCCAGATCCCGCTCGGCCTGCTTTCCGACCGCATTCCCGACAAGCGGCCGCTTCTGGCCGGCATGGCGCTGATGGGCTTCGTCGGTTCGATGATGCTGCCGCTGCTGGTTGACAACTGGCTGCTGATGGCCGGGCTCCTGCTTTTCTGGGGCGGCTGCGTCTCCGGCCTTTATACGGTCGGCCTCAGTCATCTCGGCTCACGGCTGACGGGCTCCGACCTTGCGGCGGCCAATGCCGCCTTCGTCTTCTGTTATGCGATGGGAACCGTGGCCGGGCCGCAGGCAATCGGTGCGGCGATCGATGTCGCCGGAAATAACGGTTTTGCCTGGGCGATTGCCGCATTCTTCGGCCTCTACGCCCTACTTTCCGGCATCAGACTGATGTTCATTCGAAAACGGACTTGACTTTTCGGGCGGGATTCGTAGTTTCGCGCCAGAATTTGCCGTGGAGCCCATCCGGCTTCCACGGCTTTCATTTTCTTAAAGGCAGGACGACCATGGCCAAGGCTACAACAATCAAGATCAAGCTGCTGTCGACAGCCGACACCGGTTTCTTCTACGTCACGACGAAGAACAGCCGTACGATGACGGACAAGATGACGAAGACGAAGTATGACCCGATTGCTAAGAAGCACGTCGAGTTCAAGGAAACCAAGATCAAGTAATCACTTGGTTGCCGGATTTCGCAAAAAGCGCGCGCCCTCGGGTTGCGCGTTTTTTATTGCCCGAATTGGCCCTCTTGAAAATGACAGCGCAAACAGAAAAACGCCGCCCTTCCATCTTCGGGAAGTGGCGGCGTTTTCTTGAAAGGGGGTCGGCCAGCATGCAAAACGGCACGAGGAACCGCTATAACTTGCCTACTAGCCGACCGACCCCACGACCCAGGAGATGCGGCGGACCTGAGCATCATGGGGTATCGACAACTCCTCAGCGGGAGCGCTTCTCTTATGAGCCGATAATTTGCGCAAAAATGAAAGAAAATCAACAAATTCTTAATGATGATTTTTGCGGACTTGATTCTATGGTTAAAAGTCCAGTTTTGGTACATACAAAGATTTATCGCCTCTGCTTAGGGATGAAGCCTAGACGCTGACCCACCCAAGAAATTCGACAATATAACGTAATAACCTACACCTGCCCTCCCCCTACGTGATGTGGTGCGGCGGGACTCTATTTCCGCCCATCGGCCGAAGGCGGTTTTTATAGTCGGGGTTTTATTTTTAGCTATGGCCGGACGCCTTCAAGACTATCGGGCAGCGGCGCATCCGCAGCAAAGCCGGAAATCCATTTTTGGGCTATTTGACTGCAAATTTTTCACGCCGCGCTGTGTGGGCGAGCATTAAAAATCGGTAATAGTCCGCTTACCACGGTGGAAAACCCATAAACGGCACATAAGGCGACAGCTGATTCGTCAGGCCGCGGCAGCGACGACGCGATTGCGGCCGGTATTCTTGGCTTCGTAGAGCGCAAGATCGGCCTGCTTCATCAGCTGATCCGGGGTCAGCACCGAACCGACGCGCGACGCGATGCCGAAGGAAGCGGTGACATTCAGCGCCTCTCCCGCGTGTTTCAGCCTGAAGGGCGCGTTTTCGACGGCCGCCCGCAGGCGCTCGGCGACAGCGGCGGCAATTTCCGGCGAGGTATCCGGCATGACGACGACGAATTCCTCCCCGCCGTAGCGGCAAGCGAGATCGGCGCCGCGAATGGTCGAGCGGACACGATTGGCAAACTCCCGCAGCACTTCGTCGCCGCCGTCATGACCATAGGTGTCGTTCACCTGCTTGAAGCGGTCGATATCGGTGATCAGCACCGAAAGCGGCCGGCCGCGCGCCATCGAACGGTTGAAGAGCACGTTCAGGTGATTGTCGAGATAGCGCCGGTTATAAAGGCCGGTCAGCGGATCGGTCACGGCAAGCTCGATCGTCTGCTTGACGCTGGCGCGCAGGCGGTCGTTGCAGCGCTTGCGACGGATCTGCGTCAGGCTGCGGGCAACAAGCTCGTTGGGATCGACCGGGCGGATAATGTAGTCGTTGACGCCGAGATCGAGCGCACGCACGACCATCTCGTCCGCGCCCTGCTCGGTGATGATCAGGATCGGCAGAAAGCGCGTGCGCTCCAGCGAGCGCAGCTGCGAGCAGAGGCGCAGCGGATCATAATCGTCGAAATTGGCGTTGACGATGACGAGGTCGAACGGGCTTTCGGCCGCCTCGAAGAGCGCTGCCTGCGGATCGGAAAGGGCAAGCACGTCGGCGACGGGCTTCAGCGCCTTGATGATGCGCTCCTGCGAATTGGCGCGGCCGTCGACGAGCAGGATCTGACCGGTCTCGTCGGCACGGCCCTCGCCTGCCCGCATGAGGTCGTCGATGCCCATCGTATGGGCGGTGTCGGCGCGGATGCGCAGTTCATCGCTCAACGTCTTCAGCCGCAGCAGGCTCTTCACCCGTGAAATCAGCTGAAGGTCGTTGACGGGCTTGGTGAGGAAATCGTCGGCGCCGGCCTTCAGGCCGCGGACGCGGTCGGCCGGCTGATCAAGTGCCGTGACCATGACGACAGGGATATGGGCGGTCTTGCGGCTGGCCTTCAGCCGCTCGCAGACCTCGAAACCATCGATGCCGGGCATCATGATGTCGAGCAGGATCAGATCGACCTGGTTCCGCTCGCAGATCGCCAGCGCCGTGTAGCCGTCGGCCGCGGTCATCACGTCGAAATACTCCGCAAGCAGCCGCGCTTCGAGCAGCTTCACGTTGGCCGGAATATCGTCAACCACCAGTATTCGCGCAGTCATAGCTGTCTTTCCGATGCGTCAGGCATCGCCCAGATAGGTCTTGATCGTCTCGATGAATTTCGGAACCGAGATCGGCTTGGAAACATAGGCTTCGCAGCCGCCCTGGCGGATCCGCTCCTCGTCGCCCTTCATCGCGAAAGCCGTGACGGCGATGACGGGAATCACGTGCAGCTCGTCGTCTTCTTTCAGCCATTTCGTGACTTCGAGGCCGGAGACCTCGGGAAGCTGAATATCCATCAGGATGAGGTCGGGGCGATGCTTGCGCGCCAGATCGAGCGCCTCCATGCCGTTTCTGGTCTGGATCGTGGTATAGCCGGACGCCTCGATGAGGTCGCGAAAGAGCTTCATGTTGAGCTCGTTATCTTCTACAATCATCACCTGTTTGGGCATGACAAGCTGTCCCTACGTCCGTTCGCGCAGCGGTTCGTCCCATGAGAAAGGCACATGCGGACAAGAGCTCCGTGAAACCGATAGCGCACGCTAGCGGCATTTGGTTGAAGAAAAGGTAACTTACCCCTCGAAATGCAAAGCAACTTCAAGACTTCGAAACAACAGGCCGCCGACCCGCACGCGACCGCGATCGCCGTGCTCGGCTGGCTTGCCGACGACCCCGACATGTTCGGCCGATTTCTTGCGCTGACCGGTGTCGCGCCCGGCCAGGTGCGCAGCGCCGTCAACGACCCCAGCTTTCTCGCCGGCATGATGGATTTCCTGATGAACCACGAACCGACGGCGATGGCTTTTTGCGCGGCGAGCGGCATCAGCCCGGAAGCGGTCACTGCCGCCTGGCAGCATTTCTCTTCGCCGGGCCTCGATTCCGGGGAATATTGACGGTGACCGGCATGGGGGAACTCGATATCTCGCATATCCGGCTCGGCAAACGGCCGCTGATCGTCTGCGACGTCGACGATGTCGTGCTGCAGTTCATCGGCCCCTTCCAGCTTTTTCTTGAAAGCCAGGGTCATGCGTTCCTGCCGCGCTCGTTCCGGCTCCACGGCAACATCGTCTCGCAGACGGATGGCGCGGAGATCGAGGATCAGCAGGTCAGCCGACTGATCGAGGAGTTTTTCGAGGCGCAGGAGCTGTGGCAGACGCCGCTCGATCGCGTCGTCGAAACGCTCGGCCGGCTTTCTGAGGCCGCCGACGTGCTGTTCCTGACGGCCATGCAGCCGCGGTTCCAGGATCAGCGCCGCCGCCTCCTCGACCGGATCGGCCTGCTTTTTCCACTGCTTGCCAGCGAAGAGCCTAAGGGGCCGATCGTTCACGCATTGCATGCCAGCCGCTCCCTTCCCGTCGTCTTCATCGATGATATGGCGCGCAATCTGCATTCCGTTAGGGAACATGTTGCCGATTGCCTGCTGATTCACCTGATGCCCGACTCTCCCGTCCATCGTTTCGCGCCGGCGGCCGCCGACGGCATCACCCGCGTCAGCGACTGGACTGATGCCGCCGCGCTGATCGAGGCGCATTTCCTTGCCGGCGCTTTCAGCCCTGCAGTTCCAGCCGCATGAGCGGACGGCCGTCCTTGCGCCGAGCCACCGTCTCAAAACCGGCCGCGTCGAAGATCGCCGTCGAGCCGATGCAGAGAGTCACCGATTTCGACTGCTTCACATGATCGATCGGACAGGCCTCGAGCAGCCGCGCGCCCTGGCGCCGGGCGTGATCGATCGCTAGGGAAAGCAGGCGATGGCTCATGCCCTTGCCGCGCAAGCGCGGTAGCAGGAAGAAGCAGCTGACGGCCCAGATCGACGGATCGTCCGCATCGCCCTCCTCCAACGGCCGCGAGACCGTGCGCGAAGAATTGAACTGCGGCACGTCATGGCGCGGCCCGATCTGGACCCAGGCGACCGGCGCGCCACCGGCATAACAGAGAATGCCCGGCGGCGGCCCGGCCTTGATCCGGTCGTGCATATGCGCCTTGCGCTCGTCGGCCGCCATCTTCGTTCTGATCGCATGCGGCAGGCGCAACGCGAGGCACCAGCAATTGTAGAAGGCACCCTGCGGCCCGAACAGGGTTTCGAAATCGTCCCAGCGTTCTGCCGTTACCGGTTCGAAACGAAGATCGTTATCCATAGGCAAAGCTCCCGCCTCTCTTGAGACTCGGAAGCTTAAGGCGTAGTGTCGCGGCGTTCAACCTTTGTTCTCATGATGACGCCCGCGCCCGACAAGACACCCGGCTTCTGTCGCGACTGCCTTGCCGAGCAGAAGGGCGAGGCGCGCCGTTGCGTGTCCTGCGGCAGCCCGCGTCTGGTGCGCCATCGGGAGCTCTATGCCTTGACGCTTGCGCATATCGATTGCGACGCCTTCTATGCGGCCGTCGAGAAACGCGACAATCCGGATCTTGCCGACAAGCCTGTGATTATCGGCGGCGGCAAACGCGGCGTCGTCTCCACCGCCTGCTATATCGCCCGCATCCACGGCGTGCGGTCGGCGATGCCGATGTTCAAGGCGCTGGAAGCCTGCCCTCAGGCGATCGTCATCCGGCCGGACATGGAAAAATACGTCCGAGTCGGGCGCCAGGTGCGCGCCATGATGCAGGATCTGACGCCGCTGGTGCAGCCGCTGTCGATCGACGAGGCCTTCCTGGAGCTCGGCGGTACCGAGAGGCTGCATCACGATCCGCCGGCCCGTACACTCGCCAAATTCGCCCGCCGGGTCGAAAAGGAGATCGGCATCAGCGTGTCGGTCGGGCTTTCCTATTGCAAATTCCTCGCCAAGGTCGCCTCCGACCTGCAGAAGCCGCGCGGCTTTTCCGTCATCGGGCGTGAGGAAGCGGTCGAGTTTCTGGCGCCGCGTCCGGTCACTACGATCTGGGGCGTCGGCAAGGCCTTTGCGGCGACGCTGGAAGCGGACGGCATCCGCACCATTAGCCAATTGCAGCAGATGGAGGAAAACGACCTGATGCGCCGCTACGGCAGCATCGGCCAGCGGCTCGCCCGGCTTTCGCGCGGCATCGACGACCGTGAAGTGCATCTCAATGATGCGGCCAAGAGCGTTTCATCGGAGACCACCTTCTTCGAAGATATCTGGCGTTATGACGATCTGGTGCCGATCCTGCGCAATCTCTCGGAAAAGGTCTCCTGGCGACTGAAGAAAAACGACATCGCCGGCCAGACAGTGGTCCTGAAGATGAAGACCGCCGACTTCAAGTTACGCACGCGCAACCGCAAGCTCGAAGACCCGACCCAGCTTGCCGACCGGATCTTTCGCGTCGGGCTTGAGCTTCTCGAAAAAGAAACCGACGGCACGAAGTTCCGGCTGATCGGCATCGGCGTCACCGATCTCGGCGATGCCGCCCGCGCCGATCCGCCCGATCTCATCGACCGGCAATCGGGCCGGCGGGCGGCCGCCGAAGCGGCGATGGACAAGTTGCGCGACAAGTTCGGCAAGAACACCGTCGAGACCGGCTACACCTTCGGCAGCGGCAAGCGCGATCACTAAAGCGTGAGGCGTGAGCGCCGTGCGACCTATAAAATCTTCCTTAAACTTCGTCCCATAATGTGCCGGGCAAGTATTGCGTATGGTTGGCTATCATGTTCTCGCGTCTCGTCTTCGGCCTCGGCTTGCTGTCGGCCACCGCACTCGTGCACCCTGCTCTGGCCGCGGACGCGCGCACGCTGCAGATCATCGTCTCGAAGGACAAGCAGTCGCTTGCGGTCTATGACGGCACCGAGGTCGTCGCGACCTCGAAAGTCTCGACCGGCAAGGACGGACATACGACGCCGAGCGGTATCTTCTCGGTGCTCGAAAAGCAGAAATACCACGAATCCAATCTCTATTCGAACGCGCCAATGCCCTTCATGCAGAGGCTGACATGGTCGGGCATTGCGTTGCATGAATCCAATTCCGTGCCGCGTTATCCGGCCTCGCACGGCTGCGTGCGCATGCCCGGCGCCTTTGCAAAAAAGCTATACGGGATGACCGAGCCCGGCATTCCCGTCATCATCAGCGATGGCGAAGTGGTGCCGCAGCCGATCGACCATCCGACCCTTTTCCATCCGCAGGCGCCGGCGCCGATGCTTCTGCTTTCGGATGTCGAACTGCGGCCTTCGATGCCCGACAGCCCGGGCACGCCGGTGCAGGTGGCGATGAACGACACGGCTGCGATGCCGATGCCGGCAGCACCGCCGGTTGCAGCGCCCGAAGCGGAGCGGCCATCCGAACCGATCAGCATGCTGATCACCCGCCGCACGTTGCGCGAGACGGTGATCGACATCCAGACGCTGCTGAACCAGCTCGGCTTTTCCGCCGGCGTTCCGGACGGGTTGCTCGGGCCGGCGACCGTGCAGGCGATCAAGGCGTTCAAGACGCTGCGGCCGGCGGAATTTGCCGGCGACAGGAGCCTCATCTCCGACACGCTGCTGAAATCGGTCTATGCCGCAACAGGCAAGGGCGAGCCGCCGAACGGCGTCATCATGGTGCGCCGGGCGTTCAAGCCGATCTTCGAAGCGCCGGTGACGATCGCCGATCAGGGCTTGGCGCTTGGCACGCATTTCTTCACGCTGCATGCACTCGATGAAAAGGCCGGTTCGGCGGATTGGCTCGGCATCACGCTCGAAAACAATCTCTCCCGCGAGACGATGAAGCGGCTCGGCGTCACCAATCAGGAAAGCTCGATCGTCAGCGGCAGGCCGATCGCCCGGTCGCTCAACCGCATCACGATCCCGGAGGAGACCCGGCACAGGATCGAGGCGCTGATCGCACCCGGCTCGACGCTGACGATCTCCGATACCGGCCTTGGCCGGGATACCGGCGAAGGCACGGATTTCATCACCATCACCCGGGGTTGATCGCAATCACCCCGGGATGATCAAATCGCCCAGGGTGATGTGCATCACCCCGAGATGATCAGACAAGCTCGACATCGACAACACCGGGGGCGGCGCGAAGAGCGGCGGCGATCTCCGGCGTGATGCGGTATTTCTCAGCCAGCGCCACTTCCACCTCGCGTTTGCCCTCCTCCTTGATGACGATGAAGGAAACGAGGCCATCGCCCCTGGCGTTGAGATGGCCGGCGACCATCTTCAGCGGCCCGGAATCTCTGATATAGACGCGCAGCGCCTTCTGCATCTGCAGCGACTTTTCCTCCAGCGACTGGATCGTCTGGATGCGCAGGCCAATCCCCTCCGGCCGCTCCTCGCCGGTGGCGGTCAGCACGAAGGATTTTCCCGACTCCAGCACGTCGCGGTACTGGTTGAGCATTTCCGAAAACAGCACCGCCTCGAACTGGCCCGAAGAATCGGAAAAGACGATGATGCCCATCTTGTTGCCGGTGCGGGTCTTGCGCTCCTGCTTCGAAATGACGGTGCCGGCGAGGCGCGCATTGAAGGCGCCCTGTTTGATCGCCTGGGAAAATTCGGCAAAGGTCTGCACCCGCATCTTCTGCAGGAGGTTGTTGTAGGAATCGAGCGGGTGGGCGGTGAGATAGAAGCCTAGCACCTGGAATTCCTTGAGCAGCCGCTCGGAGGCAAGCCAGGGCGAAAACGGTGGAAGGGAAATCTTCTCGGGCCCCGAGGTCAGCGTGCTGCCGAAAATATCCGACTGGCCGCTCAGCTTGTTCTCCTGGGCGCGCTGGGCATAACCGAGGATGCGGTCGAGGCCGGCTGAAAGCTGGGCGCGATCGGTGCCGAAACAATCAAAGGCGCCGGCAAAGATCAGGCTTTCCAATACACGGCGGTTGACCTGGCGCGGATCGATGCGCAGGCAGAAATCCTCGATGCCGGCAAAGGGCTTGTCGCCACGCACCTCGACGATATGGTCGACGGCGGATTCGCCGACGCCCTTGAGGGCGGCCAGCGCGTAATAGATGCGGTTGTCGCCGGTCTGGAAATGGCGGAAGGACGTCTGCACCGAGGGTGCGATCACCTCGATGCCTAGCCGCTTGGCATCCTGGCGGAAGTCATTGACCTTTTCCGTGTTGGACATGTCGAGCGTCATCGAGGCGGCGAGGAATTCGACCGGATAATGCGCCTTCATATAGGCCGTCTGGTAGGAGACGATCGCGTAAGCAGCGGCATGCGACTTGTTGAAGCCGTAATTGGCGAACTTCGCCAGCAGTTCGAAGATATTGTCGGCCTGCGGCTTCGAGACGCCGTTCTTGACGGCGCCGACGACGAAGCGTTCGCGCTGCTGGTCCATCTCGGCCTTGATCTTCTTGCCCATGGCGCGGCGCAGAAGATCGGCCTCTCCGAGCGAGTAACCGGACAGGACCTGGGCGATCTGCATCACCTGTTCCTGATAGACGATGACCCCTTGGGTTTCCTTGAGCAGGTGGTCGATCATCGGATGGATCGATTCCAGCTCTTCGTCACCGTGCTTGCGGGCATTGTAGGTCGGGATGTTCTCCATCGGACCCGGGCGATAGAGCGCCACCAGCGCGATGATGTCCTCGATGCAGTCCGGCTTCATGCCGATCAGCGCCTTGCGCATGCCGGCACTTTCCACCTGGAACACGCCGACCGTCTCGCCGCGCGACAGCATCTCGTAGGTCGGTTTGTCGTCGAGAGGAATGGCCGCGAGATCGACCTTGATGCCGCGCTTGGCGACGAAATCGACGGCGACCTTCAACACCGTCAGCGTCTTCAGGCCGAGGAAGTCGAATTTGACGAGGCCGGCCTGCTCCACCCACTTCATATTAAACTGGGTAACCGGCATGTCCGAGCGCGGATCGCGATACATCGGCACCAGCTTGGAAAGCGGGCGGTCGCCGATGACGATGCCGGCGGCATGCGTCGAGGCGTGGCGGTAAAGCCCCTCGATCTTCTGGGCAATGTCGAGCAGGCGGGCGACGACGGGCTCCTTCGCCGCCTCCTCCTGCAGCTTCGGCTCCTCCTCGATCGCTTTGGAGAGCGGCGTCGGATTGGCCGGATTGTTCGGCACCAGCTTGCAGATCTTGTCGACCTGCCCATAAGGCATCTCAAGCACGCGGCCGACGTCACGAAGGGCGGCGCGCGCCTGCAGCGAACCGAAGGTGATGATCTGCGCCACCTGCTCGCGGCCATACTTGGCCTGGACGTAGCGGATCACCTCTTCGCGGCGGTCCTGGCAGAAGTCGATGTCGAAGTCCGGCATCGAGACGCGTTCCGGATTGAGGAAGCGTTCGAAGAGCAGCGAAAACCGCAGCGGATCGACGTCGGTGATCGTCAAAGCGTAGGCAACCAGGGAACCCGCGCCCGAACCGCGGCCGGGACCGACCGGAATGTCGTGCTGCTTGGCCCATTTGATGAAGTCGGCAACGATCAGGAAGTAACCGGGAAAACGCATGCGCTCGATGACGCTGAGTTCGAAATCCAGCCGCTCGCGATAATCCTTTTCCTCGTAGCCCGGTGACATGCCGAGCGTCGAAAGCCGCATATCCAGCCCTTCCACAGCCTGGCGGCGCAGTTCGCTCGCCTCGGCGCGTTCAGCCTCCTCGGCGTCGTCAGTCGCGCCGGTGAAGCGCGGCAGGATCGGCTTTCGCGTCTTCAGCACGAAGGAGCAGCGCTTGGCGATCTCGATCGTGTTTTCCAGTGCTTCCGGCAGATCGGCGAAGAGCTTGGCCATCTCGGCCCGGCTCTTCAGATAATGGTCCGGGGTCAGGCGAAAGCGGCTGTCGTCGGAGACGATGGCATTGTGGGCGACCGCCATCAGCGCATCATGGGCGTCGTAATCGTCGCGTGTCGGAAAGAAGGCCTCGTTGGTCGCAACCAGCGGCAGGTCATTGCTATAGGCGAGGCCGATGATCTTTTGTTCGTGACGTTTGTCGTAAGTGCCGTGCCGCTGCAATTCGACGTAGAGCCTGTCGCCGAAGAGACGTTTCAGCACAAGCAGCCGGGCCTCCCCCTGCGCGGGATGGCCTTCCTTGATCGCCGCGTCGACAGGCCCGGTCAGGGCGCCGGTCAGGGCGATCAGCCCTTCCGTGCCGGCCTCCTCCAGCCAGGAGGCACGGATATGGATAGCCTGGTTGCTTTCACCGCCGAGATAGGCGCGGCTGACGAGATCGACCAGTCGTTCGTAACCGGCATCCGTGGCGGCGAGAAGAACGATCGACGGCAGCTTGACCAGCGCCTGCTGGCCGCCGCGCTTTTCCGTTTCCAGCCCGTCTTCCATGTCGATCGAGACCTGGCAGCCGATGATCGGCTGCAGGCCGTCGTCCATCGCCTTCTGGGAGAATTCCAGCGCGATGAACAGATTGTTGGTATCGGTGATGGCGATCGCCGGCTGGCTGTCGCCGGTTGCCTTGTAGAGGATCTTCTTCAGCGGCAAGGCGCCTTCGAGAAGCGAATAGGCGGAGTGGACCCTCAGGTGGATGAAGCCCGGCGTGCCGCCGATCGCCTCGCCCGTAGAACCCTTTGCCGTATCCGCCATGTCATGCCTTCCCAATCACCCGAATGAGTCGGACGCATTGTCGGCATAGAGGGCGATGATGTCCAGAACAAGTCCCGCTTGCGGACCGCATGATGGCCATGCGGTCCCCTGAAAACTTTAGATCGCCATGACGATGAGCGAGAAGCTGGCGACGAACATTGCGATGGAGGTGAATGCTGCGATATCACGGATCATGTCAGTCATTTGGCTCTCATTTACTCGTTATGTTTTCAATTTGTTCGATTTATGTTCCATTGTCAACAGGAATCTTTTCCTTCTTTCTTGCGTTTTAAAATCCAGGACGCGAATCGCGAATCGATGAGAGTGCCAAGCGATACGATGGGCTGCGCCTGTTCTCTCGCGATCGGTGACGGATCGGACAGGCTACTCAAACGGCAGTGCGCCTCTCGCAGCGACCCGCCTTGCTTGCCGTTTTTGTTCTGTTTCTGTTCTTTACATGCCGCAGCATATTTGCCAGCATCCGGCCGAGAGGAGAACGGGATATGCTCGACATTGCAATGCTCAATGAATTCGTCGTGGAGGCCAAGGCTGCGACCTATGTCGGCGGCGGTGTGCCGCGCGTGCCCTGCCGGCCGGGTGCCCACGATATCGGCTATGAGTGCGGCGACTGGCGCTATCTCGACAGCTACTTTGGCGGCACCGATTTCGCGGGACAGGAGGTTGTCTGGTTTGCCGGGGAGCCTGTCTGGGTGATGAATTATTTCGGCTGGATCGTTGTCCCTGAGCTCATCGACGGCGCTGCCGCCGGCGCGGTGATCAAGGCGGCACTTTCAGCCATGTATCAGCAGGGGCGCTTTCTCGGCGGAATGGAATTCGATCATGCGTTCGGCCGCTACATCGATCACAGCGAAGGGAACTGCGAGCGGTTCAGCGGCAATGAATGCATCATGGTCGATGACCGGAAAGCCTATATGCTCGATTATCGCGGCGGGCTAGTCATCCCCTGACCTCAGTTTCAGAAATCGACGATCTTGCCATCCGAGATAGTCACACGCCGATCCATGCGGCGGGCGAGTTCGTGATTGTGGGTGGCGATGAGGGCCGCGAGGCCGGACTGGCGCACCAGCGCCTCCAGCGCATCGAAGACGTAGCTTGCCGTTTCCGGGTCGAGATTGCCGGTCGGCTCATCGGCAAGCAGCAGGGTCGGCGCATTGGCGACGGCCCGGGCGATCGCCACGCGCTGTTGCTCGCCGCCGGAGAGTTCGCCAGGGCGATGGGCGCCGCGGTGGCCGATGCGCATGTAATCGAGAAGCTGGCCGGCCCGCTCTCCGGCTTCCTTCCAGGACAGCCCGGCGATTAGCTGAGGCATCATGATGTTCTCAAGTGCGGAAAATTCCGGCAGCAGGTGGTGGAACTGGTAGACGAAGCCGATTTCGCTGCGGCGGATCGCGGTGCGTTTCTCATCGCTCAGGCCGTCACAGGCATGGCCGCTGATGTTGACTTCACCGCCGTCCGGATGCTCCAACAGGCCGGCGATATGCAGCAGGGTCGATTTGCCGGTGCCGGAGGGAGCGACGAGAGCGACGATCTCGCCCTTCGACATCGAAAAATCCGCGCCCTTCAGGATCGGCAGCAGCGTATCGCCCTGCCCGTAATGGCGCTCGACGCCGGTAAGCTTGAGAACGACGTTGCGTTTCATAAAGGCGGCATTCCTTATTCGTAGCGCAGGGCCTGCACCGGATCGAGCCTGGACGCGCGCCAGGCCGGAAAGATGGTCGCGATGAAGGAGAGCGTCAGCGCCATGATGACGATCGAGATCGTTTCGCTGAGCTGCATCTCGGCCGGCAGCTGACTGAGGAAATAGACCTGCGGATTGAAGATCACCGTGCCTGAAATCCAGGAGAAGAACTGACGGATGGATTCGATGTTGACGCAGACGAGAACGCCGAGCAGCACGCCGGCAACAGTGCCGACGATCCCGATCGCCGCCCCGGTCATGAAGAAGATGCGCATGATCGCGCCGGCGCTGGCGCCCATGGTGCGCAGAATGGCGATATCGCTGCTCTTGTCCTTCACCAGCATGATCAGGCCGGAGATGATGTTCAGAGCCGCGACAAGCACGATCAGCGTCAGGATCATGAACATGACGTTGCGCTCGACCTGCAGCGCCGAAAAGAAGGTCTGGTTGCGCTGGCGCCAGTCGGTGAGGTTGATCTGGCGGCCGGCCGCTTCCTCCACCTTGGGCCGCAGAGTGTCGATATCGTCGGGGTGATCGACGAAAAGCTCTATCGACTGCACCAGTCCCTCGGCATTGAAATAAAGCTGCGCTTCCTCGAGCGGCATGAAGATGATCGAAGAATCATATTCCGACATGCCGATCTCGAAGAGGCCGGAGATCTTATAGGACTTAACGCGCGGGCTGACGCCCATCGGTGTAATGTCACCATCCGGCGAGGTCAGAGTGATGAGGTCGCCGACGCTCAGGCCGAGCTGGTTGGCCATGCCGGTGCCGATCAGCACGCCCTGGCCGGAGGCAAAACCGACCATGTCGCCGGATTTGATGTTCCCGGAGATCGTCTTGAGCTTGGTCAGGTCCTCGGCGCGGGCGCCGCGCACCAGCGCGCCGGTGCTACCACCGGCCTGGGCGGAGGCGAGCACCTGGCCTTCCACCAAAGGCAGCGCCATCTTCACTCCCGGTACGGCAGCGAGCCTGCTGGAAAGGTCGGCATAATCGGTGAAGGGGCCATCGGACGGCTGGACGATCATATGGCCGTTGATGCCGAGGATGCGCGAGACGAGCTCGGTGCGGAAGCCGTTCATGACGGCCATGACGATGATCAGCGTCGCAACACCGAGCATGATGCCGACGAAAGAAAAGCCGGCGATCACTGAGATAAAAGCTTCCTTGCGGCGGGCGCGCAGGTAGCGCCACGCCACGAGGCGTTCGAAAGTGGAAAATGGCTTGCCAGCCGGACCCAAGCCGGATTTCGAACTCCGGTCCACTGCTGCCTCTGCCATTTCGCCTCCGTTTCCTTAAGCCACGAACCTGTTGATCGCCGCTTCGATGGTCATCGTTTCGCGGGCGCCAGTCTTGCGGTCCTTCACTTCGACCTCGCCGTTGGCGACCGCGCGCGGGCCGGCGATGATCTGGACGGGTACGCCGATCAGGTCGGCGGTCGCGAATTTCGTGCCGGCCCGGTCGTCGGTATCGTCGTAGAGCACATCCTTGCCGGCCTTGGTGAGCGCCGCATAGATCAGCTCGCAAGTATCGTCGCAGGCTTGATCGCCCGCCTTCATGTTGATCACCACGATATCGAAGGGCGCGACCGAGGCCGGCCAGATGATTCCGTTGTCGTCATGCGATGCTTCGATGATGGCGGGAACAAGGCGTGTCGGGCCGATACCGTAGGAACCCATGTGAACGAAGTGTTCCTTGCCGTCGGGGCCCTGCACTTTCGCGCCCATCGCCTCGGAATATTTCGTGCCGAAATAGAAGATGTGGCCGACCTCAATGCCGCGCGCCGACAGGCGCTCGCCTTCGGGGACGGCGTTGAAGGCCGCCTCGTCGTGCATTTCCGAAGTCGCCGCATAGAGCGAGGTCCACTTGTCGAAGATCGACTTCAGGCCCTCGACGCTGTCGAAATCAGTGCGGTCGTCGGGAATATCGAAGCCGACGAAATCCTTGTGACAGAAGACCTCGGATTCGCCGGTATCGGCGAGGATGATGAATTCGTGGCTGAGATTGCCGCCGATCGGGCCGGTATCGGCGCGCATCGGAATGGCGCGCAGGCCGAGCCGATCGAAGGTTCTGAGATAGGCGGCGAACATCTTGTTATAGGAATGCTCCGCCCCTTCGCGCGTCAGATCGAAGGAATAGGCATCCTTCATCATGAATTCGCGCGAGCGCATCGTGCCGAAGCGCGGACGGATCTCGTCGCGAAACTTCAGCTGGATGTGATAGAGATTGAGCGGCAGGTCCTTATAAGATTTGACCGAGGAGCGGAAAATATCCGTCACCATCTCCTCATTGGTGGGACCATAGAGCATCGGCCGATCCTGGCGGTCCTTGATGCGCAGCATCTCCTTGCCATAGGCGTCGTAGCGGCCGCTTTCCTGCCAGAGTTCGGCCGATTGCAGGGTCGGCATGGACAACTCGATTGCGCCGGCCCGGTTCTGCTCGTCGCGAATAATGGCGTTGACCTTGTCGAGCACGCGTTTGCCGAGCGGCAGCCAGGAATAGATGCCCTGCGACTGCTGGCGGATCATGCCGGCGCGCAGCATCAGCCGGTGGGAGACGATTTCCGCCTCCTTGGGGTTTTCCTTGAGGATGGGCATGAAATAGCGGGACAGACGCATGGCGGATTCCGAAGCAGTTGAGATCCCGCAGCAGGCGGAATCGAAAGACAATGGTTAATGTCGGGAGCGTTCATAGCCGCTTCGCGGCAGGAAGGAAACCCGCAACTGATGCCGGCAACCTCCCGCACGCGCATGTTCGGCCCCGCAAAATGACAGGGCATGAAAAAGCGCGTGTTTATAAGGACTTAAACGAAAATCTTGTCAACAGAAAAATTTTGCTAGAGTGTAGCAAAAATGCAAAAAAAGCTAATGACAAAGCCCAATGTTTGAGCTAGCTTTAGCTCACAAAACAGGCAGGAAGGATAAATTCTTGCCGAATTCGCGGTCAAGTCTTGGGAGGATCAGATCTTAGGCGCGCTCGTCGCTGCCCCGGCAACGGTTACAGATCACGCGATACTTAAAACAAGGCTTTTAGCCTTGTTTTTTTTTGGCTTTTCGGCTTCATCCGACCCCAAAAATCCAGCCAACTACCGTAAGGGAATGATGCTCATTCCGTAACGGCAGCTCTTTTGCCGCAACACCATGACGCTGGTATGACGAAGGTCGCTTTTTAATGATATACATATGCCCAAAGTTTGGGCAAAAGTTTGATCTTAATAGAAGCTCGGCCCGAGTTGTGGAAGGGCATCGAAGCCCCAGCCGAAATAGGTGTCGCAGACATACCAGGTGCCGTAGACCAGAGCCGAGATCAGCGTCGTCAGCGAAAAGGTGAAGACGGCACGAAAGCGGCTCGGCGCGCTTGGAACGGTGCCGAGCACGACATCATTGTCCTCGGCCTGGGTGCGCAGACCGATCGGCAGGACAGCGAAAAGCGTCATCCACCAAATGATGAAGTAGACGGCAAATCCCTGAAGAAATATCTGGAGCATTGGGGTTCCCGGTGGTGTCGCGCCGACAGACGTTCTGTCACTTTGAGCTAGGCGCCCTTATACGGCGGAATGGCAGCCAACTCAAAGCCGATGAAGCGCTTGGCCGCCTTGAGGGCATTCTGCCGCAGGCTTCACGCCTGTTCGAGTTCGATCAGCGTGCCGAAGAAATCCTTGGGATGCAGAAAAAGCACCGGCTTGCCATGCGCGCCGGTCTTCGGCTGGCCGTCGCCGAGCACCCTCGCCCCGGCCGCGACCAGCCGATCACGCGCAAGCAGGATATCGTCCACCTCATAACAGATGTGGTGCATGCCGCCGGACGGGTTCTTTTCGAGGAAGGCTGCGATCGGCGAGGTTTCCCCAAGCGGCTGCAGCAATTCGACCTTCGTGTTCGGCAATTCGACGAAGACGACGGTGACGCCGTGTTCCGGCAGAGCCTGCGGCTGCGATACGGCAGCACCCAGCGTGTCGCGATAGGCGGCCGTCGCCGCTTCCAGATCGGGAACGGCGATGGCGATGTGGTTTACCCGGCCAAGCATGGTCAGACCTTGGTGACGAAGGCGGTGACAATCGGCTTCTTGCCCCAGGCATGGTTGGCAGAGGCGCGGATAGCGCGGCGCACGGCCTCCTGCACCATGTCGATATCCTTGCGACGGGCGCGCGGAATGCTTTCGATAGCACTGATCGCCGCATCGAAGAGCGTATCTTCCATCTCTTCGCCCTCGTCGTCGTAGACAGGCAGGCCGATCGAAACGAGATCGGGATCACCGACGATGTCATAACGGGCGTCGAGCACGACGCTGACTGCGACATGGCCAACATAGGAGAGCTTCTTGCGCTCGCCGATCCCCATCTCGTCGAAATCGCCGATCAGCGAGCCGTCCTTGTAGATGCGGCCATGCGGCGCCTGGCCGATCACCTCGGCGGGGCCGGGTGCCAGCCGCAGAATGTCGCCGTTGCGCACCCTCGGCACGATGGCGATGCCGGATTGCTCGGCAAGTTCCTTATGCGCCGTCAGATGCGTCGCCTCACCATGCACCGGCACGACGATCTTCGGCCGCGTCCACTCATACATCCGCTGCAGCTCGTTGCGGCGGGGATGGCCGGAAACGTGAACCAGCGCCTCGGTATCGGTGATGATGTGTACGCCCTGCTCGACGAGGCCGTTCTTGATGTCCTGGATCGCCTTCTCGTTGCCGGGAATGGCGCGGGAGGAAAAGACGACGATATCGCCTGCCGCAAAGGCAACATTGCGCATCTCGTCGCGGGAGAGCTTGGCAAGCGCTGCCCGTGCCTCGCCCTGGCTGCCGGTCAGGATGACGACGACCTTATCGCGCGGGATGTAACCGTATTCTTCCTCGGAGATGAAGGGTTTCACGCCCTCCATCAGGCCGATATCCTGGGCGACGTCGACAACCCGCTTCAGCGAGCTGCCGAGCAGCAGCACTTCGCGGCCAGCCGCCTCGGCCGCCTCGGCGACGGTGCGGATGCGCCCGACATTCGACGAGAAGGTGGTGATCGCCACCCGGCCCTCGGCATCTTCGATGATCTTGCGCAGGCTTTCCGAGACATCCTTTTCGGAGGGCGAAACACCGTCGCGCAGCGCATTTGTGGAATCGCACATCAGCGCCAGCACGCCCTCGTCGCCGAGCTGGCGGAACCGCGTCTCATCGGTCAGGGGGCCAAGCGAGGGCTCGTGGTCGATCTTCCAGTCGCCGGTATGGATGACATTGCCGGCCGGCGTGCGGATCATCAGCGACATCGGCTCGGGGATCGAATGGTTGACGGCAACGCCTTCGATGCTGAAGGGGCCGACATTGATCGTGTCGCCCGCCTTGAACGGCGTCACCGGCACTTCGCCGATCCTGGCCTTTTCGAAATTGCGCTTGGCTTCGAGCAGACCAGCGGTAAAGCCCGAGGCATAGACCGGCACGTTCAGGCCCGGCCAGAGATCAGCGAGCGCGCCATAGTGGTCTTCATGCGCATGCGTGATGATGATCGCCTTGAGATTCTTGCGCTCACTGGCGAGGAAGCGGATATCGGGCAGCACGAGGTCGACGCCCGGCAGGTCGGGGCCGGGAAAGGTGACGCCGCAATCGACCATGATCCATTGGCGATGCTCGGGCGGGCCGTAGCCATAAAGAGCGAGATTCATGCCGATCTCGCCAACGCCGCCCAGAGGCAGGAATACCAACTCGTCCTGTTTCGCCATAATTTTCGTTTTTTCCGCTATCCAAAAAACACATCACCGGCAGCAATGGGCATTATCCTGCCAGTGCCGGTATCGAGCATCAACAAGCCATTATCATCAATTCCGGCGAATTGTCCGGAAATCGATCTGTCCGGCAAATTCACCGTGATCTTTTCGCCGATGCCGCAGGCGATCGCGCGCCAGAGTGCTGTGATCTCGGCGATGCCCCGGCCCTCGTCCCATTGATCAAGCACATCCGCCATCGCCGCGAAGAGATGGGCGAAGAGTTCTTCCGGCGACGCCGCACTTGCATGGTCACGCAGGCAAGTGACGGGATAGAGCGGATTATCCGGCATGACCGAAACATTGATTCCGATGCCGACGATCAGAGCGTAACGGCCGTCCGGTAGCCTCTCGCCTTCGACGAGAATGCCGCAGGTCTTCTTGCGGCCGATGAGGATGTCGTTCGGCCATTTGACCTCGAGCGGCTCGGCGCCCGGCGGCAGCACATGGCGGATCGCCTGGTGCACGGCAACGGCGACGGCAAGCGGCAGGGAACTCAGGCGCTCCATCGGCGCCGGATCGATCAGCAATAGAGAGGCGTAAAGATTGCCGCGTTCGGACACCCAGAGCCGGCCGCGGCGGCCGCGTCCGCCGGTCTGCCGTTCGGCCGTCACCCAGAGATTGCCGCCGTCGCCCGCCCGAGCCCGGGCAAGGCATTCGCTGTTGGTGGACGATGTTTCCGACAGAGCCTCGTGCCTGAAATCGCCGAGCGATATCCGGCGCCGTCCGTCGGAAGCCATCAAAAGAGCGTCGCGGCGGCCAGCTCTGCCGCGCCGCCGATCGGGCCGCCGATTAGGACATAGGCGGTGACGAAGAGGCCGGAGAGACCGAAGACCAGACGCAACGAACCGGAGACGCGGGCGAATTCGCCGGTCGCCTCATCGAACCACATCAGCTTGATGACGCGCAGATAATAGTAAGCGCCGACGACCGAGGCGAGAACGCCGATGATGGCAAGCGCATACAGCTTGGCTTCAATGGCAGCGACGAAGACGAAGTATTTGGCGAAGAAGCCGGCGAGCGGCGGAATGCCGGCAAGCGAGAACATCAGCGCCGTCAGCACCACCGCCATGAACGGGTTGGTGGTGGAGAGGCCGGCGAGATCGTTGACCTCCTCGACCACGGTGCCGTCCTTGCGGCGCATCGACATGATGATCGCAAAGGTACCGAGGGTCATGACCATATAGATGACCATGTAGAGCATGACACCGGAAACACCGGTCTGATTGCCGGCGGCAAGGCCGACCAGCGCATAGCCCATGTGGCCGATCGAGGAATAGGCCATCAGCCGCTTGATGTTCTTCTGGCCGATCGCGGCAAAGGAGCCGAGCAGCATCGAAGCGATCGAGATGAAGACGACGACCTGCTGCCAGTCGGCCAGAACCGGCTGGAAGGCAGTGATGACGATGCGGGTCATCATTGCCATGGCGGCAACCTTGGGGGCTGCGGCCAGGAAGGCGGTGACCGGCGTCGGCGCGCCTTCATAAACATCCGGCGTCCACATATGGAAGGGAACGGCGGAGATCTTGAAAGCGATGCCGGCGAGGATGAAGACCAGGCCGAAGATCAGACCGAGCGAACGCGCACCCTCGACCGAAAGCGCCTGGGCGATCTCGGAGAAGTGGGTGTGGCCGGTAAAACCGTAGACCAGCGACATGCCGTAGAGCAGCATGCCGGAGGAAAGCGCGCCGAGGACGAAATATTTCAGACCGGCTTCGGTCGACTTCAGGCTGTCGCGGTTGATCGCGGCAACGACATAGAGCGCCAGCGACTGCAGTTCCAGCGCCAGATAGAGCGAGATCAGGTCGTTGGCCGAGATCATCAGCAGGATGCCGAGGGTCGCCAGCACCAGCAGAACCGGGAACTCGAACTTGTCGAGCTGATTTTCCCTGGCATGGCCCATCGTCATGAACAGGGCAACCAGTGAACCGATGAGCGCTACCAGCTTCATGAAGCGCGAGAAGCCGTCGGCCATGTAGACGCCGCCATAGGCAAGGCCTTCCGCCGGCACGAAGAGCAGCCACAGACCGGCGGCGAGCAGCAGGACGATGGCGAGGCCGGTGACGACGAGGCCAGACCGCTCGCCTGAGAAGACGCCGACCATCAACAGGACAAGGGCGCCGACCGCGAGGATGAGCTCCGGCGCGGAAAGATGCAGACTGAGGAGAATTGTTTCAGCGGTCATGTCCGATAAGTCCCGTCATCAATTCATAGACAGCGCAATATTCTGCGCTGCGTGCACGGCGGCCGTGTAGTTGTTGACCAGCAGATCCACCGAGGCGGCCGTCGCATCGAAGACCGGGGCCGGGTAAACGCCGAAGAAGATGGTCAGTGCGACCAGCGGGTAGAGGATCAGCTGTTCGCGTCTGGAGAGATCGAGCAGCGCCTTCAGCTTTTCCTTCTCGAGCGCGCCGAAGATCACCCGGCGATAAAGCCAGAGCGCATAGGCGGCCGAAAGGATGACGCCGGTGGCGGCAAAGAGCGCGACCCAGGTGTTGACCCGGAAGACACCCAGCAGCGTCAGGAATTCACCGATGAAGCCCGATGTGCCGGGAAGCCCGACGTTGGCCATGGTGAAGACCATCATGGCGACGGCATACTTCGGCATGTTGTTGACGAGGCCGCCATAGGCGTTGATCTCCCGGGTGTGGGTGCGGTCGTAGACGACGCCGACGCAGAGGAAGAGCGCGCCGGAGACGATGCCGTGTGAGAGCATCTGGAAGATCGAGCCCTGAACACCCTGCATGTTGGCGGCGAAAATGCCCATGGTGACATAGCCCATGTGCGCCACCGAGGAATAGGCGATCAGCTTCTTGATGTCGTCCTGCATCATCGCCACCAGCGAGGTGTAGATGATGGCGATGACCGACAGCGCGAAGACGAACGGCGCGAAATAATCGGATGCGACCGGGAACATGCCGAGCGAAAAGCGGATCAGACCGTAGCCGCCGAGCTTCAAGAGCACGCCGGCCAGGATCACCGAGCCCGCCGTCGGCGCCTGAACGTGCGCATCGGGAAGCCAAGTATGAACCGGCCACATCGGCATCTTCACCGCAAAGGAGGCGAAGAAGGCAAGCCATAACCAGGTCTGCAGCGCCGGCGGGAACTTATAGGCGAGCAGCGCGGTAATGTCGGTCGTGCCGGCCTGCCAGTACATCGCCATGATGGCGAGCAGCATCAGCACCGAGCCGAGCAGCGTATAAAGGAAGAACTTGTAGCTCGCATAGACACGGTCCTTGCCGCCCCAGACGCCGATAATCAGGAACATCGGAATGAGGCCCGCCTCGAAGAAGACGTAGAACAGCACGATATCGAGCGAGACGAAGACGCCGACCATCATCGTTTCCAGGATGAGGAAAGCGATCATGTATTCCTTCAGGCGCTTCTCGATCGAAAGCCAGCTCGCCAGCACGCAGAAGGGCATGAGGAAGGTAGACAGAATGATGAACAGCATGGAGATGCCGTCGGTGCCGACATGATAGCCGATGCCGGTGCCGAGCCAGTCATGCTTCTCGACCATCTGGAAGCCCGGATTGGCATTGTCGAAGCCGATCCAGATGAAGAGCGAGACGACGAAGGTGAAGACGGTGGTGATCAGCGAGATCCACAGCACGTTCTTCCGGCCGCTCGCGCTCTCGCCGTTCATCAAGAGCAGGAGCACCACGCCGACGAGCGGCAGGAAGGTGACCGTTGTAAGAATAGGCCAATCGGTCATCAGAAGGAACTCCCGAGCATCATCCAGGTAACAAGCGCCGCAATGCCGATCAGCATGGCGAAGGCGTAGTGATAGAGGTAACCGGTCTGCAGGCGGACGACGCGGTCGGTGACGGCGACGACCCGGGCGGCCACGCCGTTCGGGCCGTAGGTGTCGATGACGCCGACATCACCCTTCTTCCACAGGAAGCGGCCAAGCGCCTTGGCGGTGCGGACGAAGAGGAAATCGTAGAGTTCGTCGAAGTACCACTTGTTCAACAGGAACTGATAGAGAACCCGGTGCTGCCTGGCGAGGGTGCGCGGCGTCTGCGGCGAACGGATATACATGTACCAGGCAAGGGCGAAGCCGAGCAGCATGGCGATGAAGGGGCTCAGGCCCACGAGCGCCGGCACGTGATGGAACTGTTCGACGAGTTCGTTCTCGGCGCCGGTGAAGAGCGCGCCCTTCCAGAACTCGGCATATTCCTCGCCGTAGAAGCGACCTTCGAAGATCACGCCGGCAAGCACAGCGCCGATCGCGAGGAGATAGAGCGGCACCAGCATGACCTGCGGCGATTCATGAACGTGGTGCATCACTTCGTGCGAAGCGCGCGGCTTGCCGAAGAAGGTCATGAAGATCAGGCGCCAGGAGTAGAAGCTCGTAAACAGAGCCGCGATGACCAGCAGCGAGAAGGCAAAGCCTGCGACCGGCGAATGCGAAGCATAGGTCGCCTCGATGATCACGTCCTTGGAGAAGAAGCCGGCAAAGCCGATCGGCGTGAAGGGAATGCCGACACCGGTAATCGCCAGCGTGCCGATGATCATCAGGCCGCCTGTAACTTTGATATGCGGCCAAAGCCCGCCCATGTAGCGCATGTCCTGCTCGCCATCGACGGCATGGATGACTGAGCCGGCGCAGAGGAAAAGCAGCGCCTTGAAGAAGGCGTGCGTGAACAGATGGAAGATTGCCGCGCCGTAGGCCCCGACCCCGAGCGCCACGAACATGTAGCCGAGCTGCGAGCAGGTCGAATAGGCGATGACGCGCTTGATGTCGTTCTGCACCAGGCCGACCGTCGCCGCGAAGAAGGCGGTGATCGCGCCGATCACCGTGACGACGACGAGTGCGTCCGGCGACAGTTCGAAGAGCGGCGACATGCGGGCGACGAGGAAGACGCCGGCGGTGACCATGGTGGCGGCATGGATGAGGGCCGAGACCGGGGTCGGGCCTTCCATGGCATCAGGGAGCCAGGTGTGCAGCAGGAACTGCGCCGACTTGCCCATGGCGCCCATGAATAGCAGCAGGCAGACGCCGGTCAGCGCATGCGCCTTGTCGAGCTGCATGCCGAAGAGGTTGAGGATCACTTCGCTCGCCTCGCCGCCGCCTTCATGCGGGGCGAAGTTCGAGGCATTGGCGAAAATCGTGTCGAAGTTGATCGAACCGAACAGCACGAAGACGCCGGCAATGCCGAGCACGAAGCCGAAGTCGCCGACGCGGTTGACGATGAAGGCCTTCATCGCCGCAGCCGTTGCCGACGGCTTCTTGAACCAGAAGCCGATCAGCAGATAGGAGGCAAGACCGACGCCTTCCCAGCCGAAAAACATCTGCGCCAGGTTGTCGGCCGTCACCAGCATCAGCATGGCGAAGGTGAAGAGCGAGAGATAGGCGAAGAAGCGCGGGCGATGCGGATCGGTGTGCATGTAGCCGATCGAATAGACGTGAACCAGCGTCGAGACCGTGTTGACGACGATCAGCATGACGGAGGTCAGCGTATCCACGCGCAGCGACCAGGAGACGTCGATGCCGCCGGACTGGATCCAGCGCAGCACCTCGACCTTGATCGGGCCGCCTTCGCCGTGGCCCATGCCGACGGTGAAGAAGACGTACCAGGAGAGGATGGCGGCGATGATCATCAGGCCGCTGGTGACATATTCCGAAGCCTTGGCGCCGATGGCGCGGCCGAACAGGCCGGCGACGATCGCACCGATCAAGGGAAGAAAGACGATAGCCTTATAGAGGAACATGAGCCACTCAGCCCTTCATCATATTGACGTCTTCGACCGCGATCGAGCCGCGGTTGCGGTAGAAGACAACGAGAATTGCAAGACCGATCGCCGCTTCGGCAGCCGCCACCGTCAGGATGAACAGCGCGAAAACCTGGCCGACGATGTCGTTCAGGAAGGAGGAGAAGGCGACCATGTTGATGTTGACGGAAAGCAGGATCAGTTCGACCGACATCAGGATGACGATGACGTTCTTCCGGTTCAGGAAGATGCCGAACACCCCGAGCGTGAAGAGGATGGCGCTGACCGTCAGGTAGTGGGAAAGTCCGATGACCATGTTCTTTGTTCCTTGACCTGCCTTAGACGCCCTGCCCGGGCTTGACCGACACCACCTCGACGGCGGTGGCGGGCGTGCGGGCAACCTGCCTCGGGATATTCTGACGCTTGATGTTGGTGCGGTGCCTCAGCGTCAGCACGATGGCGCCGATCATCGCGACCAGCAGCACCAGACCGGCGATCTCGAAGAAATAGACGTAGTTGGTGTAAAGCACGTCGCCGAGAGCAGCCGTATTCGTGCGCTCGCTGAGCGCCGGGATCGGCATGGCGACGGATTTGGCGATCTCAGGCGAGATGACGCTGCCGCCGATGACGACGATCAGCTCGGCTGCGAGAATGATCCCGATCAGGCCGCCGATCGGCGCATATTCGAGAACCCCTGCCCTGAGCTCGGTGAAGTCGATATCGAGCATCATCACCACGAAGAGGAAGAGCACGGCGACGGCGCCGACATAGACGACCAGCAGGATCATCGCGAGGAATTCGGCACCGAGCAGCAGGAAGAGGCCGGCCGCGTTGAAGAACACCAGGATCAGGAACAGAACCGAGTGAACCGGGTTCTTCGCCCAGATGACCATGAACGCCGACGCCACCGCGACAAAGGCGAAAAGATAGAAAAATAGAGCCTGCAGACCCATGTTGGTGCCTTTTTCATCTTCCCCCGGGCAGCCGGGAGTTTTTCTGCCCGATAGAGTTTGCGCGGCTGACCGGCAAAGCTCCTGTGCATATTGACCGCGACCGGAGCAGCAAAGCTCCCTTGCGGCATTTCAAAACTCGATCAGCGGTACGGCGAGTCGATCGCGATATTGCGGGCGATTTCGCGCTCCCAACGGTCTCCGTTGTCGAGAAGGCGCGCCTTGTCGAAATAGAGCTCTTCGCGGGTTTCCGTCGCAAATTCGAAATTCGGCCCTTCGACTATCGCGTCGACGGGGCAGGCTTCCTGGCAGAAGCCGCAATAGATGCACTTCACCATGTCGATGTCGTAGCGCACCGTGCGGCGGGTGCCGTCGTTGCGGCGCGGACCGGCCTCGATGGTGATGGCCTGGGCAGGACAGATCGCCTCGCAAAGTTTGCAGGCGATGCAGCGTTCCTCGCCGTTCGGATAGCGGCGCAGCGCATGCTCACCACGGAAACGCGGGGAAACCGGTCCCTTTTCGAAGGGATAGTTGATCGTCGCCTTCTGGCGGAAGAAATAGCGCATCGACAGAAAGAACGCGCCGAAGAATTCCTTGAGGAACAGCGAGCTGATGGAGCTGGACAAGCTTCCCATCTTCAACCTCCAATTTTGCCGGAAACGAGAGAGGGCGTCATCATGCCCATCCCATCAGCTTCAGCACGAATGCAACGATGATGACCATGGCGAGCGACAGCGGCAGGAAAACCTTCCAGCCGAGGCGCATGAGCTGGTCGTAGCGATAGCGCGGGACGAAAGCCTTGACCATCGCGAACATGAAGAACACGAAGCAGGCCTTCAGCATGAACCAGATGATGCCCGGGACCCAGTTGAGGATCCAGATGTCGACCGGAGGCAGCCAGCCGCCGAGGAAGAGGATCGTCGTCAGCGAGCACATCAGGCAGACGGCCGCATATTCGCCGAGCATGAACATCATGTATGGCGAGGAGCCGTATTCGACCATGAAGCCGGCAACGAGTTCCGATTCGGCTTCCGGAAGGTCGAAGGGCGGACGGTTCGTTTCGGCGAGCGCCGAAATGAAGAAGATGATGAACATCGGGAAGAGCGACAGCCAGTGCCAGTCGAGGAACGACGCCGGCAGGCCGAGCATGGTGCCGAGGCCGGTATGCTGCGCATTGACGATATCGGTCAGGTTCAGCGAACCGACGCAGAGAAGCACGGTGACGATGACGAAGCCGATCGAGACTTCATAGGACACCATCTGTGCGGCCGAACGCAGCGCGCCGAGGAACGGATACTTCGAGTTCGAAGCCCAGCCGCCCATGATGATGCCGTAGACCTCGAGCGAGGAAATCGCGAAGATGTAGAGGATGCCGACATTGATATTGGCAATCACCCAGCCGTCGGCAAGCGGCACCACCGCCCAAGTGGACAGTGCCAGAAGCACCGTCACCAGCGGGGCAAGCAGGAACACCGCCTTGTTGGCGCCGGCCGGAATGATCGGCTCCTTGAAGACGAATTTCAGAAGGTCGGCGAAAGACTGGAAAAGGCCGAAGGGGCCGACGACGTTCGGGCCGCGGCGCAGCTGCACGGCCGCCCAGATCTTGCGGTCGGCGAGCAGAACATAGGCGATGAAGACGAGCAGGCAGACCAGAAGCAGCAGCGACTGACCGATCATGATGATCGCCGGCAAGACATAGGTCGAAAAGAAAGAATCCATAGTCCCCTGCCCTTACTCTGCCGCGACTTTGAAGTTGTTGCGGGCCAATGCCGAGCACTCCGCCATCACTGCCGAGGCCCGCGCTATCGGGTTCGTCAAATAGAAGTCTTTCACCGGCGACGCAAACCCTGACTTGTTCATCTTGCCGGCTTTTTTCGCAACTGCGGCAATTTGGGCGCTATCGGTTTCGGCGATCTCGTCGATGGCGGCGAAATGCGGGAAAGTGGCATAGAGCCGGACGCGCAATTCGCTCAGCGAATCGAAGGGAAGCTTCTTGCCGAGCACGTCGGAAAGGGCGCGGATGATGGCCCAGTCCTCGCGGGCGTCGCCTGGCGCAAAGCCTGCGCGGTTGCCCATCTGGACGCGGCCTTCGGTGTTGACCCAGGTGCCGGACTTTTCAGTATAGGCTGCGGCCGGCAGGATGACGTCGGCATGATGGGCGCCGTTATCACCATGCGAACCGATATAGACGGTGAGCTTGGCCTTCTTGGCGGTGAAATCGAGTTCGTCGGCGCCGAGCAGGAAGAGCACATCCATCGCCGTCAGCATTTCGGCGGCATTGACGCCCTTGGCACCCGGCACGAAGCCGAGGTCGAGGCCGCCGACGCGCGAGGCGGCGGTGTGGAGGACGGCAAAGCCGTTCCAGCCTTCGACGACTGCGCCGACCGAACCGGCAAGCTTGGCGGCGCTGGCGAGAACACCGGCGCCGTCGGTGCGCGACAGCGCGCCCTGGCCGATGATGATCATCGGCTTGGCCGCGTTCTTCAGCACCTCGGCGAAGGCGTGGCCGCCGTCAACCAGATCCTTCAGCGTGTCCGGACCGCCGCCTAGATAGTCATAGCTATAGCGCAGTTCGCCCGGCTCGCCGATGACGCCGATCGGGAACTTGCCGCGGCGCCAGCGCTTGCGAATACGGGCGTTGAGGATGGCTGCCTCGAAACGCGGATTGGCGCCGATGATCAGCAGCGCGTCGGCCTGGTCGATGCCGGAAATGGTCGGGTTGAAGAGGTAGCTTGCACGGCCGAGCGACGGATCGAGTGCCGCCCCATCCTGCCGACAGTCGAGATTAGCGGATCCGAGCGATTTCACCAGTTCGGAAAGCGCATACATTTCCTCGACCGAGGCAAGGTCGCCCGCGATCGCGCCGATCTTGTCGCCCGATGTGGCGCCGACGGCGGCCTTGATGGCGCCGAAGGCTTCAGCCCAGGTGGCGGGCTGCAGGCGGCCGTCGCGGCGGACATAGGGTCGGTCGAGGCGCTGGGTCTTCAGGCCGTCCCAGATGAAGCGGCTCTTGTCGGAGATCCACTCTTCGTTGATCGCCTCGTTGACGCGCGGCAGGACACGCATGACTTCGCGGCCGCGGGTGTCGACGCGGATCGCCGAACCGACGGCATCCATGACGTCGATCGATTCGGTCTTGTTCAATTCCCAGGGACGCGCGGTGAAGGCGAAGGGCTTGGAAGTCAGCGCGCCCACGGGGCAGAGGTCGACGACATTGCCCTGCAGTTCGGAGGTCATTGCCTGTTCGAGATAGGTGGTGATCTCGGCATCTTCGCCGCGGCCGATCAGGCCAAGCTCGGAAATCCCGGCGACCTCGGTGGTGAAGCGGACGCAACGCGTGCAGTGGATGCAGCGGTTCATCACCGTCTTGACCAACGGGCCGATATACTTGTCTTCGACGGCGCGCTTGTCTTCCTGGTAACGCGAGGTGTCGATGCCGAAGGCCATCGCCTGGTCCTGCAGGTCACATTCGCCGCCCTGGTCGCAGATCGGGCAATCGAGCGGATGGTTGATCAGCAGGAATTCCATCACGCCTTCGCGGGCCTTCTTGACCATCGGCGTGTTGGTGAAGACCTCGGGAAGTTCGCCGTTCGGGCCGCCGCGGATGTCGCGTACGCTCATGGCGCAGGAAGCCTGCGGCTTCGGCGGGCCGCCCTTCACCTCGACAAGGCACATGCGGCAATTGCCGGCAACCGACAGGCGCTCATGGAAGCAGAAGCGCGGAACCTCGGCACCGGCATCCTCACACGCCTGCAACAGCGTGAAATGATCCGGAACTTCGATCTCGTTGCCGTCAATCTTCAGTTTTGCCATCGTCGCTCAGTCCTGTTTCCCGTTTGCCTGATGACGGCAAACAAACCTATTTTTGCAACAGTCTCATTGCCAAGCCGGATCTTTCGTCCTGCCGACATCTGATGCCGCCCAAATTCTCTGTCGCGTGTTCCAGGTCCGGAACCCGCATCGGCTTCTGCAGCGTGAGGCCCCCGCCCGTCCGCCGATCTGCCCATTTTTCCGGCCGATTGCACGGCCGGACAGTTCATTTCTTGCGGCGCGCCCGCCCGGCCAGAACTTTCGCCTGGCCGCTCCAGTCGTCGCGACCGATGCGGCCGTTGAAGCCAAGCTCGGCGTCGAGACGGGCGATGTCCTCATCGTTCCAGCCGGCAATTTCGGCGAAGCTGCGAATGCCCCTGGCGTTCAGCACCTGCTCCAGCTTCGGGCCGATGCCGGCGATCAGCTTCAGATCATCGGCCTTTTTCGCTCGCGCGACCGGTTTTGCCTTCTCAGCCGGCTTCGGCTGGCTTGCCGGTACCGGTTCGCTGACCGGCCTGACAACCGTCAATTTCGGCCCTGCCCTCTTCGCGGCCGCCGGCTTGACGACAACCTTCACGGCAGGGCGAATATTCTCCGGACGGATCTCGACGTCGGGCGTGAGTTCGTCCGGCGGCGTATCATCGAGGGCGGCAGCGACCTTGCCGGTCGTTTCCAGCGCGCTCTGGAAGGCGCCGAAGAAGGCGCCCGCCATCTGCGTCGAGAGGCCGAAGCCGATCGCCGTTGCAGCGGCAAAGGCGGCGGCCGGATGCGCCATCAGCGGATGCACGGGCATTGCCCGTGCATTTTCCAGCATCTCGGCGGCGAGACGGCCGAAGCCGGCCGCGAAATCGGCGGCGTCTTCCTTCTTTCCACTCTTCGATGCGTTGTCCGCCATGATTATTCAGCCGCCTCCAGAACCGCGCCATGATCGAGAGCGCTTGCCGTATACTGGTCGATGCGCTTTTCGATCTCGGGACGGAAGTTACGGATCAAACCCTGCACCGGCCATGCGGCGGCATCGCCGAGCGCGCAGATGGTGTGGCCTTCGATCTGCTTGGTCACCTGGAACAGCATGTCGATTTCGCGCTTCTGGGCATTGCCCTTGGCCATGCGCTCCATCACGCGCCACATCCAGCCCGTGCCTTCGCGGCAGGGCGTGCACTGGCCGCAGCTCTCATGCTTGAAGAAGGCGGAGATGCGGGCGATAGCCTTGATGACGTCGGTGGACTTGTCCATGACGATCGCGGCCGCCGTGCCGAAGGAGGAGCCGACGCCACGCAGGCCGTCGAAATCCATCGGGCAGTCGATGATGTCCTTGGCCGGCACGATCGGGCAGGATGCGCCGCCCGGAATGACGGCGAGCAGATTGTCCCAGCCGCCGCGGATGCCGCCGGCATGGCGGTCGACCAGTTCGCGGAAGGTGATGCCCATTTCCTCTTCGACCGTGCACGGCTTGTTGACGTGACCGGAGAGCATGAACAGCTTGGTGCCGACATTGTTTGGGCGGCCGATGGCCGAGAACCAGCCGGCGCCGCGGCGCAGGATCGTCGGGGCAACGGCGATCGATTCGACGTTGTTGACAGTTGTCGGGCAGCCGTAGAGGCCCATATTGGCCGGGAAAGGCGGCTTCAGGCGCGGCTGGCCCTTCTTGCCCTCGAGGCTTTCGAGCAGCGCGGTTTCCTCGCCGCAGATATAGGCGCCTGCGCCGTGATGGACGAAGATGTCCATGTCCCAGCCGAGCTTGTTGTTCTTGCCGAGCAGGCCGTAATCATAACATTCGTCGATCGCCGCCTGCAGCGCTTCGCGCTCGCGGATATATTCGCCGCGCACATAGATGTAGGCGGCATTGGCGCCCATGGCGAAGCTGGCGACGACGCAGCCTTCGATCAGCGTATGCGGATCGTGGCGCATGATATCGCGGTCCTTGCAGGTGCCGGGCTCCGATTCGTCGGCATTGACGACGAGGTAATGCGGGCGGCCGTCGCTTTCCTTCGGCATGAAGGACCATTTCAGGCCCGTGGGAAAGCCGGCGCCGCCGCGGCCGCGAAGGCCCGAGGCCTTCATCTCGTTGATGATCCAGTCGCGGCCCTTTTCGAGGATCTGTTTGGTGCCGTCCCAGTGGCCGCGGCTCATTGCGCCCTTCAGGGACTTGTCCTTGAGGCCGTAGATGTTGGTAAAGATGCGGTCTTTATCTTGTAACATGCTTCACCTCTTACCGCGGCTTCTTGCCGAAGACCTTGATATATTCCGCTTCGCCGCCCTTGGCGAGCGCCTTGGCCTGCTTGACCCAGTCGTCGCGCTCGATGCGGCCGCGGAAGTTCAGGTAGCCGTCGACCCATTCGCGTTCGGCCTTCTTCCAGCCCGCGACCTGCGAGAAGGTGAAGATGCCGATTTCGTTCAGCGTCGCCTCGATCTTCGGGCCGACGCCGGAGATCATCTTCAAGTCATCCGGCGCGGCGGGTTTTTCGATGCCGGCCGGACGGTTCTTGTCGGTGAGCGCAAGCCTTGCCGCCGGGGCGGCTTCGGCCTTGGCGGCAGCCACCGGTGCCGGTTCGGCGGGCGCAGTGCCGGAAACCGGCTGCTGCTCGGCAGCCTTGGCATTCCTGGCAGCCGCCTTCGGCGCCGTTGCCGGCGTCTTCAGGGCGGCGTTGGTTTCGGCATCGGTGCTCTTCGGGCGGGCAGCCTCGGAGGGCGGAACCGGAGCGGCGTCGACCGGAGCCGAAATGCTTTCGGCATCGGCCTTCTTGGCGCGCGTCCTTGTCTTCGGCTCTTCCGTCGTCAGCGAGGTTGGGCCGCCTTCGGGTGCCGAGAAAATCCGGTCGATCTGGGTGCCGGGCCTGATGCTCGCGCCATTGCCGGTGGCAAAGGTATCGATGATTTCTTCGAGACGCGCCGGCGTCAGGTCTTCATAGGTGTCCTTGCCGATCATCACCATCGGGGCGTTGACGCAGGCGCCAAGACATTCGACCTCTTCCCAGGACAGCGTGCCCTCGGCATTGCGCTCGAAGGCGTGGGCGTGGATCTTGCTCTTGCAGACCGACATCAGCGCTTCCGAGCCGCGCAGCATGCAGGGCGTCGTACCGCAGACCTGGACATGGGCGCGGGTGCCGACAGGATGCAGCTGGAACTGCGTATAGAAGGTCGCGACCTCGAGCACCCGGATATAGGCCATATCGAGCATGTCGGCGATCTTTTCGATCGCCGCGCGCGTGACCCAGCCGTCCTGCTCCTGTGCCCGCATCAACAGCGGGATGACCGCCGACTGCTGGCGGCCGGCGGGGTATTTCTGGATCGTCTTGTCCGCCCAGACCGCATTTTCATCGCTGAAAGCGAATGCGGCAGGCTGAAATTGATCTTCGGCTAATCGACGAACGGACATTCTTCCTCACGCCTTGTCAGTTTAGGGTTCCACACCGCGAAGCGGTCAAAGACTGCATTTCGCAGGCATAGGCCGACTGGTCTTTCTGCATAAACACTACGAATTTGCTGCCATTCGGAATGGCAGCCTTGATTTGATAGCCCTTGGACAAAAGATCGCCCATGGACGTTTGCGCCGCCGGCGGCGTCACTTCCTTACGGCCCAGCGGCGTGCCGAGCGTATCGGTCTCCTGGGCCGAAACCCCGGATGCCGCAAGAAGAAGTACGACAGCAAGCGGCAGACGCTGCATCAGCGGTCCACCTCGCCGAAGACAATGTCGAGCGAGCCGAGCACGGCTGCGACGTCGGCAAGCTGGTGGCCGCGGCACATGAAATCCATCGCCTGCAGATGCGCATAACCGGGCGCACGGATCTTGCAACGATAGGGCTTGTTGGAGCCGTCGGAGACAAGATAGACCCCGAACTCGCCCTTCGGCGCTTCGACCGCGGCGTAAACTTCGCCGGCCGGCACGTGGTAGCCTTCGGTATAGAGCTTGAAGTGGTGGATCAGCGCTTCCATCGAGCGCTTCATCTCACCGCGCTTCGGCGGCACGACCTTGCCGTCGATCGACGAGAAGGGACCGGTTTTGGCATCCGACAGCAGACGGTTGACGCATTGCTTCATGATGCGGACCGATTGGCGCATCTCGATCATGCGGATCAGGTAGCGGTCGTAATTGTCGCCGTTCTTGCCGATCGGAATGTCGAATTCGAGATCGGAATAACATTCGTAAGGCTGCGAGCGACGCAGATCCCAGGCAGCGCCCGACCCGCGCACCATGACGCCGGAGAAGCCCCAAGCCCAGCAATCCTCCAGCGAGACGACGCCGATATCGACGTTGCGCTGTTTGAAGATGCGGTTGCCGGTCAACAGATTGTCGATATCGTCGAGCGCCTTCAGGAAGGGATCGCACCAGTCGCCGATATCCTGGACGAGCTGTTCCGGCAGATCCTGATGGACGCCGCCCGGTCGGACATAAGCGGCGTGCATGCGCGAGCCGCTGGCGCGCTCATAAAACACCATCAGCTTTTCACGCTCTTCGAAGCCCCAGAGCGGCGGCGTCAGCGCGCCGACGTCCATAGCCTGCGTCGTGACGTTCAAAAGATGCGAGAGGATGCGGCCGATTTCCGAATAGAGAACGCGGATCAACTGGCCGCGAATCGGGATCTCGATGCCGAGCAGCTTTTCCACCGCCAGCGCATAGGCATGCTCCTGGTTCATCGGCGCGACGTAGTCGAGACGATCGAAATAGGGCACGGCCTGAAGATAGGTCTTGGTTTCGATCAGCTTCTCGGTGCCGCGATGCAACAGGCCGATATGCGGATCAACCCGCTCCACAATTTCGCCGTCAAGCTCCAGGACAAGACGAAGAACGCCATGTGCCGCCGGATGCTGCGGTCCGAAATTGATGTTGAAGTTGCGGACGTTATGTTCGGTCATGGCGATTAACTCGCTTAGAGTGAGTAGTGAATAGTGAGCAGTGATTAGTTTTCATCACTCTCGCTATTCGTCAGCTTTCCTGTGCTGAACGCTTCGGATAAGCGATCCCAGCATCTTTCCAATTTCGTCGCATTGGTCGAGCAATTCGTCCAAGGCCGAGGCTTGAAGAACGCCAATTCTTCCGGCGATGATCAAATGCGTCTCCAACTCTTTCAACGAGCCCTGTGCGATCTTGAGAAATTGGGCAAACGAACCTCGATTTTCTCTTCCGTATCCCTCCGCGATGTTCGCGGCCACGGAAACGGAAGATCGTCTAATCTGGCTGGTCATTCCATAGATCTCTTCGCGCGGGAAGGTTCTCGTCACCTCATAACAAACGACAGACAGCTCGATAGCAAATTGCCAGACTTTCAAATCACGGTAGGAACTTATTTTCCCGTTCGTTACCCAAATATCTGCCCACTATTCACTACCAACTAATCACTACTCACTGCTTCGCCTTCTCATCCCCCGGCAACACATACTCCGTCCCCTCCCAAGGCGACATGAAGTCGAAGTTGCGGAATTCCTGCTTCAACTCGACCGGCTCGTAGACAACGCGTTTGGCGGCGTCGTCGTAGCGGACCTCGACGAAACCGGTCGTCGGGAAGTCCTTGCGCAGCGGATGGCCTTCGAAGCCGTAGTCGGTCAGGATGCGGCGCAGGTCCGGATGGCCGGTGAAGAGCACGCCGTACATGTCCCAGGTTTCGCGCTCGAACCAGTCGGCGCCGGGATGGACGGCGCAGGCCGACGGAACCGGCGTATCCTCGTCGGTTGCGACCTTGACGCGGATGCGCAGATTCTGCTTCGGCGACAGCAGGTGATAGACGACGTCGAAACGCAGCTCGCGCTGCGGCCAGTCAACGCCGCAAATATCGATCAGGTTGACGAAACCGCATTTGGCGTCGTCGCGCAGGAAGGTCAGAAGCGCGATCAGGTTTTCACCCGTCGTCGTCAGCGTCAGCTCGCCATACTTCATCTGCGATGCGGCGATCAGATTGCCGCGCACTTCGCCAAGGTAGGACGCAAGCTCAGTCAGGGCTTCACTCATATGCCTTGTCCTTAACCCTTAGCGTTCGATCGTGCCGGTCCGCCGGATCTTCTTCTGCAGCAGAAGCACGCCGTAGAGCAGCGCCTCTGCCGTGGGGGGACAGCCCGGCACATAGATATCGATCGGCACGATGCGATCGCAGCCGCGCACCACCGAATAGGAATAGTGATAATAGCCGCCGCCATTGGCGCAGGAGCCCATCGAGATGACGTAGCGCGGCTCGGGCATCTGGTCGTAGACCTTGCGCAGAGCGGGCGCCATCTTGTTGGTCAGCGTGCCGGCGACAATCATGACGTCGGACTGGCGCGGCGAAGCGCGGGGCGCAAAACCGAAGCGCTCGACGTCGTAACGCGGCATCGACAGCTGCATCATTTCGACGGCGCAGCAGGCCAGACCGAAGGTCATCCACATCAGCGAGCCGGTACGGGCCCAGTTGATCAGCTCGTCGGTCGAGGTGACGAGGAAACCCTTGTCGGCAAGCTCATTGTTGATCTCGCCGAAAAATGCGTCGTTGCTGCCGATCGGCTTGCCTGTGGCGGGATCGATGATCCCCTTCGGCTGCTGGGCGACGAGCGGCTGATTGCTCACAGGGGTCACTCCCATTCCAGGGCTCCCTTTTTCCATTCATAGATAAAGCCGATGGTCAGCACGAAGAGGAAGACCATCATGGACCAGAAGCCGAACCAGCCGATGGCGCCGAAGGAAACGGCCCAGGGGAAGAGGAAGGCGACTTCGAGGTCGAAGATGATGAAGAGGATCGACACGAGGTAGAAGCGGATGTCGAACTTCATGCGGGCGTCGTCGAACGCGTTGAAGCCGCATTCGTAAGCCGAGAGCTTTTCCGAATCGGGCGCTTTGAAAGCGACGGCGAACGGCGCAATGAGCAGCGCCAGGCCGATAACGAGAGCGATAGCGATGAAGATAGCGATCGGAATATAGGAACTGAGCAGTTCAGTCATCATGTTCATCCCTGCTTGCCGGAGGCGCCAGGCGGCGCATTTGGGCAAATGCCCGGCAAGCGAACGTGCGTTGCAACAAGCCGTGGTTAGCGCAGCCGACGCCCCGGCGCAAGAGATTTACAGAGGCAATTCGACGCGCCGCGCGCGGACATTATCAAGCAGATGCAACGATGTCGCGACAAATCCACACAAACCGATTCAAGCTGCATGCCTGACCCCTGGAAACTGCATGGCTTTCGAAAGAGAATGGCGCGAGTGACGGGGCTCGAACCCGCGACCTCCGGCGTGACAGGCCGGCACTCTAACCGACTGAGCTACACCCGCGCATTGATCGGCCTTTTGCGGCCGCTGGGATGAAGAAACCGGACAAACGACAAATCACATTTGCGTTCTACAAGACTTGAAATGGCGCGAGTGACGGGGCTCGAACCCGCGACCTCCGGCGTGACAGGCCGGCACTCTAACCAACTGAGCTACACCCGCAATTCATTTCAAGCAGTCCGGATGCCTTCGCACCCTCACCAAAACGGCTGCCCGTTTCGATGAGCGGCTAACTACGGGGTTCGTCTTTTAGTGTCAAGCAGGTTTGGAGACAAAACCATGACAGTCGTTTGAATTGTTTCGGCAAGGCCGGCAATTCCCCTACCCACTACGACACTGACGCCCGATCGAAGCCGGCAGCGCGGTCGACGTCGACAGGCCCCCTCCCCTTTATCCACAGCCCGGTGACGCCCGATCGCCATCACAAGGAGCGGGACCGCCACCAAAAAAATCAAAAAATCTTCACAAACACTCTTGCGGTTTTGCCGCGATCCGCATAGATCACGGCCACCAACGCGGCAGGCCGATCCGGCTTCGTCAGCGATGGGCGATTAGCTCAGTTGGTAGAGCGCCTCGTTTACACCGAGGATGTCGGGAGTTCGAGTCTCTCATCGCCCACCATTTTCTCCCTTACGTGCCAAATCGCAGCTTTCGCAGTGGGATGTCTCAGCTGCGTCGTGATGTATTTGGAATTCCAATTGGATCCATTGGCGCGTCCGGCAGGTCGCGATGCGGCGCGGCGTCTGAAATCAGCACTCCACCAGAACGGACTACTCCGGGCGCGGCGCCACCTCCTATTGGGCGAATGGATGGGCGCGGGCAAAAGTGTGAGAATTCACCGCCCGGAAAATCTCCGCGCTTGCTACACCTGGAGGTGTTCCATGAGGACTCTCTGCTCCGCACTGACGCTGTGCATCGCGGTCGCTCTTTATGCGCCAAGCGCCAGATATGTCAGCCTGCCCGGTTACGCCTTCAAAACGAATCCGCAATGCCAGCGCCACGAACCAAAGACGCGGTTTGACAGAAGGTGCGACTGGCCGAGGGTGGGCTTCAAGGACTTTACGCCCCCGCTTGTGACCGTGCTTGGGATCTGAAGCTCAGCCTCTTTACGAATCATCGCAGTCCTGGCGCGTTTTGCAGCCGAAGGGCATTCATGGCTCGGTGACTGCGACAGTGTTTCTGATCGTGGCGAAATGCCTTGGCTCAGACTTCCTACCAGACTCTATATAGCCCTTCGGAATCCCGAAATTGGTTGCGGGATTGAAATCATTGCATGATTTTTTCTGTCGACACCGTGCGAAACGCTGCGGATTTCGGAATCCCGAAGCGGGGAATTTCGGGATTCCGAAGTGGCGTTCTGGAATCGTGACAGCCGGGCTCATCGCCGACCATTCACCCCTTCGCCAGTTCTTTATCCACCGCCGAGACCAGCCGCGAATCATCGGCCGTCACGTCAGGCGCGAATCGGGCGGCAACTTTACCGTCGCGGCCGATCAGGAATTTTTCGAAGTTCCAGAGAATGTCGTCCTCGTCGCCGCCCGATATGCCGTGGGATTTCAGGCGTTCGCGCATCGGGCCGTCACCTGTGGTCTTCACACCGGACTTGGTCAGTTGCCGGTAGAGCGGGTGCTGGGTCTCGCCCTTGACCGAAATCTTCGAGAAAATCGGGAAAGTGACATCGTAGGTGCTGGTGCAGAAGTCGAGGATCTCGGCGTCGGTGCCGGGCTCCTGACCCTTGAAGTCGTTGGCGGGGAAAGCGGCGATGACGAAGCCGCGCTCGCGCTTTTCGCCGTAGAGCTTTTCGAGACCCTCATATTGAACGGTCAGCCCGCATTTGGAGGCGACGTTGACGACCAGGAGCACGCGGCCCTTGTATTCGCTGAGTGTGGTTTCACGACCATCCACTGATTTGACAGGGATATCCAGCACATTGCCTGCCATGGGAACCTCCAAATTGATAAGATATGTCTCGCCAACTTAGCGATATCGCCGCCGTTGTCATCAACGTCGGAATCAACTCGGCGTTAGCAGGACGCCGGTGCGGGCTACGGCCTGCACCGGCGGTCAGCACATCAGGCGGGGGATGTTTCCTTCACGTCGTCGAGCAGGAAGTGCACAACGATATAATCCGTCTTGTAATGGCGACCGCTGTCGGACACGGATTCGACGCTGCCGCCGTCCTTCGGGTGCCAGGAGTGGTAATGGGGGTTGGTGGTGATCAGTGTGATGGCCTTGCCTTCCAGGGCTTCCTCGCCAAGCCGGAAGCGCATCTCGGCCAGCGGCCAGATCCGCTCGTAATCCGCCATGCTGATGCGCGCCTTCAGCGCCTTGCGATTCAGCGGTGCTTCGCCGGCCTCTGCGGGTGCTTCCAACATCACCTCCTCGGCTCCGTTGATGATGGCGTTGAACTCTTCAGGCCACATGCGTCTCATGAAATCGCTCCTCCCGGGGCTCTCGTCAGTCCACAGGTGAAACTTAGCGATTTGTTCGAAAGAAGCAAATTCCCGTCATGTGGTTGTCATCGAGGTCGGCTGCTCCTACGTTCGCCGCAGACCGCATCAGGGCCGTCAGACGCCCGCAATCCCGAGATCAGAGATGAAGACACGTGAAGACAGGCAGGCACTCCGGGCGAGCATGCCGCGCACCCCGCTCAGCGCTCATCATATGGAAAATGCCCGCCTGCTGCCGGATCGCGGCGAGCTGCTCTACCGGATCCCGAACGGCGGCATCGGCGTCGAGGTCGGGGCTGCCTTCGGCGAATATACGGCGGAGATTCTGGAAAAGAATCGCCCAGCGCAGCTCTACCTCATCGATCCCTGGTCGATGGACCGCTACAGCTCCGGGTTCGATACGATCCACACCAAGTTCGCGGCCGAGATCGACGCCGGCCGGCTGCATCTGATGCAGGGTACGTCGCTGGAAAAGCTCGCCGAATTCGAGGACGATTTCCTCGATTGGGCCTATATCGATACCGATCATTCCTTCGAGCTCACCTGGCAGGAACTGCTGCTCTGCGAAAAGAAGGTGAAGCGGACGGGGCGCATCGCCGGGCACGACTTCTGCACCGGCAACACGGTCAAGCCGATCGTCTATGGCGTCGTCGAGGCGGTCACCAAGTTCTGCAAGGATTACGGCTGGCAATTCGAGTTTCTGACGGTCGAATCACATGCGCATTTTTCCTATTGCCTGAAACGGCTCTGATCAGCTTTTGCCGAAATATTGCGCGTCGCTGACCTGTTCCATCCAGTCGACATGCTTGCCGTCCAGCGCCTCGTGAATGGCGATGTGCGTCATCGCCGTATCCTCGCCAGCGCCGTGCCAATGTTTCTCGCCCGGCGAAAACCAGACCGTGTCGCCGGCGCGAATCTCGCGGATTTCCCCGCCCCAGCTCTGGGCGAGGCCCTTGCCAAAAGTGACGATCAGCGTCTGGCCGAGCGGATGCGTGTGCCAGGCGGTGCGGGCGCCGGGCTCGAAAGTAACCGAGGTTGCCTTCACCCGGGCCGGTGCCGGCGGCTCCATCAGCGGGTCCTGGCGAACAGCGCCGGTGAAATAGTCGGCCGGCGGCGTCATCGAGGGGCGAGAGCCGGCGGGTTTGATCTCCATGATCTTTCCTTTTCCATTCCATTGCAGTTGAAGCCTTGTAATCCGACGATATTTCATCGAGGCGACCAATCAAGGCCGGATCGACAATTGCCGCATCCTCGCCCGGCTGATAGGCCAATCTCTTTCATCACCTAAAGCGCGTCACATTGAACTTGGTTGATGCGATGCGCTTTAGTTCTCTGTTTTTACGCATGTCGCTATCCCGGAACCGCTGCACACTTCCGGGCAACATGCATTGGGAGAATTTCTCATGAAACACCATGCTTTCGGCCGCATGCCCTTCACGGTCACCAATGTCGGCTTCGGCGCCTGGCAGATCGGCGGCTCATGGGGCGATATCAGCGAAGCGGATGGACGCGCGGCGCTGAATGCCGCACTCGATGCCGGCATGACCTTCATCGATACAGCCGACGTATATGGCGACGGCCGCTCGGAAAAGATCATCGCCGACGTGCTCAAGACGCGTGGCGGCCAGCGCCCGATGGTCGCCACCAAGGCGGGCCGCCGGCTCAACCCGCATGTCGCCGAAGGTTATACCAAGGCCAATCTCGAAGGCTTCATCGACCGCAGCCTTGAGAATCTTGCCGTCGACAGCCTCGACCTCGTGCAGCTTCACTGCCCGCCGCGCGAGGTGTTTTACCAGCCGGAGGTCTTCGAAGGTCTCGACGCGCTGCAGAAGGCCGGCAAGATCAGGGGTTATGGCGTTAGCGTCGAAAAGGTCGAGGACGGGCTGAAGGCGATCGAATATCCCGGCGTCGTCAGCATCCAGATCATCTACAACATCTTCCGCCAGCGCCCCGACCACCTGTTTTTCCAGGAGGCGCGCCGCAGGAACGTGGCGATCATCGCCCGCGTGCCGTTGGCCAGCGGTCTGCTCTCCGGCAAGATCACCAGGGAAACGCACTTTGCCAGCGACGACCACCGCAATTTCAACCGTCACGGCGAGGCCTTCGACGTCGGCGAGACCTTTGCCGGCGTGCCCTTCGAGGTCGGCCTGCAGGCGGTGGAGGAGGTGCGCAAGCTGGTGCCCACAGGCGCCACCATGGCCGCCTTTGCACTTCGGTGGATCCTGATGGCCGACGCCGTCACCGTCGTCATCCCCGGTGCCCGCAATGGCGAACAGGCGAGAGCCAATGCGGCGGCAGCCGATCTTGCGCCGCTCTCGGCCGATGTCATGGCGGCGACACGCGAGCTCTACGAGCGGCTGATCGCCCCGCATGTGCATCAGCGCTGGTAGGGCTGGAGCTGCTTGTTTTTGAGGGTTGTGGGCTGCCGCTCTACCCCTCCCCATAAGGGGGAGCGACTAGGCGCTGTTGTCCGGCAGCGACCAAAAGCAGAGGTCTTGCTGGCTGTTACCGTTCGACGAATTCATACGATGGAGTTTACGTGAAGCGGTGCGGCATCTTAGCCCCTCCCCTTGTGGGGAGGGGTCTTGGATTCAACGACAGAGGCCGGGCTTTCGCCCGGCCTCTTCCTTTATCTCTTTATCCCAACTCAGTTCGTCGCGTTCAGCTCAACCGGGAAGAACAGCGTCTCGCCGGAGGAATCGCTGACGCCGTCGTTGTCGGTGACGGCGTAGGGCTTGCCTGAGGCGTCGAAGGTGAAGCCTTCGAGCTTGTCGAGCACGTAACCGTTGGTCGTGGTCTTCAGTTCGCCGAGGAAGTCATGGGCTTCGGTTTTCTTGACGACCGGCAGTTCGCCGCCGAGCTTGGCGGGCTTCAGCTCCGCGATCGCCACCTTGTAGAGCTTCTTCAGCTTGGCAGCGTCGCCGACGAGGTTGTCGCGTTCGATGATGTAGACGCTGTCGCCCTGCGCCGAGATTTCAGACAGGCCGACCCAGCCGCTTTCCGTCTTGTCGAGCGGATAGCGCACGGCACCCCATTCCTTCTTCTTCGGATTGTAGGAGACTAGCTTGACGAAGCCCTTCTCGTCGTCACCCCATTCGCGCTGGACAGCCATCCAGAGCGTGGCATCGTCGCCGGTGCCGACAATGGTGACACCTTCGAAGCCGTAGCGGATTTCGTTGGCGGCGAGTTCCTTCGGCAGCGCGATCTCGGCCTTGATATCGCCTTTGGCGTTGACGTTGTAGAGGGCGTGAGGGACGAGACGCTCGCTGTAGCCTTCCGAGGCGAGCCAGAATGAGCCATCGGCGGCCACCGCGATGCCTTCGATGTCGAGCTTCTGGGCCGGGGCGCCGTCGCGCTTGACGATGAGCGCATCGGTGATCACCGCCGGCTTCTTGCTGGCATCGATCGTGTAGATCGTCGGCTGCAAGCCGAGAACGCTGTCGCTGACGGCATAGAGCCTGCCCGGCTTGCCGGGAACGGCAGCGAGACCCGATAGGGCTGCGAAGCCGATCGGATTGCCGTCCTTTTCGGCGGAAACGATCTGAGGATAGGCTTTCTCGCCTTCCGAACGCTCATAGATCATCACATGCGAGCGCGTGCCGCCATCCTTGCCGAGGTCGAGCTCGTTGGCAGTGGCGAAGAGGTTGCGCTGGGGAATGGCGATCCCGCCTTCCGGCGAAATGCCCGATGGCAGCAGCTGCACGAGCTCGGGATCGGCGCCGGTATCTTTAAAGACGCCGACGACCGAGGCGCGCTCGGCGAGCAGGAAGAAATACTGGTCGTCGCCGAACTTGGCGGCTTCGAGGCCTTCTGGCTCGACGCCCTTCGATCCCGAACGGCTTTCCGGATAGTGGCCGATATGGGCGACGGCGCGTTCGAAGGATGCGCCCGATTCGTAGAGAAGCTTGCCCGTCTTGTCGAAGATGGTGAAACCGCGCGAGCCGCCCTGGTAATCGCCTTCGTTGGCGATGACGAGGCGGTTGTCGTCCAGCCACTTCACGGCGTCGGGCTCACGCGGAACGCCCTTCAATTCGCCGGTGAATTTCAGAGCGCCGTCACGCTTGGTGTCGATGCCGGTAAGATCGACGCTGCCGGCGGAGAAATGCGTTTTCACCTCAGCCGTAGTGGCGTCGATGATGACGATCTCGTTGTTTTCCTGCAGCGTCAGTGCGATCTCGTTCAAGCCGTTAAAGGCGACGAATTCCGGCTCCGGATCGTCAGGGGCGACGCCGGCAAGGCCGGTCAGCGCCACGTGCTTGATGGTGGCGCAATCGACGGCACCGTTCTTGAGCTGGAAGACGACCAGATCGCCGGCCGGCATCTGCGGGATCTTGCCGTCATTGACCTCTTCGTCGCGCTCGTTTTCGATCGCGATGGCGCCGAGCGTCTTGTCCCTGTTGAGCGCGATCGAATCCGGCTGGCCGCCGAGATCGCAGGTGTTCTCGATCTTCTTCGTCGCCACGTCGACGATCGCCAGACGGCCCGAGGGCTTGGCCTTGCTTTCGGAGGTATTGACGGCGACCAGCGCCTTGCCGGCGCTCGAGGTGACCGAGGTCGGCTCGCCGTCCATCATCAGCGCGCCGCCTGATTTCGGGGCCTTGGCATCGGTGATGTCGATGAAGCCGATCGCACCGAGCGGGCTATCGCTATAGATCAGCGTGTTGCCGTCGTCGGTCGCGGTGATGATTTCGGCTGAAGTCGCCGAGAGCTTGTCCTTGTCGGCAGGCAGGTTCTGGGCGACCGGGAAGGAGGCGATGCGGTTGAAAACCGGCTCGGCGGCGGCCGGGAAGGCAACGGAAGCGAGAAGCACGGCAGCAAGTGCTGCCTTGCGCGATGAAATGGTCATGAAAATCCCCCATGTGTCGAATAGTCGAAACATGGGTTTTCTGCGGGACTGCCATGACAGAGGCATGACAGCCCCCGCCATTTCACGCGGTTTGCGTCAGGCCGCCCTTTTCCCGGCGCATCTCGTCGCGCATGATGAAAAGCGAGGCGGCAAGGATGAGAGCAGCTCCGAGCCAAAGATAACCGGCCGGCGCATAACCGAAGAACAGCCAGCCGGCCAGCACATTCAACGGCAGCTTCAGATTGTCGAAGGGCTGGACGTAGGCGGCGTCGGCGCTGGCATAGGCAAGGGTCAGCAGGTATTGCGCTACGACCGTCAGCAGGCCGGCCAGCAGGAAGAGAGCAAGCGCGGTGCCCGTCGGCACGGCAAAGCCCGCCGCGAGCGCCAGGCCGCCATTGATCGGCGTCAGCAGCACCAGCAGCCAGACGGTGATCGTCTCGGGCTTTTCGATGCCGGTCAGGCTCTTGGTGATCAGCGACGAGGCGCCCCAGAACAGCGCCGAGAGCACCGGCAGCAGGGCTGCCCAGGTGAAGCTGTCGGACCATGGCTGCAGGATGATCATCGCGCCGGCAAAGCCGACACCGGTCGCCGCCCACCGGACAGGACCGACACGTTCGCCGAGGAACAGGCGGGCGCCGAGAATGATGAAGAAAGGCGAGGTCATGACGAGGGCGATCGCCTGCCAGATCGGCACCGACGCAAGGCCGGAAATCCAGGCCTCGACGCCGAGCGCGGCAAAGATCACGCGCACAATATGCCGCCAGGGATAATCGGTGCGCATTGCCGAAAGGCCTGATTTGCGCAGGAAGGGCAAGGAGAACAGAAATGCGAAAGCATATTGCCAGAAGGCCGCGGAAGCCGAGGGAAAGGCGAGCTTCATCGTCAGCCACTGGGTGACGACGTTGAGGAGCGAGAAGACCACGCCTCCAAGCACCATGAAAGCTGCGCCGGCAAAGGCGCGCGACTGCGACACTGCAAGGGAATTCTGATTCATGTCTTTCATCCGAAACCAGGGACCAACATAAATCAGGACGCAACGAGCGACGGCACGCTGACGCTGGCAGTCTCCTGCCCCGCACGCGGCCATGCTCATTCTCTTCCATCCGGACTTTGACCGTCGGCTCCGGAATCGCACCGGATCTGCTGACCCTTCCCAAGCGACAGCTTGGGAAGGCGCTCGCGGGCTCGGGCCGAGACCCTTACCGCCGGTGGGGAGTTTCACCCCGCCCTGAGAACAGCTCTGTCGTAGAACAATGCGCCGCATGCGGCAAGCGGCGAAAGCAAAAGGGGTCCGGCAAAGCCGAACCCCTCCCAAATCCTGCACAGCCGGTCTCGTTTACGGCTGGCGGATAATCTCAGATCAGCCGTTGACGGCGTCCTTCAGGCCCTTGCCGGGCGTGAACTTCGGCACGTTGCGAGCCGGAATGTCGACTTCAGCGCCCGTCGACGGGTTGCGGCCCTTCGATGCGGCACGATGAGAAACGGTGAAGCTGCCGAACCCTGCGAGGCGGATGTCGCCCTTGTTCTTGAGTTCACCCTGGACAACGTCAAAAACCGCGTCAACAGCGGAAGCCGCGTCAGACTTCGTCAGTCCTGCCTTTTCGGCGACTGCGGACACGAGTTCATTCTTGTTCATGTTTCCACCCCTTTCTAAATGGTACGAAACGACTCAAAAGTAAGCTAGGCGCAGAATAGGTTTCATCAGGCCCGCCGGGAACCCAAAAGCCCTGCAAATCAAGGAAAAGCAAGCGTCTACATGACGTTTTCACAAAAAAGGCTGGCGTTTTCGCCAGCCTTTTTCCGTCTTTTCAGCCAATGGGGCATAAATGTGGCCGAGGCCACTCAATGCGCTATGGTCGCGCCCGTCTCGTCGAGGCCTTCGACCGAGGTGATGACAGGCGTTTCCACCGTGCCGTCCCATTCGATCGGCTCCGGCCGCCGGACCAGCGCATGCTTGATCACCTCGCCCATGCGGGACACCGGGATGATCTCCATGCTGTTCTTCACGTTGTCCGGAATCTCCGCCAGGTCCTTGGCGTTTTCTTCCGGAATCAGCACCTTCTTGATGCCGCCACGAAGCGCTGCGAGCAGCTTTTCCTTGAGACCGCCGATCGGCAGCACACGGCCGCGAAGGGTGATTTCACCGGTCATGGCCACGTGTCTGTTCACCGGGATACCGGTCATGATCGAGACGATGGCGGTCGCCATAGCGACGCCGGCCGAGGGGCCATCCTTCGGCGTCGCGCCTTCCGGCACGTGCACGTGGATGTCGCTCTTGTCGAAGCGCGGCGGCTCGATGCCGAAATCGACAGCGCGCGAGCGGACGTAGGAGGCCGCCGCCGAGATCGATTCCTTCATGACTTCCTTCAGATTGCCGGTGACCGTCATGCGGCCCTTGCCCGGCATCATCACGCCTTCGATGGTCAGCAGTTCGCCGCCGACTTCCGTCCAGGCAAGGCCGGTGACAACGCCGACCTGATCCTCGCCCTCGGCTTCGCCATGGCGGAAGCGCGGAACACCCAGATAGTCGGAGATGTTGGCGGCCGTCACATGCACGGACTTCGTCTTGCCCTTGATGATCTCGGTGACCGCCTTGCGGGCGAGCTTCATCAGTTCACGTTCGAAGCTGCGCACACCGGCTTCACGGGTGTACTGCTGGCTGATCGCCATCAGAGCGTCGTCGCTGACCGAGAATTCTTCCGGCTGCAACGCATGTTCCTTGATGGCCTTCGGCAGCAGATGCCGCTTGGCGATCTCGCGCTTTTCATCTTCGGTGTAGCCGGCGATACGGATGATCTCCATGCGGTCCATCAGCGGCGCAGGGATGTTCAGCGTATTCGCCGTCGTGATGAACATCACGTCCGACAGGTCGTATTCGACTTCCAGGTAATGATCCATGAAGGTCGAGTTCTGCGCCGGATCGAGCACCTCGAGCAGGGCCGAAGACGGATCACCGCGATAGTCCTGGCCGAGCTTGTCGATTTCGTCGAGCAGGAACAGCGGGTTCGACTTCTTCGCCTTCTTCATCGACTGGATGACCTTGCCGGGCATCGAGCCGATATAGGTGCGGCGGTGGCCGCGGATTTCGGCTTCGTCACGAACGCCGCCGAGCGCCATGCGGACATACTCACGGCCGGTCGCCTTGGCGATCGACTGGGCGAGCGAGGTCTTGCCGACACCGGGAGGGCCGACGAGGCACAGGATCGGGCCCTTGATCTTGGTGGCGCGAGCCTGCACGGCCAGATATTCGACGATGCGCTCCTTGACCTTGTCGAGACCGAAGTGATCGGCTTCGAGGATCTTCTCGGCATTGTTGAGATCGGCCTTGATCTTCGACTTCTTGCCCCAGGGGATGCCGAGCAGCCAGTCCAGATAATTGCGCACGACGGTGGCTTCAGCCGACATCGGGCTCATCTGGCGCAGCTTCTTCAGCTCCGCGTCAGCCTTTTCACGGGCCTCCTTGGAGAGCTTGGTCTTGGCGATGCGCTCTTCCAGTTCGCTCATCTCGTCGCGGCCTTCTTCGCCGTCGCCGAGTTCCTTCTGGATCGCCTTCATCTGTTCGTTCAGGTAGTATTCGCGCTGGGTCTTTTCCATCTGGCGCTTGACGCGCGAGCGGATGCGCTTTTCGACCTGCAGGACCGAAATCTCGCCTTCCATGAAGCCGAGGGCCTTTTCGAGGCGGGCCTTGACGCTGGTGGTTTCCAGCATCTCCTGCTTCTCGGTGATCTTGATCGACAGATGCGAAGCGACCGTATCGGCGAGCTTGGAATAGTCGTCGATCTGGCTGGCGGCACCTACCACCTCAGGCGAAATCTTCTTGTTGAGCTTCACATAGCTTTCGAATTCGGAGACGACCGAACGCGACAAGGCTTCCAGCTCGACCGGATCGTCGTGCGGCTCCTCAAGCACATGGCCGAGCGCCTCATAGAAATCTTCGCGGCTGGTATAGGTGTCGATCTCGGCGCGGGCGCGGCCTTCGACCAGAACCTTGACCGTGCCATCGGGCAGCTTCAAGAGCTGCAATACGTTCGCCACGGTGCCGACCTTGTGGATCGCGGAGGGATCCGGATCGTCGTCACTGGCGTTGATCTGCGTCACCAGCATGATCTGCTTGTCGGAACCCATGACCTCTTCGAGCGCACGGATCGACTTTTCCCGTCCGACGAACAGCGGCACGATCATATGCGGGAAAACCACGATGTCGCGCAAAGGCAGAACAGGGTAGGCAGTGCTGCTCGCTACAGACGTTTTCTTCGTCATTTTTAAGTCCTTTCCATCGTCCCGTTACCGGGCTCTCTGCACGGCCGCTTGGGACCGGCCGGCACTCTCACTTGTTGCTACAAGTGGAGGTTCTGACTACGCTTTTCAAGCCACGCTAACGCCCGCGTTCCCCGGATGTGACAGCTTTATTACAACGGAACACCAACACTATGAAGCGCGTGGCTGGACCGGCGCTTACCACTTCCAACCGACTAAAATACAAGCACCGACAATAGGCTTACGGAATCACGGCATCATTGCCAAGCACTCTTCCTTGCACAACATCGGCCCCTTCCCAACATCGGCAAAGTCAATTCCGGTTCCCACCGGCAGAATACTAACAGTGCCTCGGATGGTTTTTCAAATAGAAAGGGGCCCGCCGATGGCAAGCCCCCAAAATAATCGTGCGAAAGCGCAAAGGTTACGCCGAAGCGTTGGCCTTTTCTTCCTGACGATCGGCATAGATGTAAAGCGGGCGGGCCGAACCGCGCACCACTTCCTCGGAGATGACGACTTCGCGCACACCTTCCAGCGTCGGCAATTCGAACATCGTGTCGAGCAGGATCTTCTCCATGATCGAGCGAAGGCCCCGGGCGCCGGTCTTGCGGACGATCGCCTTGCGGGCGATTTCGCGCAGGGCATCCTCGTGGAAGGTCAGTTCCACGTCTTCCATCTCGAACAGGCGCTGATACTGCTTGATCAGCGCGTTCTTCGGCTCCGACAAGATCTGGATCAGCGCATCCTCATCGAGATCCTCCAGCGTCGCCAGAACCGGCAGACGGCCGATGAATTCGGGGATGAGGCCGAACTTGACCAGGTCTTCCGGCTCCAGTTCGCGCAGGACTTCGCCGACGCGGCGGTCGTCCTGGGCCTTGACGGTGGCGCCGAAGCCGATCGAGGTCTTCTCGCCACGTGCGGAGATGATCTTGTCGAGACCGGCGAAGGCGCCGCCGCAGATGAACAGGATGTTGGTCGTGTCGACCTGGAGGAATTCCTGCTGCGGATGCTTGCGGCCGCCCTGCGGCGGAACGGAAGCGACCGTGCCTTCCATGATCTTCAACAGCGCCTGCTGCACGCCCTCGCCCGAGACGTCGCGGGTGATCGACGGATTGTCGGACTTGCGCGAAATCTTGTCGACTTCGTCGATATAGACGATGCCGCGCTGGGCGCGCTCGACATTGTAGTCGGCCGACTGCAGAAGCTTGAGGATGATGTTTTCGACGTCTTCGCCGACGTAACCGGCTTCGGTCAGCGTCGTCGCATCGGCCATGGTGAACGGAACGTCGATGATGCGGGCGAGCGTCTGGGCGAGATAGGTCTTGCCGCAGCCGGTCGGGCCGACCAGCATGATGTTCGACTTCGCCAGCTCGACTTCGCCGTTCTTGGAGGCGTGCGCCAGGCGCTTGTAATGGTTGTGAACGGCGACCGACAAGATCTTCTTCGCCTGCCGCTGGCCGATGACGTATTCGTCGAGGACCTTGATGATGTCCTGGGGCGTCGGAACGCCGTCGCGGGACTTGACCATCGAGGACTTGTTCTCCTCGCGGATGATGTCCATGCACAATTCGACGCATTCATCGCAGATGAAGACGGTCGGTCCGGCAATCAGTTTCCGGACTTCGTGCTGGCTCTTTCCGCAGAACGAACAATAGAGTGTGTTCTTGGAGTCGCCGCCGTTGCTGCCGCTGACCTTGCTCATATCACTTTCCTTCCAGCACGCCGCATTTCAAGGCGAAATCGCGGTCCACTCAATCAGCTCCTGGCGGCACTCCGTCACCGGAGCCTTTGCCGAGAAGGGCTTCAGGGGCTACGAACCGGGCCCAATCGATCATGTCCGGGTTCCGGTGGCAACGAATTCCCCTTCGAATGCCGATGCTATGTCATAAAATTTCAACATAGCATTAATAGCTACTATTAGCGTCTTCGTCGCCAGTTGAAAGCCTTGTTCGATCACAAATGAGATAGAACTGTGGCGACGAAAACACCATCCCAATTAATTACTAGGCCTGTTCGCCTTCCATTTCGAGGCGCGACGTCAGAACCTTGTCGATCACGCCCCAGCCCTGGGCTTCGTCCGCATCCATGAAATGGTCACGATCGAGGGTCTTTTCAACTTCCTCGTAGGTGCGGCCGGTGTGCTTGACATAGACCTCGTTCAGGCGGCGCTTCATCTTCAGGATGTCGCGGGCGTGGCGTTCGATGTCCGAGGCCTGGCCCTGGAAGCCGCCCGACGGCTGATGCACCATGATGCGGGAATTCGGCGTGGCGAAGCGCATATCCTTGTGGCCGGCGGCCAGCAGCAGCGAGCCCATGGATGCGGCCTGGCCGATGCAGAGCGTCGAAACCGCCGGCTTGATGAACTGCATCGTGTCGTAGATCGCCATGCCGGCGGTGACGACGCCGCCCGGCGAATTGATGTAGAGGGCGATTTCTTTCTTCGGGTTTTCGGCCTCGAGGAAGAGAAGCTGGGCGCACACGAGCGTTGCCATATGGTCTTCGACGGCACCGGTCAGGAAGATGATGCGCTCCTTCAACAGACGGGAATAGATGTCGTAGGAGCGTTCACCGCGGTTGGTCTGTTCCACGACCATCGGCACGAGGGCCATTGCGGTATCGACTGGGTTTCTCATGTGCGTCCTTTGTCAACGTCTCGCCGGCCGGCGCCGGGAATCAAAGAAAATGTCTTATCCCTACATAGAGTGTCCGTGCCCTTCTCTTCAAGACACGCATGCGGATAACGTTAAGAAGGCGGGCAAGGTGGCCCTGGCTGTAGCCTCTTTCCAACAAGCGCCTGTTAACGGCGAGCCTATGGCACCGCCTTCCCCGGCTTTTCTCCATGACAGGATGAAGGAATGCTTACTCCATTCGAGAGTGCTCACACACATTTACCCGGCGGAAAGCTTACCGGGAGATATCCGCCAAAAACCATACCGCAGCGCAGCAGCATTAAGGAAGTGGCGAGCTTCCTCGGCAAGGATGCAAGCCAACAGATCGGGGCCGACAGACAAGGCCACCCGATAAGACAGACGGGCAAGGGGTTGCTGCCGTGTTCAATATCGCTACAGGTCTCGCCATCTGGTGTTCGGAGGCCATGACGCTCGCTTTGGTGCTGTTCGTCGCCTGGCGCCACAATGTCCGGAACGAGGCCTATCTCTATTGGGGCCTCGGCTTCCTGCTGACCGGCATCGGTTTTGCGATGATCGCGCTGCGCGACCAGGTCCCCAGCCTGCTGTCGATTGAGATCGGCAATGCCATCGCGCTGCTCGGCCAGAGCGCCTGGGTGGCGGGTTTTCTGGCGCTCGACCGCAAGAAGATCGAATGGTGGGCGCTGCTGCCGCCGGCGATCTGGCTCGCTGGCGTCTTCCTGCCCTGGGTCAACAGCGACTATTCAAACCGGGTGGTGCTCTACAACCTCGCTTCGGCGACAGGGGCGACGGCGCTTGCCCTGGCGGTTTCCGCCGGCGACATGCGCCGCGAGCGCACCCGCGTCAAGCTGATGGGCGTCTTCGTCATCCAGGGCTGCCTGTGCTTCGGCTCAGCGCTGACGATGGCGCTGACGCTGCCAAGCGATATCGAGGCAACCAATCTCGGCGGCGCCTCCGCCATGGCAAGCGCCTTCCTGCTCACCATCGCCTTCGCCTTCACTTGCCGGCTGATCATGGAGCGCTCCGAGCGGCACCTGCGCGCCCTCACGCTCACTGATTCGCTGACGGGTGTGCTCAACCGCCGCGGCCTGCTCGGCTATTTCGACGCCATCCAGGAAAAAGCCCATGACGAGCAACACCAGGTCGCGGTGATGCTCTTCGATCTCGATCATTTCAAGCGCGTCAACGACCGTTTCGGCCACCAGTCCGGCGATGCCGTGCTGACGGCTTTCGCCCGCATGGCCCGCCAGTATATTCCAAACAGCATCTTCGGCCGCATGGGCGGCGAAGAATTCGCAGCCTTCGCCGCGGTCACCGACCAGACCGAAGCTGAGGCGATCGCCGAAGCGATCCGAACCGAATTTTGCCGCCTGCCCGTCAGCACCGGCGAAGCTATCGTTCCGGTCACCGTCAGCATCGGCATCGCGCTCGCCTCCTCGCTCGAAGCCAATATCGACAAGCTGATCTCGGCCGCCGACCGGGCGCTCTATGCCGCAAAGGGCGCTGGCCGCAACTGCACGGTCACCTTCGGCAAAGCCGAGGCCGCAGCCCCGGCCCCGGCAACGCCGAGCACCACCGCCGGCGAACTCGTGCCGACGGTCGACGACCAGGTCGAGGCGCTGCGGCGCATGGGCACGCTGTCGCGGGCCGGCTGACCGGAAAACCGGAGTCAATCCCCACGGTTAGACACGGATCTTAATGCGATCGGCGCGTCGTTTCAGGACGGCTTGCCCTCGCCCCGCCATCTTTCCGAGGCCCGGCAAATCCGCTAAGCCTTCGCGTCATGACGATACCGCCCTTTCTCTCGATCGATTCATCCAACCGCCACGTCTCGCTGGACGCCCGCAATCCGGCCTTCTATGGCGATCCGAATGCCGTCTATGCCGCACTTCACGCCCATTGTCCGACGTTCTACTGGACCGAGCAGAAGCAATGGTTCTTCACGGGTTACGAGCACGTGAACGGTCTGCTGCGCGACCGCCGCTTCGGTCGGCAGATCCTGCATATCGCCAGCCGCGAGGAGCTCGGCCTTGCCGAGCCGATGCCGCACCTTGCCAGTTTCGATCTCTCGGAACGCTATTCCCTGCTCGAACTCGAACCGCCGGAGCACACGCGGCTGCGCACGCTGGTCAACCGCGCCTTCGTCTCCCGCCATGTCGAGAAGATGAAGCCGGAGCTTGCCGAGCTTGCCAACCGGCTGATCGACGGATTCGCCGACAAGCGCGAGGTCGAGCTGCTCTCGGCCTTTGCCGACATCATTCCGGTGACGATGATCGCCCGGATGATCGGCATTCCAGAGGAGATGGGGCCGCAGCTGCTTGCCTGGTCGCACGCCTATGTCCGCATGTACATGTTCGGCCGCACGCGCGAGCAGGAGGATGAGGCCGAACGGGCGGCGAAGGAATTTTCCGACTACGTCAGAACAGTGATCGCCGAGCGCCGCGCCGAGCCGCGCGACGACCTGCTGACCCACATGATCCATACCGAGCACAAGGGACAGTATCTCACCGAGGAAGAGCTGATCTCGACGACGATCGTGCTGCTCAATGCCGGGCACGAGGCGACCGTGCACCAGATCGGCAATTCCGTGCGCACCATCCTCGAAAGCGGCTCAGATCCGGCTGCGCTCTTCCGTGACGAGGCGACGACCGAGCGCACCGTCGAGGAAACCCTGCGCATCTGCGCGCCGGTCCACATCTTCCAGCGCTGGGCGCTGGAGCCCGCCGAAATCGACGGCGTCTCCTTCCAGCGCGGCGACAAGGTCAGCCTCGTCCTCGCCGCCGCCAATCTCGATCCGGCGAAATTCACCGATCCCCTCGCCTTCCGGCCCGACCGCAACGAGGCGGCGAACCTCTCCTTCGGCGCCGGCATCCATTTCTGCATCGGCGCGCCGCTGGCGCGGCTGGAACTCAACATCGTGCTGCCGATCCTCTTCGAGCGGCTTTCCGGTCTGAAGCTGGCGAAGACGCCTGTGGTCAAGGATGTCTATCATTTCCACGGGCTTGACCGGCTGGATCTGCAGTGGTGATCCACCCCTGACAGATCAGCCGTAGCGGCCGGTGATACCGCAGCCTCAGCCTTTTGATTGAAAACGCGGATTGACAAAACTTATCGAGACAGCCGCCGCATGACCCGGCGACGGCCATGCCTGAAAATGTGGCAATCGATGCGGAAAGTGCTGGTTGGTACGCCTGATCGGAGCATATGCCACGAAATCCACGGCGTCAGGCGGCCGACTGTTCTTCCAGCTTGCTGGATATGTCGCGTGCCGACATCGGTCTGCCGATCAGATACCCCTGAAGCTGATCGCAGCCGGCCTCTCGCAAGATCGCAGCCTGGCGGCTGTTCTCGATGCCTTCAGCGGTCACGGGAATTTGCAGGGCGGTGGCAAGCGAAATGGTCGCCCGAAGAACATCGGCGCCATTGGCGCCTTCATCGAGAGCGGACACAAGCGAGCGGTCGATCTTCATGCGATCGAACCCGAACTGCCGCAATGCGCCAATGCTGGCATAACCGCAGCCAAAGTCATCAAGCGCGAATTTTATGCCGACGCGCTTGAGCTGGTCTATCGACCGCCGAGCCTGATCCGGATTCGTCATCAGGACGCCTTCGGTAATCTCCAAGGTCAGGCGCTTTGGATCGAAGTCGAGCTCCTGCAGGACCGAAATCACTTCGGCGGCAAATTCCGGATTGCAGAGCTGGATTGGCGAGACGTTCACAGACAATGCCAGATCGGGCCAGCTCCTGGCATGCTCGATCGATGTTCTCAGCATGTGAACGCCCAGCGCATCGATGAGGCCGCACCGCTCGGCGAGAGGAATGAAAATCTCCGGGCTGATGTTTCCTGTCGACGTTCGCCAGCGCGCCAGCGCTTCCAAACCGGTGACAGCGCCTGTCGTCGCAGAGACGAGAGGCTGAAAAACGGCCTCGATCGCACCACTGCCGATGGCGCCTTTCAAAAGGCCTTCCAGTTCGGCGACCCGCTGGCGCTCCTCGTCCAGCTCGGGGTCGTATTCGATCGCTTGGCCTCGGCCATTGGCCTTGGCGCGATAGAGGGCCATGTCCGCTCTGCGGAGAAGCTCCAAGGGCTCGATGTCTGCGTCGCCCGCGGCAGCTCCGATGCTTGCGCCGACTTCGATCGTCCGGCCGTCGATTTTGAAGGGCTCGGCAAACAGCGCCAGAATGGTCTTCTCCATATCTTCGCAGGTGGCGGACCCAACATGCACCAGCGCAAATTCATCGCCTCCCAGCCGCGCCGCGGCAACGACTTCGGGGTGGCAGGCCGTCAGCGCGTTCGAGACCAGCCGGATCAAATCATCGCCGACCGCGTGCCCCCAGGCATCGTTGACGGCCTTGAAACCATCGAGGTCGACCAGATAAAGCCGTGGCGGCGAAGAGCCCGAACTCTCGAACTCTTCCAACAGGTTGAGAAGACCATGTCTGTTCAACAGGCCGCTCAGGCTGTCATGGCTCGCTTCGAAAAGCGCTGCTTGCGCCAATTGGCGCAGGCGCCGCGCCTCGGACGCGCCGACCATCAGCACGCCGATCAGGAACAGCGCAAGGATGGCGACGGCGGCCGCGACATAGGGCGTCACCTGCTGAAACACGGTGCTTCCCGGCGCCTTGCTCGGCCAGACGAGATAGCCGATGACGGCCCCCTTCATGTCTGTAATCGGCGTGTTCAGAAATTCCGGCCTGGGCTTCGTCTCAAGGTGTAAGCCCTCCAGTTCATGTTCGTTCGAGAGTGCGTCGAGAACCTCGGGCGAAAATTCCTTGTAAAAGGTCAGTGTGCTGAGCTTCGGAAGCTCGGTGGCGGCCTCGTATGGCTGGATCGCCTGCGATGCGAGCAGGGCGATGCCGCTTTCGGTCTTGATGAAATTGACCACCGGCGCCCGCGCGGGATCGGCAGCTACTCTGATCTGCCGATAAAAGCCTTCGCCGAAAAAGGCGCTCGGCTCGAAGGGCTTGCCTTTGGCATAGGCGGAGACGATCGAAGAGCGGTCGGGGCCGATGACGACCGCACCGTCATACAGCGCGTAATCCTCGCTGGTCTTTCCCCAATTTTCATAGGCCCAAGCGGCCGCGGTCGGAGACGAGGCTGCACTATAGGCATCGTCCCAAATGGCATTGTCAGTCGTCGTCCCGCTCAGGCGCGCCACAAAGGCTCCGATTGCCGCACGGGCGGCGCGCGTGGCCCTGGCATCATCGATCTCATTCGCCGACCGGGTCATCGTGACGACGACATGCGCCATCAAGCCGGTCAGGATGAGGGCGACGACAAGGAAACAGACCGTCGTCGCGATGATGGAAGACGTTTGGGTGCGAACGTGCCTACCTGCAAGAGTCGACGACATGCAAATTCCGCAAAATGTTAATTGCAAGGCCATGTCTGGGGGACGGCAGGAGACATCATGTCCGCTATGCGCTGCAGACAAGATATAGCATTTTGACAATGTAGGGCGGATTAATGGGATTGGTTAAAAGCTTTCTATCCGGCAAAGAGGCGCACGCATTTGAGGAAAAACGGGCCGCCCTCGCCGCAAATCGGGACAGGCCCGCCGTCAACGGCGGCGATTTACCGGCGCTACTTAGACCTTGATCACATAATCCTTGCGAGTCGTTTCAACGACTTCCCACGTCCCTTTGAAGCCGGGTCTTAAGATCATCCGGTCGCCGATCTTCAGATGAATCGGCTCGCCGCCATCCTCGGTCACGATCGAATGGCCGGACAGCAGGCTGAAATATTCCCATTCCTCATAGACGATCCGCCATTTGCCCGGCGTCGCCTCCCAGATGCCGGAATAGAGCCCGCCTGCGGCTTCCTCCAGGTTCCAGCTGCGGAATTGCGGATCGCCGGAGATGATCCGGCCGGGCTCCGGGGCGCCGAACTCCGGTTCGACGCCGTCAATGCGGAAGTGAATGAAATTTGCCATGGTCGTCACGGACCTCTCCGATGTCAGATTTTCGAGAGCGCCTGTTCGAGATCGGCGATGATGTCCTTGACGTCCTCGATGCCGACGGAAAGGCGCACCACGTCGGGCCCGGCGCCGGCGGCGATCTTCTGCTCGTCGCTCAACTGCCGGTGCGTCGTCGAGGCCGGATGGATGACCAGCGAGCGGGTGTCGCCGATATTGGCAAGATGGGAGAAGAGCTGCAGCCCCTCGACCAGCGTCTTGCCTGCCTCGTAGCCGCCCTCGACGCCGAAGGTGAAGACGGAACCGGCGCCTTTCGGCGAATAGCGTTGCTGCAGGACGTGGTTCGGGTCGTCGTCGAGGCCGGCATAATTGACCCAGGCGATCTTGCTGTGCGCCTTCAGCCACTTTGCGACGGCGATCGCATTGTCGCTGTGGCGCTGCATGCGCAGCGGCAGCGTCTCGATGCCGGTCAGGATCAGGAAGGCATTGAAGGGCGAGATTGCCGGGCCAAGATCGCGCAGGCCGAGCACGCGGGCAGCGATCGCAAAGGCGAAATTGCCGAAGGTCGCGTGCAGGACCATGCCGTTATATTCCGGCCGCGGGCTCGACAGCATCGGGTAGTTGCCGGATTTCGACCAGTCGAAAGTGCCGCCGTCGACGATGAGGCCGCCCATGGAATTGCCGTGACCGCCGAGAAATTTCGTCAGCGAATGCACGACGATATCGGCACCGTGCTCGATCGGGCGGATCAGATAAGGGGTTGCCATCGTATTGTCGACGATCAGCGGCAGGCCGTTGCGATGGGCGACATCGGCGATGGCGGCGATATCGACGAAGGTGCCGCCGGGATTGGCCAGGCTTTCGATGAAGATGCCGCGCGTCTTGTCATCGATCTGGCTTTCGAAGCTTGCCGGGTCGGCGGGATCGGCCCAGCGCACCTGCCAGCCGAAATTCTCGAAGGCGTGGCCGAACTGGTTGATCGAGCCGCCATAGAGCCTGTTGGCGGCGATGAAATTCTCGCCGGGGCGCATGATGGTGTGGAAGACGATCATCTGCGCCGCATGGCCGGAGGCGACGGCAAGGGCTGCCGTGCCGCCTTCGAGCGCTGCGACGCGCTCCTCGAGCACGGCCTGCGTCGGGTTCATGATGCGGGTGTAGATGTTGCCGAAGGCCTGCAGGCCGAAGAGGGCGGCGGCATGATCGGAATCATCGAAGACAAAGGCGGTCGTCTGATAGATCGGCGTGACCCGCGCGCCGGTCGCCGGGTCGGGCTGGGCGCCGGCATGGATCGCCAACGTGTTGAATCCCGGATCGTTCTTGGCCATGTCGTCCTCCAGTTGTTGCTGACGGGCAGGATCATAGCCTGTCGCTAACGAAAGTTAATCGCGATCCGTTTCAACCCATAGGCGTTCGGTGGAAAATCCGTCTCAGCCGACAGCGACTCAAGCAACGAGAGCAGCCAACGAGGTCAGGCGATGAGACGGGGATATTCGATCGCCGGGCAGCGGTTCATCACCACCTTGATTCCGGCCGCTTCCGCCTTTGCCGCGGCCGCGTCGTCACGCACGCCGAGCTGGGCCCAGATGATCTGCGGCAGCGGCCTCAGCGCTAAGGCCTCCTCGACCACCCCATCCAGATATTCGGCGGCGCGGAAAACGTCGACCATGTCGATCGGCACGGGAATGTCGGCGAGCCGGGCATAGACGGTGCGACCTTGGATCTGCTTGCCCGCCTGCCCCGGATTGACGGGGATGACTTCGTAGCCGCGCGACAGCAGATAACCCATGACGCCGTTGCTCGGCCGGGCCGGATTGGGCGAAGCGCCGGTCAGCGCGATGGTCTTTACCGAATGCAGGATTCCGGTGAGATAATCATCCGTATAGCTGTCGTGGTTCATGTCCGCTTCTCCACTTGCAAAGCCGATTGGCATGGCCCGCAGGTTTTTTTGCATTTCCGTGAAACCGGCTGCACGCCTTTCCCGTATATATGAACAGGATACTCCTGAGGATGATTCGATGAAAAAAATCGCTCTTGCCCTCATTTTCGTGCTCGCCGCATCGCCGGCGCTGGCGATCTCGCGCCACAATCCGCTTGCCATGAGCTGTGCCAGCGTGCGCGCCGCCATTCACAATCAGGGTGCGGTCATCTTCCGTTACCAGTCTCCCCGCGGACTGCAGCTTTACGATCGCTATGTCCGCAACAGCAATTATTGCGATGCCACCGACTATGCGGAATGGACGCATATCCCCTCGAAAGACGATCCGCGCTGTCCCGTCCTGAACTGCCAGAACATCGACAACCTTGACGGGATGCTGTTCGTTCCGCATTATCAACTTTGATGGTTTCGCCGTCCTGACCGCCGCAGGAACTATGCGTCTTTCGCGTTTGCGAAAGGCGCGCATTCAATCCCGCGCTGCGATATTTCGAAAGTTACACAATCAGAAGCTTTAAAATCCCAGTATGTCAAAGTTATAGAATAATATCTATATTTCAGCATCATAGAATAGTCGGTTACCGGGTTCCCGCAAATGGTTTCTTCTTTTGTTCCCGATACTATCGGGCTCCGTTCCCGTATCCATTAGAAACATCTCATAGTTGAAAGGATCGCCTGGATTGAACGCATGTCGCGCGCACGTAAAAATTGCCTCGAAGCGCCGCAATTGTGCCCGTGCCGAAAGAATGCTATTCGACACATCAACACGTCCGCGACCGCTGCCGTGTATTTTCGTGCAAATCCCAGTTGTCTTTTCAGGAATTTGAAACGTCCAAGGCGAGGCGTTTCCAGCGTCTCTCATCTTTTCCGGATTTACTCCCTTGCCGCTCGACGTCATCCTGCTCGTTCTCTTCGGCGCATTGCTGCATGCGACATGGAACGCCATCGTCAAGGCAGGAAGCGATAAATCCCTCGATGCGGCATTGATCTCGGCCGGCGGCGCGGTTTCAACTCTACCGTTCCTGGCATTCCTGCCGCTGCCGCAAGCCTCTGCCTGGCCGTTCATCGGCGCTTCGGCCATCCTGCAATTCGCCTATTTCCAGCTGGTCGCCGCCGCCTACCGGGCCGGCGATATCGGTCTCGTCTATCCGTTGATGCGCGGCTGCGCACCGCTGCTGATCGCCGCGACAAGCGGTTTCATCCTGAAGGAAAATCTTTCCGGCGGCGCCCTGGCCGGCACAATGACGATCTGCGCCGGTGTGCTGACGCTTGCTCTTGAGGCTCGGCGCGGCAGCAGCCGCGCCGTCATGCTCTCGCTTGCCAATGCCTGCGTCATCGCCAGCTACACCTATGTCGACGGCATCGGCGCGCGGCTTTCCGGCAATGCGGTCTCCTACACATTGTGGATGTCGCTGCTGCCGCCGGTGCTGCTGTTTTCCTGGGCGGTTTCGCAACGCGGCACCATCGCCGTGGCGCGTCACGTCCGTTGCAACTGGTGGCGCGGCCTGATCGGCGGCGCCGGCTCGATCGCGTCTTACGGGCTGGCCCTCTGGGCTATGACGAAAGTCCCGGTCGCAACCGTTGCCGCCCTGCGCGAAACCGCAATCCTCTTTGCGCTGGTGATCTCGATTACTGTCTTCAAGGAAAAAGCCAGTGTCTGGCGCTACGCCGCCGGCGTCGTCATCGCCATCGGCGGACTGGTTCTGAAACTGGCGTGATCACTCGCCGGTCCATTCCGGGGCGCGCTTGCCGAGGAAGGCGCCGATCCCCTCCTCAGCATCCTGCGTCAGCATATTGCCGACCATCACTTTGGCGGCATAATCATAGGCTGCCTCGACCGGCAGTTCGATCTGCCGGTAGAACGCTTCCTTACCGATCTTCAGGGTCAGAGACGACTTGCTGGCGATCACGCCGGCATATTTGGCAACGACCTGCGCCAGATACTGCTTCGGCACGATGCGGTTGACGAGACCGAAATCCTTAGCTGTGGAGGCGTCGATCGTCTCGCCGGTCAACAGCATCTCCATCGCCTGCTTGCGATGCGCGGCCCGGGTAACAGCGACCATCGGCGTCGAACAGAACAGGCCGATATTGACGCCCGGCGTGCAGAATGTCGACGTATCCGTGCAGATCGCCAGATCGCAGGAGGCAACGAGCTGGCAGCCGGCCGCCGTCGCCAGCCCGTCGACCTCGGCGATGACCGGCTTCGGCAGATTCGCGATTTTCAGCATCAGATCGGCGCAGAGCCGGAAGGCCTTGTCGAAGAAACCGGCTCCCTGATCTTCATCGGCACGATGGGCGGTGAGTTCCTTGAGATCGTGGCCGGCGGAAAAGACATTGCCGGTCGAGGCGATGACGAGGACGCGCACGCTCGCGTCCGATCCGGCCTTGTCGAGTTCGGCCATCAGCGCTTCGAGAAGCGCGATCGACAGCGCATTGGCCGGCGGGTTGTTGAGCACGAGACGCAGCACGCCGTCGCGCAACGAGCGGAGCAGTAATCCCTCCGCCCTGCCTGCGTCCGGGAAGGATACGATTTCGGCCATGATGCTGCTCCCTGCGCTCGATTTCCAGACGGACGTATTGCCACAAGGCGCCGGCAATTTCGAGCAGGATCAGCGCTTTCCGCTGAGCCGCAGCCGTTACGACCAGAACCAGGACTTTGCTGTCTCGGCCCTCGCCTGCGCACGGGTCAGGCCGACATCGCGAAGTTCGTCCTCGGTGAGATCGCACAGTATGCGGCGACTGCGGCGCTTTTCCAGCCGATGTTCGACCGCCGCCAGCAGCCGCCGGCCCCAGCGCGCCGTTGCGCGAAATTTCGATCGAACGATATCGTGCGGCGTCTCTAGTCTCTCACTCAATTCCAGGGCCATCTCGTCTTCCTTTCTTCGATGGATGAAAGATGCGCTGGAGAATGCCGCGAAGGAAGCTTATGGATATTATGAGAGGCATAAGGATTTCTTTGGCATGGCGCTAAAGTTGGATCAGCTCGCAACCTTCGTCCACGTTGCCGATCTCGGCAGTTTCACGGCGGCCGCCGACAAGGAAGGGCTGACGCAGCCGGCCGTCAGCCTGCAGGTCAAGGGGCTCGAACAGCGGCTCGGCGTCCGGCTGATCGAGCGCGTCGGACGGCGGGCGCAGCCGACCGCGGCAGGCCTCGATCTGTTGGCGCACGCAAGGCGGCTGCTGCAGGACGCGGCCGCCGCGGAGGAAGCGATGATGCCGCACAGGGATGGCGCCAGCGGTCGCGTGCGCATCGGCAGTGGCGGCACCGCGTCGATCCACCTGCTTCCTCGGGCCATCTCCGCCGCCCGCAAATCCATGCCAGGCCTCGAAATCACCGTCCATATCGGCAATGCCGACGACGTCTTGCGCGATCTGGAGGCCAACAGCCTCGATATCGCCGTCATCGCGCTACCGGCCTCGGGTCGGAACCTTGAGATCGAACCGTTCTACGAGGAGGAATTGCTGGCGGTCGCGCCCGCCGGCAGCCGCATGCCCGACGGCGGACCGGACGCCGCTTTCATGCGCGACAGGACGCTCTTGCTTTACGAGGGCGGCAATACGAGACGGGCAATCGACGCATGGCTGGCCGCACCGGACACCCGGATCCGGCCGGCCATGGAGTTCGGCAGCATCGAGGCGATCAAGGAACTGGTGGCTGTCGGGCTCGGCTGGTCGATCCTGCCGGGGCTGGCGGTGCAGCGCGACCGCGCCGGCCTGGTGACGACATCATCGCTGCAGCCGAAGCTCACGCGCCGCCTCGGCATGGTTCTGCGGCGGGACAAACATCTGACCCGCGGCCTTCGCGAAATGATGAAATGCCTGCGCGCGTTCGAGGGTTAGCGGCTGCTTTCGACCGCGGCACGCTCCTTAAAGTCCGGCAGGCTCAAGCCCGCCACGGGCGACGTGAAAACGTCCGATGCACCGGCCTTCAGTCAACAAAAGTGAGGTAACATAATACCATATATCTAACTTATTGTTTTTGCTGGTTCTTTTTTCCAGACGTCGGGAAAGTCGATGTTGACCCCCTATCACATTGCCTTTATACACCGCGCAGAACGCAGCCTGTCCGGGCTGCTTTCTTTTTGGCATGCCGCAAGCCTGTCAATCCAAGCAACAAGAAACGCCCTTCAAGCCCTCGGGCCAGGGGTCTCAAAAGAGAGTATTCACTATGGCAACCTTCTCCCAGAAGCCTGCAGAGGTGGAGAAGAAGTGGGTGATCATCGACGCCGAAGGGCTGGTCGTTGGCCGTCTCGCTTCCATCATCGCTATGCGCCTGCGCGGCAAGCACAAGGCAACCTTCACGCCCCACGTTGACGACGGCGACAACGTCATCGTCATCAATGCCGACAAGGTCGTTTTCACCGGCAAGAAGTATTCCGACAAGGTCTACTACTGGCACACCGGCTTTGCCGGCGGCATCAAGGAACGCACCGCTCGCCAGATCATCGAAGGCCGCTTCCCGGAGCGCGTCCTCGAAAAGGCCGTCGAACGCATGGTTCCCCGCGGCCCGCTTGGCCGTCGCCAGATGAAGAACCTGCGCGTCTACGCCGGCTCCAACCATCCCCATGAAGCCCAGCAGCCGGTCGCCCTCGACGTTGCCGTGCTCAACAAAAAGAATGTAAGGAGCGCCTGATATGGCTGACCTCTCCTCCCTGAAGGATCTCGGCACGGCTACCGAAGCTGCTGCTCCGGCCCACGTCCGCAAGGTCGATTCGCTCGGCCGCTCCTACGCAACCGGCAAGCGTAAGAACGCCGTCGCCCGCGTCTGGGTCAAGCCGGGCTCCGGCAAGATCATCGTCAACGGCAAGGAATTCGCGGAATATTTCGCCCGTCCGGTGCTGCAGATGATCCTGCGCCAGCCGATCGTTGCAGCTGCCCGTGACGGCCAGTTCGACATCGTCGCAACCGTCGCCGGCGGCGGTCTCTCCGGCCAGGCCGGTGCCGTTCGCCACGGTCTCTCCAAGGCGCTCACCTACTTCGAACCGGGCCTTCGCTCGGTCCTGAAGAAGGGCGGCTTCCTGACCCGCGACAGCCGCGTCGTCGAACGCAAGAAGTACGGCAAGGCAAAGGCCCGCCGCTCGTTCCAGTTCTCCAAGCGTTAATCGCTTCGGACAGACGGAATTTTACGAAGGCCGGGGCAACCCGGCCTTTTTGTTTTGCAATCGGTTAAAAGGGCAGAACCACTGCCGCGCGCGCTCTTCAGAACGCCAAAACACCGCGGTTCCGCGGTAACGGTATCGGTCAAACAAGAACAGTAGCAGCGCGTCTGAAAGATAGCGACGCGCTTTAATTCGCCCCAGGCGACGTGCATCGCGACGTGCATCAGTCGGAAGAAAGGGCGGCCACGCCGTTTCCATCCATTATGTCGTCTTGCCTGAGAGCGACCAGGATTTCGTCGGCGACGGCTTCCGCACCCGCCGAGGTGAAATGCACCTTGTCGGAAATGAAGGTCTTGCCGTCCCGCGCCAGATCGCACCGGCCCGCCTCTCTCCCACAGAAAATCTTGGCCGGATCGACGCGTAGGACATGCCTGTCTTTGGGATCGTCGAGATAGGCGTAGGAAGGCGACGATTGCTGGAGAAATTCATCCTGGGCGATCGTGATCGTCGGCGCCGGGGTGCCCTTGTGCATCAGCTTCGCGACCTTGGCGGCGATCTCCGTGTCGCCGCGCGGATGAGGATAGACGATGATGACGCGGATGCCGGCCGATGTCAGCGCGCCGACGGTTTTGTCGAACGCATCCCTCAGCCTCTGTCCCACGTCTGATGTCGCGACTTCTTCGCCATTGAAGATGTACCGGGATTGCTCGAAAAAGATCTTCCAGGAGGCGGCGAGGAAGACCGTTTTCACCTTGCTCTTGACGAGATATTCGATCGCTGCAGCGTTGAAGGCGCCGCAGTCGCGCGCCTGGTGGGGAACCATCGAGACGTCGGCGACCGGCGCACAGAAGCTGTGGGTGATCTGCTGCAGGCCAATATTCATTCCGTCCAGGCGCTTGGTCAGCGCCGGTGTCAGCGACGAGGCCAGCGAATCTCCGAGGATGGCGTAAGTCTGGGCGTGGCTGCCGTTAAATATGCAGTTCTCGATCGGCATCGCATCCCAGCCCGACGAGCCCTCGAGCAGGCAGGTCTTGCTCCAATCATTGTCCGCCATGAATTCCTTGATCGGCGCCGGCAGCCGCCAGGGAATGCCGCGCGTGTCGTGGCCGTAGATGCCGAAGGTGATGAAGGCTGCAAGCACCAGGGATACGGATGCGACCAGGCTGCGGGTGGACGGCAGCAATCGGCGCTCGCCGCGGCGGAACGGCTGCTCGACGAAACGCCAGGAGAGATAGGCGAGCATAAGAGAAAGGCAGGCGAGAGCGCCCATCACGATCAGCGGGGGCGGATCGATACTGCGGATCCGCGCAAAGGCAAAAAGCGGCTGGTGCCAGAGATAGGCGCTGTAGCTGATCTGCCCGATCATGGTGAAAACGCGGGTCGAAAGCAGTGCCGACACCCAGGTTCCCTGTCGTGCATAGAGCAGCACGAGCATCGCGCCGATCACGGGAACCACGGCGAGCGTGGAGGGAATGGGCGAGGTTTCGTCGAAATAAAAGACGGAAAAGGCGATCATGCCGAACCCCAGCAGCGACAACGGATCGCTGCCGCGCTTCTGCCCCTTCGACTGCACCAAGCTGCAGATCGATCCGGCCAGAAATTCCCAGGCCCGCGAGGGCAGGAAATAGAAATTGGCCGAGGGAAAAACCCGCGAGGCCCACTCGCTGTAGACAAGGCTGGCACACGCGATCGCAACCAAGACCGCAACCATCCAACTCGGCTTGCGCTTCCACATCACCATGACGAGCAGCGGAAAGAACATGTAATACTGCTCTTCGACGGCGAGGCTCCAGATGTGGAGCAGCGGCACCTCTCCGGCCTCCGGGGCGAAATAGCCGCTCTTGAACCAGAACAGGAAATTGGCGCCGGAAAGACTGGTGGCAATCAGGCTGTCGGAGAAGGCGCGAAACTCCTCCGGCATGACCCAGAGCCAGGCGAAGGGCAGACAGCACAGGACGACGAGAAACAGGGCCGGCAGGAGCCGGCGAGCGCGGCGCTCATAGAATGCCGCCAGCGAGAAGGTGCCGTCGCGCATCTCCTCAAGGATGATCGAGGTGATCAAAAAGCCGCTGATCACGAAGAAAACGTCGACACCGATGAAGCCGCCGCTGAAGAAACTGAAGCCCGCATGAAACAGAATGACAGGCATCACCGCGGCCGCCCGTAGGCCGTCAATCTCTCTTCGGTAAATCACTGTAAATATTCCTGAAATATAATGTTTTTGCTGACTGTGCGGACCGAATCTGCAACCCGGACTTGCATAGGCAATCGCCAATTTTTCTGCAAGTATGAATTTTATAAAAAATTTGACTAAACCATCGCTTTTATCGGTATCGGCGGCGCGGGAGGAAGAGCGTTCTGTTGCCGAGCCCCGGCTACGCTGCTAGACAAGGGGCAAATGGCATCGCGAATGAGCGGAGCCGCAGTCCGGGGCGCATGATGAGAACAACCAAGTCCGCAGACAAATAGGCCGCAACAACCCTGCCCTGTTGTTGCGGCGTCTGTCCGGCCAATCCCCGATCCTGACGAAAAGACAGATCGCCGCCGAATGAAATCATTTGAGCGGTCTCTTTCCCATGTCTTATTCCAAAATCCAGCGCTGGACCTATTCCGTGCCGGCAGCCTTGCTGCTGATGGCGCCTTTCGACATCCTGGCCTCGCTTGCCATGGACATCTATCTGCCGGTCGTGCCGACGATGCCCGAGGCGCTCGGCACCTCGCCTGAGGTCATCCAACTGACCCTCAGCCTCTACATGCTAGTGCTCGGTGCCGGGCAGATCGTCTTCGGTCCAGTCTCCGATATCGTCGGGCGGCGGCCCGTTCTGCTCGGCGGGGCGGCACTCTTCGCCACTGGCTCACTCTTGCTTGCCGAAACATCATCGGCACCCCTCTTCATGATCCTGCGATTGCTGCAAGCCATCGGCGCCTCAGCGGCGCTGGTCGCCACCTTCGCAACTGTACGCGACGTTTACGCCGAGCGCCCGGAAAGCAGCGTGATCTATAGCCTGCTCGGTTCCATACTGTCCTTCGTGCCCGCATTCGGGCCGATCGTCGGAGCGATGATTGCGGATCTCTACGGGTGGCGAGCCATCTTCGTCGTCATCGGCCTGCTTTCGGTCGCCGCAACTCTCAACGCCGGGATGCGGTGGCATGAAACCCGCCCCACCACGGCGGCGGCGACCATCTCGTTCCAGCCAATTCTCGCGAGCTTTCCCTTCTGGGTCTACACAACCGGCTTCAGTGCGGCGATGGGGGCCTTCTTCGTCTTCTTCTCGACCGCGCCTCGCATCCTGATCGATCAAGCCGGGTTTTCCAGCATCACCTTCAGCTTCATTTTTGCCTCGGTGGCTTTAGTGATGATCGTGACGGCGCGCTTTGCCAAACGCTTCGTCACGCGCTGGGGCATCGCAGGCAGCCTCGCCAGAGGCATGGCGATGCTGCTTCTCGGCGCCGGGATGCTTGCCGCCGGAGAGGTGTTTCTGCAGGCACCCCTCATCGGCTTCGTCCTGCCGATGTGGATCATCGCGATCGGCATCGTCTTTGCGACCGCGGTCACCGCCAATGGTGCGCTCAAGGCGTTCGACGATACCGCCGGTACGGCGGTGGCGCTCTATTTCTGCATCGAAAGCCTCCTGGTCGGCGTTCCCGGCACCTTGTTCGTCGTATTGCTCGGCGGCGACACCGCCTGGCCGCTGGCAGCTTATGCCGCGGTGACGGCGCTGATCACCCTCGCCGGACTGCGGCGGCTTTCGTGCAAGACAGCCTGACGAACTTGCTGCTGAATGGCGGCCGCTCGAAAGCCAGGAGCGGCTGCCAGGCGAAGCATCGCTTGAAATCTCGACCCACCTCGCCTACCCCTTTCCTGCCCCGAAAGGAAACATCGGTTGCTTTCGGGAGATCAGGCAAACCTGACCGTCCGGAGCAGCCTATTTCGTCGCCCGGCGGTTTGGTCGTGACCGGTGACCGGCCGATATAAGGCCGACATCGAACGCGACTATGGTTTAGCGCCCATAGAGAAGGAGCCCCTCTTGGCGAACAAATCCATCGATCATGCCTTTACGGCGACCAGCCTCACTTCCGCCGCCAGCGATCCGACCTTTGCCGGCGCGCTGTCCTTCATGCGCCGCCGCTTCACCAAGGAGCTTGCCGGCGTCGACGTTGCCGTCTGGGGTATTCCCTTCGATGCGGCAACCTCGAACAGGCCGGGCACACGCTTCGGGCCGCAGGCAATCCGCCGCGCTTCGGCGATCTTCGACAATGATGCGCAATATCCGTTCAACCGTGATCTTTTCGCCGAGATGGCGGTGATCGACTACGGCGATTGCCTGCTCGACTACGGCAATCACCAGGATACGCCCGATGCCATCGAACGGCAGGCGAATATCATCCTCGACAGCGGCGCCTTCCTGCTGACGCTCGGCGGCGATCACTACGTCACCTGGCCGCTGCTGAAAGCCCATGCGGCAAAACACGGCGCCCTCGCCCTTGTGCAGTTCGACGCCCACCAGGACACCTGGTTCGACGAGGACCGGCGGATCGACCACGGCTCCTTCGTGGCGCGGGCCGCCCGCGAGGGCATCATCGATCCCGACCGCTCGATCCAGATCGGCATCCGCACCCATGCGCCGGAGGATTGCGGCGTCAATATCCTCTACGGCCATCAGGTCGAGGAGATGAGTGCGGGCGATATCGCCTCGGCGATCATCTCGCATACGCGCGGCGCGCCTGCCTATCTCACCTTCGATATCGATTGCCTCGATCCGGCCTTTGCGCCGGGCACCGGCACGCCGGTTGCCGGCGGACCGTCGAGCGCCAAGATCCTCTCGGTGCTGCAGCGCCTGCACCAGCTCGATATCCGCGGCGCCGATATCGTCGAGGTGTCGCCGCCTTACGATCATGCCGATATCACCGCCATTGCGGGGGCAACGGTGGCGATGTATATGCTGGGGCTTCATGCCGAACGACGCGCCATCGCCGTGTCACAAGGCTGACCTATTATCCCAAAATGAATCCGGAAACCTTCTGAACCCATTGAAAGCGCAGGTTAACATGGCACCGAAAATCTTCATCGACGGCGAACACGGCACGACGGGTCTGCAGATCCGCACGCGCATGGCCGGCCGCCGCGATGTCGAGCTTCTGTCCATTCCAGAGGCCGAGCGGCGCAACGCCGCCATGCGCGAGGACATGCTGAACAGCGCCGATATCGCCATTCTCTGCCTGCCCGACGATGCATCGAAGGAAGCGGTTCAGATGGTCTCGGCCAACAACAATGTCCGCGTCATCGACACGTCGACCGCCTTCCGCGTCAATCCCGGCTGGGCCTACGGCTTTGCCGAAATGGACGGCGCGCAGGCTGACAGGATCAAGGCCGCGCGTTTCGTCGCCAATCCCGGCTGCTACCCCACCGGCGCAATCGGCCTGATCCGGCCGCTGCGCGCCGCCGGGATTCTGCCGGACGGCTACCCGGTCGCGGTCAATGCGGTTTCCGGCTATACCGGCGGCGGCAAGCAGATGATCGCCCAGATGGAAAATCCGGATCACCCGGATGCGATCACCGCGCCGCATTTCGTCTACGGCCTGCCGCTCACCCATAAACATGTGCCCGAAATGACCGTGCACGGGTTGCTCGATCGCGCGCCGATCTTCTCGCCGTCGGTCGGCAAGTTCGCGCAGGGCATGATCGTGCAGGTGCCGCTGCATCTCGGCGACCTCGCCGAGGGCACGACGATGGAAAGCATTCATGCCGCCCTCGCCGCCCATTATGCCGGCCAGGAGATCGTCACCGTCGTGCCGCTTGCCGAAAGCAAGACGCTGCCCCGCGTCAACGCCGTCGAGCTCGAAGGCAAGGACACGATGAAGCTCTTCGTCTTCGGCACGCCGAGCGGTTCCCAGGTCAATCTGGTGGCGCTGCTCGACAATCTCGGCAAGGGCGCCTCGGGTGCCGCCGTGCAGAACATGGACCTGATGCTCGCTTCCTGACGCCATGACGCTGGATGCGCTTTTCGCCGGCGTGCACGTCTGGTTTGCCGCCGCCCTGCCCGACCATGGGATCTATGCGCTGATGGCGTTTGCCTTCATCGCCGGGCTTGCCCGCGGCTTTTCGGGCTTCGGCGCCGCATTGATCTTCATTCCGCTCGCCGGCGCGATCGTCGGGCCGAAGCTGGTTTCGCCGATCCTGCTCGTCATCGACGGCATTGCCACATTGGGTATGATCCCGCCCGCCTGGCGCGGCGCCAACCGGCCCGAGGTCTTCGTCATGGCGGCCGGGGCCGCACTCGGCGTGCCGGCCGGCACGGCGATGCTGGCACTGCTCGACCCGCTGCTCCTACGCTGGAGCATCACCATCATCGCCATCGGCCTGCTTACGCTTCTCGCATCGGGATGGCGCTATCACGGCGCGCCTTCGGCTCCGCTCAGCAGCGGCGTCGGCCTGATCGCTGGGCCTTTCAGCGGCGCCGCGCAGCTTGGCGGCCCGCCTGTCGTCGCCTACTGGCTTGGCGGCAAGAGCGACTTCACGCGCGTCAGAGCGAATGTCGTGCTCTATTTCTCGATCTCATCCGTCTTCAGCGCCATCAGCTATTACGTCGGCGGATTGTTCGTGCCTGCGGTCTTCGCGCTGACCGCCGTCATCCTGCCAAGTTACGCGGTCGGGCTCTACGGCGGCTCGAAACTGTTCGGGCTCGCCGAGGAGCGGACCTTCCGCATCGCCTGCTACATCCTGATCGCCACCGCCACGATCATCGGCATGCCGCTGCTCGATGGGGTGCTGCGCTAGACTGGCTTACGACACCGCTTCACCCGCGCTCCGCGATGGCGGTGGCGTGCGGATATTCGCCATAAAAACCGCGCCAGTTGGCGATGGCGAAACCGAAAACCACCAGGGCGCCGGCCTGATGCAGCAGGCCCCAGTGTAGCGGCACCTGCAGCAGCAGCGTGGCGATGCCTATTGCCGCCTGCAGCGTCACCAGTGAGAAAAGCACGACGGCGCGGCGGGCATGCGTGGTCCAGGCTGCGGCGCGAAGCGCGATCACCATGTTGATCAACGTCAACGCGAAGAGCGTATAGGCGCCGATGCGGTGGATGAACTGCACCGTCTTCGGGTTCTCGAAGGCATTGATCCAGAAGGGCTGCTGGATCAAGAGATCCGACGGGATGACCGCGCCGTCCATCAGCGGCCAGGTGTTGTAGGAAAAACCGGCGTCTAGCCCCGCCACCAGCGCGCCGAGATAGATCTGGAACAGCGCGAAAATGGCGATCGCGGCGGCAAATCCGCGCGAGCTGCGTGTCGGCGCCGGATCGTTGGAATGCGGTGAGAGCCCGCGCATGATCCACATGCAGCCGGCAAAGATCAGGCAGGCCATAATCAAATGCGTCGCCAGCCTATACTGGCTGACGTCGGTGCGGACGGACAGCCCTGAGGACACCATCCACCATCCGATGAAACCCTGCAGGCCGCCAAGCGCCAGGATGCCGACGAGCGGCCAGCGCAGGCCCTTCTCGATCCGCCCCGTCAGCCAGAAAAAGAGGAGCGGCAACGCGAAGATCACGCCGATGCCGCGGGCGATCAGCCGGTGGGCCCATTCCCACCAGAAGATACCCTTGAACTCGTCGACGGTCATGGAATTGTTCAATTGCTGAAATTCCGGAATGCGCTGGTAGAGGCGGAATTCCTCCTCCCATTCGGCGGCCGACAACGGCGGGATGACGCCATGGATCGGCTTCCACTCGGTAATGGACAGGCCGGAATTGGTCAGCCGCGTGGCGCCGCCGACGAGCACGAGACAGAAGAGCGCCAAAAGCACGAAACCCAGCCAGAAGCGCAAGGCGCGGCGGTCGCGGTTCTGCTTGCGCACTTCGCTCAGGATCGCCTGTTCCGTGGTCGGGTTTGCGACGGCCATGATGTCTCCTTCTATCCGGCAGTTGATTTGCCCCAGCGGCTCATGCAAAACAAGCCCCGAACCTTTGCGGCATGCCGTCGCGCCGGTCCGCCCCGTCCCTGCCGAGAGATAATTGATGCCCGTCCGCCTCCGCAAATTCATCGGCACGATCCTCATCATCGTGCTCGTTCTGGTCTATGCGCTGGTGGCGAACACGATCGCGGTGGCAACGCTCGGCAACGCGCCCTGGTGGGGGCACCTGCTCTATTTCCTGCTCACCGGCCTGCTCTGGGTTCTGCCGGCGATGGTAATCATCAAATGGATGGCCGGGCCGCGGCAGCAATAGGCCATTAACGGCCGAATAACCGTGATAGGCGGAAAACCTCGCCCATGGCGTGCGAGTAAACCAAATATACGTCCTGCATTCCTACCTTCCCGTTCAGCATTCTTGACCGGAGAAAACCGTGCAGACGCAAAAGCTCGATGTTCATGAACAGCCGTCGGAGGACGGGGCGCTGGCCCAAACGACCATTTCGCGCCTGCGCCAGCTCAGCATGAAACTCGCCATGGCCGAAGTCGACATCAGCGTTTTCGACGCGATGCAGCCGCTGGAGGACGACTGGCGGGTGCTAGAGCGCGACAATCTCCAGTCGCTGCATCAGAGCTATGACTGGTGCGCCGCCTGGGTGAGCGCGTTTCAGCGGCCGCTGGCGATCCTCAAAGGCACCCATGCCGGTGAGACGGCTTTCATTCTGCCGGTCGAAATCGTCAAGTCGCGGGGGCTTGGCGTGGCGAAGTTCATCGCCGCCGATCACAGCAATATCAATACCGGCCTGTTTTCCCGAAATTTTGCCGAAAGCGGCGGCAGCATCGACGCCGAGAAGTTCGCAGGGCAGCTTCGGCACGCCTTGAAGGGCCGGGCCGATCTGCTGCTGCTGCAGAATATTCCGCTGGAATGGCGGGGAAGACAGACCCCGCTCACCGGGCTGCCGATGGTGCAGAACCAGAATCACGCCTATCAGCTGCCGTTCTTTCCGGCTTTCGAGGAGACGCTGAAGCAGCTCAACGCCAAGAACCGGCGCAAGAAATTCCGCGTTCAGTCGAAACGCCTCGAGGCGGCCGGCGGCTTCGAATACCTTGCCCCCGAGGAATCGGAGGAACAGCACCGGCTGCTCGACATCTTCTTCCGGCTGAAGAGCGCCCGTTTCGCCAGCCTCGGCCTGCCCGACGTCTTTGCAGACAAGGAAACGCAGGCCTTCCTGCACGGTTTGATCGACAAGCGGGGTGACGGCAGGCAATATTTCGGGCTGCAGATGCATGTGCTGCGGCTCAAGGGAGAGAATGAGGGTCGGGTCGCCGCGATTTCAGGGATTTCGCGCAAGGGCGACCATATCATCTGCCAGTTCGGCGCGATCGATGAGGAGCTGGTGCCGGATACGAGTCCCGGCGAATTCCTCTATTGGCAGACCATCTCGGGATTGCATGGCAAGGGGGTGGCGCTGTTCGATTTCGGACTCGGCGACCAGACCTACAAGCGATCCTGGGCGCCTGTGGAGACTGCGCATTACGACGTGGTGCTGCCGGTCTCGCCGTTCGGCGTTCTCGCCGGCGCCGCGCACCGTATCGTCACCCGCGGCAAGGCCCATATCAAGGCCCGACCGAAGCTCTATAAATTCACGCAGAGCATCCGCGCACGGATCGGCTAAGCGGTGTTTATGTTACGCGTGTCGTTACCGCAAAACCGCTGAACACTTTTGCGCGACATGCATTAGGCAGCCCGGCCGAGCGTCTGCTCAGCCCCTTCCCCGCCCGACATCAGCACGACGCGCTCGTAGCCGGCAGCCTGGAATTCCGTCATCAGGGTCACGAAGATCGTTTCCTCGATCTCCGGTAGGGAGAGAATGATCTCGACATCGCGGCTGCGGGTCAGCCGCGAGACGCCGGCGACATCGGCCGAACCGCATTCGACCACCACGAGGTCGTAGGCGGCGGCAAGCGCATCGAGCAGCAGCGACAGCCGGTCGACACCGCGCATGGCCCGGCGCACGTCGCTCTGGCCCTGGGGGATCACATGGGCTAGGGAAAGACGATCGCTGTGGATCGTGTCGCCGAAGGCGGCCTCGCCGCAGAGCAGATCGGTGACGCCGGGAGCAGCCTGGTCCTCGGCCATCAGCTCCGTGGGGTAACCGGAACCGGTCATATCGATCAGGATGACGCGGCGGCCGGCGTCGGCGAGCATGCGGGTCAGCAAAACTGTTGCCGCGGAGCCATTGTCACCGGTCGGAGATATTGCGATAGCCAGCGGCGCACGGCTGCCCGTGAGATAATCGGCAACGGAGGCGACGGAGAATTCATTGTCGTCTTCCGGCAGCTTCTCGGCGGCCTCGGTGTCTTCGATCACGTCCTTTTCGTCTTCATCCCCGACAATGGCGAGCATGCTCGGCTGGATGGGCTTTCTGACGGCAGAGACAACCGGAGCGGCCTGCGGCGCAACCCTCTCCTCGACGAGAGTTTCCGCCTCGATGGTCTCGGGGGCCGCATCGACGGGACGGAGCGCCCGGCCGCTGAAGAGTTCGGCCAGCATGGTGACGATGGCGCTCAGGATCAGAGTGGCGACCGCAGCGACAACGACGATCGGCACCACCTTCGGGAAATAGGGATCGACCGGCTCGATGGCCTTGGAAACGATACGGGCATCCGCCGGGCTCGAATTGCTGTCGGCGCGGGAAGCGGCCTCGCGGTAGCGCACCAGATAGGTTTCGAGCAGCTGGCGCTGGGCGGTCGCCTCACGCTCCAGCGCATTGAGGCCGACCTCGTCCTCGCCGGCGCGGGCGCTGTTGGCCTGCACCGTGTCCGACTGGCGCTCGAGCTCGCTTGCCCTTAGATCCGCAACCTTGGATTCGTTCTCGATGCTCGTCAGGATCTTTTGCGTCTCCTGGCGGATCTGGGTGCGGATATCGGCGAGCTGGGCGCGCAGGCTTTTCAGCCGTGGATGGTTGTTGAGAAGGCTGGTCTGCAGATCCGAGATTTGCGACTGCAGACCGGATTCCGTCGCTTTCAGCCGCTGGATCGCCTGGGACGACATGATGTCAGGCAGCGTGTCGGAGGCTTCGCCCGAAGACAGCGCATTGCGTACCGCCTGCGCCCTCGCCTCGGCATTGGCCTTGTCGCCGCGCACGCGGGTCAGCTCCGCCGAAATATCGTTCAGCTGCTGGGCGGGAAAGGTGGTCGTGCCGTTCGTCTGCAGCAGCCCGTGCGAGGTGCGGTATTCGGCGACCTTCTTTTCGGCTTCGCTGACCTTGCGGCGTAGGCCCTCGATCTCCGGCTCCAGCCAGCGCGTCGCTTCCGAATTGGAATCAAGCTTGGCGCCGCTCTGGGTCGAAAGATAGACATTGGCCATGGCGTTCGGAATGGCGGCCGCGAGCTTCGGGTCCTTCAAGGTGAAACTGATGCCGATGACGCGTGAACCTGGCACCTGGTACACCTGCAGGCGTTCGACGAAAGCGTCGATCACCCGCTCTTCCGGCGGGTTCTCCATCGGGTTCTTCTTCAGATGCAGCTTCACCATGATACTGCTCATCGCCGAGCCGTTGGCGGCATCGTCGAATTCCGGCAGGTTATAAAGCTTCAGGTCGTTGATGACCTTCTTGAGGAGATCGGCCGATTGCAGCAGTTGCACTTGGCTGGCGATATTCAGCTCATCCATCAGCGGGCCAGCGCCGGCGTCGTTGACTTGCTGGGTGCTGGCGAAGGCCGGCGCCCGGGGTTCGATCAGGATGCGTGTTTCGCTGCGATATTGCGGCGACATAATCTTGGCGCCTGTAAAGGCGATGCCCGCCCCCGCAAGCGTAATCGCCAAAATCCTGAGCCGCCGCGCCCAGACGGCGCGGACCAACTGGCCGAGGTCGATGTCCACATCCTGATCACGCGCTACGCCGGACATGCTCTTACTCCACAACAAATGTGCCGCAAGCGTAAACGACCATGGTAACTCAACGGTTAATGGCAATCTTGCCGAGTAATAAGCGACGGCCGATGAAAGGAACTCAGGAAATTGCAAGCGGCCTTTACCGAGCATTAACCCTAACGGATTGATAACGGCTCTACCGAGTTCATTTTCTGTGAGCACAAACGGATGTCTGTCGTCCAGCCCAAGATCCTTTTGGCCCTGAGCCTTGCAGCCATGACGGCGGCATTGGGCGGTTGCACGACATACAAGCCGGCACCGAAGGCGTTCAACGAGGCGACCATCCAGCCCTATACGCTTGATAGCGGCGATCGGCTGCGCGTTACCGTCTTCGACCAGCAGAGCCTAACCAACACCTATACCGTGGATCAGGCCGGTTATATCGCCTTCCCCCTCATCGGCCAAGTCCCTGCCCGCGGCCGAACCCTGCAGCAACTCTCGGGCCAGATCGCCCAGAAACTGCAGCAGGGCTATCTTCGCGATCCTGATGTTACCATCGATGTCGATCGCTACCGTTCGATCTTCCTCATGGGCGAAGTCGGCCAACCCGGCCAGTATGCCTATGTCCCCGGCATGACCGTGCAGAACGCCATTGCGGTCGCTGGCGGCTTTACCAGCCGCGCCAACCAGAGCATGGTCGACGTCACCCGCAAGATCAACGGACAGGTGCTGACCGGCCGCATCAACATATCCGGGCCGATCATCGCCGGCGACACGATCTACGTTCGCGAACGGCTTTTCTGAGCGATGACAATACAGAAGCCGCTCCGCATCCTCCATTGCTTCAGGTCGCCGGTCGGCGGAATTTTCCGCCATGTCCGCGATCTCGTCGAGGAGCACAGCAAGGCCGGTCATCAAGTCGGCATCCTCTGCGACAGCTCGACCGGCGGCGAGTATGAGGACAGCCTGTTCGACGATATCCGTCCCTATCTCTCGCTCGGCCTGACACGCGTGCCGATCCGGCGTTCGATCAGCCCGTCCGACCTTGCGACGATGTGGGATACATACAAGAAAATTAAAAGTTTGCGGCCGGATGTGCTGCACGGACACGGCGCCAAGGGCGGCGTGCTCGCGCGACTTGCCGGCTCAGCGTTGCGGGTGAACAGGTATCGCGTAGCCCGCCTCTATACCGCGCATGGCGGAAGCCTGCATTATTCGCGTTCCTCGCTCAGCGGACAATTCGTCCTGAGGATGGAGCGCCTGCAGGAATATTTCACCGATGCGCTGGTCTTCATCTGCGAATACGAGCGCGACACCTATGCGCGCAAGGTGGGCAAGCCGCGGACGAAGACCAGACTGATCTATAACGGCATCGCCGAGCGCGATTTCGAGCCGATCCCCACCCGCTCGGATGCCGTGCACTTCATCTATGTGGGTATGCTCCGGGACCTCAAGGGTCCCGATCTGTTTGTCGATGCCTTTGCCAAGACCGAGCGGCTGCTCGGCCGGCCGCTGTCGGCGCTGATGATCGGTGACGGACCGGATCGCGACCGCTACCGCGAGATGATGGTCGAGCGTGGCCTCGGCAAGCGCATCGGCATGCTGCCGGCGATGCGGGTCCACGAAGCCTTCTCCATGGCGCAGAACCTCGTCGTTCCCTCGCGCGCCGAAGCCATGCCCTATATCGTGCTCGAGGGGCTCGGGGCCGGCAAGACGATCATCGCCAGCCGGGTCGGCGGCATTCCCGAGGTGCTCGGCGCCGACAGCGCAGCCCTTGTGGAGGCCGGAAATTCCGATGATCTTGCCCGCGTCATGGCGGAAACGCTGAGCACGCCCGACTGGCACGCCAAGACGATGCCGAAGCCCGAGGCGGTAAAGGCGGTGTTTTCCTCGGCCATCATGGCGCGCGATGTCCTGAAATTGTACCATGAGCTCGTCGATCCGGCCGCTGGCCGAGCAATGCCCGCCGCCCCGTAAATATTTCTTAGGGGCTTTCTGGTAATTCGCTTGGTGACAACGAGCGAAAGCCCCATGAACAAGCTGGAAAAAGGCGATCAATTCGACGTGGAAGCACTGCGCAAGCAGGTCTCCGACATCGAGGTGCGCGGCGACGCGGGTCAGGAAAAACCGTCCGACCCGACAGAAATTAATCCCTATGCCCGGCAGATCGCCGAACAGTTCCGTGACGGAACCAAGTCGCCGGTGATCATCATCGGGCAATTGCGGCTGCTGGAATTCCTGGCGCTCTTTGCGATCGCCCTGATCGCCCATTATTTTTGGCCCGGTGACGGCTACGATTCATCGCTGGTGCGGACCGGCATGGCGGCGATCGCCTCGGCCTTGACCGTTATCGGCCTGCAGCTTGGCGACACCTACACCATTCCGGCACTTCGGGCCAAGCTGCGGCTGATCCCGCGCATCCTGGGGTCGTGGATGACCGCACTCCTCCTGACGGTCGGCCTGTTCGCGCTGGTTCGCGGCAGCACATGGGCGATGGTCGTCGGCGCCTATCTGCCCTGGTTTACGGCTGGCGCACTCTTCCTTGCGGCCGAGCGTTTCCTCGTCGCCTACGGCATCCGCAACTGGGCGCGCAACGGCATCATGGAGCGTCGCGCCGTCATCGTCGGCGGCGGCGAGCCGGCCAAGGAGCTGATCCGCATCCTCGAACAGCAGGATGACAACGACATCCGCATCTGCGGCATCTTCGACGATCGCGGCGAGAAGCGTTCGCCGATCATGGTTGCCGGTTATCCGAAGCTCGGCACCGTGGCTGAACTCGTCGAATTCGTGCGATTGACGCGCATCGACATGCTGATCATCGCTCTGCCGCTTTCGGCCGAGGCGCGTATATACGACCTTTTGAAGAAGCTTTGGGTTCTGCCGGTCGATATCCGCCTTGCTGCGCATGCCAACCGGCTGCGCTTCCGGCCGCGCGCCTATTCGCACGTCGGCAGGGTGCCGATGCTCGACATTTTCAAGATGCCGATCCGCGACTGGGACTCCGTTGCCAAGCGTGGCTTCGACATCTTCTTCACCGTGATCGCGCTGGCGCTGCTCTGGCCGCTGATGGTCGCGACCGCCATCGCCATCAAGGCGACCTCCGAAGGCCCCGTCTTCTTCATGCAGAAGCGCCACGGATTCAACAATGAAATCATCAACGTCTTCAAGTTCCGCTCGATGTACACCAACATGGCCGACCCCACGGGCAAGGCCGCGGTGACCAAGGGCGATCCGCGTGTCACCCGCGTCGGCCGCTTCATCCGCAAGACCTCGATCGACGAATTGCCACAGCTTTTCAACGTGCTGCGGGGCGAACTCTCTCTGGTTGGCCCGCGCCCACATGCCGTTCTCGCCCAGGCCCGCGACCGCGCCTTCGGCGATGTCGTCGAGGGTTATTTCGCCCGCCACCGCGTCAAGCCCGGCGTCACCGGCTGGGCGCAGATCAACGGCTGGCGCGGCGAAGTGGACAATGACGAGAAGATCAAGTTCCGCACCGCCTACGACCTCTATTACATCGAGAACTGGTCACTCTGGTTCGATCTGAAGATCCTGTTCCTGACGCCGATCCGGCTGCTCGACACGGAAAACGCCTATTGAGCGCGATCGAGGCGACATATCCCCGTGTCGCCCAGCCGCAGCGGATGACGCTGCGCCTGATCGGCTCGGCCTTTGTCGCCTTCGGTGTTTTCCTCTCCGGTTTCGTGATCGACGAGCCGGCGCCCTACGAGCTCTGGATGGCTGGACTGATCGGCCTCTGGTTTATCCTGGGCCTCAGGATTTCGCGCGGCGTCGCACCGCTGCTTGCCCTGCTGCTCACCTTCAACATCGGCGGCATGCTGTCGCTGACGCAGATGAAAGATCTGGCGACCGGGCCGATGTATATCGCGGTCTCGACCTTTTTGGCGCTGACGGCGGTCTTCTACGCGGCGATCATCGAGGACAGCCACAAGCGGCTGCCGCTAATCTTCAACGCGTGGACCTTCGCCGCCGTCTCCACCTCCGCGCTCGGCATACTCGGTTATTTCCACGCCTTTCCGGGCGCTGAAATCTTCACCCTCTATGACCGCGCCAAGGGCGCCTTCCAGGACCCGAACGTCTTCGGCCCCTTCCTGGTGCCGCCATCGCTTTATCTCGTCCACGGCATCCTCGTCGGCGACCTGAAGAGATCGCCGCTGAAGGCTCTCGCTCTGCTGGTGCTTGCACTCGGCATCTTCCTGTCCTTTTCGCGCGCCGCCTGGGGGCTCTTCGCGCTCGGCGTGGCGCTCCTGATCTTCATCATGCTGCTCAAGGAGCGCAGCGGCGCCTTTCGCCTCAGAGTTCTGGGGCTGTCGCTGGCGGCGATCATCATGCTGGTCGCCTCGCTGCTGGTGGCGTTGCAGATCCCGAAGGTCGCCGAACTGTTTTCGGCGCGCGCTCAGCTGGTGCAGCAATATGACGGCGAACATCTCGGCCGCTTCGAGCGCCACCGGATCGGCTTCACCATGATGATGGAGCGCCCGCTCGGCATCGGCCCGCTGGTGTTCGGCACGATGTTTCCCGAGGACGAGCACAATATCTGGCTGAAATCGCTGACCACCTATGGCTGGCTCGGCTTCGCCACCTATGTCGGCATGCTTGTCTGGACGCTGGCGCTCGGCTTCCGATACCTGCTGCTCGACCGGCCGTGGCAGCCCTTCCTGATGATCGCCTGGATCTCTGTTCTCGGCCACGCCACCATCGGCAACGTCATCGATATCGATCACTGGCGCCATGTCTATCTGCTGCTCGGCACGGTCTGGGGCTGCGCGGCGCTCGAGGTGCGCCACAAGCGCGGCCGTGGGCCATAGCTGCGAGCACATCGCTGCCTATTTCGTCGCGCCTGCCGTCAAGCCGGCGATGAACCGCCGCTGGAAAACCAGATAGGTCAGAATGAGCGGGAAAATGACGATCACCGCGCCGGCGGTCAGGACCGGCGTATTGACGGTGTAACGCCCCTGGAAAAACAGCATGCCGAGGGGCAGCGTCCGATAGGCGTCGTCATTGACCAGGATGAACGGAATGAGAAACTCGTTCCAGGTCCAGATGAACAAGAACAGCGCCAGCGTCGACATTGCCGGTATCATCAGCGGGATAACGATCTTGCGCAGGATATAGAAGCGTCCGGCGCCATCAAGCACCGCGGCTTCGAGAACTTCCTCCGGCAATTGCTGCATCGCGCTGGCAAGGAAGATCGTCGAGAAGGGTATCGACATCGCGATCTGCGGTATGATGAGAGCCGCATAGGTATTGATCAGCCCGAGATAGCGCATCTCATAATAAAGCGGGATGATGAAGGCCTCCGCCGGCACCATCATGCCGAGCGTCAGGATCGCAAACAGCGTGCGCCGGAGCGGAAACGACAGGTAGGCGAAGGCAAAACCGGTCAACAGGCCCAAGAAGACGCTTGCGGCAACGACGGGTATGACGACGACGATCGAGTTCCAGAAGTAAATGTTGAAATGCCCGGCATTCCAGGCATCGACGTAATTTTCGAAATGCGGATAGGCCGGAAGGGCGAATGCGCCCTTCAGAACGTCAGCCTTGCTTTTTATCGAGGTCAGCAGCAGCAGCAGGAACGGGGTGATCGTTACGAAAGCGAGAAGCCAGAGCACAATGCGAAGGAAGAGCGCGGCGGGGTAGTTGGACGAGCGGCCCATCAAGCCATTCCTTTGCTTCTTGAGCCCACCAGCCGGTGAATTGCATAGTTGATTGCGAATGTCAGCAAGGCGCCGACAATGGCGATGGCGGCCGCTGCGCCGAACCGATTGAGCTCAAAGCCGAGCTGATACATGTAGATATTCGGCACGAGCGTCGCGTTGGCGGGTCCACCCCGGGTCATCGTGAAAATCAGGTCGAAGCTTTTGATCGAGGCTATAACCGTCAGAAGCAAAACCACCCTGATCTCGGGCATGAGAAGCGGCAGCGTTATCCAGAAAAAGGTCTTTCGCGGCGACGCGCCGTCGACCTTGGCGGCGTCGAAAAGAGACGGGTCGATGCGCTGGATTCCGGTGAGGAAGATGACCATGCAAAAGCCGAAGAAATACCAGGTGGCAACGATCCCGACCGCGGGAAGCACGAAATTGAAATCTCCGAGCCAGGGTAACGCGAACCGGCTCAATCCTATCGCTCGCAGAAACTGATTGAACGGGCCGAATGCAGGATTGTAGAGCCATGCCCAGATGATGCCCAACACGGCGGTTGGCATGATGTAAGGCAGGAACAGGAAGGTTCTGAGGGCGAGTTGTTCGCGTTGCTTCAGATTCCACACGCAGGCGGCAAGCGTTATGCCGAGCACGAGCGGCAGGACGCAGTAGAAGATCATCAGCTCGGCATTGTTGCGCAAGGCAATGTAAAAACGGCTATCGGAAAAGAGATCGGCGTAATTGCCGAGGCCGACCCATCTCGGCATCGTCAAGCCGTCCCAACTGGTCAGGCTCAAACCCAAGGCCGCGACGATCGGCCCAAAGACAAAAGCCGTATAAAGCAGCAATCCCGGCAATAAATAGATGAAATTGGTCTGTTGCGAGCCATCCAGTGCGGAGCGTTTCATCCAGTACTCCATGAAGCCAAAGCTCTGGTCATCGTGCGGCAAGTCGTCAGCTCGCAGCGCTCATTTTAGCGTGGTGGATAGGACGCCGGCCGGACCGCCTAGTGCGCGGTCGTGACCGGCGTCCGCACTTCCTATTTCTTATCCTTCAAATAGGCCTGATAGTCCTTGTCCATGGCATCGACAAAGGCTTCGGGCGTAATCTTGCCGGACAGGAGAAGTGGCGTGTTGTCGTCGATTGTCTTCAGCATCGTCGGGCTCGACCAATCGGGGTAATGGCCGAGCGCATCGTTGGCGTTGAGTGTCTTCCACATTTCGATGCCGGAGGTCAGGAGCGGCGTGAGCTTGGGCTTGGCATCCGCCGGGAGCGATGTTGCAGGAAGATAGCCTGCAGCGGCCCAGCTTTCGGCGGCCTTTTCGGACACCATATAGTCGATGTACTCGCCGGCCAGGTCCTGTTTCGCCTTGTCTTTGGCAAGGCTGGTTATCGCCCAGGCAAGATCGACGCCGCCGACGCTCATGGGCTTGGAAACGCCCTTAGGAGCGGGAATGGCCATGAAGCCGATATCCGGATTGTTTTGCATGTCGCCGAAGTACCAGGTTCCGGAGATCAGGAATGCGCCCTGTCCTGATATGAACAGCTGGACGGCGTCGTCACCCGATATGCCCTCGAAACCGGGGTAGAAATAGCCGCCCTGCGCCCATTGCTGCACGAGTTTGGCCGATTCGATGTTGCCCTTTGTGTTCCAAGAGCCGCCCTTGCCGTAGATCAGGTCGTCAAGCTCGGCGCGATTGGCCGCGTCAATATGCGCTTGATCGATAGCGCCGATCATGTGCAGGGCAAGATGCTGCTTGGCGGAGCCCATCATGAAGGGCGCAACGCCTTTTTCCTTCAGCTTGTCGAGGTCGGCCAAAAGCTCCTCGAAGGTCTGCGGCAGCGCCACGCCGGCGTCGTCGAGGATCTTCTTATTGTAGTAAAGGCCGACGATCTCGCCGAGACCTGATATGCCGTAGGTCTTACCGACCCCGAATTTCGCCCCCTCCCAGCGGTCTCTGGCCAGCACGGAATCGGACTGCCGCTTATCCCAGCCATATTTCTGAATGTACTCGTCGACCGGCAGGAGCAAGCCTTCCTTGACCATCGCGCCCATGTCGCCGGCGCCCTGGTTGACCTTGGTGATGACAGGGCCATCGCCCGCCGAAACTGCAAGTTTCAGCGTCAGCTTCATGTCATCGAAAGTGCGCGCAGTGCGTTTGATCGTGACACCGGGATGCGCGGCTTCGAAATCCTTATTCAGTTGCTCGATGACCGCGCTCTGGCCTTCGAAGGTCTGGTCATCCCACACGGCCAGATCGTCGGCCCGGGCGGCGGAAAGGCCGAAACTCACAAGCGCCGCGCCGGCGAGCGCGACAGCTGCTTTCAATCGGTATGCCGGCAGTATGCTGATCGATCTCACGGTTCTGTTCATCTGCTCCACCTCATTTGGTTTATTCTCCACTCCCCGTCCGGGCCTCGCACCTGGCGCCGGCCGAACGTTTTCTTTCCCCAGAGCTTTGCCTGGTTGGCGAATCTGGGGTAATCGTCACTGCATCGGCCCCTCTCGCGATCCAGAATGACAAAGCGCCACGCAGGAGGTGGCAAAACGATGGACAGCAACTGCTTCATCCGCCCGGCGATTGAAGCCGATATCGACGCTCTTTTCGACATCTGCCTGAAAACCGCCAATGGCGGCGAAGATGCCAGCGCGCTTTACAGCGACCCGCATCTGCCCGGTTACATCTGGTCGGTACCCTACCTCAAATTTGCCAGAGACTTTGCCTTTGTTCTGGTTCAGGGCAACCGGCCGGTCGGCTATGTCGTCGGGACGCCCGATACTGTCGGGTTCGACAAAGATCTGAAAGCAGACTGGTGGCCGTTCGTCCGACAGCAGGTCGCCGGGCTGACGCCCAACCGTCCGCGCGATGCCGACGTGCTCGAACGAATTCAAAATCCGCGCAGCGGAACGACGTGGCTTCAAGACGACTACCCGGCGCATCTTCACATCAACATTCTTCCCGGACTTCAGGCCGGCGGCTGGGGGCGCAGGATGATCAGCACCGAGCTTGAAGCGCTCCGCAATCACGGAGTCGGAGCGGTGCATCTCGGTGTCGATCCGAACAACGAACGCGCCAGAGGTTTCTACCGTCATCTTGGCTTTTCCGAACTCGAACGCGATGGCTCCGTCGCCTTCGCCATGCGGATTGATAAGAGACCCGAGTAGAACCGACCGAGCCGTCATGCTCATGAGATTGGCTCCGCATTTGCGGCGTCAAGCCCATATTTCAAAACGACTGCCGCCGGCATGGCGCTCCAGCCCTGAAGCAGCGAGCCGCGCCCATAGGGCGGCGAGAAATATTCCACCGCACCGATCCAGCCATTGTCGAGACAGGTTTCCCACCAGCGCGTCAGGGCGTAACGCGCCCCTCCAAGTCCGTGGCGAAGGCGTTCTTCGGCATAGGCGCCATCCCAATAGGGCCAGTCCGAGCCATTGTGGTAGCGGTAGGGAAACGCCGTCTTGGATCGCAGATCGCTTGGCCGCTTGAAGGGCGGATAGGCGCACATTACACCCCAGCTGCCATAGGGCTGCTCGTGATTGTTGCGCGTTTCCAGCTGGCTTTCAAAGGCTCTCAGCAAGCCAATGGCCTGCTGTTTTGAAATTGCGCCGAACCGCGACAAGGTCAGGCTGTCGAGAGCCAGATGATCCTCGACAAAAGCGCCAGGCGTTCCATAGTCGACATATCCTCCCGTTGCCGGGACGAAGAGCTTGGCCTCGATCTCCTGGCGGGCCAGATTTGCGGTCCTGCCCGCGCGTTCGGCAAGAGCCGGATCCAGACCGTCGCCAAGCCTTGCCACCGCATCCATGGCGCCGATGAAAAGACCGAGATCATAAGAGACCAGGCCCTCGCGATAGACGTTGTCGGCCCAATCCCGATCGTTACGTGGCTTTACCGGCAGGACGCTGTCGGGGCCGGCCAGGCTGAGATAGCGGTCGACGATTGCCCGAACGATCGGCCAGTGCAGCTGCGCCTCGGCGAGGTCCTTCGTGGCCCTGACGTAGTCGTCGATGAACAGGATGAAAAAAAGCGGGCTGTCGAAGTGGTCGCTCCACCAGTCTTGCGGACGGTTGTGGTATTCCGGGACCGCCTTTTTGTGGGTTTTGGGATTGGCCTTGCTGTCTTCGACAAAGCGCTGCCACGCCTCCGATTGCGCAGGCCCGGTCAAGATCACCCCGCTCGGGGCTTCTCCATCCGGCTGCACCCCCTTGGCAAGCAGCCGGATCTCGTCGCGCACCGCCTCCGGTGCGAGCGTCAAAAGCGGCTGCATCGTCCAATAGCCGTCGCGGTAATAGGTCCGCGCCGGGGCACTGTAGGCCTGCCCCGCGGCAAGACCGGCGAAGGCGCCGTTTTCGTCGCGCCTGATGCTGGAAAGCGCGGCATGGATGCCCTGGCTGACCATGCTGCGCATCAGCGGGTCGGCGTCGGGCGCCAGATCGCAACGCGCGACATATTCGGCGGCTTCGGCAACGATCGCTTCGCTGGCGAGGCTGAGAGCCCTCTCGGCTTCGTCTCTGGAGGCGCCGACGGCAATCCGCAAATCGGAACCGAGAACGTCCACGATGAGGACACCCCAGCCCATTTCGGCAGTCTGCCGATGGGGGCCCCGAGTAACCTTCGCGCTCGCGCCGTCCCCATCCGGCTCATGCCACCAGGCGCAACGACGCGCCGGATATACGCCCTGAAGGCGTGCGCCGCTGATCAACATCACCGGCAGCGACTGCGCGACGAATATGCCGCCCTGCCTGGAGACCATTCGGTTCGGCGCATAGGTATAAGGGCCAGCGATGGCGGAAAACCTCACGCGCCCCAGACTGCCGGCGCCCCAGAGGGCGAGATCAGCATATCCGTCCGGATGAACATCGGCCTGAAGGCGCGGCGCCATTATAGGCAGTAAAACGCCTTGTTCGGCGGAAAGCTGTCCATCGGTCGAGGGCTTTATCATCGATAATCCCCCCACAGCGAAGTTGAAGAGGCTGCAGAACGCGAAAGAGAGCAATAGAGGGACAAGCCGGGGCCTGCTCCTCTTCGGGCGACCTTGGCGAGCGCGCGGCTATCCAGACAATGCGGGTGGCGCATACTTGTCCTCGACCCTCTTTATTTCGCCGTGCATTTCATTGCACGTTGATATCAGCCTACAGGCGACCTCCCATTTGTCAAGGACATAGACAAATCTCCACCTTGGGTGTACTGAAATCCGCTTATATGACGAAGTTGAGCCGAAGCCCTCCTTTCTACGAGGGTTTCGGGTCAATATCGACCCCTGATTAGGTATATGCTCCGAACTAACTGGAAGAGCTAGCCGATGGCACTGACACTTTCTGCCACGCAGACGCCCATCGCACGAAAAATCTCAACTCATGCCGTGATCCGGACCGTGTTGGCGAGCGGCTCGATTTCCCGCGCCGACATTGCCAAGCTGACCGGCCTTTCGAAACAGACGATTTCCGATGTCGTGCGCGACCTCGAGGATGATGGATGGTTGAAACCTGTCGGCCAGACCGATGGCCGCCCGGGCCGCAATGCGATTACGTATGAACTCAACGCCAGGGCGGGTCTTGCGGTCTCCATCGATCTCGGCGGCACCAAGATCGCTGCGGCGATCTGCGATCTGCTAGGTAACATCATAGCCGAAACCAAAGTGGCCACCGACCCCCGCGGCGGAATGCATCTCGTCAATCAATTCAGCGATCTCATCGTCGAACTCTTGCTTGCAGCCGGAACGACTGCCGACAAGCTCCGTCTCGTCGTTCTGGGCAGTCCCGGCGTGCTCGATCCGGCCACCGGCCATATCAATGTGGCGCCGAATATCCCCGGCATCGACGCGATCAATCTGCGGCAGGTCTTCTCCGACAGAATGGGCATTCCGGTGATCGTCGAAAATGACGTCAACCTCGCCGCGCAAGGCGAGAAATGGCGGGGACACGGTGTCGAAACCGGCAATTTTGCCTTCGTCGCGCTCGGAACGGGCGTCGGCATGGGCATCATCGCCAATGGCGCACTGCTGCGTGGCGCGCGTGGCGCGGCCGGCGAGATCGCCTATCTCCCGATCGGCGGCGATGTTTTCGATCCCGGCGGGTTTACGCTCGGGACCTTCGAGAGTGCAGTCGGCAGCGTCGCGATGTTACGCCGCTACACCGGCTTCGGCGGGCGCAACGCTGCCACCGTGGCCGATCTCTTCAACGCCTTCAATGCAGGCGATGCCAGCGCCGTCGCCGCAATCGAAGAGACGGCAAGGCTAGTGGCGCTCGCCATTGCCGCCATCGGAGCAACTCTCGATCCCGAACTGGTGATCACCGGCGGCAGCATCGGCGCAAGACCGGAATTGGTAAACGCCATCCGGGGTTTCCTGCCGCGCTGCACGCCTTATCCGCCGCGCATCGAGATCAGCCGGTTTGGGAACCGGGCCGCCCTCATGGGAGGCATGGGGGTCGCGGTCGAGCGCATGCACGACGATCTGTTCGGCGTGAAATTGAAGGATACTTGATCGGCCTGCGCCACTTGAGAACTGCGGTAAATGCGCTAGATTTTCCGCCATGATAACAGCGACACAGATACGCGGCGCGCGCGCCATGATCGGGATGAGTATCGAAGAGCTCGCCGCCGCAACCGGCCTGCCTGTGGAGACCGTGACGGCGCTGGAAAACGGCGAATTTGCGGGCGAGCCGCACGCGCTGTTCGATGTGCGCAGCACGCTGGAGGCGCACGGCATCATCTTCCTGTCGAGCGGCAATCAGGATGAAGGCGGCCCCGGCATCCGGTTGCGTGCGCGCACCGTCAGCGACGACGGTATCCGGCCGGAAAACCTCAACGCCGCAAACGACGATTAGGCCGGCGCGGGCTCAATTCATCCTGTTGGTTGCGGAACCAATCCGACACTTGGCCGTTTCCGCTGTCCTATCAGATATTTGAGGGCAGTCATTTGAACAGCAGGAATGGTCTCTACGTTCTCATCGGCGTTCTCGTCGTCACCGTCATCGGCCTCGGTACTTATATCTACCGTGAGGAAAGCAAGCCGCAGGGGATTGAGATGAGCATCGGCAAGAACGGTGTCTCGATCGAGCAGAACTGAACGTCAGAGGTAGGTCTTTGCCAGGTCGGCGAGTTTGCCGCCGTCCTTCACGCCCTGCCTGTAGAGCTGAATGATGACCGCACCGATGCGCTCGGCCTCGGGTGTCGTCCTGGCGAGGCCGCGTTCATCGCAGACCTTGTCGAGCACCTGCGAAAGCAGATCGAGATCTTCCGAAAACAGCGGCAAATCATGCGGATGAATTGATGACCGTAACATCACGCCGCATTCCCTCCGAGGGCAAACGCATCCACGCTTGCATCGCCGGCCGCCCTCCGCAACCGACAGAAATGATTATGCGCGACGGCTTGAATTTTAGCAACTGCGCAAATTTCCACGAAACAAAATCCGGGAACAAATTTTCGTCCCGCGCGTTTTGACGCCGCCCTGTGGCAATAATCAGTGAGTGCAGACGTTGAGTGAAATACGCTTCCCCTCCCCCATCCGGGTGTTTTCTCCAGAGAGCAGCCTGATCGTGTCCACCGTCTGGGAAGCCGTCGAATATCTCAAACAATGGCCGAGCAAGCGTGGGCGTCACTATCGCGTCGCGCGCCAGCATTGCCTGGACGCGCTCGACGGGCTGCGCAGCCCGCGCGCCGCACAGGCTTCCTTCATCACAGCGGCGAAGACGGCGGGATTGCTGCTGTGAGATCAGCTGCTGTGGCGGCTGGCGGCGGCGAGCTGGGGGTGAATGGAGCCTTCCATAATCACCTTGGCGGTCACCTCGATCACCTGCTCCTCGGCAAGTTCAGCAAGCGCGAGGGCGACATCGCCCTCCGACCAGCCAGCCTTAACGGCCTCCTCGGACAAAGCCTGGAATGCGCCGGCGAGGGCTTGCCTGCAAGTGAGATTCTGCTTCATTTCCGCCATGCGCTCGCACTAGGCTATTTGTGACAGGGACGCTTTTAATCTACACATATTCGCATGAAAGCGAAGAGGTTTCACGTTTTTTAGATTCGAAATTGCGTATCTCATACTTAATCTTGGTATAACCTTAACAAAAGGCAACAAATAACAGCTCCGTAACTCAAAGCGTACCAAAAAGAACTAATAGATTTATTTGATTCCACACCCACAAAGGGTATTTCATAGCGTTATTTACTGCAAATGGTCGCAATATCGAAGTCGAAACGACGACTGGGTACCCGTCCCGGCAAAGTGAAATCCGATTTGCGCCACGTTTCATCATCTTCCCTGCACCCTGTCAATCGGCTTCAGGATCTCCCATCGGCGAGCGCCGGCGCTCTTCGTTCGTGAGATGACGGCTAGCCTAGCCGAATGCGCATATCCGCCAACCGCCATCCTCAGCTGCCGCGAGCGCCTCCTGCGCTAATCACTTTAATACCACAACGACACCACACTGCCGTCAAACTCCGCCGTACGATTGTGTTGCGTATTATTGGGTTGGCGGGCTCATTTTCTCCAGGAGGTAAAATGTCTATCGAACTAGACGCGACGACCTATGTGCATGCTAAACCGGCGACGGCCCATTCCTATATTCTGCCGGCCGTAGTCGATGTTCTTGAGAACAGTTTTCAGGAGGCAAAAGAAACATCGGTCTTCGACCTCGGTTGCGGTGCCGGCGGTGCTGCGGCCGTGCTTGCAGGAAAGGGCTATGATGTCACCGGTGTCGATCCCTCCGAGGACGGTATCGCAAAAGCGAGAACGGCCCATCCGGATCTGCCGCTGGAAATCGGCTCCGGTTACGAAGATCTCTCCAGCCGGTACGGGACCTTCGATGCGGTGATCAGCCTCGAGGTGGTGGAGCACGTTTATGATCCCAAGGCGTTCTCGGCCACCATGTACGATCTGGTGAGGCCCGGCGGCATCGCGGTCATGTCGACGCCTTTTCACGGTTACTGGAAAAATCTGGCCTTGGCCGTCAGCGGCAAGATGGACGATCATTTCATGCCCCTCAAGGACCATGGCCATATCAAATTCTGGTCTCCGGAAACGCTGAGCACGCTGCTGCATGAAACAGGTTTCGAAGACGTCGACTTCGAATATGTCGGGAGGATTCCGCTGCTGGCAAAATCGATGATCGCGATTGCCCAGAAACCGCACTGAAGATCAACCGTTTTCCGCAATGGCCGCGAGAGCGCCGCCATACGAAACGTGATGTTCTGACTGGATTTCAAGGGGATAAATGGTCGGGGCGACTGGACTCGAACCAGCGACCCCTTGACCCCCAGTCAAGTGCGCTACCGGGCTGCGCTACGCCCCGACCTGCCGAAACGGCTTGCTTCGTTTAGTTTTTCGGCGCGTGCAATGCAAGCGGAAAAACTCGCCTCCCACAAAAAGAGGCGGTTTGTCTAATTGATCAGATCGCCGCGAGCGTCAGCCGGCCTTCGGCGGTATGGCGGGGCTGCCATGCCTGGTAGTTGGCGATCGAGAAATGTGGGGTCTCGAAGGGGGTGGCGTGGGTTTCGGTAATGACGGTCACGTCGGCACCGGCGGCTTCGCCGGCGAGGATGCCGGCGACGGCGTCTTCGAAGACCAGGCATTTCGCGGGATCGACGCCAAGACGGCTGGCGCCGAGCAGATAGCCTTCGGGGCTGGGCTTGCCCGATTTGACCTCCTGGCCGCTGACGATGACCTTCGGCATCGGGATGCCGGCGGCGGCCATGCGGCGCCTGGCAAGCTCGATCGGCGCCGAGGTGACGATCGCCCATTTGCCGTCGGCAATGGCGGAGAGGAAGCGGATGGCGCCGGGGATTTCGACGATGCCGGAGACATCCTCCATCTCCTCGACGAGCAGCAAGTCCGCCTCATGGGCCGGATCGACGCCGGGAAGGCCGAGCCCGCGGATGACGTCGGAGGCGCGAATGCCGTGGATGGTCTTCAGAAAGACCTCCGGTTCGAAGCCATGGCGCCTTGCCCATTCGCTCCAGACGCGTTCGACGACGGCGATGGAATTCAACAGCGTCCCGTCCATGTCGAAAAGGAAGGCGTCATAGGATCTGTCGAGGATATCGTGGAGAGCGGGCACGGGGCGTTCCTTGCGGGTGCGAGGCCGGGGCGACCCCTGCACAGGCGAGTAGCGGAGAGCGGCGGCGGCGTCAACGCTAGTCGTTGACGTCGACGTCAACGCTAGTCGTTGACGTCGGGATGGGTGACGTTGCGAACGTCGGCCAGACCGCGGGCAGCGTCGCGGCTGCCGGTCGCGGCAGCGGCTTCGAAGATACGGGTCGCATCGCCATACATTTTGAGATTGAGGTAGCAATAGCCGCGCAGAACCATCAGGTCGATGCGTTCCTGCTGTAGCTGGGCGCGCTGATCGAGATAGATCAGGGTCTCGCGATAACGCCCGGCATCGAAGGCCGAAAGCGCGCGGTCGGCGAGGATCGCCACCTGCAGCTCAGCGGCGCGCTGGCGGTTCTGCGGCGCCTTGGTGGCGGCAACGGCGGCGTTGCTGGAAAGGCCGGCGCGCAGATAGGCAAGGCTCTGGCCGTAGGCTGCGTCTTCACGGTCTTTGCGGACCGGGCTCTGCAATGCCGCCTCGAAGGCCGAGATGGCCTCCATCGGCCGATTGATATCCATCAGGCACCAGCCGCGCGACAGCGCATTGGCCGGGCTGAGCTGACCCGCATCGAAGGTCGTCGAGCAGCCGCGTGTCTGGCGCGAACCGCGCGCAACGGTCACCGTCTGCATCGCCGGCCTTGCCGGGCGAACGGCCACATCGGGCTCCGGCTGCAGCGGGGTGCGGCGTTCGGCCGGAAGCGGCTCGGCCGCCGTGGCAGGGCGTTGCACCGGCTGCGTCGGCTGAACCGGCTGCTGCGGGGCAAGCGTGCCCTTCTCCGGCGGCACCGCGCCCCCATTCGGCATCAGCGATGAGGTGTCTTCGAGATTGATGATCCGGGCCGACCGTCCGGCCCAGGCGCGCTGAAGCTCGAGCACACCCTTGCGGTCACCCAGTTGCTCGCGGGTGACGACAAGGCCATAGGCCGACGGTTCGTCATCGGGCTTCCAGACGAGTGCGGTCTCGAACCAGCGCGCGGCGGTCTGGAACTGGTTGAGCGAGCGGGCATACCAGCCGAATTGCTGCGCCGTCGGCACGTATTTCCGGGCGATAACTTCGGCGGCGATGCGATGCAGCACGTCTTCGGCGAGATCGGCCGGGGGCTGCAGCGCCATCAGATTGGCGGTCGCGGCGAGATAGGTGGCGCTCGCATCGTCGGAATCCGCACGCCAGCGGAACATCACGTCCTCGGCTTCCTGAGGCGCCTTGCGGGCGATCAGCGCCAGCGCCAGCCCCTGCGAAGCGGCGGCCGTATCCTCCTTGGCGCGGGCGGCGCGGAACCACTTCTCCGCCTCAGGATCGTTGTTGCGGCGAAGCTGGTACCAGCCGAGCAGCAGCGCATCCGAGGCAAGCCCCTCGGTCCCGGCGAGTTTTTCGAGGCGGGCGACATATTCGGGCGCGATGGCGAGCTTCGGATCGTCATTGCCTTCGGCCATGAAGCGCCGGGCGAGATTGTCGCGGATCGCGTCGAATTCCTTGCTGCCGTCGGCAGCGGGCTTCTCCAGCGCCAGCAGCGCCTGCATCGGCTGGTAGGCAAGCAGTGTCGAGGCCTTTTCCACAGTCGCCTGCCGCTCGGCCGGATTGGGGCAGTTCTTCAGGATATAGCTGTAGGCGTCCTGGCCGCGCTGCTGCCTCTTCGTCTGGATGAAGGCTTCGGCGACACGCCAAAGGACGTCGACCTCGCTGCAGGTGAGCAGGCTCGGCGTTGTGGCTGCGATATCGACCACCGTCGCATATTGCTTGAGGTCGGAAGCATTGATGAGGCGGGCGCGGTCCTCGGCGACAGCGAGCCGCTCGAGCAGATCGGCCGGCGGCTGCCATCCGGCATCGGCTGCCTGACGGTCGGCGAGCGCCCTGCGCAGCTCGGCGTATCGGCCATCGGAATAAAGCTGCCACATGGCCTCGAGCTGTTTGTCGCCGTTCTGCGGCACGGCGAGCGGATCGGCCGGCGGAACCCAGTTCGGGTAGAGCGCCTGAAGGCGAGAGATCTCGGCCTGCAGGCGCACTTTGTCGCCGCGGCTGGCGAAATAACGAAGCGCGCTTTCATCGACAGCAGGCTGCGTCGGGGCGACGGCCTGCTGCGGCGCTGGAGGCTCGGACACGATAGCAGGCGTGACCGGGGACGGAGAAGCCGTCGGCTGAGGCGTGGGTTCTGGCGCGGATGGGGGCGCAGATTGAGGCGCGGCTGATTGCGGCGGTTCTGGCTGCTGCGCGACGGCATTCGGATCTGAAGTATCCGATGCCGATGGCGGCGGGGACGTGATCGCCTCGATCTTGTCGGCGACGAGTTGCGCATTGAATTCGGAATTGCCGGCAGCATCGTTCGGCTTGATACGGCCCATCATCATCAGTTCCGGCGCCGGCTTGCCGGCAGAGCCAAGGCCGAACCTTTCCTGCAGAGCGGCACGGTCCTTCAGTCCGGTGACAAGGCTTGCCACCACCACTGCCGCTGAAACCGCCACGAGAGAAGACTTCACAGACACTCCGGATGCTTCTCCCCGATATAGGCCAGCCCCAGCAGTTGAAGGGTGGACGGATAATAGAGCGCAGGGGCAAACTGCAGCGCCGAACTCGGCAGCCTGGTCCCATCGACAACACAGGCCACAACATCGTTAACAATTCGATAACCGGGGTCCGACAGCACGGTCTTCGGCCGGCCGGTGGTCAGATCGATCGTGGCGGGAACGCCGTCTTGCGACATCCCCTTTTGCAGGCGGACGAGCAGTGCCTTATCGGTGATGCCGCCGCGGGCGAGATATAGCGGGATGCGGATGGCGTTGTAGCCGAATTCGGCGTCGAACCCCTCTGCCGGCCGCGGCTTGTCGTGCAGGCTCACCCATTCGGCAGGAAGCTTGCGCGGGCCGAACTGCATCGTCTTCAACAGTTCCACGCCATCGTCCGACAGTTTTTTCCAGGCATCCGACGGCGCGAGCGCTGCCATCACCGGGATCGCCTCATAAATCCAGTAGGACGGGTTGACGACCGGACCATCGTCGCGGTCGCTGCCGGTAAACCCTTCGGTTCCCGGCATCAGCAAGGTGCGGCCCTGCGAGCTGCCGACGGTTTCGGCAAGCAGCGCCTGCGCCATGCGGGAGGCAGCGAGGATATAATCTTCACGTTTCCATGCCGTGCCGGCAAGCGCCAAAGCATAGGCGATCAGCATGTCGCCGTCGGTGGCATTGTTGGTGTCGGCCACGTGCGGCTTGACGTTCGGATCCCATTTCCAAACGGCCAGGCCGTCGTCGCGCAGCAGCAGCTCGGTGCGGGTAAAATACCAGATCTGCTCGAAATCGGCGGGGCTTGCCGAGAGATAGGCGAGCAGCAGGCCGTAGCCCTGCCCTTCGCTGTGGCTGATGTTGCCGTTGCCGTTGTCAACGATGCGGCCGCTCGGATCGAGAAACTTCGCCTTGTAGGCCGACCAGGCGTCGGCATTAATCATCGCCTGCTGCGCGGTAGCCGGCAGGCCCGGTGCAACCGCGACAGAGGCCGCCAGCAGAAGCGCGCGCCACCGCCTCATTTCGACCGGCCCAGCTTCTTCAGCATCGTCGACGTGGTGACGCCGATCAGGAGCACGAAGACGACCAGCAGCGAGGCATAAGAGAGGATATTCGTCGACAACCAGTTGGCGGCGATCAGGCGATAGTTGGCGATCGACCAGGGCGTCGACGGCACGAAATCGAAACGGGTGACGGGCAACGCCTCGATCTTGCCGGTCTTGCTGGAATAGGTGGTGATGTGGCCCGACAACTGCGGCCAGTTCAGCTGCGAGGTCAGAACCTCGACCCCTTCACGCAGATCCTTCGCCGATGGCGCCGCCACCACGGTCCAGGAGCCCGCTCCCGCGGGGCTGGAGCCCTGGGCCACCAGAAGCGAAGCGGTGTTGGGCGGCGTAAAGATTTCCTCGGCGCCCGGCACGAATTGCAGCGAGCTGCGGGAAATATCGAAATTGCGCCACAGCCACTCGCGGAAGGCAATCATCCGGGTGCGAAAGACACCGCCGCTGACCTTGGAATTCCATTCCTCGAAGGCCGTACCGGTGTCGACGACGCCCGTCTGCGCATCCGTCACCGGACGCCATGAGGCCTGGCTCGCCGTTGCTATATTGGTCTGCGACAGCGCAGTTGTCGGCATCTGCGAGATCGAGCCGATGAAGATCGCGTCACGATCTCCGATCGTATTCGGCGAGGCAACGGTTTCCACGGGGATCGGATGGCCGGCCATGATCGCCATCTGGCCGAGCAGGGTCGCGGCGGCCGAAAGCGTGTCGGCGTCGACGCGGTCGATGAACAGCGGCATCGGTTCGGTGGCCCGGCCATAGGGATAGGCGGTGCCGGCCATGGCGGCCAGATTCGGCCGCTGACCGACGCGGGCGAAATCCGGCATCTGCAGCTCTGAGGTATCGAACAGGGCAAAGCGGGGATTGGCGCCGGCTGTCGCGCCAGGCGCGCAAGCCGCATCGTCCTTGGTCATCAGGATCGCCTCGATCGCCACCGTATTCAGGCCGGGCTTGACGTGCCGCATCGTCACGCGGATCGGCAGATGGCGCAGAATGCCGCCTGTTGTCGTGGTGATCGGCACGGTGGAGGCGATATTGTCGTTGACGTAGATATCGATGTGGCTGCCGGGCAGGACGTTGTCGGTATAGGCGGCGTCGAGCAGCACCTTCGCCTCGCCATAGGCATTGGCATAAAAATCCGCCGGCACGGCGATGTTGAAGCTGGTCCGCAACCGCCGGCCGGAAAATTCGGTGGTCTTCACGCCGAGCTGAGACAAAGCGATGTTGGTATCGGAAAAGACCAGCGGCGCGTTCGGCGCGCTCCAGCGTTCGGTGGTCAGCACGTCGCGGCGGATATCTGCGGATCTGTCGGTCGGGGAGACGATGGTATCGATCGCCGATGAGACTGCCGGCCAGGACGGGCCGCTGATCAGAAGCACCGGTGAGCCGCTGCGCGGATCGGTGACGAAAGCGGCGAGTGCCGCACTTTCGGCGCCGGGCGGCAGGCCCGGAAAGAGCGGCCGCAGTTCCGCCGCGGTACCGACGAGCACACTGAGCTTACCCGGCCCGCCGGCCGGAAGCGAAGCAGTGCTGAAGGCAAAGACCTGGTTCGGCATGCTGCTCAGCACGGAGAGGCCCTGCGCCAGCCGCAGTAGCGGCTTGGTGGTGCCCGGCTGCTCCAGCGCCGGGACGACGATGTCGAACTCGGTCTTGCCGGCGCCGTCGACGCCGATGGCGCGGATCGCATCGGCGCTCGCCGGCTCTGCGGCATCGCTGCCGGCAAAGCTCAGATAGGTTCCGGCCGGATCGATATTCGACCACAATTCATAGGTCGACTGGATGCTGCAATCGGTGCGGTGGCGCTGGGCGGCTTCGAAGGTAACGACATTGGCGCCCGGCTGCAGCAGGCCTGGCGGAACCGCGAAGGTGACGGCCGACGGGCCGTCCGGCGAGCCGACGCGCTGCTGGCCGATCGGGCGATTGTTGAGATAGACGGTCAGCGCCGAGGCCTCAGGCGCGACGACGATCGAATTCTGGTAGGCGAAGGTGAAGCTCGCCTTTGCGGCCGCCTGTTCCTGCGTCAGGTAGACGGACCATGACCGCCGATCATATTCACCGCTGAGACCGAGCTTCGAAAAGGGAACGACATAGCGACGGATACTGTTGGGGCGCTGAACCGGAGCCGTATTCGCCGCCGCGGCCGGCTGCAGCGCCGGCTGAACGGCGATTGCCGGGGGAACCGGTGTAGGAGCAGGAGCAGGTGTCGCCTGGGGTGCCGGTGCCGGCAATACGGTAACCGGGGGCGTGACGGGAACCGGCGCAGCCGCTGCCGGCGGAGCCGGCGGTGTCTGTCTCGGGGCAACGGCGGCGCCGGGCGGACGCTCCCCGGACATGTCGAAGGGTGCCGTCTGCGCCTGGGCGAAGGCGGAGGCATTCAGCAGGAAAAGCGAGGCAGCGACGATGCTTCTCATCCGGCGTTGACCTTTGCGGCCTGCTGCTGGGCTTCGCGTTCCGGCCGCATACTGCGGAAGAAATAAACGAGGCCGCGGCTCGTCTGGTAGAACGACAGACCGAGGAACCAAATGGTGCCGCGGATCAGGCCCGGATTGCGGCGGCGCGAGGCCTGGAACTCGGTCCACTGGCCCGAGTTGGCAAACATCAGGTCTGCGATCAGGCGGTGGTCGAGCGCGCTTTTCGGCACGTACTGGCAGCCGACATTGCTGATGTCGCCCGACGGCTCGATGTTGCGGACGATCAGCGGCAGGGTTTCCAGTTCCGCACCGCTATAGGGCCGGAAGCGGATTTCACCGAGGGCACCGACCAGCATCTCGTCGAGTTGCTTGTTGAAGATGTGGAGCCTGGCGCCATGGACCGAGACGTCCTCGATCGAGGCGGTATACCACTTGCCGTTGGCGCCGAATTCGCAGCGCCGGTTGACGCGGACGCGGCGGGACAAGGCGCGCTCGCCGCGCTCGGACACGACACCAAGCGCGCAGCCGGCCATGATCAGGTTGATGAGGTTCCAGCCGCCGACGACAAGGGTGACGTCGGCCTTATAGGGCTCGGCATAGATTCTATAGATGGTGATGACGAGCGCGATGATCTGCACCGCAAAGATGACGAAGAACGGGCGGCTGATCTCGGACAGGCGGCTGACGGCGATCGATTCGTCCTTGGCGGTGACCTTGAAGGTCGGCTTCCTCGGATTGAGCATGACGGAGATGACCGCCGGCAGCAGATGCACAGTCTGAACATATTCGTAGAGTTCGGAAATCCATGGCCAGCGGAACGACCCGTAGAGGTAGTTCTGCATCATCAGGTTCACCAGCATGTAGGCAAGCGTATAGGCAAGGAACTCGCCGCCGGAGGCTGTGAAGATTTCCAGATCGAAGAACAGGTAGAAGAGCGGTGCAAACAAGAAGATCGTGCGCGGGAACGGGAAGAGCCAGAACAGCGTGGAGGACATGTAGCAGAGGCGCTGCGGGATCGACAGGCCGCGTTTCAGCAGCGGGAAGCGGAAGCGCAGGATCTGCATCATGCCCTGCGCCCAGCGGCTGCGCTGGCCGATGAAGCTTGCGAAGGTGGCGGGCTGCAGGCCGGCGATCAGCGGCTTGTCGACATAGATGCTGTTCCAGCCGCTGCCGTGGAGCGCTAAGGCCGTCTCGCAATCCTCGGTGATGCTGATGCCGGAAAAGCCGTTCTGGGAGTCGAGCGCCCTGCGGCTCAGGACCGCCGCCGAACCGCAGAAGAAGGCGGCGTTCCATTTGTCGAGGCCGCGCTGGATGATGCCGTAGAACATTTCGTTCTCGCTCGGCATCTTGTCGAAGGTGCGCAGGTTGCGCTCCAGCGGATCGGGATTGATGAAGAAGTGCGGAGTCTGAACAAGGAAAAGCTTCGGGTCGTCTTCGAAGTAGCCGACGGTCTCGAGCAGGAAATCGCGGGCCGGCGCGTGGTCGGCATCGAAGACGGCGATGAGTTCGCCAGTCGAATGTTTCATGCCGTTATTCAGATTGCCGGCCTTGGCGTGCTCGTTTCGGTCGCGCGTGAGATAGCTGACGTCGAGGTCTTCGCAGAGCTTCTTCAGATATGGCGGGCAGCGGCGGCCTGGGCTTCGAGCAGCTTGCCGGAATTTCGCTTCTGCAGGGTGCCGCCATCGTCGAGCAGCCAGACATGCAGCTTTTCGGCCGGATAATCCATGGCCTTGGCGGCCGCCAGCGTGTTGCCGAGAAGCCCGGCATCCTCGTTATAGGACGGAACGAAGACATCGACATGCGGCAAACGCCCGGGATTGGCGGCGCGCGAGGGGCGCGGCGGCAGCGGTGTGGCGACGATGAACAGGCTCAGCGCCAGCATCGCGACGCTGTACATTTCGGCGAGATAGAGCAGCAGGCCGGGAATGAAATTCTCAGGCTGGTTTACCGGCGGCAGGGTGTTGGTGGTGCGCCAGTAGACATAGCGCAGCACGATCGAGGTGCCGAAGGCGAGCGCCACCAGGCGCCAGGTCCCCTCGCCCTTCAAGACCTTGATCAGCGCCATCACCGTCACCACCGTGATGCTGGTGATGAGCTGGGTCTGCAAGTTGACCGGCAGCGTGATCAGCACGATCAAGCAGAGCGAAACCACGGCCCATATGAAGACACTGCGGGCTTTGCGCATCGACGTTCCTTCGAAATTGCTCAACCGGACACCATCGGCGCTCCGGGCATGCTCACTAGAACGGGCATGATGTCGTCCGAAAACCGCTCACACTTTTCGGCATCATGCTCTATCTCCGGCAGGCGGCCGTCATGGCCGCGTCGCCTATGCAGTCTGGCGAAGGCACGGTGACGCCGATCGCCCTTGCGGATTGTTCGACCGGCTGTTCGGGCGGCGCGGCTGCCGCATCCGGCATCACCCTCGCCTGCGGCGCCTCGCCGGGCAGCGGCACGCGCGGGCCGATGGGCGCGGGCATCGGTGCGGCGCCCGGTGCCGGGGTCGAAGCGTTGCGGGGCAGAACCGCCCGCGGCCGGCTGATAATCGCGGGCGCCGGCTCGTAGCCGATCGGCATCGGGCTGGCGCGATAGCCGCCCTGGTCAGGATAGATCGGCGCGCCCGTGCGGCCGAGCGCAACGTCGGCCGGCGGCGGATTGCCGTAGGGATTCCAGATCACCCCGTCGAAAGTGCCCGATATGGTATAGCCATAGACGATGCCGAGCAGTTGGCGTTCGCTGGCATTCGCGTCGCAGAGACGCAGGCGCAGCTGGATCATGCCGAAATTGCGCGCCTGGGTGTTGGCATTGACGCTCGAGCGGATCTGCTGCCAGGCATAGATGCAGGTGTCGCCGCCACGGCTGCGGCCGGAGGCGTAACCAAAAGGGCCATAGCTGTTCTGCAGAAAGGTCGCCGACGTCGCCATGGGCACGCCGGGGGCGGAGCGCGCCACTTCGCGGGCAATGCCGCTCTCATTGATCATGCTGAAGCCGGCATTGCCGGTGCCGGGGTTGGCCCCGGACGCGCCGAAAAATTGGACCTTCAGGAAGTTCTGGCCGGGCACGGAGGATGAGGTAAACAAGGAAACCGTCTGCTCGACGCCGTTGCCACGCTTGCGTTCGACCACGCTGACGATCGACGGGCCGCCCGGCGGCGGCAGGACCAGCGCCTTCTCGGGCGCCACGGTCTCCGGCCCGGAGGGCTGGCGGACACCGCCTGTCGACGTGCAGCCGGCCATCATGCCCGCCACTGCCACCAGCGATATCGTCATCCGCAAACGCATGTCTTGAGCCGCCGCAATCGTCTTTCCAGATATCCATCCGCAAACCGAAACGCGACGGACCTTCGAATCAACGACCACGCGGCCGTTCACAGGGTATAAATCGCCAACATGGTTAACGAAGCGTAAACGGCCGACCCTTGATGCCGTTAAACGAACCCGCGCTGACCGTGATTCGGACAGCTCAACCGTATGGTGCATAAATTGATTTAGCAACACCTTAACTGCGCTGATGGCGACTGTCTTGTGCCACGATGAAAGGCCGGCGGGGAACTATGCCGCATGGCCAGCGTTGCCTCGGTGTCCAAAGTTAAAAAGGAGAACATCCCATGCGCAAGATCATGCTGGCTGCGGCCGCCATGCTGACCATCAGTTCCACCGCCTTCGCGCAGAGCACCGTCATCGTCACCGATCCCGCACCGACCGGCTCCGTCGTGTTGCCAGGCGAAGTTCGCACCTATGTCATGGAGCAAAATACGCCGTCCGTCGTCTATGACGGCGATATCGCCGTCGGCGCGACGCTGCCCGATACCGTCGAAGTGCACACCGTGCCGAATATGGACGGTTATGGCTATACCGTCGTCAACGAGCGACGCGTCATCGTCGAGCCGAAGACGCACCGCGTGATCCAGGTCATCGAATAAGGCGATCGGGGACAGAGGACATGTTGCCGCCTGGAACAGGATGATTTTAGGCTCGGTTGGCCTAAAATCCAAATCCTGTTTTAAATTAAAGAGTTAGAGCATGATGTCATGAGAAAGCCGCTCACACTTTTCGGCATCATGCTCGGCTTCACGTGCTCTCATCTTCCATTTTCGCCGGCACATTCAGAAGTTCGCGGATCTTGTGGGCTAGCTGCTCCAGGCTGAAGGGCTTGGCGAGCAGGGAGACGCCATGATCGAGCACCCCGTTATGGACGATGGCATTACGGGTATAACCGGTGGTGTAGAGGATGCGGATCGCCGGCCATTTTTCCTGGACGATATCGGCAAGCTGGCGTCCGCTCATTTGCGGCATGACGATATCGGTGAAGATCAGGTCGACCTCCCGATTTTCTTCCAGAAGCAGAAGCGCCTCCATGCCGCTTGCCGCCTGCAGCACGGTGTAACCGAGCTCATGCAGGCTTTCGGCGGTCATGATGCGGACGTTCTCATCATCTTCCACCACCAGGATCGTATCGTTGACGCTGCCTTGGGGAATAGGCTGGGCGCCAGCCGCATTCAACCTGGCGCTCATCGCGCCGACATGCCGGGGGAGATAGATCTTCACCGTCGTACCCCTGTCGATCTCCGAATAGATCTTGATGTGGCCGCCGCTCTGCTTGATGTAGCCGTAAACCTGGCTGAGGCCGAGACCGGTGCCCTTGCCGGGTCCCTTGGTTGTGTAGAAAGGGTCGAATGCACGCTCGATCACGTCAGGCGACATGCCGGTGCCGGTGTCGGTCATGCTGACCATCACATATTGCCCGGCATCGACCTCCGAATGCATGCGGGAATACCGCTCGTCGAGTTCGGTATTGGCGGTCTCGATGGTCAAATGTCCGCCGCCGGGCATGGCGTCGCGGGCGTTGACGGCAAGGTTCAAAATAGCGTTCTCAAGCTGGCTCAAATCGGCAAAACTCGGCCAAAGGCCGCCGGCAAGCACGGTCTCGATCCGGATCTGCTCGCCGAGTGTACGCCGCAACAGCTCGGACATGCCGCCGACGAGCTTATTGAGATCGATCACCTCAGGGGCGAGCGGCTGCTGGCGCGAGAAAGCGAGCAGACGCGCGGTCAGGACCGCGGCACGCTGAGCGCCGTCTTTGGCATTCTGGATGGAGTTCAGCACGCGGGGATCCTCATGCCCGGTCATGCGTCGCTGGGCAAGATCGAGGTTGCCGATGATGATCGCCAGCATGTTGTTGAAATCATGGGCGACGCCGCCTGTGAGCTGACCGATCGTCTCCATCTTCTGCAGCTGGCGCACCTGCGCCTGTGCCGCGGCATTCTCTTCCATCTCGTGCCTGAGTTCGGCGGTGCGCTGGACAACCGTCTGTTCGAGGCGCGTGTTGAAACCGTTGAGCTCGTTGCGGAGGCGGCTCTGCCGGCGATGCGCGATGATGATCATCTCCATCAGCCCGATGATGATCGCCGCATTGATGAGATAGGTCGACAGCCCAACCCATTGGCCGGCGCTGACCGGCCAGAAGATATTGTGCGGCTCGACGAAAAACTGCTGGACAATGAAAGCGGCAAGTATCGCCGCGACGAGGCCCGGCCCCGCGCCGCCAATGAAACTCGCCAGCAATATCGCCGGGAGGAAGCTCAGAAAGGGAAAGCCGGAAAGATAGTCGCTGGCGGCAAGCCGCAGAAGAAACGTCAGGCCAACGAAGGCAACGGCCAGCGGATATGTATAACCCGGCCTGTGACGCAGCCAATCCGTGGCACTCAGCAAATCCATTCCAGACCCCTCCTTACGGCGCTGCGCCTTATCAGACGCGCAAAGAGCGCCGTAACACTTTGAATTGCTGCAGAGTTTTATCCCAAAATCGATTCCGATTGAAGGAATTATGCAGTTGCCGTTGCGCAGGCGGCGTCCCAGCTTTTACACATGGAATTTCACCCGGCAATATGCTGTTTCTCGCACTGCCGGGCACGACGGCTTGACGAGACATGCCAGGAGTCCACATAAATCCGCATGCCCGGCAAGGGGAAATGGGTGGACGCGAACATGAAAGACATATTCATCGTCGAAGACGATGCGCTGATTGCCATGCTGCTCGAGGACATGCTCGCCGATCTCGGCTACCGGGTTTGCGCCAGCGCGCCCGATCTCGAACGGGCGCTGGCAGCCGCCAGGGATACTGAATTCGACGCTGCAATTCTCGACGTCTCGCTTGCCGGGCAGAGCTCGCTGCCGGTCGCAAACCTGCTCGACGAACGCGGCAAACCCTATATCTATGCAACGGGATACGGCGCCGCCCCTGCCGGCAGCAGCCCGAGCACATTGCCGGTGCTGCAAAAACCCTTCCAGCTCAGCGAACTCGAACAGGCGATGAAGCGGCTTACCGAAGTCTAAAGCGCGTCGCGATCTTTCAGATTCGCTCCTTGCGCTTTGTGTCTTTGTTTTACGCATGTCGTTGCGGCAAAAGCGCTTCGCGCTTTGCTTGGGAAACCGCTGTACACTTTTGCGCGACATGCTTTGAAGCGTCTCGCCCGGAGCCGTGCGGCGATCCCGGGATAACGACATGCATAAGAATAAGAGTTCCGGTCAGCGCACCTGATCGAGCAGACGCTTGCATTCCAGCAGGTCGTAGAGCGCCTCCTGCAGCAGCGCCCTGTCTTCCTTGCCAACGCTCGACTTGCCGATCGAGACTTCCTGCTCGTCCTCGCCAGCCACAAAATTGAAGAAGCGGCGGGTAATCGGCGGCTTGGCGCGGCCGACAATCTGGTCTTCGTCGGCCATGCCGACGCGCGGTTCCCCGGCGGTCGCCTCCTGCACGCCCGAGGCAAGCGCCTCGACGCTGGCGAGATCGCCGTGGCCGACCGATATGACGAACTTGTTGCCGTTGGTTTTCAGAAGCTTCTGCACACCCTTGATCGTATAGCCGTGATCATAGAGCAAATGCCGGATGCCCTTGAGAAGATCCACATCCTCGGGCCGGTAGTAGCGACGGCCGCCGCCGCGCTTCATCGGCTTTATCTGCGGAAAACGCGTTTCCCAGAAGCGCAGCACATGCTGCGGCAGATCAAGATCGTCTGCGACTTCGCTAATGGTGCGAAAGGCATCGGGGCTCTTGTCCAACGTCATACTGCTACGCGACCTCGTGGCTCGATCTTACGGCGACTCATCGTATTTCAACGGTTTGGCGCCGACAATTCAAGTCATGTCTCGACGTTGCGCACAACGCAGGACGGTGCGAAGGGAGAAAATCGCCGTTTCGAAACGGGAAGCCGATGATCAGGAGGCCGGATTCTGCGGCTTCAGCTTGACCTTGCGGGCGACATGCGCCTTGAGGATGCGCGTCTTCAGCACGTTCGACGCCTTGAAGGTCATGACCCGGCGGGGAGAAATCGGAACCTCTTCGCCGGTCTTCGGGTTGCGGCCGATCCGCTCGTTCTTGTCGCGCACCTGGAAGGTGGCGAAGGAGGACAGCTTGACGGTTTCACCACGCACGATGGCGTTGCAAACTTCGTCGATGACGGTTTCCACAAGTTCCGCAGATTCGGTCCGGGAAAGCCCGACCTTGCGGAAAACCGATTCCGCCAGGTCTGCTCGCGTCACTGTTTTTCCAGTCATGGTTTCCCCGCCCATTTCAAATATTTTGTGAAATCGCGCAAAGAGTATTTGTCTTGCGCCTTACGGTCAAGCTCTTGTTCGCCGCCAGTTTTTTTGGATTCGTGCCTACCAGCGCAGCAGAACGGCGCCCCAGGTGAAGCCGCCGCCCATCGCTTCGAGCATCACCAGGTCGCCCTTCTTGATGCGGCCGTCGCCGGCAGCGGTCGCAAGCGCGAGCGGGATCGAGGCCGCCGAGGTATTGCCGTGTAGATCGACGGTGATGACGACCTTCGCCGCATCGATGTTCAGCTTCTTGGCCGAACCGTCGATAATGCGCCGATTGGCCTGATGCGGCACCAGCCAGTCGAGATCCTCGGCGGTGGTCCCGGTCGAATCGAAGGCAGCCTGGATGACATCGGTGATCATGCCGACGGCGTATTTGAAGACCTCGCGGCCTTCCATGCGCAGCTTGCCGACGGTACCCGTCGTCGATGGCCCGCCATCGACATAGAGCTTTTCCTTGTGCGAGCCGTCGGAGCGCAGATGCGCCGTCAACACGCCACGATCGGCAACGGTGCCCTCGCCTTCGGTCGCTTCAAGCACGATCGCACCGGCGCCGTCGCCGAACAGCACGCAGGTGGTACGGTCGTTCCAGTCGAGAATGCGTGAAAAGGTTTCAGCGCCGATGACGAGAACGCGCTTGGCTAGGCCGCCGCGGATGTAGGCATCCGCCGTCGTGACAGCATAGACGAAACCGGTGCAGACGGCCTGGACGTCGAAGGCGAAGCCGTGGCTCATGCCGAGGCGGTTCTGGATGTTGACCGAGGTTGCCGGAAAGGTGTTATCAGGCGTCGAGGTGGCGCAGATGATCAGATCGATATCGGCCGGCGTCAGGCCGCCATTGGCAAGGGCAGCTCGCGCGGCGGCCTCGCCGAGCGAGGCCGTCGTCTCGTCATCGCCGGCGACATAACGCTGGCGGATGCCGGTGCGCTGGACAATCCATTCGTCCGACGTGTCGACGATCGCTTCCATGTCACCATTGGTCATCACGCGCTTCGGAAGTGCGGCTCCAAACCCGCGAACCACTGAACGGATCATATTCGATTGAACCCCATTGCTCATGCAGCTTCCGGGCCCATTGGGGGCAGCCGCTTGGCATGATATTTCTTAAGATCGTTTTCTATTTTCTGATTGAGGCCGTTCTTGGCCATGTCGTAGCCGACTTCGATGGCTGCGGCGATGCCTTCGGCATTTGCCCCGCCATGGCTCTTGATGACGATGCCGTTCAGGCCGAGAAACACACCGCCATTGACCTTGCTCGGATCGAGCTTCTCGCGAAGCATGTCGAAGGCGCTTTTGGCGAAGAGGTAGCCGATGCGGGCGAGCAGCGTGCGCGACATGGCAGCACGCAGATATTCGCCGATCTGCTTGGCGGTGCCTTCGGCGGTTTTCAGCGCGATATTGCCTGAAAACCCTTCGGTGACGACGACATCGACCGTGCCCTTGCCGAGGTCATTGCCCTCGACGAAGCCGGAATATTCGAGCGAATCGATATTCGCCTCGCGCAACAGCCGGCCGGCCTCCTTGACCTCTTCCTGGCCTTTCATCTCCTCGACGCCGACATTTAGCAGGCCGACCGTCGGCCGTTCGACCTCGAACAGCGCCCGCGCCATGGCGCCGCCCATCAGCGCAAAATCCATCAGCTGCTGCGCATCTGCGCCGATCGTCGCACCGACGTCGAGCACGATGCTCTCGCCTTTCAGCGTCGGCCAGATCGCGGCGATCGCTGGGCGCTCGATATTGGCCATGGTGCGCAGACAGAACTTCGCCATTGCCATCAGCGCGCCGGTATTGCCGGCCGAGACCGCGACATCGGCCTCCCCCGTCTTCACCGCCTCGATCGAGCGCCACATGGTGGAGATATAGCGGCCGCGGCGCAGCGCCTGGCTCGGCTTCTCACTCATGCTGACGGCAAGCTCGCAGTCGTGAAAGACCGATTTTTCCTTGAGCTTCGGAAACTTGGCGAGAACCGGATCGCACTGTTCCTTGAGACCGTAGAAAACGAAGGAAATATCCGGATGCCGGTCGAGCGCCTTGGCGGCGCCGGGGATGACAACCTGGGGACCAAAGTCGCCACCCATGAGGTCGAGAGATATTCTGATCACGCGTCCCTGATCCTTCTTTTCGCCGAGGGCGAAATTTCGGCCAAAATACCGGTTTTGGCGTCGCTTACAACTGAATTATGTCAAATGCCAGAGGCGCTTCAGTCCTTTTTCCAATCCTTGAGGGCCGCGAAAGCCGAAGGCTTTTTGTCCTCCTCGCCGCTATCTTCGATATGGCCGGCGAATTCGATGCCCCCCTTGCGCGGATAAGGATCGATCGCCAGAGCGGCGAATTCGGCAACCACCTCGCCGGCATCAATCGTATCGCCGACAAAGGTCTCGGGCAGATCGGGACCGTCGGGATCGAGCAACATCTCGCCGGTATCATTGCCAGCCTGGCGGGCAAGCTTGGAACCCTCCGGCACGAAGATCTGCTCGAAGCTCTCGTCGATGGCGGATTCGACCGGCTCCAGCGTCACCACGCAGGATTGGACGATCTTCGCCTTCACGCGGCCCTTGATGCGCACGCCGTCACGCTTCCAGCGGGCAATCTGCAGATCGGCGCTGAGATCATCGACGGAGACGACGTTCCAGCTCTCGGCAAGCGCCGTCAACTCGTTTGCGTCGGCCTCGACATGAACCTCGACGGGGTTGGCCGAGATATGGCCTACCTTGACTCGATAGGAGAAGGGAACATCGTCCCGATCGTTCTTCATGATTTCCTCCTCAGGCGACAGGTGGGCGGGCGACCGGCGGCAGCGTCGCCGAACCGGTGGCGATCTCCTCTTCGGCAAGCGCCGACAAATGCGCTTCCGCGGCCATCATCCAATGGGCCAGGCCGGACATATCGGCCGGCACCGGGCTTTCCGGATAGATATTGCGCGCGAGGGCGAGCGCGAGCGCTTCGGCATCGCCGGTGTCCATCGCCTTCGAATAGGCTTCGAGCCGGCCGTAAAACATGCCGGCGAGCTTCTTCATGCGCTTCGGCACGCTGTTGTCACCGATGCCGAGTTCGCGGATCGAATAGTCGATATCCTGGAAGAAGGCGTCAACGATTTCCTGGGCGATCTCCTGGCCGCTGGTGGCGGAGCTGCGCGTGCGGCGAAAAAACAGAATCATGGCGATCGACAGCATCTCGAAACGGCCCATGACCGTATCCGGCACATTGAGCCGCTCATAAATCTCTGGCATGCGGGCGCCCGCCGTCAGCACCGCATATTGCCTGTCGACGATTGCCTGATTGTTGTTTTTCTTGCGGAACAGCCCGAAGATCATTGTTTTTTCCGGAAATGCCTCATTCTTCACGCTGGCCGGCCTCTGGCCTTGTTGCATGATTTCGAAAGCTGGTTTACCGAAGCAGGCGCGAATTGCAATGCCGATCGTGGCCAGTTTCGGGACGACGCCCTCGATGCGTCAGCGAAGCAAATCGGGATAGTCGACCCGGAATGGCCACAATGGTTTTGCAGGAGGTAAAGCGTGCAAGGCCCAAATGGCTGCTATCGATACTTTAGGGAGTAGATGTCGTTGAAGAAACGGTATTTCAAGTCTGACGTGAAACTCTTCAGCAGTGCGGCCATTGCCCTTATAATCGCCTCCACATCCGTTCTTTCCGGTTGCCAGACCGGCACCGTGCTCAATGGCGGATATGTCGCCGACCAGCAGTCGCTGAACCTCGTTCCGGAGGGCTCGAGCCGCGAGCAGGTGCTGCTTTCACTCGGCACCCCGTCGACGACGGCGACCTTCGACGGCGAAGTCTTCTATTACATCTCACAGCGGCGCACGCGCTCGGTCGCGTTCCAGAAGCTGAAGGTCGTCGACCAGAGCGTCCTGGCGATCTATTTCGACAAGGACGGCGTCGTCAGCCGCCGCGCCAACTACGCGCTTCAGGACGGCAAGGTGTTCGACACGATCGGACGCGTCACGCCGACCGGCGGCAAGGAACTCACCTTCCTGCAGCAGATGCTTTCCGGCGGCAGCGCTGCGAGTGCTGCCCGCAGCCTGTTCGGCGGCGGCGCCGGCGGCACGCCACAGAATCCGAGCAGCCTGCGCTGATCAGCTACAGACCTCCGATAAAAAACCCGCCTTCCGGCGGGTTTTTTGTTGTCAGGTATGGCACCGCGGCGAACCGCGGTGCTTGGATGTATCAACCGGCGAGAACAGCGAGCAGCAACAGCGCGACGATGTTGGTGATCTTGATCGCCGGGTTGACGGCGGGGCCGGCCGTGTCCTTGTAGGGATCCCCGACGGTGTCGCCGGTGACCGACGCCTTGTGCGCATCCGAGCCCTTCATGTGACGTACGCCGTCCTTGTCGACGAACCCGTCCTCGAAGCTCTTCTTGGCATTGTCCCAAGCGCCGCCGCCCGATGTCATCGAGATGGCGACGAAGAGGCCGTTGATGATGACGCCCAGCAGCGATGCGCCGAGAGCGGCGAAGGCCGAGGCCTTGGAGCCGGAGATGAGCAGCACGCCGAAATAAACGACGATCGGCGCCAGCACCGGCAGCAGCGACGGCACGAGCATCTCGCGGATGGCGGCCTTGGTTAGAAGGTCGACCGCCTTGCCGTAGTCCGGCTTCTCCGTGCCCTGCATGATGCCGGGCTTTTCCTTGAATTGACGGCGCACCTCTTCGACGATCGAACCGGCGGCGCGGCCGACGGCGGTCATGGCGATGCCGCCGAAGAGATAGGGGATTAGGCCGCCGAACAGCAGACCGGCGACGACATAGGGGTTCGACAATTCGAACGAGATTTCGCCGATATTGGCGAAATAGGGATACTGGTCGCCATGCGCCGCAAAATACCGCAGGTCGTTGGCGTAAGCGGCAAAGAGCACCAGCGCGCCGAGACCGGCCGAGCCGATCGCGTAACCCTTGGTCACCGCCTTGGTGGTGTTGCCGACGGCGTCGAGCGCGTCGGTCGACTTGCGCACCTCAGGCGGCAAATGCGCCATTTCGGCGATGCCGCCGGCATTGTCGGTGACCGGGCCGAAGGCGTCGAGGGCGACGATCATGCCGGCAAGGCCGAGCATGGCGGTAACCGCGATGCCGGTGCCGAAAAGGCCTCCGAGCTGGTAAGTGGCAAGAATGCCGCCGACGATGACGATGGCCGGCAGGGCGGTCGATTCCAGCGAGACCGCCAGGCCCTGGATGACATTGGTGCCATGACCGGTGACCGAGGCCTGAGCGATCGAAACGACAGGACGCTTGCCGGTGCCGGTGTAGTATTCGGTGATGACGACGATCAGCGCGGTGACGACCAGGCCGACAAGCCCGCAGACGAACAGGTTCGTGCCGGTCACGTCGGCGCCGGCGACTGTGCCGAGCGAGCCCCAGCCGACCGTCAGCGAGGTGGCGGCGCCGAGACCGACGATCGACAGCAGGCCGGTGACAATGAGCCCCTTGTAGAGCGCGCCCATGATCGAGCCGTTCGAACCGAGCTTGACGAAAAAGGTGCCGATGATCGAGGTGATGATGCAGGCGCCGCAGATCGCCAGCGGATAGATCATCGCCGACTGGAGGATCGGGGCGCCGGCAAAGAAGATTGCGGCGAGAACCATGGTGGCGACGACGGAGACCGCATAGGTCTCGAAAAGGTCGGCGGCCATACCGGCGCAATCGCCGACATTGTCGCCGACGTTATCGGCAATCGTTGCCGGGTTGCGCGGATCGTCCTCGGGAATGCCGGCTTCCACCTTGCCGACGAGGTCGCCGCCGACGTCGGCGCCCTTGGTGAAGATGCCACCACCGAGACGGGCGAAGATCGAAATCAGCGAAGCGCCGAAGCCAAGCGCCACCAGCGCATCGATGACTTCGCGCGAGCCGCTCTCATGGCCGAGGCCGAAGGTCAAAATCGTATAGTAGATGGAGACGCCGAGCAGTGCGAGGCCCGCCACCAGCATGCCGGTGATCGCACCTGACTTGAAGGCGATGTCGAGGCCGGCGGAGAGGCTGGCGGAGGCCGCCTGGGCGGTGCGCACATTGGCGCGGACGGAGACATGCATGCCGATGAAGCCGGCAGCCCCGGAAAGCACGGCGCCGATCAGGAAGCCGATGGCGGCCGTGGCGGAAAGAAGCAGCCAGGCTGCGATGAAAACAACGACGCCAACAAGGGCAATGGTTCTGTACTGGCGGGTCAGATAGGCCTGAGCGCCTTCGCGGATATAACCCGCGATCTCCTGCATGCGGCTATTGCCCTGATCGGCGGCAAGCACCGACCGGGTTGCCCAGGCGGCATAGACCACCGAGAGCAGACCGCATGCGATTACGCATAAAAGAATCGTCATTTCGCTCTTTCCTCCCATAGGCCGGAGCTCACTCCTTCTCCGGCAGATACGCCGCCGAATCGCCTTCCTCTCCACAGAAATGCCACAGCTAAGCGGTGCGGAGATTGCGTGGTCGATCACGTGGCGTCAAGACCGCAACGAGCGAAAACCGTTGCAGTGCGAAGAAAGACTTAGGGAGATTGTTTGGCGGCTAAAGACTTACTTCTTCGTGTCGCCGCGAACCTGCTTTGCAATGCGGTCGAGCACCGCATTGACGAGCTTCGGCTCGTCGTCATCAAAGAAGGCCTGGGCGATCTCGACATATTCGGTGACGATGACCGCCACCGGGACGTCCTTGCGGTCGGTGATCTCGAAGACGCCGGCGCGCAGGATGGCGCGCACGGTGCTGTCGAGGCGCGACAGGGCCCAGTCATCCTGCAGGGCTGCGGCGATCAGCGGATCGAGACGGGTCTGATCGCGCACGACGCCGGAGACGATGGAACGGAACCAGCCGGCATCGGCCTTCAGATAGGTCGCGCCGTCGAGTTCCTGGCCGAGACGGTGCGCCTCGTATTCGGCGACGATTTCCAGAACGCCGGTCCCGCCGACATCCATCTGATACAGTGCCTGAACGGCAGCAAGACGGGCAGCGCCCCGCTGGTTTGCAGTCTTGACCGGCCGTTCCGTCTTGTCGTCATTCATTCGTTATGCACCCAGTTTCTGCTTCAGCTCGATCATCGTCAGAGCGGCGCGAGCGGCAAATCCGCCCTTGTCCTTGTCCGAGCGGCGCGCACGCACCCATGCCTGTTCGTCGTTCTCGACGGTCAGAATGCCGTTGCCGATGGCAAGGGACTCGCTGACCGCAAGATCCATCAAAGCGCGCGAGGATTCGTTCGACACGATATCGAAATGATAGGTCTCGCCGCGAATGACCATGCCGAGCGCGACATAGCCATCATAATGCGTTCCGCCATTGTCGTCTCCATCGAGCGACATGGCAATCGCCGCCGGAATTTCCAGTGCGCCGGGAACGGTGACGACCTCGAAAGTGGCGCCGGCCTGTTCCAGTGCGAAGGTCGCGCCTTCGAGCAGGGCGTCGGCCATGTCGTCGTAGAAGCGGGCCTCAACGATCAAAATATGGGGAGCGGTCTCTCTCGGCATGGTTCACCTTCGTTTTGTGGGGCGTTTTCCACTCGGCAGCCCGCGGTCAAAACATGCCTTCACCAGAATGGCAAGCACTTTCGCCCGATGCCGCAAACGCCAAAGAAGAAATATCCGCAAGGGGATAGCCGCGCCGCGCCTGCACTGCTCGGCACGCTTCTCGAAGCGGTATTTCCGGATGCCTGGAAAACGGCAATTCGAAGGCGGATTTCATGAACAATTCTTAATGGCTTTTCAGTGTGTTAGCATATTGAATCGCGAGGAAGAGAGTGCCAATTCCATGGCGTGACAGACGATCCCCTGCAACGACAGTCGACCGTCAAAGCAGATGAAAGGATACAATCATGAACCGCGTTGTCACCATCAGCATCGCTGCAGCCCTCTCCTCCCTCGTATTTGCCGGCGTCAGCCGAGCCGAAAGCCTCGGTATGAACACCGCCCAGGGCATCGAGCAGACACTCCGGACCTTCCACGGCAATGATTTCAACGTCGAGCAGGTCCATAACTGGCGCAACCTCGACGACGAGGATACCGGGCCGCGCTCGGCGCCGGAACGTTCCGGCCAGGCCGTGCACGCCATTCAGGCCTCGATCGACGCCAACAGGTCACTTGCCCACCGGCTCAACAACGAGGGCGTCGACGTCCGCAACATCGTAAATGCCGAACAGGCAGCCGACGGAAGTCTGACCTTCTACGTCCGTTGACGCTTCAGCGCATCGCGGCCCCTTCGGTGCGCGGCGCTCAAAGCATGGGCGGCGGTCTCCTCTCCGCCCATGCCTTTCTCTGCCATGCCTTTTCTCTGTCATGCCGGGATTTTCCAGAAAACCATTGAATTTTCCCGGGCGATGATGGCTTCTCTTCCTGCAACAGGAGGACATCATGGCCAGGGAATCGAAGGCGGTGATCAATATCGCCGATCTCAAGCTCGACCACTGGAAACAGGGCGCGCTCTATGAAAGCGTCGACACTTCGTTCGGCACCCTTCTTGGCCTGACCGGCCTCGGCATCAGCTACAACGAGGTGCCGCCGGGGAAATCCGGCTGCCCCTTCCACAACCACCATGTCGAAGACGAGCTTTTCTACGTGATTTCAGGCACCGGCGAATACCGCTTCGGCGGCGAGCGCCATGCGATCAAGGCGGGTGACACGCTCGGCGCCCCGGCCGGCGGCCCGGAAACGGCGCACCAGATCATCAACACCGGCACGGCTCCACTCGTCTATCTCGGCATATCGACAATGGCGAAGACCGAGATCGTCGAATATCCGGATTCCGGAAAGTTTCTTGCCAAAACAAACAGGGCCAAAACAAACGAGGAAGGTTCCGAACCTTCGCGCTTCCGCCATATCGGCCGGCCGGAAAGCGATCTCGACTATTGGGACGGCGAACCCGGCGCTTGAAGGAACCGAGATGACCGATATTCCAACCCTCGAAACCGAGCGGCTGACGCTCCGCCCGCACCGCCTCGACGATTTTGAGGCGCATGCGGCACTCTGGGCGGACGAGGACGTCGTTCACTTCATCACCGGCATCCCATCGACGCGAGAGCAGAGCTGGAGCCGGATGCTTCGGATTGCCGGCATGTGGCACCATATGGGTTTCGGCTTTCTGGCAATCGAGGAACAGGCCAGCGGCCGGTTCATCGGCGAAGCGGGCTTCATGGAATCCCGCCGCGAGATGGAACCCTCGATCGAGGGGACGATGGAACTCGGATGGGCGCTGATGCCTTCGGTACACGGCCGCGGTTACGCCACCGAGGCGCTGACCGCGCTGATCGGCTGGGGGCAAACGCATTTCCCCGGAAAGCCGATGAGCTGCATCATCAGCCCGGAGAACCAGGCCTCGTTGAGGGTCGCAGCCAAACTCGGTTTTCGCGAGATCACGCGCACGCAGTATAACGGCGAGATCATTCAGTTTTCGCGTTAGCGAATTCCGCCAAGCGGGCAACGCAGCGCGCGTAAGCGGCGCTTGCTGACATTTGCCGATATCGGCAAGCAAACCCAAGCTAACGGGTATCGACGACCTCAGCTTGCGTCCCCGGATGGGTCCAAGCCTCGCACCTGCTACGCGCAAGGAACGCGCTTTAGAGTCACTGACAAGAGGCAGAAGCGCTTGGAATACCGACGTCCGCCACCTTGACACAACTAAGCATTGACGGGCGAGCTGCGTGGTAATTGCAGCCGGCAGAAACTCCCGATCTATCAGAGGCTGATCACAAATATGACCATTTTCATCATCTGCCATAAGGATTTGCCGAGCTATCCTCCGCCCGAGGGCTCGAAAATCATATGGCTCAACTCTAAACTACCTTCGGAAAACAGGGGAATGGATGTCATTGCCGGCTATGATTTTTTCAGCGAGCCGGAGGAGCTTCACGCGAAATTGTCAGGATCTCTGGGAACGATCGTAGTCGCGAAAGTCGTTTCGGAAGAAGCAGCAAAACCTCGTACCATTACTATCTGGCAGTATCGAAAATTCTTGACACGGCTCAAAATCGGAACGCCGAACCCCGATTATCCCGGGATGAACACAGCAACATCGGAAGAAACAGAAATCACAAGACCAGAGGATCCGGCGTTTTTTTCAGAAAGTTTCTTTCTGCCTCGGCCGCTAAATCTCCATAACATATCTCAACACTACGCACGCTTTCACAATATTGTTGACTTCTTGAGATATACAGCGTGTGCGATCGAAACAAATACTTTAGCGCAAGCCGAAGCTTTGCAGTTTTTCAATTCCAGCACTTTCGTTCCTGGTGGCATTGAACTCGGCACGTATCCGACGGACTGGTGGCTGGATACTTTTGTCCGCATGGTGGCGCCGTCTTTTGAATTTGCGAAACGATATCAACCGTTTCAAGCCGATGACCCCGTGCAGAAACGTGCGATCTCATTCTGCCAGGAGCGTCTGGGAAGCTATCTTCTCGTCAAGCGGATAGCCGAACTCTATGGCAATACCCTACCCGGGTCCCTGTTCGGGGATATTGCGACGGTATCGAATGACGGGGTCTACAGGAGCGGCGTATAAGCGAGGCTCCCAATTGCAAACGCAACATCGCAACTTTTTGCGATACTGGCAGCAGAAGCGGCTGAGCCAATAAGGCTGACTAGATAAAACTGACCACGGTAGTCGAGTGCCCTCACCCCACCCCAGCCGGAACAGCGACAGTTCTGCAAACAGTGTGGCGCAAGCTTCACCTCAAATAGTAGCACCAAACAGGCTCAAATTGCCGTCCTGCAGATTTCCATGCAGACGGTAGCCTTTCGCGAAGGACAATACCTTGACGATCAATCAGCCCATTCCTTCTTTGCCGGCCGGCCTTCCTGATCTGGCGCTTCTCACGGAGAAAGCTGCCGGCACGGGATCGGTCATCATCTATCAGCCCTATCTCGACGCTTCGCAGCGCAGCCAGCTCGATACGGCTGCCATGCCGCTCGACATCTCGTTCAATACGCAGGCTACGACCCGCGAATATGAACTCTTCCTCACCCTGCATCAGCATCACGAGGCGATCGGCCTCGGTGACGACGTGTTCTGGGGGCTGCTCTCCAGCAAATTCGAGATGAAGTCGGTGACAAGCTTCCCGTCCTTTGTGACGGAGGCGGAAAAAGCCAGAGCAGAAGGAGCGGACGCCTATCTTTACAATCCGTTGATCGGCCACGCGGCGATCTACAGCAACGTCTGGGAACATTCGCTGCTTGGCGGTCACCCCGGCATGGAGCCGATCTTTCTGCATATCCAGGAGCTCGGCTATCCTATCGCGCCGCCGCAGGACAAGATTGCCTTCATGTTCTGCAACTATTTCTGCGGCAACCGAAAATTCTGGTCCGGCTATTTCGCCTTTTGCGAACGCATTCTTGAATCGCTGGAAAACCAAGCGCGCGCCGGCACGGCGGCGGGTGCTGCCTATGCCGGTACGGCTAATTATTCACGCGATGCCAACGCGAAAATGCGCCCCTTCGTGATCGAGCGCTTGCTCGGACTTTATGTCCAACAGGCTATCGCCTCCGGACTGAAGATCGCCGCCTTCGTGCCCACCCTTGCCGATTTCGAATGGAAGTTCGGTGTCCGCCTCGGCCGGATGCTGCATGGCCTCCTCGCCGCCAAGGAAGCGTTTTTGCAGAGCCGTGACGAGGCTCTCCTGACCGCATGGCAGCAAGGCCGCCAACCGCTCATCAAGCAGCCGCATCTGATCTGGGGGGCTGATGATCCGCCCGGCTGGATGCCGCGAGGCCAATTTATCGGCGGCCGCGAATTGATGCGCGCCTATGCCCGGCAGACCTCTGGTTCTTCTCCGGTACCGCCGCTGCCGGGCCGGACGGGAAGGCCCGCCATACCGGCCGCGCCGAAGATCGAGCAGCCGCTGCGCAATTCATTGCAGCCCTTTGCCGGCGGATGGCAGGCACACAAGGACCGTCATTGCATCTGGATCGTGACGCCCGAAAACTACAATCACAGCCATGCCTTCGACGAAGTCGCGCTCGGCCTGCAGGGCGCCTTCGAGGAACTCGGCGGCTCGGCACCGATCGTCCGCGACATGAACGCATTCGCCGGCCGTGCGCCGATCATTTATGGCGGCAATCTTCTCGCCGCCGAAATCGTCAGCCATCTGCCAAAGGACAGCGTCGTCATCAATCTCGAGCAGGTGTCCGAAGAAAGCAGCTGGATCAATTCGCGCTACACCTCGGTCCTGAAGTCGCTTCCGGTTCTGGATTACAGCCCGCGCAATCGGGAAAATCTCGCCGCCAAGGGAATCGATCACGCCGGCGTGCTCGAAATCGGCTATAGCCGGTGCCTCAGCCAGATAAGCCACGCCACCGTCAAAGATATCGACGTGCTCTTCTACGGCTCGATGAACGAACGCCGCCACCATATCCTGAAGACGCTGAAGGACGGCGGGCTCAAGGTCGCCCATCTCTTCAATATCTATGGAGCGGAACGCGATGCGGCGATTGCCCGCTCCAAGATCGTGATCAACATCCATCATTATGCCAGCGGCGTCTTCGAGATCGTACGCATTTCATATCTGCTCGCCAATCGCGTTTGCGTGCTGACGGAAGGCGACATCCGCGATCCAGACCTCCAGTCCTTCATCGGCGGCTTGGCAATCGAGCCGTATGACAACATGATCGAGCGCTGCTACAAGCTGATCGCAGATGCCGACGAGCGCGATGCCATTGCAACGACAGGCCTTGCAGCCATGCAGAGCCGCTCGCAGGCTGACATGCTGATGAGCGTCATGAAGGCAGGCGCCTGATGAAGGCCGCAGAAAAGGTATGTCATGCGCATTGAGACCGCAGCCATCGAGGGCATTGTTGCGATCACGCCGCCACGCTTCGGCGATCACCGCGGCTACTTCTCCGAGGTATTCAAGGATGCCTGGTTCCGGGAAAATGTGGCCGACGTCACGTTCGTCCAGGACAATGAATCGCTTTCGGCACAGGCCGGAACCGTCCGGGGGCTGCATTTCCAGATCCCGCCCTTCGCACAGGGCAAGCTGGTGCGGTGCCTTGCCGGCCGGATCATCGATGTCGTCGTCGATATCCGCGAGGGATCGCCGAGCTTCGGCAAATGGCTCTCTCAGGAGCTCGCGCCGGAGACCGGCAAGCAGCTCTGGATACCGGCCGGTTTCGCACACGGATTCGCAACGATCGAGCCGAACAGCGTCATCAGCTACAAGGTAACCGCACCCTACAGCCCGCAGCATGATCGCGGCATCGCGTGGAACGATCCGGCGATCGGCATTCGCTGGCCCTTCGATGAGAAAGACATGGTATCATCCGACAAGGACAAGACGTTGCCGCGGCTCGCCGATCTGCCAGGTCATTTTTCCTATTCAACACAGCAACCCCAGGATTGATCGACGATGCGCATACTGGTCACGGGCGGAGCGGGCTTCATCGGATCGGCATTGGTGCGCCACCTCGTCAACGAGATCGGCGCCGAGGTGCTGAATGTCGACACGCTGACCTATGCCGGCAATCTGGCATCGCTGAAATCCGTCGAAGCGGCGCCGAACTACCAGTTCCTGCGCGCCGACATCTGCGACAACGTCGGGATGCAGGAAGCATTCGCGTCCTTCCGCCCTGATATCGTCATGCATCTCGCGGCAGAGAGCCATGTCGACCGCTCGATCTCGGGCGCAGCCGATTTCATTCAGACCAACATCGTCGGCACATTCAGCCTGCTGGACGCCGCACGGCACTATTGGGATGGGCTTGACGCTCGCCGCAAGAGCGCCTTCCGTTTTCTGCATGTCTCGACGGACGAGGTCTACGGTTCGCTCGGCGACGAGGGCCTCTTCGAGGAGACGACGCCCTACGATCCGTCCTCGCCCTACTCCGCCTCCAAGGCCGCGAGCGACCATCTGGCGATCGCCTGGCACCGCACCTATGGCCTGCCCGTCGTTGTCTCCAATTGCTCCAACAATTACGGCCCGTTCCATTTCCCTGAGAAGCTCATTCCGCTGATGATCCTGAACGCACTGGAGGGCAAGCCTCTTCCCATTTACGGCAATGGCTCGAATGTCCGCGACTGGCTCTACGTCGAAGACCACGCCCGCGCCCTCTTCACAATCGCATCCAGAGGGCGCCCCGGCGAAAAATACAATGTGGGCGGCCGCAATGAGCGTAGGAACATTGATGTCGTTCATCGCATCTGCGCCATTCTCGACGGCGTCTACAGTGACAAGGCACCGCATGCGCATCTGATCACCAACGTCACCGACCGCCCCGGACACGACGCACGCTATGCGATCGATGCCTCGAAACTCGAAAGCGAACTCGGCTGGAAGGCGCAAGAGACCTTCGAAACCGGCATCGAGAAGACCGTGCACTGGTATTTGGAAAACGAATGGTGGTGGAGGCCGCTGCGCGAAAAAGTCTACTCCGGCGAACGCCTCGGCGTTTTCAAGGGGCGATAAGATGCGCATTGCCGTGACCGGCAAACACGGCCAGGTCGTTCAGTCGCTGCTCAGACGCGGTGCCGAAACGGGCGTCGAAATCAACACAGTCGGGCGCCCGGAAATGGATCTTTCGGATCCTGCAAGCGTCGCAGCCGCCTTCTCGGCTCTGCGGCCGGATGTGATCGTCTCGGCCGCCGCCTATACGGCGGTCGACAAGGCCGAGAGCGAAGCCGAGCTTGCTTTTTCCGTCAATGCAGCCGGTGCCGGGGCAGTTGCCGAGGCTGCCGCGCGGATCGGGGTCCCGGTCATCCACATTTCGACCGACTACGTCTTCAGCGGCGACAAGGCCTCCGCATATTGCGAAGAGGATGCGACGGCGCCGATCTCCGTCTATGGGCGTTCGAAACTCGCGGGCGAGAAGGCCGTCGCGGCGGCGAATCCGAACCACGTCATCTTGCGCACTGCCTGGGTCTATTCACCCTTTGGCGCCAATTTCATGAAAACGATGTTGCGGCTTTCCGAGACGCGCGATCTTCTTCGCGTCGTCGCCGATCAGAGGGGATGCCCGACCTCGGCACTCGACATCGCCGCCGCGATTCTTGCGATTGCAACCCGTATCGTCGCGGACCCCGCGCCATCGCTCCGCGGCACCTTTCACCTGACCGGCAGCGGCGAAGCAAGCTGGGCGGATTTCGCCGAAGCGATATTCGCTGAGCTTTCCAAATCCGGCGGTAGAAACGTCGGCGTCGAACGCATCCCGACGGCGGACTATCCGACGCCGGCAAAGCGTCCCGCCAATTCACGCCTCAATGGCGAGAAGCTCGCCGGAACCTATGGACTCCGGCTCCCGGAGTGGAAGAAATCCATGACGATTGTCATGCAAGACCTTTTGAACAAGGGTCTTTAAGGAGATAGGCATGAAGGGAATTATTCTCGCCGGCGGTACGGGCTCACGTCTGCATCCGATCACCCAGGCCGTCTCGAAACAGTTGATGCCGGTCTACGACAAACCGATGATCTACTATCCGCTGACGACGCTCATGCTCGCCGGCATCAGGGAGCTGCTGATCATCACCACGCCTCACGACGTCGAAGCCTTCAAGCGTCTTCTCGGCGACGGCTCGCAATGGGGAATTTCGCTGAGCTATGCCGTACAGGCGAGCCCGGACGGCCTCGCCCAGGCCTTCATCATCGGCGCCGACTTCGTGCACGGCGACAGCTCGGCACTCGTTCTCGGCGACAATATCTTCTACGGGCACGGACTGCCGGAAATCATGAAATCCGGCACAGGTCGGCGGGAAGGCGCAACGGTGTTTGCCTATCACGTCACCGATCCGGAACGTTATGGCGTCGTGGGCTTCGACGAAAAGATGAATGCGCAGTCGATCGAGGAGAAACCGAAGGAGCCAAAATCGAACTGGGCGGTGACCGGCCTCTATTTCTACGACCAGCAGGTGGTCGATATCGCCGCGAACCTGAAGCCGTCACCGCGCGGCGAACTGGAAATCACCGATGTCAACCGCACCTATCTTGAGCGCGGCCAGCTTTTCGTGGAGCTGATGGGCCGGGGCTATGCCTGGCTCGACACCGGCACGCCGGATAGTCTGCATGATGCCGCAGGTTTCGTCAGCACGCTGGAGAAACGCCAGGGCTTCAAGATCGCCTGTCCCGAAGAAGTCGCCTGGCGCATGGGTTACATCTCGCAGGACGACCTCGCCAAGCTCGCAGAGAAGCTCGGCAAGAGCGCTTACGGCCAGTATCTGACGAAGCTGTCCCCGGATTGGTGAGTGACTTGTGACCCCGGAAACCGGTACAGGTTTTCGATTCAGGTGCTCGGGAATTCCGCCAGCCGGGCGGCGTAACGCGCCATGGTGTCGACTTCGAAATTGACGAAATCGCCGGCCTTGCGCTCGCCCCAGGTGGTGACCTCGAGCGTGTGGCGGATGAGCAGGACGTCGAAATCCGTCCCGTCGACCGCGTTGACGGTCAGCGAGGTGCCGTCGAGGGCGATCGAACCCTTGGGGGCGACGAATTTCGCCAGATGCTCGGGCGCGCGCAGCCGGTAACGGGTGGCGTCGCCTTCCGATGTCACCGAGAGGATTTCGGCCTTGCCGTCGACATGGCCGGAAACGATGTGGCCGCCGAGTTCATCGCCGATTTTCAGCGACCGTTCGAGATTGATGCGGCTGCCTTCCCGCCAAGCGCCGATCGTCGTCAACCGCAGCGCCTCTTCCCAGGCCTCGACCTCGAACCAGCGGCCATTGCTGCCCTCGGCCGGCAGACCCGTCACGGTCAGGCATATGCCGGAATGCGAAATCGAGGCGCCCATGTCGATCGTTGAGGGATCGTAGGCGGTGGCGACCCGCAACCGGATGCCTTCCTTCAGCGGAGAAACTGATTCGACCGTGCCGACATCGGTGACTATTCCGGTAAACATCAAAGCCCTCTTTCGTATTCGTCCAGGCGATCTTCGCCGAACATCTGCGTGCCCGTGTGGGCAAAACCCGATGGTATGTCGGTTGTATCAAGCGGCGATTCAATACCGCCCTCGCCGATGACGACAGGCGCCTGGTAAAGCTGGATGCGGTCGACGAGACCGGCCTCGAGGAAAAGCCGGGCGGTCTTGGCGCCGCCCTCGACCAGAAGTGAGGAAATGCCGCGTGTTGCCAAGGCCGGCAGCAGGATTTCCGGATGATAGGGATTGCAATAGACGATCTCGACACCGGTGGCTTCGAGAGCGATGCGGCGGGAGTCCAGGTCCGTAGCGGCGTCGGAGAGTGTGGCACCCCCCTCTGTCCTGCCGGACATCTCCCCCACAAGGGGGGAGATTGGCTGGGGGGTAGCTCCCAGGACAGAAGGGTGTGACCCTTCCTCTGACCCTAACGGCGAAATCTCTTCACTCGCCACCACGATCACCGGCACATCCCGCGCCGTCTGAACCAGCTTGCTCGTCAGCGGCAATGCCAGGGAGGGATCGAGCACGATGCGGATGGGGGACTGCGCTTCAAGGCCTGGTGTGCGCACCGTCAGCAGCGGGTTGTCGGAAATTGCGGTACCGATGCCGACGAGGATCGCGTCGGTTTCGGCGCGCAGCGCCTGAACCTCGGCGCGGGCCTCCGGGCCGGTTATCGCCACCTGGCCCTCCCCTTGGCGGCCGATCATGCCATCGGCGGAAACGGCAAGCTTGAGAGTCACATAAGGGCGGTTCTTCGTCTGGCGGGTGAGATAGCCGGCAAGCGAACGCCGGCCGTCGGCCTCCAGCACGCCTGCATCCACCTCGATGCCGGCTTCACGCAGCATGGCGATGCCGCGGCCGGAGACGCGCGGGTCGGGATCGGTGACGCTGATGACGACGCGGGCGACACCATAGGCGAGCAGCGCCTCGGCGCAGGGTGGGGTCTTGCCGTGATGCGAGCAGGGTTCGAGTGTCACATAGGCGGTGGCGCCGCGAGCAGCATCGCCCGCTTCGGCGAGCGCCTGCGGCTCGGCATGCGGGCGGCCGCCGACGGCGGTGACCGCCTGGCCGACGACGACGCCGTCCTTGACGATCAGACAGCCGACGGAGGGGTTGGTGGCGGTGCGGCCGAGATGCCGGCGCGACAGGCGGATTGCCGCCGCCATGAAACTCTCGTCATGCGACGTGACGCTCATGGCTCACCTGTCCAGCGGGTCGCGGGCGATCTTGGCGTTGATTTCGGAAATGACCTTTTCGAAATCCTCGGCAAGCGAGAAATCCCGATAGACGGAGGCGTAGCGCACAAAGCCGACATCGTCGAGGCTCTTCATCGCTTCGAGCACCTGCAAGCCGATCTGCTCGGAGGAGATTTCGGTTTCGCCCGAGCTTTCAAGCCGGCGGACGATGCCGGACACGGCGCGCTCGATGCGGTCACGCTCGACAGGGCGTTTGCGCAGAGCCACTTCGAAGGAGCGCACCAGCTTGTCGCGATCAAAGGGAACCTTGCGGCCGGTCTTCTTGATGACCATCAGCTCGCGCAGTTGCACGCGCTCGAAGGTCGTGAAGCGGCCGCCGCAATCCGGACAGATACGCCGCCGGCGGATGGACGTATTGTCCTCCGCCGGACGCGAATCTTTAACCTGTGTATCTTCCGAACCGCAATAGGGGCAGCGCATCGCTACTCCTTATCCCATGTAGTCATACATTGGGAAGCGGTCAGTGAGGTTGACCACCTTGCCACGTACGGCGGCTTCGACGGCGGCATTGCCTTCATCGGAATTGGCAACCTTCAGGCCGTCGAGAACCTCGACGATCAGATTGCCGATTTCGCGGAATTCGGCTTCCTTGAAGCCGCGGGTCGTGCCGGCCGGCGCGCCGAGGCGCACACCGGAGGTGACGAAGGGCTTTTCCGGGTCGAAGGGAATGCCGTTCTTGTTGCAGGTGACGTAGGCGCGGCCAAGAGCTGCCTCGGCGCGTTTGCCGGTGGCGTTCTTCTTGCGCAGGTCGACCAGCATCAGATGGTTGTCGGTGCCGCCGGAGACGACGTCGAGACCACCTGCGATCAGCGTTTCGGCCAGTGCCTTGGCGTTCTTGACGACCTGGGCGGCGTAATCCTTGAACTCGGGCCGCAGCGCCTCACCGAAAGCGACAGCCTTGGCGGCGATGATGTGCATCAGCGGACCACCCTGCAGACCGGGGAAAACAGCCGAATTGAACTTCTTCGCCAAATCCTCTTCATTGGTGAGGATGACGCCGCCGCGCGGGCCGCGCAGCGACTTGTGGGTCGTGGTCGTCGCAACATGGCAATGCGGGAACGGCGACGGATGCTGGCCACCGGCGACGAGGCCGGCGATGTGAGCCATGTCGACCATCAGATAGGCACCAACAGAATCGGCGATCTCGCGGAAGCGCTTCCAGTCCCAGATGCGGGAATAGGCGGTGCCGCCGGCGATGATGAGCTTCGGCTTCTGCTCTTCGGCCTTGCGGGCGACTTCATCCATGTCGAGCAGGTTGTCGCCTTCGCGCACGCCGTAGGAGACGACGTTGAACCACTTGCCGGACATGTTGACCGGCGAACCATGCGTGAGGTGGCCGCCCGAATTCAGGTCGAGGCCCATGAAGGTGTCGCCGGGCTGCAGCAGCGCCAGGAACACGGCCTGGTTCATCTGCGAACCCGAATTCGGCTGGACGTTGGCGAAATTGACGCCGAACAGCTTCTTGGCGCGCTCGATCGCCAGCTCCTCGGCGATATCGACGAACTGGCAGCCGCCGTAGTAACGCTTGCCGGGATAACCCTCGGCATATTTGTTGGTCATGATGGAGCCCTGGGCTTCCAGCACGGCGCGGGAGACGATGTTCTCGGAAGCGATCAGTTCGATCTCGTGCCGTTGGCGACCGAGTTCCTTTCCGATCGCACCGAAAATCTCGGGATCGACGTCCGCAAGCGAGCGATTGAAGAAGGACTCGGTGGAAGCATTGGTCATGGCGGGCTCCTCAACTGGAATGCGCTGAGGTATTAGCCTTCCGCCGTGGCAAGGGCAATACGGAGAACGACATTTGCTGAGCAAAGCGCGCGCTCCTGTCATTTTGCGACAGCGCAGCGCTGAGGACCGGCGGTCACGTCACCGGGTGCCCTCCCCGGCATAAAAAAACCGCGCCGGGAAGGCGCGGTTTGAAGATGCGATGCAGAGGCCGCCGTTTATTGGACCGGCTGTTCCATGCCGGCCGTGGTATCGAGCGCCAGCTCGGCATTGCCGTCCATCTGATAGATGTCGTCGCGGAACTGGACGATGCCGTCGGGCATGCCCCAGGCGGAGATGTAGACGAAATAGACCGGAACTTCCGTGGCGAGTTTGACCGGCGTGTTGACGCCGGATGCGATCACCTGCTCCATCTGCTGGCGGTTCCAGCCGGGGGTCTCGCGCAAGAGCCAGTTCGACAAGTCGCGCACGTTCTGGACGCGGACGCAGCCAGACGACTCGAAGCGCATCAGCTTGTTGAACAGGCCCTGCTGCGGCGTGTCGTGCATGTACTCGCCGTTCTTGTTGTAGAAGTTGATCTTCGTCGACGCCATGGCGTTGGTCTTGCCGGGGTCCTGGCGGAACATCAGGTTCGGTGCCTCGCCGTTCCAGTCGATGGTCTCGGGGGCAACTTCGTTGCCCTTGCCGTCGATCAGGCGGATGGCGTTCTTTTCGAGATAGGTCGGATCCTTGCGCATCAGCGGCATGATGTCCTTCTCGACGATCGAGCGCGGCGAGGTCCAGTAGGGGTTGAGGATGACCTCGTAGATCTTCGAATTGACGAGATGTGTCGGACGGCTGAGACGACCGACAACAGCGGTGTGGCGCGTCGCGACAGTGCCATCCTCGACAGCCTCGACATAGGCAGCCGGGATGTTGACCATCACGTGGCGGCGGCCGAGATCCTCGGGGAAAGTCTGCAGGCGGACGATATTGGTGTTCAACTGCTGCAGGCGGACATCGGCGGGGATGTTCATCGCCTTCAGCGTGAATTCGCCGAGCACACCATCGGACGGCAGGCCGTGGCGGGCCTGGAAACGCTTGACCGCACCATCGACATAGGAATCGAAGGCGCTCGACATGCCGGCCTCGCGCGGCAGGTCGCCGGTGATCGCCAGGCGCTGGCGCAGCGCCTGAACGGCGGGATGGCTGACGCCGAGCTGCAGCTTCTGGTCACCGGGATTGACCTCCGGCCAGCCGCCGGCGGCCGCGATCTGCTGATACTGCATGACCGCCTGCTGGGCGCTAGCGACCGATTGGGGGCCGAGGATCGGCGTATTGGAAACGACGGCGCTTGCCGTGCGCGAAGCCGCCTTGGCGTCAAACTGGTCGTCCCAGTTGCCGCGGCGCGGCGCGTTGATCAGCGTATCGATCGCCGATTGCGCGAAGGCCGGCGCGGCAATCGCGCTAACGCCAACCGTTGCCGCGGACGCAAGGAAAGCGCGGCGCGAGAGAGCTTCATTTCCGTTTTTCTTCGACATAGTCCCAACCACTGAATGCGGCGATAAAGAGAAGCCGCGGCTCTTTGCGATATCACTGCGCTCTGACGCAGATCTCTGTGCATTTGTTGTCCCGGCAGATCAAAACTTTCCGCTTGCCCCATCACAAGATTGCGATGCGACAGCCTGACCATTTTTGATCGGTCCCTTGAAAGCGCCGGTTGTTAAGCCTTCCGCTGCCACACCAATATGGCCAATTCGTGTTGCCGTGCCGGAAGGCGGAATATCCGGCTACCGGAAACACGACACAACAAACCATATGACGGGCTAAACCGTGCCGGTTAATAACGGCTAAAAAACGGCTTGGATACGGGAGATAATGCTTGTCTGCCTTGCGTTGCAAAGATGCCACGCGTTGCCAACGGCAAAACCGGACGCGCAGGGAACACGTCCGGTTTTCTGCAACCCTGAAGGAGGTCGAGGGTCTCAGAGGCGATACATGATCGAGTCGTTCCAGAAGCGGTCGAGGCGCTGGAGCAGCTTGTTCATCTGGGTGAACTCGTCGGTGCCGATGCCGCCGACCTTGTCGATTGAGGTGATGTGGCGTTCGTAGAGTTTAGCCACCGTTTCGGCAATGTCCTGGCCGGTTTCGGTCAGGCTGATGCGGACGGAACGGCGGTCGATGCGCGAGCGCTGGTGGTTGATGAAGCCGAGGTCGACCAGCTTCTTGACGTTGTAGGAAACGTTGGAGCCGAGATAGTAGCCCCGCGAGCGCAGCTCGCCGGCGGTCAGTTCGGAATTGCCGATGTTGAAAAGGAGCAGCGCCTGGATGGCGTTGACGTCGCTGCGACCCTGACGGTCGAACTCGTCCTTGATGACGTCGAGAAGACGGCGGTGAAGACGTTCAACAAGATGAAGGGATTCCATGTAAAGATCACGGATGCCCTGGTCCTGCTGGTCACGGAAGTTCGATACCGCCTGCGGCTTGATTTTCGTGTTCATATTGACTGCCTCACTGTTTGTTTGGCGGTGTCGTTTTCTTCCCGCCTTGAGTGAGACCCTATCGAATACATATAAAATTCGACTTAAACCGCAGGCTTAACGGAGCCTTACTGGAAACCCCACGTTGTCTCAGGGTAAATCAACACTTACCTGGCGGCGGTGCCGGCGTTTTTCCAGCCAGAGCAGCAGGCGGAAAATCAGGTAGACGACGGCGACCATCACGTGCAGCAGGATGATCAGTTTGTTGGCTCCGAAAATATTGGGCAGTAGGCCGTACATCAGGATTTGCCCGCCGGCGGCCAGCACCCAGATGACCGGCCCCCAGGAGACGGTGAGCCAAAGGCCGAGGGAGGCGACGGGAAAAAGCACGGCGAGACTGGTGCTCGCCACCTTCCACGGCAGGCTCAAAAGGTCGAAGCGGCCGGCGCCGACCAGCGAATAGCCGACGAGCATCGCCCAATATTGCAGGCCGAACCAGAAGCAGGAAACGGCGACCAGTCTCAGGAAAAGAATGAAGAGTATATCCGCCAGCGTGCGTTTCGGTATCGTCGGAGAATCGGTTTCCATAGCGCAGACATCGGTTCGGGGTTGCATCTTCATACGAGCGCCGCGCCTCTGACGACGCGCTGAAGATGCTCTATCACATCGCGCTCGCGCGTAACGCCGAAAATCGATTTCGGGCTTTACGCCTCAAGTTTTTCCGCCGCGGCCAATCGTCCGGTTTGGATTTTTCGGGGGTCATGATAATGAGCGCTCCGATAAATGGAATGGGCCAGGGGCAGATATCATGCAGGATAGGACGCATCTCGTCGACGACATCACCGGCCATCGCCGCATGCGGCGCAACCGCAAGGCGGAATGGACACGCCGGTTGGTGCAGGAGAACCGGCTGACGGTCGACGACCTGATCTGGCCGATCTTCATCGTGCCCGGCTCCGGCATCGTCGATCCGATCCCGGCCATGCCGGGCGTCAACCGCATGAGCATCGACAAGGCCGTCGAGGCAGCACGCGAAGCGGCCGGCCTCGGCATTCCAGCGCTCGCGACCTTTCCGAATATCGAGATGGAACTGCGCGACGAAACGGGCTCGAACAGCCTCGAAGCCAATAATCTGATCAATAAGGCGACGTCGGCGATCAAGAAGGCGGTGCCCAATATCGGCGTCATCACCGACGTCGCGCTCGATCCCTTCACCAGCCATGGCCATGACGGCATTTTGAGAGGCAGCGAGATCGTCAACGACGAGACGGTCGATCAGGTGGCGCGTGCCGCCGTGATGCAGGCGGATGCCGGCGCCGACATCATTGCGCCGTCCGAGATGATGGACGGGCGCATCGGCGCAATCCGCATGGCGCTTGATGCAGCCGGCCACCAGAGCGTCGGCATCATGAGCTATGCGACGAAATTCGCTTCCGCCTTCTATGGCCCCTATCGCGAGGCGATCTCGACGGGCGGGCTGCTGAAGGGTGACAAGAAGACCTATTATATCGACCCGGCCAACGGCACCGAGGCGATCCGCGATGCGGCCCTCGACGTCGAGGAAGGTGCTGATATGCTGATGGTCAAGCCCGGCCTGCCCTATCTCGACATCTGCTGGCGGATGAAGGAGGCCTTCGGCCTGCCGACCTTCGCCTACCAGGTTTCCGGCGAATATTCGCAGATCAAGGCAGCGGCGATGAATGGCTGGATCGACGGCGAGCGGGCGATGCTCGAAACGCTGCTGTCATTCAAGCGGGCGGGATGCGACGGCATCCTCACCTATTTCGCGGTCGAGGTGGCGAAAGTCCTCGCGAAGCGGTGATTGCGAGCATGATGCCGAAAAGTGTATGCGGTTTTCGGGTGACATCATGCTCTATTTCTTCGATTTAGATGCGGATGTTTCAGGTCGGATCGGCCTGAAACATCCGCAGCCAGGAAGAATTATTGTATTTTGTTCTGCCGATACCATATCTGCGGCATCGCTTTTCCGCAGGAGATTGAGATGAGCTACAACCCCAATCCGCTTTATGCCGCACCGGAGGACTGGCGCGCCTATAGCGGCGTGTTGAGCCGCCGTGTCTTCGCCTTCATCCTCGACTATTTGATCGTGCTGCTGCTCTGCATCCCCGCGGGGATCGTGCTGTTCTTCCTGTCGATCGTCACGCTCGGGCTTGGCTTCCTGCTCTACCCTGCACTCTTCGTCATCGTCGCCGGCATCTATTTCGGCCTGACTGTCGGCGGGCGGAGCCAGGCCTCGCTCGGCATGCGCGCGATGGGCATCGCCATCGTGCGCGTCGACGGTCGGCCGATGGATTTCCTGACGGCGATCGTGCATCTGGCGCTGTTCTGGATCCTCAACTCGGTTCTGACGCCGCTGATCCTGCTTGCCGGCCTGTTTACCGAGCGCAGCCGCCTCATCCACGACCTGCTGGTCGGGACAGCGACGGTTCGCACCGCCTAAGCGATGGCTCAAGACCACGGCTAAACCATTCAGCGGAGACGAAATAAAGTCTCCGCTTTCTCTTTGCCGGGGCCGCCACTGCTCCATATTTAAAATTAGAAGACCGATATGAAGGGCAAGAACCGCCCCGCTGTTGACGTTTTTTATTCTTAGGTCATGCTGTCAAGAAACGGCACGGTCTCGACAAGGAAATTTCCGCGACAGATGAATACGCAGACAACGCCATCTCCGCAGTTTTATCTGACGGCTCCGGCTGCGTGTCCGTATCTGCCGCATGAGATGGAGCGTAAGGTGTTCACCCATCTGGTCGGCCCGCGCGCCGCCGAGATGAACGACATCCTGACCCAGGGCGGTTTCCGCCGCTCCCAGAATATCGCCTACCGCCCGGCCTGCGAATCCTGTCGCGCCTGCGTTTCCGTGCGTATTCTCGCCCAGGAATTCGAGCCGACGAAATCGATGAAACGGGTGCTTGCCGCCAATTCCGACGTCATTGCCACCGAATTCACGGCCCAGCCTTCGAGCGAGCAATATTCGCTTTTCCGCCGCTATCTCGATTTTCGCCACCAGCAGGGCGGCATGTCCGACATGACAGTGCTCGACTATGCAATCATGGTTGAGGACACGCATGTGAACACGCGAATTGTCGAGTACCGGCGGCGTGAAGAAGGCTCCGGGCTGGAACAGCGGCCGAAGGGCGAGCTGCTTGCCGCCGCGCTGACCGACACGATGAGCGATGGGCTGTCGATGGTCTATTCCTATTTCAATCCCGATCTCGAGCGGCGGTCACTCGGCACCTTCATGATTCTCGACCATGTCAGGCGCGCGAAAGCGCTGGGCCTGCCGCATGTCTATCTCGGCTACTGGGTTCAAGGGTCGCGAAAAATGGACTATAAGACGCGCTTCCAGCCGCAGGAGCACCTGACACCGCGCGGCTGGGAACGTTTCGATCCCTTGTCCATGCCCGAAAGCCCCCACGACTGAATGTCCACCGCTCTTTCCGATCATCGGAAGGGCCTGCTGCTGACGGCGATCGGCGGGCTGGCGCTTTCCATGGATATTCCGCTCGTCCGCCTTGGCGGCGGCGACATCTGGTCGATCCTGGGCATGCGAAGCGCAGCCACGGTTGTCGCCACGCTCGTCATCCTTGCAGCAATGCGCGTTGCCTCGGGTAAATGGCCGGTGCTCGTTCCGGGGCGAGCCGGCCTGCTCGCCGGTCTGCTCTACGGCCTCTCATCCCTCACTTTCGTGCTGGCCGTCTTCAATACGACCACAGCCAATGTCGTCTTCATCGTCGCCTTCAACCCGATGTTCGGGGCGCTCCTTTCCTGGACTTTCCTCAAGGAGAAGCCGCAGGCCGCGACGCTGATCGCCATGCTGTTCATGATCCTCGGCGTCGGATTGATCGTGCGCGAAGGGCTTTCCAGCGGTCATTTTTTCGGCGATGCCATGGCGCTTCTCAGCGCGTTTATTCTTGCCGCAGCTATTACAATCGGGCGCGCCTCGCGCCGGGATATGGGCTTCGTGCCGCTGCTTGCCGCTATCCTGCCGGCCGTGCTCGGCCTCGCGCAAGCTCTGCCCTCAGGGCTTTCCATCGCCGATCCCGGCTGGATTCTCGTCAACGGCGCCATCGTCATGCCGGTCGCCTTCTGGTGCCTCGCGACCGGGCCGCGTTACCTCTCCGCCCCCGAGGTCGGCATGTTCTATCTGCTCGAAACAGTGCTCGCCCCAATCTGGGTCTGGCTGATCTTTTCGGAAACGCCGGCGACGATGACACTCGTCGGCGGCGGCATCCTGATAGCGGCGATCGCCGGGCATTGCTTCTGGATGGTGCACGGCAGAAGCATCAGGCCATTGGCGGGATAGGCGTTGTCGCTCAACCGGTAGCCTTCATCTGCTGCTGTTCCAACTCCCTGCCAAGTCCTTCGAGCACGTGCGCCCAGCCTTGCCGGGTTTTTTCCTCGTGTTCGGCCCATTCGGCGCACATTTCGTGGGTCAGCGTCAGGCGGCTGCCGCCGCCGAGCGGTTCGATGTCGATTTCGACTCGGTCGCAATTGTGGTCGTGGTCCTCGACGGAAAAGCTGAAGACCATGCGTTGCGGGCGCTTCAATTCCAGGAAGACGCCCTGGTGAAAGGCGTCGCCGGTGGGACGGCGGTCGACGATGAAGAAACGGCCGCCGACATGCGGATCGATATCGGCGCGGATGACATGACCGTCATCGGTGGCAAACAGAAAGCGGCGGGCGATTTCGGGGTTGAGCCAGGCGTCGTACACGACAGCAGGCGGAACCCTGTAGGTATGGCTGACATGCAATTTGATGGTGCTGGCGGGCATCGATTTTCCTCCGGTAACGGCGCGCGCCTGCTCCAAGCGCGCGGCCCACAGCCGTTCCGTCCGCCCACAGACCGGCCTTCTCTTGTTTTGGATAACAGCGAAGAGATAGAGAAGTTCCGGCGCCCGCCAAGAGACGAGCACGGAATTTTTATATCGCTAGCCCGGAACCGCTGCGCGCTTGCGGGCGACAAAGTTAGAGCATGATGTCGCCCGAAAACCGCTCACACTTTTCGGCATCACGCATTAACCGGCGAATTTGCCGCTGCGCGGAAAACCCTTCGGCACGGTGCGGCCGGCGGTGGCGCGGTCGGCCAGCCATTCCGCAAGCTCGTCCTTGTTCTTCGTGAAGGTGCGGCCGGCGCTGTCTTCCCAGACGAGGCCGCCCGATATTGCGAAGCAGCGGACGTCGGAAATGCCGCCATCCTTGTAACGCTGCAGGCGCACGCCCTTGCCGCGCGACATTTCCGGCACCTGTGCCAGCGGGAACACCAGCAGCTTGCGGTTTTCGCCGACGACGGCGACATGGTCGCCGCTGACGGGCACGAGCAGCTGCGTCTCCTCGGGCAGCGCGACGTTCATGATCTGCTTGCCCTTGCGCGTATTGGCGACCAGCTCGGCCTCCGGAACGACGAAGCCGTTGCCGGCTGTCGAGACGATCAGCTGCTTGCGCGACGGATCGTGGACGAAAGCCGTCAGCACCGCCTGGTCGTTGTCCATGTCGACCATGATGCGCAGCGGCTCGCCATGGCCGCGACCGCCCGGCAGCTTGTCGCCGCCAAGGGTGAAGGCCTTGCCGCCTGTCGTGACGATCAGGATCTTGTCCGTCGTCTGCGCCGGAAAGGCTATCTTCAGGCCGTCGCCCTCCTTGAAGGTCAGCGTCGCCGTATCGGCGATATGGCCCTTCAGCGCTCGGATCCAGCCCTTTTCGGATATGACGACGGTGATCGGTTCTTTCTCGATCATCGCCTGCTGGATTGCTTCCTCGTCGGCCTCGGGTGCGTCGGCAAACTGGGTGCGGCGGCGGCCGACCTCGGTCGCCTTGGCGAATTTCTTCTTCACTTCGCCGATTTCCCAGGCGACCGTCTGCCACTGCTTGTCGTCGGAGGCAAGCAGCGCTTCGATCTCGCCCTTTTCCTTGGTGAGTTCGTCGAATTCCTTGCGGATCTCGAACTCTTCCAGCTTGCGCAAGGCGCGCAGCCGCATGTTGAGGATCGCCTCGACCTGAATGTCGGTGAGATCCCAGCGCGCCATCATCACAGGCTTCGGCTCATCCTCCTCGCGGATGATCCTGATCACCTCGTCGATGTTGAGATAGGCGATCAGAAGGCCGCCGAGGATTTCGAGACGCCTGTCGATCGCGGCCAGTCGGAAGCGCGAGCGGCGCTGCAGCACCTCGCGGCGGTGATCCAGCCACTCCTTCAGCACTTCGTTCAGCGCCATGACCCGCGGGATGCGGCCCATGGACAGCACGTTCATGTTGAGCGGGAAGCGGCTTTCGAGCTCCGTCAGCTTGAACATCGATTCCATCAGGATCGTCGGATCGACGCTGCGGGTCTTCGGCACCAGGACGACACGGATGTCCTCGGCCGATTCATCGCGGATGTCCTCCAAGAGCGGCAGTTTGCGGGCGATCAGCAGCTCGGCGATCTTCTCGATCAGCCGCGACTTCTGCACCTGGAAGGGAATTTCGGTGATGACGATCTGGTAGCCGCCGCGGCCGAGATCCTCGGTTTGCCACTTCGCCCGCACGCGGAAGCCACCGCGGCCGGTGCGATAGCTCTCGATGATGCTGTCGCGGCTGTCGATGATGATGCCGCCCGTGGGGAAATCCGGGCCGGGAATGAATTCGACGAGCTTTTCGACGGTCGCATCCGGATGCTTGATCAGATGCAGCGCGGCGTCGCAAAGCTCGTGGGCATTGTGCGACGGGATCGAGGTCGCCATGCCGACGGCGATGCCGGAGGAGCCGTTGGCGAGCAGGTTCGGGAAGGCGCCGGGAAGGACGGTCGGCTCGGAATTCGATTCGTCGTAGGTGTCGCGGAAATCGACGGCATCCTGATCGATGCCTTCAAGCAGCAGTTCGGAGACCGCCGTCATCTTCGATTCGGTGTAACGCATGGCGGCGGGGCTGTCGCCATCGATATTGCCGAAATTGCCCTGGCCGTTGACCAGCGTGTAGCGTTGCGAGAAGTCCTGGGCGAGACGGGCAAGCGCATCATAGATCGACTGGTCGCCGTGCGGATGGTAGTTACCCATCACCTCGCCGACGATCTTGGCGCATTTCCTGAAGGCCGACGTCGGCCTCAGCCCCATCTCGTTCATCGCGTAGACGATGCGGCGATGAACGGGCTTCAGCCCGTCGCGCACGTCAGGCAAAGCACGGTGCATGATGGTCGACAGCGCATAGGCGAGATAGCGCTGCTCGAGCGCCGCCTTGAGGTCGACCGGTTGGATGTGATCGTCGTCTCCGCCGGACGGCGGCAAAATCTCTTGTCCCATAGGTTCTGACTAGCCCAGAAGAGGCTGGCGGGCAAGGAATCCAGGCCATTGCAGCTGTGGATGAAGTCTTGGCACCGACATCAAAGGATGAGACAAACGTTCGGCCGCAATTTGGACTTCGTTTGCCGTTCCTTTCAACGGAAATTTAGAAGTCCGCAAATATAAAGCGGGCCCAATCCGTAGTAGCGTAACTGCAGATTTCCAACCGCCACACGCCACCAGAGGAATCACCCCATGAATTTTTACCGGACAACGCGGCTGATGCTGTCGGGCGCCGCCTTTTTCTCGCTCGCCGGCTCGGCGTTCGCTCTCGACGGCACCGATCTCTTGAAGAAGATCAATGCCGCCTATGCCGCCCAGGGTGGGACGATTGCGGCTGACAGCGTCGATATCGACGGCACGACCGTCACGTTGAAGAATGTCACCGTCAAGCCGACCGGCGGCGAAAGCCTGCCCATCGGCGAAATTACCCTTTCCGGCGTCGAAGAAGACGAGGACGGCGGCTATTATATCGAAGAAGCCGCCTTCCCCGACATCAACAAGACGCAAGACGGCGTCACCGTGACGGCGCAGGAACTGACGCTCGGCGGCATCTCCGTGCCGGCAACGCCGGGCGGCGACACGCTCGACACCATGATGCTCTATGAGACCGCGCATATTGGCCCGGTGAAGGTGGTCAAGGACGGTGCGGAAGTGTTCTCGCTGCTCGAAAGCAACATGAACCTGACGCTGCGCGAAGACGAATCCGGCTTCGATTTCGACGGCGCCTTCAAAAGCATGAAGGCCGATCTGACCAAGACCGAAGATGCGCAGAGCAAGGATGCGATCGAGAAGCTCGCCCTGCAGCACGTCCAGGGCGACATCACCATGAAGGGCGCCTGGGAACTCGCCCCCGGCACGGTCGACATTTCGGAATTCGCCTTCGACTTCACCAACGTCGGCAAACTGAACCTCGGCTTCAAGATTTCGGGCTACACGATGGCCTTCATGAAATCGATGCAGGATGCGATGAAGGAATCCGAAACCAACCCGAACAAGGAGCAGTCGCAGCAGGCGCTCGGCCTCGCCATGCTCGGCCTGATGCAGCAGCTTTCCTTCGAAGCGGCGCAGGTGCGTTTCGACGATGCCTCGATCACCAAGCGTGCGCTTGATTACGCTGGCTCGCAGCAGAACATGTCGGGCAAGCAGATGGCGGATTCGCTGAAGGCGATGACGCCGATCATGCTGGCGCAGCTCAACATCCCGGAACTGCAGAACGCCGTTTCGGCTGCGGTCAACACCTTCCTCGACGACCCGAAGAGCCTGACCGTCAAGGCCGCTCCTGCAAAGCCGGTGCCCTTCCCGACGATCGTCGGTGCTGCCATGGGCGCTCCGAACACGTTGCCGCAAGTGCTCGGCGTCAAGGTTTCGGCCAACGACTGATCGCTTTACTCTTGCGGTGAAAGGCCCAGCAATGTGTGACTGACTCCAATAGTCGGTGTCAGTCACGGATTGCCGGGCCTTTTCGATTCAAACGCGGTGTCGGGCGAGTTCTGAGATGGCGAGGCTTGCGATATCGAGCAACTCCTCGAGCGATGCGCCGTCCCTTGCCTGCACGGACATGCCCTGCACGATAGCGCCGAGGAATCGCGCCAACGCACGCGGATTCGTCTCCGCGCTTATATCGCCCTCGCGGATACCACGCTCGATCCTTGCCGCAAAAGTATCCAGCGACCGACGGCGCAGCGCCGCGACATGGTCGGCGATCATGTCGTTCTCGCTGGCGCAATTCAACGCAGCCGTCGAAATCATGCAGCCTTTCGGATGTTCCGGTGCCGAAAATATCGCCGCCGACCCCTGCAATATCCGTTCGAAGGCAGAGACGGTGTCGATCGGCTCGCCGAGCGCGGAAAAGGTACCGGCGCCCAGCGCTCTATATTGCTCCAACGCCGCGCGGTAGAGATCGGCCTTCGAGCGAAAGGCGGCATAGAGGCTTTGCGGCGTAATGCCCATGGCGGTCGTGAGATCGGCGATCGAGGCGCCTTCGTATCCATGCGCCCAGAAGGTCTCGCGGGCGGCCGCGAGAACCGTCTCGCGATCGAAGGCGGGCGGGCGGCCGCGGCGGCGCGCCGAAAGATTTTTCATCTCTGGACTATTTTTCACAACGATCACTCTAGATATTCCGCCTGATCCATCTAATTCAGGAATGGTCATTGTGATTATAGAAGGTTTGATCTGATGAGTCTTCCCCTCGAAACGACACGTGCCAACAAGAATTCCCTGCTTTCCGCGGGCGTCGACGCGGCAATTGCAGATGCGCTTGACGACAGGCGCCTGGTCGGAGCGGTCGTGCTCGTCGCCCGCGACGGAGAAATCATCCACCGCCGAGCAGCAGGCCTCGCCGACCGCGAAAACGGCCTGGCAATGCGCGAGAATACGATCTTCAGGCTTGCCTCTATCACCAAGCCCATCGTCACCATCGCCGCGATGCGGCTCGTCGAGCAGGCGAGAATCGACCTTGGCGACGCGGCGACCAGATGGCTGCCGGAATTCCGACCAAAGCTGCCCGACGGCAGCGAGGCGACCATTCGTATCCGCCACCTGCTGACCCATACATCAGGCCTCGGCTACAGCTTCTCAGAAGAGGACGACGGTCCCTACATCCGCGCCGGCATTTCCGACGGGCTCGACCAGCCGGGACTGGCGCTCACTGAGAATCTCAGGCGGATCGCCAGTGTGCCCTTGCGTTTCGCACCGGGCAGCGACTGGCAATATTCCCTTGCTATGGATGTTATCGGCGGCGTCATCGAGGCGGAAACCGGCGTGCCGTTGGCTGAGGCCGTCGCCGAACTGGTGACAAGACCACTCGGGCTTGCCGACACGGCGTTTTCGGTTCGTGACCGCAGCCGGCTCGCCGCCGCCTATATGAACGCTTCACCCGAACCGGCGCTGATGGGCGAAAATGCGCTGGTGATGTCGCTGATGGGTCCGATCCGCTTCGCCCCAGACCGCATCTTCGATCCCGCCTCCTATCATTCGGGCGGCGCCGGCATGGCGGGAACGGCTGATGACGTTCTGGCCGTACTTGAAACCATCCGCAGGGGCGGTGCACCGCTGCTCTCGAGCGACACCGTTGCGATGATGATGACCGACCAGTCCGGCGGGCACCGCCAGCGGTATGAACCCGGCTCGGGCTTCGGCTTCGGCTGGTCCGTCATCACCGATCCGGCCGAGGCAGGCGTCCCCTTCCCCAGAGGCACGGTGAAATGGGGCGGCGTCTACGGCCACAGCTGGTTCATCGATCCGGTCAACGGAGTGACCGTCGTTGCGCTGACGAACACGACGCTGGAGGGCATGTGGGGCAAGTTCACGGTCGATCTGCGCGAGGCGATCTACGCGGCCTTGTGAGCGACAGCAAAAAGCCCGACGACACCTGAACGGTCGCCGGGCCTTTCACATTCGGGATCGGACGATCCTCAGTCCTTCTTGACCGGCGGGATCGGCCGGATCGAAAGCTCGCGCAGCTGCGTCGGGGTTGCCGGGCTCGGGGCGCCCATCAGCAGATCCTGGGCCTGCTGGTTCATCGGGAACAGCGAGATTTCGCGCAGGTTTTTGGCGCCGACGAGCAGCATGACGATGCGGTCGATACCGAAAGCGGCACCACCGTGCGGCGGCGCGCCGTACTGGAAGGCGCGGTATAGGCCGCCGAAGCGATCCTCGACATCCTGCTGGCTGAGACCGACCTTCTCGAAGGCGGCGACCATGGTTTCCGGCGACTGGTTGCGGATCGAGCCCGAGGCGATTTCGAAGCCGTTGCAGACGGCGTCATACTGGAAAGCCTTGATCGTCAACGGATCCTGGTTCTGCAACGCGTCCAGGCCGCCCTGCGGCATCGAGAACGGGTTGTGGGCGAAGTCGACTTTCTTGTCTTCCTCGCTCCATTCGAAGAAGGGGAAATCGACGATCCAGCACAGTTCGAAGCGGTCGCGGTCAACGAGGTTCAGTTCCTCGCCGGCCTTGGTGCGCGCCTCGCCGGCAAACTTGTAGAACTTTTCCGGTTCGCCGGCGACGAAGAAGCAGGCGTCACCATCGCCGAGACCAAGCTGGGTGCGGATCGCATCGGTGCGCTCCTCGCCGATGTTCTTGGCAAGCGGGCCGGCACCTTCGAGCTTGTCGTTTTCACTGCGCCAGAAAATATAGCCGAGGCCCGGCTGGCCCTGGCTCTGTGCCCAGGCATTCATGCGATCGCAGAAGGCGCGCGAGCCACCGGTCTTGGCCGGGATCGCCCAGATCTGGACCTTTGGGTTCGAGGCGATCATACCGGCGAAGACCTTGAAGCCGGAACCGGCGAAATGCTCGGTCACCGCTTCCATGACGATCGGGTTGCGCAGGTCCGGCTTGTCCGAACCATATTTGCGGATCGCTTCGTCATAGGGGATGCGCGGCCACTCCTTGGTGACCGGCTTGCCTTCGGCGAACTCCTCGAACACGCTTGTCATCAGCGGGCCCATCGTGTTCCAGACGTCCTCCTGGGTGACGAAGCTCATTTCGAGGTCGAGCTGGTAGAATTCACCCGGCAGGCGGTCGGCGCGCGGGTCTTCATCGCGGAAGCACGGCGCGATCTGGAAGTAGCGGTCGAAGCCGGCGACCATCAGCAGTTGCTTGTACTGCTGCGGCGCCTGCGGCAGCGCGTAGAATGTGCCGGGATGGATGCGCGACGGCACGAGGAAGTCGCGCGCGCCTTCCGGCGAGGAGGCCGTCAGGATCGGAGTCGTATATTCGGTGAAGCCGACATTGCCCATTTCGCGGCGCATGGCCGAGATCACCTGGGTGCGCTTGACAATGTTCTTATGCAGCGTTTCGCGGCGGAGATCGAGGAAGCGGTATTTGAGGCGGACGTCTTCCGGATAGTCCGGCTCGCCGAACACCGGAAGCGGCAATTCCTTGGCAGCGGAGAGCACTTCGATCTCCTGGGCGTAGAGCTCGATTTCGCCGGTCGCCATCGCCTTGTTGACGGTATCTTCGGTGCGGGCCTTGACGAGGCCGTCGATGCGGATGACCCATTCGCCGCGCACGGTCTCGGCCATCTTGAAGGCCGGGCTGTCCGGATCGGCGACGACCTGGGTGATGCCATAATGGTCGCGAAGGTCGATGAAGAGAACGCCGCCATGGTCGCGGACGCGATGGACCCAGCCGGAGATACGGACGGTCGAGCCGACATCCGTCTTGCGGAGGGCGGCGCATGTGTGGCTGCGATAGCGATGCATGATCTCAAATCCTGGAATGTGGCTTAAGACGGCAGCAAGGGTTCAAAGACCCTCAAGCGCCGACAAGAAAATCGGGCGGAAAAGCGCATGGACGCTCCGATTTGTCAAGGCTTGGCGCGTGCCGCCCACGCGTTTGGCACGCGTTTGTGGCAACGCAGCGGCCCGTATGCTGCGGCAGTTTGGCCGCGCTTCGCGTATTGATGAAGAAGCTGGTCAACTTTAAAAGGATCGGCATTCTCACTGTGGAGCGCCCGCATGCCCCTCCTGACCCGTCGCAATCTTCTCAAGGCATCCGTCGTGGCGGGCGCCTATGGCGTCGGCCTCGGCATTGCCGGCAAATTCGGGCCTGCCGAGGCGGCTCCCGAGCCGCAGTTGCTGACGGCTGTCAAGACCGAGGCGATGCTGACCGAGATCGGACCGACCCGGGAGATCATGAGCTGGGGCCATGACGGCATGCCGCCGGTTCTCAGGATGACGAAGGGACGCCCCTATGCGGCGCGGCTGAAAAACGGGCTCGACGAGCCGACGACGATCCACTGGCATGGGCTTCGCATCGATAACCGCATGGACGGCGTGCCCTTCATGACGCAGCCCTATGTCTATACCGGCGACAGCTTCGACTATGCCTTCACGCCGCCGGATGCCGGCACCTTCTGGTATCATCCGCATTGCAATACGCTGACGCAGATGGGGCACGGCATGACCGGGGTCCTCGTCGTCGAAGATCCGGCCGACCCTGAATTCGATGCAGAGGTTGTCCTGAACCTGCGCGACTGGCGGCTCGGCGGCGACGGACAGTTCATCGCCCCTTTCCGGCCGCGTGACGCCGCGAAGTCGGGCACCTACGGCACAGTGCGCACCGCCAACTGGCATCGGGAGCCGCAATATGACGCGCCGGCCGGCGGGCTGGTGCGGCTGCGCATCGCGGTCACCGACGTGACGCGGATCTTCTCGCTGAAGGTTGAAGGCGCCGATACGACCGTCATCGCCATCGACGGCAATCCGGTGCCGAAGCGTTTTCCCCTCGACCTGCTGCAGATCGGTCCGGGCCAGCGGCTCGATCTTGCCGTGCGCATGCCGGATAGAGAAGGCGCTGTCGCGACGCTCGAGGATATCCGCGGCACGACACCGAAGACGATCGCCAGCCTGCGTGCCACCGGGCCGTCGCTGAAGCGTGAGGTCGGTGATCTCGGGCCGCTTGCCGAAAATCCGGTGGCGAAGGCCGATCTTTCCACTGCCGAGCAGATCCCCTTGGTGCTGAGCGCCACCGCCGAGAATACCGCCACTGAGAGCATTTGCGGCACGCTCGGCTATAGTTTCTGGGCGATCAACAAGGTGCCGTGGCCGGGCGACACGCCGGATCCGACGGCGCCGCTGGCGGAATTGAAGCTCGGCCGGAGCTATGTCTTCAATCTGGAAAATGTCACGCCGCATGCGCATCCGATCCATCTGCACGGGATGAGCTTCACGGTGATCTTCTCTTCGACGCGGGAGGTGATGCCGCTCGTCTCCGATACCTATCTCATCCAGCCGGACGAGAAGGTGCAGCTCGCCTTCGTCGCCGACAATCCCGGCGACTGGCTGCTGCATTGCCATATCATCGAGCACCAGAAGACCGGAATGACCAGCTACCTCAGAGTGAGTTGAGGCAGTCTGTGCCGCAGTTTGGACGTTATTCTTAGCCAGCAATGCGCGAAGCTTATGCTGTTGTATTGACATATCGAAGCGAAAGGAGAAGGAAGGTTCAACCGACCTTTTCCTTGCGAATGAAATGATATGATCGAAACCACCGCCGATTTGGCGGCCGCCTGCAAAGAGCTGGCCAAGTCCGACTTCATCACCATTGACACCGAATTCCTGCGCGAGACGACCTTCTGGCCGGAGCTTTGCCTGATCCAGATGGCAAGCCCGACGACCGAAGTGCTCGTCGATCCGCTGGCCAAGGGCATCGATCTTGCCCCCTTCTTCGAGCTGATGGCCGATACGAAGGTGCTGAAGGTCTTTCACGCGGCCCGCCAGGACATCGAAATCATCTTCAATCGCGGCAATCTCATTCCGCATCCGATCTTCGACACGCAGGTCGCCGCGATGGTCTGCGGTTTCGGCGACAGCGTCTCCTATGATCAGCTGGTCAGCCGCATCAAGAACATCCATATCGACAAGTCGTCGCGCTTCACCGACTGGAGCCGCCGGCCGCTCTCCGACAAGCAGCTGGAATATGCGCTGGCCGACGTCACCCACCTGCGCGACGTCTATCTGTCGCTGAAGGCCGAACTCGATCGCGAAGGCCGCACCTCCTGGCTCTCCGAGGAAATGGACATTCTCGAGGCGCGCGAAACCTACGATCTGCATCCTGACGATGCCTGGCAGCGGCTGAAGATGCGCCTGCGCAAGCCGCAGGAGCTGGCGATCCTGAAATTTGTCGCCGCCTGGCGCGAACGCGAGGCGCGTTCGCGCAACGTGCCGCGTTCGCGGGTGCTGAAGGATGATGCGATCTACGAGATCGCCCAGCAGCAGCCCAAGGATACCGAAGCGCTCGGCCGGTTGCGCACCATTCCCAAAGGCTGGGAGCGCTCGACTTCCGGCGCCGCCGTCATCGAGGCCGTCAACGCAGCACTCGCTCTTCCGAAAGCCGATATGCCACATGTGCCGCGCCAGGCGCAGGCGCCCGAAGGGGCCGCTGCTGCCGTCGAATTGCTAAAGGTACTCTTGAAGCTGATTTCGGAAAAGCACGGCGTGGCGCCGAAGGTGATCGCCAACAGCGAAGATCTCGACAGGATCGCCGCCGAGGGCGAGAAGGCCGAAGTCGCGGCCCTCAACGGCTGGCGGCGCGATCTTTTCGGCGAGCCGGCGCTGCAGCTGATCCAGGGTCAGATCGCTCTGCGCTTCGTCGGCCGCAAGGTCGAAACGGTCAGCCTCTAGGTTCAAGTGCCTCGGCGCCTTTGCGCGTCCGCGCGGCGTTGTAAGACGATATTCGAATTCGCTTGACGCTTTTTTCCCAGCTGAAACAATGGCTGACGGCAAATCACGGCGAAGAGGCGGCATGCGGGAAATATCTCCGACGCAGAACTGGATCCTGATCACGATGGTTCTGGCTGCCAGCGGCGTGGTCTATGATCTGATGTTCTACTCCAACCAGACGCCCGTTGTCGGCGCGATCTTCGCGCTGTTCATCGGCATGCCGATCATCGCCTTCGAGCGCAAGGCGCTGTTCCGCACGCTGTACAGACGTATTCAGAAGCTGCCGACCTTCGCTTTCATCATCAGCGAGCTGGTGATCTACGAAATCCTGATGAGCATCGGCTTTGCCTGTGCCGCTCTGCTGCTCTCATCGCTCGGCATGGTGAAGCCAACGTCGTTCCTCGATCTCGTCATCATGCCCTACGAGGTCTTCCTCTATGCGCTTGCCGTCTGCTCGGCGCTGATCTTCATCCTGCGCGTGCGGGAACTGCTCGGCCGCGAGGTATTCGTCAGCATGCTCGTCAGCCGCTACCGCAATCCGGTCAGGGAAGAGCGTGTCTTCCTGTTCATCGATCTGGTCGACTCGACGGCTTTTGCCGAAAAGCACGGCGACCTCCGCGCCCAGCAATTGCTGAGCTCGCTGTTTGCCACCTTCGCCGAGCCAGTCAGGCGCCATAAGGGCATGATCAACGACTATGTCGGCGATGCGGCAATCATCACCTGGCCGCTTGCCCGCGGCATCAAGGGCGCGCGCTGCGTGCGCTGCATCTTCGACATTCTCGCCGATATCGAAGCCAACGCCGCCGGCTGGCGGAGAAGCTACGGACAGGTGCCGAAGCTGCGCGCCGCCCTTCACGGCGGCGAGATCATCACCGCCGAAATTGGCGTCGATCATCACAAGATCAGCTATTTCGGCGACACGGTGAACACCACCGCCCGCCTGGAAACGCTCTGCCGCAGCCTGAACCGGCCAGTGCTGATTTCGGCCGAACTTGCGCGGCGCATGAAATTTCCCGACGATATTTCCTGCGAGGATCTCGGCACCCATGCCGTCAAGGGGCGCGGCCAGGCGCTCGGCGTCATGGCGCTTTCCTCGCGCGCCGTCACCGTGCTGAACACACCTGCCGTCATTCTGCACGGCTGAGCAAACGCTTTTAACCCGCGTCACCAAAGCTTCACCCAACCGTCAATTCGCTGACACGGAAGCCCTGCAAAGCGGATGCCATTCGCATCCGTTCCATGGGGATATTATGAAGAACGTCCTTTTTGCTTCCGTATCGCTTTTCATCCTGATGACCGGCTCCGCTTCGGCCGACCAGCAGCAGTTTCCGGCCAAGCTCGCCGGCCAGGCGATCCTGCCTGCCAACACCATGGTTCCGGCTCCGGCCGATGCCCCTGAATTCCTGAAACATTCCGGCAAGTTCACGACGGCGGACCGCAAGCGCACCGAAGCGCTCGGAACGGTGCCCGGCAAGGACGGTGCCCGCGTCACCGACCTGAGGCTCCCCTTCGACGGTCAGGCGATCCAGGGCTTCTCCGGCATCAAGACGATGGCCGACGGCACCTTCTGGACGCTGACGGACAACGGCTTCGGCTCGAAGGCCAATTCCTCCGACTCCATGCTCTTCCTGCACCAGATGAAGTTCGACTGGGCAGCCAACAAGGCCGAAGTCGTCAAGAACCTCTTCCTCTCCGATCCGAACAAGATCGCCCCCTTCCCAGTCGTGCTGGAAGGCACCGATACGCGTTACCTCACCGGCGCCGATTTCGACATCGAATCGATCCAGCCGGTTGCCGACGGTTTCTGGCTCGGCGACGAATTCGGTCCCTACATCCTGAAGGTCGATAACGAAGGCCGCCTGACGGACGTCTTCCCGACGACGCTCGATGGCAAGCCGGTGCTTTCGCCCGACAATCCGCTGATTCAGCTTCCGGGCAATCCGACCGCGAAGATGCCGGTCTTCAATCTGAAGCGCTCCGGCGGCTTCGAAGGCCTCGCCATGTCGAAGGACGGCACCAAGCTCTACGGCCTGCTCGAAGGCGCCATCTACAAGGATGACGGCCAGATGGAATCGGCCGACGGCCACACCGCCGTCCGCATCATCGAGTTCGACGTCGCCGCCAAGAAGTGGACCGGCCGCAGCTGGCTCTATCTGTTCGAGGACAAGGGTGTCTCGATCGGCGACTTCAACATGCTTGACGACACCACCGCTCTCGTCATCGAGCGCGACAGCGGCGCCGGCACCAAGGACAAGGCCTGCGCCGATCCGAAGCAGCCGAAGCCGGATTGCTTCGAGGCCCCGGCCGAACTGAAGCGCGTCTACAAGATCGAGTTCAACGACGCCAATGCCGGCAAGGCCGTCCGCAAGATCGGTTATATCGACCTGTTGAATATCCAGGATCCCGACAACAAGAAGAAGGCCGGAGCCAAGGACGGCGTTTACGACATGCCGTTCGTGACGATCGAAAACGTCGACCGTGTCGACGCCACCCACATCATCATCGGCAACGACAATAACCTGCCCTTCTCGGCCGGCCGCACCGTCGACAAGGCTGACAATAACGAGTTCAGCCTGCTTGAGGTTGGCGAGTTTTTGAACGCGAAATAAGTTTGGGTTGATGTGAGATGGAAGGGGCGGTGCGTGAGCGCCGCCTTTTTCGTTTGGTTTGGTGGGTACATCGTACGGCATCCATGCCAGGCCCCTCTGCCCTGCCGGCCATCTCCCCCACAGGTGGGGAGATCACAAGTGGCTCACGCCACCTGCCCATCTACCGTTTCGTCGCGCTGCCACGCCAATTTTTTTGGGAAACCGGTGCGCCCGGCGATCTCCCCACCTGTGGGGGAGATGGCCGGCAGGCCAGAGGGGACTGGCACGGCACGACGACCATTGCACCACCCTACTCGAACCGGAACGCCAGCCTCTTGTTCGTCAACCTCGATAGCTGCTGCAATCGCCCGTCCAGGCGTTCGCCGGCGAAATCGCGGTATTCGGGGGGCACGACGAATTCGAGGTCAAGGTCCGGGTTCGACGATTTGCGGAAGCTCAGGCTTTTGACGATGCCGGGCATCGAGGCCGAGAACAGATAGACGACGCGCAGCATACCGCCGAGCAGCTTGGCGCGTTCGATGAACTGGGGGGTGGCGATCTGCGCCAGAGGGCCGGTGGCGCCGTCATCGTGCAGGCCTTCGAAACGGTAGTAATTTGTCAGCGCGATGAAGGCGCGGCCGGGATGGCTGATGCCGACGAAGGAGGAGTGGGCGATGACGTTCAGCGCCTGCAGGCCGCGATAGTCGGGATGGGCGCGCCAGCTGATATCGGCAAGCAGACAGGCGGCCTGACGATAGCGGCTTTCCTCTTCGGTTTCCTGGACGCCGAACAAGGGCATCATGCGGCCCGTCCATTCCGCCAGCTCACGGGCATGCTCGGGCGAACGGGCACGCAGGATCGCTAGCTCGCCGGCAGCGGCCAGCAGCGGATCCAGGCGGCGCTCGGCCTCCGACAGCAGCGAATAGAGATATCCCTCGCGCACGCCCTGCGCCGAGAAGGAAATGACCGATGGTTTCATCGCGCTCAGCACTTCCGTCATGGCGACGGCGCCGAAGGGCAGCAGCGAACGGCGGTGCTTGGAAACGGCCTGAAACGCAGGCTCCCTCGAATCACGCGCACTTACCACCTGTTCGAGGAACAGCATTATCGCTTCAAGCGATACCTCGTAGCCCTGCATCATGTGCAGCGGATAGTTTGTGATTTCCATGTGCAGCTTGGCGATGTTTCGCCAGGTGCCGCCGACGGCGTAGAAGGTGCGCCCCTCGCCTTTCGACAAGAGCTTTGCCGTCTTCACCTGCTTGCGGGCAAAGGTGCGTGCCTTGGAGAGCGAGCCGCCGGCATATTCCGACAGGCGCAGGCCGCCGAGCGGCAGCGTGATGCCCTTGCCAAACTCCTTGCCCTTGATATCGATCAGCTCAAGCGAGCCGCCGCCGAGGTCGCCGGCGATGCCATCAGGATTGAAGAAGCCGCTGATGATGCCGAGCGAGGCGAATTTCGCCTCCTCCTCACCGGAGAGCACACGGACCTTACGGCCGAGGATGGTTTCCGCCTGGTGGATGAAATCGGGCCCATTGCTCGCCTCGCGGGCGGCGGCCGTCGCCAGCACATACATGGTGGCGGCGCGCGCCTGATCGGACAGGGCCTTGAAACGGTGCAGCGCCGCCAGGGCCCTGATGACGCTGTCTTCATCCATCTTGCCGGTGACGGCTATGCCTTTGCCGAGGCCGCAGAGGACCTTTTCGTTGAAAAGAATGGTCGGCGAGCGGGACATGCCTTCGTAGACGACGAGACGAATGGAATTCGATCCAATGTCGACAACGGAGACCGGGGCGATCCCCGGAAGGCGCCCCTGGGCTTCAGATTCAACCATTTAGGTCCAGTTTTACTTGTTGTTGCGGCCTTCGAGCAGGCCGGCGATCAGTTTCGGCGCGCTGGACTTCAGAGCTTCACCACGGCCTGACAGGCTCGGATTGGTCATGAAGTACTGCTGCGCATTGAACGGTTCCTCGCCTCTGCGCACTTCCATGCGCCGCGACGTACCGTCGGGCAATATCTCGTAGCTTTGTTGATTGTCAATCACGTTGCCGAGCATAATCTGGGACAAAACCTGCTCGTGAACGGTCGGATTCGTCAGCGGAACCATGGTTTCGACGCGTCGGTCGAGATTTCTCGGCATCATGTCGGCCGAACCGATATAAACCAGCGCCTTGTCGGACGGCAGGCCGTGGCCGTTGCCGAAGCAAAATATGCGGCTGTGTTCGAGGAAGCGGCCGATGATCGACTTGACGCGGATATTCTCCGAAAGACCGGGCACCTGCGGACGCAGGCAGCAGATGCCGCGCACGACAAGATCGATCTCGACGCCGGCATGGCTGGCGCGATAGAGCGCGTCGATGATGTCGGGATCGACAAGCGAATTCATCTTCATCCAGATCGCGGCCGGGGCGCCATTCCTGGCATGCTGGATCTCTTCCTCGATGTGGCGCAGGATGCGCGGGCGCATCGTATAGGGCGAGATGGCAAGCTGCATGCCCTGTTCCGGCTCACCGTAGCCGGTGATGAAATTGAAGATGTTCGCCATGTCGTGGGCGATGACCGGATTGCAGGTGAAATAGGACAGGTCGGTATAGATCTTCGCGGTGATCGGGTGGTAGTTGCCGGTTCCCAAGTGGCAATAGGTCCGGAGCTTGCCTTCCTCGCGGCGGACGACCATCGACATCTTGGCGTGGGTCTTGAGCTCGATGAAGCCGAAGACGACCTGCACGCCGGCGCGCTCGAGATCGCGCGCCCAGCGGATGTTCGCCTCCTCGTCGAAGCGGGCCTTGAGCTCGACCAGCGCCGTCACCGACTTGCCGGCTTCGGCGGCATCGACCAGCGCACGCACGATCGGGCTGTCGTTGGAGGTGCGGTAAAGCGTCTGCTTTATCGCCAGGACGTCAGGATCGCGCGCAGCCTGGAGAAGGAACTGGACCACCACGTCGAAAGATTCATAGGGGTGATGGACGACCATGTCCTTTTCGCGGATGGCTGCGAAGCAGTCGCCGGCATGTTCGCGGACGCGCTCGGGAAATCGCGCATTGTAGGACGGAAACCTGAGATCCTCGCGGGGCGCTTTGGTGATCTCGGACAGAGTGTTCAGCGCCAGAAGGCCCGGCAGAACGGCGACGCGATTATCTGGGATGTTCAGCGCCTGGACGACGAACTGGCGCAGCGAAGCCGGCATTTCCGAGTCGGTCTCGATGCGGATGACCTTGCCGCGGCGGCGGCGCTTCAGCGCCGTTTCGAAAAAGCGGACAAGATCCTCCGCCTCTTCCTCGACTTCGATATCGCTGTCGCGGATGACGCGGAACGTACCGGAGCCCTGCACTTCGTAACCCGGGTAGAGCCGATGGATGAAGATGTTGGCGACATCCTCAAGCGTGATGTAGCGGATGGTGTTTCCATCATCCGGCAGACGGACGAAGCGGTCGAGCGCCGGCGGCAGGCGTAGCAAGGCCGTCATCGGCTCGCGGCCGTTCTTGCTGACGAGCTGCAGGCCGATCGAGAAGCCGAGATTCGGAATGAAAGGGAACGGATGGGCTGGATCGATCGACAGCGGCGTCAGAACCGGAAAGATCGCCTGTTCGAATTCGGTGGCAAGCCACTGGCGGTCGGCATCGCTCAAGGCGCCGGGGCGGACGATCAGTATGTCTTCCTTGGCGAGATATTGCTGCAGCACGGCGAGCGAGGCCTGCTGCTCCATCTGCAGATGGTCGATCTCCTGCAGGATCGAATCGAGCTGCTCGGCCGGCGTCTTGCCGTCCGGACTGCGGATGACGATGTTCTGGCGTACCTGGCCCTCGAGGCCGGCGACACGCACCATGAAGAATTCATCGAGGTTGGCAGCCGAGATCGACAGGAAGCGGACCCGCTCGAGCAGCGGATGCTCGGTATTCAAGGTTTCTTCCAGGACACGGCGGTTGAACTGCAGCCAGGAGAATTCTCGGTTGATGAAGCGCTCGGGGCTCTTGAGCAGCTCTTCCAGCGGGGGCGTGTTGTCGTTGGTTTCCGGAGTGAGTTCCTGATGCTCTGCGACTGCGCTATCCATGGTCTACCCCGTTCTCAATCGCCGAAGGCAATTATATCAGTTTCACGACGGAACTGTGACAGTCAATCGGCCGAGTCCGAATTTCCCAATTCATTCAATACTTCAGCAGCAAGAGACCGGGTGATCTTCGTGCCCCGTGACAGGGCGAGCCTGTCAAGCCGTTCGACGATCATCTGGGCCGCGTTCAGCGACCGCTCCATCCGGTTGACGATATAGAGCACGAGTTTGTCATCTATATAAAGCTGGCGGTCGGCGAACAGCTTGACGATCACCTGCGACAACAGCGCCTCGTCGGGTTCGCCTATCTCGACGACGGTCGCAGCCTTCAGGCGCGAGCGCAGATCGGGCAGCAAAACCGGCCAGGAGATCGGCCAGAGACGGCTGGTCATCAACAGGCTGGTGCCGTTTTCGCGCACGCTGTTGATGACATGGAAGAGCGCATTGTCGTCGAAGCCGAGCCGGTCGGCATCCTCGAACAATACCGGCCCGGCGGCGGCGGCAATCGCCGCCTCCGAGCCCAGCTCGGGATGGATGTCGACGGCGCCGCTCAATTCCCGCCAGATGCCGGCGAGATGCGATTTTCCCGAACCGACCGGGCCGGCGAGCACGACGACCGGCGACGGCCATGCCGGCCAGGCATCGACGATCGACACCGCGGCGGCGAGGCGCTCCGAGATCAGGAGATCGTCGCGGCCGCTGGCGGCATCGTGCGAAAAGACCAGCGGCAACTGCTCTCCGGCCTTGCGCTTCAGATCAGCGTTCTTCACGTCATTCATTGGGAACTGATTTCGTCTTCCGGGCGCGGCCACCGAGCGACCCGCCAAAATAAAGATCACTCTGAAGGTAGCGTGAAAGCGCAAAACGAACAAGGACGCCGACCGCCGCGGCGGCCGGCACGGCGACCAGAAGCCCTACGAAACCGAAGAGCGCGCCGAAGGCAAACAGCGCAAACATCAGCCAGACCGGATGCAGGCCGACGCTGGAGCCGACGAGCTTCGGCTGCAGGATATTGCCCTCCAGGAACTGGCCGCTGAAGAAGACGGCCAGCACCAGGCCGATCCAGGGATAATCCGGCCAGAATTGCACAAGCGCCACGCCGATGGCGAGCACGAGGCCAACCAGCGAGCCGACATAAGGAATGAAACTGATCATGCCGGCGAAGAGCCCGATCAGCAGGCCGAAATTCAGACCGACGAGAGATAGGCCGACGGCATAATAAATGCCGAGGATGAGGCAGAGCGAGCCCTGGCCGCGGATGAAGCCGGCGATCGCCTGGTCGATCTCCTTGGCGATCTGGCGGACATCATTGATATAATCGCGTGGGATCCACTGATCGACCTTGGCGACCATGCGGTCCCAATCGAGCAGGATGTAGAAGGCGACGACGGGAGTGACGACGAGCAGCGATATGACGTCGACGATCGCCTTGCCGGAATTCCAGATCTGCGCGAAGAGCCCGGTCAAGAAGCCCATGCCTTCGGAGAGGATGCCGGAGAGATTGTCCTTGATCGTGCCTGCCTGGCTCTTGACCCAGTCCGGCAGCAGCGAATTCTGCGTCTGGGTGACAAACTGCTGCAACTGGTTGATATAACCCGGCAGCCGCTCGGCGAAATCGTTGAACTGACTGACGAGCACCGGAATGAGGATCATCAGCGCCAGGGCGAAGGTGATGACGAAGGCGATCAGGATGACGACCGTCGCCATCATGCGGCTCAGACCCAGCCGCTCCAGCCGGTCGGCCACCGGATCGAGGAAATAGGCGATCGCCATGCCGGCGATGAAGGGCAGCAGGATCGAGCTGAAAACATAGAGAAAGACGATGAAGAAGGCGAGCACGCCCAGCCAGAAGAAAATCTGACGCTTGAGACTGTTGCCGCTGACTTGCTGTGGCATCGCTTCCCCGCTGATCGCTTTCCGCCGCCAAACGCCGCATTCGAACCGACGCGGCCATTCAGCACATAGGATGCAGGCGCAAAGATGGTCAACCCTGTCGCGGCAAATCCCGGAAAGGCCGGTTGAAGACGCGGGAAATTGGGGGCTTTTGCCATGCGGCGCTTGCATAAAAGCCCCTGTCATGCAATTGCGACCGGCAGATGACGCGGCATGTTAGCCGCCTGAAAATAGCCATCGGAGACCAGCATGAGCCAGTCTGGGAAAAACGGCCTGACCTACAGCGATGCGGGCGTCGACATCGATGCCGGCAACCTCCTCGTCGAGAAGATCAAACCGGCGGTGCGCTCGACCCGACGCCCCGGCGCCGATGGCGAGATCGGCGGCTTCGGCGGGCTCTTCGATCTCAAGGCCGCGGGCTTTACCGATCCGGTTCTCGTTGCCGCCAATGACGGCGTCGGCACCAAGCTGAAGATCGCGATCGATGCCGATTATCACGACAGCGTCGGCATCGACCTCGTCGCCATGTGCGTCAACGATCTCGTCGTTCAGGGCGCCGAGCCGCTGTTCTTCCTCGATTATTTCGCCACCGGCAAGCTCGACCCCGACCAGGGTGCCGCGATCGTCGGCGGCATTGCCGCCGGCTGCCGGCAGGCGGGTTGCGCGCTGATCGGCGGCGAGACGGCCGAAATGCCCGGCATGTATTCCTCCGGCGACTATGATCTCGCCGGTTTTGCTGTCGGCGCTGCCGAACGCGGCAAGCTGCTGCCCTCGGGCGATATCGCCGAGGGCGATGTGATCCTCGGCCTCGCCTCCTCCGGCGTGCACTCCAACGGTTTCTCGCTGGTGCGCAAGATCGTCGAACTCTCCGGCCTCGGCTGGGACGCACCGGCGCCATTTTCCGAAGGCAGGAAGCTCGGCGAAGCCCTGCTGGAGCCGACCCGCATCTATGTGAAGCCGTTGCTGAAGGCGATCCGCGAGACCGGCGCCATCAAGGCGCTCGCCCATATCACCGGCGGCGGCTTCCCGGAAAATATTCCGCGGGTGCTGCCGAAGCATCTGGCGGCCGAGATCGATCTTGCCGCCGTCAAGGTTCCGCCGGTCTTCTCGTGGCTCGCCAGGACGGGCGGCGTCGAAACCAAGGAGATGCTGCGCACCTTCAACTGCGGCGTCGGCATGATTGTCGTCGTCGCCGGCGAGAATGTCGCGACCGTTTCCGCCGCCCTCGAAGCCGAGGGCGAGACCGTCGTCACGCTCGGCCGCATGATCGCTCGCGACGAAGGTGCCACCGGCACAGTCTATAAGGGCACACTTGCTGTATGAGCACGCCGCGCAAACGCGTCGTCGTCCTCATATCCGGCGGCGGCTCCAACATGATGGCCCTGGTTGCGGCGGCGAAAGCCGCCGACTACCCGGCCGAAATCGTGGGCGTGATCTCCGACAAGGCGGAGGCCGGCGGGCTTGCCAAGGCGGCCGCCGAAGGCATCGCCACCTACGCCTTTCCCCGCAAGGAGTATGCCAGCAAGGATGCGCATGAGGCGGCGATCTTTTCGGCACTCGACGAACTTTCGCCCGATATCCTCTGCCTGGCCGGCTATATGCGACTGCTCACGCCGACCTTCATTCAGCGTTACGAAGGCCGGATGCTCAACATCCACCCTTCCCTGCTGCCGCTGTTTCCCGGCCTGCATACCCATCAGCGCGCGATCGACGCCGGCATGCGCATCGCCGGCTGCACCGTGCATTTCGTCACCGAAGGCATGGATGAAGGGCCGGTCATCGGCCAAGCCGCCGTCCCGATCCTTTCCGGCGACACGGCCGAAAGCCTTGCCGCCCGCGTGCTGACCGTCGAACACCAGATTTATCCGCAGGCACTGCGGCTCTTCGCCGAAGGCCGCGTGACGATGGAAGGCGGCAAGGCCATCGGCGAAGAGGCTTCGGCCGTTGCGCCCAAGGCCCAGCTCATCTCGCTGATCGGCGACCGCTGTTAGGTTGCTGATATACCTGCCAGGCAGGTAGCTTTCCCAAGTCAAATACCATGCGCACAACCGCTGCAGCGCATATACCCGTTGGCAGGAACGAGCCCCTGATCGAACAGGCGCGGCAAGCCTTCCAACTCCTTTTCGATCAGCGTAATCTCCCGGCGTCTGCCGGTTTTCCTGCAGTCATTTCTCAGTGCAGCTGTGGCTGTTGCGATACAAAAGGAATGAAACAAGAAACAAGTTGTACGTCATGAGGCAAACAATCTGTGATTCCAGCGCTCGCGACATGAAGGATAAGGCGATAATCACCCCACTCTCATCGTCTCAGCCATTTTTGGTTCTTCCTCTAAGCCAGCGCTTGGCTAAGAGAACAATGTTTCCAATGATCACGTAGGACGACAAAAACAACACCGGAAGATGGATCGCAACAGATCCGTAACCTCCTCTTTCGCACATGGTCTCCATCGAGGATTCACTTAAAACAATCTTGGATCCAGCCAATATGGTGGTGAACGGATAGCTGAAAAGAACAAAACATATTATTATAAATATAAACATACCTCTGTCATAAACATAACAAAAAATAACGGAACTCAATGAAATAACTATAAGAGCCAATCCTGGGTATTTATACACCAACGCTATGGCATTTAATAAGGAAGCAACCGACTTCTGGCACTGTATGTATCTACCGCCTATGTAGATCTTCGGGATTTCATATTGGTTATCATAGTAAATTGATATAATAATTACAGATACTGTTGCAATTCCACTTAAAACCAGAGGCAGCAGCCCCCACTCCTTGTGCAGCAACCTTGGCTCAGATGACATCTTGATTCCGCATCGTTGGCAGTCTTGTTCAGTCCGGGTACCGCCGACGAGAAAGCCCGTTTCGCCGTGATCTCGTCATTCTGTCTCGACGCTCAGACGTGCCGCTAAGCCGCCAACGCCCGCAACGGATGCAGCGTACCGTCGCTGTAGACGAAGCGACCGGCGCGGAAGGTGGCTCGGACGCGGTTGATGTCGCCCCGCTCGACCACGACCAAATCGGCGCGCTGGCCGATGGCGATTTCGCCGCGGTCCGATAGGCCGGCGGAGCGGGCGGCGTTGCCGGTCGCCATGGCGACGGCTGAAGGCAGGCCGCCTTCCACCATCTCGGCGAGCTTGAAGATGCCGGGCACAAAGGCGGCCGGATGATAATCGGCGGCGATGACGCTGAGCAGGCCGGCCCTTGCGGCATCGAGCGCGCTGAGATTGCCCGACATCGACTGGCCGCGCAGCGCATTCGGCGCGCCCATCAGCGTCCAGAGACCGCGGCGGCGCGCCTCTTCTGCGGCGGGCGCAGTGACCGGGAACTCGCTGATGGTGACGCCGAGATCGTGCATTTCGGCGACCTTCTCGACGCTGTCGTCGTCATGCGAGGCAAGCGAGAGCTTGTGCTTCAGCGACAGCGCGACGATCTCCTTCAGCTTGGCTTCGATTTCGGGGTTATTGCGCATGGCGATGCGCTTGGCGACGATCTCGGCGGCCATCTCCTCGGAGATGGCGCGGCGCTCGGAAATGCTGAGGATGTAGCTTTGCAGGTTGTTGTACTGGCCCTGGCCGGGCGTGTGGTCGGTGAGCGACACCATGTCGATCTGATCGGCATTCAGCAGGCGCTCGAGCGCGGCAGCGGCGCCGATATTGGTGATTTCATAGCGGGCGTGGACGCGGTGGTCGATCAGCAGATCATCGCGCAGGCGGTTGATGCCTTCGATCACCGCCGAGGTCGTCTCCAGCGAGCGGACGTGGCCATAGACGCTTTCGGTGGCGAAGGAGACGGCGGCAAAGGCCGTGGTAACACCGGCGGCGGCCAGCTTCTTGTCGAGTTCGTGGATGCCGAAATCGATCGGCATCGTCGCGTTCGGCCGCGGCGCGATCTCTCGCTCGATCATGTCGCCATGGAGATCGACGAATCCCGGCATCAGAAGCCGCCCGCCGCCATCGATGGCAGCCCCGGCGACCGGCTCGGGTCTGATTTCGGCGATGGCGCCGTCTTCGACCCGCACGGAACCTTCACTCACCACCTCGTTTGGCAGAACGAGGGTGAAATTGCTGAGCCACATGGGCTTTCTCCTGATCGCATCGATGATTGACAGACCGCAGCGGATAGAACCGCTTCGTGACAAACGTATGAAATTTCGAACGCCACAACCGCGATCGCGAAACCGTCTTGAGGCCAACCTGCGGGCTTGCCCGAGACCGCGCATCCGCTATCGAAGTTTATGCCTGTTCAACAGAGCCCATTGCAGCAGCATGATCGTCTTGGCGTCGAAGATCTCGCCGTTTTCGATCATTTGGGCGGCCTCATCGAGCGGGACTTCGAGAACCTCGATATCCTCGTGCTCCTCGTCCAGGCCGCCGCCTTCGGCCACGCGGTCGGCGCTGTCGATCAGCGAGACGAAGAAGTGGACGACTTCGGTGATGGCGCCGGGCGAAGTGTAGCATTTGAACAGGAAACGCGCGTCGCGCAGGTGGTAACCGGTTTCTTCCATCGCCTCGCGGCGGATCGCCTGTTCGGGATGATCGTCATCGAGAAGGCCGGCCGGCACCTCGATCATCCAGGCGGGATCACCGTTGATATGAACGGCAAGGCGGAACTGGCGGACGAGAACGACGAGGTCGCGCTTGGGATCATAAAGCAGGATGCAGGCTGCCGGCGTGCGATGGTAGACCTCCCGCTTCAAGCGTTGGGTCGCGCCCTTGCGGTCGATGTAATCGAGCAGATAGCTGCTGAGCTTCGTCCACCCATTCGACAGCGTTTCCGTGCTGACGATCTTCACGCGTGATTTCGGCTGCATCATGCTGTGTCCTTGCGAAGCCAGACCTTGTTATCGTGCACGGCCGCCCCGCCATAGGGCGCGACCGGGTCGGCGCCGGTGAGCACGTTGATGCCCTCGCCATCGATATGCGCCTTGTTCGGCCAGAGGCCTTCAGCGATCAGCACGCCAGGCTTCACCTCGGTGGTGACGCGGGCATGGATGCGCAGGTCGCCGCGACTATTGCCGATGCGGACCAGATCGCCGTGGGCGATGCCATTGGCTTCAGCGTCGGCCGGATTGATCATCACCTCGGGACGGCCCTCTTTCTGACGCGACGTCTTGGTCTCGGCGAAGCTCGAATTCAGGAAGTTGCGCGCCGGCGAGGTGGCCAGACGAAAGGGATGGTCGGTATCAGCGACTTCGATGACATCGACCTGATCGGGGAATACAGGCAGCTCCCCATGCGGCCCGAGCAGGCCGACCGCCGCCGGCGGCTTGTTCGGCGCCGGCTGATCGATCCAGTCCGGGCGGAAATGGAATTTGCCGTCGGGATGAGCAAAGCCGTTCAGGAAATGCGCCTCCTCGAAGGCCGGCTGGCGATCGAACCATTTGTGTTCGAGGAAATGCTCGTAATCCGGCAGGCCGCTCGATTCCAGCAAGCGATCGACCATTTCGCGGGCTGAAAAGCCGAAGCCGGGGCGATCGGCGACGCCGAGGCGTTTGGCCAGTTCCTCGATGACGAAGAGATTGGTGCGCACGCTCGGCGGCGGCTCGACCAGCTTCGGCCCGAGCAGGATATGGTTCTGGCCGCCGGCCCGGTAGATATCGTCATGCTCGACGAACATCGTCGCCGGAATGACGATATCGGCGATCTCCGCCGTCTCGGTCATGAACTGCTCGTGCACGGCGACGAACAGGTCGTCGCGGGCAAAACCGCGTCTGACGAGGCGCTGCTCGGGGGCGATGTTGGCCGGATTGGTGTTCTGGATCAGCATCGCCGTCACCGGGCCGCGATGGCGCAGCGCCACCGGATCGCCGGTCAGCACCCGGCCGATCTGCGACTGATCGAGCATGCGGATATCGCCGTCCTTCATCGAGCGGCCGGTCAGTTCCGCATTGTTCATGCGGAAGATATCGTTGTTGGAATGGAAGGCGCCGCCACCCTCATACTGCCAGGAGCCGAGCACGGTGGCGACCGAGGCGGCCGCATGCATGGCGACCGCGCCATTGCGCTGGCGGGTGAAGCCGTAGCCGAGGCGGAAGAAGGTCTTTTTCGTCGTGCCGACGAGGCGGGCAAAGGCTTCGATCTCCTCGACCGAAAGGCCGGTGATATTGGCGGCCCATTGCGGCGTCTTCGTTTTCAGATGCTCTTCGAGGCCGGCGGGATCATCGGCATAGCGCGCCATGTAGTCGCGGTCGGCATGGCCGTCGCGGAAGGCGATGTGCATGACGGCGCAGGCCAGTGCCGCATCGGTGCCGGGCCTGACGATCAAGGCCATGTCGGCCTGCTTCATCGTCGGATTGTCGTAAATGTCGATGACGACGATCTTGGCGCCGCGCTCCTTGCGCGACTTGATGGCGTGGGTCATCACATTGACCTGCGTCGACACCGCATTGGTGCCCCAGATGACGACGCAATCGGTGCGGCCCATCTCACGCGGGTCGGGGCCGCGCAGCGTGCCGGTCGCCACGGTGAAGCCGGTCCAGGCCGGGTTGGTGCAGATCGAGGAGAAAAAGCCGGAAAAGCGCTTGGCGTGACGCAGGCGATCGATCGAGTCGCGCTGTACCCAGCCCATGGTGCCGGCATAGAAATAAGGCCAGATCGCCTCGCTGCCGTCCCGCGCCTCGGCCTTCACGAAGGCTTCGGCGATCTCATCCAGCGCATCGTCCCAGGAAATCTGCTGCCACTGCCCGGCCCCCTTGGCGCCGGCGCGGCGCAAGGGATGCATCAGGCGGTCGGGATGGTAGAGCCGCTCGGCATAGCGGGCGACCTTGGCGCAGATGACGCCCGAGGTGTAGGAATGATCATTGGCGCCGCGCACGCGCCCGATGCGGCCGTCCTCGGATAGTTCGACCTCCAGCGCGCAGGTGGAGGGACAGTCGTGCGGACAGGCGGTGTGGCCGACCCTGGTGTCCGGCTTCGGGGATTTGGCGTGGATGGGGGTCGCAATGTTCATGGCATTTGTATATTCCAAGCCTTGCACGGCCAAAAGCCACAAACTTTCCCATGACGCGAATTCATACGGACATCAGCGAAAATGAACTACCGCCACATCTATCATGCGGGCAATTTTGCCGATGTGCTGAAACATGCCGTGCTGGCGCGGCTGATCCGCTACATGCAGAAAAAGGATGGTGCCTTCCGCGTCCTCGACACGCATGCCGGCATCGGGCTCTACGACCTCTCCTCCGAAGAAGCGCAGAAAACCGGCGAATGGCTCGACGGCATCGGCAAGCTGATGGAGGCCGATCTCGGACCGCAGGTTTCCGAACTGCTGGAGCCCTACCTTGCAGCCATCCGCGAACTCAACCCTGAGGGCGGCGTCCGCTTCTATCCCGGATCGCCGAAACTGGCGCGCCTGCTGTTCCGGCCGCAGGACCGGCTGTCGGCGATGGAGCTGCACCCCGAGGATTTCGCCCGCCTGCACCGGCTGTTTGAGGGCGACCACCATGCGCGAATCACCGAACTCGACGGCTGGCTGGCGCTCGGCGCGCATCTGCCGCCGAAGGAGAAACGCGGCATCGTGCTTGTCGATCCGCCTTTCGAGGAAGAGGACGAATATCAGCGTCTGGCCGAGGGGCTGGAAAAGGCCTATCGCCGTTTTCCAGGCGGCACCTATTGCCTGTGGTATCCGCTGAAAAAGGGCGCGCCGATCAAAGAATTCCACGAGAGGCTACAGGCGCTCGACATTCCGAAAATGCTCTGCGCCGAGCTTTCTGTTCGCAGCGACCGCGGCATCACGGGATTGACGGGTTCAGGCCTCGTTATCGTCAATCCGCCCTTCACCCTGAAGGACGAGCTGCACCAACTGCTGCCGGCGCTGAAGGACCATTTGGCGCAGGATCGTTTCGCCTCGCACCGCGCCTTCTGGCTGCGCGGCGAGACCAAGACGGTCAAGGACGACGATTGACCGGACAACCCGGTTCGGGAATAGTCCGCGCAGTTCCACAAATCAGGTGCTGCATGAAGCTTCTTTGGTCGCCCCCCTCACCCTATTCCAGCAAGGTGCGGATGGCCGCGCATTTCCTGGATCTCGAGTTGAACGCCATCCGGGTCGACACCAATACGGCGCCGGCGATCCTGGTGGAGAATAATCCGCTCGGCAAGATCCCGACGCTGCTGGCCGATGACGGCGCCTCGGTCTTCGACAGCGTGGCGATCATGCACTATTTCGACCGGCTGGCGAAGGGCAAGCTCTATCCCTCCAAGAAGGGCAAACGCACGGATGCCGACGTCCTCGAATCGCTCTGCGACGGCATCTGCGATTGCCTGCTGGCGATCATGTATGAGCGGCGTTTTCGCGACGAGGAAAAGATCCACCAGCCCTGGATCGACCGGCAATGGAAAAAGGTGACGAGCGGGCTTACGCATCTGAGCGCCAAGCCGCCGAAATTGGGCAAGAAACTCAACGGCGGGCATTTCGCCTTGGCCGCCACGCTCGGCTATCTCGATCTGCGCTTCAAGGGCCAGTGGGAAGCCGATCATGCGCCGCTGATCGACTGGTTGCGGCAGTTCGAAAAGAAATTCCCCGCCTATCAGGAACTCAAGACCCAGGCCTGAGCGCTTGGCAACAACAGGCGAGCAGCAAAAAGCCGGGCGTTTGCCCGGCTTTTCCATGTTTGAATAATTCCGTTCGGCTTAGAACTTGACGCCGATACCGAGCTTGACGCTGTTCTCGTCGTAACCGCGTGAGAAGCTGCCGGAGTCGAGGTCGTAATCCTTGCTCTGGTAGTCGGTGTAGCGATATTCCAAGCGCGTCGTGATGTTGTTGGTCACGAAGGCTTCGACGCCGGCGCCGACCGTATAGCCGTAGTTCGTCTTGCTTTCGTCCGAGGTGCCGTCGGAAACCTTGACGTCGCCGAGCGCAAGACCGGCCGTGCCATAGAGCAGGAAGGGGTTCATGTCGTAGCCGACGCGGCCACGAACGGAGCCGTTCCAGCCATACTTGTTCTTGACGCCGCCCGAGGAAACGTCGTCGCCGCTGTAGCCGAGGTCGGATTCAACGCCGTAAACGATCTGGCCCTGCTGCCAGTTATAGCCGGTGAAGACCTGGCCGCCGAAACCATAGGTGTGGCGGTCGGAACCGAAGTCACCCATGTTGTAGGTGCCGGCGCCGCCGAGGTAGAAGCCTTCCCAGCTGCCGGCCGGCTTGACCGGGGCTTCCTGGGCGACCGGTGCTTCCGGAACCTGGTCGACGGCATCGGCCGCCTGAGCTGCCGAGACGCCCGCAATTGCAAAAACGGAGGCCATGAGGCCAGCAATGAGTACACGCATACTTAGTCTCCTTTCAGTCCCGCGCCGCTGATCATCTGTCTATCAGTGAAGCATTGGCGGGATATTGCCAGATGTCCCTTCCGGATCGAGACTGAAATTGGAACTCAAATGCGGATTTGAAAGAGCCAAATTGTGATATCATTGTGGCTGCCGCATGGCCGAAATTCGATGTTGCTTGCCTGCAACATACACTTCATTAACCCTACTGAAGAGTTAAACTGAAAATACTTATTTTAGGAAATCGCATTCTTAAATAATACATAGAATATCCCGCCCACGGACGCAACCACAACGACCTATTTATATAATCTCCGCCCGCGCCTATATAGTCGGCAGACAGACTCGCGGGATTAGAAGGCAGGATTTTGAACCACAAAAGACTTCGCTCGGCCCTTGTAACAGGGGCTGCTAAAAGAATAGGCCGGGCAATCGCCGAAGACCTTGCTGCAAATGGCTTTTCCGTTGCCATCCACGCGAAGGGCTCCCTCAGTGAAGCCGAAGAGCTGGTGGCGGAATTGCGGCAGAAGGGATATCGGGCGATCGCGCTCAAGGCCGATCTTACCAATATCGGCGAAACCGGCGAACTCGTAAAAAGAGCGTCGGAAGACCTCGGTCCGCTCGACCTGCTCGTCAACAACGCCTCCATCTTCCGCCAGGATTCGGCCCGCAGTTTCGATGAGCAGGCATGGGCGCAGCATTTCGACGTCCATGTGCGGGCGCCCTCGATCCTTGCCGCAGCCTTTGCCGAACAGCTACCCGACGATGCGACCGGATTGATCGTCAACATCATCGACCAGCGGGTCTGGGCACTGAGGCCCAGCTTCTATTCCTATACGCTATCCAAATCGGCGCTATGGACGGCAACGCAGACACTTGCCCAGGCATTGGCGCCGGCCATCCGCGTCAATGCCATCGGCCCCGGCCCGTCGATGCCGAGCGAACGGCAGGCGCAGGAGGACTTCCAAGCGCAGGTCTCAGCCCTTATCCTGCAGCGAGGGCCGGCGCTGGAGGAATTCGGACAAACGATTCGCTTCCTTTACGACACGCCCTCGATCACCGGCCAGATGATTGCCCTCGACGGCGGCCAGCACCTTGCCTGGCAGACGCCCGATGTGGCGGAGATTACGGAATGAACGGACGAAAGCTGCCGGATGGCGGGGTTCTCTACGACGATACGGATGAGAGCGAAGACGAGATCGAGGTGGAAGGCGACCTTTCCGCCGCCGCCCCGCTTGCGACTGCGGTCGACTGGAACGCCGGCAGCCTCAACGAGACCGGACTCATCGGCGCCGAGCTGATCGGCGAATTCGTCAAGCGGCTGCCGAACAGCCCCGGCGTCTACCGCATGTTCAACGCCGAGGGTGACGTGCTCTATGTCGGCAAGGCGCGCAGCCTGAAGAAGCGCGTCGGCAATTACGCCGTCGGCCGCGTGCATTCCAACCGCATAGCGCAGATGGTGCGCCAAACGGCGAACATGGAATTCGTGACGACGCGCACGGAAACCGAAGCGCTGCTCCTGGAAGCGAATCTGATCAAGCGCTTGCGGCCGCGCTTTAACGTGCTGCTGCGCGACGACAAGTCCTTTCCCTATATCCTCATCACCGGCGATCACCGGGCGCCGGCCATTTTCAAGCATCGCGGTGCGAGAGCGCGGAAGGGCGACTACTTCGGGCCGTTCGCCTCGGCCGGCGCGGTCGGGCGGACGATCAATTCGTTGCAGCGCGCCTTCCTGATCCGCACCTGCACCGACAGCGTCTTCGAAACGCGCACCCGCCCCTGCCTGCTCTACCAGATCAAGCGCTGTTCCGGGCCGTGCACCCACGAGGTCAGCGACGGGGGCTACGCCGAACTGGTGCAGGAGGCGAAGGACTTCCTCTCCGGCAAGAGCCAGAAGGTCAAGTCGCATATGGCCGAGGCCATGAACCAGGCGGCCGAGGATCTCGACTTCGAGCGGGCGGCAATTTATCGCGACCGCCTGGCCGCACTTTCGCATGTGCAGAGCCATCAGGGCATCAATCCGGCCGGCGTCGAGGAGGCTGACGTTTTCGCCATCCACCACGAGGGCGGCGTCTCCTGCATCCAGGTATTCTTCTTCCGCACCGGACAGAACTGGGGCAATCGCGCCTATTTCCCAAAGGCCGATCCGCAGCTTTCCGGCGCCGAAGTGTTGAATGCCTTTCTCGCGCAATTCTACGACGACAAGCCGGTGCCGAAACAGATCATGCTGTCGGAAACGATCGAGGAGATGGAATTGCTCGCAGCCGCCCTTAGCGAAAAGGTCGGCCATAAGGTTTCGATCCTGGTGCCGCAGCGCGGAGAGAAGCGCGATCTGGTCGACCATGTCGTCGGCAATGCCCGCGAGGCGCATGGGCGAAAGCTTGCCGAAACGGCGTCGCAGTCGCGGCTGCTCGACGGTTTCAAGGACACGTTCGGGCTTGCCTATGTGCCGCAGCGCATCGAAATCTACGACAACTCGCATATTATGGGCACCAATGCCGTCGGCGGCATGGTGGTCGCGGGGCCGGAAGGCTTCGTCAAAAACCAGTACCGCAAGTTCAACATCAAATCGACCGACATCACCCCCGGTGACGATTTCGGCATGATGAAGGAAGTGATGACGCGGCGGTTCTCGCGGCTGATCAAGGAGGAAGGCATTCCCGATCGTACGGCGCAGGCAGGCCCCGCCGACGCCGCCGACATGCCCTTCCCGGCGTGGCCCGACGTGATCCTGATCGACGGCGGCCAGGGGCAGATGACGGCGGTGCGCGCCATCCTCACCGAGCTCGGCATCACCGACAGCGTCATGGCGATCGGCATCGCCAAGGGTGTCGACCGCGATGCCGGGCGCGAGCGCTTCTTCCCTCCCGGACGCGAGAGTTTTACCCTGCCGCCGCGCGATCCTGTGCTCTATTTCGTCCAGCGCATGCGCGACGAGGCGCATCGTTTCGCGATCGGCTCGCACCGGGCCCGGCGCAAGAAGGAAATGGTCAAGAACCCGCTCGACGAGATCGGCGGCATCGGTCCATCGCGCAAGCGCGCGCTGCTTCAGCATTTCGGCACGGCGAAAGCGGTTTCGCGCGCCGCACTCTCCGACCTGATGGCGGTGGAAGGCATTTCGGAGGCCGTCGCCAAGCAGGTCTACAACCATTTCCACGACGACGCCGCGAAATAACCGGCGCCCGTCGCAAATTCCACGCAAAGGCAGTGAAAAGACAGAAAGAATGTTGACGGTCCGCGGTCAAAGCCGTCATCTACCGCATCGGCCCGTACATCGGACTCGATATCAGAAAAGCCCGATGCGTCGATTCAAAGTGTTACAGCGTCCTGAAAAGACGCGCGGCGCTGCAGCGGCGCATCAAGTCAGAGAAACGATCCCATGGCATCGCGTGCGTACAGCATCCCCAACCTCCTGACCTACGGCCGTATCCTCGCGGTACCGCTGATCGTTCTCTGCTTCTTCATCGAAGGCAGGCTGTCAATCAGCAACACGGCGCGCTGGGTGGCACTGTGGATCTTCGTCATCGCCTCGATCACCGATTTCCTCGACGGCTATCTCGCGCGCATCTGGAATCAGACCTCGAATATCGGCCGCATGCTCGACCCGATCGCCGACAAGCTGCTGGTCGCCTCGATCCTGCTCCTGGTCGCAGCCGACCAGACGATCGCCGGCTGGTCGATCTGGGCGGCGATCACCATTCTCTGCCGCGAGATCCTCGTTTCCGGCCTGCGTGAATATCTGGCGGCGCTGAAGGTCAGCGTGCCGGTGACGCGGATCGCCAAGTGGAAGACGACGCTGCAGCTCGTCGCCATCGCCTTCCTGCTCGCGGGTCCTGCCGGCGACGAGATATTCCCCTATACGACGCAGACCGGCATCGCGCTTCTGTGGATCGCCGCATTGCTGACCATCTATACCGGCTATGATTATTTCCGCGCCGGGCTGAAACATATCGTGGATGACGAGGAATGACGCGGCTTGTCTATTTCGCATGGGTGCGCGAGCGCATCGGCAAAGGCGAGGAGGAGATCGACCTTCCCTCCTCGGTCGTCACCGTTACCGATCTGTTGAATCATTTGAAGACGCTAGGCGAAGAATATGAGGCCGCGCTTCAATATCCGGACGTGATCAGGGTGGCGCTCGACATGGAGCATGTCGAGCATGACGAGCCGATATCGGGCGCACGGGAGATCGGGATATTTCCGCCGATGACGGGGGGGTGAAGTCCGGTCCGTCCGGGCTTGGGAAAACTTACAATGGGTAGGACTGCGTCTTCCTCTATCTCCCTCATTCCTGTGCTTGTCACAGGAATCCAGTGCGCCCAAGTCCTTGGGCGCGGGAGAAGCACTTGCCAAAAGGAAAGAGTCATTCACCGCGCGGACGCGCGGTGGCTGGATTCCTGTGACAAGCACATGAATGAGGGAGCTTGGGGATACGGCAGCGCATCAAAGCAGCGGAGGTCCCCGTGGTGACCATCACTCCCACCATCCGTGTCCAACATGAGGATTTCGACCTGCAGGCGGAGGTCGACCATCTCTCCAAGGGCAAGCCGGGCATCGGCGCCGTCGTCACCTTCTCCGGCCTCTGCCGCGATGACGGCGGAACCCTCGCCGCCCTCGAACTCGAACATTACCCCGGCATGGCCGAAGCCGAGATGACCCGCATCGGTAAACTCGCCATCGAGCGCTTCGGGCTGCTCGGCCTCACCGCCATCCACCGATACGGCAAGATCGCCGTCGGCGAGAATATCGTGCTCGTCGTTGCGGCCGCACCGCACCGGCAAGCGGCGTTCGACGGCGCCAACTTCGTCATGGACTTCCTGAAGACAGCAGCCCCCTTTTGGAAGAAGGAACATGGCAAGGATGGCGCGGCCGGCGACTGGGTCGCGGCGAAAGATGCCGACGATACGGCGCGCGGCAAGTGGAAATAAGCTAAAGCACCACTCGCTCCCTGCGGCTCATGACCAGCAATAGAACGAGCAGCGAGAAAATGACCAGATCGCGCCAGACGAAGGGGCCATAGGCGCCCCATAGGGTCTCGACGACGGCGAGCCCGGCGGCCCCGCCTGCCGAGCGCAGCGGATCGGAGTAACCACCGACGGCTGATATCAGCAGCACCTTCAGCCCGAACATCAGGCCCGCGCCGAAATCCATCGAGCCGTAATAGAAGGTCGCGAGGATACCGCAGATCGTGGCGACGAGGGCGGCCGCGGCATAGGCGACGAGGAAGACCCGGTCGGCGCTGGTGCCGCAGAGCTCGGCGGCCAGCGGATCGTCGGTAACGGCGCGCCAGATGCGGCCCCAGGCCGTGCGCCTGAGGATCAGCGCACCCACCGCGACCATGGCTGCCATCAGTACCGTGTCGATCAGCTGGATATAGGTCAGCGTCACCTTGAACGGGCCGTCGCTCCAGAAGACGACCGTGCCGTTCAGGAAGGGTGGCAGCCAGATGGCACGGGTATCAGCGGCAAGCCGGGCAGTTTCCATCAGCACGATCATGATACCAAGGGCGGCGACGATCACCGTATTCGGCGATTTGCTGACCAGCGGCAGCATGATCGAGCGGCCGATCCATATGCCCGCCGCCAACGAATAGACGATGGCAGCGCCGGCGCCGACGGCAAGGGCCGCCGGCAGCACCAACCAGAACTTGACATAGGCGAGTTCGGTGAAGAGCAGCAGGATCTGGCCTGCGAAGGCGAAGATCGCCCCATAGGTGATGTCGGCTCGCTTGGTCACGCCGAAGGCGACGGCATAGCCGAAGGCGAGCGCGGCATAAAGAGCAGCGAGCGGAACCGCATTCGCCAGTTGCTGCAGAAGATAGGCCATTCCATGCACCCCGCGTCGGCAAATTATAACTGGTAAAACCTATTTCACCAGTTATAATTTCATCATGAGCTTTTCCTGGACCCCTCACCGCTTTGCCGGAGGCGCGCTGGCGCTCGATGTCGCCAATAGCGTCGTGCTGCGCCACGATGCAGCGCGGCGGATCGACCGCTTCGCGGTTCAGGGCCAGATGCAGGACTTTCCGCGCGCCGCTGCCGAATTCTGTGCCGAACGGGCCCTCTTCGGCGACATCGCTCCGGTGGCTAGTGAAGACGAGACGGATTTCCTCGCGCTGCGGGAAGCGATCGACCGCTATTTCCGCAAGCGTATACTGGATGGCGGCGACGACCAATTGCTGGCCGTGCTGCTGGAGCTGCTGGCAAAAGTGTTGCGCGAGGCAAACCCCGGCAGCGTGGCCAGGGCCACAGCCCATTCGGTGCTGCGGTTGGTCGCCATGCCGGATCCGGAGCGCATGAAAATCTGCGGCAATTGCGGCTGGCTGTTCATCGATCGCAGCAAGAACAGGAGCCGCGCCTGGTGCGACATGGCGGTCTGCGGCAACCGCGCCAAGGCGAACCGCCACTACCGCCGCAAGAAGGAGGAGACGCCATGAGAATATATTTGATCATAACAGCGGCAGCGGCCAGCCTTCTACTTTCGGCCTGCCAGCGCCAGGCCGAAAATCTCGTCGAGGTCACCGGCCATCTCTTCGTCTTCAACTATCGGGTGGCGAGCGCCACCTATCTGCTGACGCTGAAGAAGACAGGTCCCATTCCCGATGGTTCGGTCATCATCGCCGAATTCGAAAATCCTCAAGGCGGCGAACCACTGGTGCTGAACCAGAAAATCTATCCGATCGACGACAAGATCGCACTGCAGAGCCAAAACCTGCACTGCGTACGCAAGGACCGTCCCTATTCCGTCAGCCTCCGTCTGGTCGACAAGGACGGCAAGGTGCTGCAGGAATTGAAGACGCAATTCCGATCCGACCTGGACCAGACCGTGCTGCCGAGCAAGCCGCTCGTTGTTGGTGCGCTTTATGACAAGAACCCTGAGGTCTTCAAGCCGGACGGCAGCGTCGATTTCTCAAACACCGACAAATGCCCGGCATAAAGGAACGCCCGGCATAGAAAAAGCCGGAGCGAAGCCCCGGCTTTCGAGAGTCAATTCAAGGCATTGCGCGCCAATGCCGAAGCGTGGCCTCAGCCGACGACTTCGGTATCGGAGAACCAGTACTTGATTTCCTGGGCAGCCGTTTCCGGAGCATCCGAACCGTGAACGGAATTTTCGCCGATCGACAGGGCATGAACCTTGCGGATCGTGCCTTCGTCAGCGTTTGCCGGGTTGGTCGCGCCCATGATCTCGCGGTTCTTGAGGATGGCGCCTTCGCCTTCCAGAACCTGAACGACGGTCGGACCGGAGGTCATGCCTTCGACGAGTTCGCCGAAGAAGGGGCGATCCTTGTGAACGGCGTAGAAGCCTTCGGCTTCGCGGCGGCTCATCCAGACGCGCTTGGAGGCGACGACGCGCAGGCCGGCATCTTCGAGCATCTTGGTGATGGCGCCCGTCAGGTTGCGCTTGGTTGCATCCGGCTTGATCATCGAGAAGGTGCGTTCAATCGCCATAGTCAAATCCTCTGGTTTCTCGGGAAAAGTGGGCGGTCTTTACCCGCCCCACCGCCCGAAAACAAGAGGTCGGCGGCAATTTCACGCCGCTGTCACAGTCCGGCCGCGGCTTTGATGGAGATCGAGGCAGCGTTCGAACCAGCCCAAGACGGGATCGTCGGCGGCCAGCATGGCGAGACCAGTGCAGATACGCAGCCATTGCAGCGCCCCGAAGACGATATAATCGGCAAAGAGCGGCGTTTGCCCACCGATGAAAGGCTGGAATTTCAGCATGTGCCGGAGCGGCTCCAGCTTGGCGCCGAAGGCGGCCTTCTCCGCCTCGCTACCCGCAGCAACGACTTCGAATGATTTCCCGAGACGAGCTTCGCGGCTCTCGCGGAAATAGGCCTTGTCTCCCTCGTCGAGATTGGCGTGGATGTCGAGAAGGGCGATCCGCGTGATGGCCGGATGGATGATCATCTGCGAATAGCCCTCGACCATGCGCGACAGCGCCTTGCCGCCCTCGCCGTTAAACAGCGACTGCCGCTCGGGATAGGCCTCCTCCAGATAGAGAGCGATGTCGAAACTGTCGGGGATCAGCCTGCCATTGTCGTCGAGAACGGGCACGGTCTGCGAGACGCCGCCGCCGATTGCGCGGATGCGGGCATAGGTCGTCGGGATCTCCTCGAAATCCAGCCCCTTATGCGCCAGCGCCATCACTGCCTTCCAGCAATGAGGCGAGAAGAAGTGCTGCTTGTCTGCACCGCATAGGGAATAGAGGGCTCTGGTCATGACAGTCCTTTCGAGATCGAAACGCAGCGCATTCCACGACAGAAAAAGCCTGCGATCAAATCAGGAATTTTCATGGCGCCATCACTCGGATTTCTCGGGAAACTGATTAGACTGCCGTAATCAGGACAGGGGGGATCGAATGCTCCGACATTACAGCATGTTTGCTGCGTATAACCGCTGGGCCAACGCCCAGGTCTACGCGGCAGCGGCCGAACTCAGTGATGCGGAATTCCGCAGCGACCGCGGCGCCTTCTTCGGCTCACTGCACCGCACGCTCAATCATCTGCTCGTCGCCGACCGGATCTGGATGAAGCGCTTCACCGGTACCGGCGAAGCGCCGACGACACTCGATGCCGTTCTTTATGAAGAACTGGATGCGCTTACCGCCGCACGGAGGGCGGAGGACGAGCGGATCATTGCCTGGACGGGCACGCTTGATGAGGCAAGCCTTGCCGCCGACTTCACCTATGTGCCGGTGACGCAGCCGATCGAAATCACCCAGCCATTGCAGCCGGCCCTTGCGCATCTCTTCAATCACCAGACCCATCATCGCGGCCAATGCCACATGACGCTGACGGCGCTCGGCAAGCCGAGCCTCAGTCTCGATCTCATCTACTTCCTGCGCAGCGACGGCCGCGAGTGGATGTGAGGCAGCCTTTATCATCAAGACGGTATTAACCGCCTTTGCCGGTTGCGCAGGCAATTCAGCCAAAGATTCAGCCTCTCTTAAAGCCTTGCAGGCATAGCGGAATGAAGGAATAAGCCAGGCTGCGAGGGATTGTCATGCAGAATGCAAGCGCAAACGCTTTGGTGCCGCGCGAGGCCGCGCATCCGACGCCTATGGCCGACATTCAGAGGATCGCCCAGCACCTGACGCGCCTGAACATTGCGGCGCTGCCGCGCAATTACGAACTTTTCCACGAAGCGATCATCGGGCTCAATGCCGGCCTTGCACAGGATATCGCGGCGCTCGGTGCGCAGCCGCAACAGGCGATGCTCGACGAACTCGGATTGAAATACCGCCTTGTCGGCCATTGCGGTCTGGCCGGCGAGACGTCGCGCAACGAGGCGAGCCGGATGCTGCGCGAGGTGGCGGAGAGGCTTGCCGAGGGGCTGCGGCACAAAGACGCCTTTGCACGCGCCTGCGGCACGATCCTGAAATCGTTTTCCGGCAACGACAACCAGAGCCTCACCGCCTTCCTCGGCGAGATAGACTACCTCTCCGCCTCGCTGGCGACGGTGTTGTCGGCGGAAACGGAGATCGCGGATAGGCTGCAGGACGACATCAAGAGGCTGGAGACGCTGGAGCGCGGCATTTCGGCGATGCAATCGGCCGCCGTCGCCGACCGGATCACCGGACTTCCGAACCGCATCGCACTGAACCGCCAAATCGCCGATCTCTATCAGCGCGACGAAGGTTTCGCCGGCAGCGCGCTTGTTATGGTCGATATCGACAACTTCACCGATCTCAACGACAGATACGGCACCCAGGCCGGCAACAAGCTGCTGAAGAAGCTCGCCGCCCTCTTCCGCAAATCGGTCAAGAAGAACGACTTCGTCGCCCGCACCGAGGCGGACGAATTCGCTTTCCTGTTTGCCAATGTCGGCATGCAGGATGCGATGACGATCGCCGAGCGCCTGCGCGCTTCCGTCGAGGACAATCTGGTCTTCGCGACCTCCGACAGGGCCGATCGCGGCAGGCTGACCATCTCGATCGGCGTCGCGCTCAGCACGGATGCGGCAACGCCTGGACAGTTGCAGGCCAATGCCCGCGTGGCGCTCCTCGCCGCGCAGACGAACCCCCGCCAGCCGGTGCAGGCTTTCGGCCACTGAAGGCGCTGACAGCGCGCCGCCGGCCACAAGCAAGCTTCTCAGCGCCCAAGCAAGCTTGGCGTGGGAACAAGCGCTCTTGCCTTGGCGGGCGCTTTCGGCCAAAACGCCGGCCATGATCACGCTCACCGATATTTCCGCCCGCATTGCCGGGCGCCTGCTTCTCGACAATGCCAGCATTTCGCTGCCTTCGGGCACGAAGGCGGGGCTGGTCGGGCGCAACGGCGCCGGCAAGTCCACGCTGTTTCGCGTCATTACCGGCGATCTCGGCTCGGAGACCGGATCGGTGTCGATCCCGAAGGCGGCACGCATCGGTCAGGTGGCGCAGGAAGCACCGGCAACCGAGCAATCCCTGATCGAGATCGTGCTTTCAGCCGACAAGGAACGCGCGGCCCTCGTGGCCGAGGCGGAAACGGCGACCGATCCCCACCGCATCGCCGAAATCCAGATGCGCCTTGTCGATATCGACGCGCATTCGGCCGAGGCGCGCGCCGCGAGCATTCTTGCCGGCCTCGGCTTCGACCAGGCGGCGCAAGCCCGCCCCGCCTCTTCCTTCTCCGGCGGCTGGCGCATGCGCGTGGCGCTTGCCGCCGTGCTGTTTTCCGAGCCGGATCTGCTGCTGCTCGACGAACCCACAAACTATCTCGACCTCGAAGGCACGTTGTGGCTGGAAGACTATGTCCGCCGCTATCCGCACACCGTCATCATCATCAGCCACGACCGCGACCTCCTGAACAACGCGGTCAACGCAATCGTCCATCTCGACCAGAAGAAGCTGACCTTCTATCGCGGCGGCTACGATCAGTTCGAGCGGCAGAAGGCGGAAGCCGACGAGCTGCAGACCAAGGCCAAGGCCAAGAACGACGCGGCGCGCAAACATCTGCAGAGCTTCATCGATCGCTTCAAGGCCAAGGCCTCCAAGGCCCGGCAGGCGCAATCGCGAGTCAAGGCGCTCGAGCGCATGGGAACCGTCGCCGCTGTCATCGAGGATCACGTACAGCCGATCACTTTTCCCGAGCCGGAAAAGCAGCCGGCCTCGCCGATCGTTGCGATCCAGAGCGGCGCCGTCGGCTACGAGCCCGGCAATCCGATCCTGAAGAACCTCAACCTGCGCATCGACAATGACGACCGCATCGCCCTGCTCGGCTCGAACGGCAACGGCAAATCGACCTTCGCCAAATTCATCTCCGGCCGGCTTGCGCCGGAAAGCGGCGAAGTGAAGCTGGCGCCGAGCCTGAAGATCGGTTTCTTCGCTCAGCATCAACTCGACGACCTCATTCCCGAGCAGTCGCCGGTCGAGCACGTGCGCCGGCTGATGCCTGGCGCGCCGGAGCCGAAGGTGCGCGCCCGCGTCGCCCAGATGGGGCTTGCGACCGAGAAGATGGCAACCGCCGCCAAGGATCTTTCGGGCGGCGAAAAGGCCCGGCTGCTGATGGGGCTCGCCGCCTTCAACGCACCCAATCTGCTGATCCTCGACGAACCGACAAACCATCTCGACATCGACAGCCGCCGGGCGCTGATCGAGGCGCTGAACGATTACGAAGGCGCCGTCATCCTGATCTCGCATGACCGCCACCTGATCGAGGCGACGGTCGACCGGCTGTGGCTGGTCAACGACGGGACGGTGACGACCTTCGAAGGCGACATGGACGAATACCGCGACCTGATCGTCACATCCGGTAAAAAAAAAGAAGAAAAGCCGCAGCTGACTGAGGATGCGACGTCGAAGGCCGACCAGCGCAAGCTCAATGCCGAACGTCGCGCCTCGCTGACGCCGCTCAAGAAAAAGATCAACGAAATCGAATCCTTGACGGCGAAGCTGGAGAAACAGATTCAGGCGCTTGACGCGGAACTTGCAAATCCCGCCCTCTACGAAAAGACGCCCGCCAAGGCGGCCGAAAAGGCAAAGCAGCGCGGCGAAGCCGCGGCCAAGCTGGCTGCCGCCGAGGAAGACTGGCTGATGCTTTCGGCCGAATACGAAGAGGCCATGGCAGGATAGCCATATTCCTCAGAGTGTGATGTCGCCCGAAAACCGCTGACGCTTTTCGGCATCATGCTCCGTCCAAAGCGTGGCGAAGTGCCGCGGATCGGCACAATTCCGGCCGCCTTCAACCAATCGTTAACCATAATTCGAAAGGTTGTCTCAACATTCGTTACCGATTTGTTGAGCCCTTTCGATGTATCGCTTTTTCATTCTGTCCTGCATGGCCCTCACGGCCGCGCTGTCTGCCTGCAGCACCACAAAACAGGCCCCGGATACATCGATCAAGACCTCCTCCGTGATTGCGCCCGAGTGGCGGAAACTTGGCTATGCCGCCGACGATGCGGCGCCGCGTATGAGCGGCTGGCACCGTCTGGCCGGGCGGACGCTGGAAGTCTCCTCGCTTGCCGATCTCAAGCTGCAGGACAAGGAAGTGATCCTGAGCTTCGACGACGGTCCGATCCCGGGCCGGACCGACAAAGTGCTGGCGATCCTCGACCGGTTCGGCGTCAAGGGCGCCTTCATGATGGTCGGCGAAATGGCCGAAATGCATCCGGCGCTGGCCCGCAGGGTCGCCGAGGACGGCAATACGATCGGCAGCCACACCTACGACCACGCCGACCTGACATCGCTTGATTTCGACGCAGCGATGGCCGAGGTGGTCAAGGGCGAATTGGCGGTGACCAAGGCGACGGGAACCGACGTCGCCTTCTTCCGCTTCCCCTATCTGGCCGAGAGCCACAGGCTGCGCGCCGCGATCGCCATGCGCGATCTGGTGGTCATGGATGTCGATGTCGATAGCAAGGATTATTTCGCCATCACGCCGGCCTCCGTGACTCAGCGGACGATGGACCTGCTGCACAAACGCGGCCGCGGCATCATCCTGATGCATGACATCCACAAACGCACGGCAACGATGCTGCCGACCCTGCTCTCCGAACTCGAAGCCGAAGGCTACAAGGTGGTGACGCTGAAGTTCAAGAAGACGCAGGCGCCGAGCAACCTCGTCGCCTCGGCCGATTTGGTGACGACCCGGTAAGCCGGGTTGCCAAGTCCGGACGCGCTGCCTAGATCTGTTCGACGTCAACGAACCGGCAGGTCAGCTATGAACCTTCATCTCGAAACGGACGACGATCCGCGCACCCGCCAGTTTATCGACGAGCATAACCGGGTTTCGGACGCGGCGTTCAGAACGGCCGAATTTGCCAGGGATCGTGATGCGATCAAGGCGCTGATCGAGCGGCAGGACAGGCTGATCGTGCCGATGCGCCGCGGTGCATGGCTGTTCGATTTCCGGCAGAGCAAGGATAATCCTCTCGGCGTCTGGCTCCGTCTGCCTGCCGACCAGGAGCCGCTGCCGGACGCCGGTTGGGAACAGGTCTTCGATCTCGATGCCTTCTGCATCCGTGAAGGCAAGCGCTGGAACTGGCGCGGCGTCGTCACCTGCCCGTGGGAGCCGACGCGAGTGCTGCTCACGCTTTCGGACGGCGGCTCGGATCTTCTTCGGCTGCTCGAATTCGACGCCGAGAGGAAAGAGATCGTCGAGGGCGGTTTCGACACACCGGCTGCACGATCGCATGCCAATTGGCTGAGCCGCGACGAGATCTGCTATTTCGGCTCCATCGATCGATTTTCGGCGACCCGCTCCGGATGGCCACGGGTCGGGCGGCGATTGAAGCGCGGGCAGCGGCCGGAGGATGCCGCCGTCATGTTCGAAGCCGCGGATGAAGACGTCTATGGCTTCAATCTCATTATCGACCCTTCCCTGTCGGGCGGTTCGGCGGATGCCGGATTGATCGACATTTTCGTCACCGCCCATGAGATCGGCTTCGCCAGCGCTTTCCTGACCGCCGTCGACGGCACGCAGCGGCGCATCGATCTGCCCAAGGAGGCGGACTTCCAGTTCAATCACGATCATTGCCTCTGGCGGGCAAAGACCGATGAGCGCGTTGCCACCGGCAGTCTCGTGCTGCAGCGCTTCGATCCCGGCTCGCAGACAGTTCCGCTCGGGCCGGAGCGGATCCTGTTTCGGCCTGACGAGGGCCAGTCGATCTCGCAGATGATGCTGATGCGCGAGTGGTGTGTCTTCATCATTTCAGACCGGCTGCGTCCGCGCCTCATGGTGCTGGATCTCACGAAGCCCGATGCCGAACAGCGCGAGATCGCGCTGCCGGCCGACATGCAGACGGCTCATTTCAGGCCGCTTTATGCGGATCTGCATCTTGGCGACGATACGCTCTGCATCATCGGCCAGGGCTTTCTGCAGCCGCCGGCCTGTTACCGGCTCGAGCTGTCGGATCGCAGCAAGGAGGCCGAGCCGATTTTCATCGCTGGGGCGCCCAGTTATTTCGATGCGGCCGATATGTCATCCGAACTGCTGGAGGCGGTTTCCGAAGACGGAACCAGGGTTGCCTACCGGCTGATCCTACCGAAACACTGGACCAAGGGCGCGCTGCCGGTGCTGCTTTACGGCTATGGCGGGTTCGATGTTTCGCTGTCGCCGACCTATTCCGGCGTGACGGGACGCTGGCTGGAACAGGGCGGCGCCTATGTGCAGGCCTATATCCGCGGCGGCGGCGAATTCGGCCCCGATTGGTATCGCAGCGCCAAACGGCAGGGGCGAGACCGGGCGTTTGCCGATTTCGTCGCCATCGCCCGCGATCTCGTCGCCCGCGGCTACACCGTGCCGTCGCGCATCGCCTGCCAAGGCGGCAGCAATGGCGGCCTGCTAACCGGCGTGATGCTGACGCGCTATCCGGAGGATTTCGGCGCCGTCTGGTGCCAGGTGCCGGTGCTCGACATGACACGCTTCCACCTGTTCAGCGCAGGCCAGGCCTGGATGGACGAGTACGGCGATCCGGAGATAACAGCCGACCGGGATTTCATGCTCGGCTACTCGCCGCTCCATAATGTCCGGCCGGCAACCGAGGTCTCCTATCCGCCGATTTATATCGAAAGCTCCGCCAATGACGACCGGGTGCATCCCTCGCATGCGCGCCGCTTCGCCGCGCGGCTGGAGGAAGCCGGACACCGGCCGCTCTTCCATGAGTTCGGCTCGGGCGGGCATGGCGGCGACGGCAATTCCGAAGAGCGCGCCGCCCGGGCGGCCATGGGTTACAGCTTCCTTCGCCAAACTATCATGAGGTAAGACGAGCCATCATGCGGTAGGATAGAAGAGAATGAAGGGGAGAGCTTGTCGGCGCTCTCCTTTCTGCTAAAAGAAGCGCAATAAATCATACTTTTCACAGGCTCGAGCGAAACCATGTCTCCTATCAACCTCGCCATCGTCGGCGTCGGCAAGATCGTCCGCGACCAGCACCTCCCTTCCATCGCCAAGAACGCCGATTTCAAGCTCGTCGCCACGGCAAGCCGCCACGGCACGGTCGAAGGCATCAACAGCTATACGACGATCGAGGCGATGCTCGACGCCGAGCCGTCGATCGATGCGGTGTCGCTCTGCATGCCGCCGCAATATCGCTACGAAGCGGCTTATAAGGCGCTCGTCGCCGGTAAGCACGTCTTCCTGGAAAAGCCGCCGGGTGCCACGCTGAGCGAAGTGGCCGATCTCGAGACGCTTGCGAGCAAACAGGGTTCGTCGCTGTTTGCCAGCTGGCATTCGCGCTATGCGCCGGCCGTCGAGGCCGCCAAGGCGTTTCTGGCTGCGACGACAATCAAAAGCGTGCATGTGATCTGGAAGGAAGATGTCCGCCACTGGCATCCGAACCAGGACTGGATCTGGCAGGCTGGTGGCCTCGGGGTTTTCGATCCCGGCATCAACGCGCTGTCGATCGTCACCCATATCCTGCCGCGGCCGATCTTCATCACCGAGGCCGTGCTCGAATTTCCTGAAAACCGCGATGCGCCGATCGCGTCCGACATTCGCTTCCGCAATGCCGACGGCCTGCCGGTTCATGCCGAATTCGACTGGCGCCAGACCGGCAAGCAGAGCTGGGACATCGTCGCGGAGACCGCGGCCGGCCAGATGGTTCTCGCCGAAGGCGGCGCCAAGCTTTCCATCGACGGCACGCTGACCTTCGCCGAGCCGGAGCAGGAATATCCCTCGCTCTATCGCCGCTTCGCCGAAATCATTAAAGCCGGCACGTCGGATGTGGATCTCGCGCCGCTGCGCCACGTCGCCGACGCCTTCATGCTCGGCAAGCGGAAATTCGTGGACGCGTTCCACGACTGAGCCGTCGGCGGCGTTGCGACGCCTTCTTAGGCTTGCAGGCTGAGCAACAAGACCCGCAGTAAGGTCAGGTTTTTCGGAGGCCGACAATCGGCGCCATACCGGCGCCGATTGTCGGTATGTCCGGTGAAACGCTCAGGCCTTCTTCTCCCATCGCCCTTCCGGCGTCTGCTGCCAATAGGTGAGGCTATGCCCCTCGCCTTTCAGCTTCTTCCATTGCGCCCGGGCGGCCTCCAGTTGCACCTGGTCGTGACCATCGAACATGAAGACGACGCGTTCATAGGCATCGACCGGCGGCGGCTCGGCGCCGTCTATGATGAAACGCACGGTCGCCGCATTGGCATTGCCTGAGGTCACCGTCAAAAGCACCGGCTGGCTTTCGGCGAAATCCCCCTCATCGGTGCCGTGCGGCAGAAAACTCTCCTCGCGGAACGTCCAGAGATGCGAGTCGAGAGCATCGCGCCGCGCTGGCTCGCGCGTCTGGACGGCGACGCGCCAGCCGCGCTCGACGCTTTTGTCGATCAGCGGCGGAAGCGCGTCTTCCAGCCTGGTTTCGGTCAGATGATAAAAGAGAACGTCCGTCATCAGGATTCATAATGGGCGCGAACGAGCTCGTCGAGCAGGCGCACGCCAAAACCTGAACCCCAGGACTGGTTGATCTCGTCCTGCGGCGAGCCCATCGCCGTGCCGGCGATATCGAGATGCGCCCAGGGCGTGTCCTGTACGAAACGCTTGATGAAATGCGCAGCGGTGATCGAGCCTGCCTGCCGGCCGCCGGTGTTCTTCATGTCGGCGAACTTGCTGTCGATCAGCTTGTCGTAGTCCTTGCCGAGCGGCATGCGCCAGAGTTTCTCGTTTGTGGAAAGGCCGGCTTCCGTCAGCTGAGCGGAAAGCTGGTCGTCATTGGAAAACAGGCCGGCATGCACATTGCCGAGCGCGACGACGATCGCGCCGGTCAGCGTGGCGAGATTGATCATGAATTGCGGCTTGAAACGGTCGTTGCAATACCAGAGCGCATCGCAGAGCACGAGACGGCCTTCGGCATCGGTATTGATCACCTCGATCGTCTGGCCTGACATCGAGGTGACGATATCGCCGGGACGCTGGGCGTTGCCGTCAGGCATGTTCTCGACCAGACCGATGACGCCCACGGCGTTGACGGCGGCCTTGCGCGAGGCGAGCACATGCATGAGGCCGGTGACGGCTGCCGCACCGCCCATATCGCCCTTCATGTCCTCCATGCCGGCGGCAGGCTTGATCGAAATGCCGCCGGTATCGAAGACGACGCCCTTGCCGATGAAGGCGACGGGACGATCCTTGGCTTTGCCGCCCTTCCACTGCATCACCGCCAGGCGCGGCGGGCGCACGGAGCCCTGGGCAACGCCGAGAAGGGCGCCCATGCCGAAACGGCGCATCTCCTTCTCGGTCAGGATCTCCACTTCGACGCCGAGCTTTTCCAGCTCCTTCGCCTTGGCGGCGAACTCGACGGGGCCCAGCACGTTCGGCGGCTCGTTGACGAGGTCACGGGCAAGATTGACGCCGCCGGCAATCGCCTCGGAATCGGAAAACGCCTTCTTGGCGCCGGCCGGATCGGCGGTGACGATCGTCACCTTGACCGATTTGCCCGTCTTTTCCTCGTCGTCGCTCTTCTTCGTCTTGTAGCTATCGAAACTATAGGCGCGCAGCAGCATGCCGAGGGCGAAATCGGCGGCTGCCCGCGCGCTCGTCTGAAGGCCAGGCACGTCGATGAAGACGGCGGCCTTGTCGGTATTCTTGATTCTCGCTGCCGCGGTACCGCCGGCCTTCAGCCAATCATGGGCGGTGAGGTCGGCGGCCTTGCCGAGCCCGATGACGACAATGCGCTCGACGGATGCGCCTTCCGGAGCGACGATATCGAGCGCGCTCATGGATTTCGCGGAGAATCGGGCGATCCGGGCGGCCTTGGCGATCACGCCTGCCGGATCGACTGTTTCGGCGCCCGCAGCGCTGTCGGCCTCTGTGGTTTTCAACAGGATCGCCAGGCCGCCAGTGAGCTTCGCCGACTTTGAAAATGAGATTTCGAACTTTGCTGACATGTCTTCTCCGCTGGGATTCTTTGAAATCCGTCCGCCGCGGATAATTTCGCGTTTGGCGGGTCTGTCAATGGCTTGCGACAATTGTTATGGTCGCCCGCGGCCATCAAGGCCCTCATGTTTTCGTCAGTTTCGTAGTTATTCGCGTTGACAGTTTCCTCGAAAAATCGCCCGCGGGGTCCGATAATCCGCCTGCCGCAAACGACCTTCGGCGCCTTCATGCTGCTGTTCTGGACGTGGTGGGCACTGCTGATCGTCTTCCGCGCCTTCCCCGGGATAGACATCTATTTTTCCCAGCTTTTTTTCTTGCGTACGGATTGCGACGCGGCTGCCGCGGCCGGCAGCGTCTGCGGCGGATTTCCCTATCGCGACTCGGGAAACTTCGACCTCTTGCGCACCGTCTTCTTCCGCCTGCCCTATGTCGTGGCGATCGTGATGGTGTGGAAGCTCATCGAATGCCACCAGCAGCATGGCGCATCCTTCAACGTCGGACGGGCGCGCAAGCTGAAAGTCGCGCTCGGAACGCTGCTGATTGGACCGGTGCTGCTCGTCAATGTCATCCTGAAGGAACATTGGGGCCGGCCGCGACCGATACAGACGGACATTTTCGGCGGCGCGCTGCATTTCGTCGAGGCGGGTTCGCTTGCCGGAAAATGCGTTTCGAACTGCTCTTTCATCTCTGGCGAGGCAGCAAGCGCCGGCTGGCTTTTCTGCCTTCTGCTCTTCGTTCCGAAATCCTTGCGTTATGCAGTGGCAGCACCGCTGGCGGCGGTCTCGATCCTGACGCCTGCGATGCGGCTATCCTTCGGGGCGCACTACCTGTCCGACGTCGTTCTCGGATGGCTTTCGTCGCTTGTCGTCTTCGCCGCGTTGCTGGCATTAACCGAGTCGCAACAGCATCAAAAAAATTCTGAAAATTGAATGAATTTTTGACACCAGCTTGTCGCAAAACCGCGACAAAGAGCGTAGAGGGTTTCTCCTGCAAAGCCGTTTGGGCGTGCAGGTGCTTTCAAGGGCAGGCATGAAACTACTCGAGACATACATATTACGGCGCGTCGGCCAGATGTTTCTCGTGGCGCTCCTGCCCGTTCTGGCGATCATTTGGACGACTCAGGTGTTGCAGCGCATCAACCTGGTCACCGACAGCGGCCAGTCGATCGGCTCGTTCGCCAAGCTCGCGACGATGATTCTGCCGTCGATCATTCCCGTTGTCCTGCCCTTCGCCCTCGTTATCGCGATCACCCAGACGCTGACGACGATGAACAACGATTCCGAGCTCACCGTTATCGACGCGGCCGGGGCGCGGCGCAGCGTGCTGATCCGCCCGATCCTGCTGCTTGCCGCCGTCGTCAGCGTTTTTTCCTTCTTCGTCGACAACGTCGTCGAGCCGCGCGCCAAAACCGTCGTGCGCCAGATGATCGCCGAGACCTATGCCGACCTCTTGTCTTCGGTGATCGAGGAAAAGACCTTCCGCAAGCTTGATGAAGGCCTTTATGTGCAGATCTCGAAGCGGATGGCCGGCCGCATGCTGAAGGGCCTTTTCGTCGCCGACGAGCGCGATCCGGCCTACGAGCTGATCTATTATGCGAAGGAAGGCGCCGTCGACGATACGGGCACGACGCTGATCATGCATGAAGGTGAGGTTCACCGTAAAACGCCCGACGGCAATGTCTCGGTGATCAATTTCGATTCCTATTCCTTCGACCTCTCGGACATGACGGAGAATCGCGGCCAGGCGACGCTGCGCGCCAGCGACCGCGACCTGTGGTTCCTGCTCAATCCGGATCCGGCCGACAAGGACTATACGATCCGGCCGCAGAGCTACCGCGCCGAACTGCATCGCCGGCTGACGGACTGGATCCTGCCTGTCGTCTTCGCGCTGTTTTCGCTGGCAATCGCCGGCGATGCGCGCTCGCACCGCGAAGCGCGACTGCATCCGATGGTGAGCGCGCTCGCCTATGCCTTCGCGCTGCGCTGGGCGGCATTCTACGCGGCCAATCAGATCGACACCGATCCTGAATATATCGTCGTTCTCTACGCCATACCGATCGTCAGCAGCATCATCTCGATCGTCTTCCTCGGCCTGCACAAACGACTGGCCGTACCCTCGTTCATTCGCGACCGGATGTCGTCTTTCTGGAGACGGACGCAGGAAAGGCTGCTGGCCGCAACCGGCAGGGCCGGCGGAGACGCCGCCCAATGATATTCGGGACATTGTCGCGTTATTTCTTTCGCCGCTACCTGGTGACGATGGGCTGGTTCCTGATCGGCGTCTCGGCGATTTCCTTCCTGCTCGATTTCAGCGAGACGGCGGGCCGCATGTCCGGCCTACCCGGCTACACGATCGGCGGCGGCATCCTGATGACCGCCGTGCGCCTGCCGCTGATCCTGCAGCAGACGGTGCCTTTCATCGCGCTGTTCGTCGGCATGACGGTGCTGATCGGGCTCAACCGCAAATATGAGCTCGTCGTCACGCGCGCTGCCGGCATTTCGGTCTGGCAGTTCATGTTCCCCTTCATCGCCGGCTCGCTGATACTTGGCCTACTGACGATGACAGCGCTCAATCCGCTTGCCGCCTGGGGGCAGCGCCAGGCGCTGCTTGTCGAATCCGACTGGCGCGGCGAAAACGCCGTTCTGCGCAAGGCGCCGCAGATTCCGTGGCTGCGCCAGATCAGCGGCCGGGACGATGTCATCATCGGCGCCCACACGGTTCAGGAGAACGGAACCAAGCTGATCGACGCCGTGTTGATCCATTTCGATTCAAGCGGTCAGGTCATTCTGAGACAGGACGCCGCGACGGCAAAATTGGAAGATGGTTACTGGCAACTTAACAACGTTGTCGAGCGCAAGCCTGGCGAAATCCCCGTGCGTAAAGCTTCGGTTCAACTTCGCACCAATCTGAAACAGGACTTCGTCCAGGAGCGGCTGACAGCGCCGGAAACAATTGGTTTCTTTGACCTTTCCAACCGCATTGCCGCGGCCAAATCCTTCGGCATCTCGACCAAGGCGCTGGAGACGCAATTCAACTCCCTGTTGTCCCAGCCCCTGCTGCTGGTGGCAATGACTTTCATTGCTGCAACAGTGTCCCTAAAATTTAGCCGGTTCAACCAATCCCGCTCCGTGATTCTGGGTGGCATCCTCTCGGGCTTCATGCTTTATGTCATCACCGTGCTTGTAAAGGCATTCGGAAGCAGTGGAGTTGTGCCCCCCTTCGTGGCGACGTGGATACCGGTGATCGTCGCGCTGGCCTTGGGTGCGACTATTCTGCTTCATCAGGAGGACGGCTAGTGGCGGCAGGCGACCGCAAGTATTTTAGTAAACAGTTGGTTGCCCTGCTCGTCGGCGCGACTCTATGTTCCTATTTCGGCAGTGTCCCGGTCTCCTACGGCCAGGCCAATACGTCCGCTCAAGATATCGGGAAGAATATTCCGGAAGGGGCCAAGCTTCTGCTTTCGGCCAATGAACTCGTCTACAACCGTGACGCCGATCTGGTGTCGGCGATCGGTGGCGTGCAGATCAACTATGCCGGCTACAAAATGGTCGCGCAGAAGGTCGAGTACAATCAGAAGACCGGCCGGATGATGGCGCTCGGCAACGTCGAGCTGGTCAGCCCGGACGGCAACCGCATCTATGCGGACAACCTTGACGTGACCGACAATTTCGCCGACGGGTTCCTGAACTCGCTGCGCATTGAAACCTCCGACAATACGCGTATCGTCGCCGAAAGCGGCCAGCGTGTCGGCGGCACGATGATGATTCTCAACAAGGGCGTCTACACCGCCTGCCTTCCCTGCGCCGAAGATCCGAAGCGCGCGCCTTTCTGGCAGGTCAAGGCGAAGCGGGTGATTCAGAACGGCGTGACCCACACGATCCGTCTGGAGCGGGCGCGCTTCGAGCTGCTCGGTTACCCCATTGCCTTCGTGCCTTTCATCGAGGTCCCCGACAATACGGTGAAGCGCAAGTCAGGCTTTCTCTTCCCAACGATGAGCCTGTCGCAGAATCTCGGCTTCGGTCTTTCTATTCCTTATTACTACGTGATCTCGCCGAGCATGGACGCGACGGTCACCACGACCGGCTACACCGCCCAGGGCTTCCTCGTCGAAGGCGAATTCCGCCAGCGCTTCGAAAACGGCACGCATATCCTGCGCGTCGCCGGCATAGATCAGGCAAAGCCGGACAATTTCAGCTCCGGCACCAGCGATGCCGAAGCCAGTCGGCGTGGCATGGTCGCCTCGAAGGCCGAATTCCGTATCAATCCGCGCTGGACGTTCGGCTGGGACGTCATGGTGCAGAGCGACAACAATTTCTCGAAGACCTATAAGCTGAAGGACTTCACCGGCACGGATCGCACCAACCAGATCTACCTGACCGGACTTGGGAAACGCAATTATTTCGACATGCGGGCGTTCTATTTCGACGTCCAGGATGCCGATCGGAAGAACACGGCCGAAAAGCAGCAGGCGATCGTCTATCCGGCGCTCGACTACCACTATGTGGCGCCGCAGCCGCTGGCCGGCGGCGAATTGTCGGCGGATGTCAACCTGACGAATATTTCGCGCACTCATGACGACTTCTATACCGTCGACGGCTTCGACCGCTTCCGCGGCCTGAAGGGACAGACCTCGCGACTGACGGCCGAACTGCAGTGGAAGCGCACCTACGTCACGCCGACCGGCCTGGTGATCACGCCACTTCTGGCCGCCCGCGGCGACGCTTTCGCGCTCAATATGGACAACCCCACGGGTTACACCGGCAACTATCTCGACGACAATTCCGCCACCCGCTCGATGTTCACCGCCGGGCTGGAGCTGCGTTATCCGATCCTGATGACGACCGAGAACAGCACCCATATTCTCGAACCTATCGCACAGATCTATGCCCGCCCCGACGAGCAGCTCGCCGGCCGGCTGCCGAACGAGGATGCACAGAGCTTCGTCTTCGACGCCACCTCGCTGTTCGATCGCGATAAGTTCTCCGGCTACGACCGCGTCGAAGGCGGCACCCGCGCCAATGTCGGCATCCAGTATACCGGGACGTTCGACAGCGGCTACAAACTGCACGGCATCTTCGGCCAATCCTATCAGATTGCCGGCCAGAACTCCTTTGCCACCGATGATCTCGTCAATGTCGGCGCGGATTCGGGCCTGGAAACCGACCGTTCCGATTATGTCGGCCTTGGCGGCGTCGAAACACCATACGGCGTTTCCGTCGCGGCCTCCTACCGCCTCGACGAGAAGGATTTCGAGTTCCGCCGCGGCGACCTGACGACGGCCTACCAGAACGACACCTTCCAGACGCAGGTGACCTACACCCATCTCAGCGCCCAGCCGGCCTATGGCTTTGCCGAGGACAACGACGAAATCCAGACCAGCAGCAAAGTCAAATTCAAGGATTATTGGGCGATCTTCGGCGGCATCGCCTGGGATCTGAACAATGATGTGCTCAGCCGCCGGACGCTCGGTCTCTCCTATGAGGACGAATGCACGATCTTCACGATCGCCTATACCGATACCCGGGACTCCGACGACGAGTCGGCCAGCGACTGGACGATCGGCGCACGGCTGACCTTCCGAACGCTCGGCGATATCAAGATCGGTTCAGACACCCTTGAGTGACGGGCGGCCGGCGCAAACATGGCCTGAAGCCATTCTTTCGCCGTATGCCTGTGCAGGACATTGCCGCCAGTCGGTATCTGAGGCATAGGGGTTTCGCCGCGTGTCTCGCACTGTGATAAAAAACGCCGCGAACGACGTCTCGCGGCGCTATCGGGAGGTCAACAGATGATTGACGCGAAAAAAGCCATAACCAAGTTCCTTGCCGGGGCAGCGCTTGCCTTGCTGACGGGGGTTGCCGCTCCGGCATTTGCCGCAAGCGAGGTCAAGGCCGTGGTGAACGGCACCGCCATCACCAGCGGCGACGTCGCCAAGCGCCAGGCCTTCCTGCGCCTTCAGCACACCAAGGCCGATGCCAAGGCTGCCGAGGAGCAACTGATCGACGAAACGCTCAAGCGGCAGGAGGTCTCCCGCGTCCATATGTCGGTCTCGCAGCAGGACGTCGATGCGTCTTTCGCGCGCTTTTCGGCCGGCAACAAACTTTCCGTCGAGCAGATGTCGCAGATCCTCGATCGCGCCGGCGTCGGCGTCGACCATTTCAAGGGTTTCATTGCCGTGCAGATGAGCTGGCCGCGGGTCGTCAACGCGCGCTACGGTTCGACCTCGCGGCTGTCGAACTATGATCTCGTCTCGCGCATGATGCAGAACAACAAGCAGAAGCCGGTGACGACCGAATATATGCTGCAGCAGATCATCTTCGTCATCCCGCAAGCCAAGCGCAACGCCATCACCGGCAAGCGCAAGGGCGAGGCCGAGGCGTCGCGCTCGAAATTTCCGGGCTGCGACCAGGCAAAGGTCTTTGCCGCGACGATGCGTGACGTTTCCGTGCGCGATCTCGGACGGATGCTCGCGCCCGAAATCCCGCCGGATTGGAAGCCGCTGGTCGAGCAGGCCAAGGGCAATACGACAGGGACCCGCGTCACCGATAAGGGCGTCGAATATCTGGCGATCTGCAGCCAGCGCCAGGTTTCCGACGACCAGGCTGCCGAAATGGTCTTCCGCCAGGAAGATCTCGGCAAGGCCAAGGGCGGCAAGGACGCCAGCCCGGAAAACGAAAACAGCAAGAAGTACCTGGATGAACTGCGCAAAAAGGCGCAGATCGCCTATCGCTGACCTGCGATGACGATACCATTTTCGCGACCGCTTGCGCTGAGCCAGGGCGACCCCGCCGGCATCGGGCCGGATATTACGCTGATGGCCTGGCTCCGGCGGCGTGAACTCGGGCTGCCGCCTTTCTTCCTGATCGGCGATCCCGAGGTGTTGGCGTTGCGAGCCCGCCAGCTCAACCTTTCGGTTTCGATCCGCGAGATTGAAAAAACCAGCGAGGCTGCCGGTATGTTTGCCGATGCGCTGCCCGTCATGACGGTGCCTGCCGGTATCGAGGTGGTTGCCGGCGAGCCGCATGCAGCAACGGCGAAGGGCACGATCGCGGCGATCGAAAAAGCCGTTTCGCTTGTCATCATCGGCGAGGCGCTCGCGGTCGTCACCAACCCGATCGCCAAATCAGTGCTCTACGAGGCCGGTTTCCGGTTTCCCGGCCATACCGAATTTCTCGCCGATCTCGCCGCCAGGGCGACGGGCAGGCCGGTGACGCCCGTCATGATGCTATCGGGACCGAAGCTTCGAGCCATTCCCGTCACCATCCACATTCCGGTCCGGGACGTGCCGCAGGCGCTGACCGGCGACCTGATCGTGGAAACCTGCCGGATCGCCCATGAAGACCTGAGGCAGCGTTTCGGCATCGCGGCGCCGCGGCTCGCGGTTGCCGGCCTCAACCCGCATGCGGGCGAAGGCGGGACGATAGGCAGGGAGGACGAGGATGTCATTCGCCCGGCGATCCAGCGCCTGCGCGACGAGGGCATCGATGCGATCGGCCCCCTGCCCGCCGACACGATGTTCCATGACGAGGCGCGGGCCCGATATGACGTCGCCGTCTGCATGTATCACGATCAGGCGCTGATCCCGGCCAAGGCACTCGGTTTCGACGACAGCGTCAACGTCACGCTCGGGCTTCCCTTCGTGCGCACCTCGCCGGATCACGGCACCGCTTTCGGCATCGCCGGCAAGGGACTGGCGCGCGAGCAGAGCCTCGTTGCAGCGCTGAAGCTCGCCGCCCAGCTTGGCCGCACTGCGGAAAGCCACCGCTGATGGCAACACTCGATGGCCTGCCGCCGCTTCGCGACGTCATCCAGCGTCACGGCCTCGATGCGCGCAAGGCGCTTGGGCAGAACTTCCTGCTCGACCTCAACCTCACGCAGAAGATCGCCCGCACGGCGGGTGCCCTCGAAGAGACGACCATCTTCGAAGTCGGCCCCGGCCCCGGCGGGCTGACGCGGGCGATCCTGGCGCTCGGCGCCCGGAAAGTCATCGCCGTCGAGCGGGATACGCGCTGCCTGCCGGCGCTCGCCGAGATCGCTGATCACTATCCCGGCCGGCTCGAGGTGATCGAAGGCGACGCGCTGAAGACCGACTTCGAGGCCTTGGCGCCGGAAGGCCCGGTCAAGATCATCGCCAACCTCCCCTACAATGTCGGCACGCAGCTTTTGGTCAACTGGCTGCTGCCGAAGGCCTGGCCGCCATTCTGGCAGTCGCTGACGCTGATGTTTCAGAAGGAAGTCGGCGAGCGTATCGTCGCCTCTGAAGACGACGACCATTATGGCCGGCTCGGTGTGCTCTGCGGCTGGCGGACACAGGCGCGCATGGCCTTCGATGTGCCGCCGCAAGCCTTCACGCCGCCACCAAAGGTAACGTCGACGGTCGTGCATCTGACGCCGCGTGAGAACCCCATCCCCTGCGCTGTCGGCAATCTGGAAAAGGTAACGCAGGCGGCCTTCGGACAGCGCCGCAAGATGCTGCGCCAAAGCCTGAAGCCGCTCGGCGGCGAGAGGCTGCTCGTCAAGGCCGGAATCGATCCGGCCCGGCGGGCGGAAACCCTGTCAGTCGAGGAATTCTGCCTGTTAGCAAATAGCCTTTAGACTAAAGCGACGGTGTCTCTTCCAGCAGCTCGCGGACGAAATCGAACATCCCATGGCGGCGGTCGCGGCGCAGGCGTTCGGCCTTGACGATCGACTGGACGGCGTCGAAGGCGGCGTTGAGGTCGTCGTTGACGATGACATAGTCATATTCGCGCCAATGGGCGATCTCGGCGCGGCTGTTGGCGAGGCGCGTCTGGATGACCTCCTCGGAATCCTCGGCGCGGCGGTGCAGCCGCGACTGCAGCTCGGTCATCGTCGGCGGCAGCACGAAGATCGAGACGACGTCGGCCGACATCTTCTCCTGCAATTGCTGGGCGCCCTGCCAGTCGATATCGAAGAGCATGTCGCGGCCCTCGGCCATGGCCTGCTCGACAGGCTCGCGCGGCGTGCCGTAGAAATTGCCATGCACCTCGGCCCATTCGAGCAGCGCGTCGCTATCGCGCATCCGCTCGAACTCGCGCACACTCTTGAAGTGGTAGTGCACATCCTCGATTTCGCTCGGGCGGCGCTGGCGCGTGGTGACGCTGACGGAGAGGCCGATTTGCCTGTCCTTCTCCAGCAACGTGCGCGCGATGGTGGACTTGCCGGCGCCCGACGGCGACGAGATGACAAGCATCAGACCGCGGCGGGCGATCTGGACGGGCGAGGATTTCGCCGGATTCATGTCCTACTCCAAATTCTGGACCTGCTCGCGGAACTGGTCGATCACAACTTTCAGCTCGATGCCTGCGGCGGTGACCGCCGAGGCATTCGATTTCGAGCAGATGGTATTCGATTCGCGGTTAAATTCCTGTGCAAGGAAGTCCAACCGGCGTCCAGCGGGGCCATCTTTCACCAGGAGATCGCGCGCCGCGGCGACGTGCGCCTTCAGACGATCGATTTCCTCGCGCAGATCCGCCTTGGTCGCGAGCAACGCGGATTCGGCATGCAGCCTGTCGCGGTCGAGCGCGGCCATGCCGTCCATCAGCAAGGCGACCTGACCGGCAAGCCGTGCGGCGATCTCCTGCGGCGAGCGCGAGGGATCGGCCTCGATCGTCCGCGTCAGACCTTCGACCGTCGTCATATGGTCGAGGAGAATGCGGGTCAGCGCCGAGCCTTCCTGTTCGCGCATGGCTCTCAGATCGGCAAGTGCTGCCAAAAGGCCGGCAGTGATATCGGCGTCACGGGCGGCAAGCGCCTCCTCGCCATCCTCGCTTTCGCGGAATTCCACGATGCCACGCACCAGAAGCAGCGTATCGAGCTTCAGCGGCGCCGGATCGATTATCCCGTCCAATTGCTCGCGCATGGCAAGTACGGCGGCAAGCGCTTCCTTGTTCAGCACGGCCTCGAAGCGGTTTTCGTCAGCGGTGACGGAGAGCGATGCCTGCAGATTGCCGCGACTGAAGCTTTCGCCGGCAAGGCGGCGGACGTCCGCCTCCATGCGCTCGAGGCCGGGCGGCAGGCGCAGCCGCAGGTCGAGGCCCTTGCCGTTGACCGAGCGCAGTTCCCATGCCCAGCGCCAGCGGCCGCTCGTTCCCTCGCGCCGCGCAAAACCGGTCATGGACTGCAAAGCCATACGAGCCTCCAGAAGCTATCAGTTGATCTTCTTTTTCTTCGGCGGCGTGACAGCAGCGCCGTCATCCGCCGGCTGCTCCTCAGGCTGGCCGTCGACCGCGATGTTCGGGTCCGAGCCCTTGTCGGCTTCGAGCTTGCGCCAGCGCTTGACGTTGGCATTGTGCTCCTCGAGCGTCGCTGCGAAAACATGGCCACCGGTGCCGTCGGCGACGAAATAGAGGTCCTGGGTCTTCCAGGGATTGGCTACGGCCTCAAGCGCATCCTTACCGGGATTGGCGATCGGCGTCGGCGGCAGGCCCTTGATGACATAGGTATTATAGGGCGTTTCCCGCTTCAGGTCCGACTGGTAGATCGGCCGGTCGGCCGGTTTGCCGTCGCCGCCGAAGAGGCCGTAGATGATCGTCGGGTCGGACTGCAGGCGCATACCTTTGCCCAGCCGATTCAGGAAAACGGAGGCGACATGGGCGCGTTCGTCGGCAACGCCGGTTTCCTTTTCGACGATCGAGGCGAGCGTGACGAACTCTTCCTTGGATCGCAGCGGCAGCGAGGAGTCGCGCTTGTCCCAGATCTGATCGACGATTTTCTGCTGTGCCGCCGCCATCTGCTGGATGATTTCCGAGCGCTTGGTGCCGCGCGAGAACTTGTAGGTATCGGGGCGCAGGCTGCCCTCGGCCGGCAGCGCGGCCGGCAGGTCGCCTTCCAGTACCTGGTCCTCCAGCATGCGGTTGAACATCTGGCGGACCGTCAGGCCCTCGGGGAAGGAAACGGAATAGAGAATGGATTTGCCCGACTTCAGAAGCTCCATGATATCGCTCATCGAAGCTCTGGCCTTGATCTCATATTCACCGGCCTTCAGGCTCTCACCGGCAGACAGATGCGTTGCCGTGATATAGCGGAAGATGCGGGCATCGCTGATGATCGCATTGCGCTCGAGATTGGAGGCAATTTCGGCGAGACCGGCGCCGTTGCGGATAATGAAGTTGGTGTTGGTCTGCAGCGGACCGGGGTTCCGGTAGGTCGACGTGGCGTAATAGAAGCCGATGACGGCCACGACGCAGACCAGCACCGCCATCGTCATGATGAAGTTCAGGAAAAGAACGACCTGGCCGCGGGCTTTCTTGGACCGTTTAGGCGGCTCCGGAACGCGCTCGGGACGCAAGGCTTCGCTCGGCGACTTCGGGATGATCGGTCCCTTCTGCGCTTGCCGGCCGTTCTCGCCCTGCGGGGTATCGTTGCTCTGGTTCGTCGTATCGCTCACCGGCAATCCTCTAAAACTTGACCCTCACTTCGCTATTTCGCGAAGCAATGCGGCAAAAGCAGGTTCTGCCGCCGTTCAATGGCGCCGCTGCCGGCCGTTATGCTCCCGCACACGCTGTTACGCAATGTGAAGGACCGGCCCGGTTTGCGGTGTAAGGGACACCCATTACACCGCGCGTACGAGACTCTATTGCGCGTAACGGCGCAGGACGAGCGACGCGTTGGTGCCGCCGAATCCGAACGAATTGGACAGCGCCACATTGATTTCCCGTTCGCGCGCCTTGTGCGGAACAAGATCAATCGCCGTCTCGCGTTCGGGATTGTCGAGGTTGAGCGTCGGCGGCGCGACATTATCGCGAATGGCGAGCGTGGCGAAGATCGCCTCGATCGCGCCGGCAGCACCAAGAAGGTGTCCGGTCGCCGACTTGGTCGAGGACATGGAGATCTTCGATGCCGCATTGCCGACCAGCCGCTCGACGGCGCCAAGCTCGATCGTGTCGGCCATGGTCGAGGTGCCGTGAGCGTTGATATAATCGATATCGGCCGGGGTCAGCCCGGCGCGCTTCAGAGCCATCGCCATGCAGCGGCCGGCGCCCTCGCCGTCTTCGGACGGCGCGGTGATGTGATAGGCGTCGCCCGACAGGCCGTAGCCGACGATTTCGGCGTAGATCCTGGCGCCACGCGCTTTGGCATGTTCCAGTTCCTCGAGCACGACGATGCCGGCGCCCTCGCCCATGACGAAGCCGTCGCGGTCGCGATCATAGGGGCGCGAGGCCTTCTGCGGGTCGTCGTTGTGCTGGGTCGACAGCGCCTTGCAGGCGGCAAAGCCGGCGAGCGAAATGCGGCTGACGGGGGATTCCGTGCCGCCGGCGACCATGACGTCGGCGTCGCCAAGCGCAATCAGCCGCGCGGCATCGCCAATCGCATGCGCGCCCGTCGAGCAGGCGGTGACGACCGAATGATTGGGTCCGCGCAACTTGTGGCGGATCGAGACCTGGCCGGAGACGAGGTTGATCAGGCGGCCCGGAATGAAGAAAGGCGAGATGCGGCGCGGGCCCTTGTCGCGCAGGGTGTAACCTGCCTCGACGATGCCTTCGATGCCGCCGATGCCGGAGCCGATCAGCACGCCGGTAGCGATCTGGTCCTCATCGGTCTCGGGATGCCAGCCGGCATCGGCAAGCGCCATGTCGGCGGCAGCCATGCCGTAGATGATGAAGGGATCGACCTTGCGCTGCTCCTTCGGCTCCATCCACTGATCGACATTGAAGGTGCCGTCGGTGCCGTCGCCAATCGGAATACGGCAGGCGATCTTGGCGGGAAGGTCGTCGACCTCGAATTCGGTGACGAGGCGGGCGCCGTTCTGACCGGCAAGCAGCCGGGACCACGTCACCTCGGTTCCGCATCCCAAGGGTGATACCATGCCGGTACCTGTTATGACGACACGTCTCATCGCGTGCTTTCCCCCGTCTGTTATGTTCTATGGAGAAATAGGCCGAAAAGAAAAGGGCGGACTCCAGGCCCGCCCTTTATCAAAATTACAGAATCAGGCCTGGGCCTTCTCGATAAACTTAACGGCGTCGCCGACCGTCAGGATCGAGTCGGCAGCGTCGTCAGGAATTTCAACGCCGAATTCTTCTTCGAAAGCCATGACAAGTTCGACCGTGTCGAGCGAGTCAGCGCCTAGATCGTCGATAAAGCTGGCGCTCTCGACGACCTTGTCGGCATCGACGCCAAGATGATCAATAACAATTTTCTTTACGCGTTCTGCGATATCGCTCATGTCGGTTTCCTCGACCTTATGTCCTGATCGGAATGCCGTTGCGGCACCCCTACCCTGTTTCAGCCTGCGATGTTTTCAGACATCCTCGGCAAACTCGTTTACCCGGCTTCAGAGATGTCCCAGGCTTGCGAAAAGCCCGCCGGTCCGTCTGCTTTCTCGGGACGACTGTTGACAGTCATGGCCCGCTTAACATGCTTTAGGTCCGCCGCAAAGCGAGAAAATCAACGGTTCGTGATTGCTCAACATGCTATTGGCGGAAATACTCCCATGCCAGCGGTTTGTCGTTTCAGATCATCGCCATGCCGCCGTTTACGTGCAGCGTCTGGCCCGTCATATAGGCAGCCTCGGCGGAGGCAAGATAAGCGACAGCCGAAGCAACTTCCCCCCCTGTGCCCATGCGCTTCATCGGGATTGCCCCCATGATCGCTTCCTTCTGCTTGTCGTTCAGCTTGCCGGTCATGGCGCTTTCGATGAAGCCGGGCGCCACGCAGTTGACCGTCACGTTGCGGGTGGCGATTTCCTGCGCGAGCGACTTGGTGAAGCCGATCATGCCGGCCTTGGAGGCACAGTAATTGGCCTGGCCCGGATTGCCGGTAACGCCGACGACGGAGGTGATGTTGATGATGCGGCCATAGCGGCGGCGCATCATCGGATGCGTCAATTCGCGCGTCAGGCGGAAAGTCGACGTCAGGTTCACTTCGAGAACGGCGTCCCAATCCTCGTCGCTCATGCGCACGAAGAGGCCGTCCTTGGTGATGCCGGCATTGTTGACCAGAATGTCGACGCCTTCGAGTTCGGCTTCGGCCTTCTGGCCGAGGGCCTTGACCTCGTCGCGGTCGGAGAGGTTTGCCGGGAAGATCTTGACGCGCTCGCCAAGATCGGCCGCCAAGGCTTCCAGCTTCTCGACGCGGGTGCCGTGCAACCCGACGATGGCGCCCTGCTTATGGAGAAGGCGGGCGATTTCCTCGCCGATACCACCCGATGCGCCGGTGACGAGAGCCTTGCGGCCAGAAAGATCGAACATGGAAACGTTCCTTATATCTGGATATCTGGAAATACCAATCAGGCCATGAGGGCGGTAACAGTCGCGTCGATATCCGCCGGACCGTTGACGGAGATTCCGTTGATTGTCTTATCGATGCGGCGGGCAAGGCCGGTCAGCACCTTGCCGGAGCCAAGTTCATAGAGCGTCGTGACGCCATTGCCGGCGAACCATTCCACCGTCTCGCGCCAGCGGACCTGACCGGTCACCTGCTCGACCAGCAAGTTGGCGATCTCGTCGGCTGTGGTCACGGGCGCGGCGCGGACATTGGCAATGACCGGCACGACGGGATCTGATTTGGCGACCTTTGCCAGTGCTTCGCGCATGGCGTCGGCGGCGGGCGCCATGAGTGCCGAATGGAAGGGTGCCGAGACCGGCAGCAGGATGGCGCGCTTGGCGCCCTTGTCGGTGGCGAGCCCGGCGGCCTTTTCGACGGCTGCCTTCTCGCCCGAAATGACGATCTGGCCGCCGCCATTGTCGTTGGCGATCTGGCAGGCGCCGGTGGCCGCAGCCTCTTCACAGACAGCGACGACGTCGGCATGTTCGAGGCCGATGATCGCCGCCATGGCGCCGACGCCGACGGGGACGGCCGCCTGCATGGCGTTGCCGCGGATGCGCAGCAGCCGCGCGGTGTCAGTGAGCGAAAAGGTGCCGGCGGCGCACAGGGCAGAATATTCGCCGAGCGAATGGCCGGCCACATAGGCGACCTTGGACTTCAGATCCAACCCCTTGGCCTCAAGAATGCGGACGACGGCAATCGAGACGGCCATCAGCGCCGGCTGGGCGTTCGCCGTCAGGGTCAAGGTCTCCTCGGGACCGTTGAACATGACGTCGGAAAGACTTTCACCGAGCGCCTCATCAACCTCGTCGAAAACGGCGCGGGCTTCCGCGAAATTCTCGGCCAGATCCTTGCCCATGCCGACGGCCTGACTGCCCTGACCGGGAAAAGTGAAAGCAATGGTCATTCTCGTATCCCTGGCTCATGCCCCTGATTGCGCGCCCCGCGAGGCGTTTTGCCTCCAATTGACATTCTTTCCGGCAGAGTCAAGTGGCGGCCCATTCTCTGCAAAGCCTTCCGGACCGGCGGAAAAGCCAGGTTTTTACTCTTGCGCTCCGCCAAATCCGGCCTAGATTTGCCCGGTCCTCCCCAAGGCTTCAGCTCTCTCCCAAGGTTTTCACATGAAGTACAATTCACTCGGCCGCACCGACATTTCCGTTTCAGAAATCTGCCTTGGCACCATGACCTGGGGTTCGCAGAACAGCGAAACCGACGCGCATGCACAGATGGATTACGCCGTCGAAAAGGGCGTCAATTTCTTCGATACCGCCGAACTCTATCCTACCACCCCGGTTTCGGCCGAAACTCAGGGCCGGACCGAAGACTATATCGGCAGCTGGTTCGGCAAATCAGGCAAACGCGGAGATATCGTGCTTGCGACCAAGGTCGCCGGCCGCGGCCGCGAGTATTTGCGCGGCGGCGAAGGTGCTGATGCCAGGAATATCCGGCTGGCGCTCGAGGCCAGCCTGAAGCGGCTGCGGACGGATTATGTCGACCTCTACCAGATCCACTGGCCGAACCGCGGCCATTTCCATTTCCGCCAGAACTGGAGCTACAATCCTTTCAACCAGGATCGCGACAAGGCCGTCGCCAATATGCTCGACATTCTTGAAACACTCGGCGCACTGGTCAAGGAAGGCAAGATCCGGGCGATCGGCCTTTCCAACGAAACCACCTGGGGCATCCAGAAATACCTGACGCTGTCAGAACAAAAGAGCCTGCCGCGCGTTGCCAGCGTCCAGAACGAATATAATCTGCTCTACCGCCATTTCGACCTCGATCTGGCCGAGCTCTCGCATCACGAGGATGTCGGGCTGCTCGCCTATTCGCCGCTCGCCGGCGGCATCCTATCCGGCAAATATGTCGGTGGCGCCAGGCCGAAGGGTTCGCGCGGCTCGATCAACCACGATATCGGCGGCCGCCTGCAGCCGCTGCAGGAGCCGGCGACCAAGGCCTATCTGCAGATCGCCGCCCGATATGGTCTCGACCCGGCGGGAATGGCGCTCGCCTTCTGCCTGTCCAGGCCCTTCATGGCTTCGGCCATCATCGGCGCAACCTCGATGGAGCAATTGAAAGTCGACATCGGCGCGGCCGACCTGACGCTTTCGGCCGAGGTACTGGCGGAGATCGCCAAGGTGCACCGGCAGTATCCGCTGCCGCTCTGATCCTGTTCCTCTCGTCCAGCCCGACGCGACCGATCGGCCTGCGTTGGGCTTGCATGTCCGATTGGGCTTGCCTTCCCGCGAAAAATCGGTATAAGCCGCCCTGTTCGTTAACCCGGTCTTCTGGCTGGTGGCTGAACGGAGGGCCGGTTTCCGCTTGGAAATCGTTCGGAACGGAAGCGTTCCAGCCTCCCGTGTCTCCGCTCTCGACCGTCTCGGAAACGCTTTCTTGCCTGGGTCCGCCCAATCAGGAGCAGTCGTTGAGGCTTAGCCGCCGAATATCGGGTTGAACCAAACGCAAGAAAGGCAAAGCTGTCATGGCTCTTTATGAACATGTATTCCTTGCCCGGCAGGATATTTCCGCCCAGCAGGTCGATGCCCTCGTAGAACAGTACAAGGGTGTGATCGAAGCTAACGGCGGTAAAGTCGGGCGTATCGAGAACTGGGGCCTCAAGTCCCTCACCTACCGCATCAAGAAGAACCGCAAGGCACACTACGCCCTGATGGACATCGATGCACCGGCTGCTGCCGTCCAGGAAATGGAACGTCAGATGCGCATCAGCGAAGACGTTCTTCGCTACATGACGATCGCCGTCGAGAAGCATGAAGAAGGTCCGTCTGCCATGATGCAGAAGCGCGACCGCGACGACCGTCCGCGTGAAGGCGGCCGTGGCCCGCGTGAAGGCGGCTTCGGCGATCGTGACCGCGGCCCGCGTCCGCCGCGTGAAGGTGGCTTCGGCGACCGTGAAGACCGTCCGCGCCGTCCGCGCGAAGACCGCGCATAAGGGAGACCTAAGATATGTCTGAAACTTCCTCCGCTCCGGTCCGCCGCCCGTTCCATCGCCGCCGCAAGACCTGCCCCTTCTCCGGCGCCAACGCGCCGCGGATCGACTACAAGGACGTACGTCTGCTCCAGCGTTACATTTCCGAGCGCGGCAAGATCGTTCCGTCGCGCATCACGGCCGTTTCTCAGAAGAAGCAGCGCGAACTCGCCCAGGCGATCAAGCGTGCCCGCTTCCTCGGCCTGCTGCCCTACGTCGTCGCCTAATAGAATATGTGACCCCCGGATTGCTGATCCGGGGGTCGCCTCCCTTCCGCGATGGGCGCGGATCGGAACTCTAAAAACCCATGTTGAGACGTTTCTGAATTCGATTCAGCAACATCCTCTAACTGCTTGATGAAGCAGGACAGCGACCTTGAACCGACCGAACGTTAAAACGCTGCTGATCGGCGCACTCGCCGGATTGACCGCCTTCCTGCTGATGCTGGGGGCGAGCATGCAGCCGTCGTTTTTCAGCGCGCTGCTCTATACGGCCTCGGCGCTGCCGATTCTGATCGTCGGGCTCGGCTGGGGCAATGCCGCGGCCATCGCCGCTGTCGTCACAGCAGCCGCACTCGGCGCGGCCCTCATCTCCCCCTCTTTCGCGCTGATCATGACGCTGGTGACGCTGTTGCCGGCCGGCTGGCTCAGCCATCTCGCCAATCTCGCGCGGCCGGCTTCCGAACTCGGCGGCCCGGACAATCTGCTTGCCTGGTATCCGCTCTCCGATATCCTGCTGCATCTCTGCGGCCTGGTGACGCTCGCCGTCATCGTCATCGGCGTGATGATCGGCTACGGGCCCGCCATCACCGATCAGATCGTCGATCTGCTGATCGCCTCGGTCAAGGAGCAGCAACCGGAATTCATGCCCGATCCGACGGCGACCGCGCAGACCAAATCGCTAATCGTGCTGATGCTGCCGGCGGTGCAGGGCGGTATGTGGGTGTCTATGCTGTTTGCCGCCTATTATTTTGCCGTGCGCATCGTCGCAGCCTCCGGCCGCGGCCTTCGCCCGCGCGAGGACATCCCCTCCTCGCTGCGCATGAACCGCAACTCGATCTTCATCTTCCTCGCCGGGCTTGCCGCCTGCTTCTTCGGCGGCGTGCCGGCGCTGGTCGGCGCGACGGTGATCGGCACCTTCGGCGCCGGCTTCATGCTTTCCGGTTTCGCCTCGCTGCATTTCCGCACGCGCGGCAAGGACTGGCGCCTACCGGCCCTCATCCTCAGCTACCTGGCCTCGATGCTCATGCTGCTGCCAGCTTTCCTCATCCTCGTCCTCGGTCTCAGCGATACGCGCAAGGCGATCGCGCTGACCCCGACGAAAGATGCTGATGCCCCCAAACAATCCGACACGAAAATCTGAGACACAGAAAGGTAAAAGAAAATGGAAGTCATCCTTCTCGAACGCATCTCCAAGCTCGGCCAGATGGGCGAAACCGTAAAGGTTCGCGACGGTTTTGCCCGTAACTACCTGCTGCCGCTTGGCAAGGCGCTGCGCGCCAACGCCGCCAACAAGACCCGCTTCGAAGCCGAGCGCGCGACGCTCGAAGCCCGTAACCTCGAGCGCAAGTCGGAAGCCCAGAAGGTCGCCGACGTTCTCGACGGCAAGTCCTTCATCGTCGTACGCTCCGCCGGCGAAACCGGCCAGCTCTACGGCTCGGTCGCCGCCCGTGACGTCGTCGAGATTCTCGCCGCCGAAGGCTTCAACATCGGCCGCAACCAGGTTCACCTGAACACGCCGATCAAGGCGATCGGCCTGCACAAGGTCGAGCTGCAGCTGCATGCCGAAGTCGAAATCCACGTCGAGCTGAACGTTGCCCGTTCCGCCGAAGAGGCAGAGCGCCAGGCCAAGGGTGAAGAACTCACCTCGGTCGACGCCATTTACGGTGTCGACGAAGACGCTCTGCGTCCGGAAGATTTCTTCGATCCGGAAGCTGACGGCGTCGACGAAGACGAAGCATAATATCGCCGGAGCAATCCGCGACAGGAGCCCGGCCATCGCGCCGGGCTTTTTCGTTGGGGATTTTCCGGATGTTTTTGCTGCGGGCCTTATGGCATCGCGCTAAAATAACATTCTCCGAAATGAATGGGCTGAGTCGGCGCCATGCCGTGTCATACGGGTGACACTCACAGTATTTCTCCTTTGTGTTGCCCGGGACTGTGGAGAAGTCGAACAACGTGCACAGCGTTCAGGATTTAAGCGAAGCGAGCCCTCGCTCCTTTCGCGGCCTCTTGATTTTCGCGTCCGGAATTGCAAATCCGGAGCTGGAAAAAGACAGAACGGATGATGATGAACGACGCCGCTCGAAAGATTGCAGCCGTTGCCCCCTCGGAGCAGCATTATCGCGAAGCACCCAACAACATCGAAGCCGAGCAGGCGCTTCTGGGTGCCATCCTGATGAACAACGACGCCTATTACCGGGTGTCCGACTTCCTGAAGCCGATCCATCTCTACGAACCGCTGCACCGGAAGATCTTCGAGGTTGCCGGCGATATCATCCGCATGGGCAAGATCGCCAACCCGGTGACGATCAAGACCTTCCTGAAGGCCGACGAGAAGGTCGGCGATATGACGGTGTCGCAATATCTGGCGAGCCTCGTCAGCAACGCCGTCACCGTCATCAATGCCGAGGATTACGGTCGGGCGATCTACGACCTGGCGCTGCGCCGGGCGCTGATCACCATCGGCGAGGATGTCGTCAACATCGCCTATGATGCGCCGCTCGACATGCCGCCGCAGTCGCAGATCGAGGATACCGAACGCCGCCTCTTCGAACTGGCGGAAAACGGCCGCTATGACGGCGGCTTCCAGGCCTTCAACGATGCGGTTGCGCTGGCGATCGACATGGCCGCCGTCGCCAAGGAACGAGACGGCGGGCTTTCCGGCATTTCCACCGGTATCCATTCGCTGGATTCCAAGATGGGCGGCCTGCAGCGTTCGGACTTGATCGTGCTTGCCGGACGCCCCGGCATGGGCAAGACCTCGCTTGCGACCAACATCGCCTACAATATCGCCGCCGCCTACGAAGGCGAAGTCCAGTCGGACGGCAGCATGAAGGCGAAAAACGGCGGCGTCGTCGGCTTCTACTCGCTCGAAATGTCGTCGGAACAGCTTGCCACCCGTATCATCTCCGAGCAGACGGAAGTCTCCTCATCGAAGATCCGCCGCGGCGACATCAATGATGCCGATTTCGAAAAGCTCGTCGCCTGCTCGATGATGATGCAGAAAGTGCCGCTCTATATCGACCAGACCGGCGGTATCTCGATCGCCCAGCTGTCGGCGCGCGCGCGCCGTCTCAAGCGTCAGCGCGGCCTCGACGTGCTCGTGGTCGACTATATCCAGCTGATGACCGGCTCGGGAAAATCCAGCGACAACCGCGTGCAGGAAATCACCCAGATCACCACCGGCCTGAAGGCGCTCGGCAAGGAACTCAACGTTCCGATCATCGCCCTGTCGCAGCTCTCGCGTCAGGTCGAAAGCCGCGACGACAAGCGGCCGCAGCTTTCCGACCTTCGCGAATCCGGCTCGATCGAGCAGGACGCCGACGTCGTGCTCTTCGTGTTCCGCGAGGAATATTACGTCAAGAACCAGGAGCCGCGCGACATCAACGATCCGAAATATCCGGAATGGGAAGCGTTGTTCGACAAAGTGAAGGGCACCGCCGACGTCATCATCGCCAAGCAGCGTCACGGGCCGACGGGCACGGTGAAGCTCGCCTTCCAGTCGGAATTCACCCGCTTCGCCGATCTCGCCGATCCCTCCTTCACACATTACGAGGAACATTGACGCGGTCCCGCGTCGATTTCCTTAGCTAAAGCCCGGCGGCCCGCAACAAGGCAACCGTTGCGACGCCAATCACGACGCTCATAAGCATTGGCAAACGGCGCGCGGCGATTGCCGTTGCCGCGCAGGCCAAGGTCTCTGCCCAGCCCGCCGCAAAGGCAGTCGGGGCAATGACCGCCATCAGCACAGCCGGCGGAATGGCCTCGATCGCCGCTCTCCGCCGCTGATTCATCTCGACATGATGGAGCAACACGAGGCCGCTGACGCGGGTGAACACCGTTGCGGCGGCCATCGCGAGGATGGCGATGAAGATGTTGAGATCGAGCGTCATGCCGCCTGCTCCCGCGCCCTGTGCTGCCATAGGGCCGTTGCCAGCCCGGCCAGAGCGCCGGCGGCGATATACCAGACCCCCGGCACGAAGTGGTGGACCGCAACGGATGCGGCACCACTTGCCGCAAGGACGGCGCCGGTTTCCGGCCCCTTCCAGAAACCCATGACGAGCACGATGAAGACAGCCGGAAAAGCGAAGTCGAGGCCGACGACCGTTGGATTGCCGAAAAAGGCGCCGAGCAGTGCGCCTGTCAGCGAAGAGCCGACCCAGGTGAGGTAGAAGGGCGTGACGATGCCCGCATACCAGGCCGGTGTCAGTCGTGTGGCTCCCGCGCGGAATTCCGCCATGGCCCACAGTTCATCTGCGAGGAATAGCATGGCAACATACCGTTTGACGCCGGAGAAGGACTGCATCTTCGTGCCGATCGACGCGCTCATCAGCACGTGACGGATATTGACCAGCAGGGCTGCAAAGCCGACGCCGATCCAGCTTGCCGGATGGGTCCAGATGTCCATGGCCACGAATTGCGAACCGCCCGCAAAGACAAGCGCGCTCATCAGCGTCGTTTCCAACGGGGAAAGCCCCTTGGTGGCTGCGACCGCGCCGAACACCAGGCCGATCGGTAACACGGCGACAACAAGCGGAAAAATGGCGCGCATTCCGGCAAAAAAATCGCCGGATGGCCGGCTGTGCTGCAACATGGCAACCTCCTGATCAAGATCGCGGAGGATTAGCCCGGCCAGCCAGGGCCGTATTGAACGAAAGTGATCAGCCCGTGCGGAATTGACCTGGTGTTACGCCTGTCCGTGCCTTGAAGTGTCGGGTGAAATGCGCCTGATCGGCAAAACCGCATTCGAGCGCAATATCGGCAGGCATGCGCCCCTGGCGCAGCAGCCGACGGGCCACCTGCACGCGCCGATCCGTCAGAAAAGCGTGCGGGGTAATGTGATATTCCTTGCGGAAGGCACGGATGAGGTGGGCGCGGCTCAAACCCGCCACTCCGGCCAGCTCCTCGAGCCCGACATCGCTGTCGAAGTTCTCGATGAGGTATTCGCGGGCACGGGCCACCGCGCTTCGTTCCTGCGTATCGACAGGAACGATGATTGCGCTGCCGTGACGCGCAAAGATCGCTGCCAGCACCGAAAACATTCCCTCATCCGATTCCAGCGCGCCTGCCCCGCTCTCAAGCGTTCGATGGGCGGCGTGGAAGGCATTGGCGAGCTGTGGATCGCGTGGAAGCCCGCCGGAGAAAGAGGGCGTCGCATGGAAGGCCTTGCCGGTGACATCCTCCAAAATATCGACGAACAGCTTCATATCGGGATAGATCATCCGGTAGCGGTAGCCCTCTCCGCCCGGAGCGCCGTCATGGATGACACCGGGATCGATGAGATAAAGGTCGCCCGGGCCGGTTTCCTCCCGCCTGCCGCTGAGAGTGGCGATCTGGCTGCCGCTTTCTATTGCGCCGATGCTGAACGTGTCATGCGCATGCGGCGCATATTCGTGCGTCAGGAAGGTGGCGCTCAAACACTCCATGTCGCGGAAGCGGCCATCTCGCCAGAAGCGGGCCGATTCCACGTTCGCAAGCGGCATGGCCGCCGCCGCCTCTTTTTGCGATACGTTCTGCATCCACTGAGATTATCGCGGAAGCCTGCACGCGTCTTGAACAAAAGTGATCAGATGACAGGCAAAGGGTGGTATGTGACCTGCCTTGGCCATAATGCTCTCTAAAGCGCGTCGCGATCTTTCAGATTCGCTCCCTGCGCTTGAGCTCTTTGTCTTTACGCATGTCGTTATCGCAAAACCGCTGCACACTTTTGCGCGACATGCTTTAGACTGGCTCAGGCGATTTCCTTCCATTAGTTCACGGCGATACATGACAGATTTTCCCATCCCCTTCGAAGATGACGATCTTTTCGCTTCCGCGGGCCTGCGGCTGACCGTCGATCTGACCGCGCTGACGGAGAACTGGCGCGACATGGCGCGCCGCTCCGGCGCGGCGCGCGCCGCAGCCGTTGTCAAGGCGGATGCCTACGGCACGGGCATCGAGGATGCCGGTGAAGCGCTCTATATGGCCGGCGCCCGGGATTTCTTCGTTGCCACAGTCGACGAGGGCGTCACACTTCGCCTCTATGCGCCAGAGGCGCGCATCTTCGTGCTCGCGGGCATATGGCCGGGCACCGAGCGGCGCTTTTTCGAAAACGATCTGGTGCCGGTGATTTCCTCCGACGAGCAGCTCGCCTTCTGGATGGCAGTGCTTGCCGACTACGGCGATTATCCCTGCGCACTGCATGTCGATACCGGCTTCAACCGGCTCGGACTGCACATGGACGATGCGATCGCGCTCGCCGACGACGTTTCGCGGCCGGCGAGCTTTGCGCCGGTGCTGGTCATGAGCCACCTCGCCTGCGGCGACGAGCCCAGCCATGCGATGAACCGGCAGCAGCTCGAATCATTCCGCAGGGTTAGCGCCGCCTATGAAGGTATCGATTCAAGCCTTGCCGCCTCGGCCGGCATTTGCCTTGGCGAGGATTATCACTTCGACCTGACCCGTCCCGGCATCGCGCTTTATGGCGGCGAGGCGGTCTGCGGCCGGGCCAATCCGATGCGGCCTGTGGCAACCGCGGAAGCGCGCATCATCCAGGTGCGCAGCGTCGAAGCCGGCGAGACCGTCAGCTATGGGCGGGCGCTGCAGCTTCGCCGCAAAAGCCGACTGGCGATCGCCTCGGCCGGGTATGCCGACGGCTACATGCGCGGGCTGTCGAGCGGCGGCGTGCCGCTGCGCCAGGCCGTGCCGCAGGGCGGGCTAGGCTTCATCGCCGGACACAAGGTGCCGGTCGCCGGCCGGATCACCATGGACCTGACGATCTTCGATATCACCGACCTGCCCGATAACGCCGTGCGCGCCGGCGATTATGTCGAGCTGTTCGGAAAGAATATGCCCCTGGACGAGGTGGCGCGGGCGGCGGGCACGATCGGCTACGAGATCCTGACCAGCATGGGGCTGCGCCACGAACGGCGCTATGTCGTCGACGAGGAATAGCTTCCCCGTCAGCGGCTGCTGAGCGCCAGCCGGACACCGAGCGCCAGGAAAAGCGCGCCGAGGCCGCGATCGAGCCATAGCCCGATTCTTTGATTATGCCTGAGCGCATCGGCAAGCCGCCCTCCGAGAAGGACGAGCGGCGGTTCGATGAAGGCGGCGACGACGATGATGAGCCCGCCATGCAGCATGAGCTGGGTCCATGCCGGCCCTGCCCCTTCGACGACGAATTGCGGCAGGAAGGCCAGGAAGAAAATCGCCACCTTCGGATTGAGCAGCGACACCAGAATTCCCTGCCGGTAGATCTTCGCCGCCGGCAACTTTTCACCGGCATCCTTTATCAAGCCATTGCCGCCGCCGGCGCGCAAAGCCTGGATTCCCAGCCAGACGAGATAGGCGGCGCCGATCCATTTGACCGCGGAGAAGGCGACCGAAGAAGCGGCGAGCACGGCGGAAAGGCCGAGCGCTGCCATCAGAACATGCAGGCAGGCGCCGGACCAGACGCCGAACAGTGCGGAAAAACCGGCGCGTTTTCCACCTCTCATCGTGTGACCGAGGATGAAGGCGATGTCGGGCCCGGGCGACAGATTGAGCAGAACCGCGGCCGAGAGAAATGCAAACCAGTGCGCGAGCGAATAATCGAACATCTTCCACCGTTCGGGATGAGCAGAAGCAAAGGATAGGCACGGGAGGTGCTGATGGGAAAATCATTAGTTTTGATCCGTCGCGATAGCCATTATCTCAGGCACGACAGTGATTCGATGAAGCATGCATCTGCTTCGCTCGAGACCCCGGACTGAAAGAGTATTCGATGGCGAAGGCCAGGACACAATTCATCTGCCAGAGCTGCGGCACGGTTCATAACCGCTGGGCGGGCAAATGCGAGAACTGCGGCGAGTGGAACACCATCGTCGAAGAAGACCCGATGGGCGGGATCGGCTCAGGCCCCGGCAAGACGCCGAAGAAGGGGCGGCCGGTGACGCTGACGGCGCTGTCGGGCGAGATCGAGGAGGCGCCGCGCATCCATACCGCCATGTCGGAGCTCGACCGGGCGCTCGGCGGCGGCTTCGTGCGCGGGTCGGCGGTGCTGATCGGCGGCGATCCCGGTATCGGCAAATCAACGCTGCTGATGCAGGCCGCCGCCGCCCTTGCGCGGCGCGGCCACAAGATCATCTACGTCTCCGGCGAAGAGGCCGTCGCCCAGGTCCGGCTGCGGGCGCAGCGGCTTGCAGCGGCCGATACCGATGTGATGCTGGCGGCGGAAACCAATGTCGAGGATATTCTGGCGACGCTTGCCGAGGGCAAGCGGCCGGACCTCGTCATCATCGATTCCATCCAGACGCTGTGGAGCGAACTTGCCGAATCCGCCCCGGGAACGGTGACGCAGGTGCGCACCGGCGTGCAGGCGATGATCCGTTTCGCCAAGCAGACCGGGGCCGCCATGGTGCTCGTCGGGCACGTGACCAAGGACGGGCAGATCGCCGGACCGCGCGTCGTCGAGCACATGGTCGATGCCGTGCTCTATTTCGAGGGCGATCGCGGCCATCATTACCGCATCCTTCGCACGGTCAAGAACCGCTTCGGACCGACCGACGAGATCGGCGTCTTCGAAATGTCGGACAAGGGCTTACGCGAGGTCGCCAACCCCTCGGAACTCTTCCTCGGCGAGCGCAACGAAAAATCGCCCGGTGCTGCCGTCTTTGCCGGCATGGAGGGCACGCGCCCGGTGCTGGTCGAAGTCCAGGCGCTGGTGGCGCCAACCTCGCTCGGCACGCCCAGGCGCGCCGTGGTCGGCTGGGATTCGGCCCGGCTGTCGATGATCCTGGCGGTGCTGGAAGCCCATTGCGGCGTCAGGCTCGGCCAGCACGACGTCTATCTCAATATCGCCGGCGGCTACCGCATCACCGAACCGGCGGCCGATCTCGCCGTCGCCTCGGCGCTCGTTTCCTCGCTTGCCGGTATTGCCCTTCCCGCCGATTGCGTCTATTTCGGCGAAGTCAGCCTGTCGGGCGCCATCCGGCCGGTTGCGCACACCGCCCAGCGCCTCAAGGAAGCCGAGAAGCTGGGCTTTTCCGCAGCATTGCTTCCGTCCGCCTCCGCCGAACTGCCGAAGGGTTCCGGCGGACGCTGGAGTGAGGTCGAAAGCCTGCCGGATCTGGTTGCGCGCATCGCCGGGTCGAAGGGGGCGCTGCGTGTGGAAGACGAGGTTTGATCCTTTCATTGCCAAGATTGGTGATGATATAGGAGGCACACGATAAGGCACGACACGGCCGCCCAGCGGCAGTCCTGGAGTTGAATTTACATGCCCATTACGATTTTCGACGGTATTGTCATCGGCGTCGTGCTCTTCTCCGCCGTGCTGGCGATGGTCCGCGGCTTTTCGCGCGAGATCCTCTCGATCGCAAGCTGGGGCGGCTCGGCAGCAGCCGCCTATTACCTCTATCCCTACCTGCTGCCCTACGCGAAGAAATACACCGATGACGACCGCATCGCGATCGTCGGTTCGGCAGCGGTCGTCTTCCTGATCGCGCTCATCGTCATTTCCTTCATCACCATGAAGATCGCCGATTTCATCATCGACAGCCGCGTCGGCGCGCTCGACCGCACGCTCGGCTTCCTGTTCGGGGCTGCGCGCGGCGTGCTGCTGCTGGTCGTCGCCGTCGCTTTCTGGAACTGGCTGGTCGATGCCGACCACCGCCCGGCCTGGGTCAACGAAGCGAAGTCGAAGCCCTTCCTGGATTCGATGGTCGTGAAGCTGAAATCCGTTCTGCCGGAGCAATTTGCCCAGATGATACCGGCGAGCATCCGTGATAAGCTTCAGCCGCCGGCACAGGGCGGCGCTGAAGGCACCAATCCGCCGACGGGCGACCAGGCGCCGGCGGAAGACGCACCGACAGCGCCTGCACAGCAGCCGGCGAATTGACACAGTGTTCAAGAGCTTGACCCGCCTTCCGGCAATTGCCATTTGAGCGGGAGTTGAAATGAGAGGTCCGGCCGGGCATTCCAGCTCTGTCGGGCTTCAGCTATTTCTGGAAATGCCGATCCATTCTTGTGAGAGCAGAGGCCCGCAGAAATGAACCAGTCCCATTCCTTGCCCACCGACGATCCGCTCGACGGAGATACGCTGCATGAAGAATGCGGGGTTTTCGGAATTTTGGGACACCCCGATGCCGCGGCACTGACGGCTCTCGGCCTGCATGCTCTGCAGCATCGCGGGCAGGAAGCGGCCGGCATCGTCTCCTTCGACGGCAAGCGCTTCTACCAGGAGCGCCATATGGGGCTCGTCGGCGACCACTATACCAATCCGATGACGCTCGCCCGCCTGCCCGGCAGCATATCGATCGGTCATACCCGCTACTCGACAACCGGCGAAGTGGCGATGCGCAACGTGCAGCCGCTCTTTGCCGAACTTGAGGAAGGCGGCATTGCCGTTGCCCATAACGGTAATTTCACCAACGGCCTGACGCTGCGTCGCCAGATCATCGCGACCGGCGCCATCTGTCAGTCGACGTCCGATACCGAAGTGGTCCTCCACCTCATCGCCCGCTCCCGCCATGCCTCCACATCCGACCGCTTCATCGATGCCATCCGCCAGATGGAAGGCGGCTATTCGATGCTCGCGATGACGCGCACCAAGCTGATTGCAGCGCGTGACCCTACAGGCATCCGCCCACTTGTGATGGGCGAACTCGACGGCAAGCCGATCTTCTGCTCGGAAACCTGCGCGCTCGACATCATCGGCGCCAAATTCATCCGCGATGTCGAAAACGGCGAGGTCGTCATCTGCGAAATTCAGCCCGACGGCTCGATCAGCATCGATGCCCGCAAGCCCGGCAAGCCGCAGCCGGAGCGCCTCTGCCTGTTCGAATATGTCTATTTCGCCCGGCCGGACTCGGTCGTCGGCGGCCGCAACGTCTATACGACGCGCAAGAACATGGGCATGAACCTCGCCAAGGAATCGCCTGTCGAGGCCGACGTGGTCGTCCCGGTGCCGGATGGCGGCACGCCGGCGGCGCTCGGCTACGCACAGGAAAGCGGAATTCCCTTCGAATACGGCATCATCCGCAACCATTATGTCGGCCGCACCTTCATCGAGCCGACCCAGCAGATCCGCGCCTTCGGCGTGAAGCTGAAACATTCCGCCAACCGGGCGATGATCGAAGGCAAGCGCGTGGTGCTGGTCGATGATTCCATCGTGCGCGGTACGACGTCTCTGAAGATCGTCCAGATGATCCGCGAGGCTGGTGCGCGCGAAGTCCATCTCCGCGTCGCCAGTCCGATGATCTTCTTCCCCGACTTCTACGGCATCGACACGCCCGATGCCGAAAAGCTCTTGGCCAACCAATATGCCGATGTCGAAGCCATGGCCAAATATATCGGCGCCGATTCGCTTGCCTTCCTGTCGATCAACGGGCTCTACCGCGCCGTCGGCGGCGAGGACCGCAATCCGGCCCGCCCGCAGTTCACCGACCATTACTTCACCGGTGACTATCCGACCCGCCTGCTCGACAAGAACGGCGAGTCGATGGGCAACAAGCTTTCGATGCTTGCCAGCAACGGCTGAGCCGCCGCTGCATTAACCTCCCTTCCGAGGGGCTGTTGCGCCCCTCGCCTTCGCAAGCAAATCCGGAACCGGAGCAGATGAATATCAATCTTGAGGGCAAGATCGCACTCGTCACCGGTGCATCGCGCGGCATTGGCTATTTCACGGCGCTTGAGCTTGCGAAAGCCGGCGCCCATGTCATCGCCTGCGCCCGCACGGTCGGCGGGCTCGAGGATCTCGATGACGCGATCAAGGCCATCGGCGGCACGGCGACACTGGTGCCCTTCGACCTGGCGGACATGAACGCAATCGACGCGCTCGGCGGCTCGATCTTCGAACGCTGGGGCAAACTCGATATCCTCGTCGCCAATGCCGGCGTACTCGGCGTCATCTCGCCGATCGGCCATATCGAGGCGAAGGTGTTCGAGAAGGTGATGACCATCAACGTCACTGCGACATGGCGGCTGATCCGATCGGTCGACCCGCTGCTCGCCCGCTCGGATGGCGGCCGCGCCGTCATCCTGTCATCGGGTGCCGCCCATAAATGCCGGCCTTTCTGGAGCGCCTATTCCGCCTCCAAGGCCGCCGTCGAGGCACTGGCCCGGACCTGGGCCGGCGAAAGCCAATCGACGCCGTTGCGCATCACCAGCGTCGATCCCGGCGCGACCCGCACGGCGATGCGCGCCCAGGCGGTGCCCGGCGAAGATCCGCAGACGCTGCCGCATCCTTCCGAGGTCGCCAAGGCGATCCTGCCTCTGCTCGGCCCCGGCGTGACCGAGACGGGCAAACTGTTCATTGTGCGGGACAATAAGCTCGCCGATTACCGGCTGCCGGAATAAGCCAGGCTCACTTGGCTGCAACTGCCGGGAACAGATGCGCGAAGCCTGTCTCCGACGGGCAGAGCGCATTGAGGTCCACCGCCCCCTGAATGCCGTTGACACTGCCATTGTCGGAAAATTGCCAGATCGACCAACGACCGCAGCCTTGCTGCGCCGGTTCCTGAAACACGCTCCGCAGCCAGAGGTAATGATCGGGGAAGCGGGATTCATTGCCCTTTAGATACTGATCGTAGAACTCCTGGGTGACATAGAAAATCGGCTTTTCTGGAAAGGCACCCTTCAGCTCGGCGAAGAAGGCGTTCACCTCAGTCGCCATTTCCTCGACCGTCGGGACCTTGTTGCAATTGCCGACGAACTCCAGATCGACGGTGATGGGCAGGGTCCCCGGCTGCCGCGGCACGGTCGCCAGGACATTCTGCGCCTGATCCTTGCCCGGGCGGCAGAAGGTGAAGAAATGATAAGCGCCCCTGACCATTCCGGCATCGCCGGCGCGCTGCCAATTGTCGGCGAACCTCGAATCCTTGTGGTCGCCGCCTTCGGTCGCCTTCATAATCGCAAAGCGCACGTTCGGCTGCGCGGCCACCGTCTTCCAATCGATATCGCCCTGGTGATGGCTGACATCGATGCCCTGGATCGGATAGGTTGACAAAGACGGATTATTGAAACGAAGCATACCGAAATCGTATGCGAAATATGCGGTCGATGCGACTGCCAGAATTGCAATCGCTCCGATCATCCCCCGGCCCCAGCCTCTCACGCAGTCCTCTCCTATTGAGCAACTCCCAACTGCCTATAAGCGATTTGCGCCACGAAAATGGCAGGTGAGCCGTGCCGCGGATCATCGCTTGCCCCTCTTGACCAAAGGTCATTCCCGCGCCATAAATCCCGCCATGAAAACGGTTATCTGCATTATCTGCCGGAAGATTATTCGCTAGCGCACGCGCTGGCCCGGCCGTTTTCGTCTCCCAAATAGTCAGATGCGAAACGCCCCGGCCCGCCGGTCGCGATATTTTTCTAGTTGTGCTTATGGGAGAGTGGAATGGGCGGCATGCCGGAACTGAAGCTGTACAACACGCTGACACGGGAAGAATCGGTCTTTGCGCCGATCGATCCGGACAATGTCCGCATGTATGTCTGCGGCCCGACCGTCTATGATTTCGCTCATATCGGCAACGCCCGCCCGGTCATCGTCTTCGACGTGCTGTTCCGGCTGCTGCGCCATGTCTATGGCGAGGATCACGTCACCTATGCCCGCAACATCACGGATGTCGACGACAAGATCAATGCGCGGGCGCTGAGGGATCATCCGGGCCTGCCGCTCAACCAAGCGATCCGGGCGGTCACCGAAAGGACCGAGACGCAGTTTCACGCCGATGTCGCCGAACTCGGCTGCCTGGAGCCGAGCGTCGAGCCGCGCGCCACCGACAATATCGTTGAGATGACCGAGATCATCGAGAAGCTGATCGGCAACGGCCATGCCTATGTGGCAGCGGGCGAAGTGCTGTTCGACACTAAGTCCATGGCGGATTACGGCCAGCTTTCGAAGCGCCCGCTCGACGAACAGCAGGCAGGCGCCCGCGTCGCCGTCGATGCGCATAAAAAGAACCCGGGCGATTTCGTGCTCTGGAAGCTGTCGAGCCACAACGAACCCGGCTGGGAGAGCCCATGGGGCCGTGGCCGACCGGGCTGGCATATCGAATGCTCGGCGATGAGCCGGCGTTATCTCGGCGATATCTTCGACATTCACGGCGGCGGGCTGGACCTGATCTTCCCGCACCATGAAAACGAGATCGCCCAGTCACGTTGCGCCCATGGCACCAAGGTGATGGCGAATGTCTGGATGCACAACGGCTTCGTGCAGGTCGAAGGCCGCAAAATGTCGAAATCCGAAGGCAATTTCGTCACCATTCACGATCTGCTGCATACGCAGATTTTCGGCGGCCGCAAATGGCCGGGCGAGGTGCTGCGCCTTGCGATGCTGATGACCCATTACCGCGAGCCGATCGATTTCTCGATCAAGCGGCTGGAAGAGGCTGAACGCCTGCTCGCCAAATGGCCGGCGACGGAAGCCGGCGATGCCGCGCCGGATGAAACCGTGCTGACCGCGCTCGCCGACGACCTCAACACGGTCGCGGCGGTGCAGGCCTTACATGCGCTGGCGCAGGCCGCCCATAACGATCCCGCCGCGGCCGCCCGTTTTGCCGCGACGGCTGCGTTCCTCGGCCTGCTGCCGAAGAAAGCCGAAATCGACCAGGCCGTCGCAGCGGCGGTCGATGCGTTGGTCGCCATGCGGCTTGAAATGCTGAAGGCGAAAAACTTCGCCGAAGCCGACAAGATCCGCGACGAACTGACGGCAAAGGGCATCCAGCTGAAAGACGGCAAGGATGCGGCGACCGGCGAGCGGATGACGACGTGGGAGGTCAAGCGGTGAGACCCGTGTCTTCGGATAAGGCCCCTCCCCAACCCCTCCCCACAAGGGGGAGGGGCTACGGCGCTGTACTGCTCCGAAGCGACCTCACCGCAAACGCAAGCCTTCGAGGCGGGAATGAAGGCGGCATCACGGGAGAGCCCTCCCCCTTGTGGGGAGGGTTGGGAGGGGTTCTCTTTTTCTCATCCACATTGTTGCGGAGGGATTGTCCATGACCACCTATACCGGCGGCTGCCAGTGTGGCGCGGTGCGCTTTCGCGTCAGCGGCGAACTCAAAGATTCGTCGATCTGTCATTGCCGCATGTGCCAGAAGGCGTTCGGCGCCTATTATGCGCCGCTGGTCTCGGTGCGCGGCGCCGATTTCGCGTGGACACGCGGCGAGCGGAAAAAGTTCCGCTCTTCCAATTTCGTCGAGCGCGGCTTCTGCGGCGATTGCGGCACGCCGCTCTCCTACGAGGCGCCTGACGGGGTTGCAATTGCCGCAGGCGCCTTCGACGATCCTTCGGCGCTTCCGCCGGTCGTGCAATACGGCATCGAGGGCAAGATCGGCTTCGTCGATCATCTGCACGAGTTGCCGGGGCACCGGACGGAAGAGGATGCACAAGCCGCCCCCTTCGTGCTCGAACTCGTCTCCTACCAGCATCCCGATCATGAGACCCAGACATGGCCACCCAAGGAGCCCAGATGACAGCGGACGCGGACAAAAACGGCGGGTGCCAGTGCGGAGCGGTGCGTTACCGCGCCGAAGGCGAAGTCGGTTCTCCCCATCTTTGCCATTGCCGCATGTGCCAGAAAGCGGCCGGCAATTATTTCATGCCGCTTGGCGGCGTGAAGCACAGCAATTTCACCCTGACGCGCGGCGCGGCGAAATGGTTCCACTCCTCTGACCTCGTGCGGCGCGGTTTCTGCGGCGATTGCGGCACGCCGCTGTTCTACGATATTCCGGGGACGGATTTCATCAACATCACCCTCGGCTCGTTGGACGATCCCGACGTGGTCAAGCCGGTGATGCAATCGAACACCGGCCGCAAGATGTCCTGGTTTCACGCACTCGACGGCCTGCCGCTCGAACCAGAGCCCGAAACGCCCGACCGCGAGGATGCGATTGCGGCAAGCAACCATCAGCACCCCGACCACGACACGAAAAGCTGGCCCCTCGGAGAAATCTCATGACGGACACGATAAAAACAGGCGGCTGCCAGTGCGGCGCCGTGCGCTTCCGCATCTCGGGCAAGTTGGGGCGCCCCTCGATCTGCCATTGCCGCATGTGCCAGAAGCAGTTCGGCGGCTTCTTCTCCGCGCTGGTCACCGCGCCTGAGGAAGCGATGGAATGGACGCGCGGCGCGCCGAGCTACTTTCAATCCTCGGTCAATATCGAGCGCGGCTTCTGCAGCAATTGCGGCACGCCGATGACCTATCGTCATCCGGGCGGGCTGGAGCTTGCGATCGGCACCTTCGACGATCGCAGCGACCTGGCGCCGCAAATCCAGGTCAATTACGACGCCCGCCTGCCCTGGGTCGAGGAGATCTTCGAGGCGCCGGTGCTGAAGGATCAGGATTTCTACGCACGGCAGGAGGCGATCATCTCCTTCCAGCATCCCGATCACGATACCGAAGTCTGGCCCGCGAAAGGCGTGAAAATATGACCGAGAGACTGCGCACGCTCTATCCTGAAATCGAAGCCTATGCCTCAGGCCATCTCGATGTCGGTGACGGCCATGTGATCTATTGGGAGCGCTCGGGAACGCCTGGCGCCAAGCCCGCCGTCTTCCTGCATGGCGGCCCCGGCGGCGGCTTCTCGCCCACCCATCGCCGGCTTTTCGATCCCGCCCTCTACGACGTCGTGCTGTTCGACCAGCGCGGTTGCGGCAGGTCGACGCCGCATGCCGAGCTCAATGCCAACACGACCTGGCACCTCGTCGCCGATATCGAGCGGCTGCGGGAAATGGCCGGCGTCGACAGCTGGCAGGTGTTCGGCGGCTCCTGGGGTTCGACGCTGGCGCTCGCCTATGCCGAGGCGCATCCGGAGCGCGTCTCCGAGATCATCGTGCGCGGCATCTATACGCTGACCAAGGCCGAGCTCGACTGGTACTATCAGTTCGGCGTCTCGGAAATGTTCCCGGACAAGTGGGCGCGCTTCATCGCGCCCATTCCGCCCGATGAGCGGCATGAGATGATGCATGCCTATCATCGCCGCCTGACGCATGAGGACAGAAGCGTGCGCCTCGCAGCCGCGCAGGCCTGGAGCATCTGGGAAGGCGAAACGATCACGCTGCTGCCCGAGCCTTCGACGAGCGGCAAGTTCGAGGAACCGGAATTCGCCTATGCATTCGCCCGCATCGAGAACCATTTCTTCGTCAATGCCGGCTGGATGGACGAAGGACAGCTGATCCGAGACGCCGGCCGGCTGAAGGATATTCCCGGCGTCATCGTGCACGGCCGCTACGACATGCCCTGCCCGGCAAAATATGCCTGGCTGCTGCACAAGGCCTGGCCGAAGGCGGAATTCCACCTGATCGAGGGTGCGGGGCATGCGTATTCGGAGCCGGGAATTCTCGACCAACTGATCAGGGCGACAGACAAGTTTGCCGGGAAGACAAACTGATTGTTTGAGGTAGCCTCTCACCCTAGCCCTCTCCCCGCGCGCGGGGAGAGGGAACGAGCTCTGCGATACGGCGCGGCATCTCCCTTCTCCCCGTCAGAACGGGGAGAAGGTGGCGGCAGCCGGATGAGGGGCAGCATCCGCATTCCAACAACACCCGCTTGCCGGGAGGAAACGACATGAAAGAACGCATCTATCTCTTCGACACGACGCTGCGGGACGGGCAGCAGACGCCCGGGATCGATTTCTCGGTCGAGGACAAGATTGCGATCGCCGCGATGCTGGACGAATTCGGCATCGATTACGTCGAGGGCGGCTATCCCGGCGCCAATCCGACCGATACCGCCTTTTTCAGCGAGAAGCGCACCAGCCAGGCCAGCTTCGTCGCCTTCGGCATGACGAAGCGGGCGGGCGTTTCGGTTTCCAACGATCCCGGCATTGCCGGGCTGCTGCAGGCGAAATCCGACGCCATCTGTTTCGTCGCCAAGAGCTGGGATTATCATGTCGCGGTGGCGCTCGGCTGCACCAATGAGGAAAACCTCGAAAGCATCGCCGAAAGCGTCAAGGCGGCGGTCGGCGCCGGCAAGGAAGCGATCGTCGATTGCGAGCATTTCTTCGACGGTTTCAAGGCCAATCCGGCCTATGCGCTCGCCTGTGCCAAGACCGCCTATGAGAGTGGCGCCCGCTGGGTCGTGCTTTGCGACACCAATGGCGGCACGCAGCCGCCAGAGGTACGCACCATTGTCGAGGCGGTAATCACTTCAGGCGTTCCCGGCCGCTGTCTCGGCATCCATGCCCATAACGATACCGGCCAGGCGGTCGCCAATTCGCTGGCTGCCGTCGAAGCCGGCGTCCGGCAGATCCAGGGCACGCTGAACGGCATCGGCGAGCGCTGCGGCAACGCTAATCTGGTGACGCTTATCCCGACCTTGGCGCTGAAGAGCGCTTATAATACACGTTTCGAAACGGCGATCGATGAGGAGCGGCTGCTCAATCTCACCCGGCTCTCGCACGCTTTCGACGAGTTGCTCAACCGCTCGCCCGATCATCAGATGCCCTATGTCGGCGCCTCCGCCTTCGCCACCAAGGCCGGCATCCATGCGTCGGCGCTGATCAAGGACCCGAGGACCTACGAACATGTGCCGCCGGAGAGCGTCGGCAATTTCCGCAAGGTCATGGTGTCGGACCAGGGCGGCAAAGCGAACTTCATCAATGCGCTGAAGCGGCGCGGTATCGTGGTCGCCAAGGACGATCCGAAGCTCGATCTGCTGATCTCGATCGTCAAGGACCGTGAATCGATCGGCTATGCCTATGAGGGTGCCGATGCGAGCTTCGAACTGTTGGCGCATCGCACGCTCGGCACGATACCGGAATTCTTCACCATCGAAGGCTTCCGGGTGATGATCGAGCGCCGCTTCGACAGTCTCGGCCGCGTGAAGATCGTCTCGGAAGCGGTGGTCAAGATCACGATCGACGGCCAGACGCTGATGTCGGTTGCCGATGCCGAAGGCCCGGTCAACGCGCTCGACCTGGCGCTGCGCAAGGATTTCGGCAAGTACCAGCACGAGATCGACGATCTCGTGCTCGCCGATTTCAAGGTGCGTATCCTCAATGGCGGCACGGCGGCAATCACCCGCGTGCTGATCGAATCCACCGACAGCGATGGCGTGCGCTGGTGGACGGTCGGCGTTTCCGAGAACATCATCGACGCTTCGTTCCAGGCGCTGATGGATTCCGTCATCTACAAGCTGATGAAGAACCGGCAGCTTGCCGGCAAGATCGCAGCGGAATAATCTGTTTGCCGGTTCGGCTAACCGCGGGCAAACGCCGCCAGCGTCTCGCCCGCCATCCTATAGCGGATCCATTCCTTCTGCGGCTCCGCGCCAATCGCCTCGTAGACACGGATCGAGGGTTCGTTCCAGTCGAGCACGCTCCATTCGAAGCGGCCGCAACCCTTCTCCAGCGCGATCTGCGCCAGGCGCCGCAGCAGCGCCTTGCCCGCGCCCGAACCGCGCGCGTCCGGCGTTACGTAGAGATCCTCTAGATAAAGACCGTTCTTCGCTTGCCAGGTCGAATAGTTGAAGAAATAGACCGCGATGCCGATGGCTTGACCCTCGCGTTCGCAGATCAGCGCATGCGTGACTGAACCGTCCCCGAAGATCGCCGCACGCGTGCTTTCCTCGGTCGCCTCGACCTCGTGGATCGCCTTTTCATAATCGGCCAATTCGCGGACAAATCGCAGGATCGTTGCCGCGTCTGAAGGCGTTGCAGGGCGTAAGGTAAGGGTCATGTGAGAGGCTCCTGGTCTGGCGCTTGGCGTTCCAGATGAAAGAACCTGCCGGGCCTGTCAACTGAATGCGCAGATCATCAGCGGGGTTCCCTCGATTGGTCCACCTGTCGCCCGCTCGCGGCAGTCTGGAACAGGATTCGGATTTTTGGAGACCGATATCAGCCTTTGCCGCTATCATCCGTTCATTCTTCTCCCATCCGCTTCAAATCCTCTTAGCCTTTATTCAACGAAATGAATTGGCCTATTCACGGCGCTTAAGCTAGGCCGGATCAGAAGCAGAACAAAGATGGAAACACCCCGATGTCGACCGATGCATCCGTTCCCCTGGCCAAGAACGAAGACAGTCCGCGCGGTTTTGCCTTCGCGCTGACGGCCTATCTGCTCTGGGGCTTCCTGCCGATCTACATGAAGGCGGTGGCGCATATCTCGCCGGCCGAGGTGATCGCCCACCGCATCGTCTGGTCGCTGCCGCTGGCCGGCATCGTGCTGATCGTGCTCGGGCGCACGGCGGATATCGCCACGGCGCTGCGCTCGCCGCGTATGCTGGCGATGGCGGCGCTGACGGCGTCGCTGATCACCGTCAACTGGGGCACCTATGTCTGGGCGATCGGCGCCGGCCATTCGCTCGACGCAGCACTCGGCTATTTCATCAATCCGCTGTTCAGCATCTTCCTCGGCGCGGTGCTGCTGAAGGAAAAGCTGCAGCCGCTGCAGATCGCGGCGATCGCGCTGGCAGCACTTGCCGTCGCCATTCTCGCATTCGACAGCGGCGGCATTCCGTGGGTGGCGCTGACGCTGGCAATCAGCTGGGGTTTCTATGCCTTGCTGCGCAAGACGCTGCCGCTCGGGCCGAACCAGGGCTTTTTCCTCGAAGTGCTGATCCTCAGCGGCCCTGCCCTGCTCTATATCCTTTATCTCGAATTCGGCAGCGGCCAGGGCCATCTCTACCGCACCGGCCTTGCCGACACGACGCTGCTGCTCGGCTGCGGCGTCATCACCGCCGTGCCGCTGATGATCTATGCCAATGGCGCCAAGCTGCTGAAGCTGTCGACGATCGGCATCATGCAGTATATCGCGCCGACGATGATCTTCCTGATCGCCGTCTTCATCTTTCACGAGCCGCTCGGCACGGCGCGCATGATCGCCTTTCCACTGATCTGGGCGGGGCTGTTCCTCTATAGCTGGTCGATGCTGAAGGGAAGCCGCGGGCGCTGAACGGCGGGCGCCGGAGACGCCGGCCCCTCGCCTACATTTTCGAGATCACTTCATCCTCGCCGTTACGATCAGCGGCGAGCTGGGCTGCCTGAGCCATGATTGCCGGAATGATGCCGGAGATCTCATCGACGACAAGCGGCTGCACCCGATGAGCGGTGTGCAGGAAGCCCTCTTCTGTCATGTGGCGCATCAGCTCCATCATCGGATCCCAGAAACCGTCGACGTTGGCAAAGACCATCGGCTTTTCATGGCGGCCGAGCTGCGCCCAGGTCATGATCTCGACGATCTCCTCCAGTGTACCGATGCCGCCGGGCAGCGCGACGAAAGCATCGGAACGCTCGAACATCGTATGTTTGCGCGCATGCATGTCAGGGGTTACAATAAGTTCGTTAAGTTGACCGAGCGAGTGGCGAGTCGCTTCCATATCGATCAGGAATTCGGGGATGATGCCCGTGACCTGGCCGCCGCCTGAAAGCGCGCCGCTGGCAACCGCGCCCATGATGCCTTTGGTACCCCCGCCATAGACGAGGCGCAGGCCGTATTCGGCGATCTCTCGTCCGAGAGCACGCCCGGCCGCCATGTGGGAAGGATCGCGTCCCGGCCTTGAGCCGCAGTAAACGCAGATGGATCGAATCGATACAGATTGTTCGGTCATAGAGGCAAACAACTATTCCATTTCAATGCAGTCAAGAAAATTGACTGGAAAGCAGCCTACCTAGCTTGCCGAATTGCTTTGAATGCTTGTGCAAAGCAACGGGAATCGCTAGCAATTTCGGTTACTACGGCAAATTGCCGCCTGGGGAGACATAATGATGAAGAACCGTGCCGGCTTGCTGGCCCTTGCAGTGCTCGTAATCGCAATCCTACTGATGGTATTTTTCGTCATGCCGCGCATTGGCGGCGATGCAGCCAAGGTCGGCGACGCCATCAACCAGGCGAGCACGGAGCTCAAGGACACGGTTAACGAGTCGGCAAAAACATCGCGCTCGGCCGTGGCCGACGCGGCCGGCGTCGCCGATAAGGTGGGTCGCCTATCGGCCAATGCGAGCGTGTCGCTTACCGAACTCAAGGCACTGTTTGCCGACGGCAAGGGCCCCGCCGACGACGTCTTCACCGCTGCCAAGACGAAGGCCGTCGATGCGCTGAGCGCGCTTGCCGGTTTCGCAATCCCCGAGGGGCTCGATCCGGCGACCCAGGCACTTGCCGTCAAGGCGAAGGATGGCGGCACGAAGGCGCTCGCCATTGTCCAGTCGCTACCGGAGAACATTACCGAAGCGCTTGCCGCGATCGCCAAGGCCGAGGCTGCGCTGACCGGTGCGCCTGAGCCTGCGGCGAGCACGGCTGCGGCGAATGCCGGCCCGAAGCTTCCCGCATTCGACGTCCTGCGCGTCGAGCCCGATGGCTCGACGGTGATCGCCGGCTCCGCCGAACCGAACGGCAAGCTCGAAGTGCTTGACGGCGAAAAGGTCGTGACGACAGCCAATGTCGATGCCAGCGGCGATTTCGCCGCCGTTCTCGACGATCCGCTTGCGGCGGGCGACCACCAGCTGGTGCTGAAGTTTACCGGCAAGGACGGCAAGAGCACGCTTTCCGAAGAGGTTGCGACCATCTCCGTACCGAAGGACGGCAACGGCGCCAATCTGCTCGCCATGGTCTCCAAACCCGGCGCGGCGAGCCGCATCATCACCGCGCCGAAGGCCGGCACCGAAGTCGCCGATGCCTCCAACCCGATGGCGCCGCCAACAGACAAGCCAGCAACGGGCGCAGGTTCGGCTGCGCCTGCTGCGACCGTTGCGCCAACCGGCGAGCTGGCGCTGCAGACGCCCAACCTAACCGACGCCGCCTCCGGCGGCCTAGCGACGGCCCCCGCCGTTCCCGGCACCGCCGCACCCGACAAGTCGAATGCGCCCGATGTGATGGTCAACGCCGTCGAAATCGAGGGCAACAAGATTTTCATTGCCGGCACGGCGCGCGCCAACGCCAAGGTCCTCGGTTACGCCGACGACAGCCTTGTCGGCCAGGACACCGCCGGCTCCGATGGCCATTTCGTTATCGACGGCGTGGTGGCGCTCTCGGTCGGCGACCACAAGATCCGCGTCGATGTCGTCGATCCCGCCGGCAAGGTGATCGTGCGTGCAGCGGTGAATTTCAATCGCCCGGCCGGCGACCAGGTCAGGGTCGCGGCGCAATCCGTCCCAGCCGACGCAAATGGCGCCTCCTCGATGGTGCCGCTCGACGAAGGCGAACTCGGCAAGCGCAAGGCCGAAGTCGGCAAGGCCTTCGGCCTGCTGAAGGGGCTGTTTGCCGATGGCAAGCTGCCCGGCGCCGAACAGCTTGCGGCGGCGCGCTCGGCAACCGAATTCGCATTGCGCTCGGTCGCAGATTTCCGGCCGGGATCCGATGCGCCCGACACGTTCAAGCAATCGTCCGGCGCCGCCTCGCAGACCGCGACAAGCGCCTTGAAGATGCTGCAGGGCCTGCCGAAGGATGCAAAATCCGTCGGCGCAGGCCTCGACGGCCTGGGGGCGATCATCGCCGGCCTCTCCGCGTCCCCCGCACCGGCGGCACCGGCGGCGCCTGGTGCAACCGACGCGGCAGGCAACCAGCCGAAGACGATCGAACAGGCGCCGCTGACGGCAAACAACGCGGCGGTGATCATCCGCCGCGGCGACACACTGTGGCAGATTTCGCGCCGCACCTATGGGCTCGGCGTTCGTTACACGACGATCTACATCGCCAACGAGGACAAGATCGTCGATCCGGATCGCATCCGCCCCGGCCAGATCTTCGGTCTGCCGAAGGATGTACTGCCGAACGCCGAGGAACTGCACCGCAAACGCCTGTCCAACCGACACCTCTAAAGCGCGTCGCGATCTTTCAGATTCGCTCCCCGCGCTTTAGCTCTTTGTTTTCGCATGTCGTTGCCGCAAACCACCCGCTGCACACTTTTGCGCGACATGCTTTAAGCGCCAAACACCGTAACGAGGCCGGGCGGGATAACCGCCCGGCCTCTCTTTTCCTGAACCCCGCACTTGTTGTATTCATCCGCCCGGCATCCTATCTGGCGGTGGCGGGGAAGCGCTTCGGGCATATTCCGGTTCCGCGCTCTTGCCGGCATCGAAGCGCGGCAATCGCCGCAAGCCCATCCGGGCTGGAGACAAGCATGGCAAACGGCAAGACAGTCTCGGAATCCAACCTGCTGCAGACACTTCTCAACCTCTGGCCCTTTATGTGGCCGGCCGGCCGACCCGACCTCAAGATGCGCGTCGTCTGGGCTTCGGTCTTCCTGCTGATTTCCAAGTTCGTGCTGCTGCTCGTTCCCTATTTCTTCAAGTGGTCGACCGATGCGCTGAACGGCAGGATGGATCTCGCCGGCTCGGTGCCGCCGCTGCTAGCCGGCGCCATCGCCCTGGTGATCGCCTACAACATCACCCGCCTGATCCAGCTCGGCCTCAACCAGCTGCGCGACGCGCTGTTTGCCAGCGTCGGGCAGCATGCGGTGCGCCAGCTCGCCTACAGGACTTTCGTGCATATGCATGAACTGTCGCTGCGCTTCCATCTGGAGCGCAAGACCGGCGGCCTGTCGCGCATCATCGAGCGCGGCACCAAGGGCATCGAGACGATCGTGCGTTTCACGATCCTCAATTCGGTCCCGACCGTCATCGAATTCCTGCTGACGGCGGCGATCTTCTGGTGGGGTTACGGCTTCTCCTATCTCGCCGTCACCGCCTTTACTGTCTGGGCCTATATCTGGTTCACGATCCGCGCATCCGACTGGCGCATCGCCATTCGACGGTCGATGAACGACAGCGATACCGACGCCAACACCAAGGCGATCGACTCCCTCCTCAATTTCGAGACCGTCAAATATTTCGGCAACGAAGAGATGGAGGCAAAACGCTTTGACAAATCGATGGAACGCTACGAGAAGGCGGCGACCGATGTCTGGACATCGCTCGGCTGGCTGAACTTCGGCCAGGGTGTGATCTTCGGCATCGGCACGACGATCATGCTGGTGCTGTCGGCACTCGCCGTGCAGCGCGGCGAACAGACGGTCGGCGATTTCGTTTTCGTCAATTCGATGCTGCTGCAGCTTTCCGCGCCGCTCAACTTCATCGGCTTCGTCTACCGCGAAATCCGTCAAGGCTTGACCGATATCGAGCAGATGTTCGACCTCCTGGAGGTCCAGGCCGAGGTCAAGGACGCGCCCGATGCGGTCGATCTTCGGATCGGCCAGGGCGCGATCGCCTTCAGGGACGTGCACTTTTCCTACGACCCCGCCCGTCCGATCCTGAAGGGCATTTCCTTCGAGGTGCCGGCCGGCAAGACGGTTGCCGTCGTCGGTCCTTCGGGAGCCGGCAAGTCGACGCTGTCGCGGCTGCTCTATCGTTTCTACGATATCCAGAGCGGAGCGATCACCGTCGACGGCCAGGACATCCGCAAAGTCACACAGAAAAGCTTGCGCTCGGTGATCGGCATGGTGCCGCAGGATACCGTGCTCTTCAATGACACCGTCGCTTACAACATCCGCTACGGCCGCACATCGGCGAGCGACGGCGAGGTCTTCGCGGCAGCCGAGGTGGCGCAGATCGCCCATTTCATCGAAATGCTGCCCGAAGGGTTCGAGACCAAGGTCGGGGAGCGCGGGCTGAAGCTTTCGGGCGGCGAGAAGCAGCGGGTGGCGATCGCCCGCACCATTCTCAAGGCACCGCCGATCCTGATCCTCGACGAGGCGACGTCGGCGCTCGACACGACGACGGAACGAGAAATCCAGACGGCGCTCGACGTGGTTTCGAAGAACCGCACGACGCTGGTGATCGCCCACCGACTATCGACGGTGATCGGCGCCGATGAAATCATCGTGCTCAAAAGCGGCGAGATCGCCGAGCGCGGAACGCATGCCGCCCTGCTCGAGCGGAACGGTCTCTACGCCTCGATGTGGAACCGGCAGCGCGAGGCGACACAGGCAGAGGAACATCTGAAGCAGGTGCGCGAAAGCGACGACCTGGGGGTGATCACGCGGCTTGCCCCGGCAAGCTGAGCCGGGAGCGACAAGGCCCAAGCTTTTGTTGTTCAGAACTCCGGCGTCGGAACCACGTCCGGGGCCACAGCATTGCCCCGGAGACGGTTTTTCGCTAACCAGCAAAAAACGACAACGCAAGGAGACCGGCAGCATGAGCCTGTTCAACACGGTTCGCAACACGATCGTCCCCGTGCATAAGGAGGGTTATCCCTTCGTTGCCGCCTTCTTTGTTGCGTCGCTGATCCTGGGCTGGATCTTCAAGCCGCTCTTCTGGATCGGCATGATCTTCACGCTGTGGTGCGCCTATTTCTTCCGTGATCCCGAACGCGTGACCCCGCAGGACGACGATCTGGTGATCTCTCCCGCCGACGGCAAGGTCTCGGCGATCCAGATGGTGACCCCGCCGGCCGAGCTCGACCTCGGCTCCGAGCCGATGCTGCGCATCTCGGTGTTCATGAACGTCTTCAATTGCCATGTGAACCGGGCGCCGATGCGCGGGCGTATCGTCAGCATCAATTACCGCTCCGGCAGCTTCGTCAATGCCGAACTCGACAAGGCGAGCGAGGACAACGAGCGCAACGGGCTGGTGATCGAAACCCGCCACGGCCAGATCGGCGTCGTACAGATCGCCGGCCTCGTGGCGCGGCGCATCCTCTGCTGGGCAAATCCCAACGAACCGGTGGATGCCGGCGAGCGCTTCGGGCTGATCCGTTTCGGCTCTCGGCTCGACGTGTTCCTGCCCGCCGGTGCCGCGCCGCGCGTCTCGCTCGGCCAGGTGGCGATTGCCGGGGAAACTGTGATTGCCGAATTCGCCTCCGCCAAGGGTCCCATCATCAGCCGCCGCAGTTAAGGCGCGTCGCGATCTTTCAGATTCGCTCCTCGCGCTTTAGCCCTTTGTTTTTACGCATGTCGTTGTCGCAAAACCGCTGCACACTTTTGCGCGACATGCTCCAGGTTCAGATTGGAACGCGATATGGAAACGCCCTTTCCGCCTTTCGAGCCCAACGGTCCGGATGATTCCGCCCGCGGCCCGCGTCTGCGCGAAATCCCGCTCCGTCTCGTCTTTCCGAACCTCATCACCATTCTGGCAATCTGCGCCGGGCTGACCGGCATTCGGCTGGCTTTCGAGAACCGTTACGAGCTCGCCGTCTCCATGGTGCTGGTCGCCGCCTTCCTCGACGGCATTGACGGGCGCGTGGCCCGGCTGATGAAGGCAACCTCGAAGTTCGGCGCTCAGATGGATTCGCTTGCCGATATCGTCAATTTCGGCGTCGCACCTGCCCTCGTCGTCTATGTCTTCGCGCTCGATCAGGCGCGCTCGCTCGGGTGGATCGCGGCTTTGATCTACGCGATTGCCGCCGGGCTTCGGCTTGCCCGCTTCAACGTCATGGCCGAACGCGAGAACAAGGCGAGCTGGCAATCGGAATATTTCGTCGGCGTACCGGCGCCGGCTGGCGCCATGCTGGTGCTGCTGCCGGTCTATCTCGGCTTCCTGGGCCTGGCGACGGACCGCACCTTCGCCTATGTCTCGTCGATCTATACCGTCGTCATCGCCTTCCTGCTGATCAGCCGGCTGCCGGTCTGGTCGGGCAAATCGGAAGGCAACCGGCTGCGGCGCGATCTCGTGCTGCCGATGATGCTCGGCGTCGTGCTCTATGTGGCTCTGCTGATGAGCTACACCTGGGAGGTGATGGTCTTCACCGTTGCCGCCTATCTCATATCGCTTCCCTTCGGCGCGCGGAAATGGCGCCGGAAATATGGAACGCTGACGATCGAGGAACCCGGCGTCGGCGACGACGACATCGGCCGTCACATCTGAGGCGGACGCATTTCCTGATTTTTTCGGAGTGATGGGAATGCGTCTCTTCGCATTCCCGGGAAAACTGTTGCGCGCTTTTTCCCCGGAAAAACGGCTGCGCAGTTTTATTGGAACCGCTCTCTTCAGTAAGTATTAACCAACGTAGGCTTCAGTTAAGCCTCGCGAATTATGGTGCGCGTTTACAAATCCTGATAAGCTGCGTCCCCGTTTTGTCGCTATTGGTGACCAAACTTCAAAATACAAAATACCCCGGGAAGAAACACGTAAGGAGAGTATCGTGACTTCGAAGAAGAGCAGTAGCGGCGAACAGCAGACGGCCAAGCCCGATCTCGCCGCCAACTATCGCCCTGTCGGCCTCAAGGCTGTTGCGGCGGCATCGCTGATGGCGAAACACAAGCCGACCAGCGTCAAGAAATCCGCTTGAGCGCCCGTGCGACTAACGAAAAGCGGCAGATAGTATTCAGAAGAAACTAAGCTGACCGTCGTCAGGCCTCTGCTTCTCGGGGGCCTTCAGCGGCTTTTCGACGACGACCGGCTGCTGCAGGTCGGGCCCCATATTGGCGACCTTGTTGACTTTGTCGGAGACCGGGACGGCCTCGAAAAAATCGTCCTGAACCGGCCGCATCAGGTCGACCACCTCGCGCGGTTCCTGGGTCTTGCAATCCAGCCAGCGCGAAAAATCTTCCGGCTTGATAATGACGGGCATGCGATCGTGGATCGCCGACATGCCCGAATTGGCCGGTGTCGTCAGGATCGCGCCGGTATCGACCTCGGAACCATCCGCCGAGGACCATGTCTCCATCAGCCCGGCAAAAGCGACGACCCCGCCCTTACGCGGCCTGATCCAATAGGCCTGCGGCCGCTCTCCGCTTTCCTTGGACGGGCGATGCCATTCATAAAAGCCGGTGGCCGGGATAAGTATGCGGCGATGACGCATGGCCGCCCGGAAGGAGGCCTTGCCGATCGCGGTCTCGGAGCGGGCGTTGATCAACAGCGGGAAGTCCCTCGGATCCTTGACCCAGGCCGGGGTGAGACCCCACCGCACGAGCACGGCGCGGCGGTCGGCCAGGTTGCTGCCCTGCTGCCGGCCCTCGCCTGCTATGATGACGAGGATCGGCTGCGTCGGCGCGATGTTATAGCGCGCCGGAAACTCATCGAGATCGACACCGGAGAAAAATTCGCGCAGGTTGGCGCTGGAGCTTGTCAGGGCGAAACGTCCACACATCGGCTTGTCTTTGCACCCGGCTTGAGTCCGGTCAAGGCGTCAGCCTCTCGGCCCAAAGAGGATAATGCTCGTTCCGGCAAGGCAGACCAGCGCCCCGCCGATATCGTAGCGATCAGGCACGCGGCTTTCGACCAGCCAGAGCCAGAGCAGTGAGGCGGCGATATAGATGCCGCCATAGGCCGCGAAAGTGCGGCCGGCGGCCTCGCTCGGCACCAGAGTCAGAAGCCAGGCAAAAAGCGCCAGCGAGACCATTCCCGGGGCCAGCCACGAGATTGGCTTTCCAAGTCTCAGCCACGCCCAGAAGGCGAAGCAGCCGGCAATCTCGAAGACGGCGGCAACGGCATAAATGATGTAGGTCACGGAAGCACCTCTCGCGCCTTCGCATTTCTTCGGCAGTATTCATCGGGTAGGATGGGTCATCACAGCAAGAGCCATCTCATGATCTCCACCGCCAAAGCCGCCTCCTCCGCCATTCTCGAACGCGACGGACGATTCCTTCTGGTGTTGCGGCGCAATCCGCCTTCTGCCGATATGTATGCGTTTCCGGGCGGCCGCGCCGAACCGGGCGAGACGCCGGAGCAAACGGCGTTGCGCGAATTCCGTGAGGAAACGGGCATTTCGGTGCGCAATCCGCAGCTGTTTTCGACCTATGACCTGAAGACCCATGCCGCCGATGGCAGCCTCAGCAGCCACTTCTTCCTGTCGGTCTTCCGCGTCGAGGCGGATCGGGAGCTGGTGGCTGAGGCCGCCGACGATGCGGCGGCGCTCGGCTGGTATACGGTTGAGGAAATCCGGCGGCTGCCGGTGCCGCAGAGTGTGCTCGAATGCGCAGAACGGCTAGAACAGGATGATTTCAGGCCGACCGGCCTATAATCTGAATCTTATTCTGAAATAAAATTAGAGCATGATGTCAAAAGAAACCGCTGACACTTTCGGCAGCATGCTCTGGCTTGCGGCGAATAGGAGTGGAAACTCTCAAGGTCCGCCTTGTTGCCGTCATGCTCAACGTATCAACTGGGAGCATGATTCCCGTTCGACGCGTTTTCCTGTCCCTGCTCGTGCTCGCCGGCCCCACCATGGCGCAGGGTAAGAACGCGCCGCCTCCACGGGAGGAGGAGATTACGCCGCCGCCTGCGGTGACGGTGCCCTATGACGACAAACTGGCACGGCTGGCCGAGGTGTTGGGCTCGGTGCATTATTTGAGAACGCTCTGCAAGGCGGCAGGCGGCGACGAGTGGCGAAACGGCATGCAGCAGCTGCTCGATTCGGAGACCGGCAACGAGCCGCAGCGTAGGGAAAAACTGACCGCGGCCTTCAATCGCGGCTACCGCGCCTTCGCCTCCGTCTATACCGATTGCACCGCGGCGGCCATCGTGGCAGAAGAGCGCTACCGTAACGAAGGTGCAACACTCGCCACAGAAATTACCTCGCGTTTTGGAAATTGACGTTTAATTAACCTGTTTTCGCATGTGGACGTGTCGTTTTGGGAAAAGGCTGTTAGTGTTGTTAACGGTGCAGTAAGACATGAGAAGTTCTGAGGAAAAGACAATGGAAGCAAGCCTCAACGAGATCGACGACATGATCGTCCACGAGAAGATGCAGGCGGCTCTGGAGTACCAGAACGAGGCTTGGGCCGACGGCATGGCCGACGGAATCGAGCCTGAGATCATCGCTGATGCCGCTATTGCGCATGCCCTGCGCGAGACGATCAGATTGCACGGGGAAAGCAGCGCCGAAGCCTTGCTGGATTCGCTGCGTGAACGCATGCTTGCCGGCGAATTCTCCGCGAACCGCACCCTGCAATAATTATTTTCAGAGAGTTTGATGCATACCGGTAAAGAGAAAATTTCGCGAATTCCGCTCGCGCCGGTGCTGCTTGCGTTCAGCCTCGCCGCCGGCAATATTTTCCTTGCCCCGGCAGCCTACGCGCTTTCCGAACTGCACAAGATCCCTGGCCAGGCGGCCAACGACGCGCCGGCTGCACCGGGAAGCGCTCAGGGGCAGAGCCAGCCGCAGAGTGGCACCGCTCCCAGTGTTCCCATGGCCGATCCACTGGTCAACAGCCAGAACAATCAGGGTGTCGACAAGACGCCGGGCGCCCAGGATGCTTCCAAGCCCGCCGAAGTGATCTACGACATCAGCAAGGTGCCCGAGCCGGTTCGCAAGATGCGCGAGCAGATCGTCGAGGCGGCCGCCTCCGGCGATCTCGAACGCTTGCGGCCGCTGATGGGCACCGGCACCGAGCAGACACAGGTGACTGTGGGCGAGCCCACGGACGATCCGATCGGCACGCTGAAGGATCTTTCGGGCGATCCCGATGGAGACGAGATCCTCGCCATCATGCTCGACATCGTCTCGACCGGCTTCGTGCATGTCGGCCAGGGTACGGCAGACGAGATGTATGTCTGGCCCTATTTCGCCGAAAAGGACCTGAAGTCGCTGACGCCGCCGGAGCGTGTCGAGTTGCTGCGAATCGTCACGGCCGGCGATCTTTCCGACATGCAGGAGTTCGGCGGCTATAATTTCTACCGCCTCGGCATTACCCCTCAGGGCAAATGGAAATTCTTCACGGCGGGCGATTGACGCCCACAACGCTTGCGCCTTTCGCGTTTCGCCTTTCGGTGGGACGCTTGCGATCCACCTCATGAAGACATACCTCTGAGCGATAACCAACGCGACAGGTTCCGCCATGCCAGCCGTATTCCTGAAAGACCGCTCACTTCTCTCCATCAGCGGCGCGGAAGCCCAATCCTTCCTGCAGAACCTGATCACCACCGATATCATCTCGCTTGAGGCCGACGAGGCGCGGCCCGGGGCACTGCTGACGCCGCAGGGCAAGATTCTGTTCGACTTCATGATCTGGCAGGAGGGCAACGGCTATACGATCGAAACGGATGCCGGCCAGCGCGATGGCCTGCTGAAGCGGCTGACGATGTACAAGCTGCGCGCTGCCGTCACGCTCACGCCGCGCACCGAAGATGGGGTCACCGTTTCCTGGGACGAAGATGCCGAGGGCGTTCGGGACAGCCGGGGCGTCCGGGACAGCCAGGGCGTCCGGGACAGCCAGGGCGTCCGGGATAGTCGCTTCGCCAAGGCTGGCGTCGCGTTGATCCGTCAGCCCGGCAAACACGGCGACGGTGAAGAATTGCTCTACGATGCGCTGCGCATCACCCACGGCATCGTCACGTCAGGATCGGACTTCGCCCTGCAGGATGCCTTTCCGCACGACGTGCTGATGGATTTCAATGGCGGTCTGTCCTTCAGGAAAGGCTGTTATGTCGGCCAGGAGGTCGTTTCGCGGATGCAGCACCGCGGCACCGCGCGCCGGCGCGTTGTCACAGTGTCCGCTGCAACGGCTCTGCCGGAGACCGGGACGGAGATCTCCGCCGCCGGCAAGCCTGTCGGAACACTCGGTTCGGTCGAAGGCGACCATGGATTGGCGATTGTGCGCATCGACCGCGCCGGCGCAGCAATGGCCGCCGGCACGCCGCTGCTCGCCGGGCAAACACCCGTTTCCCTCGTCCTGCCGCAATGGTCCGGCCTTGTCTTTCCCACCAGCGCCGACGAGGCCAGCGCGTGACGACCACGAAAGCTCCGCGTGCCTGGCAACGCATGTTGTCCGGGCGAAGGCTCGACCTGCTCGACCCCTCGCCGCTCGATGTGGAACTGATCGACATTGCCCATGGGCTGGCGCGTGTCGCCCGCTGGAACGGCCAGACATCGGGCGATCATGCTTTTTCGGTGGCACAGCACAGCCTCGTCGTCGAAGACATTTTCCGCCGCGTCAATGATGCGTCCCCGCAGGAGTGCCTGATGGCGCTGCTGCATGACGCACCCGAATATGTGATCGGCGATATGATCTCGCCGTTCAAATCGGTGGTCGGCGGCGGCTACAAGACGGTGGAAAAGCGGCTGGAGGCCGCCGTGCACCTGCGCTTCGGCCTGCCGCCGCATCCCTCGCGCGACCTCAAGGACCGAATCAAGAAAGCCGATACGATCGCCGCCTATTTCGAGGCGACGGTGCTCGCCGGCTTCACACCTGCCGAGGCACAGAAGTTCTTCGGCCAGCCGCGCGGCATCAGCAGGGAGATGCTGATGATCGATCCGCTGCCGGCGATCGAAGCGCAGCGGCTGTTCTGTGAGCGCTTTGCGGCGATCGAGACCGCGCGGGAGATGGTCTCGTGAGCTTCATCATCGTGTCGCCGCTGTCGCGCATCGCGGAGATGGCGGTGCGCCACAAGGCGCGCGACATGATCAGCCTGATCGCCAAGGAGCAGGCCTTTCATCGGCCGGGCGTGATCGTGGCCGACCGTCATCTGACGCTTGCGATGAACGACATCACCTTCAAGGGCACCGGCGGTCTGGTGGCGCCCGACGAAACGCATGTGCAGGGGATTATCGACTTTGCCGCGTCGTGGCGGCAGGAGACGCCGCTGCTCATCCATTGCTGGATGGGCGTGTCGCGCTCGCCGGCAGCAGCCCTGATCGCCGCACTGTCACTTGCACCGGATCAGAGTGAGGAAACGCTTGCCCGTCGGCTGCGGGCGGCCTCGCCTTTCGCGACGCCGAATGCCCGGCTGATCGAGATCGGCGACGCGCTGCTTAACCGTAGCGGCCGGCTTGTTGCGGCAGTGCGGGCGATCGGACGCGGTGCGGATGCCGACGGCAACGCGCCCTTCGTGCTTGCAATCGCAGCGCCCGCCTGCGGTTGACGCTGCCGCCATCTGCCCCATCTAGCCCCGACCACGTAGAAGAGGCCAGATCATGCAACAACAGGCAGCCGACGTCCTTCTTGCCACGCAAACGGCGCTTAGCCAGGCGAGCGCGCTTGCAGTGCAATATTCCTTCTCCGTCCTCGGGGCCGTAATCCTGCTGGTTCTCGGCTGGGCGCTTGCCGGTTTTGCCAGCCGCTGGGCCTATGAAGGCCTGTCGCGCGTCCATGGCATCGACGAGACGCTGGCGCGATTCTTCACCAATGTGCTGCGATACGCGTTGCTCATCCTGGTGTTCATCACCGTGCTCGGCCAGTTCGGCGTCCAGACAGCCTCGATCATCGCGGCCCTCGGCGCAGCCGGCCTGGCAATCGGACTGGCGCTGCAGGGAACGCTGCAGAATATCGCCGCCGGCATCATGCTGCTGATCCTCAGGCCGTTCCGGGTCGGAGAATATATCGAGACCAGCAGCGTGGCCGGCACGGTGCGCGAAATAGGGCTGTTTGCGACCGAACTCAGGACCGCCGACGGGCTCTACCGGTTGGCGCCGAATTCGACGCTCTGGAATACGCCGATTACCAATTTCAGCCGCGAGGCGACGCGGCGGAACGAGCTGAAGATCAAGGTGGAGGATGACATCGATCGGTCGATGGAAACATTGATGGGCCTTGCCAAAGCCGATTCCCGGGTGCTGAAGTCACCGGAACCGAGCGTCTTCATCGACGGCCTCGGCGACGGCGCGATCTTCGTGACGCTGCGATACTGGGCGAAGACCGGTGACTGGTGGACGGTCAGCCGGGACATGGCAAAACGGGTAAAGCTTGCCTTCGACGAGAACAATCCGGCCGCGTCGCCGGATGCGCCGAACGCCGCACCGGCAGAGATGTCCAACGGCAGGGCGGCCGCCGAAAAGGCAGCACTGAGGCGGCAATGAGACATTGATCCAGGAACTTATGCAGCAGACTATTGAATGACGCCGCAGGACAGTCTTTCCCCGGCATCACCCGAGGGCTGGCTGCGATAGTCATCCGAATTGGCGTGCACCATCAATGCGCGGCCGCGAATGCCGTCGGTCTTGCCATCAAGCGTGACCATGCTGTCGAAGACCTGCGCCCTCAGCACGCCGTCCTGCCCGACATATTGATTGGGCATATCGCCGGCATGCGGCCCCTTGGCGGCAAGGATGCCATGCTCGGCCTTCTCAGGGTTGAAGTGACCGCCGGCCGACTCGTGATGGGTCGCGGCGTCGCATCGGCCGGTCTCATGAACATGGAAGGCCACCCATTTGTTCGCCGGCAGTCCCGATATCTCGAGCTCGATCAGCACACCGCCGGTGGCGGCAGCCGTCAGCTGCGCGCGGCCATCTTCCTTGCCGTCCTTGCCGACGAAATTGGCAACCGCGGTCTGCTTGTCCTGGGCACCCGCCGGCAATGCAACGGCAAGCAGGCTCAGGGCGGCGATGATGCACATGGGTTTCATGGGAGATATCCTTCCGTCCGGTTGTCCTTCTGAACGTATCAACCCGGAAGGTGTTCCTCATTTGGAGCGCCGTGTGTCCGACAGGAGGCTCTATCACATGGAAGTGGCGCTATTCGCGGGGAGTGCGAGACGAAAAAAGCCGGCCAACGGCCGGCTTGCAGATGACCCGATTCGGGAGCGGCTCAGGCGACGGCGCTGAAGTCGAACTGGCCGTAAGTGTTGCGGTAGAGATCGTCCGGTTGATCGCCGGTCGTCGGCGCCGTCTGCTGCAACGGATAAGGGACGCCGATGCTGCTGTCACGCGAGTCCATCATCAGCGCAATCAGGCTGCCGGAAAATTTCGGCTGCGTCTCGCTGGTGTTGTCCTCTTCCAGGAGTTCCTTGATGATGCCGGGCTTCTCATCAGCGGCACGCTCGCCACGGCTGAGTACACCATCGCCATTGGCATCAAGCCGCGAGAGTGTCGCCAGATATGCATATGACGTATCGGAAACGGATGTGGTGCTGGTCATACAAACCTCCATTCACCGCCTTTTGCCGGTGGTGTTTGTACGCAATACGAACGTGGACAATCATTGAATGACTCGCTGGTTAAACTGATTTGCGCGGTGCGTCAATAAGTTGTTAACTTCTCATTAACGATGATTGACAACGGTTAACGGACTGGCCTGAGGCTGAGCATCCGCCTGCGCCAAGCGAAGAGGCTTTGCGGTATTTCAGCGATTTTTCACATATAAAACAAATGCCTAACGACGCGAAGCCGCTGCTGCACTGCAACCGAATATTAATCCCGCCCGTCCAGAATGAGCGACACTAGATACCACCTGGACGTTTAGTTTATGAGAAATCAATTTAATGGCCACTTTTGGAAGAGTTTTCAACGCGATGATGTACGTCCATCAAATGACGGCCATGGCCGTCGCGCCCGCCCTGCAGAGGCCTCGCCATGAAAGCTGAGGCGCTCTTCTGGCAGCAATGCAGCCAGGCCGTCACCGCCGATGGATCGGTGGATGCACAGCGTCTTATGGAGCTTGTCATCGCGACCTATCGTGTCCACGAAAGCGACTATGACGAGATCGAAAGAAGCGCGGAAACGCTGCTAAGGGACAACCATGCGCTGAGAGGCAATATGTCAGCCCTCAGGCAGGCATTCGACGGACAGCAGAGGCTCTTCGAAATCATCCTCAACAACCTGCCACTCGGTCTCAGCGTCTTCGACGCAGATCAGCGGCTGACACTTTCCAACATTCGCTTCAGTCAGCTTTTCGGCCTGACGCAGGCCGATGTCACTCCAGGCGTGACAATCGCCGATCTCATCGACAAAATGCGCGGTGCGGAAGGCGCCAGCGCCAAGCCCGGCCGGCGAGCCGGGCGACATTCCTCCGCAGCCGTAAAAAGCAGCGGTATTCGTCGGCGCGAATGGCTGATGGACGATGGCCGCGTCATCCAGAGCATGGTGACTATCCTTGCCGACGGCAGCAACATCGCCATTCATGCCGATATTACCGAGGATCGAAAGGCGGCTGAGCGCATCACCTATCTCGCCCACCACGATCCGCTGACCGGTCTTCCGAACCGCATCCATTTCCGCCAGCAGGTCGATGCGGCACTCGCAGAGCGCAAACCGGACGAGCAGATCGCCCTCATTCACCTCAACCTCGACCGGTTCAAATCGATCAACAACTTGATGGGCGTGTCCGCCGGCGACACGATCCTGCAGCAGGTCGCCGCGCGCATCCGGGCATCGGCCGGTTCGGAAAACACCCTGGCGCGGCTGGGTTCGGACGAATTCGCCATCCTGCAGACCGGCAGACAGCAGCCGTGGAACGTAACGGCGCTGGCCGAGCAGATCCGCCGCGAGCTTTCCGAGCCATTCCTGCACGGCGAAAAACAGATGGAGCTCAGCGTCTCGATGGGGATCGCAGTCGCCCCGGGGGATGGCGATGAAACCGATATCCTGCTGAAACATGCCGGCGTGGCGCTGTCGCATGCCAAATCGGACGGGCGCAAGCGCGAGCGTTTCTTCGCCGGCGAGATGGAAGCGCAGATGCAACTGCGCCACGCGCTGGAGGCGGACCTCAGAGCAGCCATCGAGAAGGAAGAATTCGAGCTGCATTACCAGCCGCTCTACGACCTTTCGCAGCGGCGCATCTGCGGCTTCGAGGCGCTGATCCGCTGGAACCATCCGATCCGCGGCCGTGTTGCGCCGATAGATTTCATTCCGTTCGCCGAAGAGGTCGGCCTCATCGTCGATATCGGCCGCTGGGTTTTGCGCCGGGCCTGCAGCGATGCGGCAGAATGGCCTGAAGACATCAAAGTCGCCGTCAACGTTTCGGCGACGCAGTTCAGCAGCAGCGACCTGACCAGGGATGTCGGCGAAGCGCTGGCGACCGCCTCATTGTCGCCGCTGCGGCTCGAGCTCGAAATCACCGAAAGCGTGCTGATGGAAAATCTCGGCGAAGTGCTGCCGATCCTGCATGCGCTGAAGGAGCGCGGCATCCGCATCTCTATGGACGATTTCGGCACCGGCTACTCCTCGCTGAGCTATCTCTCAAGCTTCCCCTTCGACAAGATCAAGATCGACAAATCCTTCGTCAACGACATCGTCGACAACAAGGAAGCACATGCGATCATGCACGCGATCATTCTGCTCGGTGACGCGCTCGGCATGCGCGTCACCGTCGAAGGCGTCGAGACGGCCGAGCAGCTGGCGCTGCTCGAATGCGAGGAATGCGACGAGATCCAGGGCTATCACATCAGCCGGCCGAGACCCGCGCTTGACGTGCCCCATCTTCTTTCCCTGCCGAGAAACGGCGGCGCGACACCTCTGCCGAGCCACTGAGCCAGCTTCAATTGCGACTCGCACGGCAAGCGGCTACATAATCGGCAACGGTCCCCGAGCCTTCGTTGTCGCGTGCTTCGACCGAGATCCCGAATCCGCTTCCGCTCCGATGCTCTATCGACGGAAGACAATCCTCCTCATAAACAGGTGGCGCAATGGTCGAGGCCGAAGCCTTCTCTCCTCATGAAACGCTCGCCGCGGCGCTGATCGCCCATGCGGCCGATGGCGACGACGGCTCGCACGATCTTGCCCATATCCTGCGCGTCTTCCGGAACGCCATGCGCATCCATGCTAGCGAAGGCGGCGACGGGCGAATTCTTGCCGCCTCCGTGCTGCTACACGACTGCGTTGCCGTAGAGAAGAATTCGCCGCTGCGGGCACAGGCATCGGCTTTGGCGGCGCAGAAGGCTTCGGCGATCTTGGCAGAACTCGGCTGGAATCAGGCGGATATCGACGCTGCGGCTCACGCCATCACCGCGCATAGTTTCTCGGCCGGGGTGGCGCCGCAGACGCTGGAGGCAAAGATCTTGCAGGATGCCGATCGGCTGGATGCGATCGGCATGGTCGGCGCCGCACGCTGCTTCTATATTGCCGGGCGACTGGGATCCGGGCTCTACGATCCGTTCGACCCGGCGGCAGCGGATCGCCCGCTCGACGACAAGCGGTATGCCATTGACCATTTCCGGACGAAGCTGTTCAAACTGGCGGACGGGTTCCAGACCGAGACCGGCCGCAGGTTGGCGGCCGCGCGCGACAAAAGCCTGCGCGACTTTCTCCAGGCATTCATGGACGAGATCTAGGAGAACGGCATGCGTATCAGCGACCTCTTCATCTATCCCCTCAAAAGTGCCCGCGGCATTGCCCTGCCTTCGACCGACATCGACGCCTATGGGCTTCCCGGCGACCGGCGGGCAATGATCACTGATCCCAACGGACACTTCATCACCCAGCGCGAATTGCCGGACCTTGCGCGCATCGAGGTCCGGCCGGAGCCCGGCGCTTTTCGGCTGCTGATGCAGGGAAGGCAGGACATATCGGTGCCGCCGCCTCGGCCTGAAAGCCGCATGGATGTGAGCGTGTGGAAATCGACCGTCAGTGCCGCCGTCGCCGATCCCGAAAGCAACCGGTTGCTTTCCGAATGGCTCGGCCGCGAGGTGCGGCTGGTCTTCTTCGACGGCCAGGCAAGGCGCACGGCGAATGCCGAATGGGCCGGTGAAGGTACGCCCGTAACCTTTACCGACGGCTATCAGATCCTGGTGACGACAACCGGCTCGCTGAAAGCGTTGAACGCCGACCTCGCGGCCCATGGCGAAGGCAGCGTTGGCATGGAACGTTTCCGTCCGAACATCGTCATCGATATCGACGAGGCCTGGCCGGAGGACCGCTGGGCGGCGATCGAGATTGCCGGCATCCGCTTCGATCTCGTCAAACCCTGCTCGCGCTGCATCATGACGACGCAGGACCAGTTGACCGGTTCACGCGAGGTACCCAACCCGATGCCATCAATGGGCCGCATCCGCATGTCGGCCGACCGGCGTGTGCCCGGCCCGCTCTTCGGCTGGAACGTCACCCCGCGCGCCAACGGCAGGATCACGATCGGTGACACCGTGCGCGTCGTCGAGGAAAGGCCTGAGGGCTGGGCGTTGAAGGTTCGTGCACGGCGGTAGGTCGAATTGCGGAAGGCTTTCTTCCGCACGCGCTGCAACGTTCTCCCCCATTCCTGTGCTCGTCACAGGAACGAGGAAGCGTGGGGGATTGTCGCCGCCTCTCACTGATGCCCGAGTGCGGCGTCGATCGCCGCCATGATATCCGCCGGCAGCGGTCCCTTTTCCAGCGCCCCGACATTTTCCTCCACCTGGGCGAACGTGCGGAAGCCTGGAATAGGCAGTGTGCGCGGCGATTTTGCCCAGAGCCAGGCGAGCGCCCCTTGCGTCAGCGTGCGGCCACCCGAGGTCAGGAGATCGCGGACGGCGTCGAGCCTTGCGGCGAATTCCGGGGCCATGCGCCCGTCCTTGAAGTAGACCATCCAGTCGAGGGCCGCGCCGCGTACATCCTTGGCGCCCACTGCCTTGTCGGCGGTAAACTTGCCGGTCAGGAGCCCCATGGCCAACGGACCACGATTAATAGAGATCAGCCCCTGCCTTTCGATCACCGCGATCATCTCCGGCACCGGCTCAAAGACGTTCATCGTATGCTGCACCGAGACATAGCCCTGGCGGCCGGCATGGCGGGCGGCGCGATCGGGAGAATCGGTGCTCCAGCCGAATGCGCCGATCTTGCCTTCGGCGCGCAGCGCCTCCAGCACGTCGAAGACGGCATCGGATTGTTCCAACGGAAAATCATTGATGTGGAATTGCAGGAGATCGAGGCGGTCGCGCCTGAGGCTGCGCAGCGAGGTCTCGACCGAACGGCGGATGAAGGCCTCATCGGCGAAGGCGCCAGTTGCCTGCTTGGTTTGCGGGTCGGTGGCGAAGCCGAACTTGGTGGCGACGACAATATCGTCGCGATTGCCGATCGCCCGGCCGAGCACTTCTTCGGAATGGCCGGCGCCGTAATTCGAGGCTGTATCGAAGAAGCGGATGCCGAGTTCGATGGCGCGGCGGATCGCTTCGACGGATTCATCGTCGTCGACCTCGCCCCAGCCGAGCGGCGTGTCACCGGCAAAGAAGGGGCCGCCGATCGCCCAGCATCCCATGCCGAGACGCGGAATTTCGCGGCCGTTCCAGAGCGTGATCGTCTTCGGTGTTGCGGTCTTGGTCAGCATGGGATCCTCCTTGGCTGGCAGTCCTCCAGACATAGGAAGGGCTCCCATGCGGGTAAACCGCCAAATCCGGAGGATGTTTTGCACCGGTAAAAAACCGAAGTCAGGCGGAAATATCATTCGGACCGGAAAGCGTCCGCAAGGCTGGATTGAGCGCCTTGAGCGCCGCCTGAACGAAGCCGTCGCGGGCTGCTGCGGCTTCGATGCCGCGTGGTTCATAGACGTGGCGATGCAAAAAGAACCCGGTCAGACGGAACGCGGCCGTGAGACTATCGAAGTCGGCCGCACGATTGCCTTCGATACCGAGAAACGGTGGCAGGAGCAGCATCTTGTCAGCCCAGGGGGCACCGGCGCTGCGGCTGACGGCGCGGCCGGATTTGGGCGAGACATAGACGAGATCGGAACGGGCGCCGGTCGCGGCGCATTCGGCGAGATCGAGGCCGAAGCCGAGATCGTTCAGCACCGCCAGTTCGAAACGCACGAAGAGCTCGCCGGCATCGGCCGGGTTGTGCAGGTGATCGAGGATGACCTCCAGCGCTTCGAAGAGATGCGGATGCGGATCACGCTCCGGCAGCAGCCGCAGCAGCGCGCCCATCGCCTGAACGCCGTAGACGGCGGTCGCCGTTTCCATCAGGCGGGCGGCGCGCAACGTCACCGGTTCGACGCGGAATTCGCCGAGATGTTCGTCCAACCTGGCGCGCCAGATAACCTCCACGGCATTGCCGGCCTGCAGCACCGGCTGCATGGCGCGCGACCGGCCGGAGCGCACCAGGCCAAGATGGCGGCCGCGATCGCGCGTCATCACCTCGGCGATGACACTCGTCTCGCCGTGGCGCTTGACGCCCAGGATGATCGCCTGATCCTGCCACTGCATCGAAAGAAGTCCTTGCGGCTGACGAATCCATCCTAGAGCCTTTCCCGGTTAGATTGAAGCATTCTGTTGGCTCAAACGGAGTCGGATGGTCGACCGGCCGGCGCGTCGTAGCCCGGCTTTACGGCCAAGCCGGCCGGTCGATCAGCCGGCCCGTTTCAGCCAACCCGAAGGGCCGGGCATCTTTCCGCCAGGATCAGAGGCGATCGGCTCGGCCGTACCAAGAGGTAGGCCCGTCGCCAATCGCCTCTGCCCTGACGAAAACCTGCTCCGGCAGAATGCTTCAATCTAACCAGGAAAGGCTCTAGAACATGATGCCGAAAATGGAAAAGGCCTAGCTGCTGTCCTGGACCGCGTCAGGCAACGGCGGGGAATAACCTCAGCAGGAATTGACGCATCGCCGTTTCGTCGAAAGGCTTCACCAGAAGCGGAATGTGCTGCAAGTCCGGCGGGAAATCGCCGGTATCGGAATAACCGCTGACAAAGCCGAAGGGAATGCCGAGATCGAGAAGATGACGAGCAAATCCGAAGCTCATGCCCTCGCCGAGATTGACGTCGAGAAGCGCGAAATCATAGGTCTCCGCAGTGATGGCAGCCCTCGCCTGCTCCACACTGCCGACGATATCGATATTCTCGACGCCGGCCAGGCGCAAAATGTCCTCCGCCTCCATCGCGATAATCAGGCTGTCTTCAAGAACCAGAACACGGATTGCGCTCATGATTGCCCGCCCTCCGTCGGGCGGCAGTCGCAGCGCCCCGGCTGTTTCGCCAACATCAATGCCCTCCGGTGCCCCGCATGGCACGCTGTCGGTGAATTCCGCCACCATTTCTGAATGAACCATTTTTCTGCCCGGTCGATAAGAATCAAATCGGAGGAAAGACGACGACCGAGCTTATTTTCCCTGATGCTAATGCGCATTTAAAAAAGACATAAGGCCGGGACTAGATGAAGGGACGTTTGCTTTCTCCGAGCCCTTCCCAGCCAGCAATCGCCATCAGTTCCTCGCCGTTCAGAACCTCGCAGCCGCGCTCCTGCCAGCGGATCAACCCACGTTCACCGAGCTTTTTCAAGGTCTTGTTGGTGTGGACGATGGAAAGGCCGAGCGTATCGGCAATGTGTTGCTGGGTGATGGGGATGAATTGGCGGCCATTGAAGAGATTAAGCTTCCGGCCGCGCTCAAACAGGAAAGCGATCAGATAGGCTGCTCTTTCCAACGCCGTGCGACGGCCGATGCTGAGCAGGTGTTCATCCAAGATTCGCTCCTCGCGCGCCGCGATCCAGGTGATGTCGAAGGCAAGCGAGGGGTGTTTGTTATAGAGCGTCATCAGCCTGTCGCGCTCGAAGACGCAGAGAGAAACCGGTGAAAGCGCTTCGACGGAATGCTGCATCTCGCCGGCGATCGTTCCCTGCAGGCCGACCAGATCGCCCGGCATGATATAATTCAGTATCTGGCGGCGCCCATCCTCCAGCATCTTGTAGCGAAAGCCCCAACCGGCAAGCACGGTGAAAAGATGGGCGCTGTGCGCACCCTCGACGAGGATGGTGGAGCCGGCATCGACGGCAAGTTCACCTCTCTTGAAATTGGAAACGAATTCCAGTTCGTCGCGGCTGAATTCCCGGAAATGCGGCAGGGGCCGCAAAGGACATTGCTGGCAAGGAGTCTTGAAGGAATTGATCGTTCTCGACGTCACCATGCCCGCCCCTGCCGTCGCAAAACAGGCACGCCGTCTTTGGCGCGCCGTTCATGAAGGAATGCACAAGTTACCGAATTGTTCCGTGAGCGATGCGGTTTTTTTATTTGAAAACAAGGGGCTGGCAGCCGAATAAGCAAATTCTTGCCACCCCTTATTTCGGGAAATCGAGACCCATTTCGCGGAACCGTTCGGGATCATCACCCCAATTCTCGCGAACCTTGACGAACAGGAAGAGATGGACCGGCTGCTCGAGGATCTCCGACAATTCCTTGCGGGAAGCCGTCGAGATCGCCTTGATAGTTTCACCACCCTTGCCGAGCGCGATCTTCTTCTGGCTGTCGCGCTCAAGATAGATCACCTGCTCGATACGTACCGAGCCATCCTTGCGCTCTTCCCACTTCTCCGTTTCGACATGCGAGGCGTAGGGAAGCTCCTGGTGCAACCGCAGGAACAGCTTCTCGCGGGTGATCTCGGCGGCGAGCTGGCGCATCGGCAGATCTGAAATCTGGTCTTCGGGATAATACCACGGCCCCTCCGGCAGCGTCGCAGCCAGATAATCCATGACATCGTCGCAGCCGGACCCGTTTTCGGCCGATATCATGAAGGTGCGATCGAAGGCGATCTTTTCATTGGCAGCGGCCGCGAGGGCCAGCAGATCCTCGCGGTTGACGCGGTCGATCTTGTTGAGCAGCAGGATCTTCGGCTGCCGGACTTCCTTGAGGCCTTCGAGAATGGCTTCGGCATCGCCGCGCAGGCCGCGCTCGCTGTCGATCAGCAGCACGATCAGATCGGCATCCCTCGCGCCGCCCCAGGCCGAGGTCACCATGGCGCGGTCGAGCCGGCGGCGCGGCTTGAAGATACCGGGTGTATCCATGAAGACGATCTGGGCGTTGTCGTGGATCGCGATGCCGCGAACGATGGCACGTGTCGTCTGGACCTTATGGCTGACGATCGAGACCTTGGCGCCGACCAGGCGGTTCACCAGTGTCGACTTGCCGGCATTGGTCGGCCCGATCAGCGCGACAAAGCCCGAATGCGTCGGACCACTGGTTTCTGCGGTAGCTTCGGCCGCGATATCTTCTTCTTGTGTCATTGTCCCGTCAGTTTCCGGCAGGCGATTGCTGCCAAATGCCTTCGCGCTCAAGCATCTTCGTCGCCGCAACCTGTTCGGCGGCACGCTTCGACCGCTCTACGCCGGTTTCCGGCTTTATGCCAGCAACTTCCACCGTCACCTTGAAGCGCGGATCATGATCCGGTCCGCTGCGTTCATCAACCCGGTAGTTTGGTGTGACGCCGAATTTCGCGTGCGACCATTCCTGCAGCTCAGTCTTGGCGTCGCGCTTGGCGCCATCGGCCCTGACCGCCCTGCCCTGCCAGTAGCGCAGGATGAAGCGGCGGGCAACTTCGAGGCCGCCGTCGAGATAGATCGCGGCGATCAGGCTTTCGACCACGTCGGCGCGCACGTTCATCATCCGCTTGCCGGTCAATTTCTTCACGTCGGCGCCGGTGCGGATATAAAGATGAAGATTGAGTTCGTCGGCGACCGCAGCACAGGTTTCGGCGCTGACCAGCTGGTTCAAACGAACCGAGAGCTCGCCTTCCCCCGCCGTGCCGAAGGTGCGGAACAAAAGCTCGGCGATGCAGAGCCCGAGAACCCTGTCGCCGAGGAATTCCAGCCGTTCGTAGTTGCCGCCCTTCTCGGTGCGGGCGCTCGCATGGGTCAGCGCCCGGTCCAGGCGTTCCTTTTCGGTGAAGTCGTGACCGATCAGGCCTTCAAGCTTTGCGCGGTCTGCCGCAGAAAGCGTCTGCGCCTTGCTCATTCAACAACCTTGAAGAGGCGATCCCAGCGCATGTTCGTCGGCCACTTCCAGATTTCGCGGAAGGAGGTATCGTTGCCGAGCGAGAAGAAGATGACGCTGGCGCGGCCGACAAGATTTTCCGCAGGCACGAAGCCGACGTCGAAGCGGCTGTCGAGCGAGTTGTCGCGGTTGTCGCCCATCATGAAATAATGGCCTTCCGGCACGATGAATTCGCGGGTGTTATCGCCGCGCGACACGGGAGACTGATCGAGCGTGTCGTAAGTCTTGCCATTGTCGAGCGTTTCGCGGAACACCGGCACATCCGCGCCCGGATCGAGCTTGTAATCCGACGTGAAGGTACCGTCCGCTACCTTCGGAACGGGTTTGCCGTTAACGTAGAGCACTCCGTCGGTGACCTGGATATGGTCGCCCGGCAGGCCGATGCAGCGCTTGATGTAATCGATCTCGGGGTTCGGCGGGAAGCGGAATACGACGATATCGCCGCGCTTCGGATCGGCGCCGAACAGGCGGCCGCTGAAAATATCAGGCGAGAAGGGCAGCGAATATTTCGAATAGCCGTAAGCGAACTTATTGACGAAGATGTAGTCGCCGACGAGCAGTGTCGGCATCATCGAACCGGACGGAATTGTAAAGGGCTGGAATAGCACCGTACGGATCACCATCGCCAAAATCAGCGCCTGGATGATGACTTTGATATTTTCCCAGAGGGCGTTCGGCTTGGCTTCGACTTTTTCGGACACGCAGTCTTATTCCTTCAAGACGCCGCGGCGGCGCAATTCTTCTGACGTTCTCTCTAGCGACTTCGGCCGGTTGCGGCAATGGTGACAACGTCAAAAGCGACGAGAGGTCGCGATCGACAGCTCCCGAGGTCGCGATCGGCAGCTCCCGAGGTCGCGATCAACGCTCCCGAGGTCACGACCAGAGGTTCTCGGGCAATGCCTCGATAATCACGAAGGCCTGTGCCAAGGGATAATCATCCGTTATTGTCAAATGAATGGCGGGCCTGTGGCCCGCAGGCAGCATCGATTCGAGGATCACGGCGGCAGCGCCCGACAAAACCATGGTCGGCTTGCCGCTCGGCAGGTTGACGACGCCCATATCCTTCCAGAAGACGCCTTGGGCTATGCCGGTGCCGAGCGCCTTGGAACAAGCCTCCTTGGCCGCGAAACGCTTGGCATAGGAGGCGCCGCGATTTGTCCGGCGGTCGGAACGGGCGCGCTCGATCTCGGTGAAGCAGCGATTGGTGAAGCGCTCGCCGAAGCGCTCGATGGATTTCTCGACGCGGCGAATGTCGATCAGATCGCTGCCAATGCCGATGATCATGCCGGAACCTTCCGTCGCTTAAGAGTTCTTGATCAGGTTCATACGCTCGGCATGTCGCCGGCCGGGCCGGCCAGACGCAGGCGCGCCCGCTCCAGCAGCCGTGTGTGGCGGCGCGTCTGAAAACCCCTCACGGTGTAGAATGTCAGCGCATAGAGCGCAACGGAGGTGACGATCCCCGGCGGAATGGCGCCGACGAGCATCGGCTCCAGCACCGGCCTCCACAATTCGGTGAAGTTCAGCCTGTGAAAGAGGGCGGCCAGATCCACCGCCTGACCAGCCATATGATCCTCACGGCTCAGCAGCAGATGTCCGATCTCCCAGGTGATGCCCCAGATGAACGGATAGGTCAGCGGGTTGCCGAAGGCCGCGCAACCCAGCGCCGCGGCCACCATACTGCCGGAGAGAAAATAGGTGATGACGAAGGCCATGACGAAATGCACACCGATAAACGGCGTCCACGACACGAAGACACCGGCAGCGACGCCAGCCGCAACCGCATGCGGCGAAGCGCTCAGGCGCAGGATGCGCATTGTGAGGTAACGGAGCGGGCGAAGGAAACCTTTGCGGGGCCATAGAAGCTCTCGCATCTTTTCCTTGAATCCCGCGGGCTTGCGACGGCGAAACAACATGGCCGGTATTTAGTGCAGCGCACATGACCATGACAAGAGCGGCGAATGATACCGCCGAAAAAACAGCTCAGTCCTCGCAGCAGAGAAGAGCTTTGTCATGCCGAGGGGCGTCCGTTATGCATAACGTCCCTCACTCGTCTCAAGTAGAAAGTTCAGTATCAACGTGTGCGGAACAGACCGCGGTCGACCTGGCGCTGGCGAAACTCGAGATCAATACGATCGAACGAGCCGTTGAGATATGCCATTTCACGTTCCTGCGTGGTCGGAGCGCGGAGGGCGCGAGCGATTTTCCTGATAGGATCAAACATTGTCTTGTCTCATCTTCTGTTTGCGTTTCGATGACCAGAAGATAGGCTCGGCCTGGGCTAATTACTACAGCCGCAACATGGAGACAGCCATGCGCGCAATGCATTGCTTGCCTTTTTGGCGTACCACCCTCACCACAAAACGATCATAAAATGTGCAATTCTGCGCTTAAATTCCTGCGACCTTAACAAAAACTTACTCGTAGAGCCGTCGGACCGTGGCAATGCAATCCAGTTCCTTCATCTGGGCGAGCAGCTGATTGAGCTGACGCAGATCCCAGACCTCGACCTCAAGCATCATTTCGGTGAAATCCGCCGCGACCCGCACCGTATTCAGCAAGCGGATATTGACGTCGAGGCCGGCAACCGTCTGGGCGACCTTGGCCAGAGTGCCGGGCTCATTCAGGCCGTTCACCATGATGCGCGCCATGAAACGCGACTTGTTGGCTTCGTCGAGATCCCAACGGACGTCGATCCAACGGTCAGGCTGATCGTCGAAGCGCTGCAGGCTCGGCGACTGGATCGGGTAGATGGTGATGCCCTTGCTCTGGTCCATGATGCCGACGATGCGATCGCCGGGAACCGCGCCTGTCGACGCGAACTTGACGTCGACATTGCCGGACAGGCCGCGGATCGGCCCGATATCGGCGTCGGTGTCGATGTCCGAATGGCCGCCGTCGAGCCCGGGCTTAGTCTTGCCGGGGATCTTGAAGATCATGCCGGCCGCGCTGCGGACGTTGAACCAGCCGTCGTCGCCCGAGGGTTTTACCGTGACGCGCTCATCCTGATGGTCGGGATAGACGGCGCGCAGCACGTCGAGCGAGGACATCTCGCCGCGGCCGACGGCGGCGATCGCATCCTCGACATCCTTCTGGCCGAGACGATGCAGCGCCGGCTTCATCGCCTCGCGTGAGAAGATCTTGCCGGCCCTGTCGAAGGTGCGCTCGAGAATGCGGTGGCCGAGGCCGGCATATTGCTTGCGGATCGCCATGCGGGTGGCGCGGCGGATGGCGGCGCGCGCCTTGCCGGTGACGACGATCTCTTCCCAGGCGGCGGGCGGAACCTGCACGCCGGAGCGGATGATCTCGACCTCGTCACCGTTGGCAAGCCGCGTCACCAGCGGCATGATGCGGCCGTTGATCTTGGCGCCCACCGTGGTATCGCCGATATTGGTGTGCACTGCATAGGCGAAATCGATCGGGGTGGCGCCGCGCGGCAGGGCAATCAGCTTGCCCTTCGGCGTGAAGCAAAAGACCTGGTCCTGGAAGAGTTCGAGCTTGGTGTGCTCGAGGAATTCTTCCGGACTGTCGCCCTCGGCCAGCGCCTCGATCGTATGGCGCAGCCAGGAATAGGCATTGGATTCACGCGACAGGATGTCGCCGTCGGCATTGGTGGCGCCGTCTTTGTAAAGCGTGTGGGCGGCGATGCCGAATTCGGCGATTTCATGCATGCGCTTGGTGCGGATCTGCAGTTCGATGCGCTGGCTGGAAGGACCGACGATCGTGGTGTGCAGCGAGCGGTAATCGTTCTGCTTCGGCGTCGAGATATAATCCTTGAAGCGCCCGGGCACGACGCGCCAGCGGGTGTGGACAATGCCGAGCGCCCGGTAACAGGACGGGATATCTTCGACGATGAGCCGAAAACCGTACACATCGGAAAGCTGCTCGAAGGAAAGCGATTTCGACTGCATCTTGCGGAAGACCGAATAAGGCTTTTTCTGCCGGCCCTTGACATAGGCGCTCGTCAGGCCGCTGGCGACGAGCAGGTCGCGAAGTTCCGCCTCGATCTTCTTGACGATGCCTTCATTGCGCTTGGAAAGCTCTTCCAGCCTTTTGGTGACGGTGTCGTAGGCTTCCGGGTTCATATGCAGGAAGGAGAGCTCTTCGAGCTCCTCGCGCATATCCTGCATGCCCATGCGGCCGGCGAGCGGCGCATAGATTTCCATCGTCTCCTCGGAGATGCGGGCCCGCTTGTCGGCCGACATATGATCGAGGGTGCGCATATTGTGCAGGCGGTCGGCAAGCTTGACCAGCAGCACGCGCACATCGTCTGATATGGCCAGCAGCAGCTTGCGCAGGTTTTCCGCCTGCTTGGCCTTCTTGGTGACGAGATCGAGTTTCTTGATCTTGGTCAGGCCCTCGACCAGGCGGCCGATATCCTCGCCGAAGAGTTCGTCGATCTCGGCGCGGGTCGCCGTCGTATCCTCGATCGTATCGTGCAGCAGCGCGACGGCGATCGTCGATTCATCGAGGTGCATGTCGGTGAGGATGGCGGCGACTTCGAGCGGATGGGAAATATAGGGATCGCCGCTCGCGCGCTTTTGCTGGCCGTGCTTCTGCATGGCGTAGACATAGGCTTTGTTCAGCAGCGCTTCATTGGCATCGGGCTTGTATTGCTGAACCCGCTCCACGAGCTCGTACTGCCGCATCATTCCAAAGCCACTCCGGTAAAAATAAAAGCGCGCCAATCAACGATTGGCGCACACATGGGCAATAATATGCCTAAGCAATAAAGGCGCAAGATTGACGATTGGTAATCATCGCTCTTTCGCATCGCATGAAACTTTTCCGGTTCGGCTGCGACCTGGATCACATACGGTCGGAGATCAGTCTGCGTGCTTAGTAGTCGTCGCTCTTTTCGGGCGGCACAAGGCCTTCGATGCCGGCAAGCAGCTCTTCTTCCGACATCTGGTCGAAAGTGATCGTCTCAGGAAGATCGTCCTGCTCTTCGCTGTCGGCTGCGGCGACACCGCCGGCGGCGATCATGCTGGCCGGATCTGGCTCGGGCTCGTCGACTTCGACATGCTTCTGCAGCGAATGGATCAGATCTTCCTTGAGGTCATCGGGCGAAAGCGTCTCGTCGGCGATTTCGCGCAGGGCGACGACCGGGTTCTTGTCGTTGTCGCGATCGATGGTGATCGAGGCGCCTTGGGAAATCAGCCGGGCGCGGTGGCTGGCGAGCAGAACCAGCTCGAAGCGGTTCTCCACCTTGTCGATGCAATCTTCAACTGTGACACGGGCCATTGCCTGTCCTTTACGGTCGTCATTTCGGGATTAGCACGCCCGATACAATTAAAACCGGGCAATTACAAGTTTTTCATTCCGGCTGCCCTCGTCTTTATAAGTGGCTGAACTAAATTTCCATGGAGAATGCCTCAATTCCACCTTGGGTTGCTTGGAATATGCCGAATCGTGCCCTAAGTCTTTCATATATGAATAATTGTTAAAGTATGGATCAGAGCAAAAATCAAAACACAAATCATTGATTTTATTGGATTTTGGTCCCCCGGATTTCGATTGCTCTCATTGGATTGGTAAGCGATGTTTGACCCACGCGAAAAAATTGCACTCTTCATTGACGGCGCCAACCTCTACGCTGCATCCAAGAGCCTCGGTTTCGACATAGATTACCGCAAGCTCTTGAAAGCATTTCAGAAACGCGGCTATCTCCTGCGGGCCTACTATTATACCGCTCTGATCGAAGATCAGGAATATTCCTCGATCCGGCCGCTGATCGATTGGCTCGACTATAACGGCTATAAAGTCGTCACCAAGCCCGCGAAGGAATTTACGGATTCCATGGGCCGCCGAAAAATCAAGGGCAACATGGACATCGAGCTTGCAATCGACGCCATGGAACAGTCCGAAACAGTCGATCATCTCGTCATCTTCTCGGGCGACGGCGACTTCACCAACCTGGTCGAGGCGCTACAGCGCAGAGGCCGCAAGGTCTCGGTGATCTCGACAATGGCTACGCAGCCGCCGATGATCGCCGACGACCTGCGCCGTCAGGCCGACCACTTCATCGATCTCTTGTCTTTGAAGGCTGAAATCGGTCGTGATCCCGCGGATCGGGCGCCACGCCAGGTCGAAGTCGTCGCCGCCCCGCCCAGCGATTTCGAGGAGTGAGCCGGGAGGATTGCCGTGCGAAACGGCAATCCCAAGCGTCGAGCTTAGCCATTATCCTTCAGCAGGCGACTCTTCTGCCGGTTCCAATCGCGCTCCTTCTCGGACTCGCGCTTGTCGTGCAATTTCTTACCCTTGGCGAGCGCCAGTTCCATCTTCGCCCGGCCGCGGTCGTTGAAATAGATCTTCAACGGAATCAGCGTCATGCCCTCGCGGTTGACGGCAGAGCGCAGGCGGTGAATCTCACGGCCCGATAGCAGCAGCTTGCGGCGCCGGCGCGGCTCGTGATTGAAGCGGTTCGCCTGCAGATATTCCGGCAGATAGGAGTTGATCAGCCAGATCTCGCCGCCCTCGTCCGACGCATAGGATTCGGCGATATTGGCCTTTCCCTCACGCAGCGACTTGACCTCCGTGCCCATCAGCACGAGGCCGGCCTCGTAGGTATCGATGATCTCGTAGTTGAAGCGGGCCTTGCGGTTTTCCGCCACGACCTTGTTCACCACGCGCTGGCTGCCTTTGGGGGCCATGACAATATTCCCTTCGAGGCGCGGGAAAAGCCGCGCCCTCATTGCTTGCCCTCTATGTAGGGGAACGACCCGGCCTTGTGAAGACGGCCGGTCTGCTCAGTTCAGCAGCCCGGCATGGCGTAGCGCCGCATCGATCGCCGCTTCCGTTGCCGGCTCCAGCGTCGACAGCAGCGGCGAGCGGACGTTGCGGCTCATCCGACCAAGCCGCGAGAGCCCGTATTTGGCGCCGCAGAGACCGGGTTCGAGGAAGATCGCCTTGTGCAGCGGCATCAGCCGATCCTGATATTCCAGCGCGCCGGCATAGTCGCCTTTCAGCGTCGCCGCCTGGAAATCGGCGCAGAGGCGCGGAGCGACATTGGCCGTGACCGAAATACAGCCGACGCCGCCATGGGCGTTGAAGCCGAGCGCCGTCGCGTCCTCGCCGGACAATTGCCGGAAATCCTTGCCGCAGGTGATGCGCTGTTCGGAAACGCGCTCGATCTTGCCCGTCGCATCCTTGACGCCGACGATATTGCCATGCGCCTTGGCAAGCGCACCCATCGTTTCCGGCGTCATGTCGACCACCGAGCGGCCGGGGATATTGTAGATATAGATCGGCAGATCGACGGCCTCGGCAATCGCCGAAAAATGCGCGATCAAACCCTTTTGCGTCGGCTTGTTGTAATAAGGCGTGACGACCAGAACAGCGTCGGCGCCGACCTTTTCGGCATGCTGGGCAAGCTCGATCGCCTCACCTGTGTTGTTCGAGCCGGCGCCGGCCATGACGGGAACGCGCTTTGCGGCAACTTCGATGCACAGTTCCACCACCCGTTTGTGCTCGGCATGCGACAGCGTCGGGGATTCGCCCGTCGTGCCGACAGGAACGAGACCGCTGCTGCCCTCCTTGATCTGCCAGTCGACGTGCGCGGCGAAACTGTCTTCGTCGATCAATCCGGCATCGGTGAAGGGGGTGACGAGGGCGGGAATGGACCCATTGAACATGCAAAGCTCCTCACGACCAAATCCTTGCTTCGGCCGCATTCCATGAATATTTTGCGCACCATAGAGCGCCGAAATCATCGCGACAAGCGCGTAGAGTTCGGTTAGGGCAAATTCCGATAGCAGATGTGAATGAATTTTACCTGGTACGGTAAGGTTTCGTTAAGATGCCTCTAGCCAAATGGCAGGGCGTGTTTTCGTTGCGAGATCCCGGATGAAGAAAGCTGTCATGATTCTGTCCGCCTTCGGCTTTATTGCCGCTGCGTGGAGCAGCGTAGCGTCGCCGCTTGCCGGCGAGAGCACGGCCATGCCCGCTGTCAAGCCGCTCGGCTTCATCCCCGAGACAGCCATGCCGGAATCGATCACAACAGGCGCTATTCCGCGCAATCTGGCCGTCGCACCCGTCAACGGCGACCTGAAAGCCGGCCTCGACGCACTTTCCGACAAGGACCCGCTGCTGGCGCTGTCGATCCGCGACAATATGCGAGACGGTGCGCTCGATCGCCATATCCTCACCTGGGCGATCGCCGTTTCCGGACTGAAGGGCGTTCCCTCCTATGAAATCGCCAGTGCTGCGCAGGAGCTCAAGAGTTGGCCGGGCCTGTCGCGGCTGCGTGCCTATTCCGAACGCGCGCTCTATGACGAAAACCCCGCCCCATCAGCCGTGCTGGCCGCCTTCGGCGATACCGCGCCTGAGACGATGCAGGGCGCCGTCATCCTCGGACGGGCGCTGGTTGCAACAGGCAAACAGGCGCAGGCGGCTAAATATATCCGCAAAGTCTGGCGCGGTGAGGCTCTCGACAAGGCGACCGAGGACAAGATCCTCATTGAATTTTCCGCGCTGTTGACGCCGGCCGACCATAAGGCACGCATGGACTATCTGATGTATCGCGGCCGGGTGGCGCAGGCCAAGCGCTTCGGCGACATGGGCGAGGCGCAGTCGCTCTACAAGGCATGGTCCGCTGTCGACGCAAAAGCCGGCAACGCCGGCGCGCTGCTTAACGCCGTCGATGCGAGATGGCGCAGCGATGCCGGGCTGCTGTTTGCGCGGATCGAATATCTGCGCAAGCAGGACAAATATGCCGAGGCAGCGGCACTGCTGGAACAGATGCCGCCCGAGCGCAGCGAGCTCGTCAATTCCGGCGAGTGGTGGAACGAGCAGCGCATCGTCAGCCGTGGCCTAGTCGACCAGGGACAATTCAAGCCCGCTTATCGCATCGTCGCAAACTACGCCGCAACCAGCCCGACGGATATCGTCGAGGCTGAATTCCATGCCGGGTGGTACGCGCTGCGCGGTCTGCAGGATCCGGCAACGGCGGAAAAACACTTCCGCAAAATCCTGCAGACATCGAACGGACCGATCTCGGTTTCACGCGCATGGTATTGGCTGGGACGAGCGGCGGAGGCCGGCGGCCCTGGTAAATCCAGTGAATTCTATGCGAAGGCTGCAACGTTTCCCGGCACCTTCTATGGCCAGCTCGCAGCAGAACGGTTGGGGCGAAAGACGCTGAACGTTACCTATCCGTCGCCGAGCACGGCCGACCGGCAAAACTTCCAGGCACGCGAAGCCGTCCAGGCAATCGCCCGGCTGGAAGCCGCAGGCCATGGATGGCGGGCCGACATTCTCTATCTCGCGCTCGCCGACCAACTGCAGAGCCCCGGTGAACTGGCCGTGCTTGCGGCACAGGCCGAGCAATCCGGCGATCATCATCTGTCGCTGCAGATCGGCAAGATCGCCTATGGACGCGGCATCGATGTCGCAGCGCTCGCTTTTCCGGTCGGCGTCATCCCGGCGAATGCCAATATTTCAGGCTCCGGCAAGGCACTCGCCTATGCCATCGCCCGGCAGGAAAGCGCCTTCAACCCGGCCGCCGTTTCGGCGGCGAACGCACGCGGCCTGCTGCAGCTTCTACCGGGAACGGCCCAGGCGGTGGCCAAGCGCCACAACATCGCCTATTCGAAAGACAAGCTGACGGCCGACGCCGGTTATAACGCCACACTCGGCGCGCATTATCTGGGCGAGCAGATCGACGCCTTTGGCGGCTCCTATATCCTCACCTTCATCGCCTATAATGCCGGGCCCAAGCGGGTACCGGAATGGATCGGCCGCTACGGCGATCCGCGCGGCAAATCGATCGACGAGATCGTCGACTGGATCGAGCGCATCCCCTTCCCCGAAACGAGGAACTACGTCCAGCGGGTGATGGAGAATTACGAGGTCTATAAGGCCCGCCTCGGCCAGTCGACCGATATCGAGCGTGACCTCATCGGCGGACGCAGCGCCTCCTGACGCTGTTTGGCGCGGCTCGAAAAGCAGGCTACATCTTCGGGATCAACAACTCTCGAGGGATGCGATGCCGGATACGGATGCGGGCGGTTTCCAGGAACGATTTTACACCTCTTCCGACGGGCTGACGCTTTATGCCCGCGACTATCAGCCGGGCGAAACGGCAAGCGGGGGGCGGCTGCCAGTCATCTGCCTGCCCGGCCTGACCCGCAATACGCGGGATTTTCACCCGCTTGCGCTGCTTCTCTCCCGGGACATGACAGCACCGCGCCGGGTCATCGCGCTCGATTCGCGCGGACGGGGAAAGTCGGCGTTGGATGAGAACAAGGCGAACTACAATCTCGCTATAGAGGCCGGCGACATCGTCACCGCCTGCGCGACCCTCGGCGTCGAGCGGGCGATCTTCATCGGCACGTCGCGAGGCGGGCTGATCCTGCATCTGATTGCAGCGACACGGCCGGATCTTCTCGAAGCCGTCATCCTCAACGATATCGGCCCCGTGGTTGAGGCCGAGGGGCTGGCGCGGATCCGCGACTATCTAAACAGCGGCAGAAGGCCTGAAGACTGGCACGCGGCGGCCGATATCGTGAAGGAAAATCATGGCGCGTCGTTTACGGCGCTTGAAGAGGAAGACTGGCGCGAGATGGCGCTTGCTCTTTATCGCGACGTCGGCGGAAGACCGGTCGCCGACTTCGATCCAGCGATCGCGGAGGCACTAAAATCGGTCGATCTCAGCCAGCCACTGCCTGATCTCTGGGCGCAATTCGACAGCCTGTGCCGATTTCCGCTGATGCTGATCCGCGGCGAAAACACGTCTCTGCTCTCAAAGGAGACGGCCGATGAAATGGCCCGCCGGCATCCGAGTTTGATCCTGCATGCTGCAGAAGGGCAAGGCCATGCCCCCCTCCTGCATCACGGCGATATCCCCACGGCTATTCGAGCTTTTCTCGCCTCCTGCCGATAAAGCCCGCCGCATTAATTTGATTCAAACGACGCGCTTTCGCGCGTTGTTTTGATGCATGTCGTTGTCTTGGAACCGCGACACGCGTCTGAGCGGCATACATCGGCCTCATCGAAGCCGGGCGGCGGGCAACAGGTGCGTTCGACCCAAAGCAAAAAGCCCGGCTCAGAGAGCCGGGCTTTCCTGATTGACCGAAGTCAGATCAGATTAGAACGAACGCTGCAGGCGGAAGTAGCCCGAAGTGGAGTCGTCTGCATCTTCCGGATCGAGGTACTGAACCGAAGCCTTGGCGTAGAAGTTGTCGACGATCTGGTAATCAACCGTCAGACC